>NZ_JANKYC010000003.1:0-458451 GCF_024656065.1 Pseudescherichia sp. L3
TAATGAATTACGTATGTTCACTCCAGAGACTTGGTATTCATTTAGCGTCTTGCGACGTTAAGAATCCATGTCTTCGAGTGCCCACACAGATTGTCTGATAAATTGTTAAAGAGCAGTGCAACGCGGCTTTCGCTCACCGTTGCGAGGTCCCGTATAATACGTTTTCCTCTTTCAGAGTCAACCCTCAATTTCAGAATTTTTTCTCTTCAACCGGACCGGCTGTTTCCGTGAAGTGATTCACGTTTGCCGTTTCGATGGAGGCGCATTATAGGGATCCCATTTTTTTGCACAACCCTTTTTTGGATCTTTTTTTCCGACCGCCGCTTTTTCACTCTTTATGCTGAGATCCTGTGCGATCTGCTTAAATTTTGGCGTGTAAAGGGCTTGCGCCAGGCCTCTAAAGCTACCAAAGTCATCACTATAACTTCTGTTTTGACGAGGTAACTATGTCAGCTGCTCTACGTTCTTATAAAGATCTCTACCCTAAAATAGGTCAGCGCGTGATGATTGATGCCACCAGCGTGGTGATCGGCGATGTCAGAGTGGCTGATGACGTTGGCATCTGGCCGCTGGTTGCGATCCGCGGCGATGTGAATTACGTGCAGATTGGTGCCCGCAGCAATATTCAGGATGGCAGCGTGCTGCACGTGACCCATAAATCTTCCTATAACCCGGACGGTAATCCGCTCACTATTGGTGAAGATGTGACGGTAGGGCATAAAGTGATGCTGCACGGCTGCACGGTGGGCAACAGAGTGCTGGTCGGAATGGGATCCATTTTGCTGGATGGTGTAGTTGTAGAGGATGACGTGATGATTGGCGCCGGTAGCCTGGTACCGCAGAATAAGCGTCTGGCGAGCGGCTTTCTCTATTTAGGCAGCCCGGTTAAACAGATCCGCCCTCTGACCGAGGCGGAGATTGCGGGGCTGCTGTACTCCGCCAATAACTATGTGAAATGGAAAGACGACTATCTGGATCAGGCGCAGGAGAGCCACACCCAACCCTGATCGTCCTCCTGCTGGCGTCGGATCAGCTGTTCGGCCTCCTCTTCCAGATCCCAGCGATGCTCCTGAAAAAGCGCCAGCCACTGGGCTGGCGTCTCGCCGCCGAACCGGTTTGCCAGCGTTTCGGCTTTAATCGCACAGCTAAGCTGCATGCCGTTAACCAGCACCGGGAAGCAGATGGCGTTCAGTTCGTTATGCCACGCTTCCCGATCGGGAAAGTGAATCGCCTGGTTCACGCGGCCAGCTCCTGCTTGAGTCGTTCAATCACCAGGGCGGTTTCCGGCAGCACGCCATGCCAGAGCAGTACCGCATGAGCAGCCTGCGCCACCAGCATCCCCAACCCATCCGCACGCTGTTTTGCACCATGCTGTTCACACCAGCGGAGAAACGGCGTCTCTCCTTTTTGATAGAACATGTCATAGCAGTGACTATGGCTATCGATCAGGGAGCCAGGGATCTGCGGCGTTTCCCCACTGATGCCGCTGGAAGTGGCGTTGATAATAAGATCAAACTCGTGCCCGACAAGATCCTTCATCGCGACGGCGCTAACGCTGCCGGTATGGGCGAATAACGTCGCCAGCTCTTCGGCTCGAGCAAAAGTCCGATTGGTTATGGTTACCGCACAGTCGAGAGAGAGCAGCGGCAGCAGTACGCCGCGTGACGCGCCACCTGCACCAATCAGCAGAATGCGAAAGCCTGGCTTAATGAATCCTAGCCGCTGCAGATCGCTGAGTAGGCCAATGCCGTCGGTGTTATCCCCCAGCAGACGGCCATCATCAAGACGCTTGAGCGTATTAACCGCACCGGCAAGCGCCGCGCGCTCCGTCAGCTCATCCGCCCGGGCAAACGCTTCTTCTTTAAAGGGAACGGTGACGTTAGCCCCCTTTCCGCCCGCAGCGAAAAAAGCGTTTAGCGTCGCAATAAAATCATCAACGGGAGCCAGAACGCGCCCGTAAGGGTGAGCTATCTGCAACTGCTGCGCAAACTGCTGATGAATAAACGGCGATTTACTGTGTGCAATGGGATTACCAAAAACGGCATAGGATTCCATAGATCACCCCTGGCGAAAACGTTCGCCGGTCAATGCGTCACGAATTTCAGACGGATTTTCACGCCCGCCGGTTTCACCTTCTACAACCGGAAACGCATCGCCAAACTGCGCGCGCACCTCCTCGGTTGTCCGGCACGGCGGCAGACCGGTAAGATTAGCGCTGGTAGAGACCAACGGTTTACCGTAAGCCTTGCACAGCTCCACCACCAGCGGATGATCGGTAACCCGTACGGCCAGGGAGTCAAAGCGCCCGGTCAGCCAGCGCGGCGTTGTCGGTTTTGCCGGGAAAACAAAGGTCACCGGTCCAGGCCAGCAGGCAAATACCGCTTCTCGCTGGGCATCATTTAACGCCTGCTCATCTATATAAGGTTTCAGTTGCTCAAAGCTGGCAGCAATAAGGATCAACCCCTTCTCTACCGGACGCTGTTTTAATACCAGAAGGCGGTTAACCGCCGTTTCACTGTCGGGGTCGCAGCCGACGCCAAAAACAGCTTCGGTGGGATAGGCGATGACATCTTCTCTATTCAGTACCGCCACCGCATCCGCGATAGCGCCTGAGGGCAGGTTATTATTCACTGTTCTTTTCCGCCGTGACCGGCTTTCCACATTGTTTACTGGCACAGAAGCATTTAACGCCCTGCACGATTTTCTTCTCTATAAGTAGCGGGTAGTGACACGTCGGGCACTCGCCTGCTACCGGTTTAAAATTGATAACAAACTGGCACTCCGGATAGCGATCGCAGGAGTGGAAGGTTTTGCCATAGCGTGAACGTCGCTGGACGAGGGTGCCCTGCTTGCACTGCGGACAGGTAATGGTCGTGTCGTCGGGTTTATCGATTGTTTCCGTATGTCCGCATTCCGGATATTGGCTACAGCCAATAAACATACCGAAGCGCCCCTGGCGAAGCACCAGCACAGACTGGCAAAGTGGGCACAGCTGCCCCTCCAGAACCTTGACGATATGTCCATCGGCCTGGCTTTTCAGGGAGCGGACATAGTCACATTCAGGATAGTGGGAACAACCAAGAAACGGCCCGCGTTTCCCGGTCCGAATAACAAGCGGAGCCCCGCACTGCGGGCAGGGCTCTTGATTAGACACCGAAAACAGTGCTGATTTGGCCATAACAACTCTTGATGCTGCGACGATAGTTAGTGCAGCATACCTTCATTCACTTCAAAGAGTAATTCTTCCATCTGCTGATAGGCATTTTCACAGCCTGGGATATTGAAGAGCACCATCAGGATGACCCACTTGAGATCTTCCAGCTCGAACTCTGCCGTATCCAGCGCCAGCACGCGCTCAATCACCATTTCTCGTGTTTCGAGGTTTAGCACCTGAATCTGCTCGAGGAATAACAGGAAACCCCGGCAGCTGGCATCCAGCCGTTCACACTCTTCTGCAGTATAGATACGCAGAGAGAGAGGGTCTGAGGCAAGCTGCATCGGTTCGGCGAGGCCTTCCTGATAGTCAGCAAGCTTCTCCAGCCACAGTAGCGCGTTGTAGATATCCTCACGGTCAAAACCGGCGTCAGTGAGGTCCCGTTCAAGTTTGTCCTGATCCACACGCAGTTCTGCTTCGTTGTGGATATAAGTCTCAAACAAATACATTAGTACGTCGAACATGGCTTGCCCTCCTTAATCGGACATAGCCGCCGGGTACAGCTGCGATCCATCCTGCTAACTCCAGTTCGAGTAGCTGGGCCACAATCACTGGCACAGGTTGGCCGGCACGTTCAGCGACGACGTCAACAGGTGTTACCTCATCTCCTACGTTAGCCAGGAGCTCAGGAAATGGCAATGCCGCCGCTCGGTGTTCTGACGAATAAATTGGTTTTTCGCGTGCATTGTGTAGCCAGGGTAAACCCTGATGTAGATTTTCGAGGATCTCCTCTGGGGTGCTGACCAACATCGCCCCCTGCTGGATCAGCCAGTGAGGGCCTTCGCTACCGGGACTGCCCAACGCGCCGGGCAGCGCAAAGACTTCCCGCCCCTGATCCATCGCGCAACGGGCGGTTACCAGGGATCCACTACGCAGGGCAGCCTCCACCACCAGCACGCCCTGGCTAAGGCCGCTGATAACCCGGTTACGCCGGGGAAAGTTACCCGGTCTGGGCAGTGCTGCCAGTGGAAACTCTGATACCAGCGCGCCACCAGCCTCAATAAGCTCCGCCGCCAGGGCAGCATGCCGACGGGGATAGATCTGTTGCAGACCGTTACCCAGCACCGCAAGGCTTTTACCTCCGCTGCGCAGCGCGCTGCGATGGGCAATCCCATCGATGCCTAACGCCAGCCCGCTGGTAATTGTTAAGCCGCACGCCGCGAGCCGTTCGCAAAAATGACCTCCCCAGCGCTCGCCATACCATGAGTTTGCTCGGCTACCCACCACGGCCAGCTGCGGGGTAGTGAGCAGGCTCACATCTCCCTTCACAAACAGCGCGCCGGGGAAATCAGGAATAGCACGCAGCGTTGGCGGGTAGTCCCCATCGCTCGCCAACAGCAGGTGATGCTCAGGCAGAGCCAGCCACGCAAGCGTGCTGTCGATATCGCGGGTAGAGACAGCGAAAAACCGCGCGCTCTGTTTTGCCGTCAGCCCGGCGAGCGAAAGCGTTTTTGCATCGGGATGGGGATGAGATGCTAAAAAATGTGCGGCCTCCAGCATCCGTTCGCCATAGAGTTCACCGAGGTGGATCAGCCGCAGCCAAATCTCTGTCAAAGTCATCCTTGTCCCTTGCCACACGGGGCGGTTGCAATCTTTGCGATTGGTCACTGATGCTGTCAATCGGAGGGGGATTTGTCTAGAATAGTGGTAACGATCTTTTCAACTCCTGAACACAACTCCTGGGTATTTATGTCAGTTTTGCACGTGTTACATATTCCGGACGAGCGTCTTCGCAAAGTCGCTGCGCCGGTAAAAGAAGTGAATGCAGAAATTCAGCGCATCGTTGATGATATGTTTGAAACGATGTACGCCGAAGAGGGTATTGGTCTTGCCGCCACGCAGGTTGATATCCACCAACGTATTATTGTTATTGATGTCTCTGAAAACCGCGACGAGCAGCTGGTGCTCATTAACCCAGAATTGCTGGAAAAGAGCGGCGAGACCGGTATTGAAGAGGGTTGTCTGTCAATCCCTGAGCAGCGTGCGCTGGTTCCACGCGCGGAAAAAGTAAAAATTCGCGCCCTCGATCGCGAAGGTAAATCCTTTGAGCTGGAAGCCGACGGCCTGCTGGCCATCTGTATTCAGCATGAAATGGATCACCTGGTCGGCAAACTGTTTATCGACTATCTGTCGCCGATGAAGCGTCAGCGCATTCGCCAGAAAGTGGAAAAACTGGACCGCCTGAACGGGCGTGCATAACCGAAGCCAAAAGGATCAACGTGTCGGATTCACTACGTATTATTTTTGCCGGTACGCCTGACTTTGCCGCGCGTCATCTTGACGCGCTGCTGTCATCCGGACACCAGGTGGTTGGCGTCTTTACCCAGCCAGACAGGCCCGCCGGGCGCGGTAAAAAACTGATGCCGGGTCCGGTGAAGGTGCTGGCTGAAGCGAAAGGCCTACCTGTCTTTCAGCCCGTCTCTTTGCGCCCGCAGGAGAACCAGCAGCTGGTTGCCGATCTCAACGCTGACGTCATGGTCGTCGTTGCCTATGGCCTCATCCTGCCGAAGGCAGTACTTGATATGCCGCGCCTCGGCTGCATTAACGTTCACGGTTCTCTGCTGCCGCGCTGGCGCGGGGCGGCTCCCATTCAGCGTTCGCTGTGGGCGGGCGATGCCGAAACGGGCGTTACCATTATGCAGATGGACGTGGGGCTGGACACCGGCGATATGCTCTACAAGCTTGCCTGTCCAATTACCGCCGAAGATACCAGCGCCTCGCTCTACGATAAGCTCGCAGAACTTGGCCCGCAGGGGTTAATCGAAACTCTGGACCAGCTGGCACAGGGCACTGCCCAGCCGCAGGTACAGGATGAGGCGCTCGTCACCTACGCTGAAAAGCTCAGCAAAGAGGAAGCGCGCATCGACTGGTCGCTCTCTGCGGCGCAGCTTGAGCGCTGCATCCGGGCCTTTAATCCATGGCCGATGAGCTGGCTGGAGATCGACGAGCAGCCGGTGAAAGTCTGGAAGGCGTCGGTAATCAACCAGCAGACCGGCGCTGAGCCAGGCACGATTGTTGATGCCAATAAACAGGGTATTCAGGTTGCGACCGCCGACGGCATTCTGAATCTGGAGTCGCTGCAGCCGGCAGGTAAAAAAGCGATGAGTGCGCAGGATCTCCTGAACTCCCGTCGCGAATGGTTTATTCCCGGTCACCGTCTGGCCTGACGGCCCCTACCTTTAACGCCCGGTGTTGCCGGGCATTTTTATTTTTGCGGTTATGAAAAAAACAATCAATTTACGCAGCATGGCAGCGCAGGCCATCGAACAGGTTGTTGAGCAGGGTCAGTCGCTTAGTAACGTCCTCCCTGCTCTGCAGCAGAAAGTCTCGGATAAAGATAAAGCCCTGCTTCAAGAGCTGTGCTTTGGCGTGCTGCGCACACTCTCCCAAATGGAGTGGCTCATCAATAAGCTGATGTCCCGGCCGATGACCGGCAAGCAGCGCACCCTTCACTATCTGATCATGGTTGGGTTTTATCAGCTGCTCTATACCCGCGTTCCGCCGCACGCTGCCTTAGCGGAAACGGTAGAGGGTGCAGTAGCGATTAAGCGTCCACAGCTAAAAGGCCTGATTAACGGCGTACTGCGCCAGTTCCAGCGTCAGCAGGAGCCGCTGCTGGCAGAGTTTGCCACCAGCGAAAGCCGTTTTTTGCATCCTGACTGGCTGCTTAAGCGCCTGCAAAAAGCCTACCCGCAGCAGTGGGAGCATATCGTTGAGGCTAACAACCTGCGTCCGCCGATGTGGCTACGCGTGAACCGCAACCACCACTCCCGCGATGCCTGGCTGGCGCTGCTGGAGGCCTCCGGTCAGCAGGGTTTTCCTCATAACGATTATCCCGATGCCGTGCGCCTGGCCTCGCCTGCCCCGGTGCAGGCTCTGCCCGGCTTCGATCAGGGCTGGGTGACGGTACAGGACGCCTCGGCCCAGGGCTGCATGAATTTTCTGGAGCCGCAAAACGGCGAGCAGATCCTCGATCTCTGTGCCGCGCCGGGGGGTAAAACAACCCATATTCTGGAAGTCGCTCCTGAAGCCAGCGTCCTGGCAGTTGACGTTGATGAACAGCGCCTCTCCCGCGTCTACGATAACCTGAAGCGTCTGGGAGTGAAGGCGCAGGTTAAGCAGGGCGACGGCCGATTCCCTTCCCAGTGGTGCGGCGACCAGACGTTCGATCGTATTCTGCTTGATGCCCCCTGCTCGGCGACGGGGGTGATCCGCCGCCATCCGGATATCAAGTGGCTGCGCCGCGATCGTGATATCCCGGAGCTAGTCCAGCTACAGTCTGCTATTCTCGACGCCATCTGGCCGCACCTGAAACCGGGCGGTACCCTGGTGTATGCCACCTGTTCCGTTCTCCCGGAGGAGAACAGCCTGCAAATTGCTGAGTTCCTCAAGCGAACGCCGAATGCACAGCTGAACGGTACAGGTACGCCAGCGCAGCCGGGACAGCAAAATCTTCCGGGTGCGGAAGAGGGTGACGGCTTCTATTACGCTAAGCTAATCAAACAGTGATTGAGATGACGAGTCGCAGCTGATGAAAATAATCATTCTGGGTGCAGGACAGGTCGGCGGCACGCTGGCCGAAAACCTGGTCGGTGAAAACAATGACATTACCGTTGTTGATATCAATGGCGATCGCCTGCACATGTTGCAGGATAAGTTTGACCTGCGTGTCGTTCAAGGGCATGGCTCGCACCCCCGCGTTTTGCGTGAAGCAGGCGCGGACGATGCGGATATGCTCGTTGCCGTAACCAGCTCCGATGAAACCAATATGGTTGCCTGCCAGGTCGCCTACTCGCTGTTTAATACGCCCAACCGCATCGCGCGTATTCGTGCGCCTGACTATGTGCGTGATGCAGACAAGCTGTTCAATACCGATGCCGTACCTATCGATCATCTGATTGCCCCCGAGCAGCTGGTGATCGACAGCATCTATCGTCTGATTGAATATCCTGGCGCACTGCAGGTCGTTAACTTTGCCGAAGGTAAAGTAAGCCTCGCGGTGGTGAAGGCCTACTACGGCGGTCCGCTGGTGGGTAACGCCCTTTCGATTATGCGCGAGCATATGCCGCATATCGACACCCGGGTTGCCGCCATCTTTCGTCACGACAGGCCGATCCGCCCGCAGGGATCGACCATTGTTGAAGCAGGCGATGAAGTATTTTTTATCGCGGCATCACAGCATATTCGTGCCGTCATGAGCGAGCTACAGCGTCTGGAAAAACCCTATAAGCGCATTATGCTGGTAGGTGGCGGTAACATAGGCGCAGGCCTCGCAAGCCAGCTGGAGAAGGACTACAGCGTTAAGTTGATCGAGCGCGATCAGCGCCGGGCGGCGGAGCTAGCCGAGAAGTTGCAAAATACGATCGTCTTCTACGGTGATGCGTCGGATCAGGAGTTGCTGGCGGAAGAGCATATCGATCAGGTGGATCTTTTCATTGCCGTTACCAATGACGATGAAGCCAACATTATGTCCGCCATGCTGGCCAAGCGTATGGGGGCGAAAAAAGTGATGGTGCTGATCCAGCGCCGCGCCTACGTTGACCTCGTGCAGGGCAGCGTCATTGATATCGCTATCTCCCCGCAGGAGGCAACGATCTCTGCGCTGCTTAGCCACGTGCGTAAAGCAGATATTGTGGGTGTCTCCTCTCTGCGTCGGGGCGTTGCCGAGGCGATCGAGGCTGTGGCACATGGTGATGAGAGTACTTCCCGCGTCGTAGGCCGAGTGATTGATGAAATTAAGCTGCCGCCAGGAACGATCATTGGGGCAGTTGTGCGCGGTAACGACGTTATGATTGCTAACGATAATTTGCGTATTGAGCAAGGCGACCACGTTATTATGTTTCTGACGGACAAAAAATTTATTACCGATGTAGAACGGCTGTTCCAACCCAGCCCCTTCTTCCTGTAATGGCCCAGGAAATGGAAATTAAAGAGACCTTTGTTAGACTTAGTGGGTCTTTGGCATAAGGAGAATCAAATGAGTTTGTTAAAAGAGTTTCGCGCATTCGCCATGCGCGGCAACGTTATCGATCTGGCCGTCGGGGTCATCATTGGTGCGGCGTTCGGTAAAATTGTCTCGTCGCTGGTTGCCGATATCATTATGCCTCCCCTCGGCCTGCTGATCGGCGGCGTTGATTTCAAACAGTTCGCGTGGACGCTGCGTCCGGCTCAGGGTGACCTCCCTGCGGTTGTCATGCACTACGGCGTATTCATTCAGAACATTTTTGATTTTCTGATCGTGGCATTTGCGATCTTTATGGCGATTAAGCTGATTAACCGGCTTCATCAGAAGAAGAAAGAAGAACCCAAAGCCCCAGCAGCCCCCTCTAAAGAGGAGTTACTGCTGACCGAGATCCGCGACCTGCTTAAAGAGCAAAACAGCCGTCCTTAACAGAAAGTCAGCGGCAAAGGTGAGTCACGCTTTTGCCGCTGGCCTTTTACAGTATTAACACCCTTTCTGACCAGCATCCTTTATCCCACCCTGCTCCAGCGCTTCCAAAATCGAACAGTAAACGCTGCTATGGGCCATGCCGCAGCAGGCGTCATTAAGCCGCTGAAGGGAGCGACGCATGACCTGCAACTCTGCAATCCGCGCCTCAACCTCGCTTAGGCGAGACTGAACAATGCCTTTTGACTCCTGGCAGGTATGGTGCTCGGGATCGATACGGATCGACAGCAGCTCGCGGATCGATTCCAGAGTAAAACCAAGCTGCCGCGCATGACGAATAAACTTTAGCCGCTGAAGATCGCCGTCGGTATACAGACGGAAACCGCCCTGGGTTCGCACCTCATGATCCATCATCTGCTGCTTTTCATAATAGCGAACGGTATCAGGCGTCACCTCTGCGAGCTTTGCCAGCTCTCCAATTCGGTACATCGCTACTCCTCACCCATTTTTTTCATCAGTTTATCGGCATACTCACCGCGCAAAAAGTCGGTGCTTAAACCAGCCTGGCGCAGCTGGAGTTCAAGCAGGGCTAATCTACGACTAAGCTCATGATAGTCAGGATGATCCCGCTGTACCGTCTTTAACAGATCGGCCAGCGCCATGGCCTCTTTACGCTGGGCCAGCTCCGGCGGCAAACAGCCGGCATTCTTCAGTAGTCGATAGCCTGCCCGCAGTTCAGGGGGGACATGCGCGTCATCATCGAGGCGCAGCGGCTCACCGCTACCGGGAAGGTTATCAAATTCACCTTGTTGCTGGGCATCACGAATATGGCGTTCTGCCCACTGATCGAGTAACCACATAGTCAACTCCGGGGGATGAACGTAAGCTCAAGGCTATTTTAGCAGGACGAGGAAGGTGGGATGAGAGAAATAAAAAAACCCGCCGAAGCGGGTCTTTTTATGTTGCTACAGATTACTCTGCAGCAGCTTCTGCTTGCGATTCAGAACGATCAACC
This sequence comes from Pseudescherichia sp. L3, assembly GCF_024656065.1. Classification (NCBI taxonomy): domain Bacteria; kingdom Pseudomonadati; phylum Pseudomonadota; class Gammaproteobacteria; order Enterobacterales; family Enterobacteriaceae; genus Pseudescherichia; species Pseudescherichia sp. L3. The sequence goes on from NZ_JANKYC010000003.1 coordinate 10,618, forward strand.
AGCTCGATGTAAGCCATCGGAGCGTTGTCGCCTGCACGGAAGCCACACTTCAGAATGCGAGTGTAACCACCGGCACGGCTCGCGAAACGCGGGCCCAGCTCGTTAAACAGTTTTGCCACGATCTCGTTATCACGAGTACGGGCGAATGCCAGACGACGATTAGCTACGCTATCAGTCTTGGCAAGAGTAATCAGCGGCTCAACTACGCGGCGCAGCTCTTTCGCTTTAGGCAGGGTCGTCTTGATGATCTCATGACGAACCAGTGAACCTGCCATATTGCGGAACATAGCCTGGCGATGGCTGCTGTTGCGGTTCAGTTGACGACCACTCTTACGATGGCGCATGACCTTATCCTTCTCAGTAAAACCTTAACCTGTGATCCGGTTACTCGTCAGCAATGCTTGCCGGCGGCCAGTTTTCCAGGCGCATGCCCAGAGACAGACCACGTGAGGCCAGCACGTCTTTAATCTCGGTAAGAGATTTTTTACCCAGGTTAGGCGTTTTAAGTAGCTCAACCTCGGTACGCTGTACCAGATCACCGATATAGTGGATAGCTTCTGCTTTAAGGCAGTTAGCAGAGCGGACAGTCAATTCCAGATCGTCAACAGGGCGCAGCAGGATCGGATCGAATTCTGGTTTCTCTTCTTTCACTTCCGGCTGACGTACATCACGTAAGTCAACGAAAGCTTCCAGTTGTTCTGCCAGGATGGTTGCCGCACGACGAATCGCCTCTTCAGGATCGATTGTGCCGTTGGTTTCCATTTCGATGACCAGCTTGTCCAGGTCGGTACGCTGCTCTACACGCGCTGCTTCAACATTGTAGGCAATACGCTCTACAGGGCTATAGCATGCGTCAACCAGCAGACGGCCAATTGGGCGCTCATCTTCTTCCGAATGAATTCGGGCAGAAGCCGGCACATAACCACGACCGCGCTGAACTTTGATACGCATGCTAATAGATGCGTTCTCATCGGTCAGGTGGCAGATCACGTGCTGCGGCTTGACGATTTCGACATCACCGTCGTGGGTGATGTCGGCTGCAGTCACAGGGCCAATGCCAGATTTATTCAGGGTAAGAATAACATCATCTTTACCTTGAACTCTCACCGCCAGCCCTTTCAGGTTGAGCAGGATCTCCAGGATATCTTCCTGAACGCCTTCTTTGGTGCTGTACTCATGTAGTACACCATCAATCTCAACCTCGGTCACCGCACAACCCGGCATCGATGAGAGCAGAATACGGCGCAGTGCGTTACCCAGAGTATGGCCAAAGCCACGCTCTAAAGGCTCAAGGGTCACCTTGGCGTGCGTCGAACTCACTTGCTCGATATCTACCAGGCGCGGTTTTAGAAACTCTGTCACAGAACCCTGCATTGTGTCCTCTCTTTGGTACTAAGCTTTACTTGGAGTAAAGCTCGACGATCAGGTGTTCGTTAATGTCCGCAGACAGATCAGAACGCTCAGGCTTGCGCTTGTACGTACCTTCCATCTTGCCAGCATCAACTTCCAGCCAGGTTGGCTTTTCACGCTGCTCAGCCAACTCCAGAGCGGCCTTCACGCGAGATTGCTTTTTGGCTTTCTCACGGATGCTAACTACGTCATTCGGAGTTACCTGATAAGAAGCGATGTTAACAACGCGGCCGTTTACCATGATTGCTTTATGGCTAACGAGCTGACGTGCTTCCGCGCGAGTTGCGCCAAAGCCCATACGGTATACTACGTTGTCCAGACGACCTTCGAGCAGAGCCAGCAGGTTTTCACCCGTGTTGCCTTTCAGACGAGCTGCTTCTTTATAGTAGTTACGGAACTGACGCTCCAGAACACCGTACATACGGCGAACTTTCTGCTTTTCACGCAACTGTACACCATAGTCAGACAGACGCGGTTTACGCGCACCGTGCTGGCCAGGAGCTTGTTCAATTTTACACTTGGTATCGATCGCGCGAACGCCAGACTTAAGGAATAAGTCGGTGCCCTCACGACGGCTCAGCTTGAGCTTAGGACCCAAATATCTTGCCATTTTCTTTCTCCAACAAACCTGGAAACGACAGCGTTATACGCGGCGTTTTTTCGGCGGACGACAACCGTTATGAGGGATCGGAGTCACATCAGTAATATTAGTGATGCGGAAACCAGCGGCGTTCAGAGCACGAATAGTAGATTCGCGGCCTGGACCCGGACCTTTAACCATAACTTCCAGATTCTTGATACCGTATTCTTTTACGGCGTCAGCGCAACGCTCTGCTGCAACCTGAGCTGCGAACGGAGTAGATTTGCGAGAACCACGGAAACCGGAACCACCGGCTGTTGCCCAACCCAGCGCATTACCCTGACGATCGGTAATAGTTACGATGGTGTTGTTAAAAGAAGCATGGACATGAGCCACGCCGTCAGAGACTTGTTTTCTTACACGCTTACGTGCACGAACTGGTGCCTTTGCCATTTTATTCAATCACCCCGATTATTTCTTGATCGGTTTGCGCGGACCCTTACGGGTACGTGCGTTGGTCTTAGTACGCTGACCGCGCACTGGCAGACCACGACGATGACGCAAACCGCGATAGCAACCAAGATCCATAAGGCGCTTGATGCTCATGCTAACTTCACGGCGCAGATCACCTTCAACGACAAATTTGGCAACTTCGTCACGCAGCGTGTCGATTTGTTCTTCAGACAGCTCACTGATCTTAACATCTTCAGCGATACCCGCAGAAGCCAGAATGGCTTTAGAACGGGTCTTGCCGACACCGTAGATCGACGTTAATGCGATTACGGCGTGTTTCTGATCAGGAATGTTAATGCCTGCTATACGGGCCACTATGCACTCCTACTATTTAATATGTACGCCCCATGCTGAAAAGCCCGTTTTCAGGATACTCAAATGGAAACGTACAGACATACAAAAGATTGGCTGGCTAATCTAGCCAGCTCAACCCAACTTTGCAAGAAAAATATGCGAAATAATCAGCCTTGGCGCTGTTTATGCTTCGGCTCGGCACTGCAAATCACGCGGATGACGCCATCACGCTTAACGATTTTGCAGTTACGGCATAATTTCTTGACGGAAGCACGAACTTTCATTTTTACTCTCCGTAACTTCTCGAGCGACCTTTAGCGGCTATAGCCTTTCAGGTTCGCCTTCTTCAATGCAGACTCATACTGACTCGACATCATCAGAGTTTGCACTTGAGCCATAAAGTCCATAATCACGACAACAACGATGAGCAGTGAGGTTCCACCGAAGTAGAACGGTACTTTCATTGCATCACGCATGAACTCCGGGATCAGGCAGATAAAGGTAATGTAGAGCGCACCGACCAGAGTCAGGCGGGTCATTACTTTATCGATGTACTTCGCCGTTTGTTCTCCCGGACGAATTCCTGGTACAAATGCACCGGACTTCTTCAGGTTATCTGCTGTTTCACGCGGGTTGAAAACCAACGCCGTGTAGAAGAAACAGAAGAAGATGATTGCAGTCGCATAGAGTAACACATAAAGCGGTTGCCCAGGCTGCAAATACAGCGAAATTGTTGTCAGCCAGTTCCAACCAGTACCATTCCCGAACCATGACGCGATGGTCGCTGGGAACAGAATAATACTGGAAGCGAAGATTGCCGGGATTACCCCCGCCATATTCACTTTCAGCGGTAAATGTGTGCTCTGTGCAGCATAGACACGACGACCCTGCTGGCGTTTCGCGTAGTTTACCACAATGCGGCGTTGACCACGTTCAACAAACACAACAAAGAACGTCACTGCAAATACTAATACTGCAACCAACAGCAACAGGAGGAAGTGCAGGTCGCCTTGACGCGCTTGCTCGATCGTATGGGCAATGGCTGGCGGGAGTCCCGCAACGATACCAGCGAAGATAATGATCGAGATACCGTTGCCGATACCACGTTCAGTAATCTGTTCGCCGAGCCACATCAGGAACATCGTTCCTGTGACCAGACTTACAACAGCGGTGAAATAGAATGCAAAGCCTGGATTCATTACCAGGCCCTGCATACCAGGCATATTCGGTAGACCGGTAGCAATACCGATCGACTGGAATATTGCCAGCACCAGAGTGCCGTAACGGGTGTACTGGCTGATCTTACGACGACCAGACTCCCCTTCTTTCTTCAGCTCTGCCAGCGGTGGGTAAACCACCGTCAGCAGCTGGACAATAATAGAGGCCGAAATATACGGCATAATGCCCAGGGCAAAGATTGAAGCTCGGCTGAGAGCACCACCAGAGAACATGTTAAACATCTCAATGATGGTGCCTCGCTGTTGCTCAAGCAGTTTGGCAAGTACAGCGGCATCAATACCAGGGATCGGAATAAAAGAGCCAATACGGAACACAATAAGCGCACCGATTACAAACAACAGTCTGCGTTTCAGCTCGCCTAAGCCACCTTTGGCACTTTGAAAATCTAATCCCGGTTGTTTAGCCATCTGCTACTTATTCCTCGATTTTACCGCCAGCAGCTTCGATAGCAGCACGAGCGCCTTTAGTAACACGCAGGCCACGAACAGTTACCGGAGTAGAAACTTCACCAGACAGGATCACTTTCGCGAACTCGATCTGGATACCGATAATGTTTGCCGCTTTCAGCGTGTTCAGGTCAACTACGTCGCCTTCTACTTTAGCCAGATCGGACAGACGAACTTCTGCCGTGATCATTGCTTTACGCGAAGTGAAACCGAATTTCGGCAGACGACGGTACAGAGGCATCTGACCACCCTCGAAACCGCGACGTACGCCACCGCCAGAACGAGAGTTCTGACCTTTGTGACCACGACCACCGGTTTTACCGAGGCCAGAACCGATACCACGACCCAGGCGTTTACCCGCCTTTTTAGAGCCTTCGGCCGGAGACAGAGTATTTAAACGCATCTCTTACTCCTCAACTTTAACCATGAAGGAAATCGCGTTAACCATACCACGAACAGCGGGAGTATCCTCGCGTTCTACGGTGTGACCAATACGACGCAGACCCAGGCCAAGCAGCGTTGCCTTGTGTTTCGGCAGACGACCGATTGCACTGCGGGTTTGAGTAATTTTAATAGTCTTTGCCATGGCTTATTTCCCCAGAATTTCTTCAACGGATTTACCACGCTTGGCAGCGACCATTTCTGGAGAATTCATATTTTCCAGGCCGTCGATAGTTGCACGAACCACGTTGATCGGGTTGGTGGAACCATAGGCTTTAGCCAGAACGTTATGAACCCCAGCGACTTCCAGAACGGCGCGCATTGCACCACCGGCGATGATACCGGTACCTTCTGAAGCCGGCTGCATGAATACACGAGAACCCGTGTGCACACCTTTAACCGGGTGCTGCAGGGTGCCGTGGTTCAGCGCGACGTTAATCATGTTGCGACGGGCTTTCTCCATCGCTTTCTGGATCGCTGCTGGAACTTCACGCGCTTTACCGTAACCAAAACCAACGCGACCGTTACCATCGCCTACTACAGTCAGAGCTGTGAAGGAGAAAATACGACCACCTTTTACGGTTTTAGATACGCGGTTAACCGCGATCAGCTTTTCCTGCAGTTCGCCAGCTTGTTTTTCGATGTGTGACATCTTACACCTCTACCTTAGAACTGAAGGCCAGCTTCACGGGCAGCATCTGCCAGTGCCTGGACACGACCATGATATTGGAACCCGGAACGGTCAAAAGAAACATCTTTGATGCCTTTTTCCAGAGCGCGTTCTGCAACAGCTTTACCTACAGCTGCGGCTGCGTCTTTGTTTCCGGTGAACTTCAGTTGTTCAGCGATAGCTTTTTCTACAGTAGAAGCAGCTACCAGAACTTCAGAACCATTCGGAGCAATTACCTGTGCGTAAATATGACGCGGGGTACGATGTACCACCAGGCGAGTTGCACCCAGCTCCTGGAGCTTGCGGCGTGCGCGGGTCGCACGACGGATACGAGCAGATTTCTTATCCATAGTGTTACCTTACTTCTTCTTAGCCTCTTTGGTACGCACGACTTCGTCGGCGTAACGAACACCCTTGCCTTTATAAGGCTCAGGACGACGGTAGGCGCGCAGATCTGCTGCAACCTGACCGATCATCTGCTTATCAGCGCCTTTCAGCACGATTTCAGTCTGAGTCGGACATTCTGCGGTGATCCCCGCTGGCAGCTGATGCTCAACAGGATGCGAGAAACCCAGAGACAGGTTTACTGCATTCCCTTTGACTGCTGCACGATAACCTACACCAACCAGCTGCAGCTTCTTAGTGAAGCCTTCGGTAACACCGATAACCATTGAATTCAGCAGGGCACGCGCGGTACCAGCCTGAGCCCAACCATCTACGTAACCATCACGCGGACCGAAGGTCAGTGCATTATCTGCATGATTCACTTCAACAGCATCGTTGAGAGTACGAGTCAGCTCGCCGTTTTTACCTTTGATCGTAATAACCTGACCGTTGATTTTTACATCAACGCCGGCAGGAACAACGACCGGTGCTTTAGCAACACGAGACATTTTTTCCTCCGATTAGGCTACGTAGCAGATAATTTCGCCACCAAGACCAGCTTGGCGCGCTGCACGATCAGTCATAACACCTTTAGAGGTAGAAACAACTGCGATACCCAGACCCGCCATAACTTTCGGCAGCTCATCTTTTTTCTTATAGATGCGCAGACCTGGGCGGCTGACACGCTGAATGCTTTCTACAACAGCTTTGCCCTGGAAGTACTTAAGAGTCACTTCCAGTTCAGGCTTGGTGTCGCCTTCAACTTTAAATTCTTCAATAAAACCTTCTTCCTTCAGCACGTTGGCAATTGCCACTTTCAGCTTGGAGGAAGGCATGGTGACCGCAGCTTTGTTCGCGGCCTGACCGTTACGGATACGGGTCAGCATATCCGCGATCGGATCTTGCATGCTCATCTGTCTTTACTCCCGTGATTCAATTGGTGACAATTACCAGCTAGCCTTTTTAAGACCCGGGATTTCACCGCGCATAGCGGCTTCACGGACCTTAATACGGCTCAACCCGAACTTCCGCAGGAAAGCGTGCGGACGACCAGTTTGACGGCAGCGGTTACGCTGACGAGACGGGCTGGAATCACGCGGCAGAGTCTGCAGCTTCAGAACTGCGTTCCAACGATCTTCGTCGGAAGCGTTCACATCAGAGATGATAGCTTTCAGTTCAGCGCGTTTAGCGAAGAATTTATCAGCTAAAGCTACGCGCTTTACTTCGCGTGCTTTCATTGATTGCTTAGCCATTAAGTAACCCTACCTTACTTGCGGAACGGGAAGTCAAAGGCAGCCAGCAGAGCACGGCCTTCTTCATCAGAATTCGCGGTAGTGGTGATGGTAATATCCAAACCACGTACACGATCGACTTTGTCGTAATCGATTTCTGGGAAGATGATCTGCTCACGGACACCCATGCTGTAGTTACCACGACCATCGAATGACTTAGCGGACAGGCCACGGAAGTCACGGATACGCGGTACAGCAATAGTGATCAGGCGCTCAAAGAACTCCCACATGCGTTCGCCACGCAGAGTTACTTTACAGCCGATCGGATAGCCCTGACGGATTTTGAAGCCTGCAACAGATTTGCGTGCTTTGGTGACAAACGGTTTTTGACCGGAGATTGCTGCCAGGTCAGCTACTGCGTTATCCAGCAGCTTCTTGTCAGCGATCGCTTCACCAACACCCATGTTCAGGGTGATCTTCTCGACCCGAGGGACTTGCATGACAGAATTGTAGCTAAACTCAGTCATGAGTTTGTTAACTACTTCGTCTTTGTAGTAATCATGCAGTTTCGCCATCGTACTACTCCAAATTACTTGATAGTTTCGCTGTTAGACTTGAAGAAACGGACTTTTTTGCCGTCTTCGAATCTAAAGCCTACACGGTCAGCCTTGCCGGTTGCCGCATTGAAGAGTGCAACGTTAGAGATCTGAATAGCTGCTTCTTTCTCTACGATGCCACCTGGCTGGTTCAGAGCCGGAACCGGCTTCTGGTGTTTCTTGACCAGGTTGATACCTTCAACGACGATTTTGCCGGAAGACAGAACATTTTTTACTTTACCGCGCTTACCTTTATCTTTACCGGTTAACACGATAACTTCGTCATCACGACGGATTTTAGCTGCCATGATTCGCTCCTTAGAGTACTTCTGGTGCCAGAGAGATAATTTTCATGAACTTTTCATTACGAAGTTCACGAGTTACCGGCCCAAAAATACGCGTACCGATAGGTTGCTCGCTGTTATTGTTTAAAATAACGCATGCATTACCATCGAAGCGAATGACAGAACCGTCCGGGCGACGAACACCCTTCTTGGTGCGCACCACTACCGCCTTCAGCACATCACCTTTTTTGACCTTACCACGCGGAATTGCTTCCTTGATGGTGATCTTGATGATGTCGCCTACGCCTGCGTAGCGACGGTGCGAGCCACCCAGAACCTTGATACACATTACGCGACGTGCACCGGAGTTGTCGGCGACGTTCAGCATAGTCTGTTCTTGGATCATTTCAGTGCTCCGCTAATGTCAACTACTACTTTGGGACCCAAAATCTCGGGTCATTAAAAAGCCCCATATCGAGGGCGCGGCATTATAACACCGCTTCCTGCGTATGGGTAGAAAAAATAAACGGTCCATTGCTGGACCGTCTATCTTGAGAGAGCGTACTGTATTACAGAACGGCTTTCTCTACAACGCGAACCAGCGTCCAGGACTTAGTCTTGGACAGTGGACGGCATTCACGGATTTCAACCTTGTCGCCGATACCACATTCGTTGTTCTCGTCATGTACGTGCAGTTTGGTCGTACGCTTGATGAATTTACCGTAGATCGGGTGTTTCACAAAACGTTCGATAGCAACAACGATGGATTTCTCCATTTTATCGCTAACAACGCGACCTTGCAGAGTACGGATTTTATCGGTCATTACGCACCCGCCTTCTCAGTCAGTAAAGTCTTAACGCGTGCGACGTCACGACGCACTTGCTTCAACAGGTGAGACTGTTGCAGCTGGCCACTTGCTGCCTGCATACGCAGGTTGAACTGCTCACGCAGCAGGTTCAGCAGCTCGGTGTTCAGCTCTTCAACACTCTTCTCACGCAGCTCTTTTGCTTTCATTACATCACCGTCTTAGTTACAAAGGTGGTTTTAATCGGCAGTTTCGCTGCTGCCAGGCTGAATGCTTCACGGGCCAGCTCTTCAGGAACACCGTCCATTTCATACAGGACTTTACCTGGCTGAATCAAGGCAACCCAATACTCCACGTTACCTTTACCTTTACCCATACGAACTTCCAGCGGCTTCTCAGTGATCGGTTTGTCCGGGAATACACGGATCCAGATCTTACCTTGACGCTTAACTGCACGGGTCATTGCACGACGTGCTGCTTCGATCTGACGGGCAGTCAGACGACCACGGCCAACAGCTTTCAGACCGAAAGTGCCGAAGCTAACATCCGTACCCTGCGCCAGACCACGGTTGCGGCCTTTGTGCACTTTACGGAATTTTGTACGCTTTGGTTGTAACATAGCGACGCTCCTTATTTACGGCCTTTACGCTGCTGCTTTTTAGGTTGAGCAGCCGGTTCCGGTTGTTCAACAGCAGCCATACCACCCAGGATCTCACCTTTGAAGATCCATACCTTAACGCCGATTACACCATAAGTGGTGTGCGCTTCAGAGGTGTTGTAGTCAATGTCCGCACGCAGCGTGTGCAGCGGAACGCGACCTTCGCGGTACCATTCGGTACGTGCGATTTCCGCGCCGCCCAGACGGCCGCTAACTTCAACTTTGATACCTTTAGCGCCCAGACGCATTGCGTTCTGTACAGCACGCTTCATTGCACGGCGGAACATCACACGACGCTCCAGCTGTGAAGTGATGCTGTCAGCAACCAGTTTTGCGTCCAGTTCAGGCTTACGCACTTCGGCGATATTGATCTGTGCAGGAACGCCAGCGATATCCGCTACGACCTTGCGCAGTTTTTCTACGTCTTCGCCTTTCTTACCGATAACGATACCCGGGCGAGCGGTGTGAATGGTCACACGGATGCTCTTAGCCGGACGCTCGATAACGATACGAGATACAGACGCTTTAGCCAGTTCCTTAGTCAGGTACTGACGTACTTTAAAATCGCTGTCCAGGTTGTCAGCGAATTCTTTGGTGTTCGCAAACCAGGTTGAGTTCCATGGTTTTACAATACCCAGGCGAATACCATTAGGATGTACTTTCTGACCCATTGCTAGTCTCCAGAGTCTCAGCGATCGGACACAACCACAGTGATGTGGCTGGTGCGCTTCAGGATGCGATCTGCACGACCTTTCGCACGCGGCATAATGCGCTTCATGCTCGGGCCTTCGTCTACGAAAATTTTCGCAACTTTCAGATCGTCAATGTCAGCGCCATCGTTGTGTTCAGCGTTAGCAATGGCAGATTCCAGTACCTTCTTAACCAATACCGCAGCTTTCTTGTTGGTATAGGTCAGGATGTCCAGGGCCTGCGACACTTTCTTACCGCGAATCAGGTCAGCAACAAGGCGAACCTTCTGAGCAGAAGAACGAGCATGGCGATGTTGAGCTAAAGTTTCCATCTCTTCCTCCTACCTTATTTCTTCTTCGCTTTTTTATCAGCAGCGTGGCCGCGATAAGTACGAGTCGGTGCGAATTCACCCAGTTTGTGACCAACCATTTCGTCGGAAACAAAGACTGGAACGTGCTGACGACCATTATGGACAGCGATGGTCAAACCGATCATGTTAGGAAAGATCGTTGAACGACGGGACCAAGTGCGCAGGGGCTTCTTGTCTCCGCTTTCCACCGCTTTCTCTACCTTCTTCAGCAAGTGCAGGTCAATAAAAGGACCTTTCTTGAGAGAACGTGGCATGGCTTATCCTCTAAAATTATTTGCTACGGCGACGTACGATAAATTTATCAGTACGCTTGTTGCTGCGGGTCTTCTTACCTTTGGTCTGAACGCCCCACGGAGTTACCGGGTGCTTACCAAAGTTACGACCTTCACCACCACCATGTGGGTGGTCGACTGGGTTCATCGCAGTACCGCGAACGGTAGGACGAACACCACGCCAGCGTGCAGCACCTGCTTTACCCAGAACGCGCAGCATATGCTCAGCATTGCCAACTTCGCCCAGGGTAGCGCGGCAGTCTGCTTCGACTTTACGCATTTCACCAGAACGCAGACGCAGGGTGACATAAGCACCGTCGCGCGCAACGATCTGAACGTAAGTACCAGCAGAACGCGCCAGCTGACCGCCTTTACCTGGTTTCATTTCTACGTTATGAACGGTAGAACCAACCGGGATGTTGCGCATCGGCAGGGTGTTACCCGCTTTGATTGCAGCATCAACGCCAGACTGAATCTGGTCGCCAGCTTTCAGGCCTTTAGGGGCCAGGATGTAACGGCGTTCGCCATCTTTGTACAGAACCAGCGCGATGTTCGCGGAGCGGTTCGGATCGTACTCAAGACGTTCAACAGTCGCTGGGATACCATCTTTGTTGCGTTTGAAGTCAACAATACGATAAGCCTGCTTGTGACCACCACCGATGTGACGGGTGGTGATACGACCATTGTTGTTACGACCACCGGATTTGCTGTTTTTTTCAACCAGCGGAGCAAAAGGTTTGCCCTTATGCAGCTCAGGGTTAACCACTTTAACAACGTGGCGACGACCCGGAGATGTCGGTTTACACTTAACAACTGCCATTGTATTACTCCTCCGACTTACTCAGCGCCGCCAACGAAGTCCAGGTTCTGGCCTTCTTTCAGGGTGACGTAAGCTTTTTTCCAGTCGCTACGACGACCGATACGCTGTCCGTGACGTTTAACTTTCCCTTTAACAACCAGGGTGTTAACGACTTCGACTTCGACTTCAAACAGTTTCTGCACAGCAGCTTTGATCTCTGCTTTCGTCGCGTCTTTAGCAACTTTGAGCACGATGGTATTGGTTTTTTCCATCGCGGTAGACGCTTTTTCAGAAACGTGCGGCGCACGAAGCACCTTCAGCAGACGTTCTTCACGAATCATGCCAGCATCTCCTCAACTTGCTTAACAGCCTCAGCAGTCATTACGACTTTGTCGAAGGCGATCAGGCTAACCGGGTCGATACCTGCTGCGTCACGTACGTCAACCTTGTGCAGGTTGCGTGCGGCCAGGAACAGGTTCTCGTCCAGCTCACCGGTGATGATCAGCACATCTTCCAGAGCCATGTCTTTCAGTTTCTGAGCCAGAAGCTTGGTTTTCGGCGCTTCCAGAGAGAACTGCTCGACAACGATCAGACGATCCTGACGTACCAGCTCGGACAGAATGCTTTTCAGCGCGCCGCGGTACATCTTTTTGTTAACTTTTTGACTGTGGTCCTGCGGACGCGCAGCGAAGGTCACGCCACCTGAACGCCAGATCGGGCTCTTAACAGAACCTGAACGCGCACGGCCGGTACCTTTCTGACGCCACGGCTTTTTGCCGGAACCAGTTACTTCAGCACGAGTCTTCTGAGCACGAGTACCCTGACGAGCACCAGCTGCATAAGCAACAACAACCTGGTGAACCAGCGCTTCGTTGAAATCACGACCGAAGGTAGTTTCGGAAACAGTCAGCGCGCTTTGCGCGTCTTTCAATACTAATTCCATTGCTATCCCCTTACGCCTTCACAGCTGGTTTAACGATCAGGTCGCAACCGGTCGCACCCGGAACACCACCTTTAACCAGCAGCAGGTTGCGCTCAGCGTCAACACGTACTACGTCCAGGCTCTGAACAGTTACACGTTCGTTACCCAGCTGACCTGCCATCTTCTTGCCTTTGAACACTTTGCCCGGAGTCTGGTTCTGACCGATAGAACCCGGAACGCGGTGAGACAAGGAGTTACCGTGAGTCGCGTCCTGGGTACGGAAGTTCCAGCGCTTAACGGTACCGGCGAAACCTTTACCTTTAGAGGTACCGGTTACGTCAACTTTTTTAACGTCAGCAAACAGCTCAACGCTGATGTCCTGACCTACGGTGTACTCTTCGCCTTCTGCAAGACGGAATTCCCACAGACCACGGCCAGCTTCAACGCCAGCTTTAGCAAAGTGACCCGCTTCAGGCTTGGTTACACGGTTAGCTTTTTTAGCACCGGTAGTGACCTGAACGGCACGGTAGCCGTCGTTAGCCAGATCTTTGATCTGAGTAACGCGGTTTGCTTCAACTTCGATTACGGTTACTGGGATAGAAACGCCATCTTCAGTGAAGATGCGGGTCATACCCACTTTTTTACCGACTAAACCAATCATTGTATCAACCTCTCAATCGCTCGATGACCTGATTAACCCAGGCTGATCTGCACGTCTACACCGGCAGCCAGGTCCAGACGCATCAGAGCATCAACGGTTTTCTCGGTTGGCTCAACGATGTCAACCAGACGCTTGTGAGTGCGAATTTCGTACTGATCGCGCGCGTCTTTGTTAACGTGCGGAGAGATCAGAACGGTAAAGCGCTCTTTGCGGGTCGGCAGCGGGATCGGACCACGAACCTGCGCACCAGTGCGCTTGGCAGTCTCGACGATTTCCGCGGTTGATTGATCGATCAGACGATGATCAAACGCTTTAAGACGGATACGGATTCTTTGGTTCTGCATGAGACCAGAGCTCCAATTATTTATAGACGAAATAGTTACTCCTCAAACCCATTACGATTGATGGGAGAGTGTAACCGTTCTTACAGAGTTCCCCAATCGGGAACATTGTCTGGTATCGCTTACGCAGTACCGGTGGTTCATATCGAACCGCTGTCTATATTAGACAAGCCCGCGCATTATACGTAAAACTGGCATTAACGCAAGTGTCGTGTAGAAAATAAGCACCAGATAGAAAAAAACCCGCCACCGTTAGCCGGCAGCGGGTTCGCTTATACGGGAGTATGCGTTGTACGGTATGGCTACTTGGCCTGCTCTCTGAGCTGCGACTGAAGGTAGTTCTGCAGACCGATTTTTGCTATCAGGTCCAGCTCAGTCTCCAGCCAGTCGATATGCCCCTCTTCATCCGCGAGGATCTCAATCATCATATCGCGGCTGACGTAGTCGTGAACGCTATCGGCATAAGCGATAGCCTCGCGCAGATCTTTAGCACCCTCAAGTTCCAGGTTCAGGTCAGAGCGCAGCATCTCCTCTACGTCTTCACCGATCCCCAGCTTGCCGAGGTCCTGTAGGTTTGGAATACCTTCGAGAAAGAGAATACGCTCGATGTACTTATCGGCGTGCTTCATCTCATCTATGGATTCGTGATATTCGACGTCGTTGAGGCGGGTAAGGCCCCAGTTTTTGAACATACGGGCATGAAGAAAATACTGATTGATTGCGACAAGCTCATTTCCCAATAATTTATTGAGATAACTTATGATTCTGACATCACCTTTCATTATTAGTCCCTCCGCTTCCACTAAGTGAAGCGTAGATGGCGCTACCGGGATGTCAAAAAAAGATTTTCGCTTATGCGATCTCCTGGTATTCAGGAATTTGCATCAGTTCGTTCTGCATAATCTCGCGGGCCGCGCGAACGCACTTGCCGCACTGGTTCCCTACCGGGATAAACTTACGCAGCTGCTGGAAAGATTGGGGGCGAAACTGGCGTACCGCCTGGCGAATTGTTTTGTCACTTACCCCATTACACAAACAGACGTACATAATCACTCCCGTTCAATTTATGCGCAGAGTGTAAATGAGAATAGTTATGATTACAATAGCAGAGACACGAAAGCAGAACGTAAAAAAAGACGTAAAAAAGGACGCCGAAGCGTCCTTTTTTTATTCAGAGATAATAAATTATTAGCTCAGAACTTTAGCAACAACGCCCGCGCCAACGGTACGGCCGCCTTCACGGATTGCGAAACGCAGACCGTCGTCCATCGCGATCGGGTGGATCAGGGTAACAACCATTTTGATGTTGTCGCCCGGCATAACCATCTCAACGCCTTCCGGCAGTTCGATGGTGCCAGTCACGTCAGTTGTACGGAAGTAGAACTGCGGACGGTAGCCTTTGAAGAACGGAGTGTGACGGCCGCCTTCGTCTTTGGACAGGATGTACACTTCGGATTCGAACTTGGTGTGCGGCTTGATTGAGCCCGGCTTAGCCAGAACCTGGCCACGCTGGATCTCTTCACGCTTGATACCACGCAGCAGAACGCCGCAGTTCTCGCCCGCACGACCTTCGTCCAGCAGTTTGCGGAACATTTCAACGCCGGTACAGGTAGATTTCGCAGTATCTTTGATACCAACGATTTCAACTTCTTCACCAACTTTGATGATACCGCGCTCTACACGACCGGTAACAACGGTACCACGACCGGAGATGGAGAATACGTCTTCGATCGGCAGCAGGAACGGCTTGTCAATCGCACGCTCTGGTTCCGGGATGTAGGAATCCAGGTAGCCAGCCAGCTCAACGATTTTCTCTTCCCACTCAGCTTCGCCTTCCAGCGCTTTCAGCGCGGAACCACGAATGATCGGGGTGTCGTCGCCCGGGAAGTCGTACTGGGACAGAAGTTCACGCACTTCCATCTCAACCAGTTCCAGCAGCTCTTCGTCATCAACCATGTCGCATTTGTTCAGGAACACGATGATGTACGGAACGCCTACCTGACGACCCAGCAGGATGTGCTCACGGGTCTGCGGCATCGGGCCGTCAGTCGCAGCAACAACCAGGATCGCGCCGTCCATCTGCGCAGCACCGGTGATCATGTTTTTAACATAGTCGGCGTGGCCCGGGCAGTCTACGTGTGCGTAGTGGCGAGTCGGGGTGTCATACTCAACGTGAGAGGTGTTGATGGTGATACCACGAGCTTTCTCTTCCGGCGCGTTATCGATCTGGTCGAATGCACGAGCAGAACCACCGTAGGTTTTAGCCAGAACGGTAGTGATGGCAGCGGTCAGGGTAGTTTTACCGTGGTCAACGTGGCCGATAGTACCAACGTTAACGTGCGGTTTTGTACGTTCAAATTTTTCTTTAGACACGGCTATATTCCTTACTATAGTGCTCTCCCCTTCAGGAGAGAGCACGGGACTTAGATTTTAACCCTGCGGCTTATTTACCGCGGGCTTCAATTACGGCCTGAGCAACGTTGTTCGGCGCATCATCATACTTCAGGAATTCCATGGAGTAAGATGCACGACCTTTAGTCAGTGAACGCAGCTGAGTTGCATATCCGAACATTTCAGACAGCGGAACTTCAGCGTGGATCTGAACGCCAGTAGCGTTAGATTCCTGACCTTTCAGCTGACCACGACGACGGCTAAGGTCACCGATAACGTCACCGGTGTTCTCTTCCGGCGTCTCTACTTCAACCTTCATGATCGGCTCAAGCAGAACTGGTTTTGCTTTCTTAAAGCCATCTTTAAAGGCAATAGACGCAGCCAGTTTAAACGCCAGCTCAGAGGAGTCAACGTCATGGTAAGAACCGAAGTGCAGACGCACGCCCAGATCCACTACCGGGTAACCCGCCAGCGGGCCAGCTTTCAGCTGTTCCTGGATGCCTTTATCAACGGCTGGGATGTATTCGCCAGGAATTACACCACCCTTGATGTCGTTGATGAACTCGTAACCTTTCGGGTTAGAGCCCGGCTCCAGCGGGTACATGTCGATAACAACATGACCGTACTGACCACGACCACCAGACTGCTTGGCGTGTTTGCCTTCGATATCGGTAACTTTTGCGCGAATCGCTTCACGGTAAGCAACCTGAGGTTTACCGACGTTCGCTTCAACGTTGAATTCACGCTTCATACGGTCAACGATGATGTCGAGGTGCAGCTCACCCATGCCCGCGATGATAGTCTGGTTAGACTCTTCGTCAGTCCAAACGCGGAATGACGGGTCTTCTTTAGCCAGACGGCCCAGAGCCAGACCCATTTTTTCCTGGTCAGCTTTGGTTTTCGGCTCAACGGCGATAGAGATTACCGGCTCAGGGAACTCCATACGCTCCAGAATGATCGGGTGATCCGGGTTACACAGGGTGTCACCGGTGATCACGTCTTTCAGACCGATTGCTGCAGCGATGTCGCCTGCGCGAACTTCTTTGATCTCTTCACGTTTGTTAGCGTGCATCTGAACGATACGACCGAAACGCTCACGTGCAGATTTCACGGAGTTCAGTACGGTATCACCAGAGTTAACCACACCGGAGTACACACGGAAGAAGGTCAGGTTACCTACGAACGGGTCGGTAGCGATTTTGAACGCCAGCGCCGCGAACGGCTCGTCATCACTTGCGTGACGCTCAGCCGGGGTATCTTTACCGTCATCCAGCATGCCGTTGATCGCCGGTACGTCGATCGGAGATGGCAGGTAATCAATTACCGCATCCAGCATCGCCTGAACACC
Source organism: Pseudescherichia sp. L3 (assembly GCF_024656065.1). Lineage (NCBI taxonomy): Bacteria > Pseudomonadati > Pseudomonadota > Gammaproteobacteria > Enterobacterales > Enterobacteriaceae > Pseudescherichia > Pseudescherichia sp. L3. The sequence continues at coordinate 27,965 of NZ_JANKYC010000003.1, forward strand.
TTTGTTCTTAAATGCAGAACCACAGGTTACCAGGATGATTTCGTTGTTCAGAACGCGCTGACGCAGAGCCGTTTTGATCTCTTCTTCAGTCAGTTCTTCACCGCCCAGGTATTTCTCCATCAGCTCTTCAGAAGCTTCAGCAGCGGATTCGATCAGGTTCTGGTGCCATTCTTCAGCCAGATCCTGCATGTCAGCCGGGATATCTTCGTATTCGAAGGTAACGCCCTGGTCGGCATCGTTCCAGTTGATGGCTTTCATTTTCACCAGGTCAACAACACCGGTGAAACCTTCTTCAGCACCAATCGCCAGCTGCAGCGGAACCGGGTTCGCGCCAAGACGGGATTTGATCTGACCAACAACTTTCAGGAAGTTCGCACCCATACGGTCCATTTTGTTAACGAACGCGATACGTGGAACTTTATATTTGTTTGCCTGACGCCATACGGTTTCAGACTGCGGCTGAACACCACCAACTGCGCAGTAAACCATTACCGCACCGTCAAGAACACGCATGGAACGTTCTACTTCGATGGTGAAGTCAACGTGGCCCGGGGTGTCGATGATGTTTACGCGATGCGGTTCATACTGCTTCGCCATACCAGACCAGAATGCAGTGGTCGCTGCGGAGGTGATGGTGATACCACGCTCCTGCTCCTGCTCCATCCAGTCCATAGTTGCCGCGCCGTCGTGTACTTCACCGATTTTGTGGTTTACACCGGTGTAGAACAGGATACGTTCGGTAGTAGTGGTTTTACCGGCGTCGATGTGCGCACTGATACCGATGTTACGGTAGCGTGCAATGGGTGTTGTACGAGCCATTTGATTCCTCTATTGCCTTAGCGTTCAAGTTATGTAGCCCAAAGCGGGCAGCTTACATAAAGCGCCCGCTTGGTGACTATTACTCCGAAGGGATTACCAACGGTAGTGGGCGAACGCTTTGTTGGCTTCTGCCATACGGTGAACGTCTTCACGTTTCTTAACTGCAGTACCTTTGTTGTCTGCAGCATCAGAAAGTTCGTTCGCCAGGCGCAGAGCCATGGATTTATCACCGCGTTTACGAGCAGCTTCAACGATCCAACGCATTGCCAGAGCATTACGACGAACCGGACGAACTTCAACTGGAACCTGATAAGTAGAACCACCAACGCGGCGAGACTTAACTTCTACAGTTGGGCGCACGTTGTCGAGAGCGACTTCGAAAGCTTCCAGTTCATTTTTACCAGAGCGCTGAGCCAGGGTCTCAAGAGCACTGTATACGATTGCTTCTGCAGTAGATTTTTTACCATCTACCATCAGGATATTTACAAATTTAGCCAGCAGTTCTGATCCGAACTTAGGATCCGGCAGGATTTTACGCTGACCAATGACGCGACGACGTGGCATGGAAATACTCCGTTGTTAATTCAGGATTGTCCAAAACTCAAAGAGTTTAGTTTGACATTAATTTAAAACGTTTGGCCTTACTTAACGGAGAACCATTAAGCCTTAGGACGCTTCACGCCGTACTTGGAGCGAGCCTGCTTACGGTCTTTAACGCCTGAGCAGTCAAGTGCACCACGAACGGTGTGGTAACGAACACCCGGAAGGTCTTTAACACGACCGCCACGGATCAGGATCACGGAGTGCTCCTGCAGGTTGTGACCTTCACCACCGATGTAGGAGGTAACTTCGAAACCGTTAGTCAGACGCACACGGCAAACTTTACGCAGTGCGGAGTTCGGTTTCTTAGGAGTGGTGGTATATACACGAGTACATACACCACGTTTCTGCGGGCAGGCTTCCAGCGCAGGCACGTTGCTTTTCGCAACTTTGCGTGCACGTGGTTTGCGTACCAGCTGGTTAACTGTTGCCATTAAATAGCTCCTGGTTTTAGCTTTTGCTTCGTAAACACGTAATAAAACGCCCTCATACAATATGAGGACGCGGAATTTTAGGGCTGTGCTCAAAAGGTGTCAAGAAATATACAGCGGATCTCACACTACCAGGCGATCTGAGCAGCGTGTTTTACCGTCAGGCTAACGAAATCAGTATAGCTAACCAGGACGATTCTGTTCGAAATTTGACCAGAAAGACCGCGGGCATCAACGTCTTCCTGTAGAGCATGAACTGTTATGGGGGCAGCCAGCAGTAAATCAAGGTAGTGACTTCCCACCACCGCCGCCGTAACGCCATCAGAGAGCAGCAGCAGGTCATCCCCCTCCTGCAACGTGCGCATCAGCGTAGCCATGTCGCACTGCCAGGGAGAGTGACGAAGAGTATACAGCATAACAGCCTCAAAACGTCATAACGACGTCATAGCGATGTAGACACTCGCGCAGCGCTTTAGGTTCCAGCGGCTGGGCATCGAGAATAAAAGAGTGTGAGGCGCTCAGCCCACGCTCGCGCAGCGAGGCCGCGCACAACCAGAGCTGCTCGATATCGTAGAGCGGTAGCACCTTAAAGGTAGCGATATAGTCACGGGCGAGGATATCGCCAGGGCGCTGGTTAGCCAGCAGCTGAAAAACGCCATCGCCAAGGAAAAAGACGCCGATCTCCTCAGTCAGGGCCGACATTGCCAGCAGCGCATCCAGCCCTTCCCGTCCGGCAGACGAGCCGTGCGGTGCGGAGTTAAAAACAAATGCCACGCTTTTCATCAGAACTGCACCACGCGATCGCAGGTTAACGCCGCCTCGGCCAGCGCGCCTAAGCCGCTGAGGGTAAAGCCAGGCTGAAGGTTGGCGGCGGGTAGTCCAGCACGCTGCGCTTCGCTCTCGTCGGTTACACCACGCCGCAGCGCTGCCGCAACGCAGATATGCAGCTCAACCTGATGCTCAAGGTGCAGCCCCTGCCAGGCCCGAACCAGATCGAACTCGTCGCTAGCCGGGGCGGTAAGCTGGTTGGCGTTATAGACCCCTTCCCGGTAGAAAAAGACGCTCGCCAGCTCGTGACCCGCTGCCAGCAGTGCCTGAGCAAACTGCCATGCGGTGCTGGCCTGCTGCGTGCCGTAGGCAGGCCCCGTCACCATTAAGGCAAAACGCATTACTTATCCTGCCCCTGGAAGTCGCCGCTCTTGAACTGGCGAATGTAGAGGTAGACCGTGTGCTTGGAGATATTCAACCGATCGGCCACCTGGTTAATCGCATCTTTAATATCAAAAATGCCTTTTTCGTAGAGGTTCAGCACGATTTGCCGGTTCTTCGCATTGTTAGAGACGTTCCGGTCGGCGTTCACCTCTTCGATGGTGAACTCCAGGGTCTGCATCACCAGATCGTCCACTGAGGAGGCAAAGTTCACGGCGGAGCCGACGTCCGGCGTCTCCGGCGGAATAAAGGTGTTCATAATTTGCGAGAAGGGAACATCAAGGTTCATGTTGATGCACAGCAGACCAATGACCCGGTGCTCGCGATTGCGGATGGCAATCGTGACCGACTTCATCAGCACGCCGCTTTTGGCACGGGTGAAGTAGCACTTCGAGACGCTGCTGTCTGCGCCCGTCATGTCGTGCAGCATGCGCAGGGCAAGATCGGTAATCGGCGAGCCAATCTTACGCCCGGTGTGTTCACCGTTAGCAATACGAATGGCGGAGCATTTGAGATCCTGCAAGGAGTGCAAGACGATTTCACAGTGGGCACCAATGAGCATCGCTAACCCATCGACCACCGCTTCGTAGGATTTCAGGATATCGAAGTCGGTCTGATCAAAAGGCCGTTGATCCAGCAGATCGAGCTCGCTGGTTTCGTTGGTTAATAGCGACCTGGACATGAAAAAAAACACTCCTTTTCAGGAGCCTGTCGTTATGTTTTCAGGGCAGGCTCATCATTTACAGGGACATCTAAATTAATACAGCGGCCATAGCGCTGCCAGTGTTAATTATACCTGCCCTGTAATAAAAAACCGCCGCCTGATTAGGCGGCGGCTGTCAGCGTATTACTTTTTATCCGCAGCGGCAGGTTGCTCTGCCGGTGCTGCCGCTTCCGGCTTCGGCTGCGCATCCGCTTTCGGTGCCGGTTTGATATCCAGCAGCTCTACGTCGAAGACCAGCGTAGAGTTAGCCGGGATACCCGGAACGCCGGTTTTACCGTAGGCCAGCGCCGGTGGGATCACCAGCTTGATTTTGCCGCCTTTCTTGATGTTTTTCAGGCCTTCGGTCCAGCCTGGGATCACACCATCGAGGCGGAAGGAGAGCGGTTCGCCACGGGTGTAGGAGTTATCAAACTCTTTACCGTCGATCAGCGTACCTTTGTAGTTAACCACCACGGTATCGCTATCTTTCGGTGCATCGCCGGTGCCCTCTTTCTCTACTTTGTAGAGCAGGCCGGTAGAAGACGTTTTCACATCCTTCTCTTTAGCAAAGGTATCGCGGAAGGCTTTGCCTTTGGTTTCGTTCTCAGTCGCGTCCTTCTCCATCTTCTCCTGAGCGGCACCCTTCACGCGTGCTTCAAAGGCCTGCAGAGTCTGCTCAATCTCCTGGTCAGAGAGCTTGCTCTTGTTGGCAAAGGCGTCCTGAACGCCGGCGATCAGCTGAGCCTGGTCCAGCTTGATGCCCAGTTTTTCCTGTTCTTTCAGGGAGTTTTCCATATAACGACCCAGTGACGCGCCCAGCGCATAGGCTGATTTTTGGTCGTCGTTTTTGAATGCCGCTTTGCTGTCGGTGGTTGCCGGGGCTTTAGCCGGAGCGTCAGCAGCAAAAGAAAGAGGTGCATTCAGCGCAACGGCCATCGTGGTCGCCAGCAGCGTGACTTTAAACAGTGATTTCATCCATATCTCCAGGGCCGGGGGCAAATTGCCCCAGGGTTTGCGTATTTGAAAAACGTACTATAAATCGTTGTGGGAGAAATCTATATAACGACATTCCCGATTGTTGCCTCTTTTGAGACTATTTTTGTTTAAATTAGTTTCTTAAGGATATCAGGTGGGCTGCGCAGCCGCGTAAAGTTGCGTAGAATCCGGGCTAAAACAGATGAGGTGAAACATGCAGAATATGACGCTGGAAGCGCGGCTGGCAGAGCTGGAGAGCCGTCTGGCTTTTCAGGAGATTACGATCGAGGAGCTTAACCAGACGGTCACCGCCCACGAGCTGGAGATGGCGAAGCTGCGGGACCTGATGCGCCTCGTTACCGAAAAGCTGAAAGCCAGCCAGCCTTCACACATGGCCTCTCAGTCAGAAGAGACGCCACCGCCCCACTATTGATTTTTAAAACGCGAGGCGTAAAAAAAGCGGGGATATCCCCGCTTTTTGAAAGACGAAGTCTTTAGTGGCAGCCGCAACCGCCGTTGCCACAACCACCTTTACCATGACCGTGGTCATGATCGTGGCCGTGACCACCGCAGCAACCGTCGCCGTGTTCATGGTCGTGACCATGATCGTGGCCGTGCGGGCCGTGAACGTGGCCGTGGGCCAGCTCTTCTTCGGTCGCTTCACGAATGGCAACGACTTCAACGTTGAACTTCAGGTTCTGGCCAGCCAGCATGTGGTTACCATCAACCACGACGTGGTCATCTTCCACTTCGGTGATCTCAACCGGCACCGGACCCTGGTCAGTTTCAGCCAGGAAGCGCATGCCTACCTGCAGTTCGTCAACGCCCATAAAGACGTCTTTCGGTACGCGCTGCACCAGGTTCTCGTCGTACTGACCGTAAGCGTCATTTGCGCCCACCGCCACGTCAAATTTGTCGCCAGGTTCGTGACCTTCCAGCGCGGACTCCAGACCAGAGATCAGGGAGCCGTGACCGTGCAGGTAGTCCAGCGGCGCACTTACCGGAGACTCATCAACCAACACACCGTCTTCTGTACGTACCTGATAGGCCAGGCTGACCACCAGGTCTTTTGCTACTTTCATGATATCTCCTGAGCGTGGGTAAATTGCTGGCGCAGATTGTAACGGAATTCTGCTCCTGTGTACCCTTAAGCTTAAAAAAAGCTAGGGCATATCGCTAGTCCGGATGAAAAATCCCGATCACTTGCTCTTCTTTGCGAACGTGCTCACGGGCTTCTTTATCCGCCTCGCGCATCTGGTGGCCGCACTTAACACACTCAACAATATCGACATTATTTTCGCGCCACATTGCCAGCGTATCCTGGGCCTGACAGGCTGGGCACCTGGCACCCGCGATAAAACGTTTACGTATCGCCATACTTTTTACCCTCTATTCAAACTCGTCCCAGCCATCCGGCTGCCGGCGCTCATGCTGCATTTCACGCTGGAAAATCTCCTCCAGCTCGCGCCGTGCCTCCCGGACGCGGGAGATCTGCTGTGTATCAGTATGCACCACCGGCATCAGTTCGCGCAGCATCCGCATATCAAGTCGACGGAAATGCAGCTGTGCTCGCTGTGCCTGGTGAGGATGCATACCCAACGAGACCAGCGCCTTGCGCCCCAGCTCCAGCGCACTGGAGAAGGTCTCACGGGAGAACTGCGTCACGCCCGCCTGGAGTAGCTCGTGCGCCTCAAAACGTCCCCGCGCCCGGGCAAGAATGGCCAGGTGCGGGAAATGCTGCTGGCAAATAGCGACCAGCTTCATGGTGTCTTCCGGCTCGTTGCAGGTGATGACGATCGACTCCGCCGCCTCCGCGCCCGCCGAACGCAGCAGCTCCACCTGAGTCGCGTCGCCGTAGTAGACCTTATAGCCATATTTCCGCATCAGGTTCACCGCGCTGATATCGCGCTCCAGCACGGTGATGCGCATCTTGTTGGCCATCAGCAGGCGACCAATCACCTGGCCGAAGCGGCCAAAGCCAACAATGATGACCTGCGGCTTGTCATCTTCAACCCACTGGGCTTCCCCCTCCTCTTCCGGGGTGTTGAAGCGCCGGGAGAGTCCCTTATCAATGCCTTTCATCAGCAGCGGCGTGGTCATCATCGACAGGGTGACTGTGACTAACAGCAGCGCCATCTGATCGTTATGGAACAGCTTCTGCGAGGAGGCGGTAGAGAAGAGCACGAAGGCAAACTCACCGCCCTGACTGAGCACGCCGGCGAACTGCATCCGCTCCGAGCTTCGCAGGCCATAGAGGCGCGCCAGCAGATAGAGCACCGTGGTTTTGACCGCCACCAGAGTGGCGACTGCCGCGATAACCCACGGCAGATGGGTATAGAGCACGCCCAGGTTAAGCGCCATCCCCACGGAGATAAAGAACAGCCCCAGCAGCAGGCCTTTGAACGGATCGATGGCCGATTCCAGCTCGTGGCGGTACTCGCTCTCTGCCAGCAGCACCCCGGCGATAAAGGTACCGAGGGCCATCGACAGCCCCAGCGCGTCCATAAACAGCGCCGAGCCGAGCACCAGCAGCAGCGTGGCGGCGGTAAACACCTCCCGCACTCCGGAGGCGGCAATAAAGCGGAACACCGGGCGCAGCAGATAGCGACCGCCTAACAGCATCCCGGCAAAGGCGATCACCTTCATGCCGATCTTGATCCAGTCGAAGTGGTCATCGCCGCTGCCCGCCAGCAGCGGCACCAGCGCCAGGGCCGGGATCACCGCCAGATCCTGGAACAACAGCACCGAGAATCCCAGCTGTCCCGCCTCGCTGCGGTTCATCCCCTTGTCGCGCATAAGCTGGAGCGCCATCGCGGTTGAGGACATCGCGAGTCCAATACCGCCAATCACCGCCGCCTGCCAGGCGAAGTCGGTCAGCATCAGCAGCCCGGCAAGGATCGCGGCGCTGAGCAGAACCTGCGCCGCCCCGACGCCAAAGATCGACTGCCGTAGCTGCCACAGCTTCGATGGGTTGAGTTCCAGGCCGATGATAAACATCAGAAACACGACGCCCATTTCAGAGAAGTGAAGGATCTCGTCAACGTCGCTGATAAATCCTAGCCCCCATGGGCCAATGGCAATGCCCGCCAGCAGATAGCCCAGCACGGCGCCAATGCCCAGCCGGGCGGCCAGCGGCACGGCCACCACGGCAGCAAACAGAAACAGTACGCCCGCCAGCAGCAGATCAGTTCCGTCCATTAGCGACCTCCCGTCGCGGTGGGTGATGCCAGCCAGTCGCCGTAGGCCTTAGCATGGCTGGCCAGTTCCTCTTTCGGCTGGCGACGCGCCCAGTAGACGATAAACGGCGTCATCCACTGCATGCGGCACATGGCTGCCGTCAGCTCAAAGGGACGCAGGATATCGCTAAGCGGGTAGCGGTTGAGACCGTCGTAGCGGTAGGCGCTCTCCGGCTCGCCGGTGGTGACCACGCAGCGCCAGAGCTTGCCTGCCAGCTGGTTGCCTCCCGGTCCGCTGGCGAAGCCGCGGGTCAGAACGCGATCCAGCCACTCTTTAAGCAGCGCCGGACAGCTATAGGTGTAGAGGGGATACTGAAAAACGATGACGTCGTGCTCGCGCAGCAGCGCCTGCTCGCGAGGGATATCGATAAAAAAATCTGGATAGTGCGCATAGAGATCGTGCACTGTCACGTTGTTGAGTTGCATTGCCGGCTTAAGCAGGACCCGGTTAGCTACCGAGTCCTGGGATTCCGGATGGGCATACAGCAGCAGCACTCTGGCTGTCTGGGACATCGCTCCCCTCCCGGTGATGTTTTAATGATTTTGTGTATCGCTGTCGTTTCGGGCTACCATTGCGCCCCGGTGCGGCATTATAGGCGCACTCCACATTATCATAATGACAAATTAACATAGTCGGAACATACGGCGCTCTATGATTGTTTTCTCCTCACTACAAATTCGTCGCGGCGTGCGTGTCCTGCTGGATAACGCCACCGCCACCATCAATCCCGGCCAGAAAGTCGGGCTGGTGGGTAAAAATGGCTGCGGGAAATCGACCCTGCTGGCGCTGCTAAAAAACGAGCTTACCGCCGACGGCGGCAGCTTCTCCTACCCTGCCAACTGGCAGCTGGCGTGGGTGAACCAGGAGACCCCGGCCCTCAACGAGCCCGCCATCGACTATGTTATTGATGGCGATCGCGAGTATCGCCAGCTGGAGGCCCAGCTCAACGACGCTAACGAGCGTAACGACGGCCATGCCATCGCTACCGTGCACGGCAAGCTCGACGCCATTGACGCCTGGACCATTCGCTCCCGCGCCGCCAGCCTGCTGCACGGACTGGGATTCTCTACCGAGCAGCTTGAACGCCCGGTAAGCGACTTCTCCGGTGGCTGGCGTATGCGTCTCAACCTTGCCCAGGCGCTGGTCTGCCGCTCGGATCTGCTCCTGCTCGATGAGCCTACCAACCACCTCGATCTCGATGCGGTGATCTGGCTGGAGCGCTGGCTGAAGAGCTATCAGGGTACGCTGATCCTCATCTCTCACGACCGTGACTTCCTCGATCCGGTGGTGGATAAAATCATCCATATCGAACAGCAGAGTATGTTCGAGTATACCGGCAACTACAGCTCGTTTGAGCGCCAGCGCGCCACCCGTCTGGCGCAGCAGCAGGCTACCTACGAGAGCCAGCAGCAGCGCGTAGCGCATTTGCAAAGCTTTATCGACCGCTTCAAAGCCAAGGCCAGCAAGGCCAAACAGGCCCAGAGCCGGGTGAAGATGCTGGAGCGTATGGAGCTGATCGCCCCGGCGCACGTGGATAACCCCTTCCACTTCAGCTTCCGCGCGCCAGAGAGCCTGCCCAACCCGCTGCTGAAGATGGAGAAGGTGAGCGCGGGCTACGGCGATCGCACCATTCTTAACTCCATCAAGCTCAACCTTGTGCCGGGCTCGCGTATTGGTCTGCTGGGACGTAACGGCGCGGGTAAATCGACGCTGATCAAGCTGCTGGCGGGCGAGCTTGCTCCTACCGGCGGCGATATTGGCCTCGCGAAAGGCATTAAGCTTGGCTACTTCGCCCAGCACCAGCTGGAGTTCCTGCGAGCGGATGAGTCGCCACTGCAGCATATGGCGCGCCTTGCGCCGCAGGAAGCGGAGCAGAAGCTGCGGGACTACCTGGGCGGCTTTGGCTTCCAGGGCGATAAGGTCACCGAGAACACCGAGCGTTTCTCCGGCGGTGAAAAGGCCCGGCTGGTGCTGGCCCTGATCGTCTGGCAGCGTCCTAACCTGCTGCTCCTCGATGAGCCAACTAACCACCTGGATCTCGACATGCGCCAGGCTCTGACCGAAGCGCTGATCGAGTTCGAAGGCGCGCTGGTGGTGGTGTCGCACGATCGTCACCTGATCCGCTCCACCACCGACGATCTCTACCTGGTCCACGACGGCAAAGTTGAGCCGTTCGACGGCGATCTGGAGGATTACCAGCAGTGGTTGAGCGACGTGCAGAAGCAGGAGAATCAGCCTGCCGAGGCGGCGAAAGAGAACGGTAACAGCGCCCAGGCGCGGAAAGACCAGAAGCGTCGGGAAGCCGAGCTGCGCACCCAGACTCAGCCGCTGCGCAAAGAGATCGCCCGTCTGGAGAAAGAGATGGAGAAGCTCAACGCCCAGCTGGCGAAGGCCGAAGAGAAGCTTGGCGACAGCGGCCTGTACGATCAGAGCCGCAAGGCCGAGCTGACCGAGTGCCTGCAGGCCCAGGCGAGCGCGAAGTCGGGCCTGGAGGCGTGTGAGATGGCATGGCTTGAAGCACAGGAGCAGCTTGAAGGCATGCTGCAAAGCGAGTAACGCCATGGACATCGCCAGCGACATCACCTTTCGCAAGCTGACCATCTTCATGACCTTTATGGAGAAGGGCAACATCGCCCGCACCGCCGAGGCGCTGGAGATCAGCGGCGTCAGCGTTCATCGGGCGCTGCACACCCTGGAGGAGAGCGTCCGCTGCCCGCTGTTTGTGCACAAGGGACGCAACCTGCTGGCGCTGCCCGCCGCCTGGACGCTGCTGGAGTATTGCCAGGAGGTGACGCAGCTGATGGCCCGCGGCCTTGAGGAGACGCGCAAAACGGCGGGCGTCGGCCAGGGTCGGCTACGGGTAGGCACGCTCTACTCGCTCACCCTGGAGACGGTGCCGCGCCTGATCATGGGGATGAAGCTGCGACGGCCGGAGCTGGAGATTAACCTGACGATGGGCTCCAACGACATGCTGCTGCAGAAGCTGGAGGATGGCGAGCTGGATGCGATCCTCATCTCGCTCTCTGAGCACCAGGTTGATCTGGCTCAGTTCGAAGTGCTACCCCTGTTTCACGACGATATCTTTCTTGCCGCACCGGCCTCCGCTACGCTGAATAGTGACGAGCTGGCGGATCTACGCGACTACCGCCAGCAGAAGTTTGTCTCGCTGGCAGAGGGATTTGCGACCTACGCCGGGTTTCAGGACGCGTTTCACATCGCTGGCTTTGAGCCTGAGATCGTTACCCGTGTGAATGATATCTTCTCAATGCTTAGCCTGGTGCAGGCCGGGGTAGGCTTTACCCTGATGCCGGGGCGGATGAAAAAGGTATATGAGAGCTCGGTACAGCTGCTGAAGTTAGCCGAGCCGTACCAGATGCAGCAGCAGATTGGCATTGTCTTTGCCCGCAGCCGCGAGCACGATCCCAATCTGCTGGCGCTGGCCGCCGAAGGACGCATGTACGCCCGTAGCCTGGAACAGAACGTTACGCCCTGAGACGCTTCGCCAAATGGGCGACAACGTCCACGCCGCTGCGCTCAAGCGAGATCGCCTCCCCTTCCCACGCCGCCTGACGGGTCAGGCAGGTTAAAATTCCCCCTGGCGGCATCTCAATGGCCAGCCGCGCCTCGCGCTCATTGGCGGCAATCACCGCCTCCTGCCAGCGCACCGTTCGCGCCATGTTCATCGCCAGATCGTCTGCAATGCGCTCTGGCTGCCACAGCACGCGGGCGCTACTGCCGCTAAGATAGGCGCAGCGGGGACGAGAGAGCGTTACCCCGGTAAAGGCCTGCGCCAGCTTCTGCGCAGGGGCATTAAGCAGCGCGCAGTGCGACGGCACGCTTACCGCCAGACGCTCGGCTTTCGTTGCCCCCTTCGCCAGCGCCACCTGCGCCACCTGGGCCATATCCTCATCGCGCCCGGCGATTACGATCTGCGTCTCGGCATTAAGATTGGCTATGTACGTGCCGCTGCCCGCTACCAGCGCCTCCACCTGCGTCAGAGTCAGACCCATGATCGCCGTCAGGCCATAACCGTGCGGGTAGGCCTGCTCCATCAGATCGCCGCGCAGTGCCACCAGGCTTAACGCATCTTTGAACGCCAGTGCCCCGGCGACGACGGCCGCAGGGTATGCGCCAATCGACAGGCCGCTGACCAGATCCGGCTCAATGCCGCGTCGCTGCATTGCGCGCGCCCAGGCGACGCCAGCAATCAGCAGGGAGAGTTGCACCGCGCGGGTATGCTTTAGCGCCTCCGGGCTGTCGAGGGTATCGATCTCCGCGCCCAATACTTCACGCGCCTCGGTCATATCGTGACCCGGCAGATTTTGCAGCATGCCAGGGCGCTGGGTCCCCTGTCCGGGAAAGGTAAACAGAATTTTCATTAATCCTCCCTGTGCCAGGGATCGCTGACCAGGCGCGGGCCCCGGCTGGTTTTAAGCAAGACGCGCCCGTCGCGCAGCCACTCGTTGAGGGCAAAGCCACCGAGCGGGGTATCCACCTGGGTATCTACCCGACACAGGGCATGCATCAACGGCGACTGCCAGCGGAGCAATAGCTCGCGGGAGAGCGGCTGCGGAGCGCGGATCAGCAGGTCAAGATCGCTGCTGGCGTGGATCACCGGAATACCGGTGGCCAGCGCATAGCCGCTGCTGCCGGTGATGCCCCAGACCCACGGCCACGTCTGCTGAGCAAGCTGCAATGCCACCTGCACCGGCGGCTGCGAGATAAACGGCGAGCGCAGCAGATCGTTACTGTCTACCAGCTGTTCTGGGGAGACCACGCGTACTACCTGCGTCGCGTCGGTCCAGCCTGCCGCGCGCTGGTCGCGGCGAAGACCGCGCACCCCAACCGGGATGCGCTCTCCGTCCACGTCACGCCGCACCACCACCGGTAATCCTGGGTGCCATACCGTCTCTACCCAGGGTTCACCAACCCCATCGAGAGCCTCGCGGTTTTTCAGCCAGATAAGATCGTGGGGGCGCAGCGTGGTCATGGTTACATTCCTGAAGTCAGCGAGATAAACAGCGGTAGCGACAGGATACACAGCAGCGAGCTTAACAGCAGCACGGCTTCTGCATCCGGGGACTGCACGCCAAAGCGGTTACCAAACACCACGCCGAAGAAGCCCGCTGAGAGTGCAATCATCAGAATGGCGGTGATCGCCACGGAGCCGGAGAGGCCAAGAGCCAGCACGATACCCCAGGCAATCGCGGGCTGGATCAGCAGTTTGGCGATGGTTGAGGTGATCACCATGGTGTTAATTTGCAGCTTCCGTGCGGAGAGGATCACCCCGGTCAGGAACAGCGCAGCGGCGGTAGCGGCCAGACCCAGCGGTTTGATCGCCGCCAGCACCAGCTCCGGCATGCGAATGCCGATAGCGGACAAGATCACCCCCAGCAGCGGGCCCATGACGATCGGTTTTTTTATCGAGCGCCACATCAGTACCGGCAGCATGGAGAGCGTAGAGCCGCTGTTGTTGCCTTCGGCACGCGCTTTTTCGCGCTCAAGGATCAGCAGGCAGAACGGCGTCATCAGCACGGAGCCGCAGGCGATAGAGACCGCCACCGAGAGCGAGGTAGAAGAACTTTCACCCAGCACGCTGCCCAGAATCGGCAGGCCCAGCGCGGCGTAGTTCGGCAGCGCAACGGTCAGCGTGAGCACGGCGGCATCCTGCGGCGACTTTTTAAAGACTTTTGTCGCCAGGAAGTAGATCGCGGCGTAGGTGATCCACATCGCCAGGGTCAGGACCAGAATCAGCGGCGACTGGGCGACGATGCCGATCCACGGGGTCTGCACGGTGGCGCTAAACAGCGCGGCGGGCAGGGCAAAATCCATCACGAAAATATTGAGCAGGGAAACATTTTTATTATCAACCATCTTTGCTTTGCCGGCCCAGAATCCCAGCAGCATGATGACGAAAATCGGTGCGAGAGCATGAACAATTACGTAAGTCATAAAAAATCACCTGTGGTTAAAAGTTTTAGCACTGGCGCGATGATTATTATTTTTTCAGGGCGTCGTTCTCCTCGCGGGCGCAGCGAATGCGCCCACGGGGACTTACCTCTGGCAGGTCTCTCTTTTCTTACCAGCTCGCTTTCATGCGCTCGCGCACAAGAAGAGAGCTATGACGGTTGTCAGCCCCGAGACGGTTTTTCAGCGTCCGGTCCTGACGAGCATCATGGATGGCCTGTTGCAGGGCGCTGTGCACCTGCGCCAGGTCGTTATCGGTTGGGGCGTCGGGATTGCTGATATCCAGCAGGTCAGCCAGTAGCCCGAGGGTGGCGTAGTTGCTGATGTCGTAGGCCATCGGCGGAATCGTTGCCGCCAGCTTCTCCAGCGCCTCGACGGTACGCAGCGTAATACGTGCCGCAGACGCTTTACCCATCGCATGGATCAGCACGCCCTTGTCGTTAAAGGCGATCAGCCGGTTGGCCTGGTAGCCGTGGGCCAGAAACGCGCCGGACATGGCTTTACCGACGATCAAACCAATCACCGGATGTCCTGCCAGCCGTGCGTTCGCATAGGCCGCAGCGGCCCCGGCCAGCGCCTGATGGATACCAAACGCCTCTTCACGGCGGCCATAGGCCTGGCTAGGCACGTCGATCACGGCCACAATCGGGCGCTTAACATCGTTGTCAGCATCCAGGGCGATGGTTTCACTCACTACCTTCGCCAGCGTCCACCCCTCCAGCAGCCCCACTTCGCCTTGAGCGGCGCGAGGATAGTGGTTGTGGGCATCCGGAACCACGGTAATGAAGCGCACAGGTTCCCCGTTAAGCTCGCCATCAGCGGCCTGAACAGAGGGACACAGCCCCGCCAGACGTTTGGCGTTGGGGACCAGGGTTTCCAGCCATAGTTCGCCGCGGCTAATTGAGTTACTCATTATTTATCCTCCCGGGCAAAGAGCGCTTTAATCTGTTCTGCATCAGCCTGCTTAGTGGTATCGAAACGGCTCAGGCGATCCAGATACCAGGCGTAGTTGTCGGTACGGTGCTTAGCCGGTACGCCTTTGGCGATGAAGTCATTCATCGCGCCTTTTACGGCGTTGATGCCGTCGCCGACCAGGGCATCCACCAGCCCGCTCTGATAGCGCACCTCACCGCCGGTCATGCTCCAGATAAACGGCCGGTCGCGGGAGTCGTACTCGGCAATGCCCGCCTCCTGCTCAATCACTTGCGGACCGTTAAGGCCGAGGCGCGCCTCGCGGGTGACGATCAGGTAGCTACAGAGCGCAGCGGCAATGGACATGCCGCCGAAGCAGCCCACCGTACCGGCCACGATGCCGATAACCGGGGTGTAACGACGCAGATCGACAATCGCCGCATGGATATCGGCAATCGCCGCCAGGCCGAGGTTGGCCTCTTGTAAACGCACCCCGCCGGTCTCCAGACACAGTACGGCCTGGGTGGGAATGCCGTTGCGGTTGTCTTCCGCCGCCAGCTCTAACGCTGCCGCCATCTTCGCACCAGAAACCTCGCCCATGCTGCCGCCCTGGAAGGTGCCTTCGATAGCCACGACCACGGCAGGTTGGCCATTGATGGTGCCTTTAGCAACCACCATGCCGTCGTCGGCCTGCGGCACGATGCCCTGCGGCCCCAGCCATGGTGAGATAATGCCTTCGAATGGATCCAGCAGCTCGCGGAAGCTGCCCTCATCCAGCAGCGCCTGCGCACGCTGGCGCGCTTTCAGTTCGATAAAACTGCGATCGTCACGCATGGCTTACCCCCTCAAAGACCTGTTCGATACGAATGCGTGCCACGCCCGGCGTTGCGCCAAAGTCATGGATCACCAGCTTGCCGGCAGGCAGCTCGCTTACCATACCGAGGCGGTTAAACAGCGCTTCCCAGCGGGCGCGGCTGTTGTCCACGGAGGTGGTGATATCAATAGTGAGCGTTTCGCCCGGCGCGGCGGTGAATAACACCTCCATATCACCGGATCCGACAACGCCTGCCAGCGCTTTGCCGCTTAGCGTGCGGCTGGCGGGCACAGAGATTGTGATCTGTTCCATAACATCCTCTTAATGCTTTAAATAGGGCGATTCGACACGGTCAAGAAACAGGGTGGCAGCGAGCAGATCCGCTGCGCCACCCGGCGAGGCGTTGAGCATCAGCATCTGGCGATCTAACCTCGCCAGCGCCTGCTGCCCGGCCAGCTGCGCGGTGCCGCCCGCGTTGAGTACGGCCCGTGCGCCATGCTGCATGGCCTCAAGCCCCTCCATCCCGGCGCGGGAAAGTACGCAGGTGTCGGTCAGCGAGGTCATGATCGCCATCAGGGCATCAAGCCTGGCGTGCGTCTCGCTGCTACCGTTCAACCGGCTCTGCTGCAACTGTGGCAAGGCGTACTGCATGATGTGCGGAAACGCCTGCTGAGCCTCTTCACGTGCACCCGGCACGCGATAGCGATGGGTAGCCCGCAACCCTTTACTGAAGACCTTTGGGGCAGCGTCATCCGGCAGCATGGCCAGGCCTGCGGCAGTGCGGGTAATCGCCTGCGCATTGCCCTCGCCGCCGAGCATCGCCACCGCGCTGACCAGCAGCCCCAGCGCCCAAATCGCGCCCCGGTGGGTATTCACGCCGTGGGTGGCCGCCATCATCTGCTGCTCGCCTTCACGGCCGAGTCGTCCAATCGTTTGTCTGAGCGCAATGTCCGCTGGCCGCTGCCAGCTCTGCTGCGCCAGGGCCTGAAACGTCGGGGTCAGGCTGCGCGCCGAGCGCTCCATCAGCGCTAACGACAGGTCGTGATGCGCGCCGTTTCCCCGGCTGTCCACAAGTCCGGGCTTCGGGCTGAGTCGTGCTTCGTCAATCAGACACTGGGTGGCGGTATGCGCCAGCCATTCGGCACCGCCCTGAGCCTGAATCTGTGGCAGATGTTTCATTACCAGCTCCGGAATTTTGCAGGTGGGTTGTAGAGGCCGTCTGACCACTCAACCAGGTCAGCCACGCTGCCCGCCGCCAGCAGGGAGCGGGTGGCATCGGAGCGGCGAATACCCATATCTTCCGGGTAGAGCACCTTGCCACTTTGACGCAGCGCCGCAACGCGTTTAGCGTCTACGCCCAGACCGATGTCGGTGATCCCGGCGACCGCGGCGACCATCGCCCGGCGCTCTTCCATGCTCTCGGCGCGCCACAGGTGAGCCAGTCCCTCTTCGGTCAGGACGTGGGTCACATCGTCGCCGTAGATCATTACCGGTGCCAGCGGCATGCCGGAGGCTTTGGCCACCTCAACCGCGTCGAGTTTCTCAACGAAGGTGGGTTTAACGCCGGCCTGGAAGGTTTCGACCATCTGCACCACCAGTTTTTTACCGCGCTGCATTGGATCGGGCTCAGTCATCATGTTGAGCCAGGCCGGGGTAGCGTGACGGCGGCCGTGGGGATCGTGGCCCATGTTAGGCGCGCCGCCAAAGCCAGAGAGACGACCGCGGGTCACCGTTGAGGAGTTGGCATAGCCATCCACCTGCAGCGTCGAACCGATAAACATATCTACCGCGTACTGGCCCGCCAGCTGGCAGAAGGCACGGTTCGAGCGCATCGAGCCGTCGGCTCCGGTAAAGAAGACGTCAGGGCGGGCGCGGATATACTCCTCCATGCCCAGCTCGCCGCCGAAGCAGTGGATGCTCTCTACCCAGCCGCTCTCAATCGCCGGGATCAGCGTAGGATGCGGGTTCAGGGTCCAGTGCTTACAGATTTTGCCCTTCAGGCCGAGCTGTTCCCCGTAGGTAGGCAGCAGCAGCTCGATAGCAGCGGTGTTGAAGCCGATACCGTGGTTCAGCGACTGCACCTGGTGTTCGGCGTAGATACCTTTGATCGCCATCATCGCCATCAGGATATGCTCCTGCTTGATCAGGCGCGGATCGCGGGTAAAGAGCGGTTCGATAAAGAACGGCTTGTCAGCGACCACCACGTAGTCAATCCACGATCCGGGAATATCGACGCGAGGCAGATCGTTCTCGTCATCCACCAGCTCGTTGACCTGTGCAATAACGATACCGTCATGGAACGCGGCGGCTTCCACCAGCGCCGGGGTATCTTCGGTGCTGGCCCCGGTATAGAGGTTGCCCTTGCGGTCGGCTTTAAAACCGGCGATCAGCGCCACGTTCGGAGCCAGATCAACGTAGAGACGAGAATAGAGTTCGATGTAGGTGTGAATTGCACCGATCTCAAGCTGATCGTCTTCTAACAGCTGAGAGATGCGCAGGCTTTGCGTTCCGGAGAAAGAGAAGTCCAGCTTGCGGGCGATGCCCTTTTCAAAAATATCGAGATGTTCGCTGCGCCCGACGCTGGGCATGATCATATGCAGGTCGTGCACTTTTTGCGGGTTAACCTCCGCCAGCGAACGAGAGAGGAAGTCCGCCTGCTTCTGGTTGTTCCCCTCAAGGACCACCCGGTCGCCCGGCGCAATCAGTTTTTCTAGCATGGCGACCAGGTCGTCGGTCGGTAGCACTTTGCCTTCTACCGGGACAGAAGCCAGACGACGCTGTTTCTCAGTGCGTCGTGTGTTCCATACCCGTGCAGGCGTTTGCCCAGATAACATTATTAACCTCCTGATTCAGCAATCGTTTTGATTTGCTTAACGCTGAAGGAAGTGTGCGCCCTGCTGAAAAATGCATCAATAAAGCGGTTAGCAGGATCATTAGCCTGAGAGTAACGATCAAAATAGGAATTTGTGATTCAGATCAGCCCAGAGGGGAGAAAAATGCGCTACGACAGGAGAGTAGTGACCCATTTTCATAAACATAATTGATTCGTGCAGGTATAGTATTCCGCAGATAACTGAAAAATAACTCGCACGACATGACCCAAATAACTCCCTTACTGCTTCCCGCTGCGGCGGAAGATAACGTTGAATTCCGCCCGATGCCGGGGGCAAGCAACCCGCATTTGCAGACCATGCTGCCGCGTATTTTGCGTCGCCGTCTGCAGTTCACCGCCCAGTGGCAGCGCCTTGAGCTTCCCGACGGCGACTTTGTCGATCTGGCGTGGAGCGAAGATCCGCAGCAGGCAAAAGATAAGCCCCGGCTGGTGGTATTCCACGGCCTGGAGGGCAGCCTGCACAGCCCCTATGCCCATGGATTAATTCACGCCGCCAGGCAGCGCGGCTGGCTCGGGGTGGTGATGCACTTTCGCGGCTGCAGCGGCGAGCCTAACCGCCTGAACCGCATCTATCACTCCGGCGAAACCGAAGACGGCAGCGCGTTCCTGCACTGGCTGCATAGTGAGCTGGGCCCGGCACCCACGGCGGCAGTAGGTTACTCCCTCGGCGGCAATATGCTTGGCTGCCTGCTGGCTAAAGCGGACGACAGCCTGCCGCTCAACGCGGCGGTGATTGTCTCGGCTCCGCTGGTGCTGGAGGCCTGTAGCCTCCATATGGACAAGGGTTTCACACGCGTCTACCAGCGCTACCTGCTGAACCTGCTGAAAGCCAACGCCACGCGCAAACTCAAGGCCTATCCCGGCTCCCTGCCGATCGATCT
This sequence comes from Pseudescherichia sp. L3, assembly GCF_024656065.1. Lineage (NCBI taxonomy): Bacteria > Pseudomonadati > Pseudomonadota > Gammaproteobacteria > Enterobacterales > Enterobacteriaceae > Pseudescherichia > Pseudescherichia sp. L3. The sequence goes on from NZ_JANKYC010000003.1 coordinate 47,406, forward strand.
CGCCCAGCTCAAGCGCGTACGCCGCATCCGTGAGTTTGATGACCTGATCACGGCAAAGGCGCACGGGTTCGATGATGCCATCGACTACTACCGCCGAAGCAGCGCCATGCCGCTCCTGCCGCAGATCCGCAAGCCGACGCTGATTATCCATGCCAAAGACGATCCCTTTATGGATCACCACGTCATTCCCGCGGCGGGCCATTTACCCGCTAATATTGAGTATCAGTTGACCGAACATGGTGGCCACGTTGGCTTCGTTGGCGGCACGCTGCGCCGTCCAGAGATGTGGCTTGAAAAGCGCATCCCCGACTGGCTGGCACCCTATCTGGAGGCATAATGATTATTCCCTGGCAAGAGGTTCCACCCGAGACGCTCTACAGCCTGATTGAGAGCTTTGTCTTGCGCGAAGGCACCGATTATGGTGAACATGAGCGTTCGCTTGAGCAAAAGGTTGCCGACGTAAAGCGTCAGTTGGAGACGGGTGAGGCCGTGCTGGTGTGGTCAGAGCTACACGAGACGGTCAATATTATGCCCCGCAAACAGTTTCGCGAATAACGCTGCGTCAGGCGATCCGCCCTCTTCTGCTGTTTATCAGGGAGTCGTTCGCTATGTCAGCCAAACATCCGGTGATTGCTGTGACAGGTTCCAGCGGGGCAGGAACCACCACCACCAGCCTCGCCTTTCGTAAAATTTTTTCCCAACTCGGGCTACGCGCCGCCGAGGTGGAGGGCGATAGCTTCCACCGCTATACCCGTCCGGAGATGGATATGGCGATCCGCAAGGCGCGCGATGCCGGGCGACATATTAGCTACTTTGGCCCGGACGCCAACGACTTTGGCCTGCTGGAGCAGACCTTTATCGAATATGGTCACAACGGCACCGGGCAGGCGCGCAAGTATCTGCACACCTACGACGAAGCCGTGCCCTGGAACCAGGTGCCGGGTACCTTTACGCCGTGGCAGCCGCTGCCGGCACCCACCGACATTCTTTTTTACGAGGGATTGCACGGCGGCGTGGTGACGCCCCAGCACGACGTGGCGCGCCATGTGGATCTGCTGGTGGGGGTAGTGCCGATTATCAACCTGGAGTGGATCCAGAAGATGATCCGCGACACCAGCGAGCGCGGCCACTCCCGGGAGACGGTGATGGACTCGGTGGTGCGCTCGATGGATGACTATATCAACTTCATTACGCCGCAGTTCTCCCGCACCCACATCAACTTCCAGCGCGTCCCCACGGTCGACACCTCCAACCCCTTTGCGGCCAAAAATATTCCCTCGCTGGACGAGAGCTTTGTGGTGATCCACTTCCGCGATCTGGAGGGGATAGATTACCCCTGGCTGCTGGCGATGCTGCAAGGCTCATTTATCTCCCATATCAACACCCTGGTGGTGCCGGGGGGCAAAATGGGGCTGGCGATGGAGCTAATCATGCTGCCGCTGGTGCAGCGGCTGATGGAAGGCAAGAAGATTGAATAAGATAGTGCCCGGCGGCGCTACGCTAACCGGGCCTTTAACGTTACGCTTCAATCACTTCGTATGAATGGGTGATATTGACCGCTTTCTCCAGCATCAGCGCCACGGAGCAGTACTTCTCTGCCGAGAGATCCACCGCACGGGATACCGCCGCATCCTTCAGCTCTTTGCCGGTAACGATAAAGTGCAGGTTGATGTGGGTGAAGAGACGCGGTGCCTCTTCCCGGCGCTCGGAGGTCAGCTTCACTTCGCAATCGGACACGCTATGACGGCCTTTCTGCAGGATCGACACCACGTCGATGGCGCTGCATCCGCCTGCCGCCATCAGCACCATCTCCATCGGGCTGGGGGCTTTATCCCCGGAGTTGCCGTCCATTAACACCTGATGACCAGAGGCGGATTCGCCAAGGAACGTCAGCCCTTCAACCCATTTTACGCGTGCTTGCATTTTCATCACTCCAGAGTGGCAATTTTCCCGACAGATTACGCGCGCCGAGTAAAACGCGCAACGGAAGGCGACATGCATCAAGCTGAAGCGAGACACCAGGAGACACACGGCAAAAGCTATGCTAAAACAGTCAGGATGCTACGGTAATGTATTGACATTATGCAGGTATGCAGAGGACTTCAACCATTACAGGCCGCATGCCTATATTGACGGCCCCCTTCCCAGGATTCGGGAAGCATATGATTGCAACCCCAGCCGCCGGATCCGTCCCGCGACTGGCGCCAGCTTATAACAGAGGATAACCGCGCATGGTGCTTGGCAAACCACAAACAGACCCGACTCTCGAATGGTTCTTGTCTCATTGCCACATTCATAAGTACCCATCGAAGAGCACGCTGATTCACCAGGGTGAAAAAGCGGAAACGTTGTATTACATCGTCAAAGGCTCAGTGGCAGTGCTCATCAAGGACGAAGAAGGGAAAGAGATGATCCTCTCTTACCTGAACCAGGGAGACTTTATCGGTGAACTGGGCCTGTTTGAAGAGGGCCAGGAGCGCAGCGCATGGGTACGGGCGAAAACCGCCTGTGAAGTGGCCGAAATTTCCTATAAAAAATTCCGTCAGCTTATCCAGGTCAACCCGGATATTCTGATGCGCCTTTCGTCGCAGATGGCTCGCCGCCTGCAGGTCACCTCTGAGAAAGTGGGCAACCTTGCCTTCCTCGACGTGACCGGCCGTATCGCGCAGACCCTGCTGAACCTGGCTAAACAGCCGGACGCCATGACCCATCCGGACGGGATGCAGATCAAAATCACCCGCCAGGAGATCGGTCAGATCGTCGGCTGCTCCCGTGAAACCGTGGGCCGTATTCTGAAGATGCTGGAAGATCAGAACCTGATCTCCGCGCACGGCAAAACCATCGTCGTCTACGGAACACGTTAAGCTTTAAAAACGGCGTATCGCCTCGCGGACGCCGTTTTTGCTCTCCTCCTCATGTGGCGCAGGTTAATCTACCACCCCGAAGTTAACTACGCACTGCGGCAAACGCTGGTGCTGTGTCTTCCCGTGGCCATCGGCCTGGCGCTGGGTCATCTTCAGCATGGTCTACTGTTCTCGCTGGTGCCCGCCTGCTGCAACATTGCCGGTCTCGATACCCCACACAAACGCTTCTTTAAGCGCCTGATTATCGGCGGCTCGCTGTTTGCCGGCTGTAGCCTGGCGGTGCAGCTGCTGCTGGGGGCCAACGTTGCGCTCCCGCTGATCCTCGCCGGGCTGGCAATGCTGCTTGGCGTCACGGCGGAAATCAGTCCTCTACACGCGCGCCTGCTGCCCGCTTCGCTTATCGCCGCTATCTTTACCCTGAGCCTGGCGGGCAATATGCCGATCTGGGAGCCACTGCTCATCTACGCCCTTGGCACGCTCTGGTATGGGGCATTTAACTGGTTTTGGTTCTGGCTGTGGCGCGAGCAGCCCCTGCGCGAATCGTTAAGCCTGCTCTACCGCCAGCTCGCCGACTACTGCGAGGCGAAGTACAGCCTGCTGACGCAGCACGCCGATCCGGAGAAGGCCCTGCCACCGCTGCTGGCGCGTCAGCAAAAGGCGGTGGATCTCATCACCCAGTGCTATCAGCAGCTGCATATGCTCGCTGCCAACCAGCATAACGACTACAAACGTCTGCTGCGGGCGTTTCAGGTGGCGCTGGATCTGCAGGAGCACATCTCGGTAAGCCTGCACCAGCCGGAAGAGGTGCAGAAGCTGGTGGAGCGCAGCCACGCCGAAGCGGTGATCCGCTGGAATGCGCAGGTGGTCGCTGCCCGGCTTCGGGTACTGGCGGACGACATTCTGTATCATCGCTACCCGACCCGTTTCACCATGGAGAAGCAGATTGGCGCGCTGGAGAAGATCGCCCGCCAGCATCCGCAAAACCCGGTTGGGCAGTTCTGTGCCTGGCACTTTAGCCGTATCGCCCGGGTGCTGCGTACCCAGCGTCCGCTCTATAGCCGCGACCTGATGGCCGACCAGCAACGCCGCCAGCCGCTGTGGGAGGCGCTAAAAAGCTACCTGTCGCTGAAATCTCCGGCGCTGCGTAATGCTGCCCGCATCAGCGTCATGCTGAGTATCGCCAGCCTGATGGGCAGCGCCCTGCATCTGCCGAAGCCCTACTGGATCCTGATGACGGTACTGCTGGTCACGCAGAACGGCTACGGCGCTACCCGGGTACGTATTTTACACCGGGCGGCGGGCACGCTGGCAGGGTTAACGGTTGCCGGGGCTACCCTGCACTTCCATGTCCCGGAGGGGTATACGCTGCTGGGCATGCTGTTTATCACGCTGATCAGCTACCTGATTATTCGCAAGAGCTACGGCTGGGCGACGGTGGGGTTCACCATTACGGCGGTGTACTCGATTCAGATCCTGACCCTGAGCGGCGAGAACTTTATTGTCGCCCGGCTGATCGACACCCTGATTGGCTGCCTGATCGCCTTCGGCGGGATGGTCTGGCTCTGGCCGCAGTGGCAGAGCGGTCTGCTGCGCAAAAACGCCCATGATGCCATTGAGAAGGATCAGGATGCGATTCGCCTGATCCTCAGCGACGACCCGCAGCCGACGCCGCTGGCCTACCAGCGCATACGGGTCAACCAGGCGCACAACGCCCTCTTTAACTCGCTCAATCAGGCGATGCAGGAGCCGGGGTTCAATACCCACTATCTGGAAGATATGAAGCTCTGGGTGACCCATAGCCAGTTTATTGTCGAGCATATAAACGCCCTGACGACGCTGGCCCGTGAGCACACCATGCTGACGCCGGATCTGACCCAGCGCTATCTCGAGTCATGCGAAATTGCGCTTCAGCGCTGCCAGCAGCGGCTGGACTATGACGGGGCCGGGGCTTCCGGCGACGCGAATATTCTTGAAGCGCCGGAGACGCTCACCCAGGGTCCAATGAGCCCAATGGAGATGCATCTTCAGCGCATTATCGGGCATCTGAACAGCATGCACACCATCTCGTCGGTGGCATGGCGTCAGCGCCCGCATCATGGCATCTGGCTTAATCGCCGGTGGAGTAAAGATTAAGCCCGAGTGATGTTGGCCACCGCCACAGCAAAGCGCTGCATACCCTCATCAATATCCTGCTCGGTGACCACCAGCGACGGCGCAAAGCGCATCACGTCCGGCCCGGCGTTCAGCACCATCACGCCCTCATCGGCGGCCGCGTAAAGCAGATCGCGGGCGCGCCCCTTGTATTGAGGTTTTAGCTCTGCGCCAATCAACAACCCCATGCCGCGAATATCGCTGAATACGTCAAACTGCTCGTCGATCTGCTGCAAATGCTTCACAAAGCGCTGACGCTTCTCGCTCACGCCTTGCAGCACCTCAGGCGAGCTGATGATGTCAAAAGCCGCGCCCGCTACCGCGCAGGCCAGTGGGTTACCGCCGTAGGTCGAACCGTGAGAGCCCACGTGGAAGGCGCTGGCAATCGCCTCGGTGGTCAGCACCGCGCTAATCGGGAAGCCGCCGCCCAGGGCCTTGGCGCTGGTGAGGATATCCGGCGTCACGCCGTAGTGCATGTAGGCAAAGAGATCGCCGCTGCGCCCCATCCCGCACTGCACCTCATCAAAGACCAGCAGCGCCTGGTGCTGGTCGCACAGCTCACGCAGACCCTGTAAGAATTCTGGCGTTGCGGCAGTCACGCCCCCTTCCCCCTGCACCGGCTCAACCACCACCGCACAGGTGTGATCGTCCATGACCGCTTTCACTGCATGAAGATCGTTGAACGGCACGTGGATGATATCGGCGGGTTTTGGCCCGAAGCCGTCAGAGTACTTCGGCTGGCCGCCAACCGAGACGGTAAACAGCGAGCGTCCGTGGAAGGCATTATGGAAAGCAATGATTTTGGTTTTGTACGGACTGTGGCGCGTAGAGGCGTAGTAGCGCGCCAGCTTAAAAGCGGTTTCGTTGGCCTCGGTGCCGGAGTTCATAAACAGCACGCGTTCGGCAAAGGTGGTATCGATAATCTTGCGCGCCAGGCGCAGCGCCGGCTCGTTGGTAAAGACGTTGCTGGTATGCCACAGGGTTTCGCCCTGGCTCTTCAGCGCCTCTACCAGCGCAGGATGGCAGTGGCCCAGCGCCGTCACGGCAATCCCGCCGGCGAAATCAACATACTCCTTGCCCTGCTGATCCCACACTCGGCTGCCTTTGCCTTTCACCGGAATAAACTCCGCCGGTGCATAAATGGGCAGAATTACTTCGTCAAATGTTGCGCGCGTAACTGCGTTCTGTTCAGTTGCCATGTCATGCCCATCCGTTATATGCAGCAATGATTATGAAAATATAATCACAAAATATGCATAAAAAATCAGTGCATGGCAACTAAAAATCGGCATGGTTGAGAAAGTTTGCCAGTAGCGCGTGCCCCTGCTCGCTCAGGATGCTCTCCGGGTGGAACTGCACGCCCTGCAGATCCCACTCCCGATGACGAATAGCCATAATCTCCTGGGTATCGCTCCAGGCGGTCACCTCGAAGCAGTTGGGCAGCGTAGCGGGATCGATCAGCAGCGAGTGGTAGCGGGTGACGGTAAGCGGATTGTTGAGCCCATGAAACACGCCCCGCCCGCTGTGGGTAATCGGCGAGGTTTTGCCATGCATCACCTTCTGCGCCCGCACGATGGTCGCGCCAAAAACCTGCGCAATGGCCTGGTGGCCCAGACAGACGCCGAGGATCGGCAGCTGACCGGCGTAGTGACGGATGACCTCCAGCGATATGCCCGACTCGTCCGGCGTGCAGGGTCCGGGAGAGATCACGATCTTCTCCGGGGCCAGCGCCGCGATATCGGCGAGGGTTACCTCGTCGTTGCGCTTCACCACGACCTCAGCTCCCAGCTCGCAGAAGTACTGATAGAGGTTCCAGGTAAAGGAGTCGTAGTTGTCGATAAGCAGGATCATGGTGCAGCATCTTTAGGTCAATAAACGCGGTGCGCCTATTATACCTGTTTTATATCCGGCGGCGCAGGCTTGCCAGCCTGCAAAAAGTAGGCCGGATAAGCGCAGCGCCATCCGGCAACGTTCTACTCCGCTTCGCTCACCACCTGAGTGAAGATAGCGATCAGTGCCGAGAGGTCGCCCATTGCGCCGCTCTGGTTGGCCGCGCTCCAGGCGTCTGGCTCAATGCCGCGCCAGTCCAGCAGATAGCCTGCATGGATCGCCAGCTGCTCGAAGAAGATCCGCTCGGCAATGCCGTTGCCGATCCGGAACGGGTGCAGGACGTTAATTTCGCAATAGTAGTGCGCTAAACGCTCAATAAACGCGCTTTTCTCCAGGCCCTGCAACCACTCTTCATCTTCCAGCGCCTGCATCAGGGCGTTGCCCTCTTTCTCGATATAGTCAAAATTACAGAAGCGCGTATCGCCCTGATAGATGTTGACCTCACGGATCTCACCGGCCCATTCAAAGATATCCTGGTAGAGATGACGATGGATGGCGCAGAGGTGCGGCAGGCCCCGGGCAACGGGACCCAGCTCCAGCGTCGCGGCACGCAGTGCGGTAAATTCGTACGCCGCCTCTTCGAGCTGTTTCGCCTGGTGAATGCCCAGCCGGTTGCTCATCACGTTGCGGCCGGCGTAGAAGTACGGGTCGCGCCCGTCGCCAAACTTATCGCTCATGTTGCCTCCGCAGCGCCTCAAGGCGCGCCTCTGCTTCTTCTGCGTTGAGCGTTACCAGGGCGCACTCCACCCCTTCCAGCCGTCTGCTGGCCTGGAAATTGACGTTACGCTGCTGCTCCCAGAGACGGGATTTTTGCCGGTCGGTGAGTTTTTTCGCCATTGTGTCTCCCTGATGATGTGCGTCATTTGCCACAAGTATAAGCGGCATTTTCACGTTACGCAGGGAAGCAGGCGGAGCACGGGCAGGTGATGCCCGTGCAAAAAAGCGTTAGGGCAGAACTTTTGCGGAGAGAATAACCACCGGTTTCGATGGCACATTCTGATAAGGACCGACGTTGTGGGTCTGTACCTGGGAGATCTTGTCCGCGATGTCCATGCCTTTCACAACTTTACCAAAAACGGCGTAGCCGAAGTCGCGCTGGCCGTGATCGAGGAAAGCGTTATCCGCCACGTTGATGAAAAACTGGCTGGTGGCACTGTCTTTATCAGCGGTACGGGCCATGGAGATGGTGCCGCGGGTGTTGCGCAGGCCGTTGTCCGCTTCGTTCTTGATCGGTGGGTTCGGCTGCTTCTGCTGCATCTGCTCGTTAAAGCCGCCGCCCTGCACCATAAAGCCGGGGATCACGCGGTGAAAGGTGGTGTTGTTGTAGAAACCGCTGTTCACATAGTCGACAAAGTTCTTCACTGATACCGGGGCTTTCTGGCTGTTCAGCTCCAGCTCAATGTTACCGGCAGAGGTGGTTAACAGAACATGAGGATCGCCTTTTGCGGCGAAGGCAGCCGGAGAGAGTGCAGAGAGAGCAAAAATAGCCGCTACAGCCGCCAGAGTCGTTTTAACCATGTGAATTCCTACAGTGAACAGAGAAGAGAGCGAGTCGCTTGATTCTAAAGAGCATACTGCCCCCAGGCCAGCGCTTTACTCAATTTTACGAATTTGAAACAGTTGTGTCAGTAGCGCTCTGTGTCGCAACAGGCGGAAAATATGTGACACATTTCAAAATAAAATGTGCAACATGAGCAATTTTCATTTTTAAAGATTTAAATGTGTCACCTGAACGCATAAAATCTGCCCGTTCACGACGCAGTCAATGCGTTTTACACTTCTCTTCACAGGCCAGTCATGACTAACAGCAACAGAATTAAGCTCACATGGATCAGCTTCTTCTCCTACGCCCTTACCGGTGCGTTGGTGATCGTCACCGGTATGGTGATGGGCGATATCGCGAAGTACTTCGATCTTCCGGTATCCAGCATGAGCAACACCTTCACTTTCCTGAACGCTGGGATCCTTATCTCTATCTTCCTGAATGCCTGGCTGATGGAGATCGTCCCGCTAAAAACGCAGCTGCGTTTTGGCTTTGTGCTGATGGTGCTGGCCGTCGCCGCGCTGATGCTGACCCATAGCCTGGCAATCTTCTCTGGCGCGATGTTCGTGCTGGGGCTGGTGAGCGGTATCACTATGTCCATCGGCACCTTCCTGGTGACGCAGATGTATGAAGGTCGCCAGCGTGGCTCTCGGCTGCTGTTCACCGACTCCTTCTTCAGCATGGCCGGGATGATCTTCCCGATGGTGGCCGCTTTCCTGCTGGCCCGCAGCATCGAGTGGTATTGGGTCTACGCCTGCATTGGTCTGGTCTACGTCGCTATCTTTATTCTGACCATTGGCTGCGAGTTCCCGGCCCTGGGCAAACATGCTGCCCCAAGCGACAAGCCGGTGGTGAAAGAGAAGTGGGGCGTTGGCGTCCTGTTCCTCTCTATCGCTGCACTCTGCTACATCCTCGGCCAGCTGGGCTTTATCTCCTGGGTGCCGGAGTATGCCAAAGGTCTGGGCATGGACGTCAGCGGCCAGGGCAAGCTGGTAAGCGACTTCTGGATGTCTTACATGGTCGGTATGTGGGCGTTTAGCGTTATTCTGCGCTTCTTCGACCTGCAGCGTATTCTCACCGTGCTGGCAGGAATGGCGACCGTGCTGATGTATCTCTTCATCACCAGCAGCCCGGAGCATATGGCGTGGTTTATTCTGGCCCTTGGCTTCTTTTCCAGCGCCATCTACACCACCATCATTACCCTTGGCTCTCAGCAAACCAAAGTGGCGTCGCCGAAGCTGGTTAACTTTGTCCTCACCTGCGGCACCATTGGTACCATGCTGACCTTCGTGGTGACCGGACCTATCGTGGCCAACAGCGGCCCACAGGCGGCGCTGATGACCGCTAACGGCCTCTACGCCGTGGTATTCGTTATGTGCTTCGCGCTGGGCTTCGTGACTCGCCATCGCCAACACAACACTACCGCCTCCGCGCACTAAGCTATTCCCGCCCCTTTTCGTCCTGAAAAGGGGCTAGCTCCTCTCCTCCTCAAGGGTTCACTCCCATTAATCTTTAGTGGTAACTCTTCCTGCGCAAAAACCCTCTTTTTTGTATGTTATTTGCTCTACACCGAAAAGCCAGCTAATTCCGTGACTTAGAAAAAAGCTTTTAAATCAGCAATATACTCCTTAGGGAGTAGGTAAAGGTGAACTTGATTTGCATCAATAAACGCCACGGCTGAATCGTTAAGGTAGGCAGTAATAGAAAAGAAATCGAGGCAAAAATGAGCAAAGTCAGAATCGCTATTATCGGTAACGGCATGGTCGGCCACCGTTTTATTGAGGATCTCCTCGATAAAGCTGACGCTGCCCGCTTCGACATTACCGTATTTTGTGAAGAGCCGCGGAAAGCCTACGACCGCGTCCATCTCTCTTCCTACTTCTCTCACCACACCGCCGAAGAGCTCTCCCTGGTGCGCGAAGGCTTCTATGAGAAGCATGGCGTCAAAGTGCTGGTGGGCGAACGAGCTATCACGATCAACCGTCAGGAGAAGGTGATCCACTCCAGCGCGGGCCGCACGGTCTATTACGATAAGTTGATAATGGCCACCGGCTCCTATCCGTGGATCCCACCGATTAAAGGCTCCGAAACCCAGGATTGCTTTGTTTATCGCACTATCGAAGATTTGAACGCCATTGAAGCCTGCGCGCGCCGTAGCCGCCGGGGCGCAGTGGTGGGCGGCGGCCTGCTCGGTCTCGAAGCCGCTGGGGCGCTGAAGAACCTCGGCGTTGAGACCCACGTCATTGAGTTCGCACCGATGCTGATGGCCGAACAGCTTGACCAGATGGGCGGCGAGCAGCTGAAACGCAAAATTGAGAGCATGGGCGTGCGCGTGCACACCAGCAAAAATACCCAGGAGATCGTCCAGGAGGGCGTCGAAGGGCGCAAAACCATGCGCTTTGCCGACGGCAGCAGCCTTGAGATCGACTTCATTGTCTTCTCAACCGGTATTCGCCCACGCGACAAGCTGGCGACCCAGTGCGGGTTAGCAACAGCCCAGCGCGGTGGGATCATGGTGAATGACACCTGCCAGACCTCCGACCCGGATATCTACGCCATCGGCGAGTGCGCCAGCTGGAACAACCGCGTCTACGGCCTGGTTGCGCCGGGCTACAAAATGGCACAGGTGGCGGTGGACCATATCCTTGGCACCCCGAACGCCTTTGAAGGTGCCGACCTCAGCGCCAAGCTGAAACTGCTGGGCGTGGACGTCGGCGGCATTGGCGATGCCCATGGCTGCACGCCAAACTCCCGCAGCTACGTCTACCTGGACGAGAGCAAAGAGGTCTATAAACGCCTGATCGTCAGCCCGGATAACAAAACCCTGCTCGGTGCGGTGCTGGTAGGCGACACCAGCGACTTTGGCAATTTACAGCAGCTGGTGCTGAACGCCATCGAGCTGCCGGAAAACCCGGATGCGCTGATCCTGCCCGCCCACGCGGGCAGCGGCAAACCCTCAATTGGCGTTGATAAGCTGCCGGACAGCGCGCAGATCTGCTCCTGCTTCGATGTGACCAAAGGCATGCTGATCTCGGCCATCAACAAAGGCTGCCATACGGTAGCGGCGCTGAAGGCAGAAACCAAAGCCGGTACCGGCTGCGGCGGCTGTATTCCACTGGTAACCCAGGTGTTGAACGCCGAGCTGGCGAAACAGGGTATCGAAGTGAACCACAGCCTGTGCGAACACTTTGCCTACTCCCGCCAGGAGCTGTACCACCTGATCCGCGTGGAAGGGATCAAGACCTTCGACGAGCTGCTGGCCAAACACGGTAAGGGCTACGGGTGCGAAGTGTGTAAACCCACCGTTGGCTCCCTGCTGGCCTCCTGCTGGAACGAGTACGTTCTGAAGCCGCAGCATACGCCGCTGCAGGATACCAACGATAACTTCCTTGCCAACATCCAGAAAGATGGCACCTACTCGGTGATCCCGCGCTCTGCCGGTGGCGAAATCACTCCGGAAGGGCTGATGGAGGTAGGGCGTATCGCCCGCGAGTTTAACCTCTACACCAAAATCACCGGCTCACAGCGTATCGGCCTGTTTGGCGCGCAGAAAGATGACCTGCCGGAGATCTGGCGTCAGCTGATTGAAGCCGGGTTTGAAACCGGTCATGCCTACGCCAAAGCGCTGCGCATGGCGAAAACCTGCGTCGGTTCAACCTGGTGCCGCTACGGTGTCGGCGACAGCGTGGGCTTCGGCGTCGAGCTGGAGAACCGCTACAAAGGCATCCGTACCCCGCACAAAATGAAGTTTGGCGTCTCTGGCTGCACCCGCGAATGTGCGGAAGCGCAGGGTAAAGACGTGGGCATTATCGCCACAGAAAAAGGCTGGAACCTCTACGTCTGCGGTAACGGCGGGATGAAACCCCGCCATGCGGATCTGCTGGCGGCGGATCTCGACCGCGACACGCTGGTACGCTATCTCGACCGCTTTATGATGTTCTACATCCGCACCGCCGATAAGCTGACCCGTACCGCATCCTGGCTGGACAATCTGGAAGGCGGCATTGAGTACCTGAAGAGCGTGATTATCGACGACAAGCTTGGCCTGAACAGCCAGCTGGAAGCAGAGATGGCCCGCCTGCGCGACGCCGTTATCTGCGAGTGGACCGCTACCGTTAACGATCCGCAGGCGCAGGTGCGCTTCAAACACTTTATCAATAGCGATCGCCGCGACCCGGCGGTACAAATTGTACCGGAACGTCAGCAGCATCGCCCGGCCACGCCGTATGAGCGTATTCCGGTCACTCTGGTGGAGGAAACCGTATGAGCCAGTGGAACACCGTCTGTCAGCTCGCTGACATTGTGCCAGCAACCGGCGTCTGCGCCCTGTTGAATCACCAGCAGATCGCGATTTTTCGCCCGCGGGCCGATGAGCAGGTCTATGCCATCAGCAACATCGATCCCTTCTTTGAGGCCAGCGTGCTGTCGCGCGGCATCATTGCCGAGCACGACGGCGAACTGTGGGTTGCCAGCCCGTTGAAGAAACAGCGCTTCCGCCTGCGCGACGGCCTGTGCATGGAGGATGCGGACCACTCCGTAGCCCGCTTTGATGCCCGGGTTAAAGACGGCGAAGTACAGATTAAAGCGTAATACCCCGGCGGGGGTGCAATGCCCCCGCCTGTTAACCTTCTCTTTTTTAACTTTTTCTTTTTTAACTTTGGATAATCATCATGTTCGCAGACACTATCAACAAGTGTGCGGCCAACGCTGCGCGCATTGCACGCCTCTCTACAGATAATCCGCTGGGCTTCTGGATCAGCTCCGCAATGGCTGGCGCCTACGTGGGCCTGGCGATTATCCTCATCTTTACCCTTGGCAACCTGCTTGACCCGGCGGTACGTCCGCTGGTAATGGGCGCGACCTTCGGCATCGCGCTGACGCTGGTAATCATCGCCGGCTCCGAGCTGTTTACCGGCCACACCATGTTCCTGACCCTGGGCGTGAAAGCGGGCACCATCAGCCACGGCCAGATGTGGACAATCCTGCCGCAGACCTGGCTAGGTAATCTGGTAGGATCGGTCTTCGTTGCCCTGCTCTACTTCTGGGGCGGCGGTAGCCTGCTGTCGGTCGATACCAGCCTGGTGCACACCGTAGCGCTGGCAAAAACCAGTGCTCCTGCCAGCGTGCTGTTCTTCAAGGGTGTGCTCTGCAACTGGCTGGTGTGTCTGGCGATCTGGATGGCGATCCGTACCGAAGGCGCGGGGAAATTCCTTGCTATCTGGTGGTGCCTGCTGGCATTTATCGCCTCTGGCTATGAGCACTCGGTCGCCAACATGACTCTGTTCGCCCTCTCCTGGTTTGGTCATCACAGCGACGCCTACACCCTGTCCGGTATTGGGCATAACCTTTTGTGGGTAACCCTGGGGAATACTTTATCCGGAGCCATATTTATGGGACTGGGATATTGGTATGCTACCCCTCGCGCAGAGCGTCCTATACCTGCTAAAAACGCCGCGCAGGAAACCGTTAGCCCTTAAAGCGAGTTAGCGCTTAAAACTACAACGAGGTTACGTCGTGCACCATCTTCCTATTTTTTGCCAGTTACGCGATCGCGACTGCCTGCTCGTCGGCGGTGGCGATGTCGCAGAGCGTAAAGCCCGCTTACTTCTGGAAGCCGGTGCGCGGCTTACCGTAAATGCGCTGCACTTCGATCCGCAGTTTACCGTGTGGGCGGACGAAGGCATGGTCACTCTGGTAGAGGGCCACTTTAATGAGGCGCTGCTCGATCCCTGCTGGCTGGTGATTGCCGCTACCGACGACGATGCGGTCAATCAGCAGGTCAGCGATGCGGCGGAAGCGCGCCGCATCTTCTGTAACGTGGTTGATGCACCGAAAGAGGCAAGCTTTATCATGCCGTCAATCATCGACCGCTCGCCGCTGATGGTAGCGATCTCCTCCGGCGGCACCTCGCCGGTCCTGGCGCGCCTGTTGCGGGAAAAGCTGGAGTCGCTGCTGCCGCTGCACCTTGGCAAAATTGCTGGCTACGCTGGCACCCTGCGTGGACGGGTGAAGGCCACCTTCGCCACCATGGCCGAGCGCCGCCGCTTCTGGGAGAAGTTTTTCACCAACGACCGTCTTGCCCAGTATCTGGCCAACAGCGATCGCCTTGCCATCGACAACGAGACGGAGTCGCTGTTTAACACGCCGCTCGATAACCGGGGGGAAGTGGTGCTGGTTGGCGCAGGGCCGGGCGATGCCGGGCTGCTAACGCTGAAGGGCCTCCAGCAGATCCAGCAGGCGGACGTGGTGGTCTATGACCGCCTGGTCTCCGACGACATTATGAACCTGGTGCGCCGCGACGCCGACCGTATTTTTGTCGGTAAACGTGCGGGCTATCACTGCGTGCCGCAGGAGGAGATTAACCAGATCCTGCTGCGCCAGGCGCAGTCCGGCAAGCGTGTGGTGCGCCTGAAGGGTGGCGATCCGTTTATCTTTGGTCGCGGCGGCGAAGAGCTGGAGACGCTGTGCCACGCGGGGATCCCTTTCTCCGTGGTGCCGGGCATTACCGCTGCCTCGGGCTGCTCCGCCTACTCGGGCATTCCGCTGACCCACCGCGACTACGCCCAGAGCGTGCGGCTGATCACCGGCCACCTGAAAACCGGCGGCGAGCTGGACTGGGAAAACCTGGCCGCAGAGAAGCAGACCCTGGTGTTCTATATGGGGCTCAATCAGGCCGCAACGATCCAGCAGAAGCTGATCGAGCATGGGATGCAGGCGGATATGCCGGTCGCGCTGGTGGAAAACGGTACGGCGGTACAGCAGCGGGTCGTGAGCGGAGTATTGAGCGAGCTGGGTACGCTGGCGCAGCAGGTTGAGAGCCCGGCGCTGATTATCGTTGGCCGCGTCGTCGCCCTGCGTGACAAGCTGAACTGGTTCTCGCACCACTGATTTTTGAAAAACGCCCGGCGGCACTACGCTTGCCGGGCCTACATATTACATCCGAAAATTATGGCTTGGCCACAAAGCCAATCGCTGCGTATACCGCTTTCAGCGTCTCTGCGGCGCGGGCGCTGGCTTTCTCAGCTCCCTCTTTCATAATGCGCTGCAGGAAGGCTTCATCGTTACGGTAGCGGTGGTAGCGCTCCTGAAGCTCGGTCAGCATGCCAGAGACCGCTTCCGCCACTTCACCCTTCAGGTGGCCGTACATTTTACCTTCGAAGTGCTGCTCCAGCTCGGCAATGCTCTGTCCGGTCACGCCAGAGAGGATATCGAGCAGGTTAGAGACGCCCGCCTTCTCCTTCACATCGTAGCGCACGACCGGCGGCTCTTCGGAGTCGGTTACCGCACG
Source organism: Pseudescherichia sp. L3 (assembly GCF_024656065.1). Lineage (NCBI taxonomy): Bacteria > Pseudomonadati > Pseudomonadota > Gammaproteobacteria > Enterobacterales > Enterobacteriaceae > Pseudescherichia > Pseudescherichia sp. L3. The sequence goes on from NZ_JANKYC010000003.1 coordinate 63,142, forward strand.
TTTGATCTTCTTCACCACCGACTTCGGATCTTCCAGCAGGCCGATAACGTTGTTGCGGTTATCGTCAGACTTGGACATCTTCTTGGTCGGCTCCAGCAGGGACATTACGCGCGCGCCGGATTTCGGAATGAACGGCTCCGGTACTTTAAACACGTCACCGTAGATAGCGTTAAAACGCTGGGCGATATCGCGGCTCAGCTCAAGGTGCTGCTTCTGATCTTCACCAACCGGTACCTGGTTAGTCTGATAGAGCAAAATGTCTGCCGCCATCAGCACCGGATAGTCAAACAAGCCGGCGTTGATGTTCTCAGAGTAGCGCGCTGACTTATCCTTAAACTGGGTCATGCGGCTCAGCTCGCCGAAATAGGTGTAGCAGTTCAGCGCCCAGCCAAGCTGCGCATGCTCCGGCACGTGGGACTGCACGAAAATGGTGCTCTTCTCGGGATCGATCCCGCAGGCCAGGTAGAGCGCCAGCGTATCCAGGGTAGCCTTGCGCAGCTTCTCTGGATCCTGACGGGCGGTAATGGCGTGGAGATCCACGATGCAGTAGATGCAGTCGTAGTCATCCTGCATGGTTACCCACTGACGCAGCGCACCCATATAGTTGCCGATGGTCAGTTCACCTGAGGGCTGTGCGCCACTAAAGACGATGGGCTTAGTCATTTTTCTGTTCCTGATGTTCACTATATGGAAGCCCAAGCGCGGGCAGTAACTCTTTGAAATGGTCGAAGATATGATTCGGTTCGCTCAGCGCGATGGCTTCGCCGTAGTTGTAGCCGTAGGTGAGGCCCACGGCACAGCAGCCAGCCGCTTTCGCCGCCTGAATATCATTCCGCGAATCGCCAACAAACAGCAGCGCCTGCGGCGTCACCCCGAGCTTCTCAGCGACCAGCAGCAGCGGCTCCGGGTGCGGCTTTTTGTTTTTGACATCGTCACCGCCTATCACCAGCGTGAAATAGCGGGCAATATCCAGCGCCTCCAGCAGGGGCGCAACAAACGGCGTCGGCTTATTGGTTACCAGCGCCAGCGGATAGCCCTCTTCATGCAGGGCGGCCAGGGTGGCGGCTACGTCCGGGAAGAGAAAGCTGCCCTCTTCAACCACGTCGGCATAGTAACGATCGAAAAGCTTGCGCAGAATGCGGGCCTGCTCCTCTTCGGGAATAGCCGCGTGATCGATTGCCGGTTTGCCCGCCATTGCACGCTGGCTGGCGTGCTCCTGACGAGACCATGCCAGCGCCCGCTGCATCAGCACGTCAGCGCCGTTGCCGATCCACGTGACTACCCGAGCCTCACCGGCAGCGGGCAGCTCCAGGGCATAGAGCGCCTGGTCTACGGCGTGGGTCAGACCCGGAGCGCTATCGACCAGCGTACCGTCGAGATCGAAGGCAATAGCCTGAATTCCATCGATTTTCTTAGCCATGATGAACCTTTGCCAGTTCGCTGCGCATTTTATCGATCACGCTACGGTAGTCCGGCTGGTTAAAAATAGCCGAGCCAGCGACAAACATATCTGCGCCTGCGGCGGCAATTTCACCGATGTTATCCGCCTTCACGCCGCCATCAACCTCAAGGCGAATGTCATAGCCGGAAGCATCGATGCGACGGCGCACTTCGCGCAGCTTGTCGAGCGTATGAGGAATAAAGCTCTGGCCGCCGAAGCCCGGGTTGACGGACATCAGCAGGATCACATCGAGTTTGTCCATGACGTAGTCAAGCCAGCTCAGAGAGGTTGCCGGGTTGAACACCAGCCCCGCTTTACAGCCGTGCTCTTTGATCAGCTGCAGCGAGCGGTCGACGTGTTCGCTGGCTTCGGGATGGAAAGTAATAATGCTCGCCCCTGCGGCAGCGAAATCCGGGATCAAACGATCTACCGGCTTCACCATCAGGTGGACGTCAATGGGGGCGGTGATGCCATAGTCGCGCAGGGCTTTCAATACCATCGGCCCCATCGTCAGATTGGGGACGTAGTGGTTATCCATGACGTCAAAATGCACCACGTCGCCACCGGCCGCCAGCGCGTTAGCGGTGTCCTCACCCAGGCGGGCAAAGTCAGCCGACAGAATTGAAGGGGCAATCAAATACTGTTTCATCCGCATCTCCTTGAGAACTATTTTTTGTCTGCCGGGCGATAGAGCGCCAGCAGTTCGTCCACCTTTTTGCGTGTGCCACCGTTGCTGCTGATACTGCGGCGCACTTTAACCTGAAAATGCGTCGCGGCTTTGTACCACTCACGGGTGTCCGGCGTATCGTGATTCGAAATTAACACTGGGATTTGCTTACTGACCAGTAATTCCGCCATCTCTGCCAGACGCGCCTGCTCTAGCGGACTAAAGCTGTTGGTATGATAGGCGGTAAAGTTCGCCGTCGCAGAGAGAGGTGCATAGGGCGGATCGCAGTAGACCACGGAATTAACGTCGGCGAGTTCCATGCACGCCTCATACGAGAGGCAGCGAAACTCTGCGTTCTGGGCCTTTTCAGCAAAGTGGTACAGCTCGGCTTCCGGGAAGTAGGGTTTTTTATACCGGCCAAAGGGCACGTTAAACTCGCCGCGCAGATTATAGCGGCACAGACCGTTATAGCCGTGACGGTTTAGATATAAAAACAGCACCGCGCGCCGCAGCGGATCCCGGCACTGGTTGAACTCGGTACGCAGCCGGTAGTAGACCTCAGCCTGGTTATGCTGCGGCGTAAACAGCTCGCGGGCGTTGAGGACATACTCATCGGTGCGGGTTTTAACGATGTTGTAGAGACCGATCAGATCGCTGTTGATATCCGCAAGGATATAGCGAGAAAAGTCGGTATTCAGAAATACCGACCCGGCCCCGACGAAGGGTTCTATAAGACACTCACCGGGTGGTAAATGCTTTTTAATGTCGTCGAGCAGGGGGTATTTCCCCCCTGCCCATTTCAGAAAAGCGCGATTTTTTTTCATGCTGACTAACTAATGACACCCTTTGCAGCTGGGGCGTGAGCCCGACAGCATTTGCGCTTTACTCATTACTTGAGATCGGCCTGCACCTGATGCAGCGGCTTCGCCCACGGGTTTTTCGCCTGCACGTCGGCTGGCAGCGTAGAGACGGCGCGTTTAGCATCATCTTTCGACGCATAGACACCGCTTACCAATACGTACCACGGCTGACCGTTACGCGAAGTCTGATAAACCACGAAGTTTTTCAGGTTCTCTTTCTTCGCCCACGCGTTCAGGTTGTTGTAGTTCGACGAGCTGCTCAGCTGCAGCGTGTAGTGGCTGCCCGGCGCTGACTTCAGGAAACCCACGTTGCCAGTAGAGGCATTAGCCGTGGCCGCAGGCGCTGCTGCTGCCGGTGCGGCGGCCGCTGGCGCAGGGGTCGTGGCAGGCTTCGCCGACTGGGTCGGTGCCGTTGCCGTGACCGCTGCAGACGGTTTCGCCGCAGGGGCTGCGCTGGCCGTTGCTTTTGGCTGGGCCGTGCTGGTCGTCGCTGGCGCGGTCGTGGCCGCCGTCTCGGTGCGCTTCGGCTGGGCTGCTGCTTTCGGCGCGCTTTGGGTTGGCTTCGGCTCGATTACCGCCTGCTGGCGCTCGGTGCGCGGCGCGGCGCGGTGCTCGGTTGCGGAGGCCTGACGCTCAGACGCGGCGGTCTGGCGCGACTCTGCTGCTTTCGCGTTATGCACTGGCGCTACGGTAGCGGGCTCGGTTGGCAGAGTGGAGTTCACCGCCACGCTGTCTACCTGGTTTTGGTTCTGCGGCTGCGCCAAGGCGTTGTTCAGATCGCCCTGCACTTCAACGCGCTGCTGGCCTTCCGGCGCGGCAGGTGTCTGCCCCTGGGTTGGCGTAGAGGCGATCGGCGGCAGAGAGACATCCTGCGGATTACCCGCCGTTTGCTCAGCCGAAGTCGCGCCCGGCGCAGGCTGCGTGCCGTTGGCCTGGTCGGCGGCGTTATCTGACAGGTTGACGCTCTTCTCCGAGGATGCCTGTTCACTGCCGGACTTATCGGCAGGTGACTTCAGCGCGGATCCGATGCCGACGATCAGCAGGAGTAGAACCAGGATCCCCAGCCCCATCATCAGGTACTGGCGGGAGGCAGGTTTAGCGGCAGGGGCTTTTTTACGCTTGCGAGGGCGACGCTCTACGCGCTCCTCATCCACGGCGCTCTCCTCCAGCTCCTCTTCCTCATAGCTTTCATCACTCTCTTCACGTGCTTTACGCGTCCGTGAAGGGCGACGATCGTCAGCGTCCAGATCGACATCATCGAAGTTGATCTGCGGATCGCTGTCGCGTTCAGAAGACTGGCGCGTACGACCAGGACGACGATCGCTGGGATCGGTTTTCAGCTCGTCTTCTGGTTTGAATTCATCCATTTAACACCCCACTCAAAGGCTAATGCCTACCACTAGTGCGCATTGCCCGAAGTTAAACACCACGACTGGCGTGGCCAGACCTTTCTCGTTTTCACGCCTGCTGGCAATCAGCAATGGCGCCAAGAACAACATCATGTGGCACTCCGCCACGGACTTCACTCTTCCCTATCGCCAGCGGCAGGACTAAACGCATCTCGCCCGCCAGCACCTTTTTGTCACGCAGCATGTGAGGAATATACGCCTCTGCGGACATCTCCCGCGGACCGTTGACCGGCAGGCCAGCGCGCGTGAGTAAGGTAATGATTCGCTGCGTATCGTCCCGGCTAAACTGCCCGAGGCGTTCGGCCGCGCGTGCTGCCATGACCATTCCCGCCGCCACCGCTTCACCGTGCAGCCAGTTACCGTAGCCCATTTCGGCTTCGATAGCGTGACCAAACGTGTGGCCCAGGTTGAGTAAAGCACGTAAGCCGGTCTCGCGCTCGTCCGCGGCGACAACTTCGGCTTTTAGTTCACAACAGCGGCGAATGCAGTAGGCCATGGTGGGACCGTCGAGGCGCAGAAGCGCATCGAGATTCTCTTCCAGCCAGCTAAAGAATGCGGCGTCAAGAATGATGCCGTACTTGATGACTTCAGCCAGGCCAGAGGAGAGTTCGCGCGCGGGAAGCGTCGCCAGGCAGTCGAGATCGACGACCACAGAGGCGGGCTGGTAGAACGCGCCGATCATATTTTTGCCGAGAGGGTGATTCACCGCTGTCTTGCCGCCAACGGACGAATCGACCTGAGAAAGGAGCGTGGTGGGCACCTGAATAAAGCGCACGCCACGTTGATAGCTCGCAGCCGCAAAGCCGGTAAGATCGCCTACCACGCCGCCGCCAAGTGCCACCAGCGTCGTATCGCGCCCATGAGGTTTTTGCAACAGGGCGGTGAAAACCGTATCCAGTACCGCCAGGCTTTTGTACTGCTCACCGTCCGGCAGCACGACGCTGTCAACCCGCACACCCGCCTGTTCAAGAACATGGCGGATTTTTTCAAGATAGAGCGGAGCCAGCGTCTCGTTAGTGACCAGCATGACCTGGTCGCCTGACTTCAACGGCAAAAAGGAAGCTGGATCGTTAAACAAACCAGCCGCGATGGTGATTGGGTAACTACGTTCCCCAAGAGTGACGGTGATCCTCTCCATGACGCGACATCCACCTTAATTGCGTAAACCTGCAGGCGTTATAGTAAGCCAGAATCAGTTGCTTTCCAGCATATGAATAATCTGGTTTGCAACCACTTTTGCGCTCTGATCGTCGGTGCGGATGGTGACGTCGGCAATCTCTTCATAGAGAGGATTCCGTTCGTCGGCCAGCGCTTCGAGAACTTCTCGCGGCGGCGTCTCCACCTGTAACAGTGGACGCTTTTTATCGCGTTGAGTACGAGCCAGCTGCTTTTCGATAGTGGTTTCCAGATACACCACTACGCCACGGGCGGAGAGACGATTACGGGTTTCGCGGGATTTCACAGAGCCGCCGCCTGTCGCCAGCACAATGCCCTGCTTCTCGGTCAGTTCGTTAATGACCTTTTCTTCGCGATCGCGGAAACCTTCTTCACCTTCTACATCGAAGACCCAGCCCACATCAGCTCCGGTTCGTTTCTCAATCTCTTGATCAGAATCGTAAAATTCCATATTGAGTTGTTGAGCTAACTGACGCCCAATAGTGCTTTTGCCGGCACCCATAGGCCCAACCAGAAAGATATTGCGTTTCTCTGCCATTTTTTCGGTACTACTATAAGACTATTCGTTAATGGTAAACCCACTTCGCAGACACCTGGCGGAGCAGGACATGAACTGAAACCTCATATGCGTAAGTTCGAGAATCAGACTGAAAATTATCTCAATACTCGCGCTGTTTTGGCAACTGAATAAATCACCAACCTTGCGAAGAGGCCAATTGAGGTAAGACGGGAGTAGCTGACGCTCAAAATCGGTACTCCTTGTAAGCTAATTCATGTCTCACGTCAAACACCTGAGTTCAGTTCATGGCAAAAATCATCATATTTGAGCTGCGCCCTTCCCGCCTTAATGCAGCGGCATAAGGCGTGGCGTGATGAAAACCACCAGCTCGCGCCGCTTGTTATCGTTACCCTCATGGCGAAAAAGACGTCCCAGCCAGGGCACGCTGCCCAGCCCAGGCACGCTCTCGCTGCCGGATTTCTTCTGTTGCTGAAAGATGCCGCCCAACGCCAGCGTATCACCGCTGCCGACTTCGACCTGAGTTTCGATCTCCTGCTTATCGATAGCTAACACTTCGCCATCCGCCTGCTGAAGCACCTGGCCGGGCATATTCTGGCTGATATGCAGCTTCAGACGCACCCTACCGTCCTGTAGCACCGTTGGCGTTACCTCCATTCCCAGCACCGCCTCCTTGAACTCGACCGAGGTCGCGCCGCTTTCGCCGCTGGAGACCTGATAGGGAATTTCGCTCCCCTGCTTGATGCTGGCTGGCTGCTGATGAGAGGCGAGCAGACGCGGGCTGGCGATGATTTCCAGCTGCTGCGCCTGCTCAAGGGCCGACAGCTCGGCGTCCAGCATGCGGCCATTGATGCGTCCGATATTAAAGCCCACGCGCGTCGTGGCCTCGCTCACCGAGAGATCGCTACTGAGCGTGGTGACATCGCCAATTTTCCCTGCCGCCTGCGCTTCGGCTAGCGTCCACTTCACCCCGAGCTCACGCAGGCTCTTTTCATTAATCGTTACGATATGCGCCGACAGCTCTACCTGGGCGACCGGCAGATCCATCTCTGCGATCCAGCGCGCTATGACCTGCAGCGAAGCCGCGTTGTCCCGCAGCAGCAGGCGGTTCATGCGTTTGTCGGCCATCATCGTGCCCTGCGGGCTGAGCAGCTTTCCACCCGCCCTGGCCAGCTCTTCCGCCTCGGCATAGCGTAGCGTAACGCTCTTCTCCACCAGCGGCAGAGCGCTTTGCTGCTTCGCCCTGTCGGCCTTACGTTTCTCCTGCTGCTGCTCTCCCCACGCCTGGGTATGCACCTGGAGAACGCTGTTCTCTTTCTGCACGATCAGCTCCGCGCTGGAGAGCACCGTCTGCAAAGCCTGCTGCCACGGAACGTTTACCAAATGCAGAGAGAGGGTGCCGCTGACCTCTGGCGCAACGACAAGGTTGTAGCGACCCAGCTCTGCCAGGGTCTGCAGCACCTGCACCACCGGAACATCATCGACGGCCAGCGTCACCGGTAGCGGGCTTTTTGCCCATGCTGGCAGCATGCTGAGAAGCAGCCCGGCTGCCGCTATCCATTTTTTCATCCTTAGCTCCTTGTCGCTGCCACTGCCACTGCGCTGGTTCGCAACCTGCAGCGGTGGCAATGTGCAACGTCTGCTCCGTAACCGAGACGACCTGCCAGCCGGGTGGCAGACGCCCTCCCGGCGCCGCTCTGATCCACCGTCCTTCGGCGTTACGCAGCACGCCCCGGCGATGACCGTTAACGTCAATAAAACCCTGGTAGCGCCACTGGGCCAGCATCGCCGTCTGACAGCGGTCCGGCAGCGGCTGAAAAGGATCGCGCATGCCGAGCAGCAGCGGCAGGGCCAGTAGCCATACCCGGCGTGTGTCAGGAGCCATCGCTGCTCTCCAGCTCAAGGCGCAGATGCAGCACGCCCTCTTTTAACGCCAATGAAAAGGCGGTGGCCTGCATACGCTGTTTGGCGAGGCGGGCAAAGGTCTCGGGCACATCCTGCCACCCGGTTTGCAGCACCAGCTCACCGCCGCGGGCGTTCGGATGCCAGCTCAGCAGCCGGGCGCTGCCGGTCTGGAAAGCCAGCGCGGAAAAAGCGCGCTCGGGTAGGATCGCAGAGGTCGCCAGCTCCTCTGCCTGGCGCAGCGGCATCACGCCTGCCCACAGCTGGCTGCGGCTCTGCTGCTGGGCACGGATCTCGGCCAGCCGCTGCGTCTGCTCGTGTATGCATGGCCGCACCGCCAGGAGCCAGGCCAGCGCGGCGCAGCCTAAGGCGATTGTCAGCCAGATGGCGCTTCGGCTATGGGCAGAGAGCGAGAGCCAACGCTCAGGGTTGAGGTGCATGAGGCGCGTCCGGAAGCAGAGCGTAATTAAACTGCCAGCGCCCCTGGGTATCCCGCGAGGCAGCCCCGGGCTTACTCATTCGTAGCCCAGGAAACGCATTGAGTACCGTTTCCAGCTCACCTAGCGCCGCGAAGCTCACCGCATAGCCTGCCAGCGACAGCGTCCCCTGCTGAAAGCGCAGCTCACTCAGCCACGCCTGCGCTGGCAGCGCGTCAGCAAGACGGGTTAACGTCCGCTGCCACTCCCGCGTGGCCTGTAACCGCTGATGACGCTGCTGCCGAGCCTGCCGCTCTGCCTGCTGGGCAAGCAGGCGCGTCTGGCGCTGGGCCAGCCCTGCCTGCAACGTTACGCCCGCCTGCTGCACCCATGTTAGCCGCTGGTTCTCCTGCAACGCGTACATTCGCAGCACCGTGGCCAGCAGCACAATTAGCAGCAGGCTAGCAGAGAAGATCGTTATCCAGACGCGCAGGCAGCGGCGCTGCTGTCGGGCACGCCAGGGAAGAAAGTTGACCGCCTGCGCCACTATTCACCTCCCAGCGCCAGGCCAATGGCGACCGCCCAGGCCGTGCCGTTTTCCGGCAGCGGTGGGCACAGCCGCGCAATGGCGCTCCAGGGGTCGAAGCTGCCCGGTTCGACATTGCAAAGTGAGCCCTCCGCCAGCGGCAGGCCCAGCACCTGGGCCAGCTCATCAACGGTATTGGCCTCCTCATGTGCGCGCCGTCCCCAGTCGCTGCGCGTTGCCCAAAGCCACTGGCAGGCGTCACGCCAGGCCAGCCAACGCAGCGGCGGCACAAGCAGCGGAATAAAGCGCTGGAGGGCACAGGCGTCAGGGGTGATGGCCGAGAGATGCAGGTTAAGGTTATCCGCCAGCGTCATCAACGCGGCAACGTCACTGGTCTGCGCCGCCGTCACGCTGTAAGCGCGCTGTACGCTGTCATCGGTGTAGTCGATGCGCAGGTCGTCGGCAGGTATGCCCAGCTCGCGGGCGAGGCTGTTGGTCACCCACTGTAGCTGGGCGCTTTCGCCTAGCCGTACGGCGGGCCGGGGCAGCCGCTTTTGCAGCGTGCGGCCGGCTGGAAAAGCGATGCTAATCTGGTGCCTGCGCGGCAGGGTTTTACTCCATGCCTGCAACGCCATATAGAGACGTTCAGGCTGCCTAATCTGCCCGTCAATAATCGTCCCTGCTTCCAGCGGCAGCTGCCACCAACGGCGCAGCACAAAGCGGGATTTTTCCTGCGTTAGCGCGATGGCATAGACGCCATCCTGCTGAATATGAAGGCCTATTCGCCAGCGACCGAGTGCCATAAATCGCGATCTCCTTATCGTTCGTCGGGGTGACGGCTATATCAATGCATCAGGCTTGCCTTTATACTACGCCGCGATTGTTTATAAACTGCCCAAAGAAAACTAAATGGGAAATCTCCGGTGAAGTTCGTAAAGTATCTATTTATCCTTGCAGTCTGTTGCATTCTGCTGGGAGCAGGCTCGGTTTATGGCCTCTACAAATTTATTGAGCCACAGCTGCCTGACGTCGCCACGCTGAAAGACGTGCGGCTGCAAATTCCGATGCAGGTTTATACCGCCGACGGCGAGTTGATTGCGCAGTACGGCGAAAAGCGCCGCATTCCGCTGACCCTGGATCAGATCCCACCTGTTATGGTCAAAGCCTTTATTGCCACTGAAGACAGCCGTTTTTATGAGCATCACGGCGTCGATCCGGTGGGGATTTTCCGTGCTGCCAGCGTCGCGCTCTTCTCCGGCCACGCCTCTCAGGGGGCGAGTACCATTACGCAGCAGCTGGCGCGTAACTTCTTTCTCAGTCCGGAAAAGACCCTGATACGTAAGCTGAAAGAGGTCTTCCTGGCGATCCGCATTGAGCAGATGATGAGCAAGGATGAGATCCTTGAGCTTTACCTGAACAAGATCTACCTCGGCTACCGCGCCTACGGCGTGGGCGCGGCGGCGCAGGTCTATTTTGGTAAGTCTGTGGACCAGCTTACCCTGAGCGAGATCGCGGTGATTGCGGGGCTGCCAAAAGCACCCTCAACCTTCAACCCGCTCTACTCTCTCGACCGTGCGACCTCGCGGCGTAACGTGGTGCTGGCGCGTATGATGAGCGAAGGCTATATCAACCAGTCGCAGTACGACAGCGCCCGCAGTGAAGCCATTGATGCCAACTATCACGCCCCGGAGATCGCCTTCTCCTCCCCTTATCTCTCGGAGATGGTGCGCCAGGATATGGTGTCGCGCTACGGCGAGAAGGCCTATGAGGATGGCTACCGGGTCTACACCACCATCACGCGGAAAACACAGGAAGCGGCCCAGAAGGCGGTACGCGACAACGTGATGGATTACGACATGCGTCACGGCTATCGCGGACCGGCGAACGTGCTGTGGAAACTGGGCGAGAGCCCGTGGGATAGCAAAAAAATCACTGACTCTCTGCGCGCGCTGCCGACCTATGGACCGCTGCTCCCTGCCGTAGTGATGCAGGCCAATGCCCAGGAAGCAACGGCGATGCTGGCCGACGGCACGTCAGTGTCGCTGCGCATGGACGGCGTACGCTGGGCACGCCCTTTCCGCTCGGATACCGCTCAGGGCGCAACGCCGCGCCGGGTGACCGATGCAGTACAGGCCGGACAGCAGATTTGGGTTCGCCAGGTGAACGACGCCTGGTGGCTGGCGCAGGTGCCGGACGTGAACTCGGCCCTGGTCTCCATCAACCCGCAGAACGGAGCGGTGATAGCCCTGGTCGGCGGCTTCGATTTCAACCAGAGCAAATTTAATCGCGCCACTCAGGCGCTGCGCCAGGTCGGCTCGAACATCAAGCCGTTCCTCTACACCGCGGCGATGGACAAAGGGCTCACGCTGGCGAGCATTCTTAACGACGTGCCGATCTCACGCTGGGATGCCGGTGCAGGCTCCGACTGGCGACCGAAAAACTCGCCGCCAGAGTATGCCGGTCCTATTCGCCTGCGCCAGGGGTTAGGCCAGTCGAAAAACGTGGTGATGGTACGGGCCATGCGGGCGATGGGCGTCGATTACGCTGCGGAGTACCTGCAACGCTTCGGTTTCCCGGCCCAGAACATTGTTCACACCGAGTCGCTGGCGCTCGGCTCCGCCTCCTTCACCCCACTGCAGGTGGCGCGCGGCTATGCAGTCATGACGAACGGTGGCTTCCTGATCGACCCGTGGTTTATCAGCAAGATCGAAAATGACCAGGGCAAGGTACTGTTTGAAGCCCAGCCGAAGGTCGCCTGTGCGGAGTGTGATATTCCGGTGATCTACGGCGAGACGCAGAAGTCCAACGTGCTGGAGAACAGCAACGTTGAGGACGTATCCGTGTCGCAAGAGCAGCAGAACCTCACCGTGCCTATGCCGCAGCTTGAACAGGCCAACCAGGCGCTGGTGGCGCAGACCGGTGCGCCGCAGTACGCGCCGCATGTAATCAACACCCCGCTGTCGTTCCTGATTAAGAGCGCGCTGAACAGCAACATCTTTGGCGAACCGGGCTGGCAGGGCACCGGCTGGCGTGCCGGACGCGATCTCAAGCGTAACGATATTGGCGGCAAAACCGGCACCACCAACAGTTCGAAAGATGCCTGGTTCTCCGGCTACGGTCCTGGCGTCGTGACCTCGGTATGGATTGGCTTTGACGATCACCGTCGCGATCTGGGCCGGACTACCGCCTCCGGCGCGATTAAGGATCAGATCTCAGGCTATGAAGGCGGGGCGAAGAGTGCCCAGCCAGCATGGGATGCCTTTATGAAAAGCGTGCTGGACGGCGTGCCGGAAGCACCGCTAACGCCGCCGCCGGGTATTGTGACGGTGAACATCGATCGCAGCACCGGGCAGTTAGCGAACGGTGGCAACAGCCGTCAGGAGTACTTCATTGAAGGTACGCAGCCAACCCAGCAGGCGGTGCATGAGGTGGGGACAACCCTTATCGATAACGGCGAGACGCACGAGCTCTTTTAGGTGACCAATACGCCCGGCGGGGCTATTCCCGCCGGGCGTGAGTTACGCTACAGCCGTCCCTGCCCTTTCAGCCATTCGCGCACTAAAAACAGCGCGCTCACGTTGCGGGCCTCGTTGAAATCGGGGTCTTCCAGCAGATCCATCAGATGTGCCAGCGGCCAGCGCACCTGCGGCAGCGGCTCTGGCTCATCCCCTTCCAGCGACTCCGGATAGAGATCTTCCGCAACCACAATGTTCATCTTGCTGGAAAAGTAGGAGGGCGCCATGCTGAGCTTTTTCAGGAAGGTCAGCTGGTTAGCACCAAAGCCGATCTCCTCTTTTAGCTCACGGTTCGCTGCCTCATAGACGCTCTCGCCAGCGTCAATAAGCCCTTTCGGGAACCCTAGCTCGTAGGATTCAATGCCGACGGCATATTCACGGATCAGCATCACGTGCTCATCGACAATGGCGACAATCATAACGGCTTCACGGGTCGAGGGGCGCATACGCTCATACACGCGGCGAACGCCGTTACTAAATTCCAGGTCCACGCTTTCGACGTTAAACAGGCGAGATTTAGCGACCGTTTCAACGTTAAGAATGGTGGGTTTTTGCAATGATTTGCTCATTCTGATGGGTCTTTAGAGTGAAAACTTTCATCATTGTGCGGCAAACCGCACGGTTTCGGCAACGGCAATTGCCTTTTATTTACATTTGTGCAACTTAGAGGTAGGGCATTAATCATTTAGCCAGGAAAGTCAAGAGATTGAAATAAAACTAAGAATTTGCTGATATGGTCTACGACACGGCTTTGTTACCATCGCGCGCTGCTACTATTCGCTTCGCCAACAAGGTGCACCGACTACACCTCTGTAAGAAAAGTAAGATGGGAAAAGCATGAGCACCATTTTGATTTTTATCGCTGCTATGCTGGCCTGCGCTCTCCTTGCAGGGTGGTTCTTCAGACGACGTTCGCACCGTCGCTTCCGTCTGCCGTACCTGCCGGATTTTGCCGGGGCGGCGAACCGTAAGCTCACGCCGGAAGAGCGGAGCGCGGTTGAATCCTATATCGAGACGCTGTCCCGTACTCAGCAGGCGCCTGGCCTGACGGGTGCCACCGCTGCACCGATCTCCCTCTCCCTGAATGCGCAAAGCAATACGGTGCTCTCCGTCACCCACTCGATCACGCGCTACGGCATCAACAGCGACGATCTCAATAAGTGGCGCTACTTCCTCGACTCGGTTGAAGTCCATCTGCCGCCGTTCTGGGAGCAGTATATTACCGACGAGAACGTGGTTGAGCTTATCCGCACCGATACGCTGCCGCTGGTGATCTCTCTCAACGGCCATACGCTGAGCGACTCGCTTCAGGAAGCACGCGGCTACGCCCTGGAGCTGCCGTCCACAACCCAGACCTCAATTCGCGGGGAAGAGAGCGAACAGATTGAGCTGCTGAATATCCGTCAGGAGACGCGGGAGGAGTATGCCTTAAGCCGCCCTGATGGCCTGCGTGAAGCGCTCTTGATTGTGACCTCATTCCTGCTGTTCTATTTCTGCCTCGCCACGCCGGACGTTTTTGTACCGTGGATGGCCGGGGGCGCGGTCATGCTGCTCGCCGCCGGGCTGTGGGGGATCTTCGCCCCGCCAGCTAAGAATACCCTGCGTGAGATCCACTGCCTGCGCGGCACGCCCCGCCGCTGGGGCCTGTTTGGCGAGAACAACCAGGAGCAGATCAATAATATCTCGTTGGGAATTATCGATCTTATCTATCCCCGCCACTGGCAGCCCTACGTTACTCAGGATCTGGGTCAGCAGACCGATATTGATATCTATCTCGACCGTCACGTCGTGCGCCAGGGGCGGTTTTTATCCCTGCATGACGAAGCGATCAACTTCCCCTTACAGCACTGGCTGCGTAGCGCAATTATCTCCCTCGGTGCGCTGGTGGTGCTGGTTCTGCTGCTGATCTGGGTGCCGCTGGATATGCCGGTGAAATTCACCCTGTCATGGATGAAAGGCGCGCAGACCGTCGAGGCCACCAGCGTAAACCAGCTGGAGCAGGCCGGGCTACGGGTAGGCGATACCCTGAGCATTCACGGTACCGGCATGTGCAATATCCATATGCAGGAGAACTGGCGCGGGCGGCAAAACTCGCCTTTCTCACCGTTCGACTGCTCGCAAATTATCTGGAACGACGCACCGCCGCTGCCGCTGCCGGAATCCGATATCGTCAATAAAGCGAACGCGCTGATTCAGGCGGTAAACCGCCAGCTGCACCCCTCCAGCGAGGAGGATTCCCACGTCAGCGCCGCGCTACGGTCGGCGATTCAGAAGTCGGGCATGGTGCTGTTAGATGATTTTGCCGAGATCGTGCTGAAAACCCAGGACCTCTGCTCTGCCGAAGATGAATGCGCACGGCTTAAGAACGCGCTCGTTAACCTCGGCAACACCAAAGACTGGGAGACGCTGACCAAACGCGCCAGCGCGGGCAGGCTCAGCGGCGTAAACGTGCTGCTGCGTCCGGTTAGCGCCGAATCGCTGGATAACCTGGTGACCACCTCGACCGCCCCCTTCCTGCTGCGCGAAACCTCCCGCGCCGCGCAGGCGCTTAACAGCCCGGCACCGGGCGGGTTTGTGATCGCCAGCGATGAAGGCAGCGAGCTGGTGGATCAGCCCTGGCCGCCCATCGCGCTGTCTGACTATCCCCCGCAGGAGCAGTGGAACGAGTTCCAGCGGCTGGCGCAAATGCTGATGCAGACCCCGTTTAGCGCCGAAGGTATCGTCACCAATATCTATACCGATGCCAACGGAACGAAGCATGTCAGCCTGCATCGGATGCCATCCAGCGCCGGACTGTGGCGCTATATTGGTACCGCCCTGCTGCTGCTGGCGATGATCCTCTGCACCCTCTATAACGCCGTTCAGGCGATACGCCGCTACCAGCGTCACCGCTCACGCCTTGCCGATATTCAGGAGTATTACGATAGCTGCCTGAACCCGCAGCTGCTGCAGGCCTCCGATAGCCCATCAGATCGCTTTATCTGATAAAAGCAGCGCGCGCCAGGGTGTGCTACCCTGTCGCGCTTATCCGCTCGCAGGAGTCTCTCATGCATATTGATATCAACTGGCAGGACGTAGAGACCGTGCTGCTGGATATGGACGGCACGCTGCTGGATCTGGCGTTTGATAACTATTTCTGGCAAACGCTGGTGCCGGAAACCTTCAGTGCTGCACGCGGCCTGACGCCATCCGACGCACAGGCGCAGATGCAGGCGGAGTATCATGCCGTGCAGCATACGCTAAACTGGTACTGTCTGGACTACTGGAGCGAACGTCTCGGCCTTGATATTTGTGCCATGACCACGGCCGAGGGCCCGCGTGCCGTTATGCGCGAAGATACCGTGCCCTTCCTGGATGCGCTGAAGGCCTGCGGCAAGCGCCGAATTTTGCTCACTAACGCCCATCCGCACAACCTGGCGGTGAAGCTTGAGCATACCGGACTGGGCGCACACCTTGATTTATTACTTTCTACCCACACATTTGGTTATCCGAAAGAGGATCAACGACTGTGGCAGGCCGTTGTTGAAGCTACCGGTCTGAACCCGGAGAAGACGCTGTTTATTGATGACAGCGAGCCGATTCTGGATGCGGCGGCGGCATTCGGTATTCGTTACTGCCTCGGCGTCACCAACCCTGACTCCGGGCTGGTGGAGAAGCGCTATCAGCGTCATCCCGGACTCAACGACTATCGCCGCCTGATCCCCTCACTGAAGTGAAGGAGATGCGATGAAAGAGAAGCCCGCGCAAGACGTCCGCTTAGACAAATGGCTCTGGGCGGCGCGCTTTTACAAAACCCGTGCTCTGGCCCGCGAGATGATCGAGGGTGGCAAGGTGCACTACAACGGGCAACGCAGCAAGCCGGGGAAAACCGTCGAGCTGAACGCCATTCTGACGCTGCGTCAGGGAAATGATGAACGCACGGTGGTGGTAAAAGCCATCACCGAGCAGCGCCGTCCGGCAAGCGAGGCGGTGGCGCTGTATGAAGAGACGGCTGAAAGTATTGAAAAACGCGAGAAGATGGCGGTAGCCCGCAAGCTGAACGCGTTAACGATGCCGCACCCGGAGCGCCGCCCGGATAAAAAAGAGCGCCGCGACCTGATGAAATTTAAATACGGTGATGACGCGTAGTCGTCGCCCTCCAGAGAGATAATTATGGCCCAACACGACCAATTACACCGCTATCTGTTTGAAAACTACGCTGTTCGTGGCGAGCTGGTAACGGTATCCGAAAGCCTGCGACAGATCCTTGAAAACCATAGCTACCCGCAGCCGGTGAAAAATATCCTCGCGGAGCTGCTGGTGGCGACCAGCCTGCTGACCGCCACGCTGAAGTTTGCCGGAGACATTACCGTCCAGCTGCAGGGCGATGGCCCGATGAGCCTGGCGGTGATCAACGGCAATAACAAACAGCAGCTGCGCGGTGTAGCGCGCGTTCAGGATGAGATCGCGGACGATGCCGATCTGAAAGCGCTGGTTGGCAACGGCTATCTGGTGATCACGATTACGCCGGAAGAGGGCGAGCGCTATCAGGGCGTGGTCGGTCTGGAAGGCGATACGCTGGCAGCCTGCCTGGAGGACTACTTCATGCGTTCAGAGCAGCTGCCGACCCGCCTCTACATCCGCACCGGCGAGGTCGACGGCCAGCCAGCCGCAGGGGGCATGCTGTTGCAGGTGCTGCCAGCCCAGGATACCGATTCTAATGACTTCGAGCACCTGACGACGCTGACCGACACCATCAAAACGGAAGAGCTGCTTACTCTGCCAGCCAACGAGGTGCTGTGGCGCCTCTATCACGAAGAAGAGGTGACGCTCTACGATCCGCAGGACGTTGAGTTCAAGTGCACCTGCTCCCGCGAACGCTGCGCCGGGGCGCTAAAAACCCTGCCAGATGAGGAGATCAACAGCATCCTGGAAGAGGAAGGTGAAATCGATATGCACTGCGACTACTGTGGCAGCCACTATCTGTTTAACGCGATGGATATTGCTGAGATCCGCAATAACGCCTCCCCTGCCGATCCGCAGGTACACTAATCCTCCTTGCTTTTCAGCGCGCTGCCCGACGGCGCGCTGCTTCATCCCTCTTTCCCGCAGCAAACATTTTCTGAAACCCTTACGTAATTTTGTTACCGGAAAGCGATTACACTCACAATCTTACCGATAAATTGACCTGCATTTTCCCTTTGTGAAGCATTTTCGCTATGCATGAGATGAATCCTGCCATAATTTGTCTCGCTTGCGGGTAGATGTAACCACTTTTTCACCAACGACGGCTTGTCTGGATACCTAAATCTATGAGCCTCGTCGCGGTTAACCCCTACAGAATAACCCTACAATCGCAGGCAATACATATTGGCTAAGGAGCAGTGACATGCGCGTTAATGGTTTAACCCCGCAAGATCTCATGGCTTATGGTATCAATGATGTTCAGGATATCGTCTATAACCCCGACTACGATACGCTGTATCAGGAGGAGCTCCGTCCAGACCTGGAAGGATATGAGCGGGGCGTTCTGACGAACTCGGGTGCTGTCGCCGTCGATACCGGCATATTTACCGGACGTTCGCCGAAAGATAAGTACATTGTCCGCGATGACACGACTCGCGACACCGTATGGTGGGCAGATAAAGGCAAAGGCAAAAACGACAACAAGCCGCTCTCTCCGGAAGTGTGGCTGCAGCTGAAAGCCCTGGTGACCCAACAGCTCTCCGGCAAGCGGCTGTTTATTATCGATGCCTTTTGCGGTGCGAATGCCGATACCCGCCTCGCCGTGCGTTTTATTACCGAGGTGGCCTGGCAGGCGCACTTCGTGAAGAACATGTTTATCCGTCCGACGGAGGAGGAGCTGGCTGACTTTACGCCGGACTTTATCGTCATGAACGGCGCAAAATGCACTAACCCACAGTGGAAGGCGCAGGGTCTCCACTCTGAGAATTTTGTCGCCTTTAACCTGACCGAGCGCATTCAGCTTATCGGTGGCACCTGGTACGGCGGCGAAATGAAAAAGGGGATGTTCTCGATTATGAACTACCTGCTGCCGCTTAAGGGCGTAGCCTCTATGCACTGCTCGGCTAACGTCGGTGAAGCGGGCGACGTCGCGGTGTTCTTTGGTCTCTCCGGCACCGGCAAAACCACGCTCTCCACCGACCCTAAACGCCGCCTGATTGGCGATGACGAGCACGGCTGGGATGACGACGGCGTGTTTAACTTTGAAGGCGGCTGCTACGCTAAAACCATCAAGCTCTCTCGCGAAGCAGAGCCGGATATCTATAACGCTATCCGCCGCGACGCGCTGCTGGAGAACGTTACCGTGCTCGACGACGGCACTATCGATTTTGATGACGGCAGCAAGACCGAGAACACCCGCGTCTCCTACCCTATCTACCATATCGATAATATCGTTAAGCCGGTGTCAAAAGCGGGCCACGCCACAAAGGTTATTTTCCTGACCGCCGACGCCTTTGGCGTGCTGCCTCCGGTATCGCGCCTCACCGCTAACCAGACCCAGTATCACTTCCTCTCCGGCTTTACCGCCAAGCTGGCCGGCACCGAGCGCGGCGTGACGGAGCCCACTCCAACCTTCTCTGCCTGCTTCGGCGCAGCGTTCCTCTCTCTGCACCCAACGCAGTATGCCGAGGTGCTGGTCAAACGGATGCAGGCGGCAGGCGCGCAGGCTTATCTGGTGAATACCGGCTGGAACGGCACGGGGAAACGCATCTCTATCAAGGATACGCGGGCCATCATTGACGCCATTCTCGACGGATCTATTGATGAGGCTGACACCTTCACGCTGCCAATATTTGATCTGGCGATCCCTACCCGTCTGCCGGGCGTCGATCCGCAGATCCTCGATCCGCGTAATACCTACGCCTCCCCAGAGCAGTGGCAGGAGAAAGCCACCGCGCTAGCGAAGCTGTTTATTGAGAACTTTGAGAAGTATACCGATACGCCAGCGGGTGCGGCGTTGGTGAGCGCAGGACCAAAATTGTAGTAAAACGCCGGGTGGCGCTGCGCTTACCCGGCCTACATTTTACATAGCGTTCTGGCCGCGCGTGACCGGAACGGGGAACCAGGCGCGAATTGAAAGGCCGCCGCGCTCGCTGGTGCTCAGTTCCAGCATGCCGTTATGGTTGTCGACGATACGCTGCACGATCGCCAGCCCCAGCCCGGTGCCGCTGGTGCTGCGGGCGCTGTCGCCGCGCACGAAGGGCTGGAACAGGTGCTTGCGCTGCTCCGGCTTAATACCCGGCCCATCATCTTCGACCTGGAACCAGGCGCGGTTCGCCTCGCAGCCGCTGCTGACCCGGATCCAGCCGTTGCCGTAGCGGGCGGCGTTCACCACCATATTGGCGATGGCACGCTTAATCGACAGCGGATGCATTCGCAGATAGATCTCCTGCGGATAGAGCGCTGTGTCAATTTCACGCTCGTAGCCGCTCTCTGCCGCCACCACTTCGCCCAGCACCGCGTTCAGCTCGGCTATCTCCATCGGCATCTCCTGGCCGGTTCGCAAATAGTCGATAAACTGTTCGATGATGGCGTTACACTCTTCGATATCCTTGTTGATCGACTCCGCCAGGTAGCCATCCTGCTCGCCCATCATCTCCGTGGCCAGGCGGATACGGGTCAGCGGCGTACGCAGATCGTGGCTGACGCCCGCCATCAGCAGAGTACGGTCATCGGCCAGCTGTTTAACCCCTGCCGCCATCTGATTGAAGGCCCGGGTCACGGAGCGCACCTCCGACGCGCCGTACTCGCGCAGCGGAGGTGGGATCTGCCCTTTCCCCACCTTCAGCGCCGCGTGCTCAAGATCCACCAGCGGCCGGTTCTGAATACGAATAAAGAGCCACGCCCCGCCTATCGCCAGCAGCATAATCGCCAGGGTGTAGCGGAACAGCGGCGAGAAGTCGCCCTGATGGATCTCGGTAAGGGGCACCCGCACCCAGATATTGGGCGACAGCCAGGTCTTCAGCCACACCACCGGCGAGCTTTTGTTTACCTCAACGCGGACTTCCGTTGGGCCGCCCAGCTGCTGCGCCATCTGCTGACTTAAAAAACCATAGTGCTGCGCCCAGCGCAGACCGGCATCTTCCGCCGCCTCGTTCGAGTAGAGCGAAATGCCCAGCTCGCGGTAAATCTCCCGGCGAAAAGCCGGGGGCACCACCAACTGCGTGCCATCCTCCAGCTGCAGCTTGTCGGTCATCAGCATACGGACTTCGTACGCCAGCACCTTATTAAACTGTTGCAGGCTGGGCAGGATCGCAAAGTTCAGCACCACCAGATAGGTTGTCACCAGGCTGACAAACAGCAGGGTGACAATCAGCAGTAGCGTGCGGGCAAATGAACTTCGCGGCGAGAAGCGCAGTCGCCTCATGCTTTAGAGCCGTCCGGCACAAAGACGTAGCCCAAACCCCAAACGGTCTGTATATAGCGCGGGTGCGCCGGATCCTCTTCCACCATGCGGCGCAGGCGGGAGATCTGCACATCAATGGAGCGCTCCATGGCCGAGTATTCGCGGCCGCGCGCCAGGTTCATCAGCTTATCGCGGGAGAGGGGCTCACGCGGATGGCTGACCAGCGCCTTCAGTACCGCAAACTCGCCGCTGGTGAGCGGCATCGGCTCATCTTCGCGGAACATTTCACGGGTGCCGAGGTTAAGCTTAAACTTGCCAAACTGAATGACGGCCTCATCCTGCGACGGCGCGCCGGGCAGCTCGTTGGCCTGGCGACGCAGCACCGCGCGAATGCGGGCCAGCAGCTCGCGGGGGTTAAACGGCTTCGGAATATAGTCGTCCGCGCCGATCTCCAGCCCCACGATACGGTCAACCTCTTCCCCTTTCGCCGTCACCATAATGATCGGCATTGGGTTGCTCTGGCTACGCAGACGGCGGCAGATGGACAAACCATCCTCGCCGGGAAGCATCAGGTCGAGTACCATCAGATGGAAGGATTCACGGGTAAGCAGGCGATCCATCTGTTCTGCGTTGGCTACGCTGCGAACCTGGAAGCCTTGCTCGGTGAGATAACGTTCCAGCAGTGCGCGCAGGCGCATATCGTCATCGACGACCAGAATCTTATAATTCTCTTGCATTGTTTGTACTCCCAAAGGTTCGGATAATATAGGTATGTATTCTAAAAAAGTGTGCGCCGACCACCAGCTAAATCTGGTATACATTCTAGTCGAAATTGTTACAAAGCATATTTAACAGCAGCTTAAAGGCAGAAACCGGATGAAAACGCCACTTATCACCCGAGAAGGTTACGACAAGCTTAAACAGGAGCTGGACTATCTCTGGCGTCAGGAGCGCCCGGAAGTCACGAAAAAGGTGACCTGGGCGGCAAGCCTCGGTGACCGCAGCGAGAATGCCGACTATCAGTATAATAAAAAACGCCTGCGGGAAATTGACCGTCGCGTCAGATACCTAACGAAATGCCTGGAAAACCTGAAAATTGTTGATTACTCCCCGCAGCAGGAGGGCAAAGTCTTCTTTGGCGCGTGGGTTGAGATCGAAAACGATGATGGCGACACCAAACGCTTTCGCATCGTGGGCTACGACGAAATTTTTGGCCGTAAGGACTACATCTCTATCGACTCCCCGATGGCCCGTGCGCTGCTGAAGAAAGAGGTCGGCGATCTGGCAGTCGTCCAGACGCCGGGCGGCGAAGCAAGCTGGTACGTCAACGAAATCACGTACGTTAAAGAGTCTTAGAGCATCCTCTCCGGCTGGCATTTTTGCCAGCCAGTCCGTATAACTATCCCCCTGATTTTCGATCCACTACTCGATCCACTAGATGAAATAGCCATGATGAATGATTCGCTCTGCCGCATTATTGCGGGTGATATTCAGGCCAGAGCCGAACAGGTAGAAGCTGCCGTTCGCCTGCTTGATGAAGGGAACACCGTGCCGTTTATTGCACGTTATCGTAAGGAAGTCACCGGCGGGCTGGATGATACGCAACTGCGTAACCTGGAGACCCGCCTGGGCTACCTGCGGGAGCTGGAGGAGCGTCGTCAGGCGATCCTGAAGTCCATCGGCGATCAGGGTAAACTGACTGACGATCTGGCGAAGGCCATCACCGGCACGCTGAGCAAGACCGAACTCGAAGATCTCTACCTGCCCTACAAGCCGAAACGCCGTACCCGCGGGCAGATCGCTATTGAAGCTGGCCTGGCGCCGCTGGCGGATCTGCTGTGGAACACGCCGTCGCACGATCCGCAAACCGAAGCGGAGAAGTTTATTGACGCCGATAAAGGCGTGGCCGACAGCAAAGCCGCGCTGGACGGCGCGCGCTACATCCTGATGGAGCGCTTTGCTGAGGATGCGGCCCTGCTGGCGAAGGTGCGCGACTACCTGTGGAAAAACGCCCACCTGACGTCGACCGTGGTCGCTGGCAAAGAGGAAGAGGGCGCGAAGTTCCGCGACTACTTCGATCACCATGAGCCGATCTCCAACGTGCCGTCCCACCGCGCGCTGGCGATGTTCCGCGGCCGCAACGAAGGCGTGCTCCAGCTGGCGCTGAATGCCGATCCGCAGTTTGATGAGCCGCCGAAAGAGAGCCACTGCGAGCAGATTATTAGCGATCATCTGGGTCTGCGCCTGAACAACGCCCCGGCGGACAGCTGGCGTAAAGGCGTGGTGAGCTGGACGTGGCGCATCAAGGTGCTGATGCATCTGGAGACCGAGCTGATGGGCACGGTGCGTGAGCGCGCCGAAGATGAAGCCATTAACGTATTTGCCCGCAACCTGCACGACCTGCTGATGGCGGCCCCTGCCGGGCTGCGTGCGACCATGGGTCTCGATCCCGGCCTGCGTACCGGCGTGAAGGTGGCGGTTGTCGACGGCACCGGCAAGCTGGTGGCGACCGATACTATCTATCCCCACACCGGGCAGGCAGCGAAAGCCGCCGCCGTCGTGGCTGCGCTGTGCGAAAAACATAACGTGGAGCTGGTGGCGATCGGTAACGGTACTGCCTCCCGCGAAACCGAGCGTTTTTACCTCGACGTGCAGAAGCAGTTCCCGCAGGTGAAAGGCCAGAAGGTGATCGTCAGCGAGGCGGGGGCATCCGTCTACTCCGCCTCCGAGCTGGCGGCGCAGGAGTTCCCCGGTCTTGACGTTTCGCTGCGTGGCGCGGTCTCCATTGCCCGTCGCCTGCAGGATCCGCTGGCGGAGCTGGTGAAGATCGATCCGAAATCCATCGGCGTCGGCCAGTATCAGCATGACGTCAGCCAGACCCAGCTAGCCCGTAAGCTGGATGCGGTGGTAGAGGACTGCGTAAACGCCGTCGGCGTCGATCTCAATACCGCCTCCGTGCCGCTGCTGACCCGCGTGGCGGGCCTGACCCGCATGATGGCGCAGAACATCGTGGCATGGCGCGACGAGAACGGTCAGTTCCACAACCGCCAGCAGCTGCTGAAGGTGAGCCGTCTTGGGCCGAAAGCCTTTGAGCAGTGTGCAGGGTTCTTGCGTATTAACCACGGCGATAACCCGCTGGATGCCTCCACCGTTCACCCGGAAGCCTACCCGGTGGTCGAGCGCATCCTGGCCGCGACCGAGCACTCTCTGCGCGACCTGATGGGCAACAGCAGCAATCTACGCGGTCTGAAAGCGTCTGACTTTACCGACGAGCGCTTTGGCGTGCCGACGGTAACCGACATCATCAAGGAGCTGGAAAAACCCGGCCGCGACCCGCGCCCGGAGTTCAAAACGGCCACCTTTGCCGATGGCGTTGAGACCATGAACGACCTGCAGCCGGGAATGATCCTCGAAGGCGCGGTCACCAACGTCACCAACTTTGGTGCCTTTGTGGATATCGGTGTCCATCAGGATGGCCTGGTGCACATCTCTTCTTTGGCGAATAAGTTCGTTGAGGATCCTCATACGGTGGTGAAAGCGGGCGACATTGTCAAAGTGAAGGTGCTGGAGGTTGACCTGCCCCGCAAGCGTATCGCCCTGACCATGCGTCTGGACGAGCAGCCAGGCGAAGGCAATGCCCGTCGCGGCAACGGCAACAGCGCGCCGCGTGAACCCGCTGCCCGCCAGGCGAAGCCGCGCGGTCGTGAGGCTCAACCCTCAGGCAACAGCGCGATGATGGACGCGCTGGCAGCGGCGATGGGTAAAAAACGCTGATCCCCTTACCCCCTGCGCGTTAATTTATCGCGCAGGGGAAAGTTTATTCAAACGGTAAATAAATATAATCTCCGATGTTGCTACAACGTATATTAATTAATTCTCGTTGTTAAAAGCTCCACGCGGAATATTGCGCTAAATCAAAACAAATAGTCATTCTTACCTAATTCAACACTCCTACACATTTTAATGATTGATGATAAAAACTATTATCATTACCATTGTCCTGTTGATTATTTAACCATTGATCTAGTAGGTCCTATGTCCTTCTCGCCAGCCAGCGCGTGGAAAATCGTGGGATTTTCCCGTGAAATTAGCCCGGCCTACCGGCAAAAACTGCTCTCTCTGGGCATGCTCCCCGGATCATCATTTAATGTGGTGCGGGTCGCTCCCTTAGGCGATCCGATTCATATTCAAACCCGGCGCGTCAGCCTGGTATTACGCAAAAAAGATCTCGCGTTATTAGAGGTGGAAGCGCTGCCGCGTTAACGGCGCTCCACGCAATGAGTCTATTATTATGAAAAAATTAACCCTTGGCCTTATTGGTAATCCTAATTCCGGCAAGACAACCCTTTTTAATCAGCTAACGGGCGCGCGCCAACGCGTAGGCAACTGGGCGGGGGTCACCGTCGAGCGCAAAGAGGGCTCCTTTACCACCACCGATGCGCAGGTGACGCTGGTCGACCTGCCCGGCACCTACTCGTTGACCACTATCTCGTCGCAAACCTCCCTCGATGAGCAGATCGCCTGCCACTATATTCTCAGCGGCGACGCCGATATGCTGATTAACGTCGTCGATGCCTCTAACCTGGAGCGTAACCTCTACCTGACGCTACAGCTGCTGGAGCTGGGTATCCCCTGCATCGTCGCGCTGAACATGCTGGATATTGCCGAGAAGCAACAGATCCGCATCGATATCGACGCCCTTGCTACGCGCCTTGGCTGTCCGGTAGTCCCGCTGGTCTCGACGCGCGGACGCGGCATTGAAGCGCTGAAGATGGCCATCGACCGTCATCAGCGCAACAGCGATATCGAGCGGGTTCACTACGCTCAGGCCCTGGTGCGTGAAGCTGACACGCTGGCGCAGGCGATGGCCGCCGATATGCCCCTTCAGCAGCGCCGCTGGCTGGGTTTGCAGATGCTGGAGGGTGATATCTACAGCCGCGCCTATGCCGGTGACGCCGCCCACAGGCTGGATGCGTCGCTGACGCGCCTGGGTGAGGAGATGGCCGATCCGGCCTTGCACATTGCCGACGCCCGCTACCAGACCATCGCCGCCATTTGCGACACGGTCAGCAACACCCTTACCGCCGAACCGAGCCGCTTTACCGCCGCGATGGACCGGATCATCATCAACCGCGTGCTGGGCCTGCCAATCTTTCTGCTGGTGATGTACGTCATGTTCGTGCTCGCCATCAACATCGGTGGCGCTCTGTCGCCTATTTTCGACACCGGTTCGGTCGCTCTATTTATCCATGGTACGCAGTGGCTGGGTTATACCCTGCACTTCCCGCAGTGGCTGACCATCTTCTTGGCCCAGGGGATTGGGGGTGGGATCAACACCGTACTGCCGCTGGTACCGCAGATCGGCATGATGTACCTGTTCCTCTCCTTCCTTGAGGACTCAGGCTACATGGCGCGGGCGGCCTTTGTGATGGATCGCCTGATGCAATCCCTTGGCCTGCCGGGTAAATCCTTTGTGCCGCTGATCGTTGGCTTCGGCTGCAACGTCCCGTCGGTGATGGGGGCGCGCACCCTTGATGCGCCGCGCGAGCGTCTGATGACCATCATGATGGCACCCTTTATGTCCTGCGGCGCGCGGCTGGCTATCTTCGCCGTGTTTGCCGCTGCCTTTTTCGGCCAGGAGGGGGCGCTGGCGGTCTTCTCTCTCTACCTGCTCGGCATCGTGATGGCGATCCTTACCGGCCTGATGCTCAAACACACCATTATGCGCGGCGAAGCATCGCCCTTTGTGATGGAGCTGCCGGTCTACCACGTTCCCCATCTGAAGAGCCTGGCGATCCAGACCTGGCAGCGGCTGAAGGGCTTTGTGCTGCGCGCCGGGAAGGTGATTGTCATCGTCAGCATCTTCCTGAGCGCCCTGAACAGCTTTACGCTGAGCGGGACGGCGGCCACCACCATCAACGATTCGGCGCTGGCCGCCGTCAGCCGGGTCTTTACCCCGCTGCTGAAGCCCATCGGCGTCCACGAGGATAACTGGCAGGCTACCGTCGGTCTCTTCACCGGTGCGATGGCAAAAGAGGTGGTGGTTGGCACGCTAAACACTCTCTATACCGCCGAGAACATTGAGCAGGAGGCCTTCGATCCAGCAACCTTCAGCCTGACGCACGAACTCACCGGTGCCCTGGAAGAGACCGGGCAGAGCCTGGTCGATACCTTTAGCCTGAGCGTGCTGGCTAACCCCATTGAGGCCAGTAAAGGCGACGGTGAGATGGCGACCGGCACCATGGGAGTGATGGGCGAAAAATTTGGCAGCGCCGCCGCCGCGTACAGCTATCTGATTTTTGTCCTGCTCTATATTCCCTGTATCTCGGTAATGGGGGCGATCGCCAGAGAGTCGAGCCGCGGCTGGATGGGTTTCTCTATTCTCTGGGGGCTGAATATCGCCTACTCGCTGGCAACGCTCTTCTACCAGGCCACCAGCTTTAGCGCCCATCCGCGCTACAGTCTGACCTGCATTCTGGCGGTGGTGCTGTTTAACGTTCTGCTGCTGGGTGGGCTGCGCCGGGCCAGAAGTCGGGTCGACGTCAATCTGCTGGCAACGCGCAAAACGGCGGCCATTGACGTACGCATTGAAGAGGAAGCCGGGGGATATCTGAGCGGCAAATGTAAAAACTGTCCGCAGGGTAAGGCTTGTCAGCACTAACAGTAGATACTGCGCTAAAGAACAGGGCGGGCGCGCTGCCCGCCTGACGTAGATTACTTGTAGACATCCGCCGTGGCACGAATGTCTTTACTGATTTTGTCCCCGCTGGTGATCACATAGTACTTGCCGCCCAGCGCATCGGCTTTCTTCACCAGCTCTGCCCGGGCGTCCATTGGTGCTGACGTATCCGACGTGCTGACGGTGCCGATTTTGGTCAGATTCATCTCTTTAATCTTATCTTTCTGCACCTCTTCCGCCGCCATCACGCTAAACGAGAGTGCACCAATAACCAGAGATACGACGATACCTGCTGTACGTTTCATAGCCTTTACTCCATACGGTAGTGGATGCCATTACGCTTTTTGTTGGAACGCCAAATAGATAAATACGTTTAAATTTTAGTCTGTCCCAGCCGTTTCGCCAGCTGCTGCGTAAACTCCACCAGCCTCTGACAAAATGCCTCAGGGTGCGAAATGAAGGGCGCATGCGCCGCCTTAGCAAATACCTGCGACTCGCTCTCCGGCCACAGCGCGTCCAGCCACGGCACGATTTTGCGCGGGACCAGCCCGTCAAGACGCCCGTAGAGACGGAGGAACGGCTGCGTCAGCTGCGTCAGCGGCGCGCGCAGATCGGCCGTTTTCAGGATCTCCAGCCCGCCGTTGAGCACCTCTACCGACGGCATCGGCAGGGCCAGTACGGCGTGCTTCAGCTTACGGGCATCGTCCCGAGCAGTTTCCGTCCCCAGGGTTTGCAGCGCCAGAAAACGCTCTACCGTGCGCTGAAAGTTATCGCTCAGCTGCTGCTGGAAGCCGGACAGCACCTCGGGTTTAATGCCCGGCCAATCGCCTTCGGCGCTGAAGCAGGGAGAGGAGGCGACCGTGACCAGGGCGCTCACGCGACCGGGAGCGCTTAACGCCGCCTGGCTTGCCACCAGCCCACCGAGGCTCCAGCCAAGCCAGATCGCCTCTTTTGGCGCATGGGCCAATACAATCTCCGTCATCTCGGCCAGGGTCAGCGCGCCAAAGCCGGTGCTGCGACCGTAGCCTGGCAGATCCACCAGGTGCAGGGTAAAGTGCGAGGCCAGCTCCGCCGTAATGCAATCCCACACCTCTGCATTCAGTCCCCATCCGTGCAGCAGCACAAGATGACAATTTCCTTCGCCTTTGGTTTGCCACCAGATGTCGTTCATCCGCTATTGTTCTCTTCTCATGTCCAGGAGGGTACGTATGCTAACAGCGCCAGGCTTGTGCTGGCTATGCCGAATGCCGCTCGCCCTGCCCCGCTCAGGGATCTGCTCTGTCTGCCGTCGAACGATTCAGCTCACTGATAGCGTATGCCCACAGTGCGGCCTGCCCGCCGCCAGCATAACCCTGCCCTGCGGCCGCTGCCTGCAAAAGCCGCCGCCGTGGCAGAGGCTGGTGGCGGTCAGCGCCTACGCTCCGCCGCTGAGCACGCTGATCCACCAGCTGAAGTTCTCCCGTCGACCGGAGCTGGCTGCGGCGCTGGCCCGGCTGCAGCTGCTGGCGATTATTAATGCCCGCCGTACCACACGGCTCGCGCTGCCGGACCGCATCGTTAGCGTGCCACTCTATTCGCATCGCCAGTGGCAGCGGGGCTTTAATCAGAGCGATCTGCTCTGCCAGCCGCTGGCACGCTGGCTGGACTGCCGCTACGCCAGCAACACCCTGACCCGCGTTCGCCCGGCCCTGACCCAGCATTTTCTCAGCGCTCGCCGACGAAGAAGCAATCTCAAAAATGCCTTCCGCCTTGAATTGCCGCTTGACGGCCTCCATATGGCTATTGTGGATGATGTCGTCACTACCGGCAGCACCGTTGCGGAGATCACCCGTCTGCTGTTGCAGGGCGGCGCGGCGACTGTTCAGGTATGGTGCCTATGTCGAACCTTGTAGAGGCGCGATGATGGGCGTATTATAACCGAGTAAAACAGTCAACTATTTAGGCCATTGCTATGATCCATATTTCCGACGCAGCTCAGGCGCACTTTGCCAAACTGCTGGCAAATCAGGAAGAAGGAACACAAATCCGCGTATTTGTGATCAATCCAGGCACGCCAAATGCCGAGTGCGGCGTCTCTTACTGCCCGCCGGATGCAGTGGAAGCAACGGATACCGCGTTACCCTTTTCGCTGCTGACCGCGTATGTCGACGAGCTGAGCGCACCGTATCTGGAAGATGCGGAGATCGATTTTGTCACCGACCAGCTGGGCTCGCAGCTGACGCTGAAGGCACCTAACGCCAAAATGCGTAAGGTGACTGACGATGCCCCGCTGATGGAGCGCGTTGAGTATCTGCTCCAGTCGCAGATCAACCCGCAGCTGGCTGGTCACGGTGGCCGCGTTACGCTGATGGAGATCACCGACGAAGGCTATGCCATTCTGCAGTTTGGCGGCGGCTGTAACGGCTGTTCAATGGTCGACGTCACGCTGAAAGAGGGGATCGAGAAGCAGCTGCTGAACGAGTTCCCTGAGCTGAAAGGCGTGCGCGATCTGACCGAGCACCAGCGCGGCGAACACTCCTACTACTGATCGTCGTTCGTCCTGTCTGCTCCTGCTATGCCCGGCGGCGCTTCGCTGACCGGGCTTCTTGCCTCTGCTGTATAATATGACCCACGTCGCACTTCTAAAATTTACCCGCCCAAAGTGATTCTATTCGCCTGCATGTTACCCGTATCATCCCTCCGTGCAGTTAAAACTACTTAATAAGCCAGTTACTTTGTAGATAAGCGTTACCCATAACATCATAAAGGCCAGGTAAACCATGCCACTTATCATCGTTGCTCTCGGTGTTGTTCTATTACTTCTGTTAATGATCCGCTTTAAATTAAACGGCTTCATTGCATTGATCCTGGTGGCGCTTGCCGTTGGGCTGATGCAGGGAATGCCGGTAGATAAAGTTATCGCCTCCATTAAGGCAGGCGTCGGCGGTACCCTCGGCAGCCTCGCGCTGATCATGGGCTTCGGTGCCATGCTGGGTAAGATGCTGGCGGACTGCGGCGGTGCCCAGCGGATCGCCACGACCCTGATTGACAAGTTTGGTCAGAAATATATCCAGTGGGCGGTGGTATTAACCGGTTTTACCGTCGGCTTTGCGCTGTTTTATGAAGTGGGCTTCGTGCTGCTGCTGCCGCTGGTGTTCACCATCGCGGCGAAAGCGCGCGTGCCGCTGCTCTATGTAGGTGTGCCGATGGCCGCCTCGCTCTCTGTGACCCATGGCTTCCTGCCGCCGCACCCAGGCCCGACCGCTATCGCCACCATCTTCCATGCTGATATGGGCAAAACCCTGCTCTACGGTACGCTGCTGGCTATCCCGACCGTGATCCTGGCCGGTCCGGTCTATGCGCGTTTCCTGAAGAAGATCGATAAGCCGATCCCGGAAGGCCTCTATAACGCAAAAACCTTCACCGAAGCAGAGATGCCAAGCTTTGCCGTCAGCGTCTGGACCTCGCTGGTGCCGGTGATCCTGATGGCCGGGCGCGCCGTCGCAGAGATGATCCTGCCAAAAGGCCACCCGATTCTTGCCTACGCTGAATTCTTTGGCGACCCGGTGATGGCAACGCTGATTGCCGTGCTGATTGCCATCTTTACCTTTGGCCTTAACCGTGGCCGCTCAATGGATCAGATCACCGATACCATCACCTCCTCGATTAAAATCATCGCCATGATGCTGCTGATTATCGGCGGCGGCGGTGCGTTCAAGCAGGTGCTGGTAGACAGCGGCGTGGATAAATACATCGCGGCGATGATGCACTCCACCAACCTGTCGCCGCTGTTTATGGCGTGGTCGATTGCCGCCGTGCTGCGTATCGCCCTGGGCTCTGCTACCGTGGCGGCCATCACCGCTGGCGGGATCGCGGCTCCGCTGATTGCCACTACCGGCGTCAGCCCTGAGCTGATGGTTATCGCCGTCGGCTCCGGCAGCGTGATCTTCTCCCACGTGAACGATCCAGGGTTCTGGCTGTTCAAGGAGTATTTCAACCTGAGCATCGGTGAGACCATGAAGTCATGGTCGGCGCTGGAGACCATTATTGCGGTATGCGGCCTAATCGGCTGTCTGCTGCTGGGAATGGTGATCTGATTGATGTACCCGGCGGCGCTGCGCCGCCGGGTAATGATTTACTTCTTCGATGCCGTCTTACGCCGCTTGTCCAGATCCTTCACCAGCCTGTTCACCTTCTCATCAGCAAACATCTTCTCCAGCGACGTCGACAGTTTGCGCCGCCAGTTTTTGTACTGGTAGCTGGTGCCCGGCACGTTGACGGGATCGGCCATATCCAACCAGTCCTCTGGCTGTAGCCCAAGCAGCGCACTGCTGCTGTCGGCAATATAGCGTTGCAGACCCCGGTTGAGGGTAGCATTCATCGCCATGCGAGCCGCCTTGCGCCCGGTGCTTTTCGGCAGACAGCCGTGCTGATGCAGCGCGTCCAGCAGGCCCTGCTTCGCCCGCTCACGATCCGCATACAGCTCACGCAGCACCTCTTCGTCCGGATAGAGTCCCAGCGTTTTACCGAGGGTTAGATCGTCCGCTTCCCAGTAACCGCGCAGGGTCGGCAGGTCGTGGGTTGTCGCTACCGCCATCGACTGGGCAGGCCATAACTCTGGAGCACGCACCCGCTTTTTATCATCGCTTTCGAAATAGAGCACCTTGTAGGAGTAAACCCCGCTGTCGCGCAGCTTGCTGACGATCTCCTTCGGCACGGTGCCGAGATCTTCGCCAATCACCATGCAGCTATGGCGTTTACTCTCCAGGGCAAGGATCGCCAGCATGTCATCCACCGGGTAGTGAACATAGGCCCCCTGATCCGCCGTCTCGCCGTAGGGGATCCACCACAGACGCAGGAGCGACATCACATGGTCGATACGCAGCGCGCCACAGCTCTTCATGTTGGCTCGCAGGAGCTGAACAAACGGCTCATAGCCACGGGCGGTGATGATATGCGGATCCATCGGCGGCAGGCCCCAGTTTTGCCCCAGCGGCCCAAGAATATCCGGTGGCGCACCCACGGAGGCCTCCAGGCAGTACAGCTCGCGATCGCACCAGGTTTCTGACCCGCCCTCGGCAACGCCTACCGCCAGATCGCGGTAGAGGCCAATCGGCATCGCAAAGCCCTGGCTGGTCTCCCAGCACTCCGCCAGCTGCACCGCAGCCAGCCACTGTAGCCAGAGGTAGAAATCCACCTCGTCGGCGTGCTCCTGACAGAAGGCTTTTACCTGCGGGCTGTCGGTATG
The DNA here is from genome assembly GCF_024656065.1 of Pseudescherichia sp. L3. Taxonomy (NCBI): domain Bacteria; kingdom Pseudomonadati; phylum Pseudomonadota; class Gammaproteobacteria; order Enterobacterales; family Enterobacteriaceae; genus Pseudescherichia; species Pseudescherichia sp. L3. The sequence goes on from NZ_JANKYC010000003.1 coordinate 95,827, forward strand.
CCGGTAGGCTTCCGGCCACACCGGCCAACCCCAGCGCATCTCATCCTCTTTTACCTGATACTCATGCAGGGCATCAAACGCGGCCTGCCAGTAGAGGCCTTCGCCCTGCTGCTGCACAAAACCGCGAAACGCCGCCATCTGCTCGTCGTCTTCCGCCCGATCGGCAAAGCGACGCCACGCCATTTTCAGCGCTGCCAGCTTAAGGGCGGTGACGCCGGCATAGTCGACCCACTCGCTGTCCCGCGCCGCATTGAGCGCTTTCTGGGTGGAGTCCATCTTCCACCACGCCTGCGCCTCGTCGCTGCGCTGGTAATCCTCGATGGCGTTAACGTCGATATAGAGCACGTTAAGCCAGCGCCGTGAAGAGGGGCTATAGGGGCTGGCGCTCTCCGGCATCGCCGGATAGAGAGCATGAACCGGGTTGAGGCCGATAAACGCCCCGCCCCGCTTCGCGACCTCGACCAGCATGGCCTTCAGATCGCCGAAATCGCCGATACCCCAGTTTTTCTCCGAGCGCAGGGTATAAAGCTGAACGGTGGCACCCCACAGCTTTTTGCCCTCCAGCAGCGCCTCGGGTTCATAGCAGCGCGGCGGGGCGACAATCACCCGGCACTGCCACTGCTTTTTACCCTGGCGCAGGGTCAGCGTGTGATACCCCTCTGCCAGCGAGGCTGGCAGCGTGATCCGCTTCTTGTCGCGAAACGTCCCCTGGTGCTGCTCACCCGTTTCGGTCGTGAGCGTCCAGCTAAATTCGCCGCTGCCCTCAACGGGCAACGACAATCTTTTGCCGTGGATCAGCACCTTAACCTGCGCAACGGGGGCCGCTGCCGCCTTCTTAGCCGCAGCGGGGTGCATTGCGTTAAGCAAACGCCGTTTGGTTTCGGCACCAATTGACTGGGGTTTGCCGTGGGCGTTGATATAGTTAGGGCTAATGCCCGCCGCCAGCGCGGCGTCAGCCAGACGTTTACTTTCCATGGCGCTCCTTAGCGTTTGGCCTGCCAGATCAGGTTTTGATAGTCACGAATTGAGCGATCGGAGCTGAACATGCCGCAGCGGGCGGTATTAAGGATCGCCGCGCGGGTCCACGCCTCCTGGTCGCGATAGAGCACGTCGACCTGTTTTTGCGCCTCAACGTAGGCGGCAAAGTCAGCGGCAACCAGGTAGGGATCGCCCCCCTCTTTGCCGATGCTGTGCAGCATCAGGTCGAACGCATGCTTGTCGCCGTCGCTATATTTACCGCTCTCCAGCTCTTTGAGGATCGCATTCAACAGCTTGTCTTTCTTGCGCCATTTAACCGGATCGTAGCCCTTCGCCTTCAGGGCCTTCACCTCTTCCACAGTATGGCCGAAGATAAAGATATTCTCTTCGCCGACCTGCTCGGCAATCTCGACGTTGGCACCATCCAGCGTGCCCACGGTGAGCGCGCCGTTCAGTGCCAGCTTCATGTTGCCGGTACCAGAGGCCTCTTTTCCTGCGGTAGAGATCTGCTCGGAGACGTCCGCCGCCGGGATCAGCTTCTCGGCCGCCGAGACGCAGTAGTCCGGCAGGAAAACCACCTTCAGCTTGTCGCCCACGCTGGGGTCGTTGTTGATCGCCTCTGCCACCTTATTGATAGCAAAAATAATGTTCTTCGCCAGGTAGTAGCCCGGTGCGGCTTTGGCTCCGAACAGGAAGACGCGCGGCACGCGATCTGCCGCCGGGTTCTCACGGATCTCTTTGTAGAGCGCGAGGATGTGCAGCAGATTCAGGTGCTGACGCTTATACTCATGCAGGCGCTTGATCTGAATATCAAAAATAGCGTTAGGGTTGATCTCGATACCGGTACGCGCTTTCACAAACGCCACCAGCTGCGTCTTGTTCTCCTGCTTGATAGCGCGGTACTGCTGACGGAAGCTGGCGTCGTCGGCATACTTCTCCAGGCCCAGCAGCTGGTCGAGATCGTTTGCCCACTCTCTCTTCAGCGTCTTATCAAGCAGCGCGGCAAGCGCCGGGTTGCACTGCTTGATCCAGCGGCGCGGGGTGATGCCGTTCGTGACGTTATGGAACTTGTTCGGCCACAGCTGGTGATACTCCGGGAAGAGATCCTTCACCACCAGGTCCGAGTGCAGCGCCGCCACGCCGTTGACCGCGAAGCCGCTCACGACGCAGAGGTTAGCCATGCGTACCTGGCCGTCATAGACCACCGCCAGCTTCGCCCACACCGCCTCGTTGCCCGGCCAGGTTTTCACTACCTGCTTTTTAAAGCGGTCGTTGATCTCTTTGATGATCTGCATATGGCGCGGCAGCAGCGGTTTCAGCAGCCGCTCATGCCAGTTTTCCAGCGCTTCCGGCATCAGCGTGTGGTTGGTATAGGCAAACAGGCGGCTGGTAATTGACCACGCCTCGTCCCAGCTCAGCTGATGCTCGTCGATCAGCACGCGCAGCATCTCCGGAATGGCGATGGTCGGGTGGGTATCGTTGAGCTGGATCACTTCGTAGTCGGGCAGCTCCGCCAGCTTGCGCCCGGCCAGATGGTGGCGGCGCAGAATATCCGCGACCGAGCAGGCGCACTGGAAATACTGCTGCATCAGGCGCAGCTTTTTACCCGCGGTATGGTTGTCGTTAGGGTAGAGAACTTTAGTCAGCTTTTCAGCGTCGATACCCTGCTGTTCGGCACGCAGGAAATCGCCGTCGTTAAATTTAGTCAGATCGAACGGGTGAGCGTGTTTAGCCTGCCACAGTCGCAGAGGCTGCGCTACGCCGTTCCGGTAGCCCAGCACCGGCAGATCCCACGCCTCGCCGATCAGAGAAAACGCCGGCTCCCAGCGCCCGTCCCGGCTCACCTTGCCGCCAAGATTGACCTTAACGTCCAGCGCGGCGTTGTGCTGGAACCAGGGGTAGCTGCCGCGATGCCAGTCGTCCGGGGCCTCCTGCTGCTGCCCGTCGACAAAGGACTGGCGGAACAGACCGTACTGATAGTTCAGGCCGTAGCCGATAGCGGGCTGACCTACCGTCGCCATCGAGTCCAGGAAGCAGGCTGCCAGCCGGCCTAAGCCACCGTTGCCCAGCGCCGGATCGATCTCCTCTTCCAGCAGGTCGGTGAGATTGACGTTATGCGTTTGCAGCAGATCGCTCACCTCCTGATACCAGCCCATATTAAGCAGGTTGTTGCCGGTCAGGCGGCCAATGAGGAACTCCATGGAGATATAGTTTACGTGGCGCTGATCCTCTGCGGGTTTGGCTACCGCCTGGGCAGCAAGCTGCTCCGCCAGCGCGCCGCTAACCGCGTGCCACCACTGGTGGGGGGTCATCTCTTCGGCGGAACGGAGACCAAAACGCTGCCACTGACGCGTCAGGGCGGCGGCAAACTGAGCTTTGTTAAAGGTTGGCTGTGACATAGCAAACGGGGATCCTGTAAGTAAAAACAACGTTAGCGCTAGTTTGCCTGGCCCCTGGGTTGACTTCCTCATCCTGCCAGGGAAAAGCCCAGGAGGAGCCGCAGGGATGAGCCAAAAGTGTGACCGCTGCCACTTAAAGTTAGCTGTAAAAAGGCGAATTACTCAAAAATTCAACGGTCAGCTGGCACAAAAACGCATGCGAAAGTATGAGGACATTATCGGCAGGTAACCGGGAGGGCGCTCAAGGAAATGAAATGGCGTTTCATATATACATACATGAATTTAAATTTACTGCGGCGAATCATAGATACAAATATTAACAACCTTACCCATCGAACCCTATTAACTACCACTTTCGACCTATGGATTTTGAATATCAACAACCTAATCTAACTCTGCCAAAAGTGAATATTACATTCTGCTCCATTTGCCCGCAGGCTAGTTACCACGTGCCCTCGCTACCTGTCGGGCGTTTTATTCAGCCAGGTTATGAAAATGTGACACGGTGCAAATTCAGCGCCGTAAAATTCGGACATAACTTGCAATAGAATCCATTCTGACCGACCTTATTAGTCATTAATTACGAAGCGCAAAAAAATTCCTTTTTCTTCGTTCCCTCACAGTGAAGTGATAACTATGTTGATTCCGTCCAAATTAAGTCGCCCGGTTCGTCTTGACCATACTGTGGTCCGCGAACGCCTGCTGGCTAAACTTTCCGGCGCGAACAATTTTCGTTTGGCTCTGGTTACCAGCCCGGCTGGCTACGGCAAAACGACGCTTATTTCACAGTGGGCTGCCAGTCAAGCCGATCTGGGCTGGTTCTCGCTCGATGAGGGGGATAACCAGCCGGAGCGATTCGCCAGCTATCTTGTCGCCGCCGTGCAGCAGGCGACCGGCGGACACTGCGTCTCCAGCGAGGCGATGGCGCAGAAGCGTCAGTACGCCAGCCTCCCCTCGCTCTTTTCACAGCTCTTTATTGAGCTGGCAGAGTGGCAGCGTCCGCTCTACATCGTTATCGATGACTATCATCTGGTGACCAACCCGGTGATCCACGACGCGATGCGTTTCTTCCTTCGTCATCAGCCGGAAAATCTGACCCTGGTGGTGCTGTCGCGCAACCTGCCACAGCTGGGCATTGCCAACCTGCGCGTGCGCGATCAGCTGCTGGAAGTCAGCAGCCAGCAGCTGGCCTTTACTCATCAGGAGGCAAAGCAGTTTTTTGATTGCCGCCTGAACGCCCCGATTGAAGCGGCGGAGAGCAGCCGTCTGTGCGACGACGTGGCCGGATGGGCCACCGCCCTGCAGCTGATTGCCCTTTCGGCCCGGCAGAATAACAGCTCAACCCAGCACTCTGCCCGCCGCCTGGCAGGGATTAACGCCAGCCATCTGTCGGACTATCTGGTCGATGAGGTGCTGGACAATATCGATTCCACCACCCGCCAGTTCCTGCTGAAAAGCTCCCTGCTGCGCTCGATGAACGATGCGTTGATCGTCCGCGTCACCGGCGAAGAGAACGGCCAGATGCGGCTGGAGGAGATCGAGCGCCAGGGGCTGTTTTTACAGCGTATGGATGACTCCGGGGAGTGGTTTAGCTACCACCCGCTGTTCGGCAGCTTTTTACGCCAGCGCTGCCAGTGGGAGCTGGCCACCGAGCTGCCGGATATTCACCGCGCGGCGGCAGAGAGCTGGATGGCGCAGGGCTTTCCGAGCGAGGCCATTCATCATGCGTTAGCGGCGGGCGATGGCACGATGCTACGCGATATTCTGCTGCACCACGCGTGGGGCCTGTTTAACCACAGCGAGCTGACCCTGCTGGAGGCGTCGTTAAAGGCGCTGCCGTGGGAGAGCCTGCTGGAGAACCCGCGTCTGGTGCTGCTGCAAGCCTGGCTGATGCAGAGCCAGCACCGCTATAGCGAAGTGAATACCCTGCTGGCCCGCGCCGAGCAGGAGATGGACATGACGGCGGATCACGCGCTGCAAGGTGACTTTAACGCGCTGCGCGCCCAGGTGGCGATTAACGATGGCGATCCGGTAGAGGCCGAGCGGCTGGCGATGATCGCGCTTGAAGAGCTGCCGCTGGCTAACTTCTATAGCCGCATCGTGGCGACCTCGGTGCATGGCGAGGTGCTGCACTGCAAGGGGCTGCTCAGCCACTCTCTCACCCTGATGCAGCAAACCGAGCAGATGGCGCGCCGCCACGACGTCTGGCACTACGCGCTGTGGAGCCTGATCCAGCAGTGCGAGATCCTGTTTGCCCAGGGCTTCCTGCAGGCTGCCTGGGAGTGCCAGGAGAAGGCGTTCACGCTGATCCGCGAGCAGCATCTTGAGCAGCTGCCGCTGCACGAGTTTTTGCTGCGTATCCGCGCCCAGCTGCTGTGGGCATGGGGACGTCTTGATGAATCCGAAGCGGCTGCCCGGGAAGGCATGACCGTGCTCTCTGCCTATCAGCCTCAGCAGCAGCTGCAATGCCTGGCTCTGGTAGTGCAAAACTCGCTGGCGCGTGGCGATCTGGATAATGCCCGCAGCCACCTTAACCGGCTGGAGAACCTGCTCGGTAACGGACAGTATCATAGCGATTGGGTGTCCAATGCTGACAAAGTGCGGGTGATCTACTGGCAGATGACCGGCGATAAGCAGGCTGCCGCCCAGTGGCTGCGTCAGACGCCGAAATCAGAGTTTGCCAATAACCACTTCCACCAGAGCCAGTGGCGCAACGTTGCCCGGGCGCAGATCCTGCTGGGAGACGTGGCGTCGGCGGAGATGGTGCTGGAGGAGCTGAACGAGAACGCGCGCAGCCTGCGGCTGATGAGCGATTTGAACCGTAACCTGCTCCTGCTAAACCAGCTTTACTGGCAGGCCGGACGTAAGAACGATGCTCAGCGGGTGCTGATAGAGGCCCTGACGCTGGCAAACCGCACCGGCTTCGTTAGCCACTTCGTGATTGAAGGCGAGGCGATGGCGCAGCAGCTGCGGCAGCTGATTCAGCTTAACGCCCTGCCAGAGCTAGAGGGCCACCGCGCCCAGCGCATTCTGCGTGACATAAACCAGCATCATCGCCACAAGTATGCCCACTTTGACGAGCGCTTTGTTGAACGTCTGCTGACCCACCCGGAGGTCCCGGAGCTGATCCGCACCAGCCCACTGACCCAGCGGGAGTGGCAGGTGCTGGGGCTGATCTATTCTGGCTACAGCAACGAGCAGATCGCCGGCGAGCTGGCAGTCGCGGCGACCACCATCAAAACCCACATTCGTAACCTCTACCAGAAGCTGGGCGTCGCCCACCGCCAGGATGCGGTACAGCACGCGCAGCAGCTATTGCAGATGATGGGCTACGGCGTCTGAATTGTCGGCCGGGCAAATGCAGTGCCGCCCGGCGTGATTTTTAGCACAGTTCCAGCTGGATATTGTGGCTCTTGATTACGTCCAGCACGCCGGCGGGCGGCATCACGTCGGTATAGACCGCATCTACCATGCTGATGCTGCCCATGTTAACCATGGCATTGCGGCCATATTTGGAGTGATCCACTACCAGCATCACGTGACGTGAGTTGTCGATAATCGCCCGCTTGGTGCGCACCTCGTGGTAGTCAAACTCCAGCAGCGAGCCGTCGGCGTCAATGCCGCTGATCCCGAGAATGCCAAAGTCGAGGCGGAACTGGGAGATAAAGTCGAGGGTCGCCTCGCCGATAATTCCCCCGTCACGGCTGCGCAGTTCGCCCCCGGCCAGAATAATGCGGAAATCCTCTTTCACCATCAGGGTGTTGGCGACGTTGAGGTTATTGGTGACGATGCGCAGGTGATTGTGATCCAGCAGCGCATGCGCGACCGCTTCCGGCGTGGTGCCGATATCGATAAACAGCGTTGCCCCGTCTGGGATCTGGCTGGCGACTTTGCGGGCAATCCGCTCCTTCTCCGCCGTCTGGGTGGCTTTACGATCGTGCCACGGGGTGTTTACCGAGCTGGAGGGGAGCGCCGCGCCGCCGTGGTGGCGCAGGATCATGTTCTGATCGGCCAGATCGTTTAAATCGCGGCGAATGGTCTGCGGGCTGACGGCAAACTGCTCTACCAGCTCCTCGGTACTGACGTAGCCCTGCTTTTTTACCAGCTCGATGATGGCATCGTGGCGCTGAGTCTGTTTCATTGCAATGTTCCTGAGCTTTTATGTTCGTTTTCGCGTATCAACAAAGGCCATCGCCAGCCCCACGGCCAGGCCGGTGACGTGCGCGCCGTTGGCGATAGACATGCCAAACAGATCAAACCAGCCGGCAATTAACCATATTAAGGAAAAGGCTATCAGGCCTCGTGGCAAATAGACACCGCTTTGCGGATCGCGCTCGCCGCGCAGCCAGGCGTAGCCCATCAGCGCATACACCACGCCGGAGAGGCCACCAAACCACGGGCCGCTAAACTTGTGCTGCACATAGCCGCTGAGCAGCGCGCTGATAAGCGTGATTACAATGAGCTTGCCGCTGCCGAGGCGCTTCTCGACCGCCCCGCCGATGTACCACCACCAGAGCAGGTTGAAGAGAATATGCATCACGGAAAAGTGCATCAGAGCGTGGCTGAAGTAGCGCCAGAGATCGAACCGCAGCGAGGGATCGAAAGGCCACGCCAGCCACATCATGACAATCTGATCGCCAAGCGTGCTCATCAGGATAAACACCAGCACGCAGAGCAGCGCGACGATCAGCGTTACCGGCCCGGCCCGCTCGCGCAGGGTGGCGAAGAAGGGGTAGCGACGATAGTGCAGGCCGCTATTCACCTGCCCTGATTGCCAGCTGGCCGCCAGGTAGCGCGGATCTTCCGGGTTCTGCTGGAAGCGCGCCAGCTCTTCGCGTACGCGTCCGGCCTGGCTCTCGTCCGCCAGCCAGACGTCGCTGGTGTCATGGTGTTGAATAGTCAAAACAACGCCCTGGGTTTGCATATAGTCAACAAACGCCTGGGCGACGCGCGGGTTAGCAAAGGAAGTGATCATCAACATGCTGGCGGTCGCTTTTTCCACACAAAAGAGGGCAGTATAGCGGGTTATGACGCCGCTGACTAAAGCGTACCGTGGGCCACTTCCGCCGGGAAGTGACGATGCCAGGCGTCAAAGCCGCCGTCGACGCTGTAGACCTGGTCAAAACCCTGCTGCAACAGGTACTGGGCGGCACCTTTGCTGCTGTTGCCGTGGTAGCACATCACCATCACTGGCGTATCAAAGTCGTTCTGCTGCATAAACGTCCCCAGCGTATCGTTGGTCAGATGAAACGCGCCGGGGGTATGGCCCATGGCATAGCTTTGCGGATCGCGGATATCGACCAGCACCGCCAGCTTCTGATGCATCTTCTGGTGGGCTTCTTCTACATTAATACACTCAAACTGATCCATTTCGCTCTCATCTTGGTTGGGTATGCGCGTTATACATTCTCTCTCTAATTTTACGTCGTTCCGCCAGGTAAACGCCATTATGTTATGCGTATCACTCTAAATTGTTTTTTTGATGTTACCAAAAGCGCGTTCGTTTGCTATTATGAGCGATATCGAACATTTTTGAGCTTTTACGAAAGTGCATGAGGTGAGCATGGAAACCAAAGATCTGATTGTGATAGGTGGGGGCATCAACGGTGCCGGTATCGCGGCAGACGCCGCCGGGCGTGGTCTTTCCGTGCTCATGCTGGAGGCGAATGACCTGGCCTGTGCCACCTCCTCGGCCAGCTCGAAGCTGATCCACGGCGGCCTACGCTACCTGGAACACTATGAGTTTCGCCTGGTGAGCGAGGCGCTGGCGGAGCGTGAGGTGCTGTTGCAGATGGCACCGCATATCGCTTTCCCGATGCGTTTTCGCCTGCCCCACCGTCCGCACCTGCGTCCGGCGTGGATGATCCGCATCGGCCTGTTTATGTACGATCACCTGGGCAAACGTACCAGCCTGCCCGGCTCTACCGGTTTGCGTTTTGGCTCAGAGTCGGTGCTGAAGCCGGAGATCGTGCGCGGATTCGAATATTCTGACTGCTGGGTCGACGATGCGCGTCTGGTGCTGGCGAATGCGCAGATGGTGGTGCGTAAAGGTGGTGAGGTGTTAACCCGTACCCGGGCGACCTCGGCACGTCGCGAAAACGGTCTGTGGATCGTGGAAGCCGAAGACATTGATACCGGCGAGAAATACCGCTGGCAGGCGCGAGGCCTGGTAAATGCCACCGGCCCGTGGGTGAAGCAGTTCTTTGACGAGGGGATGCAGCTGCCGTCGCCGTATGGCATCCGTCTGATCAAAGGTAGCCATATCGTGGTGCCGCGCGTGCACTCGCAGAAGCAGGCCTATATTCTGCAAAACGAAGATAAGCGTATCGTGTTTGTGATCCCGTGGATGGACGAGTTCTCTATTATCGGCACCACCGACGTTGAGTATAAAGGAGATGCACAGCACGTTGAGATCGACGAGGGTGAGATTAACTACCTGCTGAAGGTCTATAACGCGCACTTTAAAAAGCCGCTAACCCGGGACGATATTGTCTGGACCTACTCCGGCGTGCGTCCGCTGTGCGACGATGAGTCCGACTCACCGCAGGCCGTTACCCGCGACTATACTCTCGATATTCGTGATGACGAGGGTAAAGCGCCTCTGCTCTCTGTCTTCGGCGGCAAGCTGACAACCTACCGCAAGCTGGCCGAACACGCGCTGGAGAAGCTGACGCCGTACTACAGCGGCATCGGCCCGGCGTGGACAAAAGAGTGCGTACTGCCCGGGGGCGATATTGCTGGCGACCGTGACGACTACGCGGCGAAGCTGCGCCGTCGCTATCCGTTTATCAGCGAGCCGCTGGCACGCCACTACGCCCGGACCTACGGCAGCAACAGCGAGCTGATCCTTGCCGGTACGTCGTCCGTTGAAGATCTTGGGGAGAATTTTGGCCATGAGTTCTACGAGGCCGAACTGCGCTATCTGGCAGAGCATGAGTGGGTGCGTCGCCTCGACGATGCTATCTGGCGTCGGACGAAGGTCGGTATGTGGTTAAACGCGGAAGAGCAGTCTCGGGTGGCGCTGTGGCTGGCTAGCTGGGCTAAGCGTGAATTGTCATTAGCATCATGATTAAAACGCCCGGTGGCGCTATGCTTACCGGGCCTACGTGTAGGCCGGGCAAACGCAATGCTGCCCGGCGTTTTTACAGTTTTACAGGCGTATCGGCTTAATATCCCAGATTTTATCCGCGTACTCCTTGATTGTCCTGTCAGATGAGAAGTAGCCCATATTGGCGATGTTATGCATCGCTTTAATGGTCCACTCTTCTGGCTGGCGGTAAAGCTCATCCACCCGATCCTGACAGTCAACGTAGCTGCGAAAATCTGCCAGCACCTGATAGTGATCGCCGAAGTTAAGCAGGGAATCCACCAGATCGCGGTAGCGGCCCGGCTCATCACGGTTAAACACGCCGGTGGCAATCTGCGTCAGGACGTTGTTCAGCTCTTCGTCTTTATCATAGTAGTCGCGCGGCTTATAGCCTTGACGACGCAGCGTCTCAACCTCATCCGCCGTATTACCAAAGATAAAGATATTGTCATCACCCACGTGCTCCAGCATCTCGACGTTTGCGCCATCCAGCGTGCCGATGGTCAGCGCACCGTTGAGGGCAAACTTCATGTTACTGGTCCCGGAGGCCTCCGTTCCCGCCAGCGAAATCTGCTCGGAGAGATCCGCTGCCGGAATGATCAGCTGCGCCAGGCTGACGCTATAGTTCGGAATGAACACCACCTTCAGCTTGTCGCCAATCTGCGGATCGTTGTTGATGACCTTCGCCACATCGTTGATCAGATGAATAATATGCTTCGCCATGTAGTAGGCCGAGGCCGCCTTACCGGCAAAGATATTGACGCGTGGCACCCAGTCCGCATCTGGATCGGCTTTGATGCGGTTATAGCGGGCGATAACGTGCAGGACGTTCATCAGCTGACGCTTGTACTCATGGATACGCTTGATCTGTACGTCGAACAGCGCCTTCGGGTTTACCACCACGTTAAGCTGCTGGCCGATGTAGAGCGCAAGACGCCTTTTATTCTCCAGCTTCGCCTGGCGTACAGACTGGTTCAGCATCGGGAAGTCGATGTGCTGCTCCAGCTCGCTAAGCTGGCTCAGATCGGTTCGCCAGGTACGCCCGATATGCTCATCAAGCACATCCGACAGCGACGGGTTAGCCAGCGCCAGCCAGCGTCTCGGCGTGACGCCGTTGGTGACGTTGGTAAAGCGCCCAGGAAACACTTTCGCAAAATCCGCAAACAGCGACTGCACCATCAGGTTTGAGTGCAGTTCGGAGACACCATTGACCTTATGGCTGGTCACAACGGCCAGCCAGGCCATACGCACCCGACGGCCGTTGGACTCGTCGATAATCGAGACGCGGCTAAGCAGACCGGTATCATTCGGATACTGCTCCTGCACCGTCTTCAGGAAGTAGTCATTGATCTCAAAGATAATCTGCAGATGACGCGGCAGAATTTTACCCAGCATGTCTACCGGCCAGGTCTCCAGCGCCTCGCTCATCAGCGTATGGTTGGTATAGGAGAAGATCTGGCAGGTGGCCTCAAAGGCATCATCCCAGGTGAACTTATGCTCGTCTATTAGCAGACGCATCAGCTCAGGGATCCCGAGCACCGGATGGGTATCGTTGAGGTGAATAGCAACCTTATCCGCGAGATTGGCATAGGTCTTATGCAGCATGAAATGGCGGTTAAGAATATCCTGCACCGTCGCCGAAACAAGGAAATACTCCTGGCGCAGACGCAGCTCGCGGCCGGAATAGGTCGAGTCATCCGGGTAGAGCACGCGGGAGACGTTTTCCGAGTGGTTTTTATCTTCCACCGCGGCAAAATAGTCGCCCTGGTTGAATTTACCGAGATTAATCGCGCTACTGGCCTGAGCATTCCACAGCCGCAGCGTATTGGTGGCGTCGGTATCAAAGCCGGGGATGATCTGATCGTAGGCGACCGCCAGGATCTCTTCGGTCTCTACCCAGCGGGTCTTTTTCCCCTCCTGCTGGATCCGACCGCCGAACCGCACCTTGTAACGGGTGTTGTGGCGTTTGAACTCCCACGGGTTGCCGTACTCCAGCCAGTAGTCCGGGGACTCTTTCTGGCGACCATCAACGATGTTCTGCTTGAACATACCGTAGTCGTAGCGGATGCCGTAGCCGCGCCCTGGCAGACCAAGCGTAGCCAGCGAGTCGAGGAAGCAGGCAGCCAGACGCCCCAGGCCACCGTTGCCGAGGCCGGGGTCGTTCTCTTCGTCGATCAGCTCTTCAAGATCCAACCCCATCTCTTCCAGCGCGTTTTTAACGTCGCCGTAGATGCCCAGCGCCAGCAGGGCATTAGAGAGGGTGCGGCCAATCAGAAACTCCATCGACAGGTAATAGACCTGGCGCGTCTCCTGAGAGAGCTGCGCACGGTTTGAGCGCAACCAGCGCTCAACCAGGCGGTCACGCACGGCGAACAGGGTGGCGTTCAGCCACTCATGTTTATTGGCGATGGCCGGATCTTTACCAATGGTAAACATCAGCTTATAGGCAATGGAGTGCTTTAACGCCTCAACGCTGAGCGTCGGTGATGTATAGGTAAAGGGTACATTCATAAACGTGATTCCTGGTGCTCTACTTCAACCGATAATAGAGATCCCGATAGGATTGAGCGGCAACCTGCCAGCTAAAATCCATATTCATCGCCTGACGCTGAACAAAGCGCCACAGCGAAGGCCGGGACCACAGCACAAAAGCACGCCTTATTGCCCTAAGCAGCGACCAGGCATTGCTGTCTTCAAACACAAATCCGCTGGCGATACCGTCCGCCAGGTTCTCAAGTGAGCTGTCTGATACGGTGTCAGCCAGCCCACCGGTACGCCGTACCAGCGGCAGCGTGCCGTACTTCAGTCCGTAGAGCTGCGTCAGGCCGCACGGCTCAAAGCGGCTCGGCACCAGAATCACATCCGCGCCGCCCATAATGCGGTGCGAGAAGGCTTCGTGATAGCCGATCTGAACCCCTACCTGCCCCGGATGCTCGGCGGCGGCGGCCAGGAAACCCTCCTGCAGCACCGGATCGCCTGCGCCCAGCAGGGCCAGCTGTCCCCCCTGCTCCAGCAGGCCGGGCAGCGCCTCCAGCACCAGATCCAGTCCTTTCTGACTGGTCAGGCGGCTGACGACGGCAAAGAGCGGGATCTTCTCATCGACCTTTAGACCCATCGCAATTTGCAGCTGACGCTTGTTTTCTGCCTTATCTTCCAGCGAGTCGCGGGTAAAGCGTGACGCCAGCAGCAGGTCGGTTGCCGGATCCCAGATCTGCTCATCAACGCCGTTGAGGATCCCGGAGAGGCGGCCCTCTGCGTGGCGCTGGCGCAGCAGTCCTTCCATGCCGTACGCAAACTGCGGCTCGGTGATCTCCCGCGCGTAGGTGGGGCTAACCGCCGTAATGTGATCGGCAAAATAGAGCCCCGCCTTCAGGAACGAGAGCTGGCCGTTAAACTCTACGCCATTAACACTAAAGAATGACAGTGGCAGATCTATTTCACTCATGTGATGAGCATAAAACATACCCTGGTAGGCTAAATTATGCACGGTAAATACGGACTTCGCCGGATGGCCACGCGCGGCAAGGTAGGCGGGGGCCAGCCCGGCATGCCAGTCGTGGGCATGGACAATGTCCGGACGCCAGAACGGATCGAGACCGCAGGCCATCTCGCTGCCGACCCAGCCGAGCAGGGCGAAACGCAGCACGTTGTCGGTATAGGCAAACAGATTCGTATCGTGATACGGGCTGCCGGGACGGTCATAGAGGTGTGGGGCATCAATCAGATAGATACCCACGCCGTTATAGTGGCCGTAGAGCAGCGTGATGTGTCCGGCAAACGTCTCTCGTCGGGACACCACTTTCGCATCAGTAATACCGCGCCGAATATCAGGGAATGCCGGCAGCAGTACGCGGGTATCAACACCACCGGCTATTTGCGCCGCAGGGAGTGCACCAAGTACATCTGCCAGACCACCGGTCTTGAGCAACGGGAACATCTCAGAACATACATGTAAAACCTGCATTCTCGCTCCTGTTAAAAACCGCTACCGTATGCGGGCGGTAGCGGTAAACCAGCGCGCGGACCCCTTCCGCGCAAGGTTATGATTTGATGCCGTCACTCTTTTAATTTGCTTAACATCTCGCGCGTGACCAGCACAATGCCTTCTTCTGAACGGTAGAACCGACGGGCATCCTCTTCTGCATTTTCACCAATGACCATGCCCTCGGGTATTTTACAGGCGCGGTCAATAACGCAGCGGCGCAGGCGGCACGAACGTCCTACCCAAACATCCGGCAGCAGAACCGACGAGTCGATATTGCAGAATGAGTTAACGCGCACGCGCGGGAACAGCACCGACTGCACCACCACCGAACCGGAGATAATGCAGCCCCCCGACACCAGCGAATTAAGCGTCATTCCATGGCTACCCGATCTATCCTGTACAAATTTAGCAGGCGGTAGCGATTCCATGTGGGTTCGGATAGGCCAATTTTGATCGTACATATCCAGTTCGGGTGTTACGGAGGCAAGATCGAGGTTAGCCTTCCAGTACGCCTCCAGGGTTCCCACGTCGCGCCAGTAAGGCTCGGCGTCTGGATCCGACTGCACGCAAGAGTGCGGGAAGGCATGGGCAAAGGCCTCGCCGGCTTTCGTCACTTTCGGGATAATATCCTTACCGAAATCGTGATTAGAGTTCTCATCCTTGTCATCCTCTTCCAGCAGCGCGTAGAGATACTCTGCGTCGAAAATATAGATCCCCATGCTGGCCAGAGATTTGGTGTCATCCCCTGGCATCGTCGGCGGATTGGCAGGCTTCTCAACGAAATCGATTACTTTTTCGTTTTCATCTACCGCCATCACGCCGAACGCCGTTGCTTCTGCTTTTGGTACCGGCAGGCAGGCGACGGTGCAGCGTGCGCCCTTCTCAACGTGGTCGATCAGCATGCGCGAGTAGTCCTGCTTATAGATGTGATCGCCCGCGAGGATGACAACGTACTCCGCATTGTAGCGGCGAATGATGTCTAGGTTCTGGGTGACCGCATCCGCCGTGCCGCGATACCAGTTCTCACCGTGTAAGCGCTGCTGGGCGGGAAGGAGATCGACAAATTCGTTCATCTCTTCGCTAAAGAAGGACCAGCCGCGCTGGATATGCTGCACCAGGGTGTGCGACTGATACTGGGTGATCACGCCGATACGACGGATACCGGAGTTAAGACAGTTGGAGAGCGCAAAATCGATAATACGGAACTTGCCGCCAAAGTGTACCGCAGGCTTGGCGCGTGTGGTGGTCAAGTCTTTGAGACGCGTGCCACGCCCTCCTGCCAGGATCAGGGCTACAGATTTTAATGGCAGCTGGCGCGCTAACATTAGCGGATCGTTGTTATCTAATCTAACCATGATGAACTCCTTTTTTTATGACCTTCGAAAAACGCATACTCCATGCGCGGGCCCATGCCAGACAGCCACTACCACCGGATTATCCTCACCGGCAAATGGAGGAACGGCGCGCCATTCCCCGTCGGGTAATACAATCTCTGTAACCTTATCCGTATTGTTCAGCGTAATCAGGAAACGTTCTGAAAGCAGGATTTGCAGATGGCCTGACCCATGCTCCCACTCCTGCACGCTTAAAGGCTGGGCATCCTTGTTCAGCCAGCTGACGTTACCGTCACCCTCTTCCCACCAGGCATTCTGCGTTAATGCCGGGACCTGCTGGCGAAGATGGATTAAGGTGGCCACGAAGGTGGTTAACCCGTCATTTGCCTTTTCCCAATCAAGCCAGGTCAGCGCGTTGTCCTGGCAGTAGGCATTATTGTTACCATGCTGGCTATGTCCCTGTTCATCACCCGCCAGCAGCATTGGCGTACCTTGTGACAGCAGCAGCGTGACCAGTAGGGCATGGACACTGTCTCGCCGCCGCTCAATCACATACAACGATCCGCCTAATCCCTCTGTACCATGATTATTGCTGTGATTATTGTTAGTGCCGTCGCGATTCTCTTCACCGTTGGCCTCGTTGTGCTTATGGTTAAAGCAAACGCAGTCGCGTAGCGTGAAACCGTCGTGCGCCGTCACCAGGTTAATCGACGCGGCGGGAAGACGCCCGCTGCGTCTGAACACATCCCCCGAACCGGCAAAGCGCGTGGCAAATCGGCCCAGAGAGAGATCCTTCGCCAGCCAAAAACGGCGGGAAGCATCGCGAAACTGATCGTTCCACTCAGCAAACAGCGGCGGGAAGTTACCCACCTGGTAACCGCCCTCACCCACGTCCCACGGCTCGGCAATCAGCTTCACTGCCGAGAGCAGCGGATCGTTTTTTATCGCCTCAAACAGCGGCGCACGGGCATCAAAGTGCGGCGTGCGCCCCATCACCGTCGCCAAATCGAAGCGGAAGCCGTCGATGTGGTACGTCTCTACCCAATGCCGCAGGCACTGGTGCGCATACTCCACTACGCCAGGATGGCTCAGGTTCAGGGTATTACCGCAGCCGGTCCAGTTGGCGTAATCGCCATTATCTCTGATCCAATAATAGCTACGGTTATCGATTCCGCGCAGGGAGAAGGTCGGGCCTTCAAGATCAACCTCAGCGCTGTGGTTCAATACGATATCGAGGATCACCTCAATACCGGCTTTGTGCAGCGCTTTGACCGCCTCGCAAAACTCCTGCTGGGCGCGGTCAGGATCGCTGGCGTAGCGCGGATCGAGGGCAAACATCGCCAGCGGGTTGTAGCCCCAGTAGTTGCTCAAGCCCAGCCGCTGCAGGCGCGGCTCGCTGGCGAAATGCGCCACCGGCAGCAGTTCCAGAGCCGTGATCCCTAGCCGTTTAAAGTAAGCGATCATCACCGGGTGGCCGAGGGCCCGGTAGGTGCCGCGTATCGCCTCTGGAATGTCCGGATGCAGATACGTCAGCCCCTTAACATGGGCCTCATAGATCACCGTTTTGCCCCAGGGATTACGCGGCGGGGCGTCATCTTCCCAGTCAAACGCCTCGTTAACGACCACGCTCTTTAACGCAATCCCCGCGTTGTCGTGCGGATCGGGCGCAGCAAAGCCACCGTGAAAAAGCGGATGATCGATAGCCTCTCCCTCTACGCGATGGGCGCAGGGGTCAACCAGCAGCTTTGCCGGATTAAAGCGGTGGCCCGCCGCGGGATCCCAGGGGCCGTGAACCCGGTAGCCATAGCGCAAACCGGGACGCGCCCTCTCCAGAAAACCGTGCCAGACGTCGCCGCTGTGGGCAGGCAGGTCATAGCGCTGTTCATTCCCTTCATCGTCAAAGAGACAGAGCTCAACCCGCTCTGCGTTTGCCGAGAAGAGCGTGAAGTTCACGCCGTTGCCCTCGTAATGCGCGCCAGGTGGCGCAGGCTTACCTGCCGCCAGCTTCGTCATTCACCCTCCCTCACCAACCAGATGGTAGAGAGCGGCGGCAGCGTCAGGCTGAGCGAGTTATCGCGACCGTGGCTAGGGATGGCATCGCTGTGCACGCTGCCGTAATTCCCGGCGTTGCTGCCGTGATAGTGCATTGAATCCGTATTCAGTACCTCACGCCAGCGGCCCGGCTGATTGATGCCAAAACGGTATTCATGGCGCGGCTCCGGCGTAAAGTTGCTGGCCACGATAATTTCATTTCCGTCTTTGTCCCGGCGTACGAACACAAACACCGAACGCTGGCTATCGTCGACCACCAGCCATTCGAAACCGTAGCCATCGAAATCAAGCTCGTGCAGCGCTTTATGGTGACGATAGGTGGTGTTGAGATCGCGCACCAGCCGCTGAACGCCGTGGTGCCAGTTATCGCCGCCCTCCAGCAGATGCCAGTCAAGGCTGCTGTCGTGGTTCCACTCACGGCCCTGAGCAAACTCGTTGCCCATAAAGAGCAGTTTTTTACCCGGGAAGGCCCACATCCAGCCGTAGTAGGCGCGCAGGTTGGCAAACTTCTGCCATGCATCACCCGGCATGCGATCAAGAATCGATTTTTTGCCATGCACGACTTCATCATGCGACAGCGGCAGAACGAAGTTCTCGGTGTAGTTGTAAATCATCCCGAACGTCAGCTTATCGTGATGATACTGACGGTAGATGGGATCGAGCTTGAAGTAGTCGAGGGTGTCATGCATCCAGCCCAGGTTCCACTTGTACCAGAAGCCCAGCCCACCGTTATCCGATGGCCGCGATACGCCTGGAAAATCGGTGGACTCTTCGGCCATGCTCACCGCCCCTGGTACCTGCTCGCCCAGCTTGCGGTTAGTGCTACGCAGGAATTCGATGGCTTCAAGGTTCTCGCGACCGCCAAACTCGTTGGGGATCCACTCCCCCTCTTTGCGGCTGTAGTCACGGTAGATCATGGAAGCCACCGCATCGACGCGCAGGGCGTCAATACCAAAGCGCTCAACCCAGTAGAGCGCGTTACCCACCAGATAGTTACTGACCTCACGGCGACCATAGTTATAGATCAGCGTGTTCCAGTCCTGATGGTAGCCCTCGCGCGGATCGCTATGCTCATAGAGATCGGTTCCATCGAACTCAGCGAGGCCGAATTCATCCGACGGGAAGTGGCCTGGTACCCAGTCAAGGATCACGTTCAGACCCGCCGCGTGGGCAGCCTTGATAAAGTAGCGGAAGTCATCCCGCGTGCCGAAGCGGCGGGTGGGCGCATAGAGGCCCGTTGGCTGATAGCCCCAGCTGCCATCAAACGGATGCTCGTTGATCGGCATCAGCTCTAAGTGGGTAAAGCCCATCCACTTGGCGTAGGGAACCAGCTGCTCTGCCAGCTCGCGATAGCTCAGCCAGAAGTTATTGTCGGTATGGCGACGCCATGAGCCGAGATGCACCTCATAGATAGAGATCGGCTGGTCAAACTCGTTGGCTCGCTTGCGCTCTTCGGTCTGCTCGACCTTTTCCGGCAGGCCGCAGATCATGGAGGCGGTTTCCGGGCGCATCTGCGCCTCGAAAGCATACGGGTCGGCCTTGATGCGCAGATTACCGTTGGCGTCGATCATCTCGAATTTGTAGATCTGCCCATTCTGCACGCCGGGGATAAACAGCTCCCAGATGCCGGACTCTTTGCGCAGGCGCATGGGATGACGACGGCCATCCCAGTAGTTAAATTCGCCTACTACCGAGACGCGTTGGGCATTCGGTGCCCAGACGGAGAATTTGGTACCGGTCACGCCGTCCATGGTATCGGCGTGCGCACCCAGGGTCTCATACGGCCGCAGGTGCGTGCCCTCTGACAGCAGCCAGGCATCTAAGTCCTGAATGAGAGGACCAAAGCGGTATGGATCGTCTAGCAGATTAGCGTGATCGTGCCAGTGAACGGCAAGCTGGTAGCGGAAAGGATTTTTACGGCGTTGAATGATACCGGCAAAGAAGCCACGTGAATCAAGGCACTCTAGCCTGGCCAGCTTGCGTCCGGTTTTCGTTTCGATAACCCACACTTCGGTGGCGTCAGGCAGCAACGCGCGGACTTCCAGCCCGGCATTGGTGCGGTGCATACCGAGTACGGAAAAGGGATCCGCAAAATGGCCTGCTATTAGCGCGTTAATCACGTCTCTATCGACAAGACTGGACATGGTTTTTTTATCCTGTTCTCAATGTGCCACATTTTTTTCGCCAGCCACATCCAGCTGGCCTGAAACTGTTCCAATCTAAAGCATAGACAAGGCTTCCCCTGTCTCCTGATAAATTTGGCTGAATTGCGACTACATTATGTATTTACCAAAATTGCCGCTGTGTTTGTTCACAAAAAATGTGCAAAAAAAAGGAGGTGACGCAGCACCTCCTCATAAACAGTGATCGTTACGCCAGCTGGCGCAGCATCCGTCGTAGCGGCTCGGCGGCTCCCCACAATAGCTGATCGCCGACGGTGAAGGCGGAGAGATACTCCGGCCCCATGTTGAGCTTGCGCAGACGGCCAACCGGGGTAGTCAGCGTGCCGGTGACCGCCGCCGGGGTCAGCTCACGCATGGTGATCTCACGGTCGTTCGGCACCACTTTCGCCCACTGATTGTGGGCCGCCAGCAGAGACTCAACGGTCGGGATAGAGACATCTCTCTTCAGCTTGATGGTAAAGGCCTGGCTGTGGCAGCGCAGCGCACCCACGCGCACGCAGAGGCCATCCACCGGAATAACCAGATCGGTATTGAGGATCTTGTTGGTCTCTGCCTGGCCCTTCCACTCTTCACGGCTCTGGCCGTTATCAAGCTGCTTATCAATCCACGGGATCAGGCTGCCCGCCAGCGGTACACCGAAGTTATCAACCGGCAGCTCGCCGCTGCGGGAGAGCGTCGTGACCTTACGCTCGATATCGAGGATAGCCGAGGCCGGATCCGCCAGCTCGCCGGCAACGTGGCCGTGCAGCTGGCCCATCTGCGCCAGCAGCTCACGCATGTGGCGCGCGCCGCCGCCGGAGGCCGCCTGGTAGGTAGCAACCGAAACCCAATCCACCAGGTTCTCGGCAAACAGGCCACCCAGCGACATCAGCATCAGGCTAACGGTGCAGTTGCCGCCGACAAAGGTTTTCACTCCGTTGTTCAGGCCCTGGGTAATAACGTCCTGGTTCACCGGGTCAAGAATGATGATGGCATCATCTTTCATGCGCAGCGAGGAGGCCGCATCGATCCAGTAACCCTGCCAGCCGCTTTCACGAAGCTTTGGATAGATTTCATTGGTATAATCGCCGCCCTGGCAGGTGACAATAATGTCGAGTGCCTTCAGCGCCTCCAGATCAAATGCGTCCTGCAGCGTGCCCGCCGCGCCTGTACCGAAGGTCGGTGCTGGCTGGCCAAGCTGGGACGTAGAGAAGAAGACGGGGCGAATGGCATCGAAGTCGTGCTCTTCTACCATGCGTTGCATGAGTACAGAGCCGACCATACCGCGCCAGCCGATAAAACCAACATTTTTCATAGCGTATTTCCTGCAGAGGTGTGTGCTGTTTGAGCGATCCAGATCTTTTTACTGGTATACCTCACACATTACAAAATGCAGCTAAAGTCGCAAGTGAAATTAATCAATGATAGTGTCGCCGTCAGAAATAGCGCTTATCAGCGGCCATTTAGGGCGTGCCTCAGGGAAACGAAGCAATGAATGATATTCTCTCCATCGCGGTGCTGTTGATCCTGATTATGGATCCGCTTGGCAACCTGCCTATCTTTATGTCGGTGTTGAAGCATACCGAGCCGAAACGCCGACGGGCGATTATGATCCGCGAGCTGCTGATTGCCCTGCTGCTGATGCTGATTTTCCTTTTTGCCGGCGAGAAGATCCTCTCATTCCTGAACCTGCGCGCCGAGACCGTCTCTATCTCCGGCGGCATTATCCTGTTCTTAATCGCCATTAAGATGATCTTCCCCAGCCCCGAGGGTGGCAGCTACGGCATGCCCGCCGGTGAAGAGCCGTTTATTGTACCGCTGGCGATCCCGCTGGTGGCGGGCCCCACTCTGCTCGCCACGCTAATGCTGCTTTCGCACCAGTATCCGAATCAGATGGGCCATCTGGTGATCGCCCTGATGCTGGCGTGGGGCGGCACGGTGGCGATTCTGCTGCAGTCGACGCTGTTTTTACGCCTGCTCGGTGAGAAAGGGGTTAACGCGCTGGAGCGTCTGATGGGACTGGTGCTGGTCATGCTGGCAACCCAGATGTTCCTGGACGGCATTCGGGTGTGGATGAAGGGATAGCGGTACCTGAAGACGCCCGGGGGGCAGTATGCTAAAATTTGTACACTATAGGAGGTAAATTTTATGCCTAAAAATCTTTCTCCGAGTGTGGCGAGCAAGGTTCGTCATCTTGCTGCCTTTCACCATGTGTCAGATAAGTGTGACAGCACGAGCCGCATGGCTATGGCCATTACGCGTCTGGCTGGCGATACTGTCATTCTTGATAACGTTGAGCAGTTACTCGTCAATTTGAAGAGGAAAGGCGTGCTCACGAAAGCCGAAACGCTTTCACTTCAGGCTGACTATCTCAAGGAAAAGCGGAAAATCTGACAGGGATCTGTGTATGATTTTTGACCCATTCGGTGACTTCGAAACGGCCGGATATTTACAAAACTCATTAGGGTTGAAAGACCCTAATGAGGTGAAACAGTCTGAGCACCTTGTGTTTGAACTGGGAATAGAAGACGCGATTAGCTTTCTCTCCTCTCTGAAGTCCATAAATTACACGTCGCTACTTAAGGTTCATGAACTTCTCTTTTCGGATTTTTATCCCTGGGCCGGGCGTGACCGTCATGCGTTGACACCTAACCTGGCCGTCTTTAAGGGCTCCGCTGACAATCCACGTCATACAACTTTCGAACATCCCAAGGGTATTAAACTTGCTGTAGATTATGCGTTACGACTGGCAGCAGACTGTGAGAATTTCAAAGCAAAACCTGGCGAGGTGATGGGGCTTTTAGCTTTTGCTCATCCTTTTCTTGATGGTAACGGGCGAACGATTTTGTTAGTTTTTATGGAGCTCGCGTTCCGCGCAGGCTTCGCCATCGACTGGGCTCAGACTGATAAAGATGATTATTTATATGCGCTTAGCGCTGAGATTGGCGATCCTGCCAAAGGTTATCTCAATGCCTACCTGAAACCATTCGTTGTAGATATATCAAACCGTGATCAATGGCCTGAACTGATTGCAGGTATTAAGGGACTTGATGGGTTAGACAAAGAGAATGTGTCTTATGGCAACCTGGACGATCCTGAGATTCAGAGACTCTACGCTGTAACCCGGTATTACTCCTCTTCAGATCCCCACTCACATTAAACAAAAAGGCAGCCGCTAAAAGGGGCTGCCTTTTTGATAGCAGAAGTTTAGCTTAGCAGCGAGAAGGCAATCATCCCGACAATCGCGCCCGTGGTGCCGAGGATGGTTTCCATCATCGTCCACGTCTTCAGCGTCTGTGCTTCGGTTGCGCCGGTAAACTTACCGAACAGCCAGAAGCCAGCATCATTGACGTGGCTAACCACGATAGAGCCGCCTGCGATGCAGATCGACAGCGCAGCCATCTGTGCGCCAGAGAAGTGCAGCTGCTCAATCACCGGCATCACCAGACCCACCGCGGTCAAACAGGCCACCGTTGCCGACCCTTGAATAATACGCACCGCCGCAGCCAGCACGAAGCAGGTGATAGCAATAGGCAGGCCCATGCCGGTCAACGCTTCGCCCAGGGCCGGACCGACGCCGGAATCCACCAGCACCTGCTTAAAGACGCCGCCTGCACCGATCACCAGCAGAATAATGCCCGCCGGCTGCAACGCCGTCCCGCAGATCGCCATCACTTTGTCTTTCGCCATGCCCTGACGATACGCCAGGCCGTAGATGGCGACCAGGCACGCCACCAGGATGGCGGTAAACGGATGGCCGATAAACTCCAGCCACTCGTAAAGCGTAGAGCCCTGCTCAACGAAGCGGGCGGCGATGGTTTTCAGGCCGACCAGCACCAGCGGCAGCAGGATCAGCGCCAGGCTGAAGCCGAACGACGGCATCTTGCCTTCGCCGAGATGCGGCTCGCTGATATCATCCGGAATATGCAGCTCAACGTAGCGGCTGATAAAGTTGCCCCACAGCGGCCCGGCAACCAGCATGCCCGGGATCGCCGCGCAGAGGCCGATCAGGATCATCCAGCCAAAGTCGGCGTGCATCTGAGACGCCAGCAGCATCGGCGCTGGCCCCGGCAGCAGGAAGGCCGCCGCCGCCGCAACCCCGGCAAATAGCGGGATGACCAGCTTAACCAGGTTAGTGCCCGTATGGCGCGCCATGGAGAAGGCGACGCTGATCAGCAGCACAATCGCCACTTCAAAGAAGAGCGGCAGCGCACAGATCAGCCCCGCAAGGCCGATAGCATAGTGCGCCCGGCTGTGGCCGAAAGATTTCAGCATCCTGACCGCGATCTGATCCACCGCGCCGGTCTCATGCAGAATTTTGCCGAACATCGCTCCCAGCGCGACCACTATGGCGAGGAAGCCCAGCGTGCCGCCCATGCCTTTTTCCATGGTTTTGGCAATGGCGTCGAGCGGCATGCCGGAAAAGAGCCCTGCGCCAATAGAAACCACCATCAAAGCAATGAAGGCGTGAAGACGTGCCTTCATCACTAAAAACAGCAGCAGCAAAACCGAGCCGACCGCTGTCAAAACAAGCGTTAAAGTACCCACTGTACTGCCTTAATTTTTTATTTATTAATCACATCAATAGTGCTGGCCACCACGCCGTCGAGCGGCTGGTCGATATCCACAATTAATACGTCGCTCTCGTCTGCCTTTGGCTCCTCCAGCGCTTCAAACTGAGTTACCAGCATCTGCGTCTTGAAGAAGTGGCCTTTACGCGCTTTGAGGCGGGCTTCGATCACGTCGAAATCACCCTTCAGGTAGATAAAGGAGAGGTTGGGATTGCCGTCGCGCAGCAGATCGCGATAGCTCTTTTTCAGCGCCGAGCAGACGATCAGCGACACTTTATTGGTGCGCTGCATCGCGAAGGCGGCATCGTTCAGCGCCTGCAGCCAGGGCTTGCGGTCGTCATCGTTCAACGGCTCGCCAGCGGCCATTTTGGTGATATTGCTGCGCGGATGGAGAAAGTCGCCATCCAGGAACGCGGCATGCAGCTGATGGGCTACTTCGCTGGCAACGGCGGATTTTCCACTGCCGGATACGCCCATCAGGACATAAACGTGGTGATCGTGATTAGTCGTGCTCAAAGGTCGCTCCCACAGAGACAAAAGGTAGATTGTTACGGGTAACAGTTATCGGTAACATTTTCCTGCTGGGGCGAGTGAGAAGCAATAAGCCGTACTCTCCGAAGTGAATAAGTGTGAGCTACTTCAAATTTGTCAGACTAAATAGATCCACCTGGTGACAATGTGAAACCTAAATCTAACATTTTCGGCGTCACGACCTCACCGCGAATGCGCGCCAGCAGGCGCTCGGCACCAATGCGGCCCATGCGTTCACGCGGCGTCAGCACGCTCGCCAGCTGAGGCTCCATCACCTGGCCAATATCATGGCCGTGGAAACCGGCAATCGCCATGTCATCCGGGATTTTTAATCCTAAACGCTGGCACTCGAACGCCGCCCCCACCGCAAGGTCATCATTGGTACAAAAAATACCGTTGAGCTGCGGATATTCGCGGCGCGCCTGGCGCATCAGTTCAATGCCGGATGAGTACGACGAGGATTGCTCCATCATCACGCTGTACGGCGTCAGGCCGGCGTCGCGCATCGCCTGCTCATACCCCTGCTGTTTGATAATAGTACGTTCGTCGAGACGTGCACCAAGATAGGCGACGTGGTGATGGCCGCGCGCCACGATGGCCGCAGTCATCTGGCGGGCAGCATCGAAGTTATCAAAGCCAACGGCGATGTCGAGACACGGCGAGCAGCTGTCCATCAGCTCCACCACCGGAATACCCGCCACCTCGATCATCTTTAGGGTCCGCGGCGTATGGCTACGCTCGGTAAGGATCAGGCCGTCGATGTTCCACGACAGCATTGACTCCAGCCGCTCCTCCTCCATCTCCGGCTTGTAGCCATAGTGGGCCAACATGGTCTGATAGCCATGGGCATCGGTGACGCTTTCGACACCGCGCAGCACTTCAGCGAAGACCTGGTTGGTCAGAGAGGGAAGCAGCACGCCGATAGCGCGGCTGGTAGCGTTTGAGAGGATGTCAGGTGCGCGATTAGGAATGTAGCCCAGCTCGTCCAGCACCGCTGCAATTTTGCCACGCAGCGCCACGGAGACTTGCTCCGGGTTGCGTAAAAAACGGCTGACGGTCATTTTGGTCACGCCAACGCGATCTGCAACGTCCTGAAGTACGGGTCTTTTCTTTTTCATCGTCCTGAGCGGGGTAAACGGGAGAACATTGTTTTAGTTTACCACGACGCAGGCGCAACCTCCCCGCTGATAAGGAGAGGTGGCGCACTTTATTTAACACATCATACCGGTGGCAGGTCGAACAGCAGGATTTCACTGTCGCTGTCTGCATGAATCGACAGCGCCTGCTCGTCCCAGATAGCCAGACCATCAGCAGTGGTGGCGGTGGTCCCGTTAACAGAGACGCTACCTTTCACCACCTGGATCCACACCTTACGTCCGGCGGTAATCTGGTAATCCCCCTGCTCGTCTTGTGACAGCGCCCAGCGGGAGAGCTCCATATCCTGGTTCACTTTCAGCGAGCCGTCCCGGGCATCTGGAGAGAGCACCAGCTGGCGACCATGGGCGGCGTCAAAGCGGCGCTGCTCGTAGCGCGGTGCAATGCCGGTTTTTTCTGGAATGATCCAGATTTGATACAGGTGCAGAGGCGCTGTTTTGCTCGGGTTGTACTCAGAGTGGCGCACCCCGGTTCCGGCGCTCATGATCTGAAACTCACCGGCTGGCACCTGCTCTTTATTACCCATGCTATCTTCGTGCTCCACCGCCCCTTCCAGCACGTAGGTTAAAATTTCCATGTCTTTATGGGGATGGGTACCAAAACCCTGGCCGGCGTCGATCATGTCGTCATTAATGACGCGCAGCGCCGAGAAACCCATAAAATTTGCATCATAGTAGTTGGCAAAAGAGAAGGTATGCCATGAGTCCAGCCAACCATGATTTGCGTGACCACGTTCGTTTGCTTTGCGTAAGAAAATCATTTTTTCACCCCCGACTGTTTTCGATGGAGTAAGTGTGTACCCGATCGACCCAGGATGATAGAGGGTGAAAATTGACTCCTCTGTTCAAAAATTATGAACAACTTATAAAACAGCAAAAAACCTTATTTAGCGAGGGTTACCGTGGCAGGTGCGGCCTGCTCAAACCCGCGTTCGAGGATCTCAAGGTTGGTTAACACCTCAGATTCCTTGACGTAGTTTTCTGCGCCTTCTGTCAGGGTGGCATAAAGGGCATCGTAGACGCGGCCATAGTCGCCTGGCTCCGGCTGCCACTCTTCGCGCACCGTCTCTCCGGCGTCGTTGAGGTACTCCAGCGTTGCCCGCGTGTCGTCGGCAGCAAACCCAGCTTCGCCCGGCATAATATTGGCCTTCAGGCTGGTCTCCTGCTGGTCAATCCCATACTTGATAAACGAGCCGCGGGTACCGTGGATGATAAATTTCGGGTAGTCGATTTTGACATAGTGGCTGGTCTTCACAATCGCCTTCAGGTCGCCGTAAAAGAGTTGCGCCTCAAAGGTGTCGTCCGGGTTGGCTTTATTACGCAGGCTGCGGATGTCATAGGCGACATGGTCCGGGCGGCCAAACAGGGAGATGATCTGATCCAGGGTATGCACGCCGAGGCCAAAGAACATGCCGTCCTGCGGCAGGCCCGGTTTGGTCTCTGCTACCGGACGGAAGTAGTCAATGTGGCTCTCGATTTCGACAATCTCACCCAGCTTGCCGCTCTCAATGGCTTTTTTCGCCGTCAGGAAACAGCTGTCAAAGCGACGGTTCTGGTAGGGCGTAACGGTGAGGCCTTTGCTTCTCGCCAGCTCGAACAGGGTAATGGCTTCGGCCATCGAGGGGGTAAAAGGCTTCTCTACCAGCACGTTTTTACCCGCCTCCAGAGCGCGCTTCGCGTACTCAAAGTGGCTATCGGCATGGGTGCAGACGATCACCAGCTTCACCTGTGGATCGTTGAGTACCTCGTCGAGATCGCTGGTGAAGTGGATGTGCTGATACTGAGGATACTGCTCTTCCGGCTTGGGATGGCGGCGGAAGATGTGTGCCACGTGCCAGCTCGCTTTGCGATTGAGAACATAGGGAAGGTGGTAGCGGGTGGTACTTTTACCAAAGCCAATAAATGCGCAGTGCAGCGTCATGGGTCACCTCTTTTTTAAAACAGTGCCCATAACCATAGCGCAAAGTAGAGCCCGACAACACGTCTCCCAATACCCCCTCTCAACCGTCGACGTCGCAGCCAGGTTGATACATAAGCAAAAAAAAAGCCAGCATAGGCTGGCTAAGATAATACTGGAAGCAATGTGAGCAATGTCGTGCTTTCAGGTTCACCGTAGTAGCGCCTGAACGCATAGCAATAATAATCATTATCATTCGCACTTGTCTAATACTTTTTGCAAAAAATGGCAGTTGACGAAGATTTTGAATTAACGGATGTTGGAGAGGAGTGTTAACTAACTGAGGATAGAGGAAAATGAGTGAGATAGTGATACGCCACGTCGAAGCCCGCGATGCCGAGCCATTACGCCTGATGTCAGCGCAGCCGGAGATGTATCACCATCTACTACAGCTACCCTACCCCTCTCAGGAGCTTTGGCAGGAGCGCGTTAAGTCCCGGCCCGGCCACCGTATGCTCGTCGCCACTATTGATGGGGAAGTCGCTGGGCACATTGGCATCAGCGTAGAGCAGAATCCGCGCCGCAGCCACGCGGCAGAGTTTGGTCTTGCCGTCTCGCCCGCCTTTCGCCAGCGGGGCGTCGCCAGCGCCCTGATGAAAGCCATGATTGATGTGTGCGAGAACTGGCTGCGCATTGAGCGTATAGAACTGTCGGTGTATGCCGATAACGAAGCCGCTGTCGCGCTCTATCGCAAGCATGGATTTGAGATCGAAGGCACCGCCAAAAAGTACGCTCTGCGCAACGGCGAGCTGGTGGACTCCTACTTTATGGCACGGATGAAATAAGAGATTGCCGGGTGGCACAGCGCCACCCGGCCTACACATTAATACCCCGCCGTTAAGTCATCCACCGAACGCGGATCCGACGCGCCATACAGCGCCCCGTCTTCACCTACCATGATGCTTTGGGTGCTGCCCATCGCCTCCTTCAGCGCCACTTTCTGTCCCTTCTGCTCCAGCATTTTCAGCGTATCCGGGCTAAAGCCCTTCTCTACGCGCAGCTCGTCAGGCAGCCACTGATGATGGAAGCGCGGCGCGTTAGTCGCTTCGGCCACGTTCATTTTAAAATCGATGCTGTTGACCACCATTTGCAGCACGGTGGTGATAATTCGGCTCCCGCCCGGGCTGCCGGTTACTAGCCAGGTTTTACCGTCTTTAACAACGATGGTTGGGGACATCGACGAAAGCGGACGCTTGTTTGGCCCCACAGCGTTGGCATCGCCACCCACCAGCCCATACACGTTTGGCACGCCCGGCTTGGCCGAGAAGTCATCCATCTCGTTGTTGAGCAGAATGCCGGTATTGCCCGCCACAATCCCGGTGCCAAAGACGGTGTTCAGGGTATAGGTCACCGCCACCGCGTTACCGTCTTTATCCACCACCGAGAAGTGGGTAGTCTGGTTACTCTCGTAAGGCGCCAGCTTGCCGGGACGGATCTGGCTCGACGGCCTGGCCTTGTTAACGTCGATCTGCTGGGCAATGGATTTGGCATACTCTTTATTGGTCAGCGCCTGCCACGGCACTTTGACAAAGTCCGGGTCGCCAAGGTACTCCGAGCGGTCGGCATAGGCGTACTTCTCCGCCTCGGCCATCACCTGCATGGCATCCGCGCTGCCAAAGCCATATTTCGCCAGGTCGAAGTTTTCAAGGATATTAAGGATCTGCACGATATGGATCCCGCCTGAGGAGGGCGGCGGCATGGAGAAGACCTGATAACCTCTGTAGTCGCCGCTGATGGGGGTGCGCTCCACCGCCCGGTAGGCCGCCAGATCCTCTTTGGTCATCAGGCCGCCGTTCTTGCTCATCTCCTGGGCGATCTGATCGGCAATCGCCCCCTTATAGAAGGCATCCGGCCCCAGCTCGGCAATCATCTCCAGGCTCTTGGCCAGATTAGCCTGAACCAGCTTGTCACCTTTCTTCAGCGGCTCGCCATTTTTCCAGAAGATCGCCTTGCTGTTGTCGTGATTGGGCAAGACTTCGCTGCCGTAGGTTTTCAGATCCTCCGCCAGGGCGTCATTAACCGTAAAACCCTGCCGGGCCAGCTTGATGGCGGGCTGCACCACCTTGTTCAGCGGCAGCGTGCCGTACTTCTCCAGCGCCAATGAGAAACCCGCCACCGTGCCGGGGGTACCGGTCGCCAGATGAGAGGTCAGGGATTTTTTACTGTCGGGGTTGCCCTGGTCGTCGAGGAACATATCCCGGCTGGCCTGGGCCGGGGCCATCTCACGGAAGTCGATGGCGGTGGTAGTCCCGTCTTTGGTACGCAGCAGCATGAATCCGCCGCCGCCGAGGTTTCCGGCCTGCGGATGGGTCACCGCCAGCGCATAGCCCACCGCTACGGCGGCATCCACCGCGTTACCGCCCTGCTTTAGAATATCAACACCCACGCGGGTGGCGGCGGCATCCACCGACGCCACCATCCCCTGCGGCTCGCGCACCGGGTGGAAAGTATCGGCTTCAACGCCGTAGGAGACGGGGGGCGCTTCCGGCTGCGGCGCGGCGGCCACGCCAAAACAGCTTCCAGCGACCAGCGCCGCGATAGCGGCCCAGCGCGCAAACTTAGGCTTACTCATCATTATTCTCCAGGAAAAATGGCTGATATTGCTGCTTAATCCTGGTTCACAACGCTAAAAAACGCACAGTCTTTGCGCTGAGCAAGTAAACTTAACTGATCCACCTACAGGAGGACATCACGATGAAATACCTCTTATCTCTGGCTCTGTTGCTACCGCTTAGCGTTTTCGCGCAGCCGATCAATACCATGAATAACCCGAACCAGCCGGGGTATCAAATCCCCAGCCAGCAGCGGATGCAGACCCAGATGCTGAATCAGCAAAGCCAGCAGAAAGGCATGCTGAACCAGCAGCTTCAGACCCAGACGCGCATGCAGCAGCAGCACCTGGAGTCGCAGATCAATAACAACTCCCAGCGCATGCTGGATTCGCAGCCGGGCAGACTGGATAACAGCCGCGAACAGATGTTGCCCAACACTAGCGGCAGCATGCTAAATCCGTCCGGCACGCCGCAGCCCACTATTCCCCTGAAGACGATGAGTCCTTAGGGCTGGAAATCCGGGCCGATAGTGTCGATGCGATCGGTACAGATGCAGTCCACGCCCCAGCGTAGCAGCTCCGCCGCACGCTGGGGCTGATTGACGGTGTAGACCAGAATATGCAGCCCGGCTGCTTTAATCTCTGCCGTCCGCTGTTCATCCAGCAGCTTGTGGTTAAGGTGTAGCGAGACGCAGCCGAGGCGCGTTGCTAGCGCACGCCAGTCTTCGCGCCACGCGTCCAGCAGCAGACCGCGCGGCAGCTCCGGGGCGGCCTGCTGCGCGGCCTCCAGAGCATCAATTTCAAATGAGGAGAGCAGCGGCGGTGTCATGCCCTGCCAGAGCGCCCGCGCCGCCAGCGCCACCGTTTTTCCCGTCAGCGGCCCGGTACCCGTGGTCGGCTTGATCTCAATGTTAGCCATCATGCCATGCTGCCGGCAGCGATCCGCCACCTGCGAGAGCAGCGGCAGCGGCTCGCCCTTGAACGCGCCGCTAAACCAGCTCCCTGCATCCACCTTCAGCAGATCGCTCCACGGCAGATCGCCCGCCACACCCCAGCCGTTGCTGGTGCGCTCCAGGTTATCGTCGTGCAGCAGGAAGATCTCCCCGTCGCGGGAGAGCTTGACGTCAAACTCGATCATGGTGTGACCGAGGCGCGCGCCGGTATCGATGCCCGCGAGGGTATTCTCCGGGGCCAGCTTGCCGCCGCCGCGATGGGCGACGACAGTGGGGTAAGGCCAGTGACTCATAAACGTTGTCCTGTTTCACCATCAAAAAGGTGCAGGTGGCTCTCGGGCATGTTCAGCCACAGCGTACTGCCCGGTGTCGGGCGATCGTGATGCGGTAGCCGCACCACCAGCTTCTGCTCGCCCCAGCGGCCGTGGGCCAGGTTATCCGCCCCCAGCATCTCCAGGGTATCTATTACCAGCGGAATGCCGCCTGCGGATTGTGAGCTTAGCGTAATATGCTCCGGGCGGATACCCAGCGTCATCTTGCGCCCGGCGTAGCCCCGGTAGTACCAGTTGATGGGCAGAGCCATACCGCTCTCCAGTTCAAAGTGATCCCCGGCGGTGCTGATGCGCCCATCCAGCAGGTTCATCGCCGGACTGCCGATAAAGCTCGCCACAAAGCGGCTGGCCGGTTTCTCATACACTTCTACCGGCGTGCCGATCTGCTCCGCCACGCCCTTGTTCATCACCATCACCCGCTGCGCCAGGGTCATGGCCTCAACCTGATCGTGGGTGACGTAGAGCGAAGTGGTCTTCAGGCGGCGGTGCAGCTGCTGAAGTTCGAGGCGCATCTGGACGCGCAGCTTGGCGTCGAGGTTGGAGAGCGGCTCATCAAACAGAAAGACGGCAGGATCGCGGACGATCGCCCGGCCCATCGCTACGCGCTGACGCTGGCCGCCGGAAAGCTCCCGCGGGCGACGTTTCAGCAGGCTATCCAGCTCCAGAATACGCGCTGCCTCTTTGACCCGCTCGGCGATGTGCGCTTTACCCATGCCGCGAATTTTTAATCCCCACGCCATATTCTCTTCCACGCTCATATGCGGATAGAGGGCATAGTTCTGGAATACCATGGCGATGCCGCGCTCTTTCGGCTCCATCTCGGTTACTCGCTGGCGGTCGATCCAGACGTCGCCGCTGGTGACCCGTTCCAGCCCGGCCACCATCCGCAGCAGGGTCGACTTGCCGCAGCCGGAGGGGCCGACCATCACGATAAATTCGCCATCCGACACGTCCAGGGTCAGGGGTTGGATCACCTGAGTCTTGCCGCCGTCCCAGCTTTTGCTTACTGCCTGTAGTTTTAATCCAGCCATGTTTTTACCTACTTCTCACTGTCGACCAGGCCACGCACAAAGGCACGCTGCATGGCTAATACGATAACAACGGGGGGAATCAGGGTCAGCAGCATCGCCGCCATCACCTGGTTCCACTGGGTAGTGCCCTCCCCGGTAGCAATCATCCCTTTAATTCCCGCCACGGCAGTGCCCAGGTTGACGTCGCTGACGATCAGCAGCGGCCACAGGTACTGATTCCAGCCGTAGATAAAGGTGATGACAAACAGCGCCGCAAGGTTGGTTTTCGACAGCGGCAGCACGATGTCGCGGAAAAAGCGCATCGGCGATGCGCCGTCAATGCGCGCGGCTTCGATCAGCTCGTCCGGCAGGGTCATAAAGAACTGACGAAACAGGAAAGTCGCGGTGGCCGAGGCCATCAGGGGCAGCGTCAGCCCGGTGTAGCTGTCGAGCATCTTCAGGTTGGCGATCACCTCTACCGTCGGGAAGATACGCACCTCCACCGGCAGCATCAGGGTGATAAAGATCATCCAGAAGAAGAGATTGCGCAGCGGGAAGCGGAACCAGACGATGGCAAAAGCAGAGAGCATCGAAACCGCAATCTTCCCTACCGTAATGCTAAAAGCCATGATGAAGCTGTTGAGCAGCAGTAGCCAAAACGGCGCGCTGTTGGCTCCCACACCCTGCAGCCAGATGGTCTTCAGGTTATCCAGCAGATGGCTGCCGGGGATCAGCGTCATCGGCGTCTCGAACACCGCCCGGTTGTCCAGCGTGGCTGCCACAAAGGCGACGTAGAGCGGAAAGAGAATGGCGGCGATGCCGAGGATCAGCATCACATGGCTGAAGAGGGTCAGCCCGCGTCGGTTTTCAATCATTGGTAGCGCACCTTACTCTCGACGTAGCGGAACTGGACGACCGTCAGGGCGATCACCAGCAGCATCAGCACCACCGACTGGGCGGCAGAGGCGGAGAGATCCAGCCCGGCAAAGCCTTCCCGGTAGATCTTGTAGATCAGCGTGGTAGTGGCCTGCACCGGTCCACCGGCGGTCGCGGCATCGATCACCGGGAAGGTATCGAAGAAGGCATACACCAGGTTGACCACCAGCAGAAAGAAGCTGACGGGGGCGATCAGCGGCAGCGAAAGCTGGAAGAAGCGACGCACCGGTCCGGCACCGTCAATGGCGGCGGCCTCTACCAGCGAGCGGGGAATTGACTGTAGCGCGGCGAAGAAGAAGAGAAAGTTGTAGCTGATCTGCTTCCACACCGAGGCAAAAACCACCAGAAACATCGCCTGGCCGCTGTTCTGGGCATGGTTCCAGCTGTAGCCAATCTGCTCCAGCGCGTGGGTAATCAGCCCGCGCCCCGGGTTGAAGAGAAAGATCCACAGCACGGCGGCGATGGCAGGTGCCACGGCGTAGGGCAGCAGCATCAGCGTCTGATAAAAGCGGCTGCCGCGCACCACGTAATCTACCAGCGCGGCAAAAAAGAGCGAGGCCAGCAGGCCAGAGAAGGTCACCAGCGCGCTGAACTTTATCGTCGTCCAGAAGGAGTCCAGATAGTAGCTGTCATGCAGCAACGCCATAAAGTTGTCCAGCCCAACGAACTGGCTGGAGAGACCGAACGGATCGACGCTCTGCACCGAGTACCACAGCGCTTCACCCGCGGGCCAGATAAAAAAGATAACGGTAATAATCAGCTGCGGCGCGACCAGCGCATAGGGAAGCCAGCGCGAGCGGAATACCGGACGGGATGATGACATAGGGCGTTTTATTCCTGAGAAAACGCCGGGTGGCGGCTACGCCTGACCCGGCCTACGGATTGCTGCAACGTTTATGATTTGGTGGACTGCTCAAAGCGGCGCAGCAGCTGGTTACCCCGCTCTACCGCGCTGTCCAGCGCCTGCTGCGGGGTTTTCTTGCCGGTCCAGACCGACTCCAGCTCTTCATCCACGATGGTGCGGATCTGCGGCATGTTGCCGAGGCGCAGCCCTTTGGTGAACGGCAACGGCGGCTTGTTCAGCATCTGGCGGGTGGCGATATCCGCGCCTGGATTCTTGTCGTAGAAGCCCTGCTCGCGGGTCAGATCGTAAGCGGCGGTGGTGATCGGCAGATAGCCGGTCTTCTGGTGCCACTCGGCCGCATTTTCCGGCTTCGCCAGGAACTCAAGGAACTGGGCAACGCCGGTATAGGTCGGTTTATCTTTGCCCTGCATCACCCACAGGCTGGCCCCGCCGATGATGGCGTTCTGCGGCGCGCCCTTCACGTCGGCGTCATACGGCATCATGCCCACGCCGTAGTTAAATTTGGCGTACTGACGAATATCCGCCAGCGAACCAGACGAGGCGGTAGTGATCGCGCAGTCACCGTTATAGAACTTCTCGGTGGACTCATCCTTGCGCCCGAAGTAGCTGAAGTCGCCTTTTTTGTTGAGATCGGCCAGCATCGCGATGTGCTTGACCTGCTCCGGCTTGTTGAACTCCAGCACCGCGTCGGTGCCGTCAAAGCCGTTGTTTTTAGTGGCGACCGGCAGACCGTGCCAGGCGCTGAAGTTTTCGATCTGGATCCAGCCCTGCCAGCCGCTGGCGTAGCCGCACTTCATGCCGGCTGCTTTTAGCTTCGCGGTGTAGGCAGCAAGATCCTGCCAGGTTTTCGGCGGCTGCTCTGGATCTAAGCCCGCTTTTTTGAAGGCATCTTTGTTGTAGTAGAGCACCGGAGTGGAGCTGTTGAACGGCTGGGAGAGCAGATGGCCGGATTTCGCATCGGTGTAGTAGCCGGAGACGGTCGGCACAAACTGCGACTCGTCAAACTTGATACCCGCATCGCTGAACACTTCATACACCGGCTTAATGGCTTTCGAGGCCATCATGGTCGCGGTGCCGACTTCATAGACCTGCAAAATGGCAGGGGCGTTACCGGTACGGAAGGCGGCAATCCCGGCGCTCAGGCTCTGCTCGTAGTTGCCTTTGTAGACCGGCACAATTTTGTAATCTGGATGGGTATCATTAAAACGTTGCGCCAGGGAGTCCACCTCTTTACCCAGCTGCCCTTCCATCGAATGCCAGAACGGAATGGTGGTCACTGCCATAGCCTGACCTGCAAACGCCAGACCTAACGCTAATCCTAAAGCTGTATGTCGTAACGATATCATTCGGTTATCTCTCTTGTTGTGCCGGATGCGCGATATCACGCTTTTCGTGCTCGCGAAGTAACATGACACGCTCAAATGACAGAAAAATAACCGTTTGTTTACAAAAGTATGACAGAGAGGCGGCAGAGGGATGATGAAACGGTGACGGTACGATGGCGGGTAAATCTTACCCGCGCAGACGGTGGGCGATCTCCTCAAGTGACAGCTGACCCGCAGCCGCGGCCACCGTTAGCTCGACGTAATCGGCATTAGCTGGCAGCGAGATGCCGTTACGCTTAAGGAACAGCAGCGTGATGAACAGGGCCGTGCGTTTATTACCGTCGTTAAAGATATGTCC
This sequence comes from Pseudescherichia sp. L3, assembly GCF_024656065.1. NCBI lineage: Bacteria > Pseudomonadati > Pseudomonadota > Gammaproteobacteria > Enterobacterales > Enterobacteriaceae > Pseudescherichia > Pseudescherichia sp. L3. The sequence goes on from NZ_JANKYC010000003.1 coordinate 132,367, forward strand.
ACGGGAGATGGCAAGCAGGTGCATCGCGGCGAGGGTCCAGATATCGGATATCCCTTCGTATTCATGTTTGTTTAAGACGCGATACAGCAAGGCTTCAGCTCGCCCCGGGTCGGGCATGCCCGCTACGCCTGGCGTTACGCTTAGAAGCTTATCGTGAAAACGTATAATCTCTTCTGCTGAGATGAACTGAAGCGTCATTTATCGGCCAGTTCCCTGATTTCGTTGCCATGTACGCTCATGATGGCGTCAAATTCCGCATCCAGCTTTGCCGCCTGGTAACGTTCAAACTCTTCAGTGCTGATGATCACCGCTGGCTTGTGCCCGCGACGCGTAATGGTTACCGGTGTGCCAGCCGCTGCCGAATCCAGCGCCGCTGCAAGATTTTGTCGGACTTCACTGTAGCTCATTGTACGCATAGCGCCTCCTCTTAAGTACGCGTTTATTGTACAACTAACCCGTACAGAAGCGTGAGCATTTCCAGGCCCGGCAAGCTTGTCGCAGGGCCTGGAAAGGAACTTACTTAGCCGCCGAGGTAGGCGCTGCGCACCGCTTCGTTGGCCAGCAGCGCGTCGCCGGTATCGGACAGCACCACGCGACCGTTCTCCAGCACGTAGCCGCGATCGGCGAGCTTCAGCGCCTGGTTGGCGTTCTGCTCCACGAGGAAGATGGTCATCCCCTCTTTGCGCAGCTGCTCGATGGTGTCAAAGATCTGCTGGATAATGATCGGCGCAAGACCAAGAGAGGGCTCGTCGAGCAGCAGCAGACGCGGCTGGCTCATCAGTGCCCGACCGATGGCCAGCATCTGCTGCTCGCCGCCGGACATGGTCCCGGCCCGCTGAATACGGCGCTCGTGCAGGCGTGGGAACAGCTCATAAACCCACTTGAGGCGGGTATGGAACTGGTCACGATCGGCAAAGAAACCGCCCATCGCCAGGTTCTCCTCTACCGTCATGCGCGAGAAGACGCGTCGCCCTTCCGGGACAATCGCCACCGCTTCACGCATGATTTTCGCCGTCTGCCAGTCGGTAATGTCTTTACCATCAAAGACAATGCGCCCGCTGCTGGCGCGCGGATCGCCGCACAGGGTACCGAGCAGCGTGGTCTTACCCGCGCCGTTGGCCCCGATCAGGGTGACGATTTCACCCTGGTTGATATGCAGGCTGACGTCGTGCAGCGCCTGGATTTTGCCATAGTGGGCACTTACCTGGTCAAAAGATAACATCACGTTTTCCATCTTAGGCCTCGCCCCCATTATGCTTCACCTAAATAGGCGCGGATCACGTCCGGGTTGTTACGAATCTGCTCCGGCGTGCCGTTTGCCAGCGGCGTGCCCTGGTTTACCACGTAGATACGGTCGGAGATACCCATCACCAGCTTCATATCGTGCTCAATCAGCAGAATAGTGGTGTTGTGATGGTTACGCAGCTCAACGATCAGCTCGTCCAGCTCTTTGGTCTCTTTCGGGTTCAGCCCGGCCGCTGGCTCGTCCAGCATCAGGATCTCCGGCTGGGTCACCATGCAGCGAGCGATCTCCAGACGACGCTGGTCGCCGTAGGCCAGGTTGCTGGCCTGACGGTTAGCGTGCGCCAGCAACCCGATGCGGTCCAGCCAGGTCGCAGCGCGATCCAGCGCTTCACTCTGGGCGCGGCGGAAAGCAGGCGTTTTCAGCAGGCCGGAGAAGAGGCCGGTCTTGAGCTGCTGATGCTGGGCCACCAGCAGGTTCTCAATCACCGTCATCTCCCGGAACAGACGCACGTGCTGGAAGGTACGCACCACGCCCATGCGGGCAATCTGCTGCCCCGGCAGCCCTTCCAGGTGCTGGTCACGCAGCATGATGGTGCCGCCGGTGGGCTTATAGAAGCCGGTCAGGCAGTTAAAGACCGTGGTTTTGCCCGCGCCGTTTGGCCCAATCAGGGAGACAATCTCCTGCGGATGCAGATCCAGCGCGACGTTGTTTACCGCCAGCAGCCCGCCGAAGCGCATCATCAGGCCGTTAACGGACAGTAATGGCTCACTCATGCCTGCTCTCCTTTCACGTGTCCGCTTTTCAGTTTCAACTGCGGACGGGTCATTGGCAGCAAGCCTTCAGGACGCCAAATCATCATCAGTACCATCAGACCACCCAGCATTAACATGCTGTACTCATTGAAATCACGCATCAGCTCACGGGAGACCACCAGCAGGATCGCCGCAAGGATAACCGCGAACTGCGAGCCCATCCCACCCAGCACCACAATCGCCAGCACAAAGGCGGACTCGGCAAAGGTAAAGGATTCCGGGCTGACGAAGCCCTGACGGGCGGCGAACAGCGTACCGGCAAAGCCAGCAAACCCGGCGCTGATGGTAAAGGCGGTCAGCTTGATGCGGGTCGGATTGAGGCCCAGCGAGCGGCAGGCGATCTCATCCTCACGCAGCGCTTCCCACGCCCGGCCCAGCGGCATGCGCAGCAGGCGGTTGATCACGAACAGGGTAAAGACCATCAGCAGCAGCGCCACCAGGTAGAGGAACACAACCCGGTCGCTGGGATCGTACTTCACGCCGAAGAAGTTGCTGAAGGTATCCCAGCCGCCTTCGCGGGCGGTACGGCTAAACTCAAGGCCAAACAGCGTCGGTTTCGGGATCTGGCTGATACCGTTCGGGCCACCGGTCACTTCGGTGTTGTTGAGCAGCAGAATACGCACGATCTCGCCGAAGCCGAGGGTCACGATCGCCAGATAGTCACCGCGCAGGCGCAGCACCGGGAAGCCCAGCAGGAAGCCCGCCGCGGCGGACACCAGCCCCGCCAGCGGCAGGCAGGTCCAGAAGCCGAGGCCGTAATAGTGGTTCAGCAGGGCAAAGGTATAGGCTCCGATGGCGTAGAAGCCGCCGTAGCCCAGCACCAGCAGACCCGAGAGGCCGACCACCACGTTCAGCCCGAGGCCGAGGATAATGTAGATCATGGTCAGGGTGGCGATATCCACCGTGCCGCGTGAGACCACAAACGGCCACGCCACGGCAGCGACCAGCAGGGCAACAAGGAACAGCTTCTGCTTAACCGTCGACCCGTCAATGGCGGGCAGGATAAACTTCGGCCCGGAGACGTTCTTCAGCCCTTTTTGCATCAGTGGACGCAGAAGCTGGAACAGAAAGACCACGGCGGTGCCGATAAAGACCCACTGCCAGCGGATATCCGCCGCGCTGCCGACTACCAGCTTAGTGCCGTCGAGACTCAGCTGGACGCCCATAAAGACGCCGGCCAGCACAAAGAAGAGCGCAGCGGAGAGCAGCGCCATCGCAAAATGCATCGGTTTCATACTTTTTCAACCTCCGGGCGGCCCAGGATACCGGTTGGCATTACCAACAGCACCAGGATCAGCAGCGCAAACGACACCACATCTTTATACTCGGTACTCAGATACGCGGAGGAGAGCGATTCGGCCACGCCGAGGATCAGGCCGCCAATCATCGCGCCAGGAATACTGCCGATCCCACCCAGCACCGCGGCGGTAAAGGCCTTCATCCCGGCCATAAAGCCGATGTAGGGGTTAATCACGCCGTAGAACTGGCCGAGCAGCACGCCCGCCACGGCGGCCATCGCCGCACCGATCACGAAGGTGAGCGCGATAACGCGGTCGGTGTTAATTCCCAGCAGGCTGGCCATCTTTAAATCTTCCGCGCAGGCGCGGCAGGCGCGGCCCATGCGGGAGTAGCGGATGAACAGAGTCAGCGCCAGCATGGCAACGAAGGTGACGATCCAGATCACCAGCTGCATGGTGGTGATCGAGGCGGAGAAGTTCTCGCTGCTGCCGATAGTCCACTGACCGTTGAACAGGCTTGGCAGCGCCACGTCACGTGACCCTTCGGTCAGGCTAACGTAGTTTTGCAGGAAGATGGACATCCCGATGGCGGAGATCAGCGCGATCAGGCGTTTAGAATTACGCACCGGGCGATAGGCCACCCGTTCGATACTCCAGCCGTAGGCGCTGGCGATCACAATCGCGCCAACGAATCCGGCGGCCACCAGCAGCCAGCTGCTGTCGATGCCCATCATCATCAGGGCGGCGATGATCATAAAGGAGACATAGCTACCGATCATATAGACCTCGCCGTGGGCGAAGTTGATCATGCCGATAATGCCGTAGACCATGGTGTAACCGATGGCGATAAGTGCATAGGTGCTTCCCAGCGTCACGCCGTTAAACATCTGCTGCAGGAAGTAGAGAAACTGCTCGGACATAACGTAACCTTTCTAAACTCGCCCGGCTAAGCGGGCGATTGAGATTTACTGAGCTACCGAAGACGAACCATCGGCATGCCATTCAAAGACACCGAACTCAAATCCCTTATCCGTGCAATCGCACCCGCGCTCAACGTCTTCGCGTTCCTTCTCATAACCTGAAATCCCCATTACCGTCGTGATGTGTATATATTTTGTTTTATTATGGTTAAAAAGCATTCTGTACTTTTATTGAACAACGCTATTTTTACCAGCTTGCTTAATGGTTTAGCGCAGTTTTTACCGTAAAACCTGAGTAAATACTCTATTTTTCAGGCTATTAAGCAGAGATAATATTCTGTATTGATACAGAGATAAACAAAAAAAAGCGCCTCTTCCAGCATAAAATAATGGGACAAAGAGCGGAATAAATCACTACTCCATAGATAAATAAACTGCCTGTTTTTCGATCCCTGACGTTTAAAACTGCTTCAGCGGCTGCGTTAAAAGTATTCAGCTGATCCCGACAGCGAAAAAGTGAAAGCGTCTGGCTAAGGAAATTGAGTACACTGCTGTCATCTTTTGAGATTTGGACCCGCAGTGAATGAAACTGACCATCATCCGTTTAGACACGTTTAGCGACCAGGATCGCATTGATTTAGCTAAAATTTGGCCGGAGTACTCCGCATCGTCGCTGAACGTTGACGATACGCACCAGATCTACGCCGCCCGTTTTAATGAGCGACTGCTGGCGGCGGTGCGAGTGACCCTCAGCGGCAGCGAGGGGGCGCTGGATTCTCTGCGCGTGCGGGACGTGACGCGTCGTCGTGGCGTAGGGCAGTACCTGATTGAAGAGGCGATGGCGCGCAATCCAGACGTGACCCGCTGGTGGATAGCGGACGTCGGCGTCGAAGATCGCAGCGTTATGGCTGCCTTTACCCAGGCGCTGGGCTTTAGCCCGCGGCAGAACGGCTGGGAGAAGCGGCTGTAGCGGCTATGAAAAAAGCCTTTCGATAGATTTTGTCGGATAAAAAAGCGCGTGCGCGTTTTCTCCTGTTAGCGGGATAAATCCCAGCGAGAGATAAAACGCATGCGCTTTCTCATTCATGGCCTCAACAAATAGACCATGAATACCCACCGCCTGGGAGGCGGAATAGACTACCTTCATCGCATGGGAAACCAATACCGAACCCCACCCTTTTCCCTGCAGAGAGCGATCGACGGCCAGGCGGCCTAAGGTGACGCTGGGAACGTTTTTGTAAGGGATTTTCTTCTGCTGTGACTTTGACGGCAGGGCAACACGTTCAAAGCAGCTTCCTGACAGAGTGTAGTAGCCTAGCACCCGCCGTTCCGGCGTTGTTGTTCGAAGAATATAGGCGCGCAGGATTTTTCCACCATGCTGCCGTTTGAGATGCTCGATTAAAAAGAGACTGAGACCCGTTTCCCCGCAGTCGAAATGCTGCCAGTCATACTCCGCATCCTCTACGAAGATCTCTATCGTCAGGTTTTCCACGGTTCACTCCATGTCTTGAAGACGTTTCGCCGCGCGGTGAAGTTTCTCATTCGGTGAGGGTGGGTTACCGAGCGCTTCCATGACGCGGGTCCAGGATTCGTCGTTAAGAATAACCCGGCGATGCTGCTCAATAACTTCTGCGGCTCTTTCTGCTGCGCTAGTGAGCATAAACTGAGTGACTGACTGATTGGTCAGGGCCGCAGCCTCCTCAATGATGCTTTTGTCATCGTCAGTTAAACGCAGATCGATACGCTGCTTTTTTAGTGCCGTCATGATGTCTTCTCCAGCTATCAGCGTGAAAGCATGATAGCGTATATGTACGGATATTTACCGTACATTTATTTTATGCTTGTCGGTATAAAAATTCAACGCCTGCCGTGTGAGAAGACAATAAAAAAGCCCGGTGGCGCTAGCGCTTACCGGGCCTACGGGATCAAATTAGCATATCCATTTTCCCCAGCATTTCGTGTTGCAGGCAGGCGGCAAGTTCGGAAATCCCCGGGAGCTTACATGAGTAAGTGACCGGCGTTGAGGAACGCAGCCAACACACCTGCGGCGCGAAAGGCGACGGGAAAATTATTTGGCGTCGGTTGCGGTACCGTTGGCATGCCAGGTAAACACGCCGAACTCAAAGCCCTTCAGATCGCCCTTCTCATCCCACGTCAGCGGGCCCATTACGGTCTCTACCGAGTTGGCTTTCAGCCAGGTGGCGATTTCTGCCGGATCGGCAGACTGATTCAGGCCTGCCTGCAGCGACTGCAGCGCGGCGTAGGTGGTCCACACGAACGCGCCGCTCGGATCCTGTTTCTTCGCTTTGATCGCATCTACAATCGGTTTGTTCGCCGGAACCTGATCGTAGTTCTTCGGCTTGGTTACCAGCATGCCTTCTGCGGATTCGCCGGCGATGTTAGAGAGCGATACGTTCGCGACCCCTTCCGGGCCCATAAACTGAGTTTTCAGGCCAGCAGCGCGGGCCTGGCGCAGGATCTGGCCCATCTCAGGGTGGTAGCCACCGTAGTAAACAAAATCAATATTCTCTTTCTTCAGGCGCGCCACCAGCGTGGAGAAGTCTTTCTCACCGGCGGTAATGCCGTCAAAGAAGACCACGTTCGCGTTGCCTTTCTTCAGGTTATCCTGCACGGCGCGGGCCAGGCCTTCACCGTACTGCTGTTTGTCGTGAACAATGGCGATACGCTGCGGTTTCACCTTTTCCAGAATGTATTTCGCCGCGGTCGGGCCCTGGTCAGAGTCAAGACCGGTAGTGCGTAATACCAGCTTGTAACCACGCGCGGTCAGCTCCGGCGCGGTCGCCGCAGGCGTGATCATCAGAATGCCTTCGTCTTCGTAGATATCAGAAGCTGGCTGGGTAGAGGAGGAGCAAAGATGGCCGATAACATATTTAATGCCGTCGTTAATCACTTTGTTCGCTACCGCAACGGCCTGTTTCGGGTCGCAGGCATCATCATATTTTACAATTTGCAGTTTTTCGCCTTTGATACCGCCCTTCGCATTAATGTCTGCAACGGCCTGCTCCGCACCGGTAAACTCCTGATCGCCGTACTGCGCAACCGGACCGGACATTGCGCCCACCACGGCCACTTTAATGTCTGCCTGTGCCATGGTGCTGAACGCCAGCGCAATACATCCTGCCAGTAACGCTTTACCCTTCATTTTCATCCTGAGATTCCCCATTGTTCTGGTTGTAACGTTTGTTGTGATGTTGTTTTATGGCGCTTTATTTCATATATGCGTCTGCTGTACGCGCCTTTTCAGCACACTATGCTAAAACATACCCCATTTTTATCTTTTAGGAATAGCTATTTTGAAATGTAAATCGTGTATGCCCGGCAGATCGTTGCCGCCGGGCGTGCGAGTTACTGTGTTAACGAGCGGGAGATGATATCGAGCGCCCGGCGGAACTGCGCATCGGGGATGGTAAGCGGATAGAGGAAGCGGATCACGTTGCCGTAAACGCCGCAGCTGAGCAGCAGCAGGCCCGCCTCCAGCGCGTGGGCCTGCACTTTCTGGGTAAAGGCAGGCGACGGCTCGCCGGTTTGCGGATCGCTAAACTCCACGGCGACCATAGAACCCAGGGCACGCACCTCAGCGATGTACGGGCAGCTGGCCCTGGCGTTGTTCAGCGCCGCGACCAGCGCCTCGCCGAGCACGCGGGAGCGCTCGCAAAGCTGCTCCTCTTCAATGACCTCCAGCACCGCCAGCGCAGAGGCAATTGCCAGCGGATTGCCGGCGTAGGTGCCACCCAGCCCACCCGGAGCGGGGGCATCCATCACCTCGGCACGACCGGAGACCGCCGACAGCGGCATGCCGCCCGCAAGGCTCTTCGCCATGGTGATCAGATCCGGCCTGACGCTGTAGTGCTCCATCGCAAAGAGCTTACCGGTACGGGCATAGCCGCTCTGTACCTCGTCAGCGATGAGCAGGATACCGTGCTGGTCGCAGAGCTTACGCACGCCCTGCATAAAGTCATCGGGCGCAATAACAAAGCCGCCCTCACCCTGCACCGGTTCCAGCAGAATGGCTGCCACCTGATCCGGGGCAATATCAGCTTTAAAGATACGATCCAGACTGTTCAGAGCATCCTGGGTTGAGACATTGTGCACCGCATTGGGGTACTGAGCATGGAAGATCGAACCGGGGAAAGGGCCAAAGCCCATTTTGTAGGGAGCGACTTTACCGGTCAGGGCCATCGTCATTGAGGTCCGGCCATGGAAGCCGCCGCCGAAAGCGATTACGCCGGGGCGTTTGGTATAGGCGCGGGCGATTTTAATCGCGTTCTCAACCGCTTCCGCGCCGGTTGAGAAGAAGGCGGTTTTTGCCGGCCCCTCGACCGGCACGCGGGCGTTGATCTTCTCCGCCAGCGTCACGTAGCTCTCATAGGGCACCACCTGATAGGCCGTATGGGTAAAGGCGTGCAGCTGTTTCTCTACTGCCGCCACGACTTTCGGGTGGCGATGGCCGGTATTCAGTACCGCGATCCCGGCGGCGAAGTCGATCACCTCGTTGCCCTCTACGTCCCACAGCGTGGCGTTCTCTGCTCTTTCGGCGAAGAAGTTACACATGACGCCGATGCCGCGTGGCGTCGCCTGTAGACGCCGTTCGTTTAGTTCGTTATTTTTCACCCTGTCCCCCTGAGAAATACCCATGCATAGCGCATCTGTAAGTGTTTGCCAGGGGCTAAAAATTCGCCAGAGCGGGCGCTAAAAAAACAAAACCCCCGGACTTTCATCCAGGGGTTTAGCAGGTGACTGCGCTTAAGTTAGGCTTCGATAGCCGCGCGCAGCTTTTTCATCGCGTTCTTTTCCAGCTGGCGTACGCGCTCAGCCGAGACGCCGTACTGGTCGGCCAGCTCCTGCAGCGTGGACTTGTTATCTTCGTCCAGCCAGCGGGCGCGAATAATCGCCTGGCTACGCTCGTCAAGACCCTGCATCGCGTCGGTCAGGCGGTTTGCCGCCTGCTCTTCCCAGTTATCATCTTCAATGCCATCGGCAAAGTTAGACGATTTATCCTGCAGGTAGAGCACCGGAGCCATCGGCTGGCTGTCGGACTCGTCGTCAGAGGACATATCAAAGGTCATGTCCTGCGCGGCCATACGGGACTCCATCTCACGCACGTCTTTACTGGAGACGCCCAGCTCGCGTGCGACCATTTCGACTTCGTCCTGGTTGAACCAGCCCAGACGCTGCTTGGATTTACGCAGGTTAAAGAACAGTTTACGCTGCGCTTTGGTGGTGGCGACCTTCACGATACGCCAGTTACGCAGTACGTATTCATGAATTTCGGCTTTGATCCAGTGCACCGCGAACGAGACCAGACGCACACCCACTTCCGGGTTAAAGCGGCGCACGGCCTTCATCAGACCGATGTTGCCTTCCTGGATTAGGTCTGCCTGCGGCAGGCCATAGCCCGAGTAGTTACGAGCAATATGAACAACAAAGCGCAGGTGAGACAGGATCAGCGTTTTAGCTGCTTCCAGATCGCCCTGGTAATGCAGCTTTTCAGCCAGCGCCCGCTCTTCATCAGCCGTTAACATCGGCCAAGCGTTAGCAGCCCGGATATACGACTCCAGGTTACCAACAGGGGCTAAAGCTAAAGTTTGCATTTCTTTGGTCATTCAAATCCTCTCAATAGACTTCTTACTGGCGGCGGTTCGTTCCTTTCATCTTTTCAGGAACAGGCACAAACATGCCAGCGATTGTGAGCAACGAGAATATCATCCACATTTTTATCAGACAGTGATTTTATCCACAAGTTCAATGCCGTCGTGTGAATAGATTACGCACAAATTGTGACACAGCGTTGATAAAAACAGATGCAGGGGAGAAGAGTTAACAGGGACTCTTTCCCTGCAAGACATCAAGTGCAGGGAAAGAGTATATCAAAAAATCGCTTAGTCAGGCGTAAAGTGACGTAAATGTTGTACCGTCGCCAGCCAGGCGGCCAGCCAGCCGATCATTGAGCACACCAGCAGCAGCAGCAGACATTCGTCAAACGACAGACCGTCGAGGTTGAACTGGGTACCAAATACCTTCGCCACGTCGGCTACGGCAGAAGAGAGCCGCATGACCAGCACCTCGGACAGGATCAGCGACATCAGCGCTCCGCTAAAGCCCAGCAGCGCCCCGCCATACAGGAACGGACGCAGGATAAAACCGTCGGTTGCGCCAATCAGCTTCTGGACGTTGATGGTATCGCGGCGGGAGAAGATGCTCAGACGCACGCTGTTACCGATCACCAGGAAGACGGCGGCCACCATCAGAACACCGATCATCGCCGATACCCGGCCCACCAGCCCGGTTAGCGCCGTCAGGCGGGCAAACCAGCTGTCGTCCATACGCACTTCATCGATACCGTTGATGCGCGTAATACGATCCCGCAGGGTGTTCAACGACTCGGTGCTCTGGAAATCGAGCTTGGGCACCACGACCGCCACGGCAGGAAGCGGATTCTCTTCGAGCATATCCAGCGCGCCGCCAAACCCGGACCAGTTACGGAACTCGCCGAGGGCGTCCTCGCGGGAGAGATAGTTGACCTTCTCCACCCCCTGCTCCGACTGCAGCTGGCCTACTACCTGCTGGGCGGCGTTATCATCCAGCGCCTTATCGAAGTAGACGGTGATCTGCGGCGACGGATAGTACTGGGTCGCCGCCTGGTTGACGTTCTTATAGACCATGTAGCAGACGCTGGGCAGCGTCAGGGAGATGGCAATCACCATTACCGTCAGGAAGGTTGCCAGCGGCTTGCTCTTGAGATCCTGCAGCGCGCCGCTAAACGCATAGCGCATCTGCTCATTGAAGACGTTACTCTTCCGCGAACCGGGCTTAGGCGGTGTCTTGCTGCGTCCGGACGGAGGACGGCTGCCGCCCGTGCCAGGCTTGCGGAAGCGATCGAACTTGCCGCCAAACTGACGAATTTGATTTACTGCGTCGCGTTTATTCACCCGCCAGGCCTCCATGCAAATGGCCGTCGCTCAGGCTCAGCGTCCGATATGAACGACGGGAAATCAGTCCGATGTCGTGCGTCGCCATCAGTACGGTGACCCCGACGCGGTTAAACTCTTCGAACAGGCGCAGAATGCCTTCCGAAAGCGCCTCATCAAGGTTACCGGTCGGTTCATCCGCCAGCAACACCGCAGGCTTGTTGACCACGGCGCGGGCGATACCCACGCGCTGCTGCTCACCGCCAGAGAGTTGGATCGGAAAATTTTTCGCTTTGTCCAGCAGCCCGACCTTATCCAGAGCCGCAGAGACGCGGCGGCGAATGTCATCCCCGCTGGCCCCGGCAATAATTAGCGGGATAGCCACGTTGTCGTAAACCGTGCGGTCCATCAACAGATGGTGATCCTGGAAAATCATGCCGATCTGCCGACGCAGAAACGGCACTTCGCGGTTCTTCAGGCGGCTGATATCATGCCCCCCAAAGAAGATTTTCCCGGCGCTTGGCCGCTCAATACCACAGATCAGCTTGAGCAGCGTACTTTTCCCTGCGCCAGAGTGGCCGGTCAGAAATGCCATCTCGCCCTGCTGCAGGTGAAAGGTCACCCCCTGCAGCGCTTGTCTCCCACCGAGATAGGCCTTGCTGACGTGTTCAAAGCGAATCATTGTTAATCCTCTCGGGCAAAAAGTGCCTCTATAAAATCGCCCGCATTAAACGGACGCAAGTCCTCTATACGCTCGCCAGTCCCGATATACCGAATAGGGATCCCGAACTGGTCGGCGACGGAGAAGATTACCCCGCCCTTCGCTGTACCATCCAGCTTGGTCAGAGTGATCCCCGTCAGGCCTACCGCTTCGTTAAACAGGCGGGTCTGGCTTACTGCATTCTGCCCGGTGCTGGCATCAATGGTCAGCATCACTTCGTGCGGCGCATCAACGTCCAGCTTTTTCATGACGCGGACAATCTTTTTCAGCTCTTCCATCAGGTGCGCTTTATTCTGCAAGCGACCGGCGGTATCGGCGATCAGCACGTCAACGCCGCGTGATTTCGCTGCCTGAATCGCATCGAAGATGACCGAAGCGGAGTCCGCACCGGTGTGCTGGGCAATCACCGGAATATTGTTGCGCTGGCCCCACACCTGGAGCTGCTCAACCGCTGCCGCGCGGAAAGTATCCCCTGCAGCCAGCATCACCGATTTACCCTGCTGTTCAAACTGACGGGCCAGCTTACCGATGGTCGTGGTTTTCCCGACGCCGTTGACGCCCACCATCAGAATAACAAATGGCGTTTTGCCTTCAATATTAAGCGGCGCATCAACTTTTGCGAGAATATCGCCCATCTCCGCCTTCAGCAGGCCGTAGAGCGCCTCGGCATCCTGCAGCTGTTTGCGGCTGGCGCTCTCTGTCAGCGTGGCGATAATTTTACGCGTCGTCTCAACGCCAACGTCCGCCACCAGCAGTTGCTCTTCCAGCTCCTCGAACAGATCATCATCGATTTTTTTGCCGCGGAAAAGGCTGATAAATCCGGAACCGAGATTCTCTTTCGTTTTCAGTAGGCTGCGTTTCAGACGCGCAAAGAACCCCTCTTTGGTGGGCTTCTCCTGCTCCAGAGGTGCGACCTCAACGGGCTCCTCCTCCAGAACGATCTCCTCCTCGGCAGGCGCAGAGAGCGCAGCGGCTTCCAGCTCCTCGTCGGTGAGTTCACGCTGATCGTCTTCGGTTAACCACTCTTCTGCTTCCGGCTCAATGGGGGCAACCTCTTCCGCCTGCGGCAGCGCTTCCTCGGCAAGGTACACCGGCGGCTGAGCGTGCAGAGGCGCTTCCTGCGGCGCGGCTGGCTCTTCTATAACCGCTTCCGGCGCCGTTTCTGCAACCTCTTCCCGGGCAACTACCTGCTCCGTCACCTCGACGACGTCGGCGGCAAAAGCTTCCGATTCGGCTTCGCTATGTGGGGCAGGCTCCGCTTTTGCTTCGGCCTCTACTTCTTTTTCAATTTCTTGTTCAACAACCGCCTGCTGCTGGATCGGCTCTTCCGGCTGCGGTTCAATCTGCTGCTCAGGCTCTGCCTGCTGCGGCTCCTCTTTTGGGCCTAAGCCCAGCCAGGAGAGGAAACCCCGTTTTTTCTCTTTTGCCATTTGCGACTACACTCCTCGCGGTTAATTCATGGCACAGCCCGTATTGTCCTAAACCTAGTCGCAAACAGGGACTGAAAATTGTGTAAGTAATTCGTTAGTCTAACACTTTCCTGATTCTACAGCACCGCCTGCGGATTAAGGTTTCGTCCAGCGTCGCCCGCCGCTAAAATAGCGGCCTAAAAATTGTGACCAGAGCCAGCATTATGAAAAAACCCAACCGAGCCGCCAGCGGCCAGATACGCATCATTGGTGGTCAGTGGCGCGGCCGCAAACTACCGGTTCCGGACAGCCCCGGCCTGCGTCCAACGACGGATCGCGTCAGAGAGACCCTGTTTAACTGGCTGGCTCCCTCAATGGTAGACGCCCGCTGCCTCGACTGCTTCGCCGGCAGCGGTGCGCTGGGCCTGGAGGCGCTGTCGCGCTACGCGGCCTCTGCGACGCTGATAGAGATGGAGCGCGGCGTTGCCCGCCAGCTGCAACAGAACCTGGCGACGCTGAGCGCCACCCAGGGCAAAGTTGTTAACGACAATACGCTTACGTTCCTCAATCAGAGCGGAACCCCGCATGATATCGTCTTTGTCGATCCGCCGTTTCGTAAGGGCCTGCTCGACGAGACGCTGCGGCTGTTGGAAAATAACGGCTGGCTGGCGGATGACGCGCTAATCTATGTAGAGAGCGAAGTGGAAAGCGGGCTGCCGCCCGTGCCGACACATTGGGATCTGCACCGTGAAAAGATAGCCGGACAGGTGGCTTACCGCCTCTATCACCGGCACGTACCTTTATCATCGCTACGTACAGGGAGCGTAACATGCTGATTAATTTAGGCCGCCTGATGATGCTGTGCGTCTGGGCATTTCTGATCCTTAACCTGGTTCACCCCTTCCCGCGTCCGCTGAACATCTTTGTTAACGTGGCGCTGGTTTTCACCGCCTTTATGCATGCCTTACAGATGGTAATGATGAAGACCGCCCTGCCAAAAGATGGCCCGCAGATGACCGCCGCCGAGCAGTGGCGCATCTTTCTGTTTGGCGTCTTTGAGCTGCTGGTGTGGCAGAAAAGGCTTAAGCAGAAGAAGTAATCGGACGGACCCGCGTTGTCATCTGTCCGTCACGGCCACTACACTGAATAGCAAGGGTGTGGGCATAACGCCCATGAGACAGTAACGAATTCAAGGAATTAAGATGCTTTGGTCGTTTATCGCCGTATGTTTTTCCGCCTGGCTCTACGTGGACGCGTCCTATCGCGGGCCCGCCTGGCAACGCTGGGTCTTTAAACCCGTCACGCTGCTGCTGCTGCTGTTGCTGGCCTGGCAGGCACCGATGTTCAACGCCGTCAGCTATCTGGTGCTGGCCGGTCTCTGTGCGACCCTGGTGGGCGATGCGCTAACCCTGCTGCCGCGCCAGCAGCTGCTCTACGCTATCGGGGCGTTCTTCCTCGCGCATCTGCTTTACACCATCTACTTCGCCAGCCAGATGACGCTCAGCTTCTTCTGGCCACTGCCGCTGGCGTTGCTGGTGATTGGAGTGCTGCTGATCGCCACGATCTGGACGCGACTTGAGGAGCTACGCTGGCCTATCTGCACCTTTATCGCGATGACGCTGGTGATGGTCTGGCTGGCTGGCGAGCTGTGGTTCTTCCGTCCGACTAGCCCGGCGCTGTCGGCGTTTGTTGGTGCCGTCCTGCTGCTGTTGAGCAATATCGTCTGGCTGGGCAGCCACTACCGCCGCCGCTTCAAAGCAGACAGCGCCATTGTTAGCGCCTGCTATTTTGCCGGTCACTTCCTGATTGTTCGCTCCCTCTACATTTAACGCTTGACTCTGGAGTCGACTCCAGAGTGTATCCTCTGGTTAATGAGAAAATTATCATTGACCGGAGGACGTTATGTCTGTTCCTGAAAAGTCCAAAAAAGCGCCACAGTTTACGGCGTTTAAGCCCGCCCCTGCGCCGGTCCAGGAGGAGTGCTGCTGTGCGGAAGCGTGCGAAACGCAGCGTACCGCCCCCCTGCCGGCGAGTGGCGATCGTTACAGCTGGGTGGTTAACGGCATGGACTGCGCCGCCTGCGCGCGCAAAGTGGAAAACGCGGTCAGGCAGGTTGCCGGCGTTGAACAGGTTCAGGTGCTGTTCGCCACCGAGAAGCTGCTGGTTAACGCCTCGGGCAACGTTAGCGCTCAGGTAGAGGCCGCGGTCAGAAACGCCGGTTACTCTCTGCGCAGCGAATCAGCCCCGGTCGAGAAGAGGTCTTTCCTGCAGGAAAACCTGGCGCTTATCACGCTGATCGTCATGATGACGCTGAGCTGGGCGCTGGAGCAGGTCAACCACCCGCTCGGTAATCTGGCCTTTATCGCCACCACCCTCGTCGGCCTCTACCCTATCGCCCGCCAGGCGCTGCGCCTGATGAGAAGCGGCAGCTGGTTTGCCATTGAGACGCTGATGAGCGTGGCGGCCATCGGGGCGCTGTTTATCGGCGCAACGGCAGAGGCGGCGATGGTGCTGCTGCTATTTTTAGTCGGTGAGCGTCTTGAGGGCTGGGCTGCCAGCCGGGCGCGGAAGGGCGTCAGCGCTCTGGTGGCGCTTAAGCCCGAGACCGCGACTTTAGTCGTTAACGGCGAACGTAAAACGGTGGCGATAGATTCGCTGCGGCCAGGCGATGTGATTGAGGTCGCCGCTGGCGGCCGCCTGCCTGCCGATGGGGCGCTGCTTAGTGCTGACGCCAGTTTTGATGAGAGCGCCCTGACTGGCGAGTCCATTCCCGTGGCGCGCGCCGCCGGGGAAAAGGTGCCTGCCGGGGCCACCAGCGTGGATCGTCTGGTCCAGCTTAACGTGCTATCAGAGCCGGGCGACAGCGCGATTGACCGTATCCTCAGGCTGATCGAGGAGGCCGAGGAGCGCCGCGCCCCTGTTGAGCGCTTTATCGATCGCTTCAGCCGCATCTATACCCCTATTGTTATGCTCATCGCCCTGCTGGTTGCGGTTGTGCCTCCGCTGCTCTTCAGCGCCCCGTGGGAAGGCTGGATCTACAAAGGGCTGACCCTGCTGCTCATCGGCTGTCCGTGTGCGCTGGTGATCTCCACGCCAGCGGCGATCACCTCCGGGCTGGCGGCAGCGGCACGCCGGGGTGCGCTGATTAAGGGCGGCGCAGCGCTGGAGCAGCTCGGGCGCGTGCGGCATATCGCCTTCGATAAAACCGGCACCCTGACGCTGGGTAAACCGCAGATCACGGGAATGTATCCTCATCACACCAGCGAGGAGACGCTGCTTACGCTGGCCGCTGCGGTTGAACAGGGTTCGACCCACCCGCTGGCACAGGCCATTGTGCGTGAAGCCGAGGCTCGCGGGCTGGCGATCCCACGCGCCACGGCGCAGCGCGCGCTGGTGGGATCGGGTATAGAGGCCGACGTCGAGGGCAAAAAAGTGCTGATCTGCGCGGCAGGTAAGTTTGCGGCTGTCGAATTGAGCGAGCGCATTCACGCCCTGGAAGCGGCCGGGCAGACGGTGGTTATTGTTGCTGAAGATGGCGAGCTAAAAGGCGTGCTGGCGCTGCGGGACACCCTGCGTGATGATGCAAGGCAGGCGGTTGCTGACCTACATCGGCTGGGCGTGCAGGGGACGATCCTGACGGGCGATAACCCACGCGCGGCGGCGGCGGTTGCTGGCGAACTGGGGCTTGAGTTCAAAGCCGGGCTGCTGCCGGAAGATAAAGTCGCGGCGGTCACCGCGCTAAACGATCGTGCGCCGCTGGCGATGGTTGGAGACGGCATTAACGACGCCCCGGCAATGAAGGCGGCCACTATCGGTATCGCGATGGGCAGCGGCACCGACGTGGCGCTGGAGACCGCCGACGCGGCGCTGACCCACAGCAGGCTGACCGGACTGGCAGAGATGATTACCCTGGCGCGAGCAACGCACGCTGACATTCGGCAGAACATTGCCATTGCGCTGGGGTTGAAGGGCATATTTTTAGTGACTACGCTGCTGGGGATCACCGGACTCTGGCTGGCGGTGCTCGCCGACACCGGCGCAACGGTGCTGGTAACGGCGAACGCGTTACGTTTGTTACGCGGGCGGTGAAACGCCGGGTGGCGGCTTCGCCTGACCCGGCCTACGGTTTTGTAGGCCCGGCAAGCAGAGCGCCGCCGGGCTTCACGCTTACTGCATCCCTAATACTCCCGGCAGCCACAGCGAAATCGCCGGGATATAGGTCACCATTGCCAGCACCACCAGCAGCATGGCGTAGAAGGGCATCATTGCCTTTACTACCGTTTCGATCTTCTGCTTGCTCACCGCGCTGGCAACAAACAGCACCGAGCCAACCGGCGGTGTGATCAGCCCGATCCCGAGATTAACCATCATGATCATGCCGAAGTGCACCGGATCGATCCCCAAAGAGTTGGTCACCGGCAGCAGCACCGGGGTCAGGATCAGGATCAGCGGGGCCATATCCATCAACGTGCCCACCAGCAGCAACATGATATTGAGATACATCAGAATGACGTACTTGTTATCCGACAGCGAGGTGAAGAACTCGGTGATGCGCACCGGCAGCTGCATATAGGTCATGACCGCGCCGAACGCTGCCGCAAAACCGATCAGGATCATCACGATGGTGACGGTCTTTACCGTACGGCACATCAGCTTCGGCAGCTCGCTCCACTTGTAGTCGCGGTAGATAAACATGGTCACGAAGAAGGCCCACAGGCAGGCCACCGCCGCCGACTCGGTGGCAGTAAAGATCCCCGACAGGATGCCGCCGAGAATGATCACTACCGTCATCAGCCCCCACAGGGCATCGAACAGGATCTTCAGCGCCTGCTTAAACGGGATCCGCTCCCCTTTCGGGTAGCCGCGCTTATGGGCAAAGCCAAGGCAGAGGATCATCAGGCACAGCCCGAGCAGCAGTCCCGGTAACACCCCAGCGATGAACAGGGTAGCGATAGAGACCGTGCCCCCCGCCGCCAGAGAGTAGATCACCGAGTTATGGCTGGGTGGAATGAGAATGGCCTGCACCGAGCCGCTGGCGGTCACCGCCGCCGCGTACTCACGCGGGTAGCCTTTCTTCTCCATCTCCGGGATCATCACGCTGCCTATAGAGGCCGTGTCCGCTACCGACGAGCCGGAAATCGCACCGAAAAAGGTCGAGGCGACGATATTCACCAGCGACAGGCCGCCGCGAATAAAGCCGACAAAGACGTAGGCAAAGTTAACCAGACGCCGGGCAATGCCCCCTTCCGCCATGATCGCGCCCGCCAGGATAAAGAACGGGATCGCCAGCAGGGTAAACTTGTTCACCCCGCTAGTGATCTGGATCATCAGCGCCTCAAGAGGCAGATCGATCCACAGCGCACCAGCGACCGCACTTAGCCCAACGGCGAAGGCCACCGGCATACCCAGCGCCAGCAAGATGGCGAGGGTGAACAACAAAACAAACGCATCCATCTTTCACCCCTTAAGTATGGTTACCGAGCAGCACGACCGGACGATTTTCCTGCGATCCAAACAGCAGGCGCTCAAGTACAAACAGGATCAGGATCGCCGACCCCAGCGGCAGCGGGAGATAGCTCTCCCCGGAGGTCAGGATCGGGAACTCGGCGACGGGCTGCTCCCACAGCTCCACGCACAGCCAGAAGCTGTACCAGAAAATGATCAGGGAGATCCCCAGCATCAGCAGATCCACCACCCGAGCGCACAGGGTCTGCAGCGCTGCGGGCAGCCGGTCGGTAAGCATGTTCACCGCAATGTGTGACCCGGCGCGGTAGCTGACCGCCGCGCCGATAAAGGTAAAGGTCACCATGCAGATAATGGCGATTGGCTCCGGCCAGGACTCACCGCGGTTAAGCACGTAGCGCGAGAAGATGCCAATGGGGATCACAATAGTCATCACCAGCAGCGCCGCGCCCGCTACGACCATCGCAAGCAGGTACAGACGGTCCATCCACTTCAGGTAGCGTTCGGACATACGTCCTCCACAAAACGGGTCTGATTTACTTAACGTCGGCGATGGCTTTCATCAGATCCTGATGCTTATCGCCATACTGGGCGCGCACCGGCTCTGTCGCTTTGATAAAGACCGATTTGTCGATGTCGTGGAACTGGACGCCGCCCGCCTTCATCTTGTCGAGCGCCTGCTGGTTATAGGCATTCCACAGCTTGCGCTGTTCAAACTGCGCTTCGCGGGCCAGGGTGAGGATTTTTTTCTGATCGTCAGCGCTGAGCTTGTCCCACTTCACTTTGGAGTAGAGCAGCATCTCTGGGGTAATGAAGTGGCCGCTGAGGGTGTAGTTTTTTGCCACCGGCATATAGTTGTGGGCCACAAAGGTCGGCGGGTTGTTCTCTGCTCCGTCAATCACACCGGTTTGCATGCCGCTGTAGACCTCGCTCACGCCCATCGCCACCGAGTTAGCTCCCATATCTTTCAGCGTGGCCAGCGCCACCGGGCTACCCTGCACGCGGATCTTTTTGCCCTTCAGGTCTTCTGGTTTGACAATCGGATCCTTGGTGATCAGGTTGCGGGTGCCGGAGTCCATCCAGCCGAGAAATACCAGCCTGGATTTCGGGTTGGCGGTGAGCTTCTCGCCGATCTGCTTGCCGATATCACCGTCGATAATTTTGTGCATGTGGTCTTCATCGCGGAAGACGTAGGGCAGCGTAAAGACTTCGATGTCCGGCAGGATCGCCGCCACCGGTGCCATGGAGACGCGGATGATGTCGATAGCGCCCATCTGCGCCTGCTCGATCATCTGCTTTTCATCCCCAAGTACGCCGCCAGGGAAGACTTTGATCTCCAGCTTACCGTCGGTTTGCTGTTTCAACTTTTCGCCCATCTGCTCTACGGCCACCACGTTGGGATAACCCTGCGGATGAACATCGGCAGCTTTGATGGTTTGAGCAGCAACAGAGGAGGCAAAAGCAGTCAGGCACAGAGCGGCTAACAACGGCTTCAAGGTCGTTTTCATTGAGTCAACTCCAGGGTAGTGAGGTAAGCGGCAAACAGCGTTTTATTTTTACGCTTAAAAACTACACTACGCCTGGAGAAGCAGAGGTGAAGCGGTTCACAAAAGTAATAAGATTGTGAAACGATGGTTCAATTATGTGACAACGGTAGTCCAAATGATGTTAATAAACGGTGTTATTGCCCTTTACGCAGCAGATAACGGTACGGCAGCGCCTCCACCTGCTGGGCGACCAGCTCGTGCTCCATAAAGCGGCAAAATCCGGGAATATCGCGCGTGGTAGCGGGATCGTCGGCGATAATCAGCAAGGTTTCCCCGGCCTGCATGGTGCGTACGGTTTTACGTACCATCATCACAGGTTCCGGGCAGCGCAGCCCCTGAGCGTCAAGGGTATGGTCTGGCGTAGTAAAGAGATCGGTCATTTTTAGCTCATTCCGTCAAAAACCGCTGTAGTTTACGCCGCGATCATCGCAATGCAAACCATGTTAACGATTGCGTGCATTTTAACCATTGCAAAGTGGTGCTAAAGCAGTATGATGCGGCGGTTCAAATTGGGTTCCCTCACCCCAACTCATAAAAAGGTCACAATATGACGCAGTTCTCGCAATCTCAGCGCATGAAGGCGCTGTTCTGGCTATCGCTTTTTCATCTGCTGGTGATCACCTCCAGCAACTATCTGGTACAGCTGCCGATCTCGGTGTTTGGTTTCCATACCACCTGGGGCGCGTTTAGCTTTCCCTTTATCTTCCTCGCCACCGACCTGACCGTGCGTATTTTTGGCGCACCGCTCGCCCGGCGGATCATCTTTGCCGTCATGATCCCGGCGCTGATTATCTCCTATATCGTCTCGTCGCTGTTTTATATGGGCAGCTGGCAGGGCTTTGGCGCGCTGACACACTTTAACCTGTTCGTCGCCCGCATCGCCGCCGCAAGCTTTATGGCGTATACCCTGGGGCAGATCCTCGACGTGCGCGTCTTTAACCGCCTGCGTCAGAATCGCCGCTGGTGGCTTGCCCCGACCGTCTCCACCGTGTTCGGTAACGCCAGCGATACCGTTGCCTTCTTCTTTATCGCCTTCTGGCGTAGCCCGGACGCGTTTATGGCCCAGCACTGGACCGAAATCGCGCTGGTAGACTACAGCTTTAAGGTGCTTATCAGCATTCTGTTCTTCTTGCCGATGTATGGCGTATTGCTGAATATGTGCCTGAAAAGACTGGCGGATAAATCTGAAATTTCTGCGTTGCAGGCCAGTTAAAGGTACGCCTTCTAACTTGTGATAAGATGGGCCTATGAGCCGTTTTGGCCGTTTATTGAAAGGAAGAAGTCAATGCGCAATCTGGTTAAGTATGTCGGGATTGGCCTGCTGGTGTTAGGGCTGGCGGCCTGTGATAACAACGATGCGAAAACGCCTGCACAGGGTGCCGCGTCGGAGAGCAACGCGACCGGTCAGCCGGTGAGCCTGCTGGATGGCAAGGTGACCTTCTCCCTGCCTGCCGACATGAGCGATCAGAGCGGAAAGCTGGGTACCCAGGCGAATAATATGCACGTCTACTCCGACGCCACCGGCCAGAAAGCGGTGATTGTGATCGTTGGTGATACCACCAATGAAGAGCTGCCGGTGCTGACGAAACGTCTGGAAGAGCAGCAGCGCAGCCGCGATCCGCAGCTGCAGGTGGTGACCAATAAATCCATCGAGGTGAAAGGTCACACGCTGCAGCAGCTGGACAGCATCATCTCCGCAAAAGGCCAGACCGCCTGGTCCTCCGTGGTGCTGGGTAAGGTTGATGGCAAGCTGCTGACCATCCAGGTCACGCTGCCGGCAGAAAACCAGCAGCAGGCGCAGAGCGCAGCAGAGAATATTATCAACACTATCGTGATTAACTAATTGTTGATTAACTAATTGTTGATTAACTAATTGTTGATTAACTAATTGTATGTAACGCCCGGCGGCGCGCTGCTTGCCGGGCCTACGACTCGGAAACGGTCTCCATTGGAGGCCGTTTTTTTAACTGCCACGCCAGCAGCAACGCCACCGCTACCAGCCCAGCCGCCGCAATATAGATTGACGAGACGCCGGTCCACGCCATCAGCAGCCCGGCCGCCGGCCCGGTGATGCCCAGGGCCAGGTCCATAAACACCGTATAGGTCGCCAGCGCCGCGCCCTGATTCTGCTGCGGCACCGCTTTAACCGCCACGACGCCCAGCGCCGGGAAGACCAGCGAGAACCCCGCCCCCGCCAGCAGCACGCCGACTTTCGCCATCCAGGGCGCAGAGGCAAGGCCGGTGAGCATTAATCCCAGCGTCTCAACCGCAAAGCAGATCAGCGCCACGTTGAGGCCACCTAGCCGGCTGATGCTATTGGGGAAAAAGAGGCGTGCGCCGATAAATGCACAGCTAAAGAGCGTCAGGGCAAAGGCCGCACCATCCCAGCCTTTCGCATCGTAGAAAAGGGTAATAAAAGTAGCGATAACGCCAAATCCGGCAGAGCCCAGCGCCAGCGCCATGCCGTAGAGCCAGATCCGCCCCAGTACGTCGCGAAACGGCAGCGGCTTGCCTTTACTCACCTTCACCGCCGGACGAGTCAGGGCAAAGAGGAACGCCACCAGCGCCACGGCCATGATAGTGAGGGACAGTCCGGTCAGGCCAACGTAGTGAAAGCAGAGCACGCCCAGCGGTGCGCCGAGCGCCATCGCGCCATAGGAGGCGATACCGTTCCAGGAGATGACCTTGCCGATGTGCAGCGACCCCACCGTGCCTACGCCCCAAAGCGTCGAGCCGGTACCGGCAAAGCTCTGACCTACGCCGAGGATCACCCTGCCGACGCAGAGCAGTGCCAGGCTGACGATGGGCCAGCCGCTGCCTATACTCGCCAGCAGGTAGCCGACGCCGCTCAGAAAGCAGCCGCACAGGCCAAAGAGCACGATCTTTTTTGGCCCCAGACTATCGGCATAGCGCCCGGCGTGCGGGCGGCTCAACAGCGTGGCGAAATATTGCAGGCTGATCACCAGCCCTGCCCAGAAGGCGCTAAACCCCATAACGTCGTGGACATAGCCCGGCAGTACGGCCAGCGGCAGACCAATAATGAAGTAGCTTGCGAAGTTAAATATAACGACGGAGATAATGCGCAGGTTAAGGCGCACTCCGCTTAGCGCCGGGTCGGCGACGGGTTCAGGCATCAAGCTCACCAGTTTTACAACGGTTCTTTACAGGAGTGTTTCACTATTACCACGGCGAGGCGTGAAAATCAGCCTTCACAATAAGATTATCCGTCTTAAACGAAGCCCCAACAAGGCACTACACTTAACGTGCACAGCGATAAAAGGAATTCAACATGCTCAACATATTGCCTGAAAAATCTGGTGATAAAGCAGGACTGCACATTCTTGTCAAACTGGCCGCGCTGGTGATTATCCTTGCGGGTATCCATGCGGCGGCCGATATTATCGTCCAGCTTCTGCTGGCGCTCTTCTTTGCTATCGTTCTTAATCCTCTGGTCACCTGGTTTTTACGTCGTGGAATTAAACGCCCCCTCGCAATAACTATCGTGGTGGTGGTGATGCTGGTGGTGCTTACCGCCCTGTTTGGCGTGCTCGCTGCTTCGACAACCGACTTTATTAATCTGCTACCGAAATATAACCGGGAGTTAACGCGCAAAATTGTCGCCCTCCAGCAGGCGCTGCCTTTTTTGAATCTGCACATCTCGCCGGAGCGTATGCTGCAGCGCATGGACTCCGATAAGATGATGACCTTCGCCACCACGCTGATGGCGCAGCTCTCTAACGCCATGGCCAGCGTCGTTCTGCTGGTAATGACGGTGGTGTTTATGCTGTTTGAAGTTCGTCACGTGCCCTACAAGCTGCGCTTCGCGCTGAATAATCCGCAGATCCACATCGCGGGCCTGCATCGGGCACTGAAAGGCGTTTCGCACTATCTGGCGCTCAAGACACTCATTAGCCTGTGGACCGGGGTAATTATCTGGCTGGGGTTGATGCTGCTGGATGTTCAGTTTGCCCTGATGTGGGGCGTGCTGGCATTCCTGCTGAACTACGTGCCCAATATCGGCTCCGTGCTGTCGGCTATCCCGCCGATGATTCAGGCGCTGCTGTTCAACGGCTACTATGAATTTTTCATGGTCGGCGCACTCTTCCTGGTCGTGCATATGCTGCTGGGCAACATCCTTGAACCGCGCATGATGGGCCACCGGCTGGGGATGTCTACACTGGTGGTGTTCCTCTCGCTGCTGGTGTGGGGATGGCTGCTGGGACCGGTGGGCATGCTTCTCTCGGTCCCGCTCACCAGCGTGTGTAAAATCTGGATGGAGACCACCAAAGGGGGCAGCAAGCTGGCCATCCTGCTGGGTCCAGGACGGCCAAAGAGTAAGCTACCAGGGTAATCTTAGTCCTTTCCCGCCGCTTGCTGTGCTGGCGGCGGGAAAGCAGGCAAGGTCAATTTGATAGAGGCAATCTCGGGGATGCGTACCGCTGGCGTTCTTATATCCCGAAGCAGAACGTTGATATTGGTTGCCTGCGGATCAATCCTCTGAAGCAGTGAAAGGCGAAAGAAGATGTCTTTCAACCAGCTACATGGACTTAAATCAATAGCGAAAATTTTCAGGTACGCTTCTGCTTTAAAAACCAGATCGTAAAGCGTTACCGGATCGAAGCCAAACACGCTCTCTTTGTAGCAGTTGCGTAAGGTAGTTAATGATTCAGAAGGATGCAACGTACCTTGGGTTAAATAGCTACGCTGAAAATAGTCCTCTACCTGAACAAACTTGTCTAATAGAGGCAATGCATAAAGACCTGCTCCGCTCAGTAGCTGGTTAAATTCTTTTAGCGCCATAGTAAAAGCCAAGTTAGGTTGGCTTATCTCGATACGTAAGCTGGGATTGAAACCAGTCGTACCTTCTACCTGAATAATGTCACAGTATCGGTCATCCTGTAGACCCAGCACGGTCTCAACCAACGTAAAGGTCATGGCATAGCGCGTATTTACGGCGATAAATTTCAGTAACCCATTGTAGTGACGCGGAGATCTTTTTATCTGCAAATTATGAAATATCCCGACTAGCAGAATGGCAATGATACGAGAAAGCAATGGCTGTTTATGTTCGTCGCGGATCTGCCGCAGCGTCAGAAGGTACTCCTTGCTCTCTTCGCTAACGTTCAGGGCAAAATATTTTCTTAGATAGCTGTTTAGGCGTTGCAGGTTAAATTGCCAGCTAGCTGCACCAATATGAACAGAGGGAGAAAAAACATATTTTAGAAGCGCGTTAATCCGTGTTTTAGACTGTGAAATATGTTCCTCAATGCCTCGGTCTTGGTGAAATAGCGTAATCCATGCCTGTAGCGCTTCATGGCGCTTTGCGTGGCCAAGCCAGCGGCAGCGTAAGAAGAAGTCTGCTGCTCTTCCCAGCCGTAACGCATCGTCTTGTGGAAAGCTGTTAATTACATCGAGGTAGAGCGTACGATCCGGAAGCACCAGCGTGAGTAATCCATACTGCAGTTCCGCCATTTTGGCTTCATCTTCAGTCATATCAAGAGGATTTGCCACAATTTGCTGGAGTAACATCAATATATCGCTCTGGCAAATTGTCGCTACTTCTCGATCAAGCAGGATTTTCTTGGGTAGCGTACCGCGCAGACTTTTAAAAATATTTCTAACAAAAAGGCCCGCCAGCTGAAAAGTTTTATACTGCTCGGCAATGTCGTACACATCTTCAGAACTAAGATGTTCTCCCCTCAATCGTCTATTACTTTCTTTAATCTCTCGTTCGATCTCTTCAAGACTTTCAGAGCAGCCCACCCGGCAGAAAGTAAACTCTTTCGCTATGGAATTTCGATCGGCATTATCTTTAAGCGCCTTGCCAAAAGAGAACGGGATAATTTTCTTAAGTTGCCTGGCTAAGTGCACGTGCAGCGCATGATCAGGATCCTCAATTAACGCCTCAAAAAGTGCAAGAATCACCCTCAGTAAAATCCGCTCTTCACGGTGAATTTCTAAGGGCTGCAAGATATGCGCAAGTTGGCGGAGATAGGGCAGCATAAAGAAAAAGAAAAGACGCTCATTAAATTTTTCTTCAGGATATTCAACTGTTAACTCGCTTTGCCAAAGCTGGTTAATCAGCAGTTCAATTTGCTCAAGGTAACCTGTAATAAGCGGCCACGCCCGAGACTGGTAACCCTGACAAAAGAGCTCAACAAGCCGGGTTTTTATTAACTCGTCGCGGGCTACCTGCTGCTCCGCAATAAGCAGCGTTACGGCGTTAAGATTCTTATCAATCAGACCCAGCCATGCGCCCACTTCTGAAAAAAATGCATGGCTATCAGGAAACGCCTCTCGCATAAAAACCTTTTTTATCAATTGGATAAGTGAAAAAGATACTTTATTTTTTAACCACCTGATTTTTGCATAGTCCGCAGCCTTAGGCAATCTGCCACCATAGTCATGCGTTGTTAGCTACGGCTTTCGATACACTAACCCTAATTATTTATCTGGAGGCAGAGAATGGAAGATATCACCGATTCGCTTAAAAATGCTGTAGGTCAGCTGGCAAATGTGCTGGAATCCAGTCAAAACAAATATAACCGTGCCATGTACGATTCCCAGCCGCCGCAGATCCAGAAAACGATTCTGCAAAATTGCTATGACAACGGTATGCCCGCAAAAAAAATCGCCATTATGACCGGCGTTCCGTTGAGCACTGTTTATAGCAAGATTAAAGCCCGTTGAGAGAACATACGCAGCACCTGATGAGGCAGGTGCTGCCATGCTTAATGGTTAGACGATGATTTCTACGGGGCTGCCTCCGTCCGGTGAGCCTACTTCAGGTTTTCCGGGAAGTTCTCTGGCAGCTCGCTGGCTGCACAGTCGATGACGCTGTCGTTATTTGCCCCGCAGTCGCGTACAAAGGTGATGGTCGCGAACTCATCGATCACCTCCGTTGGGTAGGCAGGCCCCGCCTCGCGATATGACTCCATAAGCGGAATATGATCGTTCTGGAAACAGACGGTTTTTTCCGGATTGTTTATGACCCAGCGCGGGAAGAAGATCGTCCCGTGGAACAGCCGGTCACCGAGGTTAACAATCAAGCTAACGTCGGTGCCGGTCGGCTCGGTCCAGGAAATTTTGTAGGTGCTCTCACCCACCCGCACGATCCAGGCATGCTGATCTTTCACCCAGCGATTGCCAACAATCCCGCTATGAATACGGTAGTCCAGCGTCGACTCGTTTTTCACATAAATCTCGTAATTCCAGCCGTTGTCGTAGGTGTAAACCAGGTGTTTACCGACAAATCCACTCAGATCGTGTTTATCAAAGCTGTTCATTTTTTACCTCCTTCATGTGATAGAGATAGCGTACCGCTGCAAATTATGGATTAATAACGCTGATTTTGGATGGAATTAATTAACTTTTTAGATAATTTATGCACAAGACAACCCTGGAGCAGTGGTCACTGCTGGAAAAAGTGATTGAGCTGGGCAGCTTTGCCAAAGCCGCCGAAGAGACGCATCGCAGCCAGTCATCGGTGAGCTACAACCTGGCGCTGTTGCAAGAGCGTTTGGGCATCGCGCTGCTCGTGCCGGAAGGGCGACGCGCTGTGTTAACGCCTGCCGGGGAGCTGCTGTTAACCCAGGTTAAGCCCTTGCTGAAGGCCTTTGCCTATGTCGAAACGCGTGCGTCAACCTTGCGTAACGGTATGCGCACTCGCCTTGATTTGGTGGTCGACAGCATCTTTCCCCGCAGCCATCTGTTTGCCATCTTGCGTCAGTTTCAGCAGCGCTACCCCCAAACGCAGGTGCATCTCACCGAAGCCCAGGAAAACGTTGCCCTACCCGCGCACAGTGAAGCCGACGTGATGATCCTGCCGCGCCGTCAGGATATGACCGGACGCGGGGAGTGGCTGATGAACGTAGATTTCATCGCCGTGGCCCACCGCGATCATCCGCTCTTTGCATTGAGTACGTTAGATGACGAAACGCTCTCTGCCTGGCCGCTGATCCGCATCGCCGGGAGTGACAGTGCTCAGCAGTCCACCAGCGAAGCCTGGACCTTCTCAACCATCGATGCCGCGATTGACGCAGTGATGTATCAGGTGGGGTATGGCTGGCTACCGGAAGAGCGGATCCGCGAGCAGCTGGAGGCGGGCGTCTTAAAAACGCTGCCCCTCGGCCATGGCGTGCGCCGCGCTACGCCCCTGCACCTGATTGTAAAGAAAGACTTAATGCCGATGGATGAACAGGTGAAGACACTACTGAAACTCCTGACCTCTGCTAAGTAGCGTCTATGCTTAACGTTCAATAACGACATCTACGGGAGCAAACGATGAAGATTGATTTAACGGGCAAAGTTGCGCTGGTAACGGCGTCTACCGCCGGGATTGGATTTGCGATTGCGCGCGGGCTGGCGGAGAGCGGTGCGGAAGTGATCCTCAACGGCCGCAGCCAGGAGAGCGTGAACCAGGGCATTCAGCAGCTGCAGCAGGCGGTGCCGGGTGTAGAGGTGCGCGCCACTATCGCCGATCTCAGCACGCCTGAAGGCGTTGAATCAGTACTGAAAACCGCCGCGTCCGTGGATATCCTGGTTAATAATGCAGGCATCTATGGCCCGTCCGATTTCAGCGCCACCGACGACGCCACCTGGGATACGTACTGGCAGACCAACGTCATGTCCGGCGTTCGCCTGGCGCGTGCCCTGCTGCCGGGGATGGTGAAGAAGGGCTGGGGTCGGGTGGTCTTTATCTCTTCTGAATCGGCGCTTAACATTCCGGCGGATATGATCCACTACGGCGTGACCAAAACGGCGCAGCTCTCCCTGGCGCGCGGGCTGGCAAAATACGTGGCGGGCAGCGGCGTGACGGTCAACAGCGTGCTGCCGGGCCCAACGCTTTCCGACGGCTTTGCCGCCATGATGCAGAGCGAAATAGACAAAACCGGCAAATCGCTGGAGACGGTCGCCACCGAGTTTGTGAAAGCCAACCGTCCCACCTCAGTGATCCAGCGGGCCGCCACGGTGGATGAAGTCGCCAATATGGTGGTTTACGTCTGCTCAACTCAGGCCTCGGCGACCTCCGGCGCGGCGCTGCGCGTCGACGGTGGCGTGGTAGACGATATTGTATAACCCAGCGTGGAGACGCGTTATGCCTATGCAAATCTCACGCTGTGTGCTGGCCGCCCTGCTCTTCAGCGGAGCGGCTGCGGCAGCAGAGTACGGTGAACACCTGGAGGGTTTTAGCTACCCTTGGGAACTCAAAAAGTTTGATTTTCAGTCGCAGAAACAGCCGCTCAGCATGGGCTACATGGATCTTCAGGCGGATAAACCCAACGGTCATACGGTCGTGCTCCTGCACGGTAAAAACTTCTGCGCCGCCACCTGGGAGAAGACGATCCGCGTCCTGCACGATGCCGGGTATCGGGTCGTCGCCCCGGATCAGATTGGCTTCTGCACCTCTACCAAGCCCGCCAGCTATCAGTACAGCTTCCAGCAGCTGGCGCGCAATACCCATCAGCTGCTGGACTCGCTGGGGATCAAGAAAGCTACGGTGATAGGCCACTCTACCGGCGGGATGCTGGCCACCCGCTACGCCCTGATGTACCCGCAGCAGACCGAGAAGCTGGTGATGGTCAACCCCATCGGCCTTGAGGACTGGAAAGCCAAAGGCGTGCCCTACCGCAGCGTTGACGAATGGTATCAGCGGGAGCTAAAAACCAGCGCCCAGAGCATCAAAGCCTATGAGCAGAAGACCTACTACATGGGCAACTGGAAGCCGGAGTATGACAGGTGGGTCGATATGCTGGCCGGGCTAAGCAACGGGCCGGGTAAGGAGCGCGTAGCGTGGAACTCTGCCCTGCTCTACGACATGATCGCTACTCAGCCGGTAGTCTATGAGTTTAAGGATCTGCGGGTACCGACGACGCTGTTTATCGGCACCGGGGATACTACCGCCCCAGGCAGCGATACCGCGCCACCGGAGGTGAAAAAGGCCGTGGGTAACTATAGCGTGCTGGGCAAAGAGGCCGCGAAGCAGATCCCTGGCGCGACGCTGATAGAGTTTGACGGCATGGGCCACGCCCCGCAGATGGAAGATCCGGCGCGCTTCCACGCGGCATTGCTTAAAGATTTACGATCGTAATCTGGAGCGGGTGAGTTAAGGGAGTAAAATATGTTTTTTATCTGGACGCTGATACCCGCTCTGTACGTGATAGCGCGGTTTATTCTGCCGCTGTCGCTGCCGATGTGGGTACGCGCAGGATTGGCGCTGGTGCTGCTGGTGGCGGGCGAATTTCACCTGCTGGGCAAGCTGTTCTTCGGCAGTATGTTCTCCCCCGAATGGCCTGAGCCGGTGATGATCGCCCAGGGCTGGCTGTTTGGTTCTATCGTGATGTTTGCCGGGCTGCTGCTGGTGCGCGACGTCGTCGCCCTGCTACTGAAGTGGCTGCTGCGTAAGCGTCTGCCGCAAACCTCATCCGGCGTAGCGCTGATGGTGGTTGCGCTGGTGCTGTCGGGCATCGGCGTGAAACAGGCGATTGAGATCCCGGCGGTGCGCACCGTCGAGGTAAATTTCCCCGATCTGCCCCCCGCCTTTGAAGGTTTTAAAATTGTCCAGCTGACGGATATCCACGCCAGCCGCCTGCTGCCGAGGGCATGGGTAGAGCAGGTAGTGGCGAAAGCTAACCGGCTCAATCCTGACCTGGTGGTGCTGACCGGGGATATGTCCGACGGCACGGTGGACCGCCGCTTTAAGGATGTCGAGCCGCTCTCCCGGCTCCAGGCCAAAAGCGGTCTCTATGCCATTACCGGCAACCATGAGTACTACTTTGACTATGTCGGGTGGATGAAGATTTACCGCCAGCTGAAGATCCCTTTTCTGCAAAACAGCCACGTGCGCATTACGCGCGGCGATGAGTCTATCGTGCTGGCGGGCGTCAACGACGAAGCAGCCCAGCGCGTCGAGGAGACTGGCCCGGACCTTGAGCAGGCGCTAAAGGGCGTTCGTCCCGATGACAGCATTATCCTGCTCGATCACCGTCCGGGTTCGGCCCACGACAACGCCAGGCACAACGTGAAGCTACAGCTCTCCGGCCATACACACGGCGGGATGATCCGCGGGCTGGATCTGCTTGTCAGTCCGGCAAACAACGGCTTTGTCTCCGGGCGCTATCAGGTGGGGAATATGATCCTCTATGTCAGCAACGGCACGGGCCTGTGGAACGGCTTCCCGCTGCGGCTGGGTCACCCGTCGGAGATCACCGAGCTGATCCTGCACCGCAGCGCGGCTCGATGACTGTTATAAAATTGTAACAATAATTACTTAGTCTGACGGCGTCACTTTACTCTCTGGTTAACCAAAGGACGCCGTCGTGAGCAGACCGTTAAAATCCCTATTCAAAAAAGAACATAGCGAAGAGATCAGTAACCGCAGCGCCAACCCGGTATTTTCAGACGTCGCAAACGTCTTTCTCTCCCGCCGCCGCCTGTTGCAGATGGGCGTGGTCGCGGGCGCGGCGGTCTCCTTCCCGCTGCTGGTCAAACCCGAGTCGGCCTTTGCCGCCGTTGGCCGCCCTTCCGCACTGGCTAAGGCAGTCTCGCTGGGGTTCACCAGCATCCCCGTCTCTTCTGAAGATACGGTGATTGTGCCAGAGGGTTATATCGCACGGCCGTTCTATCGCTGGGGCGAGCCGGTGGGTCTGAAGGATGCGATGCCCGCGTTCAAGACCGACGGCAGCAACACTACCGACGAGCAGGCAGCCCAGGCGGGCATGCACCATGACGGCATGGCGTGGTTTAGCCTGCCGCAGGGCGGAGACAGTTCCGATCATGGCCTGCTGGCGATGAACCATGAGTACATTGATAACGGGATGCTGTTCAAGGATGGCGACGCCAACTGGGATCTCAACAAAGCCCGCAAGGGGCAGAACGCGATGGGCATCTCGGTTATCGAAGTGCAGAAGCGCGGCGAAGGCTGGCAGGTGGTGCGCCCCTCCTCATTCGCCCGCCGCATCACCGTTAACACCCCAATGCAGCTCACCGGTCCGGCGCGCCATCAGCCGCTGATGAAAACCGCCGCCGATCCGCAGGGGGAGCAGGTGCTGGGCACCATGCAGAACTGCGCCAACGGCCACACGCCGTGGGGAACCTACCTCACCTGCGAAGAGAACTGGTCCGATATTTTTGTGAAGAAGGCGGATCGCAACGCGCTGGAGAAGCGCTACGGCATTAGCGACAAAGATGACTCCTATCGCTGGAACGAGGTGGACGAGCGCTTCAGCGTGGATAAAACCCCGAACGAGCCGAACCGCTTTGGCTGGGTAGTGGAGATCGACCCTTACGATCCGACCTCCACACCGCGCAAGCATACGGCGCTGGGCCGCTTCAAGCACGAAGGGGCAATGGTCACCCTCGCCGCAGACAACCGCGTGGTGGTCTACATGGGCGACGACCAGAAGTTTGAGTACATCTACAAGTTTGTCTCGGACAAAAAGTACGATCCGGCTAACCGCCAATCCAGCATGGATCTGCTCACCTCTGGCACGCTCTACGTGGCGAAATTTAACGAGGACGGTAGCGGCAGCTGGCTCCCACTGGTCTTTGGCGAGAACGGTCTCGATCAGAGCCACGGCTTCGAAAGCCAGGGCGATATGCTGATCAAAACCCGTCTTGCCGCGGACGTTGTGGGCGCGACCAAAATGGACCGCCCCGAGTGGATCACCGTCGATCCGAACACCCCCGGCAGCGTCTACTGCACCCTGACCAACAACAGCGATCGCGGTAAAGAGGGCAAGGCCCCGGTAGATGCTGCCAACCCGCGCGCTAATAATCAGTTTGGTCACATCATGCACTGGCTGGAAGAGAACAACGATCCGGCGTCAGGGCGTTTTAAGTGGGATATTCTGGTGATGGCGGGCCGCACCGACGGCAACGATGCGCAGGCCAAAGGCTCCATGCAGGGAGCCGCGTTTGGTAGCCCAGATGGTCTCTCTTTCGACCATCGTGGCGTGCTGTGGATCCAGACCGACGTCTCCTCCAGCACCATTAACCAGAAAGCCTACGCTGATATGGGTAACAACCAGATGGTGGCTACCATTCCGGGCACCAACGAGTATCGTCGCTTCCTCACCGGGCCGCGCGGCTGCGAGATCACCGGCATCGCCTTTACGCCGGATAACCGGACGCTGTTTATTAATATTCAGCACCCTGGCGAAGTAGGCGATGGGATTACCGACCCGGCAAACCCGCGCGCGGTGTCGAACTGGCCGGATGCCGACCCCAACGGCCGCCCACGCTCATCAACGGTAGTCATTGTGAAGGCCGACGGCGGGCTGATAGGAAGCTAATACCGTCCCTGAGCTTGCTTTAACTGCTGTACCTGAACGCATTAAATTCCAGATGTGGCAACATGTCTGGAATTTTTACTCTTTGGGTAGAGAGGCATTTTTAGTGCCGCATCAACAAATGCCCTTTCTTCTTTATAAATTTATATGCTTTATAAGCGGGCCTAAGAGGCATAAATATATATAATATGATAACCCCAAAAAATAGAGTAATTGAATAAGATACAAGATTTTGTTGAGTGCCGTTGCATGCCGTATAGATCCACCCCAACACGAGTATCATTATGATTACTAAGGAAAAGATAAATCGCTTCCTTAGCTGAGAAAGCAGCCAATAGTACGGATAGCCTTCCTTTTCAGCATGTTGCCGAAGAGCTAAAACTTCTTTTCCTGTAAAGCCTTCTTTTAATAAAAGCCTTTCGACTTCAGCGCTATCCATGCTCGCTTCCACTTATCGGTTAATTGCTTTTTATACTATAACTACAGGTTTGATCTAATACCAGCCCGGATGAATACAGAATCTAAGTTATAATAACCGCCTGTTTGATGCCGTAAAGGAGACCCGCGAAATGGACATATCGATAAAAGAGAGCATTATCCCGATTATTTCCGCAACGGTGGCGATAATCTCCATGCTCATAGCCAGACGATCGCTGGCGCAGAGTAAGGTCAGCGCCCGTCTGGCCAGCTATAACGCGCGCGGCAGCTACGATGTTTTCCTGACAAAAGACAGCCGATTTAAACGCTCTTTTGGTGATGCAAATCACCAGGTCAAAATCTATAGTTCAGTGATGTCTGGCACTATCGATTTTGATTATGAAATCAATATTGTGGCAATAAACGGCGGTATTTACCGGGCGCAGCTGTTTGAAAATATAGAAAAGCGGGAATACATCGGGATCAGCACCACTGGCCCTGAGTTAAGAACCTCCATCCCTAAACACAGCCCGCCCAAAGAGTATGCTAATCAAGGCCGGGTCTCTTTTTATGGCACACCGCTCTTTCCCTACTTTTCCGCAGCAGGCCGCGAGGGTGATGCCGATGAGCAGGATGCCATCCAGCTTAACCGTTATCATCAGTATATTGAGATCAGTGATTTTTGCGGCAACACAGAAATTTGGTACCTGGCGTTTTCACTGCACCTCTCCAGGCAGGAAGGTGATTTTAATAAGGCGGAGGGGTGGCGAGCGCTCGCTAAAGACAGTATACCCTATAAATACTACCGGTTCGCCGCTGTCACCATCGTCTCCCCTAAAGACCTGCCGAAAAACCTTGATGCCGCACTGACCCCACAGCAAACGCTGGAGGAGATTAGGGGCAGTGAAGCGTCATGGCAGCCCTCAGCGCAGCTAAGCGAGGGTGGCTGGGAGGCGATGAATAATAAACTCAAGCTCTATGAGATGCGGGAGTACTACCGCTTCATTAAAAGGATTAAGGACAATTTATAATAAAAAAAAGCCGACGACATCGCTGCCGTCGGCTTTTTTCATGTCTGATGCAATCAGGCGTTATGCAGCTGCTGCCCGCAGGCGATCACGCTTGCCAGCAGAACTTTTACGTCCTCCAGGCAAACGACAGGGTTGAGCAGGGTCAGCTTCAGACAGGTGACGCCGTCAGCCTCCGTTACGCCCACGTTCGCCGCCCCGGAGGCCAGCAACGCATCGCCGATACGCTGGTTCAGCAGCGCAACGCCTGCGGTGTCGCCGTTTTGCGGACGGAAACGGAACAGCACGCTAGCCAGCTGCGGCTGCATGACCAGCTCCAGCTGCGGCTGCTCCACCACAAACTGCGCCACCTGCTGCGCCAGGGTCACACCGTTATCAATGATTTCGGCATACTGCT
Organism: Pseudescherichia sp. L3; assembly: GCF_024656065.1. Lineage (NCBI taxonomy): Bacteria > Pseudomonadati > Pseudomonadota > Gammaproteobacteria > Enterobacterales > Enterobacteriaceae > Pseudescherichia > Pseudescherichia sp. L3. Next base: position 167,783 of record NZ_JANKYC010000003.1, read on the forward strand.
TTTTACCCAGCGCTTCCAGACCCATCCACAGCTTCAGGGCATCGAAACGGCGGGTGGTTTGCAGAGACTTGGATACCAGGTTTGGCACGCCCTGCTCTTCGTCGAAGTCAGAGTTCAGGTACGCCGCCTGGTAACGCATCAGCTGATAGTGACGCGCATCCTTCAGCAGGAACGCGCCACAGCTGATGGTCTGGAAGAACTGCTTGTGGAAGTCCAGCGTGACGGAGTCCGCGAGTTCCAGGCCGTTCAGGAAGTGACGATACTTCTCGGACAGCAGCAGTGCGCCACCCCAGGCTGCATCCACGTGCACCCAGATCTGCTCTTCAGCCGCCAGCGCGGCGATGTCAGCCAACGGATCGATCGCGCCTGCATCGGTAGTGCCGGCGGTGGCCACAATGGCCATCACCTGCTCACCGTTGGCTTTCGCCTGGGCCAGCTTCTCTTTGAGATCGTTGAGATCCATACGCGAGAATTGATCGGTTTTTACCAGCGTCACGGACTGGTAGCCCAGCCCCATCAGCGCCATGTTCTTCTGCACAGAGAAGTGTGCGTTTTCGGAACATAACACTTTAATTTTGCTGAGATTACCGGTCAGCCCGTGCTGCTGAACGGAGTGCCCCTGGCGAGCGAAAAAGGCATCGCGCGCCAGCATCAGGCCCATCAGGTTGCTCTGCGTACCGCCGCTGGTGAAGACCCCGGCGTCGCCCGCTGTGTAACCGACCTGCTCACGCAGCCACTCAATCAGCTTGATCTCAATGATGGTCGCCGACGGGCTCTGGTCCCAGGAGTCCATGCTCTGGTTGGTGGCGTTGATCAGCACTTCCGCCGCCTGGCTAATCACCAGGCTCGGACAGTGCAGATGCGCCACACACTGCGGATGGTGCACAGAGAGGCTGTCTTTGAGGAAATACTCCACGGCGCGCTCAATGGCGGCCTGGTTACCCAGGCCCTGAGCAGTAAACTCTAAATTGATGCGCTCACGAAGTTCCGCAACGGTTTTGCCCTGGTACATCTCAGGCTGCTTGAGCCACTGCACCACCGCTTGCGTACTCTGCTCAATCGCTTCCTGATAGGCGGCGATACTCTGCGCGGAACCAGAGAGAATCGGATTTAGATCAGACATGTGCTCATTTGCTCCGATTAAACAGGCTTCACGCCCGCGCTCAGCAGCGCGTTTTCAAATTTATCGAGGAAGATCCCCAGCTCTTCTTTGCTGATCAGCAGCGAAGGCAGCAGACGCAGTACGCAACCGCCACGGCCGCCGCGCTCAAGGATCAGGCCTGCTTCGAAACATTTTTTCTGCAGCAGCGCAGAGAGTTCGCCGTCCGCCGGGTAGCAGCCCATATGATCCTGCGCTTCCTGCGGTTTAACGATCTCAATACCGATCATCAGGCCCAGACCGCGTACGTGCCCGATCACCGGGAAGCGTTTCTGCATCTCAGCCAGCTGGCCCTTCAGCCATTCGCCCTGCTCAGCAACTTTATCGGCAATACGCTCCTCTTTCAGGATCTTAAGCGTGGTGAGGCCGGTGGCCATTGCCAGCTGGTTGCCACGGAACGTACCGGTATGGTGACCCGGTGCCCAGGCATCGAACTGCTTTTTAATGCCCAGCACGGCCAGCGGTAAACCGCCGCCTACCGCTTTGGACATCACGATAATGTCTGGCTCGATACCGGCGTGCTCAAAGGCGAAGAATTTACCGGTACGGGCAAAGCCCGCCTGAACTTCGTCAAGGATCAGCAGAATGCCGTGTTCCTGGGTGACTTTACGGATGCGTTGCAGCCACTCGGCCGGAGCCGGGTTCACGCCGCCTTCACCCTGCACCGCTTCGAGGATCACAGCAGCAGGTTTGCGCACGCCGCTCTCAACGTCGTTGATCAGGTTTTCGAAGTAGTAGGTCAGCGCTTTCACGCCAGCGTCGCCGCCGATACCCAGCGGGCAGCGGTACTGGTGCGGGTAAGGCATAAACTGCACTTCCGGCATCATGCCGTTAACCGCTTCTTTCGGCGACAGGTTACCGGTTACGGAGAGCGCGCCATGCGTCATGCCGTGGTAGCCGCCGGAGAAGCTGATCACGCCAGAACGGCCGGTCACTTTTTTTGCCAGCTTCAGCGCCGCTTCAACGGCATCCGCGCCGGAAGGGCCGGTGAACTGCAGGCAGTACTCTTTGCCCTGACCCGGCAGCAGCGAGAGCAGATAAGCAGAAAACTCATCTTTTAACGGCGTGGTCAGATCAAGCGTATGTAACGGTAAGCCACTGGTAAGGACACTTTGGATGCTTTGGATCACATCAGGGTGATTATGGCCCAGCGCCAGCGTTCCGGCGCCTGCAAGACAGTCAAGGTATTGTTTATTATCTGCATCGGTGATCCAGACGCCCTGCGCTTTGGTAATTGCTAATGGCAATTTACGCGGATAGCTTCTGACGTTGGATTCGAACTCAGCCTGTCTGGCGAGAAGGGTCTCATTGCTTTGCGGGAATGAATCAGCACTCAAAGAATCAATACGGACTTTATCCGTCATCATATCTCTCCTACAACCTGGAGTTGTTTCAACACCGGTTGAATAAGGGTTTAAGGGGGGGTAAAAATCGCGGCTAATATATGTGTTTTCAGCAGCGGACTCAATCTTTTATTTTTTGTGGGCTTTTATGTAAATTTCTATGAAAATCAATGACAAAAAATGTTTTCACACCGGTTTAACGTAAACGTTGAAGAAAATATCGATTCAGCGGGTTAAATCACTTACTATGCCCGCGTTTAAAATCCCAAACCTATAAGGAAGACCTTATTTAACTATTCATGCGATCCCACCCCGGTAACCTGTGAGAGGCAATAAGAGCAGGTTCCTGAGTTTTAAGTAGAAATGTTCGCGGGCGGACATTTCGTAAGGTGAAGACCTCTTCCCTTATGCCGAAATGAAAATTTTCATGCCATACCGATATGGCGCCCTGATATGAGATTGTTATGACTCACACTTATCCACACATCATCGTCGCTAAATTTGGCGGAACCAGCGTTGCTGACTTTGACGCGATGAGCCGCAGTGCCACCCTCGTTCTTGCTAATCAAAACGTTCGTCTGGTTGTGTTGTCTGCTTCCGCAGGCGTGACCAACCTGTTAGTCGAACTCGCTTCCGGTCTGGAAAGCCCCATTCGGCTGGACAAAATTGCGACCCTGCGCGCCCTGCAATACAACATTATTTCACGCCTGAAACAGCCAGACGCCATTGGTCAAGAGATTGACCGTTTGCTCGACAACATCAGCCGCCTGGCTGAAGACGCTGTCAATTCCCCTTCAGCCGCGCTGTGCGATGAGCTGGTCAGCCATGGAGAGATGATGTCCTCCCTGCTGTTTGTGGAAGTCTTGCGTGAACGTGAAGAAGTCGAGACGCAGTGGTTTGATGCGCGCAAAGTTATTCGCACCGATGATACGTTTGGCTGCGCCGTGCCGGCCATCGACGTCATTGCCGAGCAGGCGGAAAAACGCCTACGCCCGCGTATTGCTCAGGCGCTGATAGTGACCCAAGGCTTTATTGGCAGCGACGCGGCAGGGCATACCACCACGCTCGGTCGTGGCGGCAGTGACTACACCGCCTCCCTGCTGGCCGAAGCGCTTAATGCCTCACGTGTGGATATCTGGACCGATGTTGCCGGGATCTATACCACCGATCCCCGAATTGTGGCCCAGGCAAAACGTATTGATAACCTTTCGTTCTCCGAAGCCAGAGAGATGGCAACCCTGGGTGCGAAAGTGCTGCACCCGGCGACGCTGCTCCCCGCCATACGCAAAAATATTCCGGTATTCGTCGGGGCCAGCAATAATCCGTCAGCGGGCGGCACGCTGGTTCTTCGCGACGCGTTGGAACCCTCGCGCTATCGCGCTCTGGCTGTGCGCCGTCAGCAAACGCTGCTGACGCTATCCAGCCTGAACGCGCAGCCAACACACCGCTTTTTAGCTGAGACGTTTGCGATTTTATCGCGCCATGAAACGGCAATGGACCTGGTGACCACCTCGGAGACGAGCATCGCGCTGATCCTCAACTCTACCGGCTCGACCTCAGGCGAGGTCGATGCGCTGACTACTGCCCTGCTTACCGAGCTGTCGTCGCACTACCACGTTGAGATCGAGACCGGGCTGGCGCTCGTCTCGTTGATTGGCAACGCGCTGGCGAAGGAAGCCGCGGTGTGCAAAGAGGTCTTTGCCGCGCTGGAGACGCACGCCGTGCGCATGATTTGCCACGGGGCGTCCAACCAAAGCCTCGGTTTCCTGCTGCCAGCGGCATCTGCGGACAGCGCGGTGAAAGCGTTACACAGCAGGTTGTTGGAATAACGGCTAACGCGTTAGTTTTGTTCTACCAGCGCCTGTGCACAGGCCCAGGCGCTTGACCATGCCCACTGGAAGTTATACCCCCCCAGCCAGCCGGTAACGTCCATTACCTCACCGATAAAGTAGAGTCCCGGTACGTTGCGCGCCTCCATGGTACGCGACGACAGCGCGTGGGTATCGACACCGCCGAGCGTCACCTCTGCCGTGCGGTAGCCCTCGGTGCCGTTGGGCTGCACGCGCCAGCGGGTAAGGTTATCCACCAGAGTCTGCTGTTCACGGCTGTTAAGCTGCTTCAGGGTCACATCCGGGATCTGCCCAAGCTGCTGCAGACACTCAATAAGCCGTTTCGGCAGCTGCATCGCCAGGGTGTTCTTCAGACTCTGGTTCGGGTGAGCGGTGCGCTGGTCATTGAGGAACGCATCCAGATCGCACTCCGGCAGCATGTTGATAGTGACGAACTCGCCGGGCTGCCAGTAGCTGGAGATTTGCAGCACCGCCGGGCCGGAGAGGCCGCGATGGGTAAAGAGCAGGCTCTCACGGAACACGGTTCCGTCTTCTGCGGTGATGACCGAGGGCACCGACACGCCGGAGAGGAGCGACAGCTGCTCCAGCAGCGGCTTGTGCAGGGTGAACGGCACCAGACCCGCCCGCGTGGGCAGCACTTTCAGGCCAAACTGTTCGGCAATTTTATAGCCAAACGGCGATGCACCCAGGCCAGGCATCGACAGGCCGCCGCTGGCGATCACCAGCTTGTTGGTTATGACGCTTTCACCGTTGAGCTGTAGCGTATAGCCTGCGTCGTCGCGAGTGACGTCGAGCACTTCGCTGCGCAGACGGGTGGTGACATTGCCCTTTGTGCATTCTGCCACCAGCAGATCAACAATCTGCTGCGCGGAGTCATCGCAGAAAAGTTGGCCCAGCGTCTTCTCATGCCAGGCTATACCGTGCTTGCCGACCAGATCGATGAAATCCCACTGGGTATAGCGCGCCAGTGCAGATTTGCAAAAATGCGGGTTCTGGCTCAGATAGGCCGCCGGTTCGACATAAAGGTTAGTAAAGTTGCAGCGACCGCCGCCAGACATAAGAATTTTACGTCCGGGTTTCTTACCATTGTCCAGCAACAGTACCCGGCAGCCCGCCTGTCCGGCTATCGCCGCACAGAACATCCCCGCCGCGCCAGCCCCAATGATAACGGCATCAAACCTTTCCACACTGCATTCCTCTTCGCTAATCCGGCGCGGATTGTAAATTTTATGCGGTGGTCGCACCAGCGCAAATGGTGGCGAAAATGGTCATTTCGTTGAAATTTATGACATAATTATTTACGTACCGTTACATGCACAGGATAAATATCAAAAAAAAGCTATATTTCACTTTGCCCCGGCCGCGAATGTCCATGATAATGCGCGGCGTTCATGACCTCAAAAATGGCGTAACGTCCTATGTTACATTTGTTTGCTGGCCTGGATCTTCATACCGGGTTGTTATTACTTCTTGCTCTGGGTTTTGTGCTGTTCTACGAAGCGATTAATGGCTTCCACGATACAGCGAACGCAGTGGCAACCGTGATCTATACTCGCGCATTACGTTCGCAGATAGCGGTCGTCATGGCGGCACTCTTCAACTTCTTTGGCGTTCTGCTTGGCGGCCTGAGCGTAGCCTATGCCATCGTGCATATGTTACCGACGGATCTGCTATTAAACGTTGGCTCTGCCCACGGCCTTGCCATGGTCTTCTCCATGCTGCTGGCTGCCATCATCTGGAACCTGGGTACCTGGTACTTTGGGCTTCCGGCCTCCAGTTCACATACGCTCATCGGGGCAATCATCGGGATTGGTTTAACCAACGCGCTGATGACAGGGACCTCACTGGTGGATGCGCTGAACATCCCGAAAGTCCTGAATATCTTCGCTTCGCTGATCCTCTCGCCGATTGTCGGCCTGGTCTTTGCAGGCGGCCTGGTGTTTATCCTCCGTCGCTACTGGAGCAACACCAAGAAACGCGCCCGTATTCACCTCACTCCAGCCGAGCGTGAAAAGCAGGACGGCAAGAAAAAGCCGCCGTTCTGGACGCGTATCGCCCTGATCCTCTCTGCTATCGGCGTGGCCTTCTCTCACGGCGCGAACGACGGTCAGAAAGGCATTGGTTTGATTATGCTGGTCTTGATTGGCGTTGCCCCGGCAGGTTTCGTGGTGAACATGAATGCCTCCGGCTACGACATCACCCGTACCCGCGACGCGGTAAACAACGTTGAGACCTGGTTCCAACAGCATCCCGATCTGCTGCTAAAGGCCACCGGAGCCGATCCGGTGATCCCTACGCCCGAGCAGACCGTAGGCCCTAACGGCGAGTTCCACTGTCATGCAGGCCGTGCCGTCGTGGCGCTGGATCGCGCGAAAGCGATGCTGACCAATATCGAAAGCTATGACAAGCTACCGATTGAGCAGCGTAGCCAGCTGCGCCGGATCATGCTTTGCATCTCTGATATCACCGATAAGGTTGCCAAACAGCCGGAAGTCAGCGCTGACGACCAGCGTCTGCTGAAAAAGCTGAAAGGCGATATGCTGAGCACCATCGAGTATGCCCCGGTGTGGATCATCATGGCGGTAGCGCTGGCGCTGGGTCTGGGTACGATGATTGGCTGGCGTCGTGTTGCTACCACCATCGGCGAGAAGATCGGCAAGAAAGGCATGACCTATGCACAGGGGATGTCGGCCCAGCTCACCTCGGCCGTCTCTATCGGCCTGGCGAGCTATACCGGGATGCCGGTGTCGACCACCCACGTTCTCTCTTCGTCAGTGGCGGGAACGATGATCGTGGACGGCGGCGGTCTACAGCGTAAAACCGTGACCAACATCCTGATGGCCTGGGTGCTGACTCTGCCGGCAGCGATTTTCCTCTCCGGTGCGCTGTACTGGGTGGCGCTGCACCTGATTTAATCGGTAACAGGCATAAAAAAGCGGGCCACTCAGGCCCGCTTTTTTTATGTCTCTATTTCAGTGCCAAATCATCAGCGCAATCAGGCTGACCACCACCAGCCCACAGAGGGCGCTGGTTAAAACAAAGTGGCGACGGACCCGCTCACAGCGACGAATAAACTCATCGTCATGATGATCGCGATAGCGTTGAGCGTAGATATACCACACCAGACGCATCTGCTTACTGGGCTGGCCGTGCGAGGTAAAAAAGCCACCGCCATCCACATATTGATAGAGCAACGGATCGCAACCACGCAGGACAACCAACAGTGCGCGTAACGATGAGAAATAACGCGCCATGTTAACCACACAAACGATGCACAAAGCCCAAAACAGCGCGACAGTGCTGACCATACCCCCTCCCCGGCGACCGCCCACGAAGATAAACTCCAGGGCTGGCGCTCCCCGATTCCCGGCCAATGAGTTCTTTGAAGTGTGTACCAGAAGCCGACGTGGATCACAATTCTACATCCGAGCGGCTTATTTAATAGTGTAGGAGATCTGTTAATTATTTCGCCACATCATCGATCTATATCAATGCTATAGACGACATTTTTTGATGAGCTAAACCGTGACCCAGGACAATTGACGACGGGTTTAGGGCGTTATAAGGTAGAAATATCTTCTACAATTAGATCCTTAAGGCCGGGCATCCCCCGCGCAATGGCACGCAGGACGCGGGATAAGCCGCAGCGCGAAAGTGGCGGCTGAATCCAACGGTCATCGACAACTTATGGAAGGAGTAACATCATGGCTTACAAACATATCCTTATTGCGGTCGATCTCTCCCCAGAGAGCAAGGTACTGGTCGACAAAGCCGTCTCTATGGCGCGCCCGTACAATGCAAAAATCTCCCTGATTCATGTCGATGTAAACTACTCCGATCTCTACACCGGGCTTATCGACGTTAACCTGGGCGATATGCAGAAACGCATCTCTGAAGAGACCCACAACGCGCTGGCAGAACTCTCCACTAACGCAGGCTATCCGATTACCGAAACCCTGAGCGGCAGCGGCGATCTGGGCCAGGTGCTGGTCGACGCGATTAAGAAGTACGATATGGATCTGGTGGTCTGTGGCCACCATCAGGACTTCTGGAGCAAGCTGATGTCCTCTGCGCGCCAGCTGATCAACACCGTTCACGTTGATATGCTGATTGTTCCGCTGCGCGACGAAGATGACGAGTAAGCGTTCATCTGTAACGCCGGGCGGCGCTGCGCTTGCCCGGCCTACATATTTTACTCTGGTGTGCCGGGGTAAATATCAAACCGGTGGCCTTTGGTCACCACTGCGTTTTGCGTGGCAACGTCTGCCAGCGGTGGAGCGTAATCGGGGCGCTTCACGACCACGCGCCTGGTTGCCAGCGCGCGAGCAGGCACTAACAAACCATCAGCGTCCAGGTCCGGTCCTACCAGCGACTGAAAGACCCGCATCTCCTTTTTCACCAGCGCGCTCTTCTGCTTGTGCGGAAACATCGGATCGAGATAGACCACCTGCGGCCGCGGAGTGATGTCCGTCAGCGAGGTCAGGCTTGAAGCATGGATCAGCTGCAGGCGCTCCCGCAGCCACTCTCCAATCTCCGCATCGGCATAGCCGCGCGTCAGGCCATCTTCCAGCAGTGCCGCCACCACCGGGTTACGTTCCAGCATCCGTACCCGACAGCCAATGGACGCCAGTACGAAAGCATCGCGGCCTAATCCTGCGGTGGCATCGACGACGTCCGGCAGATAGCTGCCTTTAACGCCTACCGCCTTCGCGACCGCCTCGCCGCGACCGCCGCCAAATTTGCGCCGGTGCGCCATCGCCCCGGCAACAAAATCAACGAAAATGCCGCCAAGCTTTGGCTCATCGCGCTTGCGTAGCTCAAGATGCTCCGCCGTTAGCACCAGCGCCATCGGGTTGTCATCGTCATGTTGTAAGCCAAAACGGGACGCAAGACGCAATAAGGCACCGTCTCCGGTGCCTGTCTCATCTATTAAGCAGATTTTCACGCCGTGCTTAGCCCTTGATGCCGTAGTGCGCCAGCATCGCGTCCAGCTGCGGCTCACGGCCACGGAAACGCTTGAACAGCTCCATCGGCTCTTCTGAACCACCGCGGGTCAGAATGTGATCGAGGAAGTCCTGGCCCGTTTTGCGGTTGAAGATCCCCTCCTCCTCGAAACGGGAGTAGGCGTCCGCCGCCAGCACGTCGGCCCACAGGTAGCTGTAGTAGCCAGCCGCGTAGCCACCAGCAAAGATATGGCTGAAAGCGTGCGGGAAGCGTCCCCAGTTTGGACCCGGAATGACTGCCACCTGCGATTTGATCTCGGCCAGGGTTTCGAGAATTTTCGCCCCCTGCTCCGGGCTGAACTCGGCGTGCAGACGGAAATCAAACAGCCCGAACTCCAGCTGGCGCAGGATAAACAGCGCGGCCTGGTAGTTCTTCGCCGCCAGCATCTTATCCAGCAGGGCTTTCGGCAGCGGCTCGCCGGTTTCGTAGTGGCCGGAGATAAACGCCAGCGCGTCCGGCTCCCAGCACCAGTTTTCCATAAACTGGCTCGGCAGCTCCACGGCGTCCCATGGTACCCCGCTGATGCCCGCCACGCCTGGGACGGCGATCTGGGTCAGCATATGGTGCAGGCCGTGACCGAACTCGTGGAACAGGGTGATCACTTCATCGTGCGTGAACAGCGCCGGTTTGCCGCTCACCGGACGGTTGAAGTTACAGGTCAGGTAGGCAACCGGCTTTTGCAGCGAGCCGTCGGCTCTCAGCATCTGCCCGACGCAGTCGTCCATCCACGCCCCGCCGCGCTTGTTCTCACGGGCGTAGAGATCGAGATAGAAGCTACCGCGCAGTTCGTTGCTTTCGTCATACAGCTCGAAGAAACGTACGTCCTGATGCCAGACGTCGATATCCTTACGCTCTTTAGCCGTGATGCCGTAGATGCGCTTAACCACTTCGAACAGGCCGTTAACGGCTTTGTTCTCCGGGAAATAGGGGCGCAGCTGCTCATCGCTGATGCTGTAGAGGTGCTGCTTCTGTTTTTCGCTGTAGTAGGCGATATCCCACGGCTGCAGCTCATCTACGCCGAATTCCGCACGGGCGAAGGCTCGCAGCTGCTCCAGCTCTTTCTCACCCTGCGGACGGGCGCGTTTCGCCAGATCCATCAGGAAGTCCAGTACCTGCTGCGGATGCTCGGCCATCTTGGTGGCAAGAGATTTATGGGCATAGTTGTCGAAGCCCAGCAGCTGGGCCAGCTCGTGACGCAGAGCAAGGATCTCCGCCATCACCGGGCTGTTATCCCATTTGCCCGCATTCGGCCCCTGGTCGGAGGCGCGGGTGCTGTAGGCGCGGTAGAGCTCTTCGCGCAGGGCCTGGTTATCGCAGTAGGTCATCACCGGCAGATAGCTCGGGATGTCGAGCGTCAACAACCAGCCCTCTTGCTCTTTGGCCTGCGCCTGAGCCTGGGCCTGCGCCAGGGCGCTCTCCGGCATACCGGACAGCTCAGACTCATCGGTAATTAGCTTGCTCCAGCCCATGGTGGCGTCGAGCACGTTGTTGCTGTAGGTAGAGCCCAGCTCAGAGAGGCGAGCGGCAATTTCACCGTAGCGTTTCTGCTTCTCTTTCGGCAGGCCAATGCCGGACAGTTCAAAATCGCGCAGGGCGTTATCCACCGCTTTCATCTGCGCCAGATCCAGGACGGTATAGGCCTCGCCTTCGCGCAGGTTACGATAGGCCTGGTAAAGACCCTCGTGCTGTCCCACCCAGGTGCTGTACTCAGAGAGCAGCGGCAGCGTCTGCTCATAGGCTTCACGCAGCTCCGGGCTGTTCTGCACCGAGTTCAGGTGGCTGATGGGTGAGAAGATACGACCCAGGCGATCGTCCACCTCGGCCAGCGGCTGGCAGAGATTGTCCCAGGTATAGGGTGCGCCCTGGGCTACCACGCGCTCTACCGCCTCGCGGCAATCCTCCAGCGCTTTCGTCACGGCGGGAACCACATGCTCAGGTTTAATCTGGGAAAACGGCGGCAAGTCGAAGGGCGTCAGTAATGGATTGGTCATAAGCGCTGTCCTGTAGAAATAATCGCAAGCGCTCGGGCGGCGCTCGTTCCTGTAAGGTCTAGGATGGGGTTTAGTGTAGTTAATTTCAATGCCGTCCGTTGCGCTTTTGCGCCCTGGCAACGGCACCGCTGCGGTAATTTGCCGCAATCTGCGGTAAACTATCGACTATCTGTTTTTACTTCCCAGGATTGTTCCTTCCATGCTCAGTTATCGCCACAGCTTCCACGCCGGCAACCATGCCGACGTATTAAAACACACCGTTCAGAGCCTGATTATTGAATCGCTGAAAGAGAAGGAGAAACCTTTTCTCTATCTGGATACCCACGCAGGCGCGGGGCGTTATCAGCTGAGCAGCGAGCATGCCGAGCGCACCGGTGAGTACCTGGAAGGTATCGCCCGCATCTGGCAGCAGGACGATCTGCCTGCCGAGCTGGAGCCGTACATTAGCGTGGTAAAGCACTTCAACCGTAGCGGCCAGCTGCGCTACTACCCTGGCTCGCCGCTGATCGCCCGCCAGATGCTGCGCGAGCAGGACAGCCTGCAGCTGACCGAGCTGCACCCAAGCGATTTTCCGCTGCTGCGCTCAGAGTTCCAGAAAGATAGCCGCACCCGCGTCGAACGTGCCGACGGCTACCAGCAGTTGAAGTCCAAGCTGCCGCCGGTATCACGCCGGGGTCTGATCCTGATCGACCCGCCTTACGAAATTAAAAGCGACTACCAGGCGGTGGTACAGGGCATCAATGAAGGCTATAAGCGCTTTGCAACCGGCACCTATGCGCTGTGGTATCCGGTGGTGATGCGCGCGCAGATCAAGCGCATGTTAAAAGAGCTGGAAGCCACCGGCATCCGCCGTATTTTGCAGATTGAGCTGGCGGTACGCCCGGACAGCGACCAGCGGGGCATGACCGCCTCCGGCATGATTGTGATCAACCCACCGTGGAAGCTGGAGCAGCAGATGAACAGCGTGCTGCCGTGGCTGCACAGCAAGCTGGTTCCGGCTGGCATTGGCCACACGCTGGTGAACTGGGTTGTACCCGAGTAATCACAGCCATCGGTGGAACCTTAAGGGCATCGCGTTACACTCTAAGCAAAAATTCATTAAGGAAACGTTATGACTAAGCACTACGACTACATCGCCATTGGTGGCGGCAGCGGCGGTATTGCGTCTATTAACCGTGCGGCCATGTATGGCCAAAAATGCGCCCTGATTGAAGCGAAGGAGCTGGGCGGAACCTGCGTGAACGTAGGCTGCGTGCCGAAAAAAGTGATGTGGCATGCCTCGCAGATTGCCGAAGCGGTCAACCTCTACGGCGCGGACTACGGCTTTGACGCCACCATCAACAACTTTGACTGGCAGCGCCTGGTGGCCAGCCGCACAGCCTATATCGATCGCATCCACAGCTCCTATGAGAACGTGCTGGGTAAAAACAACGTGGATGTGATCCGCGGCTTTGCTCGCTTTGTCGATGCTAAAACCGTTGAGGTTAACGGCGAGACCCTCACCGCCGACCATATTCTGATCGCCACCGGTGGGCGTCCGAGCTACCCGGATATTCCCGGCGCAGAGCACGGTATCGACTCCGACGGCTTCTTTGAGCTTACCGCCCTGCCGAAGCGCGTTGCGGTTGTTGGCGCAGGCTATATCGCCGTTGAGCTGGCAGGCGTGCTGCACGGACTGGGCGCAGAGACGCACCTGTTTGTGCGTAAACATGCCCCGCTGCGCAGCTTCGATCCGCTGATCGTCGAGACGCTGGTTGAGACCATCATGGCTGACGGTCCGTCGCTGCATACCCATGCCACGCCGAAAGCAGTGGTGAAAAACGGCGATGGCAGCCTGACGCTGGAGCTGGAAGATGGCCGTAGCGAGACCGTTGACTGCCTGATCTGGGCGATTGGTCGCGAACCCGCCAATGACACCTTCAACCTGGAAGCAACCGGGGTGAAAACCAACGACAAAGGCCACATCATCGTCGATAAGTTCCAGAACACCAACGTTTCAGGGATCTATGCAGTAGGTGATAACACCGGTGCGGTTGAGCTGACGCCGGTTGCAGTGGCGGCAGGCCGTCGTCTTTCCGAGCGCCTGTTCAACAACAAGCCGGACGAGCATCTGGACTACAGCAATATTCCTACCGTGGTCTTTAGCCATCCGCCTATCGGCACCGTAGGTCTGACCGAGCCGCAGGCGCGCGAGCAGTACGGTGACGACCAGGTGAAGGTCTACACCTCCTCCTTTACCGCCATGTATACCGCCGTCACCCTGCATCGTCAGGCGTGCCGAATGAAGCTGGTCTGCGTTGGTCCGGAAGAGAAGATTGTCGGCATTCACGGCATCGGCCAGGGCATGGACGAGATCCTGCAGGGCTTCGCCGTTGCGCTGAAGATGGGCGCAACCAAGAAAGACTTTGATAACACCGTGGCAATCCACCCAACGGCGGCGGAAGAGTTTGTGACGATGCGTTAAGGGTCTTTAAAAACGCTGGGATCGTAGGCCTGATAAGCGTAGTGCTATCAGGCCTCGTTCGTATTGCCGGGTGGCGGCTAAAGCCTTACCCAGCCTACGTTGTTTCAGTGCGCACGCTGCTGAAACCCCTTTCTTGCTCCCCTGGCCCGGAGTATGATCTCAGTTAAAACCATTCTCAGTTACAACAATAAGATTACAGCTCAGGGGAAAGCGATGGACTATCGTTGGTTAGACGCCTTACATATCATGGCAGGCGTGATTTGGCTGGGCGGCATCTTTATGATGGCAGCAATCGTTGCGGCATGGTCGCAGAGCCGCAGCGCGGTGGCTAAAGGGGAGAGCAACCCCCTGTTAGAGTATGTGCGCCGCTGGAACCGGTTCGTCACTTCACCGGCCATGATTTTGCTGTGGGCCCTGGGTATTGCCCTAATGTTAAAGGGTGACTGGCTGCTGCCGCTGTGGCTGGGCATCAAGCTGGCGGTGCTGGTGTTCCTCTCGGCGGTGCACGGCATCCTGTCAGGGTCGCTGCGCAGACTGGCAACCGGTGAAACCGCTACCGTGTCCCTGCTGGCACGCAACGCTGCCTGGCTTACCCTGGTGGCCGTTATCGTCGTTGTGGCTTTAGCAGTGGTGAAACCGTTTAGCGGCTAAACGTTATCTTGAATGCTCTGAAAATGCAGTCTGTTTAGTCAGGCTGCAATGTCACAATTTTATATTTAAAAACAAACCGTTACCCTACATCCCTTTACAAATTGCCGCTTGTAATTGTGATCTTGCGCCCACTTTGCACTTCAATACTCATATCAAATGTCTAAACTTTAGACTTAAATAATTACCGGGAAAATACCCGCCATTTTTTACGACGCCATCCGGAGGTCGCCACAGCTATGTTCAACCAGAAAATTAAGTTTGCTGATTCTGTTGAGTTCGAGATCGATGAAAAGATCTGTTACGAGACCGATCCGCGCGAATTAAAACTGGATAAAATGATCGAGGCGGAACCGGAACCGGAGATGATCGAGGGGATGCCCGCTTCTGACGCGCTGACCCCTGCCGATCGCTATCTGGAACTGTTTGAGCAGGTACAGTCATCGGGTCTCTTTGCCGACAGCAAAACCTTTCCTGACTGTGCGCCAAGAATGGATCCGCTGGATATCCTGATCCGCTATCGTCGTATCAAACGCAGGCCTGACTTTGACCTGCGCCTGTTTATTACACGACACTTCTGGCTGCCGCAGCAGATGGATAGCCAGTATGTCTCTAATCCAGAAAACTCGCTGAAAGAGCACATCGACCAGCTGTGGCCGGTGCTGACCCGCGAGCCGCAGGATCACATTCCCTGGTCGTCGCTGCTGGCACTGCCGCAGGCCTATATCGTGCCCGGCGGCCGGTTTAGCGAAACCTACTATTGGGACTCCTACTTCACCATGCTGGGGCTGGCCGAAAGTGGCCGAAACGATCTGCTGAAGTGTATGGCGGATAACTTTGCGTGGATGATTGAGAATTATGGCCACATCCCGAACGGCAACCGTACCTACTACCTCAGCCGCTCCCAGCCACCGGTGTTTGCGCTGATGGTGGAGCTGTTTGAAGAGGACGGTGTGCGCGGGGCGAAACGCTACTATGAGCACCTGCTGATGGAGTACGCCTTCTGGATGGACGGTTCTGAATCGCTGAACCTCAATCAGGCCTACCGCCATGCGGTTCGCATGCCCGACGGCTCCCTGCTCAACCGCTACTGGGACGATCGTGATACGCCTCGGGATGAATCATGGATCGAAGACGTGGAAACGGCGAAGCACTCGGGACGTCCACCGAGTGAGGTCTACCGCGATCTGCGCGCAGGGGCGGAATCCGGCTGGGACTACTCCTCCCGCTGGCTGCGCGATACCCAGCGTCTGGCCAGTATCCGCACCACGCAGTTTATCCCTATCGATCTGAACGCCTTCCTGTTCAAGCTCGAGAGCACTATTGCTAACCTCTCCGGGCTGAAAGGCGACCGTGAGGGCGAGGCCATGTTCCGCCAGCGCGCCAGCGATCGTCGGGCGGCGGTGAACCGTTACCTGTGGGACGAAGAGAAAGGCTGCTATCGCGACTATGACTGGCGACGTGGCGAGCAGGCGCTGTTCTCGGCAGCGAGCATCGTGCCGCTCTACGTCGGTATGGTCACCCATGAGCAGGCCGATCGGATAGCCGTTGCGGTGCGCGAACGTCTGCTGACCCCAGGCGGTATGATGGCTACGGAGTATGAGACCGGTGAGCAGTGGGATAAACCCAACGGCTGGGCACCGCTGCAGTGGATGGCCATTCAGGGCTTTAAGCTCTACGGCAACGATGAGCTTGGGGATCAGATTGCCCATAGCTGGCTCAATACCGTTAACGGCTTCTATCAGCAGCACCACAAACTGATCGAGAAGTACCATATCGCCAGCGGCACGCCACGCGAGGGTGGCGGCGGTGAGTATCCGTTGCAGGACGGCTTTGGCTGGAGTAACGGCGTAATACGCCGTCTGATTGGACTGTACGGGGAGCCATAGCGCCCCCCTGTTTATCAGCAAATAATTTATCAGCAAATAGCGTATTAGCGGATCACGTTATAGATCGCAGTCTGGATCGCCAGCCACTGGCGGGTGCTCTCATCAGGCTGCGCTTTATTACGGATCTTTGCCTGCTCGGTTTCGTAGCGCTGGCGCTCTACCACGGCAGAACGGGTACAGAAGGCGCGCAGGTAATCTTTCCGTTGCCCGGTAAGCTTCTCTCCGTTTAGCATCGCGTGACTGAGCGTCGCGGTAAAGCGACGGCAGGGGCGCGGCTCAACCATCTGGCGCTGGTAGCGCAGTAGTAGGGTCAGCACCTCATCATTGCCTGCCGACAACGCCTGCTCGGTCCAGGAGAGCTTCCAGTCCATTCCCCCCTTCAAAAAGAGCTGCGCGATGCGGGTATCGTTGCGGTCTATCGCCGAGCGAAGATTGCTCTCATCCCACGTGATGCCCATCCGGGTCAGCTGCATCCGTGAGGTAGGCGTGTCTTGCTCATTTTGCGTGTTGGTCAGCACCTGCGCCTGAGCGGGCGGCTCACTTACCGCGCGAGCGGGAGGGGTGCTGTTTATCAACATAACGCCGCCGACGATGATCATCAGCACCATCACGCCAACCGCGCCCCAGAGAATACCCGAGACCAGACGGATACGCTGCTCCGGTGAGCGAACGGCACGGCGCTCGGGTCGCTCAATATCTTCACCCACCTCGAAAATATCTCCTCCCGCGCCCGCCTTTTTAACCGTCCGCGCTTTAAACGCGTTCAGCTCGTCCACGTCGGTGGTTAACAGGCTGGCCGGATTAACGGTGGTGCGACCTTCGTTGAAGGCGCGCTGAACCGGGGCGGCGATCTGCGGGTAGTAGGTGTCCAGCATAGTCAGCTGGATGGCAGAGAGTGGCTTCTGCGCGGTAAGGGTATTACGGATCTGCCGAATATCATTGAGCAGGGTTTGCAGGGTCTTGCGCGGGTCAGCAAATAGCGTTAGTACCGAACTGTCGTTAAACAGCGAAGCGTAGTGGCGGGAAAACTCTTTTTTATCCACCAGCATCAGCGCCAGCTCGCTAAACAGCATTCCGCTGAGCACGTCGTTGCGCTCCCCCAGCTTTAACCAGCGGCGCACGCGATCCTGACCAAACTGCGTTTTCAGGTGGTTACGTAGCTTGACGCCATCCGGCCAGGCGGCATAAACCAGCCCGCTAATCATCAGCTCCAGGGCGCGCAGCTGGGACAGCCCCTTGAGCTGGGCTTCGCCGTTGACCGTTTCGGTAGAGGTGGGATAGGTCAGCAGAGGCTGCTGCAGACGAAGGTGCTCCAGCGCGGCGACAAAGCGCAGCGCGGCAATCAGCTGATTTTCACTGACGTCCTGTCCGCTTTCATACTGAGGAACCAGCTGCTGAAGATGGCGTAGCTGCATGGTGAACTGCGTTAGCTCGGCATCGTTGAGCTTCAGGCGTTGCGCCACTGCGCCCCAGCCGCCAAGGCTCTGGCGGGCGTTCTCCAGCTGCTCCAGAAACCAGCGCGGATCCTTCCCTTCACTTACGCGAACGTCCAGCAATAACAAAATTTCGATAGACGCCTGGCGAATAATCCCGATGCAGGTTTCAAATTGTTCGCGATTCCTGAGCGATGTGCTGTGTGTCATTATTTTCCCTTAACCACAATTAACGAAAGTTAATGCCAGCCGTCTACGCAGCTTAATTTTTCTTAGATTCCAGTGAGTTAAATCATAAGCCACTTTGTATTAAATATCAGTGATGGAGGTAATAAAAGAGAAAGGGAAATAAAACAGAGCATTCCTTATCCAGAGCGGAATTTCCTATGCCAGGCTTAGTGCAGAGATATTTGAGGCACATGCGAAAGGAGTATCTATGAAGAAAATGTTACTTGCCGCCACGGTGGCCGCCTTATTCACCCTTCCGGCACTGGCCGAAGACACACCGGGACTGAATACGGATAAAGCACCGCCGCCGCCGCATAAGCTCGACGACGGCTATCGCGGCATTGAAGATGCTCGCACCATGAACGTTAAACAGGCGCTGGACATGCATGACGGGGGTTCTGTCTCCCTGCGTGGGCACCTCACCGCTAAAAAAGGGAATGATATGTATACCTTCCGCGATAAAACCGGTGAGGTCGATGTTTATATTCCTATGGCGGTCTTTGACGGTCGAGAGATCGATTCCGATCAGCTGGTTGGCATTAGCGGCTCGCTGGATAAGAAACAGAAGCCAGCCCAGATTAAAGTGCACCGCCTGCAAAAAGAGTAACTTACCCGATAGGTCGGGCAGCGCTAGCGCTGCCCGGCATGCTACACCCTTACAGGAACATCCCGCCTGACACCTCGACGCGCTGAGCGTTCATCCACCCCAGCTCATCGCTTAGCAGGGCCACTATTGCGTTGCCAATATCGTCTGGTAATCCCGTGCGGCCCAGCGCCGTTTGCGCGGCGACGAACTGGTTTAGCTGCTCATCATCACGTACCCGACCGCCACCAAAATCGGTTTCAATGGCCCCCGGTGCAATGATATTCACTGAGATCCCGCGTGCCCCCAACTCTTTCGCCTGGTAACGGGTTAACACTTCCATCGCCCCTTTCATCGCTGCATATGCGGCGTAGCCCGGCAGCGCAAAGCGGGCCAGCCCGCTGGATACGTTCAGGATCCGCCCGCCGTTTTTAATCAGCGGTAACAGGTGTTGGGTCAGGAAGAACGGCCCCTTGAAATGGATGTTCACAAGCTGGTCAAACTGCGCTTCGGTGGTCTCCGCAAAGGCGGCGTTTATACCGATCCCGGCATTGTTTATTAAATAATCAAAGGTGTCGCACTGCCAGGTCTGTTTTAGCTGATCCTGTACCTGGCGGGCGAAGTTTTCGAAGCTGCTGCTATCGCCAACGTCGAGCTGCAACGCCACGGCCTTCGCGCCTTTCAGCGCAATTTCACGTACTACGGCAAGGGCATCCTCCTCACGACTATTCCACGTCAGGATAATGTCCACGCCCTTCTCGGCCAGCTTCAATGCGGCATTTTTTCCCAAACCACGGCTGCCGCCGGTCACTAAAGCAATACGATGCGTCATAAGAAACCTCATTTCTGATGGTGGGTGATTGAGAAAGAGCTTATTAAGTGATAGATAATCAATAAAGCCTGCTGAATACGCTTCACTGTTTCATTGATGACAACAATAGGTGGCAAGGATGGATAAAGTTTACGCAATGCAGCTTTTCGTTCGTGTTGCGGAGCTGGCGAGCTTTTCCCGCGCCGCCGACTCCCTTGGCGTGCCGAAAGGCAGCGTCTCGCGTCAGATCCAGAGCCTGGAGAACCATCTCGGTACCCAACTGCTGCACCGGACCACGCGCCGGGTTCAGCTCACCCAGGACGGTATGGTCTACTACGAGCGCGCCAGGGATCTGCTCTCTAACCTCGATGAGCTGGACAGCCTGTTTATCCACGATCCGGCCAGCATCAGCGGCAAGTTACGGGTAGACATGCCGGTGGGGGTGGCGCGTAATCTGGTGATCCCGCGTCTGCCCGCCTTCGTGCAGCAGTATCCCGGCATTGAAATTGAGCTCAGCAGCAGCGACCGACTGGTAGATGTGGTGCGCGAAGGCTTTGACTGTGTGGTGCGCGTTGGCACGCTGAAAGACTCCGGGCTGATCGCTCGCCCGCTCGGCAGGCTGTCGATGGTCAACTGCGCCAGCCCCGCCTATCTGGAACGTTTTGGCTATCCGGAAACGCTGGAGGATCTCTCTTCCCATGCGGTGGTGCACTACGCCGTCCATCTCGGCACGCGGCCGCAGGGCTTTGAATTTTATCAGGACAATACCACGCGGTGGATCAAAACCGGCGGTATCCTGACGGTCAACAGCACCGAGACCTATCATGCGGCATGCCTGGCGGGACTGGGGATTATCCAGGTGCCGCGTACCGGCGTGCGTGATGACCTGCGCCAGGGCACGCTGGTAGAGATCCTGCCCCAGTACCGTGCCGAGCCCATGCCGGTGTCGCTGATCTATCCCCATCGCCGTAACCTCTCCCGGCGGGTACACCTGTTTATGGAGTGGCTGACGAGCGTTATGAAGGATTACGTCGATTCACCCGCTTAGGTGATGAGGGTCTATAATTTGCGGTACATCACGCTAAGCAGAGAAGGAAGCCGTATCGATGACCCCGGAAAATAGCGCCAAGCGACCGGTCCCGCACCTGGACTACGAACCTGTTAAAAAGGTCGATACCACCGATAAGCCCGAATCTGAGTCAGAGCCGTTGCTGAGCGGCAAAGCGGAGGGCGTGGTAGAGACGGTCACCGAAGCGGCAGGGAAGATCCAGCGTCGACCAATGGTAGCGCACCTGATCCGCGCCACCGAGCGCTTCAATGACCGGATGGGCAACCAGTTTGGGGCGGCCATTACCTATTTCTCATTCCTGTCGATGATCCCCATCCTGATGGTGTCGTTTGCCGCAGCGGGTTTTATCCTGGTCTCCCACCCCACGCTGTTGCAGGATATCTTTAACAAGATCCTGCTCAACGTCAGCGACCGCACCGTGGCCGATACGCTGCGCAACACGATAAAAACCGCCGTCGAGCAGCGTACCACCGTCGGTATCGTTGGTCTGGCGGTCGCGCTCTACTCCGGCATCAACTGGATGGGCAACCTGCGTGAGGCGATTCGCGCCCAGTCCCGGGACGAGTGGGAGCGCAAGCCCCAGGACAATGAGAAGATCTGGGTAAAATACTTCCGTGATTTTATCTCCCTGATTGGCCTGCTGGTCGCGCTGGTGATCACCCTCTCTATCACCTCTATCGCTGGTGCGGCGCAGCAGATGATCATCTCTGCGCTCTATCTGGACTACATCGACTGGCTTAAACCGGCCTGGCAGCTCATTGGCCTGGCGATCTCTATCTGCGCTAACTTCCTGCTCTTCTTCTGGATCTTCTGGCGGCTGCCGCGCCACCGTCCACGCAAGAAGGCGCTGATTCGCGGTACGCTGATTGCGGCGGTAGGCTTTGAGGTGATTAAGATCATCATGACCTGGACCCTGCCTTCGCTAGTGACCTCTCCGTCAGGCGCGGCGTTTGGCTCGGTGCTGGGCATCATGGCCTTCTTCTACTTCTTCGCCCGCCTGACGCTGTTCTGCGCGGCGTGGATTGCCACGGCAGAGTACAAAGACGACGTCAAAATGCCGGGTAAAGAGACCCTCTAACCACACTATTGGGCTGAATCAAAACGCAAAGTTTCAGCCCAATTCCCCATTTCAGCATTAAAAACCACTCCGTAACTTTTATTTAACCAATAACTGGTTTTATCTGCTGATATCTCATTTCTGTGAAGCATTTCATAGATGTGAAAACTCAGGCACGAAAATTATTCACTTTTTGCCGTTTTTATCACCGCCTGCCTGCCCTGTTACAGATTGAAATGTCGCTTTTGCTGTGCGTAATATGGCCCTTCGTTCGCCAAAAATAAGAAAATTCTATGCAAGCTACCGCCACAACGCTCGATCACGAACAGGAAAGCCCCCCGGTCAACTCGCGTAATAAAGTTGTCATCGCCTCGCTCATTGGTACGGCGATTGAGTTTTTCGACTTCTATATTTACGCCACCGCGGCGGTCATCGTCTTTCCGCACATCTTCTTCCCGCAGGGTGACCCGACGGCGGCCACGCTACAGTCGCTGGCGACCTTTGCTATCGCCTTCGTGGCACGTCCAATCGGCTCTGCGGTATTTGGTCACTTTGGCGATCGCGTCGGGCGTAAAGCCACGCTGGTGGCGTCCCTGCTGACGATGGGTATCTCTACCGTACTGATCGGCCTGCTGCCGAGCTATGCCACTATCGGTATTTTTGCTCCGCTGCTGCTGGCGCTGGCGCGCTTTGGTCAGGGTCTGGGTCTCGGCGGTGAGTGGGGCGGCGCAGCGCTGCTGGCAACCGAGAACGCCCCGCCCCGCAAGCGGGCGCTCTACGGCTCCTTCCCGCAGCTGGGCGCACCCATCGGCTTCTTCTTTGCTAACGGCACCTTCCTGCTGCTGTCGTGGCTGCTGACCGACGAGCAGTTTATGGAGTGGGGCTGGCGCGTGCCGTTCATCTTCTCCGCCGTGCTGGTGCTGATCGGTCTCTACGTCCGCGTCTCCCTGCACGAGTCGCCGGTGTTCGCCAAGGTCGCCGCAGCCAAGAAGCAGGTGAAGATCCCGCTGGGCACGCTGCTGACCAGGCACATGCGCGTCACCGTGCTGGGCACCTTTATCATGCTGGCGACCTACACGCTGTTCTACATTATGACCGTCTACTCCATGACCTACAGCACGGCACCTGCGCCAGTGGGCCTTGGATTACCGCGTAACGAAGTGCTGTGGATGCTGATGCTGGCGGTAATTGGCTTTGGCGTGATGGTACCGATTGCTGGCCTGCTGGCGGACGCCTATGGTCGTCGCAAGAGCATGATCGTCATCACCTCGCTGATCATTATCTTTGCGCTGTTTGTCTTCCCGCCGCTGCTGGGTTCAGGCAGCCAGGCACTGGTGATGGCTTATCTGCTGATTGGCCTGAGCCTGATGGGGCTGACCTTTGGCCCGATGGGCGCGCTGCTGCCGGAGCTGTTCCCGACGGAAGTACGCTATACCGGGGCATCGTTCTCCTATAACGTCTCCTCCATCCTGGGTGCGTCGGTGGCACCGTACATTGCCGCCTGGCTGACCGCCAACTACGGCCTGTTCTACGTCGGCGTCTACCTGGCGGCCATGGCAACCCTGACGCTGATTGCGCTGGTGCTGACCCACGAAACCAAAAACCAGTCTCTGTAATAATGAAAAAGCCCGGTAGCGTTAGCGCTTACCGGGCCTACCCCTCCTGACGAATTCCTTCAGAACCGCCAGTTCAGGCTTACCACAAATACTGAAGGGAAAATGATCCCTGATTCCACACCAAAGTAATGGGTAAAATTATACTGAACCGCATGATAGATATAGGGCGCGAAACCGACGCCGGTGATATTTTTAAATGAGTGATAAATGCCCTCATCACCGCATTTGCTAAATTCGTCAAAAAAGAATTCGCCGGTATATCCGTAAATACCCTTAAAAACAATGTTATCTTTTTCCGCCCAGTCTTTTCTGACACCAAGAGAAAGGCAACGATCCCCGTAGCTGTTTCTCATTGTCCCAACGAGCAAACTGTAATCGGGGTGGTCAGGAAGTTTCTTTTCGATTGAATAGAATTCATTATCAAACTTCTCGGTGTATTGACCATGATTCCCAAGCAGATGGTAGACAAATGAGCCCGTATTAAAAGCAATGGTCTCTTCGGCCTGTGCAAAAGTCGTTACCGCCAGGAGAGCTGCTGCAGAGAAGTTTAAATATTTAAAGCGTGAAGGCATTGTGAAGCAATATCTTGAAGTGATTTAACATGGCAGTAGCGTAGCAGCCATATAGTCAACCAATCCAACACGGTCACCACCGAACCAACGGAAATTCTGAAACTGAGACTGTTCTTACCACCGTTGCACGTCATCACATTAAAATAGCAAAAGCCCGGTAAGCGCTAACGCCACCGGGCTTTTTCATCCTGCTCTCCGGCTTACTTCTTCATCTGCGCCAAAATGTTCCGGCACTGATTCTCCTGGCCCTCTGACGGAGAGATCAGCGCCAGCAGCGCTGCGGCCGGGGTGACCAGCGTTGCCAGGGCTGCCGCTACCGCACCGCGGGCGATCAGCGGGCCGGCCTTCACGCCCGCCTGTGGGTCCTTGAAGCTGCCACGCACGTAGAGCGGCGAGCGCAGGGTCACGATACGGATCCCCTTACTCTCTGGGTTGATGGTGAGATCAAGCTGCTCTGAGGCGAAGCTGGCGGTGCCGGTGACGTTGATTATCGCGTTTTCGGTATCGAAGGCGAAGATCTGTGGACGCGCCACGCCGTTGACCAGGTTCAGGTTAGCAGCGGCACAGTTGACCCGCACCTCATCGTCACCGAAAATCTGCCCGACGATAAAGTTCCCGACATTAAGGCCGAGGATCTCCATCAGGTTGCGGCTGACCACGCCGTCATTCATCAGCAGTTTTAAATTGCCGTTGCTTGTGCCGAGCAGCGCGGCAATAGAGTTACCCGTCCCGCGGAACTCGGCATCGCCGTTCATCTCGCCGATGGTTTTCTGCATCAGCTCCACATCCGGCATCAGCTCTTTCAACTTCAGCCGACGAGCCTGAATGTCCGCCCGGCCCTGCATCGGCTTCTTATCCCCTTCAAGATGAATATTGGAAGAGATGGTTCCTCCCGCCAGGCCAAACTTCAGCGGCTGGAGGCGCAGGTCTGCGTTCTTCAGGATGATATGGGTTGAGAGATCGCTGATCGGCAGGGAGCTGCCGTGCTCAATACGCCGCCCTTTGAAGCGCACGTCGGCATCCATGGTATCCCACTTGTCGGTTTCGAAACGATCGTACGGCAACACTTTGCCTGCGGGCTGATTGCTCTTCTCGCCCTTCTTCTCCTCAGACTGCTTCGACTTCTCAGCCCCCTTCCCGGAGTCGACGCCAATCAGCGGACCTAAATCCGCCAGACGCAGCTGGCGCGATTCAAGATCGCCCTCCAGTTTTGGCCGAGGCTTACCGGTGGTGTAGGTCAGGGATCCATGAATATCGCTGTCGCCGATGCGGCCGTTAAAGCCACGGTAGTCATAGACAGAGCTCTTTTCAGCGTCGATTTTCGCCACCAGCCGACCGTCGGTTTCAAACGGCGGCGTATCTGGCAGCAGCACGCCGGTGAGATCGTACAGCTCGCCCAGCGAGTTACCGGCAAACTTCAGCTTCAGGTCGACCCCGCCCATCTTCATCGGGTCGCTCACCGTACCGGAGAAGGCCACGCGGGTATTGCCAGAGCGGAAGTCAGCCTGCACCGGGAAAGGCGTCCCTTCGCTACGCAGCGCCAGCATGCCGCCAATTTTACCCGTACCGGTCACCTGTTGACCGTTGTAGTGACCCTTCGCTTTCAGGCCAAACACATAGTCGCCTACTTTGGCGTTTTTCTCTTTATCGCTACCCGTCACTTCGCTAAACGGCAGCGGCTTGCCAAGCGGATCGATCAGGATCTCAACGTCAGCCTTGCTGACCTTGTCATCGACCGCCACGCGGCCCTGATCGAAAAGAATATTGTCGAGGCGGAAGGACCAGGCCGACGGCGGCGCATCTTTATCTTTCGGCTCGTCGCTGCCTGCCAGGTTAAAGGTCCAGTTGTTGGTTTTTTCCGACAGGCGGATCAGCCGCGCGTCCGGCTTCTCAAACTTCACCCACGGCAGGTACACGGTTTTGGTCAGCAGCGCCAGCGGTGCCAGGGTGGCTTCAACCCGTGGCAGGTGCACCATGGTGATCTCAGGGATATCGGGCGGGTTGCCAAGGATCACATCCTCGGCATGCACATGCGGCCACGGCACCCAGCTGCGCCAGCCGGTCTCCTGCTTCTGCCGCTCCCAGACCACACCTAAATCACCGCGTATTGCAAAGGGACGATTCAGCTCAGTGGAGACCTTCTCATTGATAGTGGGTTTAAGACGGTTCCAGTCAAACGTCGCGATAATGATGATGGCCACCACGATCAGCAACAAAAGCGTTCCCAGGACGGCAGTGATTACCTTACTTGTTCTTGTCATGCTTGCATCCTTCCATTCTTGCCTTGCCTGTCATAAAGATAGCTGAGCCTGAGAGAAAGGAGTGCAACCTGATGTTATAGAGCGAGAATAACGCTTTCGAGGTTTGCCAGCGGTGCGGGACGAGAGAGGAAATAACCCTGTGCGGCAAAGGCCGGTGACGCCTGTACGTCGTGCCACTCCTCCAGCGTCTCTACGCCTTCCACAATCACGCCCTGGCAATAACGATTCATCAGCTGCAGCAGCAGCGTAAACAGGTTGCGCCCTTCCGGCGTCTTACGCAGCATGATGAACAGCTCGCGGGCCACTTTGATGTAGTCGTAGTGTACTTCGCTCAGCGCAGAGAAGTTCGCCATCCCGGTCCCGAAGTCGTCCAACCACAGCGGGCCAATTTCACAGATCGAGGCGAAGGAGGAGTCCTCCGGCAGGCGAATATGCTCAACCAGCTCGAAGCGCAGCCACGGCAGCGTCTCAACCAGCGCCATCATTTGCGGGTTCTGGCGCATCGCCAGCAGCGTTGGGCCGTCGACGTTGACCGAGGCGAGCACGTTATTCTGCACAAAAAAGGCGTTTTGCTGGGCGAGGAGGTTGATCTGCTCCAGCATGACATCCAGACGCTGACGGACCGCGACCTCCGCAAAGTAGCGGTCAGGCGCAATACGCTGGGATGGATTATCCGGGTGCGTAACGATCGTTAAGACTTCGATTGCCATCAGGCTGCCATCCACGCGATAGATGGGCTGGTAAGTGTAGGCACGTTCACATTGCAGCCAGTAGCGCCGCTCTTCCAGGCTTTCGATGCTCGCCTCCGGAATGCTTAGCCGCTGGATAACCTGCTTCAACTTCATTGTCAGATGTCCTGTAATAGAGTGAGTGACCTGGCGGAACTCGTCTATGAGTTATCGGCGCGGCGGGTGAGAACTTTATGTTCAATCAAGCAGCAAAATAAAATTGTGTAGCGGGAATCTGCACTTAACACGCGCTAGCTCAAAAATTTATTGGAACGTTGTTTTAATATGATTGACCACGCAGCATGCGCAACGCACACTACTCCCAATATTTATCCGACTCAGGTTGATGACTATGTCCAGTAAAATTGCCGTCATTGGCGAATGCATGATTGAGCTGTCACAGAAAGGCACAGAGGTGAACCGTGGCTTTGGTGGCGATACCTTAAATACCTCCGTTTATGTTGCCCGCCAGGTCGATCCGGCCGCGCTGACGGTACACTACGTTACGGCGCTGGGGACGGATAATTTTAGCCAGCAGATGCTGGATGCCTGGCAGAGCGAAAGCGTCGATACCACCCTTACCCAGCGCATGGAGAACCGTCTGCCGGGTCTCTACTATATCGAAACCGACAGCACCGGCGAGCGCACCTTCTACTACTGGCGTAACGAAGCCGCAGCCAAATTCTGGCTGGAGAGCGAGCAGTCTGCCGCTATCTGCGAAGAGCTGGCGAACTTTGACTATCTCTATCTGAGTGGGATCAGCCTGGCCATCCTGAGCCCGGCCAGCCGCGACAAGCTGCTCTCCCTGCTGCGCGAGTGCCGCGCCAACGGCGGCAAGGTGATTTTTGATAACAACTACCGTCCGCGCCTGTGGGCCAGCAAAGAGGAGACCCAACAGGTCTACCAGCAGATGCTGACCTGCACCGATATCGCGTTCCTGACCCTTGATGACGAAGATGCGCTGTGGGGCGAGAAGCCCGTAGAAGAGGTGATTGCTCGCACCCAGGCCGCTGGCGTCAGTGAAGTGGTGGTGAAGCGCGGAGCGGACTCCTGCCTGGTGGCTATCGCCGGTGAAGCGGTGATTGACGTGCCGGCGGTGAAGCTGCCAAAAGAGAAGGTTATTGATACCACTGCGGCGGGTGACTCCTTTAGCGCGGGCTACCTGGCCGTACGCCTGACCGGCGGCGATGCCGAGGCGGCGGCACAGCGCGGTCACCTGACCGCCAGCACCGTGATCCAGTATCGTGGGGCGATTATTCCCCGCGAGGCAATGCCGAACTGATCGACTGGCATTTCCGGCCCCTGCCGCTGGCAGCGGGCCGGTTAAACCGCACGGCGCTACCGCTGAGCGGGAGGAATATCCGTCACGTCCTGATGCACCTCATCGCTGGCAGGCACAAGGGCAGACGTTTCGGCATTCATCACCTGGTCCCAGGTGGCCTGCAGCTCCTTCATATTAAACTCCGGCTCGCCTTTCGGCTGCAGCAGCACCAGCGACTGATCCTGGGTCAGCTGCTGGCGCAGGCTCTGGTTCAGCATCTCGGTCGTCAGGCCATTGAGGAAGTTCTGGCGCAGCCTCTGGTACTGTTCAGGGGCAATATCCACGACCTGGTTTTGCAGAGAGCGCATACGCTGGCTGATCAGCACGTCGGTATCGGTGCGGGCGTAGGTCGTGAAGAGCCTTTGCAGCTCCAGCTTCTTCTGGGCAATCAGGGCGTTAAACTCATCCTCTGACAGGCCGTTGTCGCGTACCTTCTTCAGCTCGCGGGCAATCATCGCGAGATTGGCGCTGAGCTTATCGGGCGCGGAGTCGACGTTAATGGCGCACTGCGCACGCTGGAACAGCACCCGGCAGTCGAAGCCGAGGCCAATATCTTTTGCGTTATTTTTGGTCAGGGTCTGCTGGAGATGCCAGAACAGCGCCTCTCGAGCCACGTCTGCCCGCCAGTAGCGCTCCAGCGCGGCGGATTCACGAATCGGCTGCCACGGCACGTCCCACATCAGCGAGAGCCGATCCTGGCGTACGGCGTCGGTCATGATGCTCACCGGCTCGCGCGGCAGCGGAGAGAGCGTCGGCACCGGAGCAGGCGTCTCTCGTTTCCCCTTTAGATCGCCAAAGGTTTTATTGATCTGTTCGCCAACGGTGCGGCTATCGATATTCCCTACCACAATCAGCGTCATCGCGTCCGGGGTATACCACTTCTGGTAGAACGCCTTCAGCTGGGCAGGATCGACCGGCTTCTTCAGCGGCGAGGCGGGATCGTGTCCCAGCAGGGTCGACCCTTTCAGGCGGTAGCGCCACCAGTTATCTTTGGTCTCTGGTGGCCAGGTTGCCACCATATCGTCGCTATTCAGGGCGTGATTTACCGTTTCCGGCGTCACGGTGAGCTTGCCGGTAATGTCCGAGAGGTAGACCAGCGCCTCTTTCAGCAGGTCGCTGCGGTTATTGGGCAGGCTGAGATTAAACAGCGTGAAGTCGTAAGAGACCAGCGCCGGAGGAAGCGGGCGCTTGGGATCGATGCCCTGCTGCCAGAGCGAGCGCACCTGCGCTGGCTCAAGGCTGCCGCTATTGGACAGGGCGATACGTGGAATAAAATGGCTAAAGCCGCTCTGCTGGGTGCTCTCCGTCAGCGAACCGGTATTCACCAGCAGGCGGATCTCAACCCGATCGCTGGGGCGCTGCGGCGTACTTAACACCTGCCACTGAAAACCGTTTGCCAGTGTCCCCTGTTGCCATGCCGGGTCGGGCTGGAGCGCATCTGCCTGCACGTAACTGGCTGCGATCATCAGCAAACCGCCAGCTATGAGTCGAATTTTTGTGCCCTGCATGTAAACCCCTGATCAACATTCCTGGTTAAAAGACCGCCTGCAACCCAGGCCGCCTAAAATGAAGTTTTAACACTCCGTGTTAGACAGCCAAAAAAGCAAAACGTCACACCGGGAAGTAAAAAATAGGGGGTAATTATGCGCAGGTGCCCGCGCCCCTACAAGGGACAACGGGCATAAGTCAGCAGATTATGAGGAAATTTCGCCTGTTTTGCCGTCTGGCGCACGGTTATTAAGGGTATCTTTCAGCTGTTTGTGGTCCAGCTCTTTCACCCATTTTGCTACCACGATGGTCGCCACGCCGTTGCCGATCAGGTTAGTCAGCGCTCGCGCCTCAGACATAAAGCGGTCGATACCGAGGATCAACGCCAGCCCGGCCACCGGCAGATGCCCTACCGCCGAGAGGGTCGCCGCCAGCACGATAAAGCCGCTGCCGGTAACGCCCGCCGCGCCTTTCGAGGAGAGCAGCAGCACCACCAAAAGCGTAATCTGATGGACAATATCCATATGGCTGTTGGTGGCCTGGGCGATAAACACCGCTGCCATTGTCAGGTAGATGGAGGTGCCGTCGAGGTTAAAGGAGTAGCCCGTGGGAATAACCAGCCCGACTACGGATTTACGGCAGCCGAGCTTCTCCATCTTATCGAGCATACGCGGCAGAGCCGACTCGGACGACGAGGTGCCGAGCACGATCAGCAGCTCTTCGCGAATGTAGCGGATAAATTTGAAGATGCTGAAGCCGGTGGCGCGAGCGATGCTTCCCAGCACCACCACGATAAACAGAATACAGGTGGCGTAGAAGCAGATGATCAGCTGTCCGAGCTGGATCAGGGTCCCCACGCCATATTTACCGATGGTAAAGGCCATGGCCCCAAACGCGCCGATGGGCGCGAGGCGCATGATCATATTGATGATGCCAAAGATGACCTGAGAGAAGCTCTCGATAACGTTAAAGATCAGCTGACCTTTGTGGCCAAGACGATGGAGGGCAAAGCCAAACAGCATGGCAAACAGCAGTACCTGGAGAATATTGCCGCTGGCAAACGCGCCGATAACGCTGGAGGGGATCACATCCATCAGGAAGGCGACAGTGCCCTGCTGCTCTGCCTGGGCAGCGTAGACCGCGACCGCTTTGGCATCCAGGGTCGCGACATCAACGTTCATGCCTGCGCCCGGCTGTACCACGTTGACGATAATCAGACCGATGATCAGCGCCAGGGTGCTGACCACCTCAAAGTAGAGCAGCGCCACCGCGCCGGTGCGGCCCACCGCTTTCATGCTTTCCATGCCTGCGATGCCGGTCACCACGGTACAGAAGATCACGGGGGCGATGATCATTTTAATCAGCTTCACAAAGGCGTCGCCAAGCGGCTTCATCTGTGCGCCGAGTTCAGGGTAGAAGTGACCGAGCAAAATACCGATAGCGATGGCGGTCAGCACCTGAAAGTAGAGGCTTTTAAAGAGTGAGGCTTTCATAGAGGTGTCCTTGAATTAAAAACCACAGGCATTGTAGGGTTAGGTCGCCTGCGGTCTTAAAATAACACTCCAACAACATCGCAGAAATAAACTTACTCTAAATTTGAAACACAAATGTTAAGAAATTTGAGCTGGCTCGCACAAGTGCAATGATTGCTACGCGCTGCCGTCCAACATACGGGAAAGATTATGCTGCTGCTCAAACGCCTCCGGCGCTACCGCACGGCCAAACAGATAACCCTGGGCCATTTCCACGCCCGCTTCCTGAAGCCAGACGTGCTGCGCCTCGGTCTCAACGCCCTCAGCAATAACATCCAGATCGAGACTGCGGGCCATATGAATTATTGACGAAACCATGCTGCTGTCCTCCGGCAGGCCCTTAACAAAAATCTTATCGATTTTCAGCACGTCTACCGGCAGGGACTTCATATGCTGGAGCTGACGCAGGCCCGCATAGCCCATGCCGAAGTCATCCAGCGCAATACGTACCCCGGCGTTGCGCAGCGGACGGAGGATTGCCACCGCCGCGTGTGGATCGTCGATACGACGGCTTTCGGTCACCTCAAGGATCAGGGTGCCGGGCGCAATCTGGTAGCGCTCCAGCAGCCCAAGCAGATCGCGAACCATATCCTGGTGCATCAGCTGCAGCGCCGAGAGATTCACCGACAGCGGCAGCATAATGCCCCGCGCCTGCCAGGCCGCGAGCTGGCGGCAGGACTCCTCCAGCACCCAGTGGCCGACAACGATCATCAGCCCACAGGACTCGATGGTGTCAATAAGCCCCTCTGGCAGCGCCCAGCTACCGTCCGGCTGCTGCTGGCGGAGCAGCGCCTCGGCGCTGACCACCTCCCCGGTAGCGAGATTGACCTGCGGCTGTAGCCAGATGGCAAACTGATGGTTATCCAGCGCGTTTAAGATATCGCTCTCTTGCGTCAGCCGCTTCTGCGCCGTCGCCATCTGCTCGGGGTCAAAGAACTGGATCTGGTTTTTGCCTTTACGGCGAGCAGAGAGCGCAGCCGAGATAGCCCGCCGGTAGAGCTGCTCTGCGGTCACGTCGCCGTAGAACATGGCGATACCGATGCTGGCGCTCGGGCGCAGCTGAATGCCCTGCACCGGCAGACGCTCATTAATAACAGTGAGCACTTGCTGACCCAGCGTAATGGCGTGCCACGGCTCGCTAGCGCCGTTGCCAATAATGACAAAGGTGTCCGTGCTCGCCTGCGCCAGCACCATACGCGGGGCCAGCACCGACTTCATCTTCTCTACCAGCGTCAGGAGCAGCATTTCGCGCTGGCTCTCTTTCAGCACGCCCGCCGTATCCTGGAGGGTTTCACAGGCGATCACCATCAGCGCGGTGGTTTTTTGCCGGGCCACGGTCTGCTCCAGCAGCGCCATCATAAAGGCTTTATTGGGCAGCTCCGAGATGGGGAAACGCGTCGCCTGGCTGTTCAGCTCTTCATGCTGGCGCAGCACCATCTGCTGGTTGCGGTTATAGCCGCGCACCAGCATGCCGATCTCATCGTCATGATGGTGACGGGGCAGCGCCAGCTGGTGCCCCAGCTGATCCTGGGGCGACAGGTCATTGAGCTCGCGGGCGATCTTGCGCAGCGGGCGGATAATCAGCCGGCTGATGCACCACGTGAGCGCCACCGTCATGATCAGCACTAAAAGTAAGTAAGTAGTGACTAACGTTGAGACGGTGCTCATCACGAACTTGTACATGCGGAACGAGTCCGCCTGCAGCACCAGATAGGCCAGCGGCTGTGGGTTGGAGGGGCGCTCCATAGAGTAGATAGGCAGTGAGATCTGCACCGGCAGCTCAAACAGCCGGGTGATGGTCACCGGAACCGGCCGCTCAGGAATAAAGCTCATGCGCAGGGCCTGGAACTGATTCGGCAAGACAACGTCCGCCCGGCTGACCACGCCCGCGGGTTGGATACGCTTAAGGATGGCCTCCGCGTCGGCGATATCGCCTTTCAGGATGGCAGCGGACAGCGGCTCACGCACCGAGCGCGCGATGCTCTCCATCTGCGTGCCAGTGTTGTAGCGATTCTGCTGCACAAAGTGGAACAGCAAAATCACGCAAAAAAGAAAAATAAACACCATGGCGACGATCGAGACCATCGCCATCTGTTTAATGGTTAACGAACGGCTAACGCGCAAATTGACTCTCCAAATACTCCGTGTCCGCAAAAGTAACCGACGGCTACCTGCCTGCTGTCAGAGTATACTCGATTCTGACAGCAGATTAAGACCGGGATAGAGAGCCTTGCGCGTTACCAGTCGGCGTAAGGCGTCAACACCTGCGGCGGCGAGTCCATATCGCCTTGCCAGCCCGCCTGGGAGTAGCGGACGTAGAGCATGCCGTGGCTCGGGGTATAATCCTCCGCCTGCTGAATATCGATAGCCGCGCCAACGGACCAGTTAGAGGTAATGCGACGCTCAATCAGGGCGCGCGCCGTATAGCCAAAGCCGTTGCTTTTAGAGCCAAACTCTTTCTCATCCGCCGCCCGAGCACGATAGGTGTCCGGGATCAGGTTAAGCTTGGGGTAGGTAGCCTGGGTACTGGTGGCCGAGTGCGACCACGAGACCGAACCACCCAGCTCCCACGACCAGTTCTCGGTGCGTTCACGCCAGGTGACCGGCACGGCAAACGAGAGATATTTCTGCGGGCTGTAGTAGCCCCCCTGGCCCAGCGAGTAGCCACTCAGATCTTTGTCGTAGTGCCAGAGCATATTGTTCAGGCCGACGGTGACACGGCGGTTATCTTCGTTGACCAGCTTGTAGTAGTAGCCCGACATCCAGCGCACGCGCCAGTTGTCATCCACATTTTTACCGGTGAGCGTGTCGGCGCTCAGGCTCGCCCAGACGCCATGCGCTTCGCCCTGGTCATAGCTCAGGCTCACCCCACCGCCGGTTGACCGAACGCCACCCCAGGTCTTGCCGGTGCCGCCGCGATCGTTGCTAGTGTCGCGCTCCTCGTCATCCGGAGCGTCCGGATCGTCCGGAGCATAGTAGTAGCTGGAAGCATCTTTCTGACCGCCGAAGGCCAGCAGGGAGCTGGAGATCGGACGACGATGCACATCCAGCGTATAGCCTACCGGGCCGAGATCGTTGCTGTAGCTCAGGCTGCCGACGATATCCACCACCCTGAAGCCCATCGGCGTGGTGCCGATATCCCCCGCCCAGGTGTCGTTGCGCCAGCCAACCGCAATGCTTGCCCCGCCGTCGGACTGGCTCTTATCACCGTTAACGCAGTTAAGCTGGCCGCAGGTCCCCCAGTTGGGATCGTATAGCCCGTTCTCATCGGTGGCGAAGGATCCCACGTCCATATTGACCACGTCGGTACGGAAGAACATCCGGCCATCGGCAAGCGGCGCATCGGCCTGCAGCATAGTGGTATTGGCTTTCAGATCGGAGTAGCCGCCGGTCCCGCTGGAGCCCCAGTAGTCATGCTCAAGCGTGACGTTGAGATCCTGCTGACGGTAGAGATCGGCGGCGTCGCTGCGCAGGCCGCGCTTCAGCCAGTCATCGCTGGCATCGTTACGCGTCTGGCGGGTAAAGGTGTCGTTATCCCGGGCGGGTACTGGCGCAATGCCTGCGGCAACCATCGCCTCGTTATAGCTCGCCAGGGCTAGCTGCGGCTGGCCGTTGGCCTGCTGGAAGCGGGCGTAGTCACGCAGCACCAGGGCGCTGTCCTGCGACGGCGGCAGAGCCTTCGCCTCAGGCACCAGGGTGTCGTAGGTGCGCTGGGCCAACACCTTGTCCCCCAGCTGCGACCGCACCAGCGCCATTCGCCGCTGCATGTTGATAGACGGCGGCTCGGTCTGCGGCATCTCGTTCATTGCTGCCAGCTGCTGGCGCGCCGCAAGTGGATTGCCCTCGGCAATCGCCACCTCTACCAGGCTCAGACGAGCATCGCCGTTAGCCGGTTCACGGGCCAGCACAGTTTCGTACCCGGCTCGGGCAGTAGCGTAATCACCGCGCTGCTGCGCCCAGTCTGCGAGAGTGAGATCGATACGCGTAGAGGCGGGCTGCTGCTTAAGCAGGGCTTCAGCCTCTGCCTCCTTGCCGCTGTCGCGCAGGCGGTTGGCGGTCTCCAGCAGCTGGTTGCCCTCAAGGCGGCTCGCCAGCTCCTGCATATTGCTGTCCCATTTGCTGCGCGGCAGGGTGTTAAGGTGCGCCAGCGCGGCACGATCCTGGTCATTGCCGGAGAGATAGAGGCTGTAGGCGTAGACCTGAGTAGGATCGTTAGGCTGGCGGCGAACCAGATCGCGCATCTGCGCGTCGGCCTCGGCGTGCTGTCCGGCGCTCCAGAGATCGCGGGAGAGGCGGTAGGCGATCCAGACGCTGTCCGGATCGCTCGCCAACCGACGGCGCTGAATTTCTGCCGCCTGCGCCCAGCGCCCCTGGTTCTCCAGGGTTTCAGCCTGCTGCGCCAGCCGGTCGTTGGCAAGACTGCGCTCAATGTCATCCACGCTGCGGCGCTGGCTGGCAGGGAGCGCGGCAATCCAGGCGGAGGCTTTTTCCGGCGACTGCTCGCGATAGAGATTAGCCAGGCCGCGAATCGCGTTGCTGTTGCCGCTGTCCATGCGCAGCGCCTGCTGATAGTAGCGTTCGGCGGCGGCGCTGTCCTTGCGGGCCACGGCGGCGTCCCCCAGGCCCAGCACCGCGTAGCTGTCGGTGTTATCCACCGCGCGCGCCTGCTGGTAAAGTCGTTCCGCCTGCGCGGGATTATTGGCCTTCAGCGCGGCGTCACCCTGCTGGATCAGCAGCCAGTAGCGGTTAGTTTGCAGAAGGCTGTCCCACTTGCTGCGGTTGCTGCTCTGCGGCGCAAGGGCAATGGCTTTCTCTAGCAGGGGAACGGCACGGGCGCGATCGCCCTTTTGCGAATAAGCCTGCCCGAGCGCCCCGGTGGTTTCACCGTCGTTCTGATCGGCATTCAGCGCCTGCTGCAGCGAGGCGATAGCCTGTCCGCCCTGCCCGGCGTCCACCGCGGCCAGTCCACGGGAGCGGGCACGAAACGCCGGATCGGCCAGCTGCTGCTGCTGTTTCGCCAGCGTCGCCCGGGCGGTCTCCACCGTGTCGCCGTCGCTAAACTGGTTCAGGAACTGTTGCAGCGCCTGCACGCTGGCATCGCTCACCGGCATGTTTTGAATCTGTTGATACCAGATGGCGGCCGCCGCTTCGCGGGTGGTGCCCGACTTCGCCATCTGTCGCAGGACGGTATAGCCTTCGTCGCTGCGTCCGCTGGCAAACAGCAGCTGCGCCAGCGAGTTTTGTAGCTGAGGGTTGCCAGGATAGCGGTCGTTGGCGCTCTTCAGCTGAGTAATGGCCTGGCTACGCCGCTCGGGAACCTTTGCCACCAGCGTCCAGTACTCGGCAGCGAGATCGCTCTCCGGCGGGTTACCCTGCAATAGCTTGTCGTAGGCCGCGATGGCCTCCGCCGTGTGGCCGGTCGTCGCCAGCAGCCGCGCCTCCTGCAACCCCTGCCGCCCTTGCGCGGTAGAGAGCGTCATCGCGCTTTGCGCTTCGCGGTAGGCCGCAGAGTTGGGCGCAAGCTGGGCGAGCCGATCGAGCTGCTGCTGAGCGCCTGCGGTGTCGCCCTGGCGCAGCAGATAGCGCTGGCGGGCGGCAATCACCTCGGGATTATTGGGATCGATAAGTTCCAGCCGGTAGAGCGACTGGCGCACCAGATCCTCACGACGGGTCGATTCGCCGAGCCGAACCTGCTCCAGCAGCTGTTGCTGTTGGGCTGTCGGGGCCGCATACGTCTTTGGCATCAGCGCGATGCCCAGTGATAAAGCAAGTAAGCGTAGGGTTAGCGTGCGCATTCCTGGCCCCAGTCAGGTTGGAGTTCACCTTGGGAGGTGAAACGAAAACGGTGCTCATCCCAGCCCTGTCCGAAGAGGGTAAGCACGTAGCTGTAATAGGCGTCGCTGCCGGGCGGGTTATCGGCAACGCGCTGGCGCAGTACCGCTTGTGCATCGCGGTTTTGCATAAACGGCAGCAGAGCGGCAGAGAAGCCCGTCGCGCCGTTGCCCTGAGCCGCACCGGTTGTCACGTTGACCTTCTCCGGCGGCACGCCGTTTTTCGCCGTTATTGCCGCCATTGGCTTAAGGCGCGCCAGCAGACGATTTTTTTGCAGATCGCTGTCGTGCATCATCCCTACCCACAGGTAGACGCGGATGGCGTCGTAGCTGGAGACCAGCTTGCTCTCCGGCTTCAGGTTCCAGCCGCGATTTTTCTCATAGCTTACCCAGTCCGGGGAGAAGCCTTTGGGGGCGGTCTCCAGCAGCAGCCGCAGATTAGTCTCCCGCAGCGTGGTCCAGGGCGCGCCAAAGCGGGTGAGATACTGCGCCACCTGCGGCGGCAGATAGCTGGGGTTAAAGCGCCAGCTCTCTTTCTCGGCGAAGCCAATTTTACCCGGCAGCAGCATAGAGCCCAGCCCCGGCACGCTCACCACCTCTTCGCTGACGATATGCTTGAGCAGCCCCTGGGCCAGCGCGGTATAGCGCGTCTCTTTCCACAGGCGTCCGGCTTCAAACAGCGACCAGACGATCCAGATATCGGCGTCGGAGGCAGAGTTAGTGTCCAGCACGGCCCACTCCTCTTCCCCCTTCTTGCCCCACAGCCAGGCGGGAAGATGGGCCGCGAGATCGCCCTCGGCGAGGTTATCCTCAGTCCAGGTTAAGATCGTGTCAAAGCCGGGACGGTCGTTGGCGGCAAGAGCAAAAAACAGCCCGTAGCTCTGCCCCTCGGAGGTAGTGATCTTCCGGGCGTCGCTGGGATCGATCACCCGGCCACCGTCGCTGAGGTAATCTTTTTTAAACTGCAACCAGGCCGGCCAGCTACAGGCGGCGTGCGTACTTGCCGCCGCCAGCAGCAGGGTGGCCGCTATCGCGCCACGCAGTAAGGTTTTCATGGCTTACTCATCATCATGCGGGTCGAGACGGCGACGGCTGATGATACGCAGCAGACGCCACAGTACCCAGGCCAGCAGCACGACGCTCACGGCGGCGAGCACCGCCAGCAGCACCGGGTGGTTAGAGAGCGCATACCAGATACGCTCGAACCACGGCAGGTGGCCGACATAGTAGACGTCCCCTACCCGCAGACCATTTACGCCGGACTCGCGGATCACCGTGACGGAACCATACATTGCCGCACGCTTACCGCTGTCGTTCATCGCCTCGTTCAGCAGCTCATAGCCGCGCGGGCTGTCTGCCAGCAGGGCAATGACGCTGCGCTGATCGTTGTACGGGGACTGGAAGCCGACAATGGCCGCCATCGGGCCACTGGAGGTCACCGCCGTCTGGGCATCAGCCTGGCGATCGGTGTTATCCGGGACGATAGACGGGAAGGTCGTCTGGCGCTGCGGGGTCTTCACCCAGCTCTGCGTCGCCTGCACCAGCAGGTCGATGCGCTTGTCATCTTTCAGGCTATCCGGAATGGTCCCGATGACCAGCACGTCGGCATCCTTGTTCTGGATCTGGCTGCCGTCATTGGTCAGGGTCAGGTTAACCGCCGGAAGGCCGGTTTGCGCCCCAAGCTGGCCGATGGAGTCCAGCAGCGTCGCCAGCTGGCCCTGGGTCGGGTTAGCGGGCAGCACCACGATGGTGTCCGCAAGGTCCGCCATTCGGCTGAACGGGAAGCCCGCGTTAGCAAAGGCGCGCAGGTCCGGCATCGCAATAAAGTGGTAGTACTTCGAGAAGTCGATGGTCGAGTCATCGCCAATCACCACCCGGTTCTGCACCGGCTGGAAGGTGACGCAGTTATCGACGGTGCCGCCCGGCATCGGGTTCATGTACTGGAAGTCAAAGCGCAGCTGGTTAAGCGCGCCCAGCTGCAGCGCCGGAATGGTAACGGCAGTTTTGCCATCCAGCAGCCCCTGCAGAACCGGCAGGCGCAGCAGCAGGCGGTTGGTATCCTGGTTGCTGGTGAGGCTGAAAGATTGCAGGAACTGGTTGTTCAGGCTGATATCCATCCGCGAGCTGTCTTTGGTCGGCGGCGCGGTGTAGCGATAGTTGAGATCCATATCGATGCCGGTGCTGCGCAGCAGATAGAGATCCGGCGGCAGGTTCAGCGCCACGCTGATCGGGTTCGGCTCCAGGCCAACCGACTGCAGCTGCTCCTCGTAGCTTTTCAGCTCGCCAAACGAGATCGCCCGGTCGGTACGCACCCAGTTTGGTGCGTCGTACGGCTTACGGGCCAGCAGCGGCTTAACATCGTTTACCTCTACGCGATCGCCCCGGAACAGCACGTTGCCCTGGGCAATGCCCTTCGCCGCCTGGAGCAGATCTTTATCGTCGCGGCCAAGGACCACCAGCAGCTTCACGTACGGGTTCTGAGGGTGATCCATCATCACTACCGTCGGGGCGTTCACCGCCGGCACGTCGCGCAGGAAATCTGGACGCTTATCGTTGGTGGCAAACACGATGGCGTTACGATCCGGCAGGCCGTTGTAGAGCACCGGGAAGCTCTGGCCGCGCCAGCCCATGCGGGAGCCAAAGAAGGAGGCAACAATACCCGCCGCCTGCTGCTGCGCCAGCGCCGGTGCGCCAGCAAAGACCATCGG
Source organism: Pseudescherichia sp. L3 (assembly GCF_024656065.1). Taxonomy (NCBI): domain Bacteria; kingdom Pseudomonadati; phylum Pseudomonadota; class Gammaproteobacteria; order Enterobacterales; family Enterobacteriaceae; genus Pseudescherichia; species Pseudescherichia sp. L3. The sequence continues at coordinate 207,369 of NZ_JANKYC010000003.1, forward strand.
CAGTACCAGCGGACGGTTATCACGGGCGTCATAGAACGGCACCGGGAAGTGTGACAGGTCGTTTTTCAGCGGCAGGGTCTGGTAGGTCATCTCCAGAGAGCTGCTGCGTCCGACGTCCATCCACAGCGTACTGCTGGCCGGGTTTTCGCAGACGTCGCGGTAGTGACCGACGAACTCCAGCCGCACCCGGTTGAAGTCAGTGATATAGAGCGGGTCGATAGCCAGCTGGGCCAGCGTCTTTTTGCCTAGCTGCTCTTTGGTGACCGGCAGGACGCCCATCAGCTCATCGTTCAGATAGACCTTCAGCTGCGACTGCACCGGCAGCAGCGACGGCGACGGGGTGTACTCCAGGTTCAGCATCGCCTTCGACACCACTTCGTCGCTGCGCATCCCAAACTCGATCTGGCCGTCGGGCTGAACGCCACGCAGCACCATGCTGCCCGGTGGCGGGGCGATCTGGGCGAAAGAGAGCTTAACCTCCCGCGACGGCGCGTTCTCCGCAACGATAGGCGCATTGGCACCGGTGACGCCAGGCATCACCTGGCCGACGGCCTGCGGTTCGGCAGCAGCAGCGGGCACAGCGGCCTGCGCGGCAGTCGTCTCAGGTGCGGCAGGCACGGTCACCATCGAATTGGCCGGTGCTGCATGGGTGACCAACGACGGGAAAGCACTCATCCCAACCGCCACTGCACAAATCCAGGAAAGTTTTCTTTTCATCGCATTATCATCATAGTTGGGCCATAACCGGATCCGGCTGCTGCACCACCATGCCCCGCGCAGGTCGGCGGGGAATGAACGATACAACCCAGGAGATCAGGGAAGTAAGCGTCCGGAAAATCATTTTCACGGACGATGGAGCAAATTCAGCCAGGTGGCGGTAGCCACGGAAGCCAAGCTTAAGAATATCCAACAGGCTCTCCAGCGGTTTATCTTCCGGGAAGCTGTCCTGCCAGAGCGCCCAGGTGTCCGCACGCGCGAAGGTACACTGGACAAAATCGATATGCTGGCGGGTGGTCAGCGGCATCAGCTGCAGGCCTACTTCCTTGCCGTTGACGCGCGCCACCTGGGCCGGGAAAACGTACTCTTGCTGGCCGCGCTTAAGCAGCAGATTGACCTTCTGCCCCTCCAGCACCTGCGACTGGCCGTTGATCTTGATCCCTACGCCGCCGTCAGAGAAGTCGTGCACCGTACAGGAGAAGAGATGACCATCGTCGCGGGCAATGGCCGCTGGCATAGAGATCTCAACCCGATGCGCCCGGCGCACCTGCTTGCTCTCTACCGACACCGCCACCGCACCGCCCAGCACAATCAGGTTGTAGAAGACCCAGACGATACTGACAACCACGGTCAGCATCTCGGTCTCCGGGCCGTAGAAGTAGCGCCAGACGCCCACCAGCACGCCGACAATGTTCAGCAGCACCAGGAAGATATAGGGCCGGGAGATCACCCAGTCGACATACTCCTCCTCGACGAGGCCGCCTTTTGAGGTCACGTTAAACTTGCCCTTGTGCGGGTTAAAGAGCGCCACCATGGTGGGTCTGGCGATATACCAGGCCAGCACCGTTTCGTAGATTTCACTCCAGAACGAGTGGCGGTATTTACCCTGAATTTTGGAGTTAGTCAGGCTGGCGTGAACCATGTGCGGCAGCACGAACAGGGCGATCATCAGCGCCGGCGCATAGATGATATAGGCGTGCAGCAGCAGGAACGCCAGCGGCGCGGTGAGGAAGATCAGCCGCGGCACACCAGAGAGGAAGTGGAACATGGCGTTGACGTAGCAGAGCCGCTGCGCCAGCTTTAGCCCTTTACCAAACAGCGGGTTATCGAGCCGGAAGATCTGTACCATGCCGCGCGCCCAGCGAATACGCTGCCCAATGTGGGAAGAGAGGCTCTCGGTTGCCAGCCCCGCCGCCTGCGGAATGCGCATATAGGCCGAGGTGTGCCCGCGACGGTGCAGGCGCAGAGAGGTGTGCGCATCTTCGGTCACGGTCTCTACCGCAATGCCGCCAATCTCATCCAGCGGACCACGGCGGATCACCGCACAGGAGCCGCAGAAGAAGGTGGCATCCCACATGTCGTTGCCGTCCTGCACCAGGCCGTAGAACAGGGTGCCTTCGTTCGGCGTCTGGCGGAAGCGGCCCAGGTTACGCTCGAACGGATCCGGCGAGAAGAAGTGGTGCGGGGTCTGCATCATCGCCAGCTTCTTGTCTTTGATAAACCAGCCCATGGTCAGCTGCAGGAACGAGCGCGTCGGCACGTGGTCGCAGTCAAAGATCGAGACAAAATCGCCTTTCGCATACTGCAACGCATTGTTGATGTTGCCTGCTTTCGCGTGTTCGTGAGTGGTACGGGCGACGTACTCTACCCCCACCGTCTCGGCAAACTGACGAAACGACTCGCGGCCACCGTCGTCGAGGATCCAGATCTTCAGCTTCTCTTTCGGCCAGTCGATACCCAGCGCGGCGTAGATCGTGTTCTTCACCACGTTGAGATCTTCGTTATAGGTCGGCACGAAGATGTCCACCGACGGCCACAGGGACATATCCTTCGGCAGCGACACCGGCTGACGGTTAAGCGGCCACACCACCTGGAAGTAGCCGAGCACCAGCACAATCCACGCATAGGTTTCGGCGAATAGCAGCACCAGGCCGCACACGAGGCTGACCGGATCGTTCCAGTTGAGCGTCGAGGTGTAGCGCCACCAGATGTAGCGGCAGGAGACGGTCAGCGACAGGACAATCAGCATTAATGCCGAGAAGCGCCCTGGAATACGGCGCACCAGCAGGGCCACGCCCCACAGCAGCAGCAGGAAGATAAACTGCGACCACGGGTTAAACGGCTGGGTGATGCAGAGCAGAGCAAGGACCAGCGAGAAGAAAACAATCACACCGATGATAAAACGACGCACGCCTGGCTTGAGGTGGGCCAGCTCTTTCTCCCCTTCCATATGGCTTGTTCGGCTGCTCACCCTGGCTGGCAGGGTGTCCAGCCAGGTGAGGTAGCGGCGGCGGAAATGGGTAAAGCGTGCGCGCTTGCTCTTGCGTAGCCGCGCGGCCGGAGCGTTATGCGCACCGATCAGCAGCCAGAGGGTTTGCAGCAGATAGCGGGCCGGATCGAGCGGACGCGGGCGCTCGGCGCGAATATGGGGGTAAAACTCCGCGTGGCGAGCGCGAAGCTGCTGCCAGCGCGGGTGCTCCAGCGGAATAAACAGCCAGGCAAGAATTGTCCACAGGCAGCCGAGGGCTGCGCTAAACGCCGGTGCGCCGTGGCTCCGGTAAAGCTGGTAACGCTCGCTCAGGCGGGCGTTCACTGGCGGGATCAGCAGCAAGGCGGCAAGACGACTCATAGCGCAGGCTCACTAGGGCGATCGCGGGTGAGGCGATCCGGCCCGGCGCAGTGCAGCAGACACCAGTTAGCCAGGGTCAGGATCTCCTCTGCCGCCAGCGAGTCGCTGCGATATTCGCCCAGAGGCTGCTTCGCTGCCAGGCACTCCACCATCGCCTCATCGCGGTGGATCACCATCGGCAGCAGCCGGGGCTGGCTCTGTAGCCACACCTGGAAGAGATCGTCCTGTAGCTGGCTACCGATGCGCAGGTCGTTAATGAGCAGATGCGTGCCCGACGGCAGTGCCTGCTGATGCAGACGCACGTGGCAGTTAGTATCAGGTTTCACCACGGTGAGGGTATGGTCGCACTGGGCCAGCAGCTCCCGCGACAGGGGCGTAAAGTCCGCCGGCAGGTCGAGCAGGATCCACTGGTAGTGCCCCTCGGCCTTCAGCGCCTGAAGCGCCGCGGTAAGCGGGGCCAGGCGATCGTGCAGGGCGTAGACGTTCTCCCGCTCGCCGGCGGTCAGCTGGCCAAACGGCAGCAGATCGAGATTCGAGGTATAGCGCTGGCCCGCATCGCGCCACGCTTTATCATCCAGCTGCGCCCGCGCCCAGCCATCAGCATGGGTAAACTCCACGTTGAACGAGAGGCGCAGCATGTTGTCTGGAGAGGCGTCGATCATCAGCACCGACTCCCCCAGCAGCTGTAGCGCCCAGCCTAACGCGGCGGTTACCGATGTGGTCCCCACGCCTCCGCGAATGCCTTGCAGACCCAGAATAGCCATCCACGTCTTCCTTATTAATTATTTTGACGGGCAAACTCAGCGAGCAGCGGCCAGCGTTTTATCGCTGTAGCTAACTGTTCACGTTGGGATATATCGGTGTAATCAATATCTGGCAGTGAAAACACCCGACTTAAGACCAGAAAGTCATTTTGGAAGGTATAACCCAGCGTTGAATCAGTCTGGCTCGTAAACTCTTTATTAGACATTTTTACTGCATCTCATTGATGAAAAACAGACGAACGGTAGCAACGCAGGGTGCCGCTGAAAATTCATTTACATGCTAAATGTGATGCTCTTTAATTTCAATGTTAGGTTTATTTCTCGGCTTTCGCTAGTAAACTAAGGTGCAGACGAATTTGATTAAGAGAGACACCGTGAAGCCCATATTTACCCTTGGCATCCAGTCATTATGGGATGAGTTGAGCCACATGCCAGCCGGCGGAGTCTGGTGGGTCAACGCCGATCGCGAAGAGGATGCCATAAGTCTGGTCAATCATACCCTTGCTGCTCAGCATAAAAAAAGCCGGATGGCGCTGATTACTATGGGTAGCGATCCCAATAAAATTATTAATTTAGAGGCGGGTCACGCTCCTGATAAAATCCATCTTTTTACTATGCCTAATCATAAGGATGGACTATCCTTTTTTACCCGCGATCTCCTGAGCGCTATTGACCCCCAACACTATTTCCTGGTTTTACTCTGCGCCAATAATGCCTGGCAAAATATATCCGCCGAGCATTTGCGTGGCTGGTTAGAAAAAATACACGCCTGGACAAAATATCACGACTGCACACTGCTGATAGTTAACCCCGGCAACAATAATGATAAGCAATACTCATTTTTGATGGGCGAGTATCGCTCACTTTTTGGCCTGGCGAGCCTGCGTACCCAGGCCGATATACATCTCTATGACGTCGCCTTCTGGTTTAACGAAAAAGGCGTCAGCGCCCGCCAGCAGCTTATTGTTGAGCAAAATAACGGCAGCTGGAAAATAGCGCAGCAGGAGCAGGCGTCGGTGCAGCCGCGCAGCGATGAAAAACGTATCCTGAGTAACGTAATGGTATTAGAGGGCGCTCCGCCGCTTTCCGAACACTGGACGCTGTTTGATAATAACGAAGCCCTGTTTAGCGAGGCGCGTACCACGCAGGCGGCCACCATTATCTTCTCGCTGATGCAGAACAACCAGATTGAGGGGCTGGCCCGCCATATCCACACCCTGCGCCGCCAGCGCGGCAGCACGCTGAAAATCATCGTGCGCGAGAAGAATGCTAGCCTGCGCGCCACCGACGAGCGTCTGCTGCTGGGCTGCGGGGCGAATATGGTGATCCCGTGGAACGCGCCCCTCTCCCGCTGCCTGACGCTGATCGAGAGCGTGCAGGGGCAACAGTTTAACCGTCCGGTGCCGGAAGATATCGCCGCCCTGCTGACCATGACCCAGCCTCTGAAGCTGCGTGGCTACCAGACGTGGGATACCTTCTGCGACGCCGTAAGCAATATGCTCAGCAATACGCTGCTGCCGACCGATGGCAAAGGCGTGCTGGTTGCGCTGCGTCCGGTGCCTGGCATCCGCGTGGAGCAGGCGTTGACCCTGTGCCGCCCTAACCGCGTGGGCGATATCATGACCATCGGTGATAACCGGCTGATGCTGTTCCTCTCCTTCTGCCGGATCAACGATCTGGATACGGCCCTGAACCATATCTTCCCGCTGCCCATCCCGGATATCTTCTCGAACCGGGTAGTGTGGTTTGAAGATAACCAGATCGCCGCCGAGCTGGTGCAGATGCGCGCCCTGGTGCCGGAGAAGTGGGGTAAACCGCTGCCGGTAATCGACGGGCCCAACCCCATTCTTAACGCTGAGCATAACGGCCAGAGCTGGCGGCGCATTCCACAGCCACACCGGCTGCCCGGCGGGGCTTCGGAGCAGACATCATGATGCAGTTAAGCGATATTATTCAGCTGGTGGTGCTGTGCGCCCTGATCTTTTTCCCTCTCGGCTATATGACACGCCACTCTATTCGGCGCATCAGAGCCGTGTTTCGCATGCTGTTTATTAAACCGCGCTATGTAAAACCGGTAGGCATATGGCGCAGTGCTTCGACCGTCAAGGCAAAACGAAAAGATGACTAATCAAACCCTCAATGCCTCTACGCCCTCACCGCTGTGGCAATACTGGCGCGGCCTTGCCGGCTGGAACTTCTATTTCCTGGTGAAATTTGGTTTGCTGTGGGCAGGCTACCTTAACTTTCACGCGCTGTTAAACCTGGTGTTTATGGCGTTCCTGCTGCTTCCGATTCCGCGGCGTAGCGTGCACCGCCTGCGCCACTGGATCGCCATTCCTGTCGGCATTGCGCTCTTCTGGCACGACACCTGGCTCCCCGGCCCGCAGAGCATGCTCAGCCAGGGATCGCAGGTGGCCGGATTCAGCGCCGACTATCTCATTGACCTGGTGACGCGCTTTATTAACTGGCAGATGATCGGCGGAATTTTTGTTCTGCTGGTCGCCTGGCTCTTCCTGGCGCAGTGGATCCGCGTCACCGTTTTTGTGGTGGCGATTATGGTCTGGCTGAACGTGCTGACCCTGACCGGGCCGACGTTCTCTCTGTGGCCGGCCGGTCAGCCAACCAATACCGTGACCACCACCGGCGGTAACGCGGCGGCCACTATCGCCGCTGCGGGAGATAAACCGGTCGTTGGCGATATCCCCGCGCAGACCGCGCCGCCGACCACGGCCAATCTCGACGCGTGGCTGAACAGCTTCTACACCGCCGAAGCCAAGCGCCAGATCCGCTTCCCGACGCAGCTGCCTGCTGATGCCCAGCCGTTTGAGCTGCTGGTGATCAACATCTGTTCCCTGTCATGGGCGGACGTTGAGGCGGCGGGCCTGATGTCGCATCCGCTGTGGTCGCATTTCGATATTCAGTTCAAAAACTTCAACTCTGCGACCTCCTACAGCGGCCCGGCGGCAATTCGTCTCCTGCGCGCCAGCTGCGGCCAGCCGTCGCACAAAAACCTCTATCAGCAGGCGGGCAACCAGTGCTACCTGTTTGATAACCTGGCGCAGCTTGGCTTCTCGCAGCAGTTCATGCTCGACCACAACGGCGTATTCGGCGGCTTCCTGAAAGAGGTGCGTGATAACGGCGGCATGCAGGCCCCGCTGATGGATCAGACCGGTCTGCCGACCGCCCTGCTCTCCTTTGACGGTTCGCCGGTGTACGACGACACCGCGGTGCTTAACCGCTGGATGCAGTCCCAGGATGGAAAAGAGAACCAGCGTACGGCAACCTTCTTTAACCTGCTGCCGCTGCACGACGGGAACCACTTCCCAGGTGTGAGCAAAACGGCGGATTACAAAGTGCGCGCCCAGAAGCTGTTTGACGAGCTGGATGCATTCTTTACTACGCTGGAAAAATCGGGCCGTAAAGTGATGGTGGTGATGGTGCCGGAGCACGGCGGCGCGCTGCAGGGCGACAAGATGCAGGTCTCCGGCCTGCGCGATATTCCTAGCCCGTCTATTACCAACGTCCCGGCCGGGATCAAGTTCTTCGGCATGAAGGCACCGCACGAGGGCGCGCCGGTGGTGATCGATCAGCCGAGCAGCTTCCTGGCGGTATCGGATCTGGTTGCCCGTGCGGTGGACGGCAAGCTGTTTACCGAGGATAGCGTTAACTGGGAGAGCCTGACCAGCAACCTGCCGCAGACGGCTCCGGTGTCAGAGAACGCCAACGCCATTGTGATCCAGTACCAGAACAAACCGTACGTTCGTCTTAACGGCGGGGACTGGGTACCGTATCCGCAGTAATACCGTTACGCCCGGCGGCGCACCGCTTGCCGGGCCTACGGATGGTGCCGATATCGATGGAGGGCACCCGCTTTGTAGGCCGGGTAAGCGCGAGCGCCACCCGGCGGTGCACTAACGCTCATTTTAAACCTTGCTTCAGGCTAAGCACATTCCAGGTGTTATCTATAATAAACTCATAACGGTATTTAACGCCGTTAAGTTTATAAACCGTGTAATACTGATTACCCGGCTTTAAGTTTATATTTATGCATGTATGAGGATAAGATAAATGCACAGGATAATAACCGCTATCTGTGAGGACGGTGTCTTTTCCTGATTCGTTAAGGCCTATATGGTAATCACTCAACACATCACTTTTATCAAAGCTATAGCATACTCTTTGACTATCTACTGATACGGTTCGCCATTTGCCAATATCTATTCCATGATTGCCATTACAACTACATGTCGCAACGCAACCCATTAATATCATTGAAAATTTAATAGCAGACACCCTGTAATCCTCTCATACAAAGGGTTACTATAGCACCGTAAAAATAGCAAACAATTATTTAGATAATGGATGCATTCCTATGAAATATTCATTTAAATAATGAATATTATTTTGTAGGCCGGGTAAGGCGAAGCCGCCACCCGGCGGTGCATACCTACACCCCATGATTTCTGGCATACTTTTTGATTTTTAATGCCTTATCCAGAAGCTAAGAGGATGAAAAGCGCAGTGTTGTGACAGAGCTTATGAGTTTAGATGTTCTTATCTATTTATGATCCTCTGCTTATAGAAACCTTCGTAGCATGGCGAAGGCGTAAAAGTATGCTTCCTAACTTCATGCAGACAATAAGGCCATGGAGTGACTTTAAATCAGGAATTGTAAGTATTGCCAGTGCTGATGGCTCATACATGGATAGCGCGAAAGGGGGAACATTACCGTATGCGTAAATCATTTAAAGTGGTTGGTAGTGTCATTATTGTTGCTGCCGCAGCGCTGACCTATGTCTGGCCTTATATCGTAATGGAGTTCGCCGGGAACGCACACTATACCGAACAGGATAAACGGAAGTATGAATTCTATACGCCCGATCTTCTAAAAAAAATGCCACGGATTTCGCCCCGTTATGACTTCGATTTTGCCAATGTCACTGGTCCGGCATCACATGTATATGCTGTCAGGTACTACGGTACTGACGATTCGAGGCAGATCGAAACTTATCTGAACGCCATGGGTTACCAAAAGCAGGTAAGTTGTCATATTGAGGCAGTGTGCTGGCGTAGCGCGGATCCGCAAGAGATTGTGACCGTAAGTACATTGGACAGCCCTAAGGCCCTGTTAGTCTCTGTCGTCTACAACTACTAATAGCATCTCTCCCTATATTCCGCCTTATACTTATCTTTTTATTAACCGGCGGCGCATGGGGCAAACTGCTGTATGGGCGAGATGTAGATCTGGCAGGCCACGCCCACAATCCGCGCATGCAGGACACGCAATCATCAATGCCGTTCAATGTGGCAGGTGTTGCAAAGATTTTACCCTTTTATGAAGATCACCCGTCCGCTCCCGGAGGTAAATATGGGTTGGCAAAAGTGTAGCGCTACTCGGCGCAGCAATGTAGGCCGGGTAAGCGTGAGCGCCACCCGGCTTTTTTATTGCCTGCTAGCGCTGTTCCGCCAGCCAGGAGAGCATCTTCAAACTTGCTGAATAATAGTCATCCTGAGCGGTAATCTGCGGCTCGCCGTTTTTTGTGCCGAGGGTGAGATCCCGCACCGCCAACTGCCCTTCGTTCATATTATAAGGCGCGGCTTCATTAGTGGTGACGTTCACCCAGGCCGGGGTCTGGCTGCGGCTAAATTTCTGCCACCAGCTGCGCCACGGCGTTAGCAGGGCGCTGTTCGGATCCTGCCAGGCGATGTAGAGCGGAATACGTATCGCATCATAGCTCATGCGCGGCGGCCACTCTTTGGCGGGCTGCATCTTGCCATCGGCAGCCAGCGCGACCCAGTCGGTAGGCAGATTCGCTTCGCCCCAGCCCATCTTACCTGTCAAGGTCTTCGCGTCACGGATCAGATCGCGCCACACCGTCAGGTGGCTGCGGTCGGCGAACGCCTGCCACGCCGGGAAGATAAAGTAGGAGGGGTTGAGGTTCACGTAGCTATTGAGGTTGAACCCCTTAGCGCCCGGCAGCATAACGCGGTAGCCCGCAAAGTTGATCACCGTGTGGCTCACCAGCGCTTTGGTGATAGCATCAGAGGCCGCACCGTAGCGCCCGTCATGCCAGCGCGCATCGGCCTTCAGGAGCGCCCAGGCGATCAGCGCGTCGCCGTCGGTAGCGTCATTTTTATCGGGGATGGGGTCCGGCTCGACCGGGTTATAGCGCCAGTAGAACAGCCCGCTATCCTTGTTCTTTAAGGTCTTCTCCGTCCAGGCCCACATCTTGTCGAAGCTGGCGCGATCGTCATTGGCTACTGCCATCAGCATGGCAAAGCCCTGCCCTTCGGTATGGGAGACGTTTTTGTTGCCGGTATCCACGATACGCCCGTCCGGCATCAGAAAGCGGGATTTGTAGGTATCCCAGGCGGTGCCTGCCTGAGCAACTGAGGCCGACAGCAGGCCTACCAGAACAACCGTCGCGGCAACAACGCGCTTGACCTTAGTTAAACTCATCGTGGCTAAACTCTCTGTGAATTGTGATAACGGAACTGAACGTCGGTATGGGAAAACAGACGCTCGCGCTGTACGGTGACGTGTGCCCCGCCGCCCTGCGCCTGCAGCCAGCGGGCGTAAAGGCCCTCAAGTATCGCACAAAAGGCGTGGCACCAGCCCTGCCGATCGTCATCGCGTCCCAGCGGGAGCCCCTGCTGACGCAGCAGCAGACCGCTTTCGCTGGCTTCAAGATCGATAAAGCCCCAGTTGAACTGACGCAGCAGGGCGTTGATATTCGCCTCCAGCTCGCCCACCGTTTCTGAATCAGGCAGCGGAAAACGCTCGGCCAGCGCCTCGCCCATCTGGCGCAGGAAAGGCTGGCTGTCCGTCTGGCCGACGTTACGCACCATGTTGTCGATCATAATCGTCAGCAGATCGAACCAGCCCGCTGGCGTCTGCTGCTGCTGAAAGTAGCTCATCAGCGGTGAATGTTGACCATTCTGGGTCATCAGTTGCCTCCTAACATATAGCGGAAGTAGAGCCCGGCGGTGCTTTCGTTATAGTTGCCGAACGTGTCATAGCCGACCTTGCCGCCTATCGTCATCTCTTTATTCACGTTGTAATCCACGCCTGCCCGCACGGTGTAGCCGACGCCGCTTTCTGAGCTGCCGCCGTAGCGATAGTCACGCGCGTAGCCGAGGTCATAGAGATCCTTCAGGAGATCCTGCGCCTCGCCGCTGGTAGGGAAGTAGTCGCTGCTGTCCTGGCTGTAGGATTGATAGCCGACCGAGCCGCCGACGTTCAGCTTCCAGTTGTCAATTTTCTGCGAGAAATCAACCGGAAGAGAGACGCTGACGTAGTTCTGCGGGCTAAAGTACCCCCCCTGGCCGTAGGTGTAGTAGCTGAGGTTTTTGGAGAAATCCATCCAGCTGACGTTCAGGCCAGTCTGTAGCGCCCGGAAGTCATCGTGATACGGACGGAGATAGACCCCGGCGCTGGCGTTCATGCTGGTGTTGCTGGCCACGTTCTCCCCGAGATAGCTGTAGCCGCCACCGTTGACATAGAAGCCCGCATCGCCGTCGTCGTAGCCCAGCTGCACGCTACCGCCGTTTTTCGTGACCCGGCCCCAGGTCTTGCCTGAATAGGCGTCCTTCATGCCGACGTAGGAGAGCAGGCTGTCGGTCACCGCCCGGCGTTCACCTTTGAACATCAGCGTCAGGTAGTCGGTCAGCTTCGGCGACCACTGGACGCCGCCCACCAGCGTGCTCAGATCCTGCCCAAGCGGCGTCGTGCCAATATCAACCCGGTACTGTTCGCCGCTGAGCGCCATCGCCAGCTCAACACCGCTGGCCTTTTGCGATTCGGTCGAAGCGCTGATGCGGTTGTCGAGGCTCGACTTAAAGTTCGACACGCTAAGCGCCTTCAGGCGGCCCGAATCATACAGGCTGGCCAGGTTCGCCAGCCCGGCATCGGTCATCGGAGAGAGATTTTCGCCGTTGTAGTCCAGCAGATCGCTGAAGTTTGCCGCCGTGGGATCCGCTGAGTTCTCGGTATTATCAATCGACGAGGTAATGTTGCTGATGGCATTGTTGAGCGGATTGGTGCCGTAGCGACGCCATGCATCTCCCGAGGCGCTGCCCGCGCTGAGGGTGATCGGCGTGGCGGTAAACTCGAAGCGCGATTCGCCAAACGGCGAGCTGGACCACGTCAGCGGCGCTTTGGCTTCGGTCAGCTTGCTGGTACCGGATTCGCCGTCGCGACCGCGGATCTCTACCCCACCCTGCACCCACATACCGGTTTTTTGCTGCAGATCCTGCATCATCTCATCGACCTGACGCAGGGTGCGGCTCTGCACGGTTTCCATCGGCAGGTCGGTGCGTGTCGTGCCTGGCAGCGTGCTGCCCGGCTCGCGTGCCGTCTGCGCCACCTGCCACGGCAGGTTATTATCCTCGCCGTACGTTGAGCGCGATGCCATCTTGCTGTTGCCCACGAACGGGTTGTCCGCCAGCAGCACGCCGCCGATGGTAGGCGTTGCGGCAGCGTTGGTGGACGCCATTCCCAGCAGCTTGCCTCGGGCGCTGCGCAGGTAAGTCATCGCCTGCTGATGATTGCCTTTCGCCTCCTCCAGCCGGGCCAGCAGCAGCATGCGATCCGCTGAGCTGTCGTTGCGCAGACCGCCGGCAAGCGTCTGCGCTTTCTCGACGTTGTTCTCTGCCAGCGCCATGTCAATCGCCCCCACGCGAGCGGCCTGATCGTCGGTATCCCGGGTTATCAGGTAGTCGTAAACCACCCCGGCCTCTTTGTTCATCTTGCCGGTCTGATAGAGGCGGGCCATAGCGAACATCAGATCGGTATTCTGCGGATCGCTCTGCATCGCCCGCATCAGCTTGTCATAGGCGGCGGCATAGTTACCCTGCTCGCGCAGCTGGTCGGCCTCGTTGATCACGTAGCCGTTGCGGATCCCCGCCAGCTGCGTGGGCGTGCTGCGTGCCTGTAGTTCGGGATTGGCAAGAAAGGCCTGCGCCTCGTTGTCTAACCCGGCTTTGTTCAGGACCGTAACCTGATCGGCGTAGTCTCCGGCGTTGCCCTGCACGCCCTGGCGCAGGTTTTCCCGCACCAGCGCCACCGCGCCGCTGAGATCCCCACTCTGGGCCAGCAGCTTCGCCAGCTTGCCCGCATCCACCGGGCTTTCCGGTGGCCGATGCGTTAGGGTTTTCAGCGTGTTGGCGGCGGCAACGTTATTGCCCTGGGCCAGGTAGCGCTCGGCGGTGGCTAGCTGCAGGTTGTAGTTCACCCGCTGGGCCAGATCGCGCATCTGCCCGTTCTGGCTGGCGGGCGCAATGCGCGACAGCAGGGTTTGCGACTGCTGCCATGCCCCGTTCTCGCTGGCGAAAAGCGCTGCCGCGTAGAGCGAGCTGGCCCCCGCGCCGTTGCGCGCTGCCGGCGCCATCACCGAGCTGGCTTCGTCGCCGCTGCCGCTCTTTTGCAGCAGGCGGGCCAGATCGAGACGCAGCCACGGATCGTCCGGCAAGCGGCTCACGCCCTGCTGGAGGATAGCGATAGCCTGCTGGGTGTTGCCCGCTGCGGCGGCCTGCTGAGCCTGGCGGCGAATGGGATCTCCCGGCAGACCAGTGACGATGCGCGGCTGGAGCTTCGCCTGCAGGCTGGCGGGCAGCGTGCGCAGCATCGCCTGGGCCTCGTCAGACTTGTTCTGCTCCCGCAGGACGTAGAAGAGGTTCTCCCTGGCGGCGGCGTTTTGCGGCTGGTCGTTTAACACCGCACGCAGAGCCTGCTCTGCCTGGGGATAGTCTTTGTTATGCCGCAGGACGTCGGCACGAAACAGCTTCGCTGCCGTGCCACGTTCGCCGCTCTGCTGAGCCAGCGGGGCAGAGAGGGCCAGCGCCTGGCTGACGTTGCCCTCTTTAAGCGCCTGCTGCGCCTCGGCGAGCTGGCCGTAGAAGGCCGCATCCTCTGCCTGGGTTTTGCGCTCCGCCGAGGCGTCGCCGCCCTGGCTGGCGGCGCGGTTCAGGTATTGCGAGGCGGCTTTGTAGTCGCCGTTGCGCTGGGCGATGTAGCCCAGCCCGGCCAGGGCGTCGGCATCTTCAGGATTGGTTTGCAGCACCTGCTCAAACTGGCGCTTCGCCGAGCCGGTATCGCCGCTGTTGAGGGCGGTAAAGCCCTCGCCCTTCGCCGCACCACCGACGTTTTTTCGGTAGTAGGCCTGCACGTCGCCATCCTGGGGGTGGCGCTGGAGGAAGTTATCGTACAGCCGTTCGTCGCCCGCCTGCGGCCCCAGCCACAGCAGCGCCTGGCGCAGGCCGTCATCTGCCTCGCGGCTGCCGCTGGCCATCGGCTCCAGCAGGGCAATGCCATCCCGGCGAGTCTCTTCCCGCCACGTTAGCATTTTACCCAGCGCGACCCGCGCCGCGTTGTCCTGCGGGTTCTCGGCAACGAAACGCTGGAGCTCCCCTACCGCCTGCGGGTAGAGCGACTTGTCGCTGCCCATGGTCAGGTAGTATTCCGGGGCCAGGCTTGGCGGCGGCGTATCGCCATTAAACATGCTGCGCCAGGTTGCCAGCGCTGCCGGCACATTGCCGCTGCGCGCCTGCTGGCGGGCTAACGTCAGCTGTCCCTGAGGCACCTGCGCCAGCTGTTTGGCGTTATCCAGCGCCTGGAGTCCCGCGTCAGCGGGTGCCACGGCGGCAAGCCGGGCACGCCACTGCGCAGCGGTTTGCAGATCGCCGTTTTGCTGCGCCCAGAGCGCCATCAGATAGAGCGCCTGCGTATTGTTGGCATCCACCATCAGCACTTTCTTCAGCGACTCGCTCGCCAGATCGTCATGGGACTTCTCATGCCAGTAGTTAGCCTGGTCAAACAGCGCCTTTAACGCCGCATCGTTTGGCGCAGCCTGCGCGTGGCTTACCGCGCCGAGCGTCAGCGCGCCTGACAGGCAGAGGGTAGATAACCGGCGGGCGGTTTTAATGGTCATTGTTGTCACCCTGTTCACTCTCCATCCTGCGGATCCAGCCGCTTACGCGCCCGTTTTTTCAGTAGGGCATACAGCGCCAGCCCGACGATAATGCTGAAGCACAGCCCCAGCACCGCCAGCAGCCCGGAGTGCTGGTTGGCATACCAGATCACCATCAGGTGCATCGGCATCTCGCCGCGCGGGTACTGCGCACCGACCCGGAAGCTGCGCACGCCGTTTTCGTTGGTAATGATCGCCGCGTCGCCGCGAATGCCAGCGTTGATCTTCGGCGAGGTGAGATCGCTGTGCAGCCGCGAGAGCTGGTCGTCGCTGCTGCCGATAGCGGTCACCACCGTGCGCCCGCTGCTCCACGGCGAGCGGAAGCTGACGAAGCCGCGCCAGGCCTCGTTCGACGAGAAGTAGCGATCGGCCTCAAGGCCATCCGCATTCCAGTCCCCGGCCATCCAGCGCTGGATCTTCTGCCACTGGGTCGGCTCGCGGACGCTAAGCAGGCTGTCGTGGGCCACAAAAGGCGAGCTTTTTAACAGCTCGCGGTTGAAATCGTGCTGATCCAGCCCGGTCACCGCCAGCACGTCGCGATCCTGCAGCAGCGCCAGGTTCGATCCCGCAGTGGGTATGCCCAGCACCACGCGGTTGTGGCTCAGCGCCGTTCCGGTGGCGTTACCGGCGCGGGCCGCCATGTCCAGCAGCGTCCCGACCTGGGTTTCGCTCGGCTTCTCCGGCAGCAGCAGCACGGTTTCTGAGTAGTCTGCCAGCCGGGTGAAGGGGAACGAGGCCCCCACGAAGTAGGAGAGGTTCGGCAGCAGCGCGAAGTGGCGGGTGTGGCTCAGATCGATCCACGAGTCATCATCCACCCGGCTCTTGATGTTGTTGTTCAGCAGCACGCTGCACGGCGCACTCTCCTTCGGCACGATGTTGAAGTAGAGCGACAGCTGGTTGTCGCCGTAGATCATGTACGGCTCCAGCGGCATGTCGAACTGCTCCTGCCGCGCGTCGCCGCCCATTTTGTGCCACAGCGTCTCCAGCGCGCCCTGCTTGTTGACCGGCAGGTTGTGCAGGAAGGTGTCGTTCATGGTCATGCTCAGCCAGGAGCGATCTTCATCAATCCAGCTCTCCGACGGGAAGCGGTAGCCGATGCGCAGCGGAATGGTCTCCCCATCCCAGAGGAAAAGATCCGGCGCGGCGCGGAAGGCAACCCGCAGCGCATCGTGCCAGATCCCGTTCACGGTCATGCTCTGATCCTTGCGGATCAGCTCCGAGAGCTTCACCGGACGATCCGTAGGGATCCAGCGCGGCGCGTCGTAGGGCTTGCTGACCGGGATCGACTCGCCTTCCACCGTGACGCGTGGGGTTTGCAGGGCGAAGTTATCCCGCGTCAGACGCCAGGCCGCCGCCCGCAGGGCGCGATCGTCGCTGCCCACCACCAGCAGCAGCTTGTAGGTAGGGTTCGCCGGATTATCAATAATGCTTAGCGTCGGCCCGGTACTGAGGGGCAGAGTCAGGCCGCCGATGCGCTCGCCAGGGTGACCAACCAGAATGCCGTTCTTCTCCGGCAGGCGATCGGTAAGGGCGGCGAACGAGACGCCGCGATAGTCTGCCTGGATGCCCATCCACGAGGAGATCAACGCCGCCGCACTGATGGTGTCCGCCGTCAGCTTCGCCGGGAAGGCAAAGGCGATGGTGGCAGGCGTCATCTGCATGCTGTCAAAGAAGGGGCGCGGGAAATGGCTAAGATCGGCGCCAATATCCAGCTGTTGGCCCTCAAGGCTAAACTTCGAGTCCGGCAGGATGGTCACGCGATACTTATCCGTGAGATCGCGCTGGCACATCATCGCGTCGCCGTCGTTGATCTTGAAGCTGATGGTATTGCTGGAGACCAGCAGCGCCGCCGGCACGTCAAGCTGGAAGCGGGAGACGTCGCTGTCGGCGGCCCCCAGCGGTACGGTGCCCAGCGGCTGGCCGTTGAGCATCAGCTGCATCGTGGCGTTACGGGTCGCCATCGCCGGGGAGACCTTGAGGTTTAGCGCCAGCTGGGCATTAGTGATCACCTGGCTCACCGGCAGGGTGAAAGCCACCCCGCCCTGCAGCTGGCCGCCGCTGAGGACAATACCCTGCGGCTGGCCCATCTGCGCCAGCGAGATGTCGCTTACCACCGACGGGATGAACGCCGCCGGGGCGGGCGTCGGGCTTGCCACCGGTGGAGGCAGATCCAGCGGCAGCAGATCGGCAGGCGTGGTCTCCTCCCCATAGAGCGGGGTAATAAACAGCGCGCTGGCCAGCAGCGCCAGAGTGGTTAAACGCCTCATACGCTGCTCTCCTCCTGCGCTGCTTTCAGCACCGCACGCTGGCGGCGGTTTTCGCGGCGAGACTTCCACGTCAGCCAGAAGAGGTCAAACACGCAGCGCATAATGGTCAGCATTGAGCGGAACGGATTGTCCTGCGGACGCGGCGGCTGGATCCACGCATCGGCGCGGGAGAGCACCACCCGCACCAGCTCGCGGCGGCGGGAGAGCGGAATATCTTCAAACATCAGGCGCACGTAGGCATCGTCGGCGGCGATGGTTTTCACCGGAATGCTGATCGCCCCCGACTGCAGCAGCAGCTCAATCTCCTCGATCTCATCGGTCAGATGACGGTCATCCGGCACCGCGACGCGGCAGCCGCCCATAGAGAGGTCAGCGGTCTCGCTGCGGGAAGAGATACCGCTGGCGTAGTGGATCAGCGCCGGGATTTTGACGTCGATACGGATTGTTTTCCGCGTCTGGCGCGTTTCCCTGGCAACGGCGATCGCCGCCAGCAGGAAGATCAGGCTATAGAGACCCCAGCCAACGTTAAGGGCGATAACCTTCGGATCGACGGCAAAGTGGTCCCAGGCGAAGGCGCGCACGATGCCCCAGACCACGGCGATCAGCAGCAGGAAGGCGATCACCAGGTGCGGGCGCACGACGCTGAAGTCAAAGTAGCCGACGTTGAGCAAGCCGCCCTTATCGGTCACGTTAAACTTGCCGCGCTTCGGGAAGAGCATAGTGACCACGGTGGGCAGCACGATATGGAACGCCAGCACCAGGTCATAGATCTCGCCCCAGAAGCTGTAGCGGTAGCGTCCGTTCAGCCGCGAGTTAAGGTAGATCGACAGGAACAGGTGCGGCAGCGCGTAGGCAAAGACCAGGCTCGCCGAGGAGTAGATGATGTTGAGGTTAAACAGCAGGTAGGCCAGCGGCGCAGTCAAAAAAATGATACGCGGGATGGCAAACTGATAGTAGAGCATTGCGCTGAGGTAGCACAGGCGCTGCTGGAACGTCAGGCCGCGACCAAACAGCGGGTTGTCGAGGCGGAAGATCTGCGTCATGCCACGCGCCCAGCGGGTACGCTGGATGATGTGCAGCACCAGACGCTCGGTAGCAAGCCCGGCGGCCAGCGGAATATCAATAAACGCCGAGCCCCAGCCCAGGCGCTGCATTTTCAGCGCGGTATGGGCATCTTCGGTCACCGTCTCTACTGCAAAGCCGCCAATCGCCTCCAGCGCGCTGCGGCGGATCACCGCACAGGAGCCGCAGAAGAAGGTGGCGTTCCAGTTATCGTTACCCCGCTGGATCGGGCCGTAGAACAGCATCCCTTCGTTAGGGATATTGCGGCCCACGGAGAGGTTACGCTCAAAGGGATCCGGCGAGTAGAAGAAGTGCGGCGTTTGCACCAGAGCCAGCCTGGGATCCTTCAGGAAGCCGCCGACGGTGGCCTGCAGGAAGATACGGGTTGCGACGTGGTCGCAGTCGAAGACGCAGATCAGCTCGCCGTTGGTAAGCTTCATGGCGTGGTTAAGGTTGCCCGCTTTGGCGTGTGAGTTGTCGTTACGGGTGATGTACCCCACCCCAACGTCGGCGGCAAACATGGCAAACTCGCTGCGCTTGCCGTCGTCGAGGATATAAATTTTCATTTTATCCTTGGGGTAATCGATGCACTGCGCCGCCAACACGGTGTCGCGCACCACGTCCAGCGATTCGTTATAGGTGGGCACGTAGACGTCAACGGTCGGCCAGAGGTTCATATCCTCCGGCAGCGGCACGATCTCGCGCTTTAGCGGCCAGATGGTTTGCAGGTAGTTCAGCAGCAGCATGACCCAGACGTAGAGATCGGCGAGGAACAGGCCGATGCCTAAAATGGTCTCTATCTCGGAGTTAAAATGCAGGGTCTGGGTCGCGCGAAAGTAGATATAACGCGTCGACATCAGGAACGACATCACCACCATGATCACGGAGATGCTGCGCTTTTTGCTGTAGCCCATTAAAAACAGAATGCCGATGCTGATCAGGCCAAAGAGATACTGCTTCTGGCTATCCATTGGCGTGATGACCACCAGCACGGCGGCAGGCGCCAGCGCCAGGATCAAGAGATAAAACAGGAACTTTTTCATTGTTCGCCCTGGCGAAAATTAGAATCCAGACATCTTTGGCTGGCTGTGAACAGTGCCGTCGCCGACCCTCACGCCCAGAATATTGGTCACCTTTCTGGCAATCAGCTCGATATCAAATGCCGCCGCCGAGGCCGGGCTAAAATCGAAAATTGACTGCTGAGAGGCGTTGGCTTCGATCACGCTCTCATCACGATGAACCACGCCAATCAAACGCTCGCCCAGCCGCTGCTCCATAAAGGCGGTCACGTCGCGGCTGATCTGGCGACGGTTATCGCTCTGGTTCAGCACCACGTAGTACCCCGCCTTGCGGTTAAGCACGTCGCCGGTCAAACGGTTGTTTTCCACCTGCGGCAGCAGGGAGAGGGAGGCGGTATCGGCCAACAGCGAGACCAGGTGCAGATCGGCCAGCCGTGACAGCGCTTTTAGCGCAGGCGAGGGGCCGGGCGGGAAATCGGCAATGATAATCAGCCCAGGGTAGTTAAGCAGGGTGCTCAGACCGCGCAGCAGGAAGTGCTCATCCTGTACCAGACGCGCTTCAAAGGCCTCGCGCTGTGGCTCGGTCGCATCGCCGTAGGGCAGAACAAAGATGTTGCCGCCCGCCGAGAGCACAAACTGGCTCCAGTCGGGGGATTCAGCCGCTTTCGCGACGAAGCCGCGGCCGTCAGAGAGCGGGACACCGAAGTGCAGGCGCAGCGCATTCTGCACGTCAAAATCAATCGCCAGCACTTTATTGCCCGCGCGCGACAGCGCATAGGCCAGATTCGCCGTCATGGTTGTTTTTCCCACCCCACCCTTCGGGGAACAGACACAGATCAACGGCATGAAGCGATCCTTTCTAACAGCGATTTCAACGGCTGGTTTTTTTCAACGGCGGGCTTTGTCTCTGCGGCTTTGGGCGCAAAAAGCTGCGAGAAATTTACGGGCGCGGCGACGGCGGGCGCAGCGGGTGCGGGAGCCGGCGTCGACGCTGGCATCGGCACAGGTTCGGCTGCCGGGATCGGTGCCGCAGGGGCAAATGCCGGGGCAGCGGGCGGCGTAGCCAGCTGGGCCGCAACGCTCTGAAAAATCGCTGGCGCAGCGTCAGGTAGCTGAGCCGGGGCGAGCGCCGCTGGCGCAGCAAACGGCTGCTCTTTCAGGGCAAAGGTATCCGCATCAACGGACTGCGGAACGGGCAGCGAGACATGGCCGCCCATCGCCAGCGCGGATGCTTCGGTCGCGGGAGAGAGCTGGTTGATAATGGCCCAGTTGCCGTAGTCATGCGCGAGGTTTTGCGACGAGAAATCTTTAAAATCGTGTTGCTGTGTGTGAGTCTTGTCTTTAAACCTCTGCAAATCATCATAATTATTCATATCTATACTCATGATTTACAAACAAAAAAGCCCCACCACCATATTGACCAACGTGGCTATTCATCTGTAAGGGTCTCGAATTTTATTATGTGTTGATACAGGAGCCGCTAGCCGTCTTCCGTATGTTTAATTATTACGTCTTTATATGACTGCTCTACGACTTTCGGCCTATTTACAGCAGTAATATAAAGATTTGCGGGACACATGCTATCTGTTTTTGCCGCAAAAAACAGCAAAGCTTTAAATAGCGAATAAACAGCAATCAGTTGGAATATAATGCTAATTAAAAACAAATTAGACTTTTAACAGGGGTTATTTAGCGCTTAATTTCAGCGTAACAGGTTGAATAAGATAGTTCTTAATTTAATAAAAAGTTACCGTATGAAATATTTAGAAATACTTTAACGCAGGGCGCTACGCTTATCAGGGCTACGTCGCTTCGGTTTTTAAGGAATAAAAAACCGGAGGCCAGGCTCCGGTTTTTAGGATGGGTAAAGCAGAGGGTCTCAGAGAGGATTAACCGGCTTCTCGCCGTTCTCATCCTGATCCACCGCGAAGCAGGCCACCAGCTGGCCGCCGTACGATTTCAACTGCGGCTGAAGCTGGGTGCAGGGACCAAAGCGACGGCGGCAGCGGGCGCTGAAGGCACAGCCCGGCGGCGGATTCAGCGGGCTAGGCAGCTCACCGGTCAGCTTGATACGCTCCCGACGATCGTCCGGGTTCAGACGCGGCGTCGCAGAGAGCAGCGCCTGGGTATAGGGATGACGCGGATTGCTGAAAATCTGCTCCTTGGTGCCCTTCTCTACGCAGCGGCCGAGGTACATCACCATCACTTCATCGGCAATGTGCTCTACCACTGACAGATCGTGGGAGATAAAGACGTAGGAGAGCCCCAGGTCCTGCTGCAGATCCATCATCAGGTTCAGCACCTGCGCACGCACGGAGACGTCGAGCGCCGATACCGGCTCATCGGCAATTACTACGTCCGGATCGAGCATCAGGCCGCGGGCAATCGCAATACGCTGACGCTGGCCGCCGGAGAACATGTGCGGGTAGCGATCGTAATGCTCGGTCTTCAGCCCCACCTTCGCCATCATCGACAGCGCTTTTTCACGCAGCTCTGCTTTGCTGAGGTTGCTGTTAATCTGCAGCGGCTCTTCCAGGATCTGGCCCACTTTTTTACGCGGGTTCAGCGAACCGTAGGGGTTCTGGAAGACAATCTGAATCTTCTGCCGGCGCAGCTTCTGCGCCTGCGGATCGTGCTTAAGCAGATCCTGCCCCTGATAGTAGAGCTCACCGCCGGTGGGCGTCTCAATCATGGTCAGCAGACGGCCGAGCGTGGATTTACCACAGCCGGATTCGCCCACCACCGCGAGGGTTTTCCCGCGTTCGAGAGAGAACGATACGCCGTCCAGGGCTTTTACCAGGCGCTCGGGGGCAAACAGCCCTTTCTTTACCGGGTAGTGTTTTTTCAGGTCAATAGCCTGTAACAGCACAGGGGTTGTGGCCTCATGCGTACTCATAGTTAGGCCTCCCGGCATCATCGAGTGGATAGTGACATTTTGAGCGACGTCCGTTGTCCACCGGGTTCAAGCCTGGCTCTTCGACGCGGCATTTATCCGTAGCATACGGGCAGCGCGGATTGAGCAGGCAGCCGGTCGGGCGATCGTATTTACCCGGCACCACGCCCGGCAGCGAGGCCAGACGGGCTTTGTCCTGAGCAAACTCAGGCAGCGCACGCAGCAGCGCCTGAGTGTAGGGGTGACGCGGCGCACGGAAGATCTCGTGCGAACTGCCAGACTCGACGACCTGCCCCGCATACATCACGATGATTTTGTGTGCGGCTTCGGCCACCAGCGCCAGATCGTGAGTGATCAGGATCAGCGCCATGTTCTCTTTCTGCTGCAGCTCCAGCAGCAGCTCGATGATCTGCGCCTGGATAGTCACGTCCAGCGCGGTGGTCGGTTCATCGGCAATCAGCAGCTTCGGCTGGCAAGCGATAGCCATCGCAATCATCACGCGCTGGCTCATCCCGCCGGAGAGCTGGTGCGGATAGACGTCAAGACGCGACGCCGGGTCCGGGATGCCCACCTGGTTCAGCAGGTCGATTGCCCGCTGGCGACGGGTGCGCTTGCTGCCGCCCTGATGCACCTTAATGGCTTCCATAATCTGAAAGCCAACCGTGTAGCACGGGTTAAGGCTGGTCATCGGGTCCTGGAAGATCATTGCGACGTCGGCACCCACCAGGTTACGACGCTCTTTTTCCGAGATGCGCTTCAGGTCCTGACCGTTAAACTCCAGCTTCTCTGCCATCACCCGGCCTGGGTAGTCAATCAGGCCCATAATCGCCAGCGAGCTGACGGATTTACCAGAGCCAGACTCCCCGACAATGCCCACCACTTCGCCCTGCTCAACGCTGTAGCTTATGCGGTCTACGGCACGGAACGGTGTCCCTTCGTCGCCGAAGTGCACCGACAGTTGATCAATATTCAATAACGCCATTCTCGTGCCTCTTACTGCTTCAGTTTGGGATCGAGCGCATCACGCAGACCGTCACCCATCAGGTTAAATGCCAGCACCGTCAGCAGGATCGCCAGACCTGGGAAGGTCACGACCCACCAGGCACTCTGTGCGAACTGCAATACGTCGGAGAGCATGGTGCCCCACTCCGGCGTTGGCGGCTGCGCGCCCATGCCAAGGAAGCCAAGGGCGGCCATATCGAGAATGGCGTTAGAGAAGCCGAGCGACGCCTGAACGATCAGCGGTGCAAGGCAGTTGGGTAAAATATTGATGAACATCTGACGCATCGCCCCCGCCCCCGCCACGCGCGAGGCGGTAACGTAGTCGCGGTTGACCTCGACCAGCACGGCGGCACGCGTTAAGCGCACGTAGTGCGGTAGCGCCACGAAGGTCAGCGCCAGCGAGGCGTTGACTATCGACGGGCCAAAGATAGCCACCAGCACCAGCGCCAGCAGCAGGCTCGGCAGCGCCAGCATGATATCGACGATGCGCATGATGATGTTATCAACGAGGCCGCCAAAGTAGCCTGCCACCAGCCCGAGCACGACGCCCATGATCAGCGACAGGACCACCACCAGACAGCCCACCAGCAGCGACAGGCGGGCGCCATACATCAGGCGCGACATCACATCGCGGCCAACGTCGTCGGTGCCGAGAATATGCGTCAGACTGCCCCCGTCCTGCCATGCAGGCGGTGCCAGCAGCGCATCACGGAACTGATCCGCCGGGTTGTAAGGCGCAATCCAGTTGGCAAAAACGGCAATAATCAGCACCACCACCACGTACACCAGGCCCACGACCGCGCCTTTGTTGCGTTTGAAGTAGTGCCAGAACTCCTGCAGCGGCGTCATTGGCACCGGTGCGGAGACAACTTTATCTTGAGTAACTTGTGACATGATGGCCCCTTACTTCTTATGCCGAATACGCGGGTTCACCACGCCATAGAGCAGATCGACCAGCAGGTTGACGAGGATGATCATCGTCGCTACCAGCAGTACCCCACCCTGCACCACCGGATAGTCGCGGCGTTGCAGCGCGTCAATTAGCCAGCGGCCCAGCCCCGGCCAGGAGAAGATGGTTTCGGTCAGGATCGCCCCGGCCAGCATCGTTCCCACCTGCAGGCCGATAACGGTCACCACCGGCAGCATAGCGTTACGCAGGGCGTGAACAATAATCACGCGCATGCGGGTCAGGCCCTTGGCGCGGGCGGTACGGATATAATCTTCACCCAGCACCTCCAGCATCGCTGAACGGGTCATACGGACAATCACCGCCAGCGGGATAGTGCCGAGCACCACCGCAGGCAGGATCATATGCGCCAGCGCATCGATAAAGTTGCCCTCTTCACCCCAGATGGCGGTGTCGATCAGCATAAAGCCGGTGAGCGGATTGCTGTCGTCGAGGAACACCATATCGCTGACGCGCCCCGAGACGGGGGTCAGGTTGAGCTGCACCGAGACCAGCATGATCAGCATCATGCCCCACCAGAAGATCGGCATGGAGTAGCCGGTCAGGGCCAGACCCACTGCGGTGTGGTCAAAAATGGAACCGCGCTTCACGGCGGCGAGAACGCCCACCGGGATACCGACGGCCACGGCAAAAATCATGGCGCAGACACCGAGCTCCAGCGTCGCTTGAAAACGCGGCACGAACTCTTCCCACACCGGAAGACGGCTTTTCAATGAAATCCCTAAGTCGCCGTGCAGAACGCCCCAAACGTAGTTGACGTACTGCTGCCACAGCGGCTTGTTGAGGCCCAGCTCAGCCAACAGCTGCGCATGGCGCTCGGGGGAGATACCACGCTCACCCGCCATGATCATCACCGGGTCACCGGGGATCATATGGACAAAGGCAAAGGTGAGAAGGGTGATACCGATAAACGTCGGAATAACTAATCCCAGACGTCGGAGGATGAACTGCAACATAACCCGGATTCTCTCTGATGACGCACGCCCAGTGACGTGACGTCTGTATTGCTCACAAATCTAACGCCGGGTGGCGCTACGCTTACCCGGCCTACACTCGTAGGCCCGCGCAAGCGTAGCGCCGCCGGGCATGGGGTGCAGTCGCACCCCTTACGCTTTTTATTATTCGACAGACACGTTTTCGAAGTGGTGTTTGCCTAATGGATCAACAACATAGCCTTTCACCTCTTTACGCACTGGCTCGTACACGGTGGAGTGAGCAATGATCAGCGCCGGAGCCTGATCGTGCATCACCACCTGAGCCTGTTTGTAGAGCTCGATACGCTTGTTGTGATCGTCCGCAGCGCGTGCCGGCTGGATCAGATCTTCAAACGGCTTGTAGCACCAGCGAGAGTAGTTAGAACCCTGTTTTGCTGCATCGCAGCTGAACAGGGTGGCGAAGAAGTTGTCCGGATCCCCATTGTCCCCGGTCCATCCCATCATCACGGCCTGGTGCTCACCTGCTTTAGCACGCTTCAGGTACTCGCCCCACTCGTAGGTAACAATTTTGGCCTGCACGCCGATCTTCGCCCAGTCAGCCTGAATCATCTCAGCCATACGGCGAGCGTTCGGGTTGTACGGACGCTGTACCGGCATCGCCCACAGCTCAACGGTGAAGCCTTTATCCTGACCGGCTTCTTTCAGCAGCTGCTTCGCCTTCTCAACGTCGTAAGTATAATCCTTAACGTCGTCGTTATAGCCCCACATGGTCGGCGGGATCAGGTTTTTCGCTGCGGTGCCCGCGCCCTGGTAAACGGCCTTGATGATCGCCTCTTTGTTGACCGCATAGGTCAGCGCCTGGCGTACTTTCACGTCATCAAACGGTTTTTTCTCGGTGTTGAAAGAGAGGTAGCCCACGTTCAGGCCCGCCTGCTCCATCAGGTTCAGGTTTTTATCCTGCTTCATACGCGCGATGTCAGCCGGGTTCGGATACGGCATGACCTGGCACTCGTTTTTCTGCAGTTTTGCATAGCGTACAGAGGCGTCAGGCGTGATGGAGAAGACCAGACGGTCGATCTGCGGCTTGGTGCCCCAGAAGCCTTCAAACGCTTTGTACAGGATGCGGGAGTCTTTCTGGTATTGCAGCAGCTGGAACGGACCGGTACCGATTGGGTTGAGGTCCACTTTCTCCGGCGTGCCGGCTTTCAGCATGTTATCTGCATACTCTTTGGACATGATAGAGGCGAAGTCCATCGCCAGGTCAGCCAGGAACGGCGCTTCCGGACGCGAGAGAATAAACTGAACGGTATGATCGTCCACTTTTTTCACTTCGCTAATCAGGTCCGGCAGGCCCATGCCTTCGAAGTATTCGTAGCTGCCGCCAGAGACTTTATGGTACGGGTTGTTCGCGTTTTTCTGACGGTCGAAGGAGAACACGACGTCGTCGGCGTTAAGCTCACGCGTCGGTTTAAACTCTTTGTTGTCCTGCCATTTTACGCCCTGACGCAGATGGAAGGTGTAGGTCTTCCCGTCTTCGCTGACGTCCCACTTCTCAGCGAGGCCCGGGATAACTTCGGTGGTACCGATTTTGAACTCAACCAGACGGTTATAGATAGGTACTGAGCTGGCATCGTAGGTTGTACCAGACGTAAAGAGCTGCGGGTTAAACCCCTCCGGCGAGCCTTCAGAACAGTAAACCAGGGTTTTTGCCTGCACACTTGCTGCGACAGTCAGAGCCACCAGGCTGAGACCAAGCTTCAGCATCCCTGACTTCTTCAAGGAAATACTCATTATTCTGCTCCAATGTGATATGTGTTGTTTACCCGTTGCAGCGGGTATAACCGACAAACCTTTATTTATTTTTTACCGGTCTGGTCGGCGGTGCCCAAAGGCAGCTTAAGGGGAGGTGATTCCTTTCAAAAGGTTGACTGAGTTGCAGTGCAGATTCTCCGTGAAATGCCCCTCATGCCCTACAATCTGTCAACAGAATGTCAAAACGTCAATACAGGTAACCGGGTTTTACATCGAAGGTGAGAATTAACAAACAAAGCGTAAAAAAAGCGCAATCCGCTATTTCCAGCAGAGAAATTTGTGCTATGGCCTGGATGGCAGGACGATCAACTCCTCAGACCATTTGAACCAGCGTTTTACATTAGTGAATATTGTGAAAAAATTCTGACAGGATGATGAATATGTGAGCGATTAATACCGCGAACGTTAAAACGCACAGCGGAAAATGCTGAGTTAGCCATAAGCAACGCGAAAAAAGATTCATCTATGTATAAATAAATACAATGGAATATGTCACAAAACGGTGACGTCTCGGTACAAAAAATGGCAGCCTGGCCCCGCCTGGTACGCTCTCTTTTTCCCCGCCCTGCCCCAAAAGCAGACTGAACAGCGCCCATTTGATTAGCGTGCTATTAGTTACATTTTAAATTACTTTGTCAGAAGAGATGAATTTATCATCCGCACATCTGTTTCTGGGAGAGCAAATGGCGATGATAAATAACTTTAATACGGTAGCAAAACCGGGCGGTAACCTCTGCAATCTGGCGTGTGACTACTGCTTCTATCTTGAAAACAGCGTGCCGCGTAGCGCCTGCGCCATAATGGATGATGCTACGCTGGAAGCCTATATCCATAACACTATTGCCTCGACGCCGTCGCAGGAGGTGGCGTTTTGCTGGCAGGGCGGTGAGCCAACGTTATGCGGGATCGGCTTCTTTGAAAAGGTCATTGCATTTCAACAACGCCACGCTAGTAACAAAACTATTCATAATAGTCTGCAAACCAATGGCGTATTGCTTAATGACGCGTGGGCGCTATTTCTCAAAGAGCATAGGTTTCTGGTGGGTCTCTCTGTCGATGGTCCCCCTTCTATCCACAATACCTGGCGTAAAACAGGCTCAGGAAAACCCACCTACTCAAAGGTCGTTCGCGCCATTCGCTGCCTGCAAAAACATGACGTGCCAATCAATGCCATGGTGGTGGTCAGCCAACGCGCTGAAGCGCAGGGTAAATCGGTCTACCGCTGGCTAACCCAGGAGCTTAACCTCCGTCATATTCAATTTATTCCGCTCGTTGAACCTCATACCGCCTGGGCAGTAAGTCCTGCAGGCTGGGGGCTGTTTCTGCGCGACGCCTTTGATGAGTGGCTAAAAAAAGACGTTGGCGAGGTGTTTGTCCAGTTTTTCGATAACCTTCTTGGCGTCTGGATCGGAGAGCCTGCCACGCTCTGCACTATGCAACCTACCTGCGGACAAAGTTTATTAGTCGAGAAAAATGGCGATGTGTATAGCTGCGATCACTATGTCTCCCCGAAATATAAGCTCGGCAATTTAACCCAGGACTCCATGTTGGCATTAGCCAACTCGCCTTTTCAGCAGCGTTTCGGACAGGAAAAAGCCCGCCTCTCTGCACGCTGTATAGCCTGCCAGTGGCGTTTTGCCTGCTATGGCGGCTGCCCTAAGCATCGGGTTATTTCGCACGATAACGAAGCGCAAAACTACCTGTGCGCCGGCTATTTAGCCTTTTTTCGCCATATTACCCCCTATATGAACGTAATGAGAAAGCTTCTGCTTAATCATCAACCTCCTGCGTGGGTGATGGATAACGTCCCGGAGATCCGGGAACAGGTCAAAAAATTAATGGAGCTTGAGAAGTGAAACCTAAAAATGAAATTAATGAGAATCGTCGCGATCTATTAAAAGGGCTAGGCATTGCCGCTGTTGCCAGCCTGCTACCGGAAACAGGGCGTGCTGCCCAGACCTGTACCGCCCCAAAGGCCGCCTGGGATGTGCCTTTTACAGGAAAAATTCCCGACGCCGTTCCGCAGGGCTATAACATATTATTGATCACCTGCGATCAGGAGCGTTTTTTTGATCGCTACCCTTTCCCGGTACCCGGACGCGAAAGGCTGATGAAAACCGGGGTGGTTTTCACCAATCATCAGAATAGCGCTAACGTCTGCACCCCATCACGCTCCGTAATGTACACGGGCCTGCATATGCCGCAGACCCGCATGTTTGATAATCTTGGCTTCCCGTGGATGAATTACGATCTTGACCCTAAACTGCGCACGGTAGGGCATATGATGCGGGAGCTGGGTTATTACTCGGCTTATAAAGGCAAGTGGCACCTCACCCAGGAAATTGACCACCCTGTGGCAGGCAAACCGGAAGAGGAGGTGAATATAGGTGATATCCCGACGCCTCGCTTGCACCAAATTATGGATGGGTACGGATTTTCTGACTATCACGGGATAGGCGATCTTATTGGTAAAAGTAAAGGCGGGTATTTCTTTGATTCGGTGACAACCGGGCAGTCTATAAGCTGGTTACGCAATACCGGCAGGCCGCTTAACGACCAGCAAAAACCCTGGTTTGCGGCCATAAACCTGGTTAACCCGCACGACGTTATGTTTATTGATACCGACGAACCCGGAGATAACGTGCAGTGGAAAGGCCCCCTGGATAACGAAGACCATAGCCTGCATCCAACCCAGCCGCCGCATAACCAAATCTATCAGCAGAGCTGGGGAAACTATCCGCTGCCTGCAAACCGCCATCAGGCGCTGGATGAGCCAGGAAGACCCTCGGCGCATAAAGAGTACCAGCAGGCGAGAGCGGCAATGGAAGGGCAATTTCCTGACGAAGATCGCCGCTGGCGTAAATTGCTGGATTACTATTTCAACTGTATTCGTGACAATGACCAACATCTTGAGGCCATTCTCAACGAGCTGGATAATCTCGCCTTAACGAATAAAACCATTATTGTGTTTACCGCCGATCATGGGGAGCTGGGCGGTGCACACCAGATGCACGGTAAAGGCTCTTCGGTCTATAAAGAGCAGGTGCATGTGCCCATGATAATCCGCCATCCTGCTTATCCTGGAAATGTGCGTTGCAACAGCTTAACAAGTCATCTGGATCTAGTGCCGACGCTGGTGGGTCTGACCGGGTGTGATATATCACTGCGCGATAAAGTGCTGGCTGGCAGAAAGGGGCACGACATGAGCGCGCTTTTGTCACAACCAACACAAGCGAGCCTGCATGCGCTTCGCTCTGGCGCGCTCTATTGCTATGGAATGATCCTGTATATGGATGCCAAATATACCGCGACGTTCCGGGCGCTAAAAGCTAAGAACCTCCCCCATGACCAATTTAAAAAAGAGATGGCTAACGTTCATCCCGACTTTGAACATCGCTCCGGTATAAGAATGATTAACGACGGGCACTATAAATTTGCCCGCTATTTTTCGCTCAAGCAGCATAACTCACCGAAAACAGTGCATGAGCTACTGGCCAATAATGACGTTGAGTTATTCGATACGGTTAACGATCCTGATGAAAATAATAATCTGGCAAAAGACCCAGAAAAATATCAGGCGCTGATCATGGCAATGAATGAGAAGCTGAACCGGTTAATTGCCGATGAGATAGGCAATGATAATGGAAGCTATATACCGCCCTTTGACGGTAATCGCTGGGATCTGACGGCCTCCGAGATGCACCAGTATATGCGCGATTAACGCTACGCCTGCCGGGCCAACAAAACGTGCATAATGCAGACCAGAGCTATGGGATACACAAAATCATTCGCGCTGTATCGCGGCGGCAAGGGAACGAATCCCGATGAGCTTACTGTAGTAAGTGATTCGGGTGAGTGAGCGCAGCCAACAAAGAGACAGCGTGAAGGATGAAGTGTATCCGGTGATAGAGGATGACTCGTCACTGTGTGACTCGCCCTGCGGGTCGTTGCTAAAGCAACGCTCTCTCGCTGCGCTCGAGTCGAACCTCCTTGCCCCCGGAGGTTCTCATCCTCTCAGGCACAGATGCAAAAAAGCCTGCTTTAAAAGCAGGCTTTTCAAATTTGGTCGGTGATAGAGGATTCGAACCTCCGACCCCTTCGTCCCGAACGAAGTGCGCTACCAGGCTGCGCCAATCACCGAATGCGGGGCGCATCTTACTGCTGGCAACCCCAAGCGTCAATCCCTTATTGTAAAAAAGCCATTCGATCGGTGAGAAACTCACCATGCGGCTTAATTCGCTTTCGCAGCCTTGTCCGGCACACGACACCAGTTGTTGTTCTGGTTGATCCCGCCGTCCGGCGAGGTGTAACCCAGACAGCCCATAATAGTGTCATACAGCTCAACGTGGCGGCGCGGCACCTTCATCGCCGCCTGCTGCTTGAGCTGGGCAAACATCTTCGCTTTCTCCGGGTTCTCCAGATACTTGTCAGACATCCACACCATCATCGGCACGCGGAACTGCTCCGGCGGCGCCATGTTACGCGGCGTACCGTGCAGGTGCTCATGCTCGTTAATCGACTCACCGTGGTCGGCAGCGTAGAAGACGATCGCCTTCTTATCCCGCACCTGATCGATCACCTTGCTAATAAAGCTGTCGACGTAGGTGACCGAGTTGTCATAGGCGTTGATCAGCTCCTGCTTGCTGCACTCCTTATCAATGCCTACGCACTCTGGGGTCCACTGCGCATAGCTGCGCGGATAGCGCTGCACGTAGTTGTAGTGTGACCCTTTGGTATGCAGCACAATCAGGTGCTTACCGGTTGGGTTGTTCTGCAACGCAATGCTAGTCTCATCCAGCAGCAGCATGTCGTCCACGTGCTTGCCCCGGTTGCGCGGCTCAGCGCCAATCTGCTCGCGGTAGCTGATGTTGTCCGCCATGGTGTTGCTGTAGAACCACATCTCGCTCTGCATCGCATAGAGATCCGAGGCAAAACCGAGCTGCTTAAGTACCGCAAAGATATTCTGCTCCTTCAGGGTACGCTGCGGATTTTCATCTGCCCCGCCCTGCCGGACAAACATACAGCGCAGCGAGAGCTTGGTGGCCGTATCGCAGGAGTAGCCGCGGAACGCCGCCAGGTTCTTCTCCTGAGCAAGCTTAGGCGTGGTATTACGCGCGTAGCCAAAGATGCCCATATGATCCCAGCGGGTCGTCTCACCGATGATAAAGATCACGGTGGTATCCTCCAGGTCTTTAGGCGGTACGTAGGTGAACTTTGTTGCCGGGTTCATTAGCGATTTGTTGTCCGAAGACTCATCCACCTGCGCCCAGGCGTACAGCCCCAGCGCCGACAGCCAGTTGGACGGCAGATAGGAGTTCGCCACCACGCCGCCGTAGCTCGGCATATCCACGCCGGTGCTGCGCTCGACCTTCTTCTGCTGCATGTCCATCAGGCGGATCGGCCCCCAGACCATCAGCCCGGCCAGCACCACCAGCGTCACGCTGCGCAAGCGCTGTCCCGGCGTGCGCAACTGGCGCAGCAGGGTGTAGCGGCAGCGGTTGCTCCAGATAAACAGCAGCGGCAGCGCGCTGACCGCCACTAGCCAAATCACAAAGTGCAGGCCCACCACCTCTTTCGAGAGGTCGATATCCGTGGTCATTACCGAGGCAATAATGCCGTAGCCAATCACCACGTTCAGGAAGGTCATATAGTAGCTGGCCCCGGCGGAGAACATCACCAGCAGGGTGGCCAGCACGCGCCAGGCGCGGCGGCCCAGCAGCGAAAGCACACGCAGTAAAAAGAAGGTGATCAGTACCGTGCCGAAGAGCTCAATCGCCACGGCACAGGCTTTGGAAAAGGTAAAATCTTGCGCATAACTGTCAAAACGGCGGAAGAAGACGGCGCAGTTCATAAACAGGCCGATGTATAACGCCAGCAAGAAGCTAAGCCTCTGCTGCGTCATGATTTTGATATATCTCATGCAAGCTGCCCTGTAAAAAGGGAATCAATAAAAGCACCTACATACTGTGTCTTTCACCAGCAGGCAGGTTAATAGAGTGCGATGGAAGTCAAACCAGGTAACTTCTTAAAGCGCGGCATAGTAGACCACAAGGCTTCAAAAAAGTGTCATGAGGAATGTGATCCGGTCAGATATTTACAAAAATATGACCGGATCGAGAGAGGCAGAAAAAAGATTAAGAGGTGATGACGTTCAAGGTAACGTCGATGTTATCGCGGGTGGCATTAGAGTACGGGCAAACCACATGCGCCTTCTGTACCAGCTCTTCCGCTTCCTGACGATCCATGCCCGGCAGGTGAATATCCAGTTGGGCCTCAATGCCAAAACCGGTCGGGATCGGCCCGATACCTACCTGCCCTTCTATATAGGCATCCTGCGGAATTTTCTTCTGCTCTTGCGAGGCGACGTGCTTCAGTGCGCCAAGGAAGCAGGCCGAGTAGCCTGCGGCAAACAGCTGCTCCGGGTTGGTCGCTTCGCCACCTGCCCCGCCCATCTCTTTGGGTACGCCGAGTTTAATATCCAGCACGCCATCAGACGAGACAGCGCGGCCATCACGGCCGCCGGTTGCTTTTGCTTTCGCGCGGTAAACCACTTTTTCTAAAGACATCGGGTGACTCCTTTTTGTTGGAAGCGCTAATCACTAAAGATAGTCGCTGTCACCCGTCCCGGGAGGATTACCGCACGAAAAGCCGTCAGGCATGCACCTGTTTATACACTTTGCTCTGCGGCTGGCGAATGGTGGTGGAGAGTGCCAGAGAGAGGATCAGCAGGGCAAAAATGACGCAGAAGGTAATGAAGAAGCCGCCGAACAGCGAGGCGATAATCGAACCGCAGATGCTGCCGATACCGAAGCCTAAGTAGATCACGCCGTAGTTTTTCGCCAGGTTGTTCAGCCCGAAGAATTCGCTCACCAGCGACGGGAATACGGTAATGGTGCCGCCGAAGTTAAAGGCGACGCAGGCAATGGCGGCGAAGAAGGTCATCGCATTGAGCGGAGCAAACAGCAGCGCGGCCATGCCCACCAGCGAAACCACCTGACCGAGGGTAATCACCCGGATACGGGCAATCTTGTCAGAGAGGATACCCAGCACCAGGCGGCCTGTCAGGTTAGCAATAGCAATCACCGTTACCGCGTTGGCTGCGGTAGCCATATCCAGATGCACCATGCCCTGAGCGATATCTTTCGCTACGCCAATTACGTACAGGCCGCTCATGCAGGCGGTCAGGAACATCACCGCCAGCATCCAGTACTGCGGTTTACGCATGGACTGCGCCAGGGTGAAGTCGTTTTCGACCACGCCGTTAGTCATGGTGACTTTCTGCTGCGGGGCGTCTTTCATCAACATCGCGCCAAACAGGATCATACCCATCACAATCGCACCCCAAATCATAAAGGTGCTCTCCAGGCCCACGGTCGCCAGCAGCTGGCTGTCGATGAACTTGAAGCCGAGGCTGCCAAGACCGTAGGAGCCAATGGCGAACGCCGAGATCAGCCCTTTACGCTCCGGGAAGTATTTAACGCAGTTGGAGAGGGTCAGCAGGTAGCCTGCGCCATCGGCCAGGCCCACCAGCACGCCAGCGCTCAGCCAGAGCATCATCAGGTTGTTGGCATGCGCGGTGAGCATCAAGCCAATGCCAAGCAGGATGCCGGAGGCCATTGTGACGCGCTTAACGCCAAAACGCTCCTGCAGCTTCCCGGCCACCGACGAGGAGATCGCCAGGCCCAGGCTGAGCAGGCCAAAGGAGAAGGCGACCTGGCTTACCGGCTCATCGAGCTTTTCTGCCAGCGCGCTGTTGAACAGGCTCCATGTGTAGACCGATCCTAAGGCAAACTGAGTGATGATGGTGCCGACAAGGGTTAGCCAGCGAGTGCGATTTGCGGTTGATGTGTTCATGGCAGTCTTCCTGCATAAGGAAATTAAGAAATTCTCTGCCGTCAACGATAGCGAAGCGCATTTCATGCCGGGTGAAAAAAGGCATGAAATGCAGCGAGGAGGGAATGAAATGCCCTGGAGAGGGAATGAATGGCAGCGCCCATGTCGGCCGCTGCGTTTTTTAGCGTATAAGTTAGTGGGTACTATCAACGCCAGGCGCGCCAGCCGTGTAGTTTAAATGTTAATCACTTGTTTAAAACAGGTACTAAAACCGCGCGCTCACGCCCATGCTGTAGAGATAGTTCTGCCCGGTGACGTCGTTCTCTGACTGCGACATAGCGGCGTAGGCTGCAAGATGCGGATTGAGCAGCATATCCGCGCCAAAGGTGACGTCCATCCAGTTGCCATACTGGCTGGACGCAGAGAGGCGATTGAGGCCCGACTGGCTCTTCCACTGATTTTCGCCAAACTGCTGGTTGTAGCTAACCTGCGCCCACGAGCGAAGATCGCCAAAGTGGCTGTCTACCCGCCAGCCTACGGAGCTGACGCTGGCATGCCATAGCGGATCGCTAAATTGCAGGTTGGCTGGACTGTCGCCAAACTCATTAAACATCGTTGAGGTTGAGCTGTCGTAATGCCAGACGGCCACCGGCCCGGTGGTGACGCTGTAAGCCAGTGGAAAATTCCACCCCATGCTCATCGTACTGGTGGCGTCGAGTGGGTTATCATCGGGCAGGTTAAAGGTGGCACCAGGCAGGTTCTGTCCTGACCGGATACGCTCCTCCAGAATATCGTCATAGCGTGGTTGGTGATCGCTATCCCATGTATAGCGATCTGTCATATTACTTTGCGGGTCTATCACGATATATTCCTGCTGCCAGGCATTCGCCGTGTGGCAGAAAAACACGCAAACAGACGCTATCGCCAGGCGGCGGCCACTGAATTTTTTAGTGTTCATCAATGCGACTCCAGAAGAGAGCCGAATTCGGCATTATTGTTATCGTTCTTGGTGGGCTTAAAACCCTGTATTAAATATTGTCTCTTTACCAGGGACGTCAAGCCAGCGGCAGTGATTTCTTTTGTGATTCACAGCAACAAAGGGAGCGGAATATGCAACGTTGTGGCTGGGTCAGTCAGGACCCGTTGTACATCGACTATCACGACAGGGAGTGGGGCGTTGCGCAAACCGACGGCCAAAAGCTGTTTGAGATGATCTGCCTCGAAGGCCAGCAGGCCGGACTGTCATGGATCACGGTGCTGAAGAAGCGGGAAAACTACCGCCGCTGTTTCCATCAGTTCGATCCGCAGCGCGTGGCGGCGATGCAGGAGGAGGAGGTCGAGCGCCTGATGCAGGACGCGGGCATTATTCGCCATCGGGGGAAAATTCAGGCCATTATCGGCAACGCCCGCGCTTATCTGGCGATGGCGGAGAGCGGCGAGTCCTTCAGCGAGTTTGTCTGGTCATTTGCCGGGCATCCACCCCGCGTGACCCAGGCGGCCACCCTGAGCGAAATCCCCACCTCTACCCCGGAGTCAGATGCTCTGTCAAAGGCGCTGAAAAAACGTGGCTTTAAGTTTGTCGGCACCACCATCTGCTATTCGTTTATGCAGGCCTGCGGCCTGGTCAACGATCATATTACCGGCTGTTTCTGCCATCCAGGAGGCGACGATGATCCACGAATGGCATCGTAAAGATAGCGCTCCGCTGCTGCAGCTGTGGCTGGAGAGCACCGCCTTTGCCCACCCCTTTATCCGGGAGAGTTACTGGCAAGAGAGCATCCCCATGGTGCGGGATATCTATCTTGCCAACGCTACCACCTGGGTGTGGGAGGACAACGCAGGGCTACAGGGGTTTGTCAGCGTGATGGATGCGCGCTTTGTCGGCGCGCTCTTTGTACGCCCTGCCGCCATCGGCAGGGGCATTGGTCGGGGGCTGCTGGAACATGTCATGCAGCGCCACCCCCAGCTCAGTCTGGAGGTGTACCAGAAGAACACCCGGGCGGTGCACTTCTACCATGCCTGCGGGTTCCGAATTGAGGATTGCGCATGGCAGGATGAAACGCAGCACCCGACGTGGATCATGAGCTGGCAGGCGGATCAAACGCCGTAAGCGTCAGTGCCGGACCGGTATACTTCTCTACCCATGCCAGGGCGGTATTGCCCGCGCAGCCGTTGCCCAGCCGCGAGGTGGGAAGATCCCGCGTCAGCACGTTGACCGCGCCATTTTTACAGATGCCGCCCGCCGCCGGGTCGAGATCCGGCCAGCCGCCCTCATGAATGCAGATCACCCCGGGGCGGATGCCCTCGGTCACGACCGCACCCGCCAGCACCTGCCCGCGTCCGTTCCATACGCGCACCACGTCGCCGGCAACAATCCCGCGCGCCTGCGCATCCTGCGGGTGCAGGGTAATGGGTTCACGCCCGGCCACCGCGTACCGCTCGCGCAGTTCGCTGTAGCTCAGCTGACTATGCAAACGGTGCGCCGGATGCGCCGACAGCACCTGCAACTGTCCGGACTCGGCGTTGCCGTGCCACTCCACTGGTGCAAGCCACATCGGGTGCGGCGGACAATCCGCGTAGCCGTAGCCGGCAATGCGTTTTGAGTAGATCTCGATCTTACCACTGTCGGTTTTCAGCGGATTCGCCTGCGGATCGCGGCGGAAGTCGGCAAAACGGATGAAACGCGCACTCTGCTCGCTCTCCGGCATCTCAATCAGCTGATTGGCTTCCCAGAACTCTGCAAACGGCGGCAGGGACACGCCCTGGCTCGCGCCGCGTTGACCAGCGATCTCATAGAAGGTTTCCAGCCACTGCAGATCGGTTTTGCCCTCGGTAAAGCGCTCCCGGCCCCCCTCTTCCCAGCGCTCGCTCAGATCAGCGAAGATCGCCAGATCGTCCCGGGCTTCGTCCTGCGGGGCCACGACCTGCTTCATCGGCACCAGATGCTGGTTGCTGTAGTCGCCAGTCATGGTGAGATCGTTGCGCTCAAAGGAGGTGGTAGCCGGCAGAACGATATCCGCGTGTTTCGCGGCGGCGGTCCAGTAGCACTCGGAGATCACCACCAGCTCCGGCTTCTGCCAGGCGCGGATCAGCCGGTTAGTATCCTGATGATGGGTAAAGTTCGCGCCACCGGCCCACCAGATGAAGCGAATATCCGGGAAGTGCCTGTCCATGCCGTTGTGCTGGTACGCGCCGCCAGGGTTTTCCAGCGCCTCAACGATGCGCGCCACCGGGATCTTATCGACCGCATCCACGCCGCCCTGCACGCTGCCCTGCATCGAGGCCAGCACCGCCGCCCGCCGCGTCGGGTTGCCGCCGTTAGCAAAGTGGTAAGAGAGACCAAAGCCGCCGCCCGGCGTACCGATCTGCCCCAGCATCGCTGCCAGAGTCACCAGCATCCAGTGCTTCTGCTCGCCATACTGCTGACGCTGCATCCCCCAGCCCGACATCAGCATGGTGGTATTTTCATGGAACAGCCTGGCCAGCTCGCGAATTTTCTCCGCCTCAATGCCGCAAATCGCTGCTGCCCACTCGGCGCTTTTCGCTACGCCGTCGCTCTCGCCGCTCAGGTAGGCAGCAAAGAGTTCATAGCCCTCGGTGCAGCGCGCCAGGAAGTCGCTGTCCTGCCAGCCGTTCTCCAGCAGGGTATGAGCGATGCCGAGCATCAGCGCCACGTCAGTCCCCATATGCGGGGCGATCCACTCCATGCTGTCACCGAAGAAGTCGACCGTTTCCGATCGCATAGGATCGATGCAGATCAGCCGCTTGCCGCTGCGTCGCAGCCGATCAAAAAAGGCGATGCCCTGCTCATCCGAGGCGTTCCAGGCAATTTTCAGGGTGTTAAGCGGGTTAGCGCTCCAGAGCACCACCACTTCGCTGTGCTCCAGCACCAGCGGCCAGCTGGTCTGCTGCTGATAGACCTCGTTGCCCCCGACGACATAGGGCATGATCGCCTGCGCCGCGCCGGTGGAGTAATCCCCCAGGTGACCGGTATAGCCGCCGGCAAGGCTCATATAACGCTGTAACAGCGTCGCCGCCTTATGCAGCACGCCGTTGGAGCGCCAGCCGTAGGAGCCAGCAAAGATTGATGACGGACCGTAGCTATCGCGAATGCGCTTATGCTGGGCGTGGATCAGATCCAGCGCCTCGTCCCAGCTGACACGCACAAACTCATCCTGGCCACGAACGCCCTGCGGGCTCTCCGGCGAGGCGAGAAAGCCTTTGCGCACCATAGGAAAACGCACTCGGGTCTTGCTGTGAACCTGGTCGCGCACCGCCGTCTGGAGCGAGTTCGGATGGGCGGTCGGCAGCGCGCCGCGTGAGTTCAGAACCTGTACGCCATCGGTTTCAACCAGCATAGGCCCCCAGTGGGCCGCGGTCAGAACCGTTTTAATTGTTGTGTTTGCCAAAGCGCGTGCTCTCCGGTCGTAGATGCAGGTGTGATGACCCTTTATACAGGCCATTCAATGTTATTTACAAAATTCAGATTCTTTCCGGAAATTTTCACCCTATTCAGGCGTCATAATCAACCACCACCTTGCAGTGGCTTAGAACGAAAACGTATTTAAGGATAAACAATGAAAAAACGCGTCATTATGATTGCCGCCGCAGTATGCGGTGCCATGGCAATTTCTGGCTGTACGACTAACCCCTACACCGGCGAACGTGAAGCAGGTAAATCTGGCATCGGCGCGGGCATTGGCTCGCTGGTCGGCGCAGGCGTAGGCGTCCTCTCCTCCTCGAAGAAAGATCGCGGTAAAGGTGCGCTGATTGGCGCAGCGGCAGGCGCGGCGCTTGGCGGCGGTGCGGGCTACTATATGGACGTGCAGGAAGCTAAACTGCGCGAGAAAATGCAGGGAACCGGCGTGAGCGTGACGCGAAACGGCGACAACATCGTGCTTAACATGCCGAACAACGTCACCTTCGACAGCAGCAGCGCGACCCTGAAACCGGCGGGTGCTAACACCCTGACCGGCGTGGCGATGGTGCTGAAAGAGTATCCGAAAACGGCGGTGAACGTGGTGGGCTACACCGACAGCACCGGCGGCAAGGATCTCAATATGCGTCTGTCACAGCAGCGCGCCGACTCGGTTGCCAGCTCGCTGATTACCCAGGGCGTAGACGCTACTCGCCTGCGCACCAGCGGCATGGGCCCGGCGAACCCGATCGCCAGCAACAGCACCGAAGAGGGCAAGGCGCAGAACCGCCGCGTCGAGATCACGCTTAGCCCAACGCAGTAAACAGGGACGCTCGCTCCTGTAAGCCCGGTAAGCGCTAGCGCCACCGGGCAAATAACTTGCTTAGGCCGATTTTCTCGCTAAGGTATTCTCACTAAAGCCAGGGAAATCAGCGATGAGCAAATCACCACGCCCCACCATCAGCGATGTCGCAAAAGCGGCGAAAACCGGTAAAACCAGCGTGTCGCGCTACCTCAACGGTGAGCAGAATCTGCTCTCTGAGGATCTGCGCCTGCGCATAGAGCACGCCATTGCCACCCTCGACTACCGTCCCAGCCTGATGGCGCAGGGTCTCAAGCGCGGCCGCACTCGTCTGATTGGCCTGATCATCGCTGATATCACTAACCCCTACTCCGTCAACGTGCTCAGCGGCATCGAGGCCGCCTGCCGGGAGAAGGGTTTTACGCCGTTGGTCTGTAATACCAATAACGAGCTGGACCGGGAGCAGCACTACCTGGATCTGCTCCGCAGCTATCAGGTAGAAGGGATCGTGGTCAACGCCGTGGGGATGCGAGAGGAAGCGCTGAACCGCCTGCAGCAGTCGGCGCTGCCGATGGTGCTTATCGATCGCAAGATCCCTGATTTCGCCTGCGACGTGGTGGGGCTGGATAATACCCAGGCCGCTACGACCGCCACCGAGCACCTGATCCAGCAGGGCTTTGAGGCGCTGCTGTTTCTCAGCGAGCCGCTCGGCACGGTCAATACCCGCCGCGAGCGCCTGAGCGCCTTTCGCGCTACGCTGGCCCGCTACCCCGGCGTGGTGGCGGAAAACGCCGAGGCGGTGCTGCACGAGGCCGCGCAGATCGATAACACCCTGCGGCAGTTCCACGCCCGCCATCGCGGGATGCGTAAAGCGGTGATCTCTGCCAACGGCGCGTTAACCCTTCAGGTGGCCCGCTCGCTCAAACGCATCGGCCTGCACTGGGGCAGCGACATTGGCCTGCTCGGCTTTGACGAACTGGAGTGGGCCGAGCTGGCAGGCGTCGGCATTACCACCCTCAAGCAGCCCACCTGGCAGATTGGCTACGCCGCCGTTGAGCAGGTGGTACGCCGCATCGACGGGAGTGACAATACTGTTCGCGAGCAGCTCTTCTCCGGCGAACTGATTGTGCGTGGCTCAACGTCTCTCTGATAACCTTCGTGACGACGATCATGCTTTAGAGATAGCGAACTTTTCTTTGGAACCGGTTCCATCTAGCGTTAAGGCAAGAGTTAACGCTGGAGTGACCAGATGGAAAGAAAAATTATTGTTGTCACCGCCGCCTACGGCCATGACCGCCTGACCCAGTTGGGCGGGCAGGCGGCGGTGCTCCCCTTTATCGCTAACGGCGGTGCGGATGGCGTCGAAATCCGCCGGGAGCTGTTTAGCCCGCAGGAGCTGAAGAGCCTGCCCGCGCTGGCCGCCGCCATTGCGAAACACGGTCTGCTGGCCTGCTACTCCGCGCCAGAGCCGCTCTGCCTGCCCGACGGCACGCTGAACCCGCTGCTGCCGGCGCTGTTGCAGGAGGCCCATGCCCTTAACGCCCTGTGGCTGAAAGTCTCCCTCGGCCATTTCCAGCACAAATCGACCCTTGAACCGCTGCGCGCCCTGCTGGCCGAAAGCGGCATGGCGCTGGTGGTCGAAAACGATCAGACCGAGTGCGGCAAAATTGCGCCAATGCAGCGCTTCAGCGCCGCCTGCAAGGTACTGGATCTTCCCGTGACGCTGACCTTTGATATGGGCAACTGGCTGTGGGTGGACGAGTCCCCAGAAGAGGCCGCGCGCCTGCTGGCCCCTGCCGTGAGCTATGTCCACGTGAAGGCTGCCCAGGCTCATCATTTCCATTGGCGTGCCGTGCCGCCAGACCATGACGATCCGCGCTGGCAGGCGCTGCTTGACGCCCTGCCCGCTGACGCACCGCGCGGTATCGAATTCCCTCTTGAAGGGCGCGATCTGACCGCCGTCACGCGCCGCTACGTCACCTGGTTACGCGAGGAGTTTCATCATGCATAACGCCCTGGATGTCATCACCATTGGCGAAGCGATGGCGATGTTTGTCGCCACCGAGCCGGGCGAACTGGCCGAGGCCGAGGCCTTTATCAAGCGCGTCGCAGGCGCGGAGCTTAACGTGGCCACCGGCCTCGCCCGCCTTGGGCTTAACGTCAGCTGGGTCAGCCGCGTCGGGTCCGACAGCTTTGGCCGCTTCGTGCTCAGCTCGCTGAAAAAAGAGAGTATCAACAGCGAGAGCGTCACCATTGATGAACGCTATCCCACTGGTTTTCAGCTGAAATCGCGGGCGGAAAATGGAACCGATCCCATTGTGGAGTACTTCCGCAAAGGCTCTGCCGCCAGTCACCTCTCTTGCGATGACTTTGATACAGCAACGTTTAGCCGAGCACGGCACCTGCACCTAAGCGGCGTAGCGGCGGCGCTGTCAGCCAGCGCTTACGATCTCCTGGATCATGCAGCAAGCACCATGAAGGCGCAGGGAAAAACGATCTCTTTCGATCCTAATCTGCGTCCGGTGCTGTGGAAAAGCGAAGCGGAGATGGTTGAGAAGCTGAACCGTCTCGCCTTCCAGGCCGACTGGGTGCTGCCAGGCTTGAAAGAGGCCGCCATCCTGACGGGCAAAAGCACGCCGGAGGCCATGGCGGACTTTTATCTGGATCGGGGCGTTAAAGCGGTGGTGATTAAAACCGGTGCCGACGGAGCATGGTTCAAAACCGCCGCTGGTGAGCAGGGCGCGGTTGCCGCCGTCAGGGTAGATAACGTCGTCGATACCGTTGGCGCAGGAGATGGCTTCGCCGTTGGGGTGATCAGCGCCCTGCTGGAGGGAAAAACCTTCCCGCAGGCGGTGGCACGCGGGAATAAGATTGGCTCGCTGGCGATCCAGGCTCCTGGCGACAGCGAAGGCTTACCGACGCGGGCGCAGCTCGCAGAAACGTTCTAATTACAGATCCTCTGTACCCTACACAACAGAGGCAGCATAAACCTCAACATTC
The DNA here is from genome assembly GCF_024656065.1 of Pseudescherichia sp. L3. Taxonomy (NCBI): domain Bacteria; kingdom Pseudomonadati; phylum Pseudomonadota; class Gammaproteobacteria; order Enterobacterales; family Enterobacteriaceae; genus Pseudescherichia; species Pseudescherichia sp. L3. The sequence goes on from NZ_JANKYC010000003.1 coordinate 250,455, forward strand.
GAGGCAAGCCTATGAAAAGTTCGACCAATGCAGCTAAACGCTGGCTGTACATTATGCCGATTATATTTATCACCTACAGCCTGGCCTACCTTGACCGGGCCAACTTCAGCTTCGCGTCCGCTGCCGGTATTAACGAGGATCTGGGCATTACCAAAGGCATCTCATCGCTGCTGGGCGCGCTCTTCTTCCTCGGTTACTTCTTCTTCCAGATCCCCGGCGCACTCTATGCCGAGCGTCGCAGCGTTCGCAAGCTGATCTTTATCTGCCTGATCCTGTGGGGAGCGTGCGCCTCGCTGACCGGCGTGGTCAATAATATCCCGATGCTGGCTGCCATTCGCTTTATTCTGGGCGTAGTGGAGGCGGCGGTCATGCCGGCCATGCTGATCTACATCAGCAACTGGTTTACCAAATCCGAACGTTCCCGGGCCAATACTTTCCTGATCCTCGGTAACCCGGTCACGGTGCTGTGGATGTCGGTGGTTTCCGGCTATCTGATCCAGTCCTTCGGCTGGCGTGAAATGTTCATTATTGAAGGCGTTCCGGCCATCATCTGGGCATTCTGCTGGTGGGTACTGGTAAAAGATAAGCCCGAGCAGGTGAAGTGGCTGGCAGACGATGAAAAGGCCGCGCTGCAGGCTCAGCTGGAGAAAGAGCAGGAGGGTATCAAAGCGGTACGTAATTACGGTGAAGCTTTCCGCTCGCGCAACGTTATCTTGCTCTGCATGCAGTACTTCGCCTGGAGCATCGGCGTGTACGGCTTCGTGCTGTGGCTGCCGTCGATTATCCGCAGCGGCGGCGCAAACTTAGGCATGGTAGAAGTGGGCTGGCTCTCCTCTGTCCCCTACCTGGCCGCGACCATTGCGATGATCCTCGCCTCCTGGGCCTCTGATAAGCTGCAAAACCGCAAGCTGTTCGTCTGGCCGCTGCTGCTGATCGCTGCCTTCGCCTTTATTGGCTCCTGGGCGGTGGGTGCAAACCACTTCTGGATCTCCTATACCCTGCTGGTGATCGCCGGTGCGGCGATGTACGCCCCTTACGGCCCCTTCTTTGCCATCATCCCAGAGATGCTGCCGCGTAACGTGGCGGGCGGCGCTATGGCATTAATCAACAGCATGGGCGCACTCGGCTCCTTCTTTGGCTCGTGGTTTGTGGGCTATCTCAACGGTTCCACCGGCAGCCCGTCCGCATCGTACATTTTTATGGGGGTGGCACTTTTTGTTTCGGTATGGCTTACTTTGATTGTTAAGCCTGCCAATAATCAACAGGCTCCAGCCCGCATGATGCGCGCCGGACGCCCCTCAACCCATTGATTACGGAGATACGCATGAAGCCGTCCATCATCCTGTACAAAGCACTGCCTGACGATCTGCATCAGCGTCTGGAAGACCACTTTACCGTCACCCAGGTCGACAATCTCGACCCGGAGACGGTACAAAAAAACGCGGAGGCGTTTGCAGATGCAGAGGGCTTGCTGGGTTCGAGTGAGAAAGTGGACGCGGCGCTGCTGGAAAAGATGCCGAAGCTGCGTGCCGCCTCCACCGTGTCGGTTGGCTACGATCAGTTCGACGTTGATGCCCTGAACGCGCGGGGCATTTTCCTGATGCACACCCCTACCGTGCTGACGGAGACGGTTGCCGATACCATGATGGCGCTGGTTCTCAGCACCGCCCGCCGCGTGGTGGAGGTGGCGGAGCGAGTGAAAGCAGGCGAATGGAAACAGGGTATTGGCCCGGACTGGTTCGGTATCGACGTGCATCACAAAACGCTGGGCATCATCGGCATGGGCCGCATCGGGCTGGCGCTGGCGCAGCGGGCACACTTTGGTTTCGGCATGCCGATCCTCTATAACGCCCGCCGTCATCACAGCGAGGCGGAAGAGCGTTTCCAGGCCCGCTACTGCGATATCGACACGTTGCTGCAGGAGTCAGACTACGTTTGCGTGGTGCTGCCGCTGACCGACGAGACGCACCATATGATTGGCGCAGAGCAGTTCAAGAAGATGAAGTCGTCCGCCATCTTTATTAACGCGGGCCGTGGTCCGGTGGTAGATGAGCAGGCGCTGATTGCGGCGCTGAAAAGCGGTGAGATCCACGCCGCCGGGCTGGACGTCTTTGAGCAGGAGCCGCTGCCGGTGGATTCGCCGCTGCTGAGCCTGCCGAACGTCGTTGCCCTGCCCCATATCGGCTCGGCAACGCACGAGACGCGCTACAACATGGCCGCCTGCGCCGTCGACAACCTGATCGACGCCCTCAACGGCAAGGTAGAGAAAAACTGCGTGAATCCACAGATAGCGAAGTAAATCGCAGACAACAAAAATCCATGCTTCGGCGTGGATTTTTTTCGCCTTTATTAACGATTCCTCTAAAAATCAGTCATATACCTTCACCCTGTTTTTAAATGACCCATAGCTGTCTGAATTTTTAAATTTCAACAGCAACCCTGCCCTAAATCAAATTAATAGCGCGTTATCCCGCCTCGTCAATTGACATGTTCTGCCTGAAGTATTTAATGCCTGAGCATTAGAGAACCCTATTTATCTGGAACATACGTTAGGACGCGCGACAGATAGCCTTGATGCAAACGAAGCCCTGGCTGCTTACATCCACCTGCTCAAAAGCTTTCGTCTTCACGCCTGACAACAGGGAGAGTTGTTATGTTTGCAGCCGCACGCGTTGGGGATGACATCGGTCACTCCGCCGCCCTGGCCGGATGATGGCCGGTACCGTTGTGAGTGGATTTATTGCCGCAGCGGGAGGCCTTGCCGCAGGGGCGCTGTTTATTGCCGGAATGGGCGCGTCCTGCCTGGGCGTGGGCGTGCTGCTTGTCGGGGTCAGCGTTGCTGTGGGCTGGCTTACCGGTGAGCTGGCAACGGCGGCAAGGGACTCGCTGGCAGAGGGCGGAGCCGGGAGCATGACGCAGCAGGGCGTCATCACTACCGGCTCACCCAATGTCTTCATCAACGGCAGGCCTGCCGCAGTGGCCACCGCCAGTCTGGTCTCCTGTCAGGAGGATGGCGCTCAGCACCTGGCCGAAGGATCGTCACGGGTCTACATCAACGGCCTGCCTGCTGCACGCCTGGGGGACCGGACTACCTGCGGGGCGACCATCATCTCCGGCTCGCCCAGTGTGCTGATTGGCGGTGCCTCAGAGCAGACCCTGCCCGTGCAGGCTGAGGTCCCGGACGGATTATACAAAGCCTCGGATCTGACGCTGCTGTTCGCCGGACTGCTCGGGGGAGCCGGTGGCGCTGGCGGGGAAGCCGGTGCGCTGGGCAGCCTGCTGAGTAAACTGCCGGGTATTAACAAACTGGCGCGCATCGCCTGTCGTGCCGGACAGCTGATGGCCGGTGTCGCCGCGGTGGGCATTATCGCCCGCCCGGTGGATATCGTCAGCGGACAAAAATTTCTCTGTGGTGATGACGAGCTGGATTTTACCCTCCCTTCCCGCCTGCCGGTACGCTGGCAGCGCTGCTGGCGCAGCGGTAACCCTGGCGACAGCGTGCTGGGTCGTGGCTGGAGCCTGTTCTGGGAAACCTCCCTTGAACGCTACGGTGACGGGCTGGTGTGGCGCGCGCCGTCGGGGGACTGTATCTCCTTCCCGGGGGTGCCGGAGGGCCAGCGCGTCTACTGTCAAGCCGAAAAGCGCTGGCTGGAACATCATCAGGACGATACCTGGTCGGTGTATGATACCAGCGGCGAGCGCTGGCACTATGCCCCCTTCAAACCGGATGAACGTGCTCTGCTCCGGCGCATTTCAGCGCCCTGCGGCAACGATATTCTGTTCGGGTGGAACGCCGATCGGACGTTATATGCCCTGACCGACAGCGCCGGTCAGCGCGTGGTGTGCCGTTATCAGGGCGGGCGTCTTGACAGCGCCTGGCTGGATGATGAGATCTGCCTGGTCAGTTATGCTTATGACGCTGAGGGCCAGCTCGTCACCGTGACGGGCCGGGGCGGTAGCGTGCGCAGACGGTTTTGCTGGCAGGATGGCCTGATGACTGCCCATGAGGATGCAAACGGCCTGCTGAGCGAGTACCGCTGGCAGACTCTTGCAGGCCTGCCCCGCGTGGTGACCTTCCGGCACAGCGGCGGCGAACAGCTGACGCTGGATTATGACGTTGAGAGCGGCAGACGCCGGGTCATCCGGGACGATGGTGCACAGGCGCACTGGCTGGTTGATGACGATGACAACGTCGCCAGCTATACGGATTTTGAAGGACGCCGGACCGCCTTTGTCTACCGCGACGGGGAGCTCACAGACGTCATTCTTCCCGGCGGAGCCATTCGCCGCAGCGTATGGGACAGGTACGGACGCCTGACGCAGGAGACCGACCCGGAAGGACGGACCACAGCGTACCACTGGTACCGCCAGACCGGCTGCCTGACCCGCATCGTTTATCCTGACCAGACCGCCTCGCAGGCGGCATATGATCTGCGGGGGCGGCTGGAGTGCGAAACCGATCCCGGTGGACACCGCACCACATACCACTACCCGGACGATAACGATCCTCTGGCGGACAGCATCACCGATGCCTCCGGCGGCGTGGTTCAGCTGCAGTGGAACCATCAGGGGCTGCTGACAGGCCGCACCGACTGCGCCGGCAGCGTCACGCAATTTGAGTACGATCGTTTCGGGCAGCTTGTCCGCAGCGAGGATGCCGAAGGTCACATCACCCGCCGGGAATGGAACGCGGCCGGGCAGCTCAGCGGCGTTATTCACCCCGACGGCAGCCGCGAATCGCTGATATGGAACAGACGCGGACAGCTCACGGGCTGGCGCGATCCGCTGGAGAGCGAGGTGCGCCAGGCGTATAACGTCCTGGGCCTGCCCGTCAGCTTCACCGACCGTACCGGGCATACCCGCCGCTGGCACTACGATCCGCGTGGCAATCTGTTACGGCTGGAGAACGGCAACGGCGCTGAATACCGCTTTACTTATGACGCCACGGGCCACCCGCTGAGCGAGATCCGGCCGGATGAGACATCACGGCTGATGCAGTGGGACGAGCGGGGTTTTCTCACTGCGCTTGAAGAGCGCGGCAGCCCTGCCGCCGACGGCGGGGCTGGTCGTCGGTGGCAGCAGTTCGGCTATGACAGCAGCGGCCTGCTTACTGCACGGACCACCCGTGATGCCGGATACCGCTACCGGCGTAACCAGAACGGGCAGCTTACCGGCCTGCTGCGCACGCCAACAGCCGACGGCATGGCACGGGGTGTCAGTGAGGATGAGATTCAGTTTACCTATGACGCTGCGGGAAACCTGCTCGGTGAACACGGCGTGAACGGTGAGCTGCACTATGTCTGTGACGCGCTGGGTAACCTGACCGCCCTTACCCTTCCCGGCGGGCAGCGGCTGTCATGGCTGCATTACGGCTCCGGCCACGTCAGCGCCGTCCGCTTTAACCAGCAGACCATCAGCGACTTCACCCGTGACCGCCTGCACCGGGAAACCGAACGCAGCCAGGGTGTACGCACCCAGCAGCGGGAGTATGACAGACTCGGCAGACGCAGCCTGCAACGCAGCGCACGGCTTCCCGACGTCACGCTGCCGGAACAGGCGATGCTGGAGCGTCTTTATCGCTATACCGGACGCGGCGAGCTGGCAGGCGTCAGCGACACCCTGCGGGGTGAAATACAGTACGGTTACGACGCCGAAGGCCGCCTGCTGAAACACTATGAAGCCCGTCAGGGGCACAGCACCTTACATTTTCGCTATGACGCCGCCGGTAACCTGCTGCCGGATGATGACCTGCCTGCACTGCCGGTCACCGGTAACCGCCTGCTGCACTGGCAGCACCGGGTAATGAAATATGATACCTGGGGTAATCTTGTCAGCCGCCGCAGCGCCACGGGCGATCAGCATTATGTCTATGATGCGGAAAACCGGCTGATAAAGGCAGAAGGCACCGGCCCGGAAGGCAGGTTTACGGCACAGTATCACTATGATGCGCTGGGCCGTCGGACCCGAAAAACCGTCACCACGCAGCGCGGTACGTCAGAAACCCGCTTCCTGTGGCAGGGCTACCGCCTGCTGCAGGAGCAGCAGAAAGATCGCTGCCGGACCTATGTTTATGATCCGAACGAAGCCTACAGCCCGCTGGCGCGTATCGACCATCTCAGGAATGACAGCCAGGGCGACATCTGCTGGTTCAGCACCGACCTGAACGGTGCCCCGCTGGACGTCACGGATGAACAGGGCAGCATCTGCTGGAGCGGCCAGTACGGCAGCTTCGGCGAGGTGCGGTATCAGAGCGACGGCTTCTCACGGCTGTTGCAGAACGGAATCCTGTATCATCAGCCGCTGCGCTACGCCGGACAGTACGCCGACAGCGAGACGGGGCTGCACTATAATCTGTTCAGGTATTACGACCCGCAGGTGGGACGCTTCACGGTGCAGGACCCGATTGGGTTAAAAGGCGGATTAAACTTCTATACGTATGCGCCGAATCCACTATCCTGGATCGACCCTTGTGGCCTTGATATTATTCGTTTGAGACATTATACAAGTAACCTAGGATTTTCTGGTATAAAACAAACGATGATTATTAAGGCAGGAGATCAAAATGCTGTATTTGCAACTAAAGCCAAAGGCAAACCATTGAGTATGGCTGATGCCGCGGATAAGTTTAAAATTAAGCAAAGCCATGCCAGAAATTACATTGAATTTAATATTGATGATAACCTTGTCGAATTCAGGAAGAATAACTTAGGCGTAGAGGAATACAAGATAAAAGGCAGCGTCAAGCTAGACAAAAAAACAACCACATTCAAAAAGAGATGCTAAGAATATGAAAAAAGAATTACAACATACAGAGGAACTAAAAGAAATAGTGAGATTCATGGAGGAGATTGTTGTAGTAATAGACAAAATTGGCTCCAGCTTTGATATGAATAAAAAAGAAGAAGCCTCAGCGCTATTGCTTTTTTTTAATGAAAGAAATGTTTTAGATAAACTATCTAAAGTAAGAAAGTATCTTTATCAAGATTTAGAAAATAAATTACCTCCTGATGAGTACGATACTTTTATAGAAAACGACATTACTTTATGGCTTCCCCCATATGGGAAAACACAAGATGAGATACTTGAAAGAGTGAATTCTTCAGATGAATAATTAAAGCCCTTCCTGTGGCAGGGCTGTCGCCTGTTGCAGGAGCAGGAAAAAGATCGCTGCCGGACCTATGTTTATGATCCGAACGAAGCCTACAGCTCGCTGGCGCGTATCGACCATCTCAGGAATGACAGCCAGGGCGACATCTGCTGGTTCAGCACCGACCTGAACGGTGCCCCGCTGGACGTCACGGATGAACAGGGCAGCATCTGCTGGAGCGGCCAGTACGGCAGCTTCGGCGAGGTGCGGTATCAGAGCGACGGCTTCTCACGGCTGTTGCAGGCTACCACCCCGGACCATCAGCCGCTGCGCTACGCCGGACAGTACGCCGACAGCGAGACGGGACTGCACTATAATCTGTTCAGGTATTACGACCCGCAGGTGGGACGTTTCACGGTGCAGGACCCGATTGGGCTTGCGGGTGGGCTGAATCTTTATCAGTATGCGCCGAATCCGCTGGGGTGGATTGATCCGTGGGGATTGACAGGTGAGTGGGTCAACCCAAATTATATCAATTTTTCACAGAGGACCATTTCAGCTAACGATTATGCTGAAATGATGAGAAATGGTCAGTGGGACTGGAATAGATCGCCGTTAAATGTTGTTGATGTTAACGGTCAACTAGTTACTTACGACAACAGGCGATTAGATGCAGCCTTAGAAGCAGATTTAGATAAGGTCAAAGTTACTATAGTTGATCCCTACTCACCTCATCCAAATTCTTCTACAGGAAAAACATGGTGGGAAAAATTCCAGCAAAGATTTAGCGATCGCCGAAACATCAAAGCTGGTGGAGTTGTCCCAGATGAAGGTTTAAGTACGCGCCCAACAACATGTGGATAAATAAATGAAAAATATTATATCGGAATTATGGGGTCGGGAGATCCTTCCAATAAAGGATGCCATTTATTTTTGTGATGGAAGTGCTATCTCTTATAAGATTACATCTTACCCCGCTCCAAATGTAGAAAAAGGAAATGTCTTTGATTTTACTGATTATTATAAAAATAATAAAGAGGAAGTTACATCCATTGATATAATAATGAGCATCAAATTATCCAATGGCTGTTATTGTTGTGTTGGCGAGGGTAGTTATGGTTCAGAAGGATTTATCGCATATCTTGATGAGAGCAAAGAGTTAATTTGGGTCATTTACTCAGAAACATCAAATCCATTTTTTAATATTATCGAGTGTGACCGGAATACTGTTCTTGTAGAGTCAACTACTAACATAAAAATAAAATTTAATACTTGTGACCCGGCAAGTTTAGAACTGATACCATAAGTTATATGGTCAATAGAGATGGTCGACTCTGCACCTTGAGTGGGATGAGTTGGGCGAGCTGGCAGGCGTCAGCGACACCCTGCGGGGTGAAATACAGTACGGCTACGACGCCGAAGGCCGCCTGCTGAAACATTATGAAGCCCGTCGGGGGCACAGCACCTTACATTTTCGCTATGACGCCGCCGGTAACCTGCTGCCGGATGATAACCTGCCTGCCCTGCCGATCACCGATAACCGCCTGCTGCACTGGCAGCACCGGGTAATGAAATATGATACCTGGGGTAATCTTGTCAGCCGCCGCAGCGCCACGGGCGATCAGCATTATGTCTATGATGCGGAAAACCGGCTGATAAAGGCAGAAGGCACAGGACCGGAAGGCAGGTTTACAGCGCAGTATCACTATGACGCCCTGGGCCGTCGGACCCGAAAAACCGTCACCACGCAGCGCGGTACGTCAGAGACCCGCTTCCTGTGGCAGGGCTACCGCCTGTTGCAGGAGCAGCAGAAAGATCGCTGCCGGACCTATGTTTATGACCCGAATGAAGCCTACAGCCCGCTGGCGCGTATCGACCATCTCAGGAATGACAGCCAGGGCGACATCTGCTGGTTCAGCACCGACCTGAACGGTGCCCCGCTGGACGTCACGGATGAACAGGGCAACCTCTGCTGGAGCGGCCAGTACGCCGACAGCGAAACGGGACTGCACTGTAATCTGTTCAGGTATTACGACCCGCAGGTGGGACGGTTCACCGTGCAGGACCCGACTGGGCTGGCGGGTGGGCTGAATCTTTATCAGTATGCGCCGAACCCACTATCCTGGATCTATCCGCTGGGGTTAGCAAATAGACCCAACAATGGTAAATATAATATATTTTTTGATCATAATATTAATCCGTCAAATACATACTCAAGTGATTCGGTTGAATTTAAAAGAGCCAATGATGCCTTAATTGAAAGTATGAATAATGATCCAGCATTTAGACGTAATATATCAGGTCGGCATCCTGAATTAGGCGATTGGCAGAAAAATGTCAGTAGAAGCGGCAGTCCATCAGGGTTTACATGTCACCATCATGAGGATGCAAATAGGCTTGTTTTGGTTGATAGATTAGATCATAAATCTAATCATGCATTGTACCATCCCACAGGAAAAGGCGGTCGAGACATGTGGGGAGGCGGTGAACCGGGACGTCAAGGGAAGCTTGACGGATCTACAGGAAAAGCTTGTAAATAATGAAAATACTTTGAGGTAATAAAATATGTTAAATAAAGATAATCAATATAGCTTGTCAGATATTGTATCCTACATGAAAGTAATTGATTTACGTAATGATAATTTTTGCTTGTATGGTGAAGCGGATGAAGGTTTAAAAGCTAATGGATATTACTACATTGCTGATTACCCTGATGTCGATGATAATGACAAGGAAGTATATCCTCAAATAGTGAAAAACAAAAAATTACATTATTTATATTCAGGTGAGCAGTTTGCAGACGTTATTGATTCAGTTGTCGAGCAAAAACCTTCAGCTTCACTTGATGAATTTGTCAAAGCATTAAATTTTTACTCTAAAAACGATAACTTCCTTGATTTTTAGTTTTAAATAAAAGCCGGTAAAGAAATTAACCCTGGCTTTAGGGGTGCGCTAAATGCGCTACATACAACTCTTATCACTTATCTCCCTTTTAGCCACAAGCAGTACCTACGCCGCCATGGAAAGCTCATCGCTGACCTGTAAAACCGAGGCTGTAGAGGAGGCTCACAAACTTCTCGCTTTCTATCGCGACAATGACGATCGTATCGTCATTGATGACAAGGTTACGCCGCTAGCGAAGATAAAAAATCCTGCTAACGAAAAGCAGCTTCTTAATGTGCTGGAAACGTGGGGATACATCTATAAGGGGCGATACAGAATGCGGCTGATCTTCTCTTCCGACTGCATCCTGATGGGAGAGGAAATTTTAGAGTACGCCAACCTGTGAAAACCAGAACAGAGCAGACAACAAAAAACCCGCCGAGGCGGGTTTTTTTAACATCGTGCTTTAAACGTTAAGCTTACAGGCTTACAACGTTACCAGCAGACGGGCCTTTAGCGCCGCTTTCGATGGTGAAGGATACTTTCTGGCCTTCATCAAGAGATTTGTAGCCATCGTTCTGGATAGCAGAGAAGTGTACGAACACGTCTTTAGAGCCATCGTCAGGAGTGATGAAGCCGAAACCTTTGTCAGCGTTAAACCATTTTACTAAACCAGTCATTTTGTTAGACATAGATATTACCTTTTTAATTAAGTGTGCCTTCCGGCGCTATGGCGTGCTTTACAGATTTTTTAAGCGATAAAGGAGAGCTCACTACGAGGAGTATCTATGATAACTCTTGAAGGGGACTGCTTTACTAAACTGCTTTAAGGTCTGTATATCAAACCGATGACGCATTAACTCATTTTACAGACGTCATGGCAAGCACTAATTGTTTTACTTACGATTCATTACAATGCCCCCGCCCGCAGACGGGGGCATCAAAAACGTACGCGTGTTACTGCGTCGCGTTCACTGCCGCGCTCCAGGCCTGCGTAAACGCCTGATGCTGGGAAGCCAGCGGCCCAATCAGCGAATTATACTGGCTGGCCTGCTGAGAGGTCGGGAACTGAATACCGTTGGCAACAAAGCTCACCTGCGCCTCCTGCTGGGCGATGAAATCACCCACCTGTACCAGCTGCTGGGTAAAGACCTGCGCCGCCGGGATCAGCGGCTGTAACGCGTTAGCCGGCTGGGTCACGACTTTCTCATACACCTGATCATAGACCGGTTTCAGGTCATCGTTCAGTTTTAATGCAGAGCGAGAGGCATCGGCCTGCACTTTGGCATTCTGTAGCTGCTGGCTCAACACGCCCAGGGAGCCGTTAGCCTGACGCAGCGGCTCGCGCTGGGTCATATAATCCTGTGGGACGCGGATGGCGTTCACGCTATCTACTACGGGACGCAGACCGGCATCCATCGCCTGGTTCACCTGCTGGGAGTAGCCATACAGAATGGCATAGTCCGACACGAAGGGGCCGAACTGCTTTTTCTGATCGGCAGTCAGCGTCGGGAGTCGCTCACCGCTACGCATCGCTGTATTTTGCAGAAAATCGATAAACGCCTTGCGCTGATCGCCCTCTTTATCAAAACACCCACTCAGGCTAACTACCATTAATAACGCCGCAAGAGGCGCGAACCAGCGAGAGCAGGACTTTCCTGTCGCCATTTTATTACTCCTTTCACCCAAAAAAAGCGCACACCGGCACACGTGTGCCTGACGCTGACAAGGATAGTCCAGGTGGGCCGCGCAAGATACCCCTTTCGTTGCAATCTTGTGGGGAAAATCAGCGTCGGGAGAAAAGACGCGGCGGGGGTAGTTAGCGATTTTTTTGCAAAGCATTGACAAAAATTTTCGTCTGCAGAGGCAGGCAGAGAAATCAATCTGTTAGGTCGTAAAAAGTCACATAACTATGCAGGCAAGGTGCGTAAAATTGATTTGTATGGCAAATAATTCTCTCATCCAACCACCGGGTTATTTTTTAGCGGCTATTCTTAAATCTCTCTGTGCTGTTCACGGCCTCGATGTGTGTTTTATGAGGAGTATTCGATGGAATACAAAGATCCAATGATTGAGCTGCTTAGCAGCCTGGAACAAATTGTTTTTAAAGATGAATCTCGAAAAGTAAGTCAGATCCAAAAACCGAATCCGTTTAGCGAATTTGAGAAATTGCGTAAGGGCACCGGCCTGAAGATTGATGATTTTGCCCGAGTGATGGGCGTTAGCGTAGCGATGGTGCATGAGTGGGAATCTAAACGAGTAAAACCTTCCTCCACCGAATTAAAACTGATGCGATTGATTCAGGCAAACCCACGTCTCAGCCGTCAGCTGATGGAGTGATTTTTGCCCGCTGTACCCGTTTGATAAAAAAAATAAACCCGCCAGAGGCGGGTTTTTGGTTTCTGCGAACCGGGAACGATTACTGCAGCAGCGAGATATCCGCCACGCGCAGGAACAGCTCGCGCAGTTTCTCCAGCATCGTCAGGCGATTGACACGCAGCTCTTTATCCTCAACGTTCACCATCACCTTCTCAAAGAAGGCGTCGACCGGCTCGCGCAGCGCTGCCAGCTCAACCAGCGCTTCCTGATAGCGGCCTTCTGCAAAGTATGGCTCCAGCTTGTCACGCAGTACCACGACCTGCATCGCCAGGGCGATCTCTTCCGCCTCTTTCAGCGTGGCCGCATTGACGCGCTCGTTCAGGGTTTCATCTGACTTCGCCAGGATATTGGAGACACGCTTGTTCGCCGCTGCCAGCGCCGAAGCAGCGTCCAGCGTACGGAAGTGCGAGACCGCCTTCATACGGGCGTCAAAGTCTGCCGGACGGGTCGGACGGCGCGCCAGCACCGCCTGGATGGTATCCACGGTGTAGCCTTCGTCCTGATACCAGGCGCGGAAGCGGCCCAGCATAAAGTCGATGACGTCATCCACGACCTTCGCGTTGGTCAGCTTGTCGCCATACAGGCGCACCGCTTCCTCGGTGAGGGTTTGCAGATCGAGGTTGAGGTTCTTCTCAACGATGATTCGCAGCACGCCCAGCGCGGCACGACGCAGCGCAAACGGATCTTTGTCGCCTTTCGGATGCTGGCCGATGCCAAAGATGCCCGCCAGGGTATCCATCTTATCGGCAATGGCGACCGCACAGGCCACCAGGTTAGACGGCAGGTCGTCGCCAGCAAAGCGCGGCTGGTACTGCTCGTTCAGGGCAACGGCCACCTCTTCGGCTTCGCCGTCGTGACGCGCGTAGTGCATCCCCATTACGCCCTGGGTGTCGGTAAACTCAAACACCATGTTGGTCATCAGGTCGCACTTAGAGAGCAGGCCCGCACGCTCGGCGTTAGCCACATCAGCACCAATCTGGGCGGCAATCCAGCCGGAGAGCGCCATGATGCGATCGGTCTTGTCGCGCAGGGTACCCAGCTGCTGCTGGAACAGCACGGTTTGCAGGCGCGGCAGATGGTCTTCAAGACGTTTCTTGCGGTCGGTATTGAAGAAGAACTCGGCGTCGGCCAGACGCGGGCGCACCACCTTCTCGTTACCGGAGATGATCTGCTGCGGATCTTTCGACTCAATGTTGGAGACGAAGATAAAGTTCGGCAGCAGCTTGCCGTCGTTGGCGTAGACCGGGAAGTACTTCTGGTCGCCCTTCATGGTGTAGACCAGCGCCTCAGCCGGCACGGCGAGGAACTTCTCTTCGAAGGTCGCGGTCAGCACCACCGGCCACTCTACCAGCGAGGCAACCTCTTCCAGCAGGCTTTCGCTCAGGTCAGCGTTGCCGCCAATCTGGCGCGCCGCCGCTTCGGCGTCCGCTTTGATTTTGGCTTTGCGCTGTTCGTAGTCGGCCATCACCTTGCCGCGCTCCAGCAGGATCTGCGGATACTGGTCGGCATTGTCGATGGTGAACTCTGGCTCGCCCATAAAGCGATGGCCGCGGATCACGCGATCGGAGTCGATGCCCAGGATGGTTGCCGGAATGACGTCGCTGCCCAGCAGCAGGGTCACGGTGTGCACCGGACGGACAAACTGCACGTCGCTTGCACCCCAGCGCATCAGTTTTGGGATCGGCAGCTTGGTCAGCGCGGTGGCGATCATGTTGGGCAGCAGCGCCTGCGCGCTCTCGCCTTTCACATGGGCGCGATAGAGCAGCCACTCGCCTTTATCCGTGGTCAGACGCTCGGCCTGATCTACGGTGATACCGCAGCCACGCGCCCAGCCCTCTGCCGCTTTGCTCGGTTTACCCTCGGCGTCAAACGCCTGGGAGATCGCCGGGCCGCGTTTTTCAACTTCGCGATCCGGCTGAGCCGCAGCAAGGTTAGCCACTTTCAGCGCCAGACGACGCGGAGCGGCAAACCACTCTACGCTGCCGTGGGTGAGGCCGGCTGCATCCAGCTCGGCAGTAACGTTTGCAGCAAAAGACTCTGCCAGGCTGCGCAGGGCTTTTGGTGGCAGCTCTTCAGTGCCAATCTCCACCAGAAAAGTTTTCTCAGACATGGCCGCCTCTTATTTGTTTCGGTTGCACATCGGGAAGCCAAGGGCTTCACGGGACGCATAGTAAGCCTCGGCAACGGCCTTGGTCAGCGTGCGAATGCGCAGAATGTAGCGCTGACGCTCCGTCACGGAGATGGCCTTACGCGCGTCCAGCAGGTTGAAGCTGTGGGCGGCCTTCAGAATACGTTCGTAAGCAGGCAGCGGGAGCGGGTTTTCCAGCGCCAGCAGCTGCTGAGCCTCTTTCTCATACTGCTCGAAGCAGGTGAAGAGGAAGTCGACGTCGGCGTGTTCGAAGTTATAGGTGGACTGCTCCACTTCGTTCTGGTGGAACACGTCGCCGTAGGTGGTTTTCCCCAGCGGGCCGTCGCTCCACACCAGGTCGTAAACGCTGTCCACGCCCTGAATGTACATTGCCAGGCGCTCAAGGCCGTAGGTGATCTCACCGGTTACCGGCTTACACTCCAGGCCGCCAACCTGCTGGAAGTAGGTGAACTGCGTCACTTCCATGCCGTTCAGCCACACTTCCCAGCCGAGACCCCAGGCACCCAGCGTCGGGTTTTCCCAGTTATCTTCGACGAAGCGAATGTCATGAATGGTCGGATCCATACCCAGCTCTTTCAGCGATCCGAGGTACAGCTCCTGAATGTTGTCCGGCGACGGCTTGATAACCACCTGGAACTGATAGTAGTGCTGTAAGCGGTTCGGGTTTTCACCATAGCGGCCATCGGTCGGACGGCGTGACGGCTGCACGTAGGCAGCGGCCATCGGCTCCGGGCCGAGCGCACGCAGGCAGGTCATAGGATGGGAGGTGCCTGCGCCAACTTCCATGTCCAACGGTTGAACAATGGTGCAGCCCTGGCGAGCCCAGTAATCCTGTAAGGTCAGGATCAGGCCCTGGAAGGTCCGGGTATCAAACTTTTGCATAGTATTTCGTGCTGGATACGTGTGGATTTAAAGGAAGCAGCCAGTATACCCATTGACCGCAAGATATACAGTACGAAACGGGGTTGTTTGGGAAAATTGGCCTGCTAACGCATGGAAAGGTGTAAAAATTGTCCATCAGGATCGAATGCGCAGACGAAACGCTCTTCTCGCGGCGTCAGGCCGCGCATTTCGTAGCTGGCCTGAAACTGCACCATTCCGGTGACCGCAATGCTCTGCTCGCGGGTATTGTAACGCTGCGCCGCGGTCTCCCGGCAAAGCTGCTCCATGCTCAGGGTGGTGGCCGGGCTCACCTTCGGCTGAGGAACGGGTTGCACGGCGGCCTGCTGCGTTGAACCGCAGCCAACAAGCAGAAAAATCAGCGCCGTTATGCAACACTTTGTCATCATTTTAATCCCCGCAGGATGAGCTGGCTGTTATGTTATCTATTAGATAACACATGGTTATCGCTCTGTCATTGTCAGCAGGAGAAAGAGAGTCGGATGGCGTCAAAAATCAGCTGGATTGATAACCTACGCGGGATCGCCTGCTTAATGGTGGTGATGATCCACACCACCAGCGGATACATTACCGATGCGCAGAGCATCAGCCTGCTCAACTGGGATATCGCCAACGTGCTCAACTCGGCCTCGCGGGTCAGCGTCCCGCTCTTCTTTATGATCTCCGGCTACCTCTTCTTTGGCGAACGCAGCGCCCAGCCGCGCCACTTTTTGCGTATCGCGCTCTGCCTGCTCTTCTACAGCGCCGTCGCCCTGCTCTACATCACGCTGTTTACCTCAATAAACAGCGAACTGAGTCTGCGCAACCTGCTGCAAAAGCCGGTGTTCTACCACCTGTGGTTTTTCTTCGCCATCGTGGTGATCTACCTGGTTTCGCCGCTGATTCAGGTGAAAAGCGTCAGCGGCAAGATGCTGCTGGCGCTGATGGTGGTGCTGGGGATTGTGGCGAACCCCAATACCGTGCCGCTGAAAGCGGGCGGCGTGGAGTGGCTGCCGGTTAATCTCTATATCGCCGGGGATACTTTTTACTACGTGCTCTACGGCCTGCTCGGCCGCGCTATCGGCATGATGGACACCGATAAAAAGTACCTCAGCTGGATCTGTGCGGCGCTGTTTGTCGTGGCGGTGGCGATCATCGCGCGCGGCACCCTCTATGAGCTACAGTGGCGCGGCGACTTCGCCGATACCTGGTATGTCTACTGCGGCCCGATGGTGTTTATCTGCGCGGTCTCGCTGCTGACGCTGGTGAAAAACAGGCTTAACACGCGCCCGCTGCCGGGGCTGGGGCTGATTTCCCGGCATTCGCTGGGGATCTACGGCTTTCACGCACTGGTGATCCACGCCCTGCGCACCCGCGGCGTCGAGCTGCCCTGGCCAGTAGCGGATATCGTGTGGATTTTCAGCGTGACGGTGGTCATTAGCCTGCTGCTGTCGATGCTGTTACAGCGAATAGATACGCGCAGGTTTGTGAGTTGATAACGCCCGGCGGCGCTAACGCTTGCCGGGCCTGGGGATCAGGACATTAACGGTAGTAACTGCTGATAAATTTTGCGGAAGGTCTCGCGCCGGGGGGCATAGGCCCGATGGCGGTCTGCATCCGGGCGGTGGGCCTGCTCCAGCGGTAGCTGCGGGAGGAGATCCGCCAGCGGCGTTTCGGGGTTAACGGCAATCTGCGCCAGCCGCGCCGCGCCTAGCGCCGGGCCGACGTCGCCGCCGGTGCGGTAGTCAAGCTGCTGACCGCTGATATCCGCCAGCATCTGCCGCCAGTAAGCGCTGCGCGCCCCGCCGCCGATCAGGGTGATGCTCTTCGGCGTTACGCCGCAGGCATGTACCGCATCCATCCCGTCAGCCAGCGCATAGCCAACCCCCTCCAGCACCGCCCGGGCCAGCTCGCGCTGTCCGTGCTGATGCGTCAGGCCAAAGAACACGCCCTTCGCCTGCGGGTTGTTGTGCGGAGTTCGCTCCCCGGAAAGATAGGGTAAAAACCAGAGATCGCCCGCCTGCTCGTCCGCCTGCTCCGCCGCCGCAATCAGCGCAGAGACCGAACCCAGCCCGGTGAGCGCCGCCGCCCAGTCGAGACAGGACGCTGCGCTGAGCATTACCGACATCAGATGCCAGCGATTGGGCAGCGCATGGCAGAAGCTATGTACGGCGCTTTCGGGCCGGCTAAGAAAGCCGTTGCTGACCGCGAAGTAGACGCCAGAGGTGCCCAGAGAGAGCATCGCCTGCCCCGCGTCCGCCATACCGACGCCTACCGCGCCCGCAGCGTTATCTCCACCCCCGGCCACAACCGGCACGGCAGGCATTCCCCATCCGGCAGCAACTTCCGGCAGCAGGGCGCCGGCGATCTCACTACCCTCAAACAGGGCGGGCATGTTATCCCGAGAGAGACCGCAGGCGGCCAGCATCTCATCGCTCCAGTCGCGTTGGGCAACGTCCAGCCACATCGTTCCCGCCGCGTCGGACATATCGCTGGCGTACTCCCTGGTCATGCGCAGACGTAAATAATCTTTCGGCAGCAGCACCTTCGCCACCTGGGCAAACACCTCTGGCTCGTGGCGTTTAACCCACAGCAGCTTGGGTGCGGTAAAGCCGGGCATCATCAGGTTGCCGGTGAGCTGCCGCGAGTCAGGTACCGCCGCTTCCAGCAGAGCGCACTCCTCTGCACAGCGACCGTCGTTCCATAGAATGGCCGGACGCAAAATACGGTCGTCGCGGTCCAGCAGCGTTGCGCCGTGCATCTGCCCGGCAATGCCGATGGCCTTAACGCCAGAAAGCGACTGCTGCTGTCCCAGCGCTTTCAATGCACTATTTGTTGCCAGCCACCACTGCTCGGGATCCTGTTCTGACCAGAGCGGATGCGGGCGTGAGACGGAAAGCTTCTCGGTGTGCGAAGCCAGCATCTCGCCCTGCTCGTTCAGCAGAATGGCTTTTACACCCGACGTGCCCAGATCGATGCCGATATACATAGCGGGATTCCTTAATGAACACGCCCGGTGGCGCTATGCTTACCGGGCCTACGGATCTGTAGGCCGGGCCAGCGCAGCGCCGCCCGGCGATACTGACTACTTATCAAAAATATAGTGGTTGACCAGGTTCTCCAGCAGCTCCTGATGACCGCTCTGGTGCTGCGGGGCCAGGTTCTGCTGCTCAGCGTACTTCGCCAGCTCGGTCAGCGTAAGCTGCCCTTTCAGGATCTGCTGGCCCAGCTCACCATTCCAGCCCGCGTAGCGCTTCGCCACGCGCTTATCCAGCTCGCCGTCTTCGATCATGCGCGCCGCCACCTTCAGCGCCAGCGCCATGGTGTCCATCGCGCCAATATGACCATAGAACAGATCGTATTTGTCGGTGCTCTGGCGGCGCACTTTGGCATCAAAGTTGAGGCCACCGGTGGTAAAGCCCCCTGCCTTCACAATCTCATACATCACCAGGGCGTTCTCTTCGACGCTGTTCGGGAACTGGTCCGTATCCCAGCCCAGCTGCATGTCGCCGCGGTTAGCATCCACGGAGCCGAAAATGCCCAGCGCAATGGCGGAGGCGATTTCGTGGTGGAAGGAGTGCCCGGCCAGCGTGGCGTGGTTGGCCTCGATATTGACCTTAATCTCTTTCTCAAGACCGAACTGCTTGAGGAAGCCGTAGACCGTGGCCACGTCATAGTCGTACTGATGCTTGGTGGGCTCCTGCGGCTTCGGCTCGATCAGCAGCGTGCCCTGGAAACCGATTTTGTGTTTGTGTTCTACCACCATCTGCATAAAGCGGCCGATCTGTTCCCGCTCCTGGCGCAGGTCGGTATTGAGCAGCGTTTCGTACCCTTCCCGGCCGCCCCACAGCACGTAGTTTTCGCCACCCAGCTTATGGGTCGCGTTCATGGCGGTAACCACCTGGGTTGCCGCCCAGCTAAAGACCTCTGGGTCCGGGTTGGTCGCCGCGCCCGCGCCGTAGCGTGGGTGGGTGAAGCAGTTCGCCGTGCCCCACAGCAGCTTAACGCCGCTCTGCTGCTGCTTCTCGGCCAGAATGTCGGTCATGGTGGCAAAGTTATTGAGATACTCCTTCAGCGATGCGCCTTCCGGGGAGACATCCACATCATGGAAGCAGTAGTAGGGAACGTTGAGCTTGTGGAAAAATTCAAAGGCCACGTCGGCTTTGCGTTTTGCCAACGCCAGCGCATCGCCAGCCTGCTGCCACGGGCGCTCGAACGCGCCGACGCCAAACATATCCGCCCCGGTCCAGCAGAAGGTGTGCCAGTAGCAGGCGGCAAAACGCAGATGGTCTTCCATGCGCTTGCCCAGCACGAGTTCGTCCGGATTGTAGTGGCGAAAGGCCAACGGGTTGGCAGTTTTCGGGCCTTCATAGCGAACGCGGTCAAGTTGGTCGAAATAGGCTTGCATATTCAGCTCCATAATCAATGTCTGCGGCAGAGGGTATCAGTGGCATTAATAGTGGATATTCAACGGGCGTTGCTCAATTACGTTATTTCACACTGCCATTGAGAGAATGCACAAACGTGCGCTAGCTCTCAAATATTCATTTAGCGGCTTAAAATAAGATCGCGGTCATAAATTAGAAAATAAACCAAAAAACGTAATCAGAAGATAAAAATCAGTAATTGCCAGCCCGCAATAAGATGTTAAAAACTTGCTACGTCTGTCGCTGTGCATGTTTCTTTTATCTCAAGCCCGATAACCCTACAAAAGGTATTAATATTATGAAGATAAAGAACCTTTGCCTTACGCTTTGCGCCTCGCTGCTGCTCGCTAGCGCCGCGAGCCATGCTAAAGAGGTCAAGATTGGGATGGCCATTGACGATCTGCGCCTCGAACGCTGGCAAAAAGATCGCGATATCTTTGTTAAAAAAGCCGAATCGCTGGGGGCAGAAGTGTTTGTCCAGTCGGCCAACGGTAACGAAGAGACACAGATGTCGCAAATTGAAAATATGATCAACCGTGGCGTTGACGTACTGGTGATTATTCCCTACAACGGCCAGGTTTTAAGTAATGTGGTAAAAGAGGCTAAGCAGGAGGGTATTAAAGTATTAGCCTACGACCGCATGATTAATAATGCTGATATCGATTTTTATATCTCCTTTGATAATGAAAAAGTAGGAGAGATGCAGGCGCAGAGCCTGGTCAAAAAGGTGCCTGAAGGCAACTACTTCCTGATGGGCGGCTCGCCGGTAGATAATAACGCCAAGCTGTTCCGGGCGGGCCAAATGAAAGTATTAAAACCCTATATCGATAGCGGCAAAATTAAAGTCGTAGGCGATCAGTGGGCCGACGGCTGGCTGCCGGAAAACGCGTTGAAAATTATGGAAAACGCCCTGACCGCCAACAATAACAAAATTGATGCGGTAGTCGCCTCGAACGACGCCACCGCAGGCGGTGCAATCCAGGCCCTTAGCGCCCAGGGGCTGGCGGGCAAAGTCGCTATCTCCGGTCAGGATGCCGACCTTGCCGGGATTAAACGTATTATGAACGGCAGCCAGACCATGACCGTCTATAAGCCCATCACCGAGCTGGCGAATACCGCCGCTGAAATCGCCGTCGAGCTGGGAAATGGCCAGCAGCCGAAAGCGGATACCTCGTTAAATAACGGCCTGAAAGATGTTCCTGCCCGCCTGTTAACGCCTATCGAAGTGAATAAAGACAATATCGACGCCACCGTGGTGAAAGACGGATTCCACAAGAAAAGCGAGCTGTAAGCATCACATCCTCCCCCGGCACAACGGGGGAGCGCCCTCAGGCACTGTTATTCCAACGATTCACGCGGAGCAGGTATGCCTTATTTACTGGAAATGAAAAACATCACCAAAGCGTTCGGCGCGGTAAAAGCCGTCGATAACGTAAGCCTGGCGCTCAACGCCGGCGAGGTGCTGGCCCTGTGCGGTGAAAACGGCTCGGGCAAATCTACCTTAATGAAGGTGCTGTGCGGCATCTACCCACACGGCAGCTACGATGGCGAGATCCTCTTTGCCGGTGAGCCGCTCATCGCCAGCCATATCCGCGATACCGAACGCCGGGGTATTGCCATCATTCACCAGGAGCTGGCGCTGGTTAAACACCTGACGGTGCTGGAGAACATCTTTCTTGGCGCGGAGCTGACCCACCACGGGGTGATGGACTATGACGCCATGACGCTACGCTGCGACAAGCTGCTCAAGCAGGTCAGCCTCGCCATCTCGCCGGATACCCGGGTAGGCGATCTGGGCTTAGGCCAGCAGCAGCTGGTTGAGATTGCTAAGGCGCTCAACAAGCAGGTGCGGCTGCTGATCCTCGACGAGCCTACCGCCTCCCTGACCGAGCAGGAGACGGCGGTGCTGCTGGATATCATCCGCGACCTGCAAAATCACGATATCGCCTGCATCTACATTTCACACAAGCTGAACGAGGTAAAGGAGATTGCCGACGTTATCTGCGTGATCCGCGACGGCAAGCCGGTGGGAATGCGCGACGCGGCGGGCATGAGCGAAGACGCTATTATCACCATGATGGTGGGCCGCGAACTGACCGCGCTCTACCCGAGCGAGCCGCATACGGCGGGGGATGAGATCC
The DNA here is from genome assembly GCF_024656065.1 of Pseudescherichia sp. L3. NCBI lineage: Bacteria > Pseudomonadati > Pseudomonadota > Gammaproteobacteria > Enterobacterales > Enterobacteriaceae > Pseudescherichia > Pseudescherichia sp. L3. The sequence continues at coordinate 272,400 of NZ_JANKYC010000003.1, forward strand.
TGCGCGTGGAGCACCTCACCGCCTGGCATCCGGTTAACCGGCACATCAAGCGGGTCAACGACGTCTCCTTCTCCCTGCGACGCGGGGAGATCTTAGGCATTGCCGGGTTGGTGGGGGCCGGGCGCACCGAGGCCGTACAGTGTCTGTTTGGCGTCTGGCCAGGCCGCTACGAAGGCAGCGTGTTTATCGACGGGCAGCCGGTGAAGATAAGCAACTGCCAGCAGGCCATTGCCCACGGGATCGCCATGGTGCCAGAGGATCGGAAAAGAGATGGCATTGTGCCGGTGATGGCCGTTGGCAAGAATATTACCCTGGCGGCGCTGGATCAGTTTTCCGGCACGCTCAGCACCCTTGACGATGCGGCAGAGCAGCAATGTATTTTGCAGTCACTTCAACGGTTGAAAGTTAAAACCTCTTCGCCGGAGCTGGCGATTGGCCGCCTCAGCGGCGGCAACCAGCAGAAGGCGATTCTGGCCCGCTGCCTGCTGCTCAATCCGCGCATTCTGATCCTTGACGAACCCACACGCGGGATCGATATCGGCGCAAAGTATGAAATCTATAAGCTGATTAACCAGCTGGTACAGCAGGGCATTGCCGTCATCGTGATCTCATCCGAGCTACCGGAGGTGCTGGGGCTGAGCGATCGGGTGCTGGTGATGCATGAAGGCCAGCTCAAGGCCAATCTCATAAATCACCATCTGACCCAGGAACAGGTTATGGAAGCGGCGCTGAGGAGCGAACATCATGTCGAAAAGCAATCCGTCTGAACTTAAGCTCGCCTCCCCGGCTCCCGGGGCCTTTAGCGGGCTAAAATCTCTCAATCTCCAGGTCTTTGTCATGATTGCCGCCATCGTAGCAATCATGCTCTTCTTTACCTGGATGACCGACGGCTCGTATCTGAGCGCGCGCAACATCTCTAACCTGCTGCGCCAGACCGCCATCACCGGCATCCTCGCCGTGGGGATGGTGTTTGTGATTATCTCTGCCGAGATCGACCTCTCCGTGGGTTCAATGATGGGCCTGCTGGGCGGCGCGGCGGCGATTTTTGACGTCTGGCTGGGCTGGCCGCTGCCGCTTACCGTCGCGGTGACGCTGGTCCTGGGGCTGCTGCTGGGCACCTGGAACGGCTGGTGGGTGGCGTACCGCAAGGTGCCGTCGTTTATTGTCACTCTGGCGGGGATGCTGGCGTTTCGCGGCGTGCTGATTGGCATCACCAACGGCACCACCGTCTCGCCCACCAGCGCGGCGATGTCGCAGATTGGCCAGAGCTACCTGCCGGACGGGTTTGGCTTTGGCGTCGGTGCCCTGGGACTAGTACTGTTTGTGCTCTGGCAGTGGCGCGGGCGGTTACGCCGTCAGTCGCTGGGACTGGCAACGTCGGCCTCCACGATGGTGGTCGGCAGGCAGGCGCTGATAGCGGTGGTGGTGCTGGGGGCAATCTGGCTGCTCAACGACTACCGTGGCGTGCCAACGCCGGTGCTGCTGCTGGTGTTCCTGCTGCTGGCGGGGATGTTTATGGCCACCCGCACCGCCTTCGGGCGGCGGATCTACGCCATCGGCGGTAACATTGAGGCGGCGCGCCTGTCGGGGATCAACGTCGAGCGCACCAAGCTGGCGGTGTTTGCTATCAACGGGCTGATGGTGGCCATCGCCGGGCTGATCCTCAGTTCGCGCCTCGGCGCAGGCTCCCCGTCGGCGGGGAATATTGCCGAGCTGGACGCTATCGCCGCCTGTGTTATCGGCGGTACCAGCCTCGCGGGCGGGGTCGGTAGCGTGGCGGGCGCGGTGATGGGGGCCTTTATTATGGCCTCGCTGGATAACGGCATGAGCATGATGGACGTCCCGACCTTCTGGCAGTACATCGTCAAGGGCGCTATTTTGCTGCTGGCGGTGTGGATGGACTCTGCCACAAAACGCCGCACATAGCGGAGAAATTACAGGGATGATCACACTGCCGGGGAAAATCTCTCCGGCTTTGTGCTGAATGTGATAATCAAAAACGCTGATTTATCAGGAAGAGATCAACATGTTTGCCAAGCGCCATCGCATCACGCTGCTGTTTAACGCCAATAAAGCCTACGATCGCCAGGTTGTTGAAGGCGTAGGAGAATATCTCCAGGCTTCCCAATCAGAGTGGGATATCTTCATTGAGGAGGATTTCCGCATCCGCCTCGACAATATCAAAGAGTGGCTAGGGGATGGGGTCATCGCCGACTTCGACGACGGCGAGATCGAACGCGTGCTGGCCGACGTGGATGTTCCCATCGTCGGCATAGGCGGCTCCTACCATCGCCCAGAGGACTATCCGGCGGTGCACTATATCGCCACGGATAACTACGCCCTGGTCGAGAGCGCCTTTCTGCATCTGAAAGAGAAAGGGGTGCACCGCTTCGCCTTCTATGGCCTGCCCACCTCCAGCGGCAAAGGCTGGGCGGCGGAGCGGGAGTACGCCTTTTGCCAGCTGGTCGCGCAGGAGAAGTATCGCGGCGTGGTCTACCAGGGGCTGGAGACGGCCCCGGAGAACTGGCAGCACGCCCAGAACCGTCTCGCCGACTGGCTGCAAACCCTGCCGCCGCAGACCGGTATTATCGCCGTGACCGACGCCCGTGCCCGCCACGTGCTGCAGGTGTGCGAGCATCTGCATATCCCGGTCCCGGAGAAGCTGTGCGTCATTGGCATCGATAACGAGGAGCTGACCCGCTATCTGTCGCGGGTAGCGCTCTCGTCGGTGGCGCAGGGCACGCGGCAGATGGGCTACCAGGCGGCAAAGCTGCTGCATCGCCTGCTGGATAACGAAGCGATGCCCCTCCAGCGGCTGCTGGTGCCGCCGGTGCGGGTGGTGGCCCGGCGTTCAACGGACTATCGGTCGCTCAACGACCCGGCGGTGATCCAGGCCATGCACTACATTCGTAATCACGCCTGCAAAGGCATTAAGGTCGATCAGGTGCTGGATGCGGTAGGGATCTCGCGCTCGAACCTGGAGAAGCGTTTTAAGGAGGAGGTAGGTGAGACCATTCACGCGATGATCCACGCAGAGAAGCTGGAGAAGGCGCGCAGCCTGCTGATCTCAACCTCGCTGTCGATTAACGAGATTTCGCAGATGTGCGGCTACCCGTCGCTGCAATACTTCTATTCGGTGTTTAAGAAGGAGTACGGCAGCACGCCGAAGGATTACCGGGATCGCTATAGCGAGATCGTGATATAGAAATGTAGGCCGGGTAAGCGACGCGCCACCCGGCATTAAGTTACATATGCGCTGCGATCAACCGCTGATTGTCCTGATACATGGCAAACAGGTAGTTGTTATAGCGCTGGCCCTGCGTCGAATAGCCGCTGAGCTTGTGGATCATGGTGCTGGCCGTCACTTCCTGATCCGCTTTGCGCAGCTGCGCACGGGATTTACGGAACGATGCGTACGCCGGGTGGGTGTTGAGGTTTGCCGCGTAGGCGCTCACTGACTCTTTCACAGAGTCAAACTGAGAGTACCCTTTCACCGTGCCGGGGCCATTGTTACAGCGGCCTTTCGCACACTTCATGCCGAACAGGTTGTTGTTGCTGCGCGCGAGCTTCGACGTTCCCCAGCCGCTTTCGGCCGCCGCCATAGTGGCAACCATGCTGTCAGGGATAATGTCGACGCGATCCAGCAGCGTATTCCACGGGATGCGGCGGGTGTTACCCGACCAGCTCACCTTGTAACGCTTAGCAATGTCTTTCAGACGCGCACGCTCGGTCGGCGACCAGCGATTGTCGTACTGTTTAGAGACCAGCCAGTTGCGCTCAGCGGTAATGGCAGCATTTTGGCTAGTGATGTAGGGCATAACCGTCCGGAGAAACGCCTTTTTCCTTGGTGTTCCGGAAGGGTATTTTCGCAAATCAGGAAGTGAACTGCTCTTTGCACTATTGCGAGAATACTCTTGTTTACTGCTTGCCAGCGTACTACTAACTTTTTTACTGCTAACTTTTTTACTGCTAATCGTTTTACTGCTAACCTTTTTACTACTGCTTAACGTTTTACTGTGCTTATGGCTGCTTGTGTGGGCTTTGTAACTCGTTGTCTGTGCGTGCGTTTTCGCAATCACCTCACCTGAAAATGCCGCGGTGAGTAACATGAGTATCGCAGCCCCATATCGTCGAATGGGAGTCGATATCATTAGGTCTCCTGGTCGGATTGATGCATTCCAACACCTTATTTTTACAAGATTTTGAGAGCGGAATCTCAAATTGTATCAAAAATACCCCTTGCGAGCACTCTAAGAAATAGTCCATTTCCTAATTGGTGTCATCAGTCGAATGGATCTACAGCATACAAAATAGTCAAAAATTGTGTGGCTTATCACAAACTTCCCCCTAAATGTGGCGCAGATCGCTCAGCCTTTGACCTCCACCCTCGCAAACGCCCGTCAGGGATGAGTTTGCCCGGCACAACGGGTGGCACACTGAGGGAAACCCTGAAGAGGATGCCACTATGCAACGCTGTGCCCTTGCGCTTTTACTGCTGCCCATCACCGCCTGGTCCGAATGGACCGCGCCCGGCTTTCCCGCGTTCAGCGCTACCGGCAGTGGGGTTTATCACAGTGAGGCCACGTTCAAAAAGGGTACCACTCCGCTCACCTTAAAAAGTGACAATGCGTGCTGGCAGCCTGCCACTGCCCCTAAGCTCAACCAGATGCTATCGCTTCAGCCCTGCACCGGTGATGCGCCGCAGTGGCGCATCTTTCGCGACGGCGACTACGCGCTACAGATAGATACCCGCTCGGGTACGCCAACGCTGATGCTGACGGTAGCCGCCCCGCCCGAGGCGGAGGCCAGCGCCGCTACCGTGCGCCAGTGCCCGGTGTGGAACGGCACGCCGTTGACGGTGGACGTCAGCAAAACCTTTGCCGAAGGCAGCCAGGTGCGTGACTTCTATAGCCAGCAGGTGGCCACGGTGAGCGAAGGGAAAATCACGCTCCAACCCGATGCTAACAGCGGTGGTCTGCTGCTGCTTGAGCAGGCCGATGCGCCTGCGGATGCGCCGTTTAACTGGCACAACGCCACCGTCTACTTCGTTCTTACCGACCGTTTCGTCAACGGCGATCCGGCCAACGACAACAGCTATGGCCGCCATAAGGACGGTATGCAGGAGATCGCTACTTTTCACGGCGGCGATCTGAAGGGGCTAGCCAGCAAGCTGGACTACCTCGCCGGGCTGGGGGTTAACGCGCTGTGGGTCAGCGCACCCTTTGAGCAGATCCACGGCTGGGTAGGCGGCGGAACCAAAGGCGACTTCCCGCACTATGCCTACCATGGCTACTACACCCTGGACTGGACGACGTTGGATGCCAACATGGGCAGTGAGGCAGATCTGCGCGCGCTGGTCGACGGCGCGCACCAGCGCGGCATTCGTGTGCTGCTGGACGTGGTAATGAACCATACCGGCTATGCCACGCTGGCGGATATGCAGACCTACCAGTTCGGCGCGCTCTATTTGCAGGGCGAGGAGCGACAGAAGCTCCTTGGTGAAAGGTGGACGGACTGGAAACCCGCCGCCGGACAAAACTGGCACAGCTTTAATGACTACATTAACTTTAGCGATAAAGCGGCGTGGGAGAGGTGGTGGGGCAAGAACTGGATCCGTACCGACATCGGCGACTACGACAGCCCTGGCTTTGACGATCTCACCATGTCTCTCGCATTCTTACCGGATATCAAAACTGAATCTACTACCCCGTCTGGCCTGCCGATTTTCTATCAACATAAGCCCGACACGCGGGCCAAAGAGATCCCCGGCTTTACGCCGCGCGACTACCTGACCCACTGGCTAAGCCAGTGGGTAGGCGAGTATGGCATCGACGGTTTCCGGGTAGATACCGCTAAGCATGTTGAGATGGCCGCGTGGCAGCAGCTTAAGTCCGAGGCAACGGCGGCCCTGGCAGAGTGGAAGCAGGCGAACCCGGATAAAAAACGCGACGACGCGCCGTTCTGGATGACCGGCGAGGCCTGGGGCCACGGCGTGATGCAGAGCGAATACTATCGCCATGGCTTCGATGCGATGATCAACTTTGATTATCAGGAGCAGGCGGCCAAAGCCAGCGACTGCCTGGCGAATATAGTGCCGATTTGGCAGCAGATGGCCGACAAACTGCAGGATTTTAACGTGCTGAGCTACCTCTCCTCTCACGATACCCGCCTGTTCCGCGAAGGTGGGCAGCGGGCCGCCGAGCTGCTGCTGCTGGCCCCTGGTGCGGTACAGATCTTCTATGGCGATGAGTCGGCAAGACCTTTCGGCCCCACCGGCTCCGATCCGCTGCAGGGCACCCGCTCGGATATGAACTGGCAGGATGTAAGCGGTCAGTCAGCGGCAACCGTTGCGCACTGGCAGAAGCTCGGGCAGTTCCGCGCGCGTCACCCTGCCGTGGGGGCAGGTAAACAGTTGTCGCTGGAGCTGGCCCAGGGCAGCGGATTTATGCGTGAAAACGGCACAGATAAAATTATGGTGGTGTGGGCAGGGAAACAGAATTAACGTCTGGCGGTGAGACTGTCTTTAGCATAAAAACACAAAGCGCGGCCAGGCCAGCGATTTGCACCGCGCCTGCGCTAGCGTTAAGGTGTGCCAATTTTAAAATCAGACCGACAGAACACCTGCTATGACATTTTCACTTTTCGGCGACAAATTTACCCGCCACTCAGGCATTACGCGCCTGATGGAGGATCTCAACGACGGCCTACGCACGCCTGGCGCGATTATGTTAGGCGGCGGTAACCCGGCGCAGATCCCGGCGATGACCGACTACTTCCAGAAGCTGCTGGCGGAGATGCTTGCCTCGGGCAAAGCCACTGATGCGCTGTGCAATTATGACGGTCCGCAGGGGAAGTCCGAGCTGCTGGTCGCGCTGGCGGACATGCTGCGCACTACGCTAGGTTGGGATATTGCACCACAGAATATTGCACTGACTAACGGCAGCCAGAGCGCGTTTTTCTACTTGTTCAATCTGTTTGCTGGCCGTCGCGCCGATGGAACCACCAGGAAGGTGCTGTTCCCGCTGGCCCCGGAGTATATCGGCTATGCGGATTCCGGGCTGGAGGAGGATCTTTTTGTCTCTGCTCGCCCAAATATTGAGCTGCTACCGGGCGGTCAGTTTAAGTATCACGTCGACTTTGAGCATCTGCACATTGGCGAAGAGACCGGCATGATCTGCGTCTCCCGGCCGACCAACCCAACCGGCAACGTTATTACTGACGAGGAGCTGATCAAGCTGGATGCCCTCGCCAACCAGCACGGCATCCCGCTGGTGATCGATAATGCCTACGGCGTGCCCTTCCCGGGGATTATCTTCAGCGAGGCGCGCCCGCTGTGGAACCCGAACACCATTCTCTGCATGAGCCTCTCCAAGCTGGGCCTGCCCGGCAGCCGCTGCGGCATTATTATTGCCAATGAGCAGACCATCTCGGCGATCCGCAACATGAACGGCATCATCAGCCTGGCCCCCGGCGGGATTGGCCCGGCAATGATGTGCGAGATGATCAAACGCAACGACCTGCTGCGCCTGTCGGAGACGGTAATCAAGCCGTTCTACTACCAGCGGGTGCAGGAGACGATGGCCACGCTGCGTCGCTATCTGCCGGAAGAGCGCTGTCTTATTCACAAGCCCGAGGGGGCTATCTTCCTCTGGCTGTGGTTTAAAGACCTGCCGATCACTACCGAACTGCTCTATCAGCGTCTGAAGAAACGCGGCGTGCTGATGGTGCCCGGCGACTACTTCTTCCCAGGTCTCGACAAGCCCTGGCCGCACACCCACCAGTGCATGCGCATGAACTACGTGCCGGACCCGGAAAAAATCGAAGCCGGGGTGAAAATTCTCGCCGAAGAAGTAGAGATTGCCTGGCAGGAGCGAGCTAATTAACACCGTTGTAAGCCGGGCAAGCGTGCGCTGCCCGGCGATTCAGCGGCCTGGCAGCACGCGTCTGGCAGCCTCAGCCAGAAAGGCGCTTCGGTTGCTGTAGTCGGGATGCTCACGAACAAAATGGTCAATTTTCGTTAGCAATCGCTTTGGCAACGTAATATTGATTCGTTCTGCACGGCCATCAAACTGGTTGATATTAATATCAACCAGTAACCATTGCCCGTCTGTAAAATCAGCAGGATTATTTTTCAGATGTGCTTCTATCGATCCGGGCCCTGGGATCGTCTTCCCGATTTCATAAATTAACTCAAAATGTGCCGTTAAGGCCGCTTTCGCATCCTGAAAGGCATCATCTAACGTATCGCCAGCAAAGAAACAGCCCGGCACATCCGGAAAGAAACCACTGGCGCTGCCGTCAGCATCGGCATGAATATAAGCCGGATAAAACATAGAGACTCCTGCATATTAAAGTTTTAAACCAGCCTGACGCCAAATCTGTGCCAGCGTACCCGGCTTAATGTCTTTTCGCGGATGCGGAACCGTCACAAGTCCGGTACGCATTGGATGACAAAACTGATGATGGCTCCCTCTGACTCTAACCAGCATCCAGCCATGTCTTTTCAAAATTGTAATGACATCCTGGCTCTTCACATCCCTATCCTTCACCGGATTATACACATCATACACACAGTTACTGGCTACAGGATCACAATAGCGCATGACAAAAATGGAAGCTGCCAGAGGATTTCCAGATTGGAATGCGGTACGAAAAGAGATTTATTTAGTGGGCAAAACGTTGCATTTTATTGCGAGCTTCCAGGCAAAGGCCATGAGCCGTAGGCCGGGTAAGCGCAGCGCCACCCGGCATCTTAGCGTTCAGGAATTAATATGCTCCTTACAGTATCGCCGCTTCCAAACGGCGGGTGTCAGGCCAGTATGCTTGCGAAAGATCTGCCGGAAATACCCTACATCGCTGAAGCCACACAGATCCGCTACCTCTTTAAGCGAGCGGGCATCGCTGATTAAGAGCTTTTCCGCTGCCCGCACGCGCTGGCGGTGAATAGCTTCAGTGAGCGTTAGGCGAAAAACGCGACGATAGACGCGGCCTAAATAGTCTGCGTTGCAGTGTAGTTCCCTGGCGAGGGCGCTAGTGGAGAGGGGGAGATGAAAACGGGTGCGGATAAGCTGCTGTGCTCGCCAGGCGAGGGCAACGCCGCTGTCGTTACTCTCCTCCTTAAGCTGTTCCCCAGGGGTCATCTGCTGCAGAATCATCAGCAGGATAAATTCAAGCGCTGCCGTTCGCGCCATTTTCTCCTGCTCGCTTAAAAATTGTCGGAAGAGGGAGATCATATACTGCGGCTCGCGGATCTTCGTATGCTGAGGAATGGATAGCGTTGTTATCCACGATGAGTTGCCCGCCTCAGCTTTTACTTCAAAATGGAGCCAGTAGAATTTCAGATCCGGCGGAAAATCCTCAACGCCAACGTGCCTGCGCTGCGGCCAAAGCAGCAGGCTCTCTCCGGCGTTAATCTGAAACAGCCTCCCCTCTTCCCGGATCGTCAGCGTCCCCTTTTCGACAAAAATGATCTCCCAGGAGTCGAGCCTGCGGGAAGGGTGTCGGCCAACGCCGCGGGAGATAAACAGCCCCCCATTTTGCACTTTAACCGGAAGCATTATGGATAATTCAAGCATAGATATGGTAATTCCCGCTTTTTAGGTCGCCGTAAAACTCTTTTCTTGTTGATTATTAATAGATTACTGTCGTTTTTCCCGATCGGCTTCACACTTTCTACACCAGGTCGGAATCGTTATCTTTTTATACTTCTTCGTTGCCTTGTTGCCCGCTGTTTAACAGGCAGAATTAATCAGGTCATTTCCAATAACAGGCCTGCCCTGCGGGGCGGATAGCTAAGAAAGAGATCTCCACCCTACGAGGAGTTATCTATGACCTCTACACCGATTACCCATACAGACATAGCTCAGGGTGCGGTTGACGATAAACTGTCGATTCGCGAAAAAGTGGGCTACGGCCTGGGCGACGCAGGCGGCACGGTGCTCACCTGCCTGATCATGAATTTTCTCACCTTTTTCTATACCGACGTTTTTGGTCTAACCCCGGCGCTGGTCGGCACGCTGTTTATCGCCCTGCGCGTTTTTGACGCCATTTCCGATCCGATCATGGGCGTAATCGCTGACCGCACGCAAAGTCGCTGGGGACGCTTTCGCCCCTGGCAGCTATGGGTAGCGCTCCCCATTGGCATCATTGGCATACTGACCTTTACCGTGCCGGATGCCAGCATGGGAGTAAAAATCGCCTGGGCATTTGGCACCTATCTGCTGCTCTCCGTCGGCTACACCGCAATTAACGTCCCCTACTGCGCACTGATTAATACCATGACCACGCGTCATAGCGAGGTCATCTCCTGCCAGTCATGGCGCTTCGTGCTGTGTGGCGTCGCGGGTTTTCTGGTCTCGGTAGGCCTGCCGTGGATGGTCGATCTCTTCGGCCAGGGCAGCGCCGCCAGAGGTTACCAGATGGGCGTTGGCGTGCTGTGCGCTGTTGCTGTTGTGATGTTCCTGTGCTGTTTCTTCTGGGTACGCGAGCGTGTACCGCTGGCGCTGATGGGCAAATTTACGCTGCGTGAGCATCTGGCTGGGCTGCGTAAAAACGACCAGCTGTTATTGATGCTGGTGATGTCCTTCCTGCTGATCAATGTCTTCAATCTGCGGGGCGGAGGCTACATGTACTTCATCACCTATGTGCTGGAGGGGAGTACGGCCTATACCTCGCTGTTCTTTACGATGGTGACCTTTGCCTCGATCCTCGGCTCGGTTATCGTCAACCCGCTTACCCGTCGTATTGATGCCGTTAAGCTCTACTACTACACCAATCTGGTGCTGGCCGTGCTGGCCGTCGGCATGTGGTTTTTGCCGGGCGGACCGCAGCATCAGACGCTGTGGCTGACGGTTATTCTTGGTAACGGCATTATCCTTGGTTTTACGCTACCGCTGCACTTCTCCCTGATGGCGTTCTCCGATGACTACGGCGAATGGAAAACCGGCGTGCGTTCGTCGGGCATGAACTTCGCGTTCAACCTGTTCTTTATCAAGCTCGCCTGGGCCTCGAGCGCAGGAATTATCAGCCTGGTATTTATTGTTGTGGCCTACCAGCCCGGCACCGGCAATCAGACCCCCGCCTCGTTACAGGGGATCACCGCGATGGAAACCTTGCTGCCTGCCCTGTTCCACCTGCTGCTGGCGCTGGCGGTTCGCGTCTGCAAGCTGAGTAACCCAATGATGGCGCGTATTTCAACTGACCTGCGCCAGCGTCATGTCCAGTCCTGAGGAGAATATGATGACTATTATGGAAACCGACCTGCATAAGCTTAACGTTACCGATCCGTTTTTAGGCCAGTACCAGCGACTGGTGCGCGACGTGGTGATCCCCTACCAGTGGGAGGCACTGAACGACCGTATTTCCGAAGCCGATCCTAGCCATGCGATTGAAAATTTTCGCATTGCCGCTGGCCTCGCCGAGGGTGAGTTCTATGGCATGGTTTTTCAGGACAGCGACGTGGCGAAGTGGCTGGAAGCCGTGGCCTGGTCGCTGTGCCAGAAACCCGATGCCGAGCTTGAGAAAACGGCTGACGAGGTGATTGCCCTGGTTGCGGCAGCGCAGTGTGATGACGGCTACCTGAACACCTATTTTACGGTAAAAGCGCCTGCCGAGCGCTGGACCAACCTTGCCGAATGTCATGAGCTATACAGCGCTGGACATATGATCGAAGCAGCGGTGGCCTATTTTCAGGCTACCGGCAAGCGCAGCCTGCTGGAGGTCGCCTGCCGCCTGGCGGATCATATTGACAGCGTATTTGGTCCCGGCGTTAACCAGCTGCAGGGCTACGATGGCCATCCCGAAATTGAGCTGGCCCTGATGCGCCTGTTTGAGGTGACCCAGGAGACACGCTATCGCGATCTGGTAAATTTCTTCGTTGAGCAGCGCGGCACGCAGCCGCACTTTTACGATAAGGAGTTTGCTCAACGCGGCGGCACCTGGTTCTGGCCTAACCACGGCACGGCGTGGATGGTGAACGATAAAGCTTACAGCCAGGCGCACCTGCCGCTGTCAGAGCAGCAGAGTGCTATCGGTCATGCGGTGCGTTTTGTCTATCTGATGACCGGCGTGGCACACCTGGCGCGGCTCTCGGGCAATGAGCGTCTTCGCCAGGACTGTCTGCGGCTGTGGCAAAATATGGCCCAGCGCCAGCTCTATATTACCGGTGGTATAGGCTCACAGAGCCGGGGAGAGGCCTTCAGCAGCGATTACGATCTGCCAAACGATACCGTCTACGCCGAGAGCTGTGCCTCCATCGGGCTGATGATGTTTGCCCGTCGAATGCTGGAGATGGAGGGCGACGGCCAGTATGCCGACGTGATGGAGCGTGCGCTTTACAATACCGTGCTGGGTGGAATGGCGCTCGACGGTAAACACTTCTTCTACGTTAACCCGCTGGAGGTGCAGCCCAAGTCGCTGAAGTTCAACCATATCTATGATCATATCCAGCCGGTTCGCCAGCGCTGGTTTGGCTGTGCCTGCTGCCCGCCAAACATTGCCCGCGTGCTCGCCTCTATCGGTCACTATATCTATACCCCCCGCTCTGATGCGCTATTTATCAATCTCTATATCGGCAATAGCGCAGAGATCCCCGTGGGTGATGAGACGCTTCGGGTGCGGATCAGCGGCAACTATCCGTGGCAGGAGAACGTTGAGATTCGCATTGATTCACCTCTGCCAGTGCAGCATACGCTGGCCCTGCGCCTGCCGGCGTGGTGCAGCGATCCGCAAATTTTGCTCAACGGCGAAGCGGTACAGGGCGAGTTGCATAAAGGCTACCTGCATCTTAATCGACTCTGGCGTGAAGGTGACACCTTGTCGCTTACGCTGCCGATGCCGGTTCGTCGCGTATACGGCAATCCGCTGGTGCGCAGCGTTGCGGGTAAGGTGGCGATTCAGCGCGGTCCGCTGGTCTACTGTCTTGAAGAAGCCGATAACGGCGAGGGGCTGCATAACGTCTGGCTACCTAAGGAGAGCGAATTCAAACTTGTTGAGGGTAAAGGGGTATTTGCCCATAAGGTGCTTATCCAGGTAGAAGGCGCGAAGCAGATAGCCGCCCAGGCGGAGCAGCAACCGCTGTGGTATTTCGACACGCCACCTGCTAAGCGCGAGCCACAGACCCTGACGTTTATTCCATGGTTTAGCTGGGCCAATCGCGGCGAAGGTGAAATGCGTATTTGGGTGAATGAAGGTTAATAGAAGGTTAATATAAGCCACCGTAGGCCGGGCAAGCGTGCGCTGCCCGGCGACAGGACTCAGAACAGCCCGAGCGGTTTATCGGAGTAGCTCACCAGCAGGCACTTGGTCTGCTGGTAGTGATCCAGCATCATCTTGTGGGTTTCGCGCCCGATGCCGGACTGCTTGTAGCCGCCGAACGCCGCATGGGCGGGATAGGCGTGGTAGCAGTTGGTCCAGACGCGCCCGGCCTGGATACCGCGCCCCATCTTATAGGCCAGAGTGCCGTTGCGGCTCCAGACGCCCGCCCCTAGCCCGTACTGGGTATCGTTGGCCAGCTCCAGCGCCTCTTCCACGGTTTTAAAGGTGGTCACGGCGAGCACCGGGCCAAAGATCTCCTCCTGAAAGACGCGCATGTTGTTCTGCCCGAAGAGAATGGTCGGCTCAAGGTAGTAGCCCTCTTTCAGCTCGCCCTCCAGCAGCTTGCGTCGCCCGCCGGTGAGCACGTCCGCTCCCTCGTTTTTACCAATGTCGATATAGTTCAGGATGGTCTCCATCTGCCCCTGGGAGACCTGCGCGCCCATCTGGGTGACGGTATCCAGTGGGTTACCGCTGCGAATGCTCTCTACCCGGCGGATGGCGCGCTCCATAAAGCGCTCGTAGATCGACTCCTGCACCAGCGCCCGGCTCGGACAGGTACAGACTTCGCCCTGGTTAAAGGCAAACAGGGCAAAGCCCTCCAGCGCCTTGTCAAAGAAGGCATCCTCTTCATCCATCACGTCGGCAAAGAAGATGTTCGGTGACTTGCCGCCCAGCTCAAGGGTGACCGGAATAATGTTCTGGGTCGCGTACTGCATGATCTGCTGGCCCACTTCGGTAGAGCCGGTAAAGGCCACCTTGGCGATGCGCTTCGAGGTGGCAAGGTACTCACCAATCTCACCCCCCGCGCCGTTGACCACGTTTATCACCCCCGGCGGCAGCAGATCGCCGATAATCTCCATCAGCAGCAGCACAGAGAGCGGCGTCAGGCGCGCGGGTTTTAAAACGATGCAGTTCCCGGCGGCGAGCGCAGGTGCCATCTTCCAGCTCGCCATTAGCAGCGGGAAGTTCCATGGGATAATCTGCCCGACCACGCCCAGCGGCTCGCGGAAGTGGTAGGCCACCGTCTCGCTGTCTACCTCGCTGATGCCACCCTCCTGAGCACGAATACAGGAGGCGAAATAGCGGAAATGGTCAATCGCCAGCGGCACATCGGCCCCGCTGGTTTCACGGATCGGCTTGCCGTTATCCCAGGTTTCGGCGGTCGCCAGCAGCTCCAGGTTCTGCTCCATGCGATCGGCTATCTTCAGTAAAATGGCTGCCCGATCCTGCACGGAGGTATGCGCCCACTTATCTTTTGCCTTGTGGGCCGCGTCCAGCGCCAGATCGATATCACGCTTGCTTGAGCTGGCGATTTCACACAGCGGCTGCCCGGTGACCGGGGTCAGGTTCTGGTAATACTCGCCCTCAGCGGGTGGAACCCAGTCGCCGCCGATAAAGTTTTCATAACGCGCTTTTAAGGTAAGAGGATAACCGTATTCGCCAGGCTGGATGCGGTTGCCGGGGGGATTGTTTGTCATGGCCGTCTCCTTGCAGGGGTGTCCTTCAAGGGTAGACGCGGCGGTTAAAAAAGCAGCGGAAAGATCGCCGCTTTTCGACGCCGTTCACGTATTACCTTACTTTACATTTTCCCGTCTGGCCTGAGCCATAATTAAACCTAAGGAACCGGAAAAGGGAAATACCTATGCACTACTTTATTGGTTTTGATGTTGGGGGAACTCACATCAAGCATGGCCTGATCGACGAGCATGGCGAAGAGCTCTCTTCGGATGAGTTTGATACACCCGAAGATGAAGCGTCGTTTAAAAAAGCGTGGAAAGAAGTCGTTGAAACATACCAAAAAGATCGTGAGATCGCTGGCATCGGCGTCAGCTTCCCTGGCCATATCAACGTGCATACCGGCAAAGCGGCAAAAGCAGGCGCGCTGGACTTTATGGATGGCGCAAACCTGCACGATCTCTTCTCGACCCTTACCGATCTGCCCGTAGTGGTGGAAAACGATGCCAACTGTGCGGCGCTCGGCGAGCGCTGGCGCGGGGCCGGACAGGCATTCGAAAACTTCGTCTGCATCACCGTCGGCACCGGCATTGGCGGTGGGATCATCGTCAACGGTGAACTGTTCCGGGGGGTGCACTTCCACGCCGGCGAGTTTGGCGTGATCCCGGTCGGCAACAACGGCGAGTGCATGCACGAGGTCGCCTCCGGCAGCGGCCTGATGAAAGCCTGTCGCCAGGCGCTGGCGGTCTCTGCCGACGAGCTGCCGCACGGTAAAGAGCTGTTCGAGCGTATGGACAGCGACGTCCACCTGCGCGAGGCCATTAACGAGTGGGCGCTGTTCCTGGCACGCGGAGTCTATAGCGTGATCTCCATGTTCGACCCCGAAGCGGTGCTGATTGGCGGCGGGATAAGCGAACAGGAGAAAGTTTACCAGCTGCTCGATCGTCACCTGGAGACCTTTGAGATGTGGGAGGCGCTGCGCGTGCCGATCCACCCCTGCAAGCTGGGTAACCAGGCGGGCAGACTGGGGGCGGTGTGGCTGGCGATGCAGAAATTCGCGCCCGGTGGTGAATAGGGCGCGACAGGGTTACGCCTGCGGTTCCGCCGGGAACAGCAGCGCGTCGCGCAGCAGGTGATCGTTGCCGCGTCGGCGGGTAAAGCCGATGCGGTCGAAATATTCGAGGATCTGAATCGCCAGCTTGCGTCCGACGTTGAGCCGATCGCGGAAATCGGCGGCACAGGTTGATCCACGTTCGCCGTCCAGGGTACGGATCAGGTTCGCAAAGGCCACAATGCGATCGTTGCGGTAGTAGCGATCCTTTACGATCGCCGTGATCAGCCCCTGCTGCGCCGCCTGGTGCAGGACGCTGCGCATGATCTGCTCATCTGCGCCTACTTCTCGCGCAAGGTCGCGCACCCACCAGGGCTCATCCGCAAACAGCGTGGCGACTTTCTGCCAGATCGCCTCCTGCTCGGCGGTGAAGCCCGCTTTATGATCCGGCAGGTGCAGCCAGCCGTGGTGGCTGTGGATCTCTCCGCTCTCCCGCATCCGCTCGATCAGCGTCAGCACCAGCGCCTCGTTCTCCATCGGCAAGGCCATGCGGCGCAGACGCTCGCGCCCTGGCCCCGGCTCGTCCCGATGCTGGGCATGGTAGGTGGCCAGAGTATCAAGGATCTTGCGCTGCCAGCGGGCGGCTACCGCGGCGCTAATCAGGTTGTCTCCCGCCTGAATCATGTGTGGAGTCTCGGTCAACGCCGCCAGCCCCTGAACGTTAAGCTGTCTCTCCCACGCGAATGACGGCAGATCTACCGCGCCGCGTGTCAGGTGCACCGCCAGCGCACCGGCATCGTCACCCGCTTCCGCCAGCGCAGCGATCCACGCCAGGTACTCCGCCTTGCGTTTGCCCCGGCGCGGCGGATTGAGCGTGACCACCCTCGCCCCGGCCAGCGTAGCGCGAGCAGCGATATCGCGCAGCACCAGCCGATCGTTATCCGCCAGCCACAGCGGCGTATCCAACACCAGCTCGGCAAGATTATCGTCGAGCAGCGAGACGCGGCCTGTGACGTGGCTGGCGGCATGGTGAATGTGCAGCGGCTGCCATTGGCCCAGCGGCGCGTGGGTGTGCAGCGCCACGATCAGTCGTGTCGCAGGCTCAGGCGGAGCCTCGGTCAGCAGCCAATCGCCGCGGCTGATAGCCTCTTTCTCCGCATCGCCCGCGATGTTCAGGGCGATGCGCTGCCCGGCGTGGGCCTGCTCAACCGGCTGGTTTTGCGCATGGAGACCGCGCACGCGCATTGGCTTGTTCACCCCGGTGAGCCACAGGGTATCGCCCACTTTTACGCTACCGGAGAGTGCTGTGCCGGTCACTACCAGCCCCGCGCCCTTGACGCTAAAGGCGCGATCGATGGCAAGGCGGAAGCGGCGCTCGTCGGTCTGCTCGCGCTCGGGCAGCGCCAGCAAGTGCGCGCGCAGGGCCTCAATGCCCACTCCCTGCGTCGCGGCGGTAGTAAACAGCGTTGCCTGCGGATAGCCGTACTCTGCCAGCACGCTATGCACCTCGGCCTCAACCTCGGCTATCCGCGCCTCGTCCACGCGATCGGCCTTGGTCAGCGCCACGGTCAGCGCCGGGTTGCCGGTGAGCTGTAAAATCGCCAGGTGCTCCCGGGTTTGAGCCATCACACCGTCGTCGCAGGCAACCACCAGCAGCGCGCCGTCGATACCGCCGACGCCCGCCAGCATATTGGCGAGAAACTTCTCGTGGCCCGGCACATCGATAAAGCCCGGCACGCGCCCGTCCGGCTGGGGCCAGTAGGCGTAGCCGAGATCGATAGTCATGCCACGCTTCTTCTCTTCCGGCAGCCGGTCGGCGTTGATACCGGTGAGCGCCTCCAGCAGCGTGGTTTTGCCGTGGTCGACGTGCCCGGCGGTTGCAATAATCATTTCAGTAACCTGTTCAAAAAGCGGGATTCATCGTTAAGGCAGCGTAGATCGAGCCACAGACGACCGTCGGAGATGCGGCCAATCACCGGCTGCGACAGGGCACGCCACTGTGCCGCCAGTGCTTCAAGGCGGCTGCCGCGTCCGTCGCGGGGAGTAAAGGTCAGCGCTGCGCTGGGCAACCTATCTACCGGCAGCGATCCGCTACCGATTTGCGACTGGCAGGCTTCAACCTGAACTAAAAACTCAGCGTAGTGGTTCTCCAGGGCGGGCTGCAGCCGCTCGGCCTGCTGGCGGATCTCGTCCGCGCTGCGGGTCAGCAGGCGCAGCGTTGGCAGCCGTTCGGCCAGCTTCTCCGGATGCAGATAGAGCCTGAGCGTTGCCTCCAGCGCGGCGAGGGTCATCTTATCCACTCGCAGAGCGCGCTTCAGCGGGTGCTGCTGGAGCTTCGCAATCAGCTCACGCTTGCCGATGATGATCCCCGCCTGCGGGCCGCCGGGTAGCTTATCGCCGGAGAAGCTCACCAGACTGACGCCTGCGGCAATCATCTCCTGCGGCATCGGCTCTTTCGGCAGGCCGTACTGGCTGAGATCGATCAGCGAGCCGCTGCCTAAGTCGGCCACCACCGGCACGTTCAGCGGCAGGCCGATCTGCACCAGCTCCGCCTCCTCCACCGCTTTAGTGAAGCCAGTGACGGCATAGTTGCTAGTATGCACCTTCATCAGCAGCGCCGTATTCTCGTTCACCGCCTCACGGTAGTCTTTGGCATGGGTGCGGTTGGTCGTCCCTACCTCGTGCAGCACGCAGCCCGCCTGGCGCATCACGTCCGGAATGCGGAACGCGCCGCCAATCTCTACCAGCTCGCCGCGCGACACCACCACCTCTTTGCCGTTCGCCAGCGCGGCCAGCATCAGCAGCACCGCCGCCGCGTTGTTATTCACAATGCAGGCATCCTCTGCGCCGGTGAGGCGGCAGAGCAGATCCGCGACGCCGCGATCGCGATGACCGCGCCCGGCTTCATCAAGAGCATACTCCAGCGTCACCGGAGTGCGCATCGCTTCGGCAACCGCGTCGATGGCGGTTTCCGCCTGTAGCGCGCGTCCGAGATTGGTATGCAGCACCGTGCCGGTGAGGTTAAATACCGGCCGCAGGGCGCGGGTTTCATGCTGCGTCAAACGGCTCTCCGTTGCCGCAGCCCAGTCCGCGCACCAGGCAGGCAGGGCCTGGGTTTCGCGCACCGCAAGGCGGGCCTCGTCCTGAAGCTGGCGCAGGGTATCCACGACGCGGCGATGACCGAAGGTGTCGACTAAGAGAGCAAACGCGTCGGCGTGCAGCAGACGATCGGTTGCCGGGATCTGGCTGAAAAGTGAGCGTTGTTCAAGGGTCATGACAGAGCCTGCGGTAGATTACCCCTCCCGCCGGAGAGGATTCGACGTGAAGGGGGATTGTACAGCGTACCGGCGCAGGCTGTCAGTATGATGGGCTAAGACTTTGGCGGTTCGGTGCGGGCAAAGCTTTCCCGCTGGAACAGATTCTCTACCAGCTTCACCAGCTGCGGCCTGTCCACGCACCAGCCGGGCGAGATGCGGCGGAAGTTGATATAGCCGATGGCGCAGGCCACGGCGATGGTAGCAACGTTAAGATCGTCCGGCTGAATATCGCCCTCGCTGACGTGCTTTTCCAGCATGTCCAGCGCCCGGCTAATTTTCTCCCGCTGGCGCAGCAGCTCGGTTTCTGACTGCTGGGCTGCCGGTCGGGCCTGCTCGCGCACCGAGACCAGCCCGGCGTCCATCACCCCATCGGCCAGGGCTTCTATCTGGCGCAGCTTCAACGCCGCCTTTGGATCCGGCGGCAGCATCGCGGGCGCGACGTCCAGCAGCTCCAGCCAGGCAGCTATGATAGGCGAGTCGTACCAGATATCGCCCTCGTCGGTGACCAGCGCCGGGACTTTACCCAGCGGATTGTAGTGCGCAACGCCGTTTTCGCCGTTGTAGGGGAACTCATTCACAAATTCAAATGTGATCCCCTTCTCCAGCAGGATAACGGAGATTTTACGTACAAACGGACTGGTATAGCTGCCGATAAGTTTCATTGACTGATCCTGTCTACCCAGAAAAAAGTAATTATGGATCAGCGCTGAAAAAAAGGCAGGTGATGCCTGGCACATTCCTGCCTTTTGAGATTAATGGTCAAGGTAGAGATAGTGCATCCAGCTGGTCATCCGCAGCAGCACCTTGCGCATCACCGAGACGTGGTGGAAATGATCGGAGTAGACCGCGACCTGGGCATAGATGCCGTCCGGCAGGGCATCTACTTCGGCATTCGGCTCCAGCTCAATAGTGCCCAGCACGCCGTCGGTGCCGGGTACTACCGTCAGCGATTGCAGCACGCCCTGCGCCTGGTAGGAGCCGCCCGGCACTACCGGCAGAATAGAGGTCAGCTTGCCCTTAAACACCTGTCCCGGCAAGGCATTGAACACCACCTCTGCTTCGTCGCCAGGCTCAAGGCGCAGCAGAGAGTTCTGGCGGAACTGGGCCACAATCTGCCGCTTCTGCTGGGGGATAAAGACCATTACCGGACGCAGAGGCAGCGCGGCGGCGTAGGTTCCCGGCCGGATCAGCACCTGAGTCACGTAGCCGTCGCTGGGGGCGCGGATCACCGTCTGTTCAAGGTTATATTTCGCTTCCGTCAGCTGCGCCCGCAGGCTAACGATCTGTGACTGCTCGCCGTTGACCATGCTGTCCAGCTGACTCTGGATCTGCACCTGATCGGCCACGGAGGTTTTTACCATCGCATCCTGAGCGAGATAGTTCTGTCGGGCGTTGTCGATATCGCTTTCAGAAAACGGATTCACCCTTGCCCGGCTGCCGCGCATGTAGCGCTGATAATCTTTGTAGAGGCGGTCACGTTCGGCCGAGACGCGCAGGGTATTGGCCTGGGCACCCACCAGCTGCGCTTTGAGCACGTGGATATTGTGGGTGGCCGTCACCAGGTCGGCATTAAGCCTGTCGACCCGGGCCTGATAGCGCACTGGATCGAGCTTAAAAAGCACTTCGCCCTTTTTAATCAGCTGGTTTGATTTATCGGTTACCTCACTGACGAGGCCGGTGACCTGCGGCGTAATCGGAATTGAGATCACCGCTTTCTGCGCCGTGAAGGTATAGGGGTGGTTGTAGTTCATGAGCAGGATCAGGGCGCTGACAAGGAATATGCCTCCCAGCGCCGCTGTGGAGAGCGTCCACTGGTTAACCGGAATGCGGAATATTTTAAAGATGGCCCAGGCCAGGGCGACGTAGGTTAGGACGATCAGCAGATCCATACGCTACTCTCCCGCTCGGGTTTGCATTCGCTTCAGCTCTCTTTCAAGGGCCTCCACGCGCTGCTGCAGCGGTAGCTCGCTGCCGCCGTTAAGGTGAGACTGCATCCCCCACCCGCGTTCCGGGCGGTAGAGCGTGGCCCAGATCCAAAGAAACGGCCACAGCACGTGCAGGGTAAAAAGGCTCACCCAGCCTGCAATATGAATCGCATCGGCGTGGGGATGATTACGGGCTTTGGCAATTCGATAAGGAATGTCATGAATAATAATGATGCCGTAAAAGAGCACCAGGAAGACAAAGATGAGGATGCCGAGCGCAAAGTAATTCAGGAACATAATGTTGACCTCGAATCTACGCTGAGAAGATGTTGCTGACTTACAGTATTGCCGAGTCTGGCAATAAGAAGTTGCTGCCGCTCACGTTAAGAAAAGTCCAGGTGAAAATTTCTTGTGATCTAAATCACAAACAACAAACAAAGTAACGACATACAAATGTGATTAACATCACATTAACAGCCCTGTACCGTCTTTTTTTTACCCACCGTTCTTTTTTTACACCTACGATTTGTGATCGAAGTCACACATAAACAGGGCGTTATCCCTGTATTAGTGTGATCTGAATCACACTAAATCGCGCTATCTGGACAGTTTCTCGATTCGGTGCCAGATTCGCCACACAGAACATGGGTTCGGCTACCTCTGCCGCCTCGTTAACAAAAAAAGTTGGGCCTCCGCCCTGCGCGACAGCAAACATTAGAAGGGGTGTTTTATGTCATCCGATATCAAGATCAAGGTGCAAAGCTTTGGTCGTTTTCTCAGCAACATGGTAATGCCCAACATTGGCGCATTTATCGCCTGGGGTATTATCACCGCGTTGTTTATTCCAACAGGGTGGTTGCCTAACGAAACGCTGGCAAAACTTGTCGGCCCAATGATTACCTATTTGCTGCCGCTGCTGATCGGTTATACCGGTGGTCGCCTGGTAGGCGGCGATCGCGGCGGCGTGGTCGGTGCTATCACCACCATGGGCGTGATCGTCGGTGCCGATATGCCGATGTTCCTTGGCGCAATGATTGCCGGTCCGCTGGGTGGCTGGGCGATCAAACGCTTTGACGTCTGGGTTGATGGCAAGATCAAATCCGGCTTTGAAATGCTGGTGAACAACTTCTCTGCGGGCATCATCGGTATGATCCTCGCGATTCTGGCGTTCCTCGGCATTGGCCCGGCGGTAGAGGTGCTCTCTAAAGCCCTGGCCGCTGGCGTTAACTTCATGGTTGTCCATGACATGCTGCCGCTGGCCTCTGTGTTTGTTGAACCGGCGAAAATCTTGTTCCTCAATAACGCCATCAACCACGGTATCTTCTCACCGCTGGGTATTCAGCAGTCTCATGATATCGGCAAGTCCATCTTCTTCCTGATTGAAGCAAACCCGGGTCCGGGCATGGGCGTCCTGCTGGCATACATGTTCTTCGGTCGCGGCAGCGCGAAACAGTCTGCAGGCGGTGCGGCTATCATCCACTTCCTGGGCGGTATCCACGAAATTTACTTCCCGTATGTGCTGATGAACCCGCGCCTGCTGATCGCCGTTATCCTCGGCGGTATGACCGGCGTGTTTACCCTGAGCGTGCTGAACGGCGGCCTGGTCTCTCCGGCTTCTCCTGGCTCTATCCTGGCTGTACTGGCGATGACGCCGAAAGGTGCTTATTTCGCTAACATCGCCGCTATCGTCGCTGCGATGGCTGTTTCTTTCGTTATCTCCGCCATCCTGCTGAAAACCAGCAAGGTGAAAGAAGAGGACGATATCGAAGCGGCAACCCGCCGTATGCACGACATGAAAGCAGAATCCAAAGGCGCAACCGCTGCCGCTGCTGGAACGCCGCTGGCGGCGGGCGCGGTCTCTAACGACCTCAGCCACGTACGTAAAATCATCGTAGCCTGCGACGCCGGGATGGGTTCAAGCGCCATGGGTGCAGGCGTACTGCGTAAGAAAGTGCAGGATGCTGGCCTGACCAACATCTCCGTGACCAACAGCGCGATCAACAGCCTGCCGGCAGACGTGGACGTGGTTATTACCCACCGCGACCTGACCGAGCGTGCGATGCGCCAGGTTCCGCAGGCGCAGCACATTTCGCTGACTAACTTCCTCGACAGCGGCCTCTATAGCAACCTGACCGAGCGTCTGGTGGCGGCCCAGCGTCATACGGACAACGAGACGAAAGTGCGCACCAGCCTGCAGGACAGCATTGACGAGAGCAACAGCCACCTGTTCAAGCTGGGCGCGGAGAACATCTTCCTTGGCCGCACCGCGAGCCATAAAGAAGAGGCGATTCGCTTTGCCGGTGAGCAGCTGGTGAAAGGCGGCTATGTGCAGCCGGAGTATGTCGACGCCATGCTGGAGCGCGAAAAGCTGACCCCGACCTACCTGGGTGAGTCCATCGCGGTTCCGCACGGTACGGTTGAAGCGAAAGATCGCGTGCTGAAAACCGGCGTCGTGTTCTGCCAGTATCCGCAGGGCGTGCGCTTCGGCGAAGAAGAAGAGGACATTGCCCGTCTGGTCATCGGCATCGCCGCACGTAATAATGAGCACATTCAGGTGATTACCAGCCTGACCAACGCCCTGGACGATGAGTCTATTATCGAGCGCCTGGCGCATACCGATAGCGTTGAAGAAGTGCTGGCGCTGCTGAACAAGTAAGCCCTCCTCCCCTCTCCCTTTGCGGAGAGGGTTTGGGTGAGGTCAGAGCCTCACCCCAGCCCTCTCGGGTAAAAACATTAATGAAGGTTAATACTATGAAAGCATTACATTTTGGCGCAGGTAATATCGGACGTGGCTTCATCGGCAAACTGCTGGCGGACGCTGGAATTACGCTGACGTTCGCCGATGTGAATCAGACGGTGCTCGACGCCCTGAATGCCCGTCATAGCTATCAGGTTCATGTGGTGGGTGAAAACGAGCAGGTTGATACCGTCTCCGGCGTCAACGCGGTGAGCAGCATTGGCGATGAGGTGATCGATCTGATTGCCGAAGTGGACCTGGTGACCACGGCGGTTGGCCCGGTTGTGCTGGAGCGCATTGCACCCGCGATTGCCAAAGGGCTGACGAAGCGTAAAGCACAGGGCGTAGAGACCCCGCTGAACATTATCGCCTGTGAGAACATGGTGCGCGGTACGACCCAGTTGAAAGGTCACGTTCTCAATGCGCTGGCAGATGAGGACAAAGCCTGGGCTGAAGCGCACGTTGGCTTCGTCGACTCGGCCGTAGACCGCATTGTTCCGCCGTCGGCCTCTGCTACCCACGATCCGCTGGAGGTGACCGTGGAGACCTTTAGCGAGTGGATCGTTGACAAGACCCAGTTCAAAGGCGCGCTGCCGAACATTCCGGGCATGGAACCGACAGATAATTTAATGGCGTTTGTCGAGCGTAAGCTCTTCACCCTGAACACCGGCCATGCTATAACCGCGTACCTTGGCCGCCAGGCGGGCCATCAGACCATTCGCGACGCCATTCTTGATGAGACGATCCGCGCGGTGGTGAAAGGGGCGATGGAGGAGAGCGGTGCAGTGCTGATCAAGCGTTACGGCTTTGATGAAGCGAAGCACGCTGCCTATATCGAGAAGATCCTCGGCCGCTTTGAGAACCCGTACCTGAAGGATGACGTTGAGCGCGTAGGCCGTCAGCCGCTGCGTAAGCTGAGCATTGGCGACCGTCTGATTAAGCCGCTGCTCGGCACCCTTGAGTATCGTCTGCCGCACGAGAACCTGGTCAAAGGGATCGCCGCTGCCATGCACTACCGCAGCGAGCAGGATCCGCAGGCCCTTGAGCTGGCGGCGCTGATTGACGAGAAAGGCCCGCAGGCTGCGCTGGCGCAGATCTCCGGTCTGGAGAGCGCAAGCGACGTTGTCGCCGAAGCGGTTAACGTTTATAACGCTCAGGCATGATGCCCTACCCGGCGCGGAGTGAGACTCCGCGCCCGAATATAAGATTGTCGGATATGCAGGCAATAATGGAAGAAACCCAGGCCTTTGAAAACCGTGTGCTTGAGCGTCTGAATGCTGGCAAAACCGTCCGAAGTTTCCTCATCGCCGCCGTTGAGCTACTCACGGAAGCGGTGAATATTCTGGTACTTCAGGTGTTCCGCAAAGACGACTATGCGGTGAAATACGCCGTGGAGCCGCTGCTGGAGGGCGATGGCCCGCTGGGCGATCTCTCCGTGCGCTTAAAGCTGATCTACGGCCTCGGCGTGATTAGTCGTCACGAATATGAGGACGCAGAGCTGCTGATGGCCCTGCGTGAAGAGCTGAACCACGACGGCAACGAGTACGGGTTTACCGATGACGAGATCCTCGGCCCCTTTGGCGAGCTGCACTGCGTCTCTGCCCTGCCCCCCGTGCCCCAGTTTGATACCAGCGATGCCGATCTCTACGCGATGCAGAGACAGCGTTACCAGCAGGTGGTGCGCTCAACCATGGTGCTCTCTCTGACCGGGCTGATCTCACGCATCAGCCTGAAAAAAGCCTTTCAGAAGTAACGTTGCGCACATTAGTGTATCCTTTGCAGTAATTCCCCTGTTTTTAGAGTCATCCGTTATGAAAGAAATCGAAAAGAACGAAATTAAACGCCTGAGCGATCGCCTTGATGCTATCCGCCACCAGCAGGCTGCCCTGTCGCTGGTTGAATCTGCCGAGAAGTACGCCGAGCTGGAAAAAGAGAAAGAGACGCTGGAAGCGGAGATTACTCGCCTGCGCGAAGTACACGGCCAGAAGCTGAGTAAAGAGGCGCAGAAGCTAATGGATCTGCCTTTCCGCCGGGCGATTACCAAAAAAGAGCAGGCCGATATGGGCAAGCTGAAGAAAAGCACGCGCGGGCTGGTAGTCGTGCACCCGATGACCGCCCTGGGCCGCGAGATGGGTCTGAAAGAGATGACCGGCTTCGCGAAGACCGCATTCTGATTTTTTGCCGGGCGGCGCTATGCTTGCTCGGCTTCATTCCCTCCTCCCTAAATTGGCCCTACCAATCCTTTGACCAACCGCCCTGCGCTTCACACTTCCACGATTTGCACTTACAAACTCATTGCCGAAACATAACATCTGGTTAACCATTTGTTGTCATAAACCCTACACAACCCAATTGGCTGGACCACTTTTACACTGACTGTGACGCAGAGATGAGCGCAGACTCACCGCCGATCGGCCAGCAAGGTCCCCAGGAGACCTGCAATGAGCCTGTGGCAACAAAACTACGATCCGGCTGGCAATATCTGGCTGTCGAGCCTAATCGCCTCCCTGCCGATCCTGTTCTTCTTCTTCGCGCTGATTAAGCTCAAGCTGAAGGGCTACCTTGCCGCGACATACACCGTCGCCATCGCCCTGCTGGTAGCGCTCTTTTTCTACAAGATGCCGGTGGATCGCGCCATGGCGTCGGTGGTGTACGGCTTCTTCTACGGCCTGTGGCCAATTGCGTGGATCATTATTGCCGCGGTGTTTGTCTACAAAATCTCGGTCAAGACCGGGCAGTTCGATATTATTCGCTCATCCATTCTCTCTATTACCCCAGACCAGCGCCTGCAGATGCTGATCGTTGGCTTCTCCTTCGGCGCGTTTCTTGAAGGGGCGGCAGGGTTTGGCGCGCCGGTGGCAATCACCGCCGCGCTGCTGGTGGGGCTGGGTTTTAATCCGCTGTATGCCGCCGGGCTGTGCCTGATCGTCAATACCGCGCCGGTAGCCTTCGGCGCGATGGGCATTCCCATTCTGGTGGCCGGGCAGGTAACCGGCCTGGATAGCTTCGAGATCGGCCAGATGGTGGGGCGTCAGCTGCCGTTTTTAACCATTATCGTGCTGTTCTGGATCATGGCGATTATGGACGGCTGGCGCGGCATTAAAGAGACCTGGCCGGCAGTAATGGTGGCGGGCGGCTCATTCGCCATCGCCCAATATCTGAGCTCTAACTTTATTGGTCCCGAGCTGCCGGACATCATCTCCTCGCTGGTGTCGCTGGTCTGTCTGACGCTGTTCCTGAAACGCTGGCAGCCCGTGCGCATCTTCCGCTTCGGCGATATGGGTGCCTCTCAGGTTGATGAGACCCTGGCCCGCACCCGCTACAGCGCAGGCCAGATTATCAAGGCGTGGTCGCCGTTCCTGTTCCTTACCGCCACGGTAACGCTGTGGAGCGTGCCGCCGTTCAAAGCACTGTTTGCACCGGGCGGGGCGCTGTACGACATGGTGATCAACATTTCGGTCCCGTACCTGGATAAGCTGGTCGCCCGCATGCCGCCGGTGGTTAACGCGGCAACGCCCTATGCGGCGGTCTATAAGTTTGACTGGTTCTCGGCCACCGGTACGGCGATCCTGTTTGCCGCCCTGCTCTCGATTGTCTGGCTGCGGATGAAGCCAGCAGCGGCGGTGCAGACCTTCGCCCTCACGCTGAAGGAGCTGGCCCTGCCTATCTACTCTATCGGCATGGTGCTGGCATTCGCCTTTATCTCTAACTACTCCGGTCTCTCCTCGACGCTGGCGCTGGCGCTGGCCCATACCGGACACGCCTTTACCTTCTTCTCGCCGTTCCTTGGCTGGCTGGGGGTATTTCTTACCGGCTCCGATACCTCGTCAAACGCCCTGTTCGCCGCCCTGCAGGCAACGGCCGCGCAGCAGATTGGCGTCTCGGACGTGCTGCTGGTTGCGGCCAACACCACCGGCGGCGTGACCGGGAAAATGATCTCCCCGCAGTCCATTGCCATTGCCTGTGCGGCGGTGGGGCTGGTGGGTAAAGAGTCGGATCTGTTCCGCTTTACCGTGAAACACAGCCTGATTTTCACCTGCATGGTGGGGATTATTACCACCCTTCAGGCCTACGTCTTAACCTGGATGATCCCGTGATCGTAATGCCTAAACGCCTCTCCGCTGAGATCGCCTCTCGCGTGCGGGCGCTGATAAAAGACCAGCAGCTGGAGGCGGGCATGAAGCTGCCCGCCGAGCGTCAGCTAGCTGCGCAGCTCGGCGTGTCACGCAACTCGCTGCGCGAAGCGCTGGCTACGCTGGTCAACGAAGGGGTGCTGCTCAGCCGTCGCGGTGGCGGCACCTTTGTTCGCTGGCAGCATGACGACTGGTCTGAGCAAAATATTGTCCAGCCGCTGAAAACCCTGCTGGAGCACGACCCCGACTACAGCTTCGATATCCTTGAGGCCCGCCACGCCATTGAGGCCAGCACTGCCTGGCACGCGGCGATGCGCGCCACCGATACCGATAAAGAGAAACTCCGTGTTTGCTACGAAGCGACCCAGAGCAAAGATCCGGACATCGCCTCGCAGGCCGACGTGCGTTTTCATCTGGCCATCGCCGAAGCCTCACATAACGTGGTGCTGCTACAGACTATGCGCGGCTTCTTCGATCTGCTGCAGTCGTCGGTTAAGCAGAGCCGCCAGCGCATGTATCAGGTTCCGCCGGTGTTCGCCCGGCTTACTGAACAGCACCAGGCGGTGCTCGACGCTATCCTGGCCGGCGACGCCGAAGCCGCACGCAAAGCGATGATGGCGCATCTGGGCTTTGTCCACACCACCATTAAACAATTCGATGAAGATCAGGCTCGTCAGGCACGCATCACCCGCCTGCCGGGCGATCCCGACCCTACCAGGGAGAACACCGCATGATTATTTCTGCAGCCAGTGATTACCGCGCAGCGGCTCAGCGCATCCTGCCCCCTTTCCTGTTCCACTACATCGACGGCGGCGCGTACGCAGAATATACCCTGCGCCGCAACGTTGAGGATCTTGCCCAGGTTGCCCTGCGCCAGCGCGTATTGAAGAACATGGCCGATCTGAGCCTGGAGACCACGCTGTTTAATGAAAAGCTCTCTATGCCGGTGGCGCTCGCGCCGGTAGGACTGTGCGGCATGTATGCCCGCCGGGGTGAGGTGCAGGCCGCCGCCGCTGCCGATGCGAAGGGTATTCCATTTACCCTCTCCACCGTCTCGGTCTGCCCGATCGAAGAGGTAGCCCCTACCCTGAAGCGCCCGATGTGGTTCCAGCTTTACGTTCTGCGCGATCGCGGCTTTATGCGCAATGCACTGGAGCGTGCAAAAGCGGCGGGCTGCTCGACGCTGGTGTTTACCGTAGATATGCCGACGCCAGGCGCACGCTACCGGGATGCGCACTCCGGCATGAGCGGGGCTAACGCCGCCATGCGCCGCTACTGGCAGTCGGTGACCCATCCCCGCTGGGCCTGGGATGTGGGCCTGCAAGGTCGTCCGCACGATCTCGGCAACATCTCTACCTATCTTGGCAAGCCGACCGGGCTTGAAGATTACATTGGCTGGCTGGCAAACAACTTCGATCCCTCTATCTCGTGGAAGGACCTGGAGTGGATCCGCGAATTCTGGGACGGCCCGATGGTGATCAAGGGGATCCTTGATGCCGAAGATGCCCGCGACGCGGTGCGCTTTGGTGCGGACGGCATTGTGGTGTCGAACCACGGCGGCCGCCAGCTGGATGGGGTGCTCTCCTCCGCCCGGGCGCTGCCGGCGATTGCCGATGCGGTGAAGGGCGACATCACGATTCTGGCCGACAGCGGGATCCGTAACGGCCTCGACGTGGTGCGGATGATTGCCCTCGGGGCAGACAGCGTGCTGCTGGGCCGGGCCTACCTCTATGCGCTGGCAACCCACGGCCAGGCGGGCGTCGCCAACCTGCTGAACCTGATCGAGAAAGAGATGCGCGTGGCGATGACCCTAACCGGGGCGAAATCCATTAAGGAGATCACCCGCGACCTGCTGGTGCAGAACGTTGAGCACGAGTCGGTATTTGAACCGGTGAAGACCGGCGACGCGGCGTAATTTGCGCGTAAGTCTGCTATGCTGCCCCGCGTTATTGAGGGGGCACCATGCTGAACATCGTCTTATTTGAACCGGAAATCCCGCCGAATACCGGGAATATCATTCGTCTTTGCGCCAATACCGGCTTCCGCCTGCATATTATCGAGCCGATGGGCTTTACCTGGGACGATAAGCGCCTGCGCCGGGCGGGGCTGGATTACCATGAGTTCACCGCCGTGCAGCGTCACGCTGACTACGCGGCGTTTATGGCAGCGGAAAATCCGCAGCGTCTGTTTGCGCTCACCACCAAGGGCACGCCTGCGCACAGCGCGGTGAGCTATCAGGAGGGCGACTATCTGATGTTTGGTCCCGAGACGCGCGGCCTGCCCGCGACGATCCTCGATGCGCTGCCGCCAGAGCAGAAGATCCGCATCCCGATGATGCCGGACAGCCGCAGCATGAACCTGTCTAACGCAGTGTCGGTGGTGGTGTATGAGGCGTGGCGTCAGCTGGGATACGCAGGAGCGGTGCTACGGAGTTGAGGTTTCGCCGGGTGGCGCTACGCTTACCCGGCCTACATCATGCGTGCGGATTATATTCCGTCGCCGTACTCGAACCCATGATGGGCAGCGAAGTGCTGGTCCATATCCATTGCGGGCTTGTCCGACTCAGGCTTACCGACAATGCGTGCCGGAACCCCTGCGGCAGTGGTATGAGGCGGTACAGGCTGCAACACCACTGAACCTGCGCCAATCTTCGCGCCGCGTCCGACTTCGATATTGCCGAGGATTTTTGCCCCTGCGCCAATCATCACCCCTTCACGGATTTTCGGATGGCGATCGCCGCTGGTTTTGCCAGTCCCGCCGAGGGTGACGGATTGCAGAATCGAGACGTCGTTTTCAATCACCGCCGTTTCACCCACCACAATGCCGGTGGCATGGTCGAGCATGATGCCGCGGCCAATCCGCGCCGCCGGGTGAATATCGACCTGGAACGACACTGAGACCTGGTTTTGCAGGAAGATAGCCAGCGCGCGGCGGCCCTCTGCCCATAGCCAGTGCCCGATGCGGTAGGCCTGCAACGCATGGAAACCTTTCAGGTAGAGCAGCGGCGTAGAATATTTATCTACCGCCGGGTCACGGGTGCGCACCGCCTGAATATCGCAGGCGGCAGAGGCGATCATTTCGGGATCGGCGGCATAGGCCTCTTCGACCACTTCGCGGATAGCGATGGCGGGCATGATGGGCGATGCCAGCTTGTTGGCCAGCATATAGCTCAGCGCGCTGCCGAGATTTTCATGCTTGAGTAACGTCGCGTGATAGAAACTGGCCAGCATGGGCTCACAGTCCGCCAGCGCCCGGGCTTCGGCTTTAATATTATTCCAGACCAGATCCAGCTCTTCACACGGCATTGCATACTCCAGACGTAATAAAAGAGACCGGCCAATCTACGTTGGCCGTGTCCATTTAGATGATTTGACTTTACTGACTGCTACGCTCGTCCTTGCGCGTGCGCCCTAACAGGGTCAATGCTGCCTCGCGCGCATTTTTACCGCAATACAATACTTGAAATATCTCCTCGGTAATCGGCATTTCGACACCAAAGCGGTGTGCCAACTCGCGGACCTCTTTCGTATTGCGGTAGCCTTCTACCACCTGACCGATCTGCGTCTGGGCCTGCTGCACGTCCATACCCTGGCCGAGCATCATGCCGAAACGACGGTTGCGGGATTGGTTATCGGTACAGGTCAGCACCAGATCGCCTAACCCTGCCATCCCCATAAAGGTTTCGGGAGAAGCACCCAGCGCAGCGCCGAGGCGTGACATCTCTGCCAGCCCACGGGTAATGAGCGCGGTACGGGCGTTGGCCCCAAAGCCGATGCCGTCCGACATCCCTGCCCCAATGGCGATGACGTTTTTCACCGCCCCGCCCAGCTGGACGCCGATAAAGTCCGGGTTGCTGTAGACGCGGAAGCTTTTGCCGCAGTGCAGCAACTGCTGGAGATCTTCAGCAAAGGCGCTATCCGTCGAGGCCAGCGCAATGGCCGTCGGCAGACCCGCTGCCAGCTCTTTGGCGAAGGTTGGCCCGGAGATCACCGCCAGCGGAATGGTGTCGCCCAGCGCCTCACGCGCCACGTCCTGTAGCAGGCGACCCGTCTCGGCTTCCAGACCTTTGGTCGCCCAGACGATACGCGCATCGTCACGCATCAGCGGCTTGATCTGCCGCAGCACGTCGCCAAACACGTGGCTTGGTACTACCACCAGAATATTGCGGCTGGCCTGTACTGCGGTCGCTAGATCGCTCTCAAGGTGCAGCGTGTCGGGAAAAGGCACATCGGGAAGGAATGCGGCATTGCAGCGATCGTGCTGCAGGGTCGCGATATGTTTTGGATCGTGCCCCCAGAGAATAACCTGGTGGCCATTTCTTGCCAGCGTAATGGCAAGAGCGGTGCCGTAAGAGCCGGCACCGATCACAGTCATATGAGCATTAGGTGTACTCATCAGGCATCCTGATGTTCTTCAGTACCTTCACCAGCCTGCTGCTGCAAATAGTTCATGAACAGCGCATCAAAGTTGACCGGCGCAAGGTTCAGCTGCGGGAAGGTACCGCGAGAAACCAGGCTAGTGATGCATTCGCGGGCGTACGGGAACAGAATGTTCGGGCAGTACGCGCCCAGGCAGTGCGCCATCTGGTTGCCTTCGATACCACCAACGGAGAAGATACCGGCCTGCTGCACTTCGCACAGGAACGCGGTCTCTTCGCCCAGGCTTGCGGTAACGGTCACACGCAAGACCACTTCGTATACGTCATCAGCCAGCTGGCTGGATGCGGTATCCAGATCCAGTTTAACTTCTGGCTGCCAGTCTTTCTGGAATACATGAGGCGCATTCGGCGCTTCAAAAGAGACATCCTTGGTGTAGATACGCTGGATCTGGAAAGACATTTCGGTGTTATTTTGTTCTGACATGAGAAAAACCCTTAGTAATATACTCAAACGCCTTAGCGCAACAGGGGATCGAGTCCACCACGCGCATCCAGCGCATACAAGTCGTCACAGCCGCCAATGTGCTGT
Source organism: Pseudescherichia sp. L3 (assembly GCF_024656065.1). Lineage (NCBI taxonomy): Bacteria > Pseudomonadati > Pseudomonadota > Gammaproteobacteria > Enterobacterales > Enterobacteriaceae > Pseudescherichia > Pseudescherichia sp. L3. Next base: position 305,299 of record NZ_JANKYC010000003.1, read on the forward strand.
GCATCAATAAAAATCTGCGGCACGGTCGTACGGCCACTACGTTGAATCATCTCTTCGCGCTTCACGGCATTGCCGTCAATCGGCAGCTCCGCGTAGGTCACGCCTTTGCTGTCCAGCAACGCCTTTGCACGGTGGCAGAACGGGCAGGTTGCTTTGGTATAGATTTCAATGTTGGCCATAACGCTTCTCCAGATTATTTACCGCGAACCAGCGGTAGGTTTTCGCCGCTCCAGCCTGCCACGCCATCCTTCAGCACATAGACCTGTGTGAAGCCCGCGTTGACCAGCGCGCTGGCAGGCTCCTGCGCCTGCATGCCAGAACCATCTACAACAATAATGGGTTTGCTTTTGTGTTTATCAAGCTCACCTACATTATTGGCTTTAATTTCGGCTGGCAGCAAATTCACCGCGCCGGCGATATGCCCTTTGCGGAAATCATCACGCTGACGCAGATCGACAACCACGGCCTCTTCTTTGTTAATCAGACGCGTCGCTTCACCACGGGTGATCACTTTTACTTTGGAGGTAAGGCCCTTGAAGGTGGTGAACAGCACCGCCCCCAGTAATACAACCCACGCGATACAGAGGATGGGGTGACGGCTAACAAATTGCATAATTTCTTGCATGGGGGGTAACAGCTCCCGACTCAGTGAATAAAAAAACCAGGAAAGGAGTATACCTGTGCAGTGTGGCAAATACAGCCAGCGAGCAATAAGGAATGCATTTTCTGCGTACCGTCACGGAAAAAAGCGCGAAAAGCGGCCCAAACCACGCCTTTCACCACCCTTTTCTTTGATCTTCTGCGGCTATTTAATCGATTCAGTCGTAGTAAAATCAGGCAAATTTTTTGTCTTATGAGCTTGAGGGTTGTCGCAATGTCGGTTACTAAAAAACCTATGGTACTGGTGATTCTGGATGGCTACGGCTACCGCGAAGATCAGCAGGATAACGCTATTTTTAATGCCAAAACGCCGGTCATGGATGCACTGTGGGCGAAACGTCCGCACACGCTGGTTGACGCTTCCGGCCTCGAAGTGGGCCTGCCGGACCGCCAGATGGGTAACTCCGAAGTGGGTCACGTCAACCTGGGCGCGGGCCGCATTGTTTATCAGGATCTCACCCGTCTGGACGTAGAGATCAAAGAGCGTACCTTCTTCAGCAACCCGGTGCTGGCGGGCGCGGTAGATAACGCCGTCGCACAAGGTAAAGCCGTGCACATTATGGGCCTGCTCTCGGCAGGTGGCGTGCACAGTCATGAAGATCACATTCTGGCGATGGTAGAGCTGGCTGCGGCACGCGGTGCGGAGAAGATCTACCTGCATGCGTTTCTCGACGGACGCGATACCCCGCCGCGTAGCGCAGAATCCTCGCTGAAACGTTTTGAAGAGAAGTTTGCCGAGCTGGGCAAAGGCCGCGTCGCGACGATTATTGGCCGCTACTATGCCATGGACCGCGACAACCGCTGGGATCGCGTTGAGCAGGCCTATGACCTGATGACCCAGGCGAAGGGTGAATACCAGGCCGACACCGCCGTGGCGGGTCTTCAGGCCGCCTACGCGCGCGACGAGAACGACGAATTCGTAAAGGCGACGGTGATCCGTGCAGCAGGCCAGGCCGACTCGGCCATGCAGGATGGCGACGCGCTGATTTTCATGAACTTCCGTGCCGACCGCGCCCGTGAGATCACCCGTGCCTTCGTCAGCGCCGATTTTGACGGCTTCGCGCGGAAAAAAACCATCAAGCTGGGCGAGTTCGTGATGCTGACGCAATACGCTGCTGACATCACCGCATCCTGTGCCTACCCGCCCGCCTCGCTGGCCAATACCTTTGGCGAATGGATGGCGAAGAACGACAAAACTCAGCTGCGCATTTCCGAAACGGAAAAGTACGCGCACGTTACCTTCTTCTTCAACGGCGGCGTGGAAGAGCCGTTCAGCGGTGAAGATCGCATCCTGATCAACTCTCCGAAAGTGGCGACCTACGATCTGCAGCCAGAGATGAGCTCTGCAGAATTAACTGAAAAATTGGTCGCTGCTATCAAGAGCGGCAAGTACGACACCATCATCTGCAACTATCCGAACGGCGATATGGTCGGCCATACCGGCGTGTTTGAGGCTGCCGTTGCCGCCGTCGAAACGCTGGATAAATGCATCGCCGAGGTCGCCGACGCGGTAGAGTCCGCCGGCGGCCAGCTGTTGATTACCGCGGATCACGGCAATGCCGAGCAGATGCGCGACCCGGCCACCGGTCAGGCCCATACCGCCCACACTAACCTGCCGGTTCCGCTGATCTACGTCGGGGGTAAATCGGTTAAAGCAGTCAGCGGCGGTAAACTTTCCGACATCGCGCCGACCATGCTGAGCCTGATGGGCATGGAAATCCCGCAAGAGATGACTGGCAGGCCGCTGTTTATCGTGGAATAATCGCTCCCCATGAGGGGAAAGGCGATTTTTTCAATTACATGGGCCGGCACTGTCCGGCCATTGTTCTGTGCCAGCGCGCTCAGCGCTGGCGTTTTGCTGTGCGTTTTTCCTGCCCACGCGGACGATCGCGACCAGCTAAAATCGATTCAGGCCGATATCGCCAGCAAAGAGCGAGCGGTACGGCAGCAGCAGCAGCAGCGCGCTACGCTTCTGGCGCAGCTTAAAGTCCAGGAAGAGGCGATCTCCGCCGCCGCCCGCAAGCTGCGTGAAACCCAAAGCACCCTCAACGAACTCAACAAGCAGATCGACGCCATGAATGCGTCAATTGCAAAGCTTGAGCAGCAGAAAGCCAGCCAGGAGCGTAACCTGGCGGCCCAGCTCGACGCCGCCTTTCGCCAGGGCGAGCACTCCGGCGTGCAGTATATCTTTAACAGCGAAGAGACCGCCCGCGGCGAGCGCATGCAGGCCTACTATGGCTACCTGAACCAGGCTCGCCAGGAGACTATCGCCCAGCTCAAGCAGACCCGCGAAGAGGTGGCTGCCCAGCGTGCCGAGCTGGAAGAGAAGCAGAGCCAGCAGCAGACGCTGCTCTATGAACAGCAGGCCCAGCAGGCGAAGCTGGAGCAGGCGCGCAACGAGCGTAAAAAGACCCTTACCAGTCTGGAAAGCTCCATTCAGGCGGGCCAGCAGCAGCTGAGCGAGCTGCGAGCTAACGAATCCCGTCTGCGTAACAGCCTTGCCCGGGCCGAAGCCGCAGCAAAAGCGCGGGCAGAGCGCGAGGCGCGCGAGGCCGACGCAGTACGCGATCGCCAGCAGGAAGCGTCACGCAAAGGCACCACCTATAAACCCACCGAGAGCGAACGCTCACTAATGTCGCGTACCGGCGGCTTAGGCTCGCCGCGCGGTCAGGCCTACTGGCCGGTTCGCGGCTCGCTGCTCCATCGCTATGGCGAACAGCTGCAGGGTGAGCTACGGTGGAAAGGGATTGTGATCGGTGCGTCCGAAGGGAGCGAAGTGAAAGCTATCGCCGACGGACGGGTGATCCTCGCCGACTGGCTACAGGGCTACGGCCTGGTGGTGGTGGTTGAGCACGGGAAAGGCGATATGAGCCTTTACGGCTATAATCAGAGCGCGCTGGTCAGCGTTGGAACCCAGGTTCGCGCCGGCCAACCCATTGCCCTCGTGGGCAGCAGTGGCGGTCAGGGCCGTCCGTCACTCTATTTTGAAATTCGTCGTCAGGGTCAGGCGGTTAATCCACAACCGTGGTTGGGAAGATAAGTTTTGCTTCAGCTTCGTCGTCTGTTTTTCTCGATTATGACGCTTCTGCCGTTCATTGTTCCGGCGCACGCCGGCAAGCTCTCCATTGTTATTGATGATTTCGGCTATCGCCCGCATACGGAAAACCAGGTGCTGGCGATGCCCGCTGAAGTTTCCGTGGCCGTGCTGCCCAACGCGCCTCATGCCCATGAGATGGCCACTAAAGCGCACAATAGCGGCCATGAGGTGCTGATCCACCTGCCGATGGCCCCGCTGAGCAAGCAGCCGCTGGAAAAAGATACCCTGCGCCCGGAGATGAGCAGCGACGAGATCGAGCGCATCATTCGCGACGCCTATGGCAAAGTGCCCTACGCCGTCGGCCTGAATAACCATATGGGCAGCGCCATGACCTCAAGCCTGTTTGGCATGCAGAAGGTGATGCAGGCCCTGGAGCGCTATAACCTCTACTTCCTCGACAGCATGACCATCGGCAACAGCCAGGCGATGCGCGCCGCCGCCGGGACGGGCGTAAAGGTAATCAAGCGTCGGGTATTTCTTGATGATACGCAGAATGAAGGCGATATCCGCCGCCAGTTTAACCGGGCGGTAGACCTGGCCCGCCGCAACGGCTCGGCGATCGCCATTGGCCACCCTCACCCTTCGACCGTGCGTGTGTTGCAGCAGATGATCTACAGCCTGCCGGGGGATATCACCCTGGTGCGTCCGAGCAGCCTGCTTAACGAACCGCAGACGGATACCTCAAGACCGAACCTGACGCCGCCTGCTGGCAGCACTCAACCCAATGCGCCGCGCAATCCGTTCCACGGCGTGAAGCTGTGTAAACCGAAGCAGCCTCTGCAGCCGGTTCACGCCAGCCGCTTCTTTACCGTGCTGGGCGAAAGCATTAGCCAGAGTTCGGTCACGGCATGGTTCCAGCAGCAGTGGCAGGGCTGGGGAAAAAGCTAACCCAGGTTCAGCACCCTGCGGGCAATACGGTGGTGCGACAGCGATTTATCGCGCCACCTGTAGAGCCGCAGCGACCAGAGCAGCGCCTGGTAGGCCATCTTGACGCTGCGCACGTTGGTCAGCATTCGGCGGTACATCCCTGACGTGAATACCTCGGCAATCATGCGTTGCTGGGTCAGGGTATCTGGCTCTTTACGCAGGGCGTGAAACACGCGCAGCGCCTCATAGGTAATCTGCTGGCGGAACTCCGGATAGATAGGAATACGTCCCGCATAGTCGCTGTTGAGTTTCTCCAGCAGGCGCGTGATCTTGATGTAGTGCCGCTGATAGGCGAGGTTTTTATCCCCCTGCCGCTTCATATGGCTAACGGAGTTATCGTGCTGATAATACCTGTACAGCGACTCTTCGGTGTACCTGACGCGCCGGGTATTAAACATAAACTCGGTGCTCCAGATAATATCCTGATGATGCAGGCCCGGTACAAAGCGGATCCGGTGCTGTTTGATCAGGTCATGGCGATAGACCCCCATCCACAGCACGTGCGTCCAGCGGCGTGACCTCAGCCCCATCCGCAGCCAGTCCGGCCCGGTGAGTACGCCCGTGGAACGCAGGCGGCTGGTGGGAATGGATTGCCATACCTTGCCGGTAGCCCGCGAGCTCCAGTCGGCGTTGCACTGGGCGACATCCAGGTCGTCCGCCATCGCCATTGCCATCAGCTTTTCATACATGGTGGGATAGACTTCGTCATCGGCGTCGACAAAGGCAATATAATCCCCGGTTGCCACGTCCAGCGCGCGGTTGCGGGCGACGGAGACGCCGGAATTTGCCTGATGCAGCAGGCGAATGTGAGGGTACGCTTCGGCGTAAAACTTAGCGATCTCCACGGAGTTATCCGTCGAGCCATCGTTAACAATGATGATCTCCAGATCGGTCCATGTCTGGGCGATCAGCGACTCCATGCAGGCTTTAAAATCGTTCCCGGCATTGTACAGCGGGATAATGACGCTCAGCTTTTTTGTAGGGGTTGTCATGGGATAATCATTCCATCTTTAGAATATCCCTCCCTTTTACCAGCCGAATATTAAGATAAGGTTAAAAGCTGTACAAATAAAAAGACCAGGCTTTTGGGGCCTGGTCTGAGTTAACGCTGGCGGAAGATTAATTCCAGCTCAGGATCACCTTTCCGGACTGGCCGGAGCGCATGGCGTCAAAGCCCTGCTGGAACTCATTGATGCCGAAACGGTGGGTAATGATCGGCGTGAGGTCCAGGCCAGACTGGATCAGCGCTGCCATCTTGTACCAGGTTTCAAACATCTCGCGGCCATAGATACCCTTGATAAACAGGCCCTTGAAGATAACCTTGTTCCAGTCGATAGACATCTCTGACGGCGGAATGCCCAGCAGCGCAATGCGGCCGCCGTGGTTCATGGTATCGAGCATGGTGCGGAATGCCGGGGGTGCGCCGGACATCTCAAGCCCTACGTCAAACCCTTCGGTCATGCCCAGCTCGGCCATGACATCATCCAGGCTCTCGGTTGCCACGTTAACCGCTCGGGTAACGCCCATTTTGCGCGCCAGATCCAAACGGTACTCGTTGACATCGGTGATCACCACGTGGCGTGCACCAACGTGCTTCGCCACCGCTGCCGCCATGATACCGATAGGACCCGCACCGGAGACCAGCACGTCTTCACCCACCAGATCGAAGGAGAGTGCGGTATGCACGGCGTTGCCGAACGGGTCGAAAATCGCTGCCAGCTCATCAGAGATGTTGTCTGGAATTTTAAAGGCGTTGAAGGCCGGAATAACCAGATACTCGGCAAAAGAGCCGGGGCGGTTCACGCCGACGCCAACGGTGTTACGGCAGAGATGGGTCCGGCCGCCGCGGCAGTTACGGCAGTGCCCGCAGGTAATGTGGCCTTCGCCGGAAACGCGGTCGCCGATCTTAAAGCCTTTGACCTCCTGGCCAATCCCGACCACTTCCCCAACGTACTCATGGCCGACGACCATCGGTACCGGAATGGTTTTTTGTGACCACTCGTCCCAGTTATAGATGTGCACGTCCGTGCCGCAGATCGCGCTTTTGCGGATCTTGATCAGCAGATCGTTATGGCCCACCTCTGGCTCTGGCACGTCGGTCATCCAGATCCCTTCCTGCGGTTTCAGCTTGGATAACGCTTTCATCTTTCGTCCTCAGGCAATCACGCCAAGTTGTTTACCAATGCGGGTGAAGGCCTCCACCGCACGTTCAATCTGTTCAGGGGAGTGGGCCGCCGACATCTGGGTGCGAATGCGCGCCTGGCCTTTCGGCACCACCGGGAAGAAGAAGCCGGTCACGTAGATCCCCTCTTTCTGCAGCTCGCGGGCAAAGTTCTGCGCCACGACCGCATCGCCCAGCATCACTGGAATAATGGCGTGATCAGCCCCGGCCAGGGTAAAGCCCGCCGCGGTCATCTTCTCGCGGAACAGGCTGGCATTTGACCACAGGCGGTCACGCAGCGCCGCGCCGGACTCCACCATCTCCAGGACTTTGATGGAGGCGGCAACAATCGCCGGTGCCAGCGAGTTAGAGAACAGGTACGGACGCGAGCGCTGACGCAGCCACTCCACCACCTCTTTACGGGCTGCGGTATAGCCGCCGGATGCACCGCCAAGCGCCTTGCCCAGCGTGCCGGTGATAATGTCCACCCGGCCCATTACGTCACAATACTCGTGTGAACCCCGGCCGTTTTCGCCAACAAACCCCACCGCGTGAGAGTCGTCGACCATCACCAGCGCCTCATATTTGTCTGCCAGGTCGCAGACGCCCTTCAGGTTGGCAATCACGCCGTCCATAGAGAAGACGCCGTCGGTGGCAATCAGTACCTGACGCGCGCCCGCGTCACGCGCCTCCTGCAGACGCGCCTCCAGCTCCTGCATATCGTTATTGGCGTAGCGATAGCGTTTGGCTTTGCAGAGGCGTACCCCGTCGATGATAGACGCGTGGTTCAGGGCATCAGAGATAATCGCGTCTTCCGCCCCCAGCAGCGTTTCAAACAGGCCACCGTTGGCGTCGAAGCAGGAGGAGTAAAGAATGGCGTCTTCCATGCCGAGGAAGCCGGCCAGCTTCTGCTCAAGGACTTTATGGCTGTCCTGGGTACCGCAGATGAAACGCACGGAGGCCATGCCGAAGCCGTGGCTGTCCATTCCGGCCTTCGCCGCGCTGATGAGATCCGGATGGTTCGCCAGACCGAGGTAGTTGTTGGCGCAGAAGTTGATCACCTGGCTGCCGTCGGCAACGGTGATATCGGCCTGCTGGGCCGAGGTGATAATGCGTTCTTCTTTAAACAACCCTTCCGCTCGGGCGGTTTCAAGGTCGCTGTTCAACCGTTGGTAAAAATCCCCACGCATTGCAATTCTCCAGACTGGGCAAATTTCAGCACATCTTACCGAAAGCATTACGCTGATACGAGATGATGCCGCACCGGTTATCGTTTTTGCAGCACAAATCACGTACGGCCCGCTGGGATCGCGGCGAAGGGCTGAAGGGTCGGCAATGTGATGGTATGATAAAGGTATTCATGCCTGAGATTGTCTCAGTGCATCCACATTTAAAGGTTACAGTTATGATTATCGTTACCGGCGGCGCAGGCTTTATCGGCAGCAACATTGTCAAAGCGCTCAATGACAAAGGCATCACTGACATTCTGGTGGTCGATAACCTGAAAGACGGCACCAAGTTCGTTAACCTGGCCGATCTGAACATCGCTGACTATATGGATAAAGAGGATTTCCTCATCCAGATTATGGCGGGCGAAGAGTTCGGCGATATCGAAGCCATCTTCCACGAAGGCGCATGCTCCTCCACCACCGAGTGGGACGGCAAGTACATGATGGATAACAACTATCAGTACTCCAAAGAGCTGCTGCACTACTGCCTGGAGCGCGATATTCCGTTCCTGTACGCCTCCTCTGCAGCCACCTACGGCGGACGCACCAGCGACTTTATTGAATCCCGCGAGTATGAGCAGCCGCTGAACGTCTATGGCTACTCCAAGTTCCTGTTTGATGAGTACGTGCGCCAGATCCTGCCAGAAGCAAACTCGCCGATCGTCGGCTTCCGCTACTTCAACGTTTACGGTCCGCGTGAAGGCCATAAAGGCAGCATGGCCAGCGTCGCTTTCCACCTCAACACCCAGTTGAACAACGGCGAAACGCCGAAGCTGTTTGAAGGCAGCGACGGCTTCAAGCGCGACTTCGTCTACGTGGGCGACGTGGCGGCGGTAAACCTCTGGTTCTGGGAAAACCGCGTCTCTGGTATCTATAACCTCGGCACCGGCCGCGCAGAGTCCTTCCAGGCCGTGGCCGACGCCGCGCTGGCATTCCATAAGAAGGGCGAGATCGAATACATCCCGTTCCCGGAGAAGCTGAAAGGCCGCTACCAGGCGTTTACCCAGGCGGACCTGACCAATCTGCGTGCAGCAGGTTACGACAAGCCATTTAAAACCGTTGCCGAAGGCGTAGCGGAGTATATGGCCTGGCTGAACCGCGACGCGTAATCATGAAGATACTTGTAGTGGGTCCATCCTGGGTGGGCGACATGATGATGTCGCAAAGTCTCTATCGCACGCTCAAGGCGCGTTATCCCCAGGCGACAATCGACGTGATGGCCCCTGCATGGTGTCGTCCGCTGCTGTCGCGGATGCCGGAAGTGAATGAAGCGATCCCTATGCCACTTGGGCATGGGGCGCTGGAGCTTGGCGCACGTCGCCGTCTTGGCGTGAGCCTGCGCGAGCGCCGCTACGATCGCGCTTACGTGCTGCCTAACTCTTATAAATCTGCCTTAGTGCCTTTCTTTGCCAACATCCCCGTGCGCACCGGCTGGCGCGGCGAGATGCGCTACGGCGTGCTTAACGATGCCCGCGTACTGGATAAGCAGGACTGGCCGCTGATGGTCGAGCGCTACGTGGCGCTGGCCTACGATAAAGGCGTGATGGAGTCAGCAAAAGATCTGCCTCAGCCGCTGCTCTGGCCGCAGCTGCAGGTGGACGAGAGTGAGCAGCGCCGCACCTGTAACACCTTCGGCATCTTGAGCGATCGCCCCCTCATAGGCTTCTGCCCCGGCGCGGAGTTTGGCCCGGCGAAGCGCTGGCCGCACTACCACTACGCCGAGCTGGCGAAGCAGCTGATCGACGAAGGCTACCAGGTGGTGCTGTTTGGCTCCGCGAAAGATCACGAAGCCGGGAACGAGATCCTGACCATGCTGAGCCTTGAGCAGCAGGCGTGGTGCCGTAACCTGGCCGGTGAGACCCAGCTTGAGCAGGCGGTGATTTTACTGGCGGCCTGCCGGGCCGTAGTCACCAACGACTCCGGCCTGATGCACGTTGCCGCCGCGCTTAACCGCCCGCTGGTGGCGCTGTACGGTCCCAGCAGCCCGGACTTTACCCCGCCGCTGTCGCATAAGGCGCGGGTGATCCGTCTTATCACCGGCTACCACAAGGTACGTAAAGGCGATGCCGCAGAGGGCTACCATCAGAGCCTGATCGATATTCAGCCTGAGCAGGTGCTGGAGACGCTCAACGGCCTCCTGCTGGATGAAGAAGGCTAACGGATGCGGGTACTGATCGTTAAAACCTCGTCGATGGGTGACGTCTTGCATACCCTGCCCGCCCTGACGGACGCCATGCAGGCGATTGCCGGGATCCGCTTTGACTGGGTCGTGGAGGAGGGGTTTGCTCAGATCCCCTCCTGGCATGAGGCGGTGGATCGCGTCATCCCGGTGGCCCTGCGCCGCTGGCGTAAAGCCTGGTTCTCCGATCCGGTGAAAGCAGAGCGCCAGGCGTTTCGTGAAACCCTGCGGGCAGTGCGCTATGACGCAGTGATCGATGCCCAGGGGCTGGTGAAAAGTGCGGCTTTGGTCACCCGGCTGGCGCATGGCCTGAAGCACGGCATGGACTGGCAAAGCGCTCGCGAGCCGCTGGCCAGTCTGTTCTACAGTCGTCGCCACCATATTGCCCGGCAGCAGCACGCCGTGGAGCGCACCCGGGAGCTGTTTGCGAAAAGCCTGGGCTACAGCAAGCCGCAGACCCAGGGCGACTACGCCATCGCCCGGCATTTTGTCGAAGATAGCGCTGCGGGTGAGCCTTACGCCGTGTTTCTGCACGCTACCACGCGGGATGATAAGCACTGGCCGGAAGCCCGCTGGCGGGATCTGCTGGCGCTGATGGCGGCGTCGGGGTTAAAGATTAAGCTTCCGTGGGGGGCACCGCATGAAGAGGCGCGTGCCAGACGGCTGGCGGAGGGGTTTGATTACGTAGAAGTCCTGCCGCGCCTGAGCCTGGAGAAGGTGGCTCGCGAACTGGCGGGTGCCCGGATGGTGGTGTCGGTGGATACCGGACTGAGCCATATGGCCGCCGCTCTCGACCGACCCAACTTTACGCTCTACGGCCCGACCGATCCGGGGCTGATTGGCGGCTACGGCAAAAATCAGCTGGCGGTGCGATCGCCCCATGGCGATCTGCAGCAGCTGACGGCGGAAACGGTGTTTAAAACTATAACGCCCTGACAGGGCGTTATTTTTTATGCTTGAGCGTGCGGATTTTCCGCCGCAGGGCCTCTTTAGCACGGATGATTTTATACACCCCGCTGCTGCTTTCAATCTCCACGCCGAATTTCCTGCGCAGCGTCAGCAGATCGTTTGCCTGGCACACCTTCACGCTTGCCTTACAGGAGATATCGATAATACGCAGAGTGCCGTCAGGCGTCAGGATAAAATTGCCGAAGTGGATATCGTTTGAGGCCAGCCCGTGACGGTGCAGCTCGAGAATGCACTCAATGATTTGCGGAATGAACTGCTCGGGGTTATCTACCTCGGTGAGGGGTGTGCCTTCAATATACTCATAGAAGGCGTACACATCCTGCGTGGTACGAAAACGGTTCTTTTCGGCAACGAAGTAAAGCTCCTGGAAAACGTGGCAGCCTTCGTTAACGGCGCGATCCATCAGTTTAATAAGGCGTGACTGGAACGGGCCAAATATAAAGTTGGCGATCTTCTTCTCAAGCCGCTTATCCCGCTCGCGATCCTCTTTCAGAATGTATTTACGCTTCTCAGAGGCGATAATCGCCACTGACCTGGCGGCACTGCCGCTGGCCAGTTTGTGTACCGGAATTTGGTTATTTTTATACTGCGTAAGCAGGGCGGTGAAATCATCATCGTTGATACGCTGATAGATCTCAAAACCCTGTTTACGGCTAAACGCCACGCTCATTATTGTTTTCCTTATACCGGCGGGCAGAAGCTAGAGAAACGTTTTCACCCGCGCATACACTTCGTTAAGGCTGATTTTATCCAATGCGGAGGCGTAATGTTGTTCATCAAATGTGGTAAAGGCTTTATAGATAACCGAATGTAGCTCTGGATCCTGGTAGGGGCCATAGAGCATAGGCGAGGTCACCACGAACATGCTGACGGTCGGGACCTGCATCGCTACGGCCAAGTGCAGAGGACCGGTATCGGACGTCACCAGCAGGCTCATCTTCTTGATCTCCTGCAGCAGGCCGGGAATAGTGGTTTTGCCAATCAGCGGCAGAACGCGATCGTGATAGCGGGCATCGAGCTGCTGCAGGAACTTATCCTGCAGCGCGACTTCGTTTGGTGCGCCAATCAGCACGATCTTTACCGCGTCGTTGTCGTTAATCATCTGGGTCGCGAGGCGGGCAAAATTCTCTGTCGACCAGCATTTACGCAGGCTCGACGCCCCCATCTGGAAGCCAACGTACTTCACCGCCGGATCGCGGGTCGCTTCATCTACCACCACCTCTGCGGGCAGGCGCATGGCCCGGGAAGGCTCATGGCTAAGGAAGGGAGCAATCAGCTCCAGCTTGCGCTGAATAGTATGACCGACAAAATTCTTCAGGCGGCTGGTGGCCCATTTGCTGACCAGGGGAATAGCCTGCTTATCGTTATCGATAAAGACATATTTTGCCCCGGCGCGGAGGGCGCTGAGAAAATCATACGGCGTATGGGAGTGCAGAATAATTGCCGCATCCGGGCGGCCCTGCTGTTTGATGTTGTCTACCAGCGCGGAGACCGTGGTCAGCTTGTTATCCCAGGCAATGAGGCTATCCCAATCTTTACCCGCCGAAAGAAACTGCACCATTTTTTTATGGCAGATAAGGGTAATATGCGCGTCAGGGTACTCCCGGCGAATGGCGTGGATCGCCGGGGAGTTCATCATGAAATCACCCAGCGCCGTCGAGGAGTAGATAACAATATTTTTGATATTGCGCTTATCTTCCTGGGCGAATTCCGCCTGGGTAGAGGCCAGGCCGTTCTTACCCGTATACAGCCGCAAAAACAGGTTAACCAGAATTAGCTGTATCTTCTTTCTCAGTGCTCGAATCATTCAGTGAAACCTGTCTTATTAACGCTGTTCCTGCAGACGAATGAAGGCATTATACACCTCATCAACCGGGATGTTGCGGACATCATAGCCCTCACCCTGTAGCAGTTCATGCGGTACAGCCCACGGCGTCCAGAGCCAGGCCGCTTTATTACCAAACAGGGCAACAATCGGTTTATGTACCCCTGCGGCAATATGCAGCGCGCCGCCGTCGCTGGTAACAATCTGATTGCACAGCGACATACCCGCCATTAGCTCACGGATGTTTTCCGTAACCACGGGAATTAACGAGACGTTCTGGCAGTTATCGATGATATAGCGTGCCTTCTCATCATCGCCCGGATGCAGTTTGTTATCTGCGCTGCCCGGCGACCAGAAAAGCAGGATATGACACGGCCGTTGCGCGGCAAGCCGCTGCGCCAGGGCGACAAAGTGCTCTACCGGCCAGCGCTGCTCGGGCCGACGGGAGCTGATCTGTAATCCGTAGATCGGCAGGCCGTCATCGGGAAGCCGAATTTTCTGCTTGATGGCCGCCGTCTCTTCAGGCCGCACGTACAGCTCCAGCGGGCCCGGCTCGGCGGTGATGCCCAGCGGCTCGGCCAGCCGCGCCAGCAGCTTCACCAGGTGCTCGTTCTGGGTTGATTCCGGCAGCGCATCGGTCACTTCAGGCGGGCAGTCATTACCGATAGCGATGATTTTTTTCGCTCCCGCCAGCTTTGCCCACTGCAGCGGACGCTTGTCCCAGCGCTCTTTGGCAACAATCGCCACGTCATAGCGCGCGCGGCGCAGATCGATAATGGTTTTTAACCGCTGCCACAGAACACTTAACGCCGACGTCCCTTTGCTACGATGGTGCAGCTTGCTGTAGAGAAACACCTTGCCGACGTGCGGGTTATTATCCAGCACCGGCTTATTGTAGGTGTTGACCAGCAGATCGACCTGGGTTCCCGTTTCGCGGGCAATGGTTGCAATCAGCGGCGTAGTCAGAATCAGGTCGCCAATATTATCGCGACGAATAATCAAAACCTTCATGACGCACTCCCCGGCACGCTATTTTTATCTTTGGTCACAATCAGCCCAATCATCAGGCCGGTAAAGGCCATAAACTGCTCTAAGAAGTGATCGCGTAGCATGTTATCTACGCTGGAGCGGAAGAGGAAGCTCACCGCCATTAATGATAAGAAGAGACCCGGCATAACGAGCTTTTTAGAAAACGCGTCCCAGCCAGCCACAATTAACGAGATCACAAAGCATAACCAGCCGGCCAGACCCAGAAAGCCGTTTTGTAGCGCAAAATCGATCACGCCGTAGTGGCTATTAGACTGCTTAATAGAAGGGTCATGATAGGCCTTCTGTAACAGGACTAAAAAGGCGTCTTTACGCGGCCCGGTACCAAAGGGATTTTCAAACACCAGCTTCCAGCCCTGATGGAAGAAGGTTGAGCGGCAGGCATTAGACTCATCCAAAACCCTACCGGTGCTGTCCTGCAGGGTCGGTCCTGTAAACCCATCGTAGCAGCGATTATCCACCGACAGATTCCACCCGGATACGGCGTCCTGGCTCAGGCTCTGCCAGCGCGGATCCTGGGTCCAGGAGGCATAGCCTACGGCGACGACCATTAGCACGACTGCCGCACCGGTCAGCAGCATCTTACTGCGATTGCTGCGGTTGAGCATTTTGGCGGCGATAAAGACGCAAATAGAGATAGTACTGCCGATTAAACCAATCGTGCCCCAGCGGGTATTCACTAACGCGGTGGCGACAAAGCAGACGGCAATGAAAAAGAGCAGCAGGCTGGTTTTAAAGATTAAAAACTTGCGGTGCAGGAACAGACGAGAAAGCAGCTCGGCAAAGAGAATCCCGCAGATAAAGTTAATCTGGAAGCTCATCTCGGTGCGGGTGCGCACAATCCAGGTGATGCCCCAGTCAATATAGCCGTTACGCAGGTACATAAAGGCAGTCTGGATAACATGAATAAATATCACGCCCAGCGAGCAAAGCACCACGAGAGAGAGAAAGCGGGGTTTACTTAAGCCTCGGAAACAGCTGGCGGTAAAAGAGTAGATGAGCAAGCCAATGAAAAACATCAGCGCGGCGCGCAGGTACTGGCCCTGCCAGCTGCGAAACATCTGCTTAAGGTCCGGCGCCACCAGCAACCCGTTCAATAAGGTAAAGATCAGCAGGCCAGCAAGCAGGTAAATCGGCATACGTGTTTTAACGTTATGCGCCAGCGGCATGCCCTGCTTTTTAAAATAGAGGAACAGGGTCATCGCCAGGCCGACGTAGATAAACAGGTTGCGGTTGGCAGGCAGATTTGAGTTCTCAATCGGCCAGACAAAACACAGAACGCAGAAACAGAAAAGCAGAAGCGAGGTGGTGACTTTTTTAGCGGAAAGGTTCGCTAAAGACTGAACGGCTATCATATTAAAACCTATCATAAAACTGGCTATCAACAGTAAAAGCGCTACAGATTATTGCGCTGCGAATGCGTTACGATCTTATGAGTCTTACGCTCATATGACGATAGTAACTGCCCTTCACTCTTAAATATCGCCTTCAGATCCGTGGCGAAATAGATCTTCATAAAACGTAGAATATCCCGCTGCGTCAGACCGATATTGACCGAAGAGAAGTAGAGGCCAATAAGGTCTTTGTCACGCCAGCGCTGTGGAACCTGGCGGCGGATTTGCGCCCGATGCAGGTCGATTATCGACAGTTTTAAATCCTGCTCTTCTCCGGAAAAAGGCAGATGCAGCAGAAAGTGGCACAGGTAGCAGTCGCGGTGGTTGACGCCAGCCTGATGCATCTTGCGCACCATAGTGGCGACGCGGCGGATCAGCATCCGCTTCACGTGCAGATCGGGCGGATTCTCGCGCCAGTCAGCACAGTAGTCCTCAAGGCTGATCGTTGGGGTCAGATCTTCAGTAATAATGAACGAAGTTCTGGTGAGCGGATTGGCCCCTTTCTCACCAAAGCCAACCCCGTGCATGGTGTCGACGCCGCACTCGTGCAGGCGATGGATCGCGTTCCACTCCCGGTCAGCACCCAGCACCGGCAGGCGCAGAGAGAACAGGTTTTTCACCACCTCTTTGACCGAGGTGCCCTGGTGCCACTTCAGGAAGTAGCTCTTGCCAGCCAGCTCAAAGCGGATCGTTCTGCGCGTTTCCAGCTCGCGAAACACATCGCCCTGCAGCTTCTTCACTTCGGCAAAGGCATCTTTACCGCGCCATAAGGTCGCCAGCGGCTCTTTCAGTTCAACCATTAACTTTACCCGTTATCATATCAGCTACCTTTTCCGGCAGGCTGTAGAGATCCTGCGTATCCGCATAGTGACGGGCGTTGGCCGCCCATTCGCGCAAGCGCGACGGCGTGCCCAGCGCATCGGCCAGCGTCTTATTCAGCGCTGCCTGCGAAAACGGCTCGTTAATCACCACGCCGCAGCGGGCATCCGTTATATAAGGCGCGTAGCCACAGACCTCGGTGACAATCACCGGTAGCCCTGCCGCCACCGCCTCCAGCAGTACAATGCCCGCCGCCTCCTGTTTCGCAGGATGCACAAGCAGGTCCGCTGCGGCCATCAGCTCCGCCACGTCGCTGCGTCCGGCAAAGAAGTGCACATTCTCTTTGATGCCCAGCTTTGCGGCAAGGGCAGCGAAGTGTCCAGGTTTATCCTGGCCGACAATAAACAGCAGCGTATTTTGCCGCAGCGCGTCAGGCAGCGCGGCGATAGCCTCGATAGTGCGCGCCACGCCCTTGCGGTTAAAATCTGACCCCACCTGCAGAACAAAGTTCTGATCCTCACCGATACGGTTTTTTTCGCGGTAGACGCGACGGCTGTCGGGGATCTGCTGGCTGTATTTGCGATCGGGATAGATCCCCGGCGGCAGAATGTGAAAACGCTCAGGCTCGGTATGATAGTGGCGCTGGAAATCGGCGATCTGCTTATCCGTCAGCATCAGTAGCTGCGTCTTCTTGCCCTGTTCAAAGGTGGCACGCTCAAAGGCCGCATAGTGGCGGTAGCGTGACGTCAGGCGGTAGAAAAAGCCCTTCTCCTGCGCCACCTTCTCGGCGTAGCAGACGTCTGCCGCGTAGTAGATATCGAGATCCGGCATCTTGTTAAAGCCTACCACCCGCGCCGCAGGATGCTGCGCAAGATGCGCTTTTACCCACTGATAGTATTCGGCGTTGCGCCCGTGATTAGTGCGTTTCCTGACCGGAACGACAATCAGCTCAAACTCTGCGGGACATTCGCCCTGCCAGGACTGGGTGTAGACCCGCACCTGGTGGCCGCGCCCTGCTACCGTCTGGGCAATGCGCATAAAATCGCGCTGAAGTCCGCCAAACGGGAAGTATTTGTAGAGACAAAAGGCCACGATCATAGGGAGCCCCCTGCCTGCACGGCAGCGTTGAGCGGTGGAAGCAGCGTCCGGGCGGCAGCGATAACCTCCTCGGCCGGTATCACTGAGAGGTAGCGCCGATTGCGATCGAGCTGGTCACGCGTCGGCATTGGCTGGTAGTTGCCGGCCCAGAGCACGACGGCGTCCTCTGACCACGGACGCCAGGCAATATGATCGGTCGCGCCAAATAGGGCAATGATTTTGGTTTTTACCGCTGCGGCGATATGCATGGGTGCGGAGTCGACGCCAATAAACAGCGCGGCGTGATCGATAAGCGCGGCCAGCTCAGGAAAACGCGTTTTTCCCGCCAGCGCGGTGACCGGACGCGTTTCGCAGGCGCTGGCAATCTCCTCCACGCACTCCAGATCGTCCGCGCCGGGCCCGGAGGTGAGCACCACCTCATAGCCCTGATGATGCAGGGCGTCGATGACCTGAGAGAATTTGCTGTTATCCCAGCACTTAAAGGCCTGGCGCGCCGTAGGCTGGATCACGACATAGTGCTCCCCTACTCCGGCGGCCGTTAGCTGCTCGCTCATCGCCTGCCAGTTTTGCCCGGCATAGCTCATGGTGAGCTGGCGATAATCTTCCGCAATCCCCAGCGGACGCAGCGCCGAGAGGTTGCGCTCAACAATATGATCGCCAACGACAGGAGCGTGATGGGTAAAGCTTTTACGCCAGAAAGCCGCCTGACGATGGGGGAAATCCTGTGAAATCTTGACGCGGGCAGGCAGGCAGCGCACCAGCGCGGCGACCATCCACTGGTCAGTGAGATTGACGATAAGATCGTAACGGTTAGCGCGCAGCTGTTTGAGCACATCCACGAAGTTGGTGATTTTCTCCCCGGCTTTGGCTTTTTTATTTTTGAGGCCGTAGAGCGCGTTGATCTCTGCGTTTTCTGACAGGATAGGGATCGTATCCTGGTAGAGCAGCACGTCGATTTTCGCGTCAGGGTAGCGGCGTTTCAGGGTGCTTACGACAGGCGTCGTGAGCAGCATATCCCCATGAAAGCGCATTTTTATCAGCAGAATTCTTTGAAATGGCTTTTCCACAGGCGGCTCTTATCCGTTGATGATGACCAATATAGACGACAATAAGCACGCTGCTGCCCAGGCTAACCCGCTACCCGTGCACCGTAACGCGCTTATTTTTGCGCGCTAGTGTAGCATTTTTTGCTATCTAAACCGACACGAATGTTTTTTCAGCAACGTGCTGATTTCAACTAACTTTATAAAAATACAACAAAAAAGCACAGGTTTTAGGATTCATCGCCCTCTGAAGGGGGGATTTGCAGCGAATTCGGCAAAAGTAATAGCATTGATGCAGCTAAATACATAGAATTCCCAGCACATCCATCAGCCAGTGCGTACTATGCTTCAATTGCTTTACACCACTCTTTTCTACCTGATTCAGCCGCTTATTTGGCTGCGTCTTTGGGTGCGTGGTCGCAAAGCACCGGCATACCGCAAACGCTGGGGCGAGCGTTACGGCTTCTATAAGCAACCGCTGAAGCCCGGCGGCATTCTGATGCACTCCGTTTCCGTAGGCGAAACCCTGGCGGCCATCCCGCTGGTTCGCGCCCTGCGCCATCGCTACCCGGATCTCCCCATTACCGTCACCACCATGACGCCGACCGGCTCCGAACGCGTGCTCTCCGCTTTTGGTAATGACGTTCAACACGTCTACCTGCCCTACGATCTGCCGGACGCGCTCAATCGTTTTCTCAACGCTGTGGATCCGAAGCTGGTACTGGTGATGGAGACCGAGCTGTGGCCAAACCTGATTGCCGCCCTGCACACGCGCAAAATTCCGCTGGTGATCGCCAACGCCCGTCTCTCTGCGCGCTCCGCTAAAGGCTATGCAAAGCTGGGCGATTTTATTCGCACCCTGCTGCGCCGTATCACGCTGATCGCTGCTCAGAACGAAGAGGATGGCGAGCGCTTTATTGCCCTTGGGGCGAAGCGTAACCAGCTCACCGTCACCGGTAGCCTGAAGTTCGATATCTCGGTTACGCCCCAGCTTGCCTCCCGGGCAGTGACGCTGCGCCGCCAGTGGGCTCCGCATCGCCCGGTGTGGATCGCCACCAGCACCCACGAGGGTGAAGAGAGCGCGGTCATTGAAGCACACCAGACGCTGTTAAGAGAGTTTCCTAACCTGCTGCTGATTCTGGTTCCGCGCCATCCGGAACGTTTCCCGGACGCCATCAACCTGGTGCGCCAGGCGGGCCTGAGCTACATCACCCGCTCGTCCGGGGAAGTCCCCTCCGGCAGCACTCAGGTCGTGGTGGGCGATACCATGGGCGAGCTGATGCTGCTCTACGGTATTGCCGATCTCGCCTTTGTTGGTGGTTCGCTGGTAGAGCGCGGCGGGCATAACCCGCTGGAAGCCGCCGCGCACGCTATTCCGGTGCTGATGGGGCCGCACACCTTCAACTTTAAAGACATCTGTGCCCGTCTGACCCAGGCCGATGGTTTGATCACCGTGACGGACGTCGCCTCGCTGAGCAAAGAGGTCGCCTCCCTGCTGACCGATGAGGACTACCGTAACTTTTACGGTCGCCATGCGGTAGAGGTGCTCTATCAAAACCAGGGCGCGCTACAGCGTCTGTTACAATTGCTGGAACCCTATCTGCCACCAAAAGCCCATTAAGGTTTTTATATGCAAAAGCGCGCAATTTACCCTGGCACCTTCGATCCGGTTACTAACGGCCATATCAACATCATTACCCGGGCCGCGGGCATGTTTGACCGGGTTATCATGGCGATTGCCGCCAGTCCAGGCAAAAAGCCACTCTTCTCGCTGGAGGAGCGCGTTGCCCTCGCGCAGGAGGCGACTGCTCATCTGGAAAACGTTGAGGTCATTGGCTTTAGCGATCTGATGGCAAATTTCGCCCGTAACCAGCAGGCGACCATTTTGATCCGTGGTCTGCGGGCGGTGGCGGATTTTGAGTATGAGACCCAGCTGGCGCATATGAATCGCCACCTGATGCCGGAGCTGGAGAGCGTCTTTCTGATGCCTGCCAAGGAGTGGTCGTTTATCTCGTCGTCGCTGGTCAAAGAGGTTGCGCGTCATCAGGGTGACGTGACTGACTTCCTGCCGCCAAACGTGCACCAGGCACTGTTGCAGAAGCTTAAATAACGCGTTGCCCGGCGGCACTGCGCTTGCCGGGCCTACGGTCGGTTACTTCTGGCAGTTGCGGCAGTAGAAGGTTGCGCGCTGGGCGTGCTTGGTCGCTATGATTGGCGTCGCGCAGACGCGGCAGGGTTCGCCTTTGCGCCCGTAAACCTGTAGCTGCTGGGCGAAGTAGCCCGGCTTGCCATCGCTTTGCAAAAAGTCTTTTAACGTTGTCCCACCCTGCTCTATCGAGCGCAGCAGCACCGCCTTAATGACCTGCACCAGCAGGGCATACTCTTCCTGTGAGAGCGACGAGGCGAGCCGGTCAGGATGGATCCCGGCAGCAAACAGCGATTCGCTGGCGTAGATATTGCCCACCCCCACCACCAGCTTGTTATCCATCAGCCAGGGTTTAATGGCGGTTTTCTTTTTGGCGCACTTCTGCTGTAGATACTCGGCATTGAACGCATCGCTGAGCGGCTCCGGCCCCAGGTGCGCCAGCACGTTGTGTCCCTCCAGCTCTTTGGTCCACAGCCAGGCACCAAAGCGGCGGGGATCGGTGTAGCGCAGCACTTTGCCGTTGCTCATCACCAAATCGACATGATCGTGCTTCTCAGCAGGCAGATCGTGGGGAAGGATGCGCAGGCTGCCGGACATGCCGAGATGGACGATGATCCAGCCGTCGGGCAGCTCCAGCAGCAGATATTTTGCCCGCCGCTGCACGCTCAGCACCGGTTTATCGCTCAGGCGGTGGATCTCGTCGGAAACAGGCCAGCGCAGGCGGCCATTACGCACCACCGCGTGCAGGATAGTTTGCCCTACCAGATGCGGCTCTATACCGCGGCGGCTGGTTTCTACCTCAGGTAATTCAGGCATGTTTCCTCCTTAGAGACGCAGAATGCAAAAAACCCGGCCGAAGCCGGGTTTCTGTACAAGAAAACTAAAATTTATTTAATTTTAGCTTCTTTGTAAAGAACGTGCTGACGGACAACTGGATCGAATTTTTTCAGTTCCAGTTTTTCCGGCTTAGTACGTTTGTTCTTCGTAGTGGTATAGAAGTGACCAGTACCAGCAGAAGAAACCAGCTTGATTTTCTCACGAATACCTTTAGCCATGATTTATTTCCTCTTTAAGTACTTAGTACTTTTCGCCACGGGCACGCAGTTCAGACAGAACTGTATCGATGCCTTTCTTATCGATTACACGCATACCTTTAGCAGATACGCGCAGGGTGACAAAACGCTTCTCGCTCTCAACCCAGAAACGGTGAGAGTGCAGGTTCGGCAGGAAACGGCGTTTAGTCGCGTTCAGTGCGTGGGAACGGTTGTTACCGGTCACCGGACGCTTGCCAGTAACTTGGCAGACTCGGGACATGTCTATTCTCCAAAAATCAAATTAGCTCGAGCTTCGTATAGGGTTTTGACGCCTCGTCAGGCTGTAAGGCCCGGTCACGGCGGTTCAGTGTGAACTCGCGATTGCCAGGCCCAAATGCCAAACCCGAGATTCTCAAAGGTGGCGTAGTATACGCTGTGTCGGCTGTGTGCTCAAGTCCCGAACAGACAAAGATCCCGCTGGATCGCGCGGGGTGGTTTAAATCCAACCACGTTCGGCAAATGAAACCCACTCTCCCCGGCCTACCACGAGGTGATCTAATACACGGATATCCATGAATTCACAACATTTTACCACACGTTCGGTGATTTGTTTATCGGCAAAACTGGGTTCCGCATAACCCGAAGGATGATTATGAGCAAGGATCACGGCAGCGGCGCCGATCGCGATAGCTTCCCGGACAATTTCACGCGGATGCACCTCAACGTGGCTCAGCGTGCCGGAAAAGAGGCGGCTGTGCCTGAGCACCCGGTTCTGATTGTTGAGATAGATGACCAGAAAGATTTCGCGCGGCTCGTCGGCAAGCTGGCTTTGCAGAAACGCTCTGGTGGCCTGCGGGCTGTCCAGGGTCAGCGCCTCCTGAATGCTGGAGGCGTGGTAGCGGCGCGCCAGCTCGGCGATGCCTTTGAGCTGGGCAAACTTCGCCACGCCGATACCCGACACCTCGGCAAACTGCTCTGCGTCCGCAGAGAGCAGATCGTAAAGCGAACCAAAATGCGCGACCAGATATTCGGCGAAGGCCATCACGCTGCGCTCCGGCGTGCCGGTACGCAGAAACAGCGCCAGCAGTTCGATATCGGTGAGGGACGCGATCCCTAGCCGCAGCATCTTCTCGCGGGGCATCTTTTCACGCGGCATGTTCTCATATGACGTCAGCACTCTCGTCATCTCCATAGCGCTCCTCCCTGTGAAAACCCGATTTTGCCACGGCACGCGCAGCGGCTCGACCTGCGGTCTTTGCTTTTGCGTAGCAGCTCGTAAAGTGAGTTATGCGCAAAAGCACGTCACTTTGCAGAGTGTGATAAAATGCCCACCTTCTGGTGAAACCCCAACAGGAATGAATCATGATGAGCCTGGCCGGTAAAAAAATCGTTCTTGGCGTGAGCGGCGGCATTGCTGCCTACAAAACGCCGGAGCTGGTGCGTCGTCTGCGCGATCGCGGCGCAGAGGTGCGTGTGGCAATGACAGAGGGTGCCAAAGCCTTTATTACCCCCCTAAGCCTGCAGGCGGTGTCGGGCTATCCGGTTTCCGATAGCCTGCTGGATCCGGCTGCCGAAGCGGCAATGGGACATATTGAGCTGGGCAAGTGGGCTGACCTGGTGATCCTCGCCCCGGCAACCGCCGATCTGATCGCCCGCGTGGCCGCCGGCATGGCTAACGATCTGGTCACAACCATCTGCCTTGCCACCCCATCGCCCGTCGCGGTAGTACCGGCGATGAACCAGCAGATGTACCGCAACGCCGCCACACAGCATAACCTCAGCGTACTGGCCGCACGTGGCCTGCTGCTGTGGGGGCCGGACAGCGGCAGCCAGGCCTGTGGTGACGTGGGCCCAGGCCGAATGCTCGATCCGCTGGCTATCGTCGATTTGGCCGCAGCGCACTTTTCGCCTGTCAAAACACTGCAACATCTGAATATCATGATTACCGCAGGTCCAACGCAGGAGCTGCTGGATCCGGTGCGCTACATCACCAATAAAAGCTCCGGCAAGATGGGCTTCGCCATTGCCGCTGCCGCTGCCCGCCTCGGCGCGAACGTGACGCTGGTGAGCGGCCCGGTGGCGCTGCCGACGCCGGCAGGGGTGAAGCGTGTCGATGTGGTGACCGCGCTGGAGATGGAAGCCGCCGTACAGGATCAGGTTCAGTCGCAGCAGATTTTTATCGGCTGTGCTGCCGTTGCTGACTACCGTGCCGCCGCCGTTGCCGATGAGAAGATCAAAAAGCAAGGCGATGAAATTACAATAAAAATGGTTAAAAACCCGGATATCGTTGCCGGCGTTGCGGCGCTGAGTACGAACCGCCCCTACGTGGTAGGGTTTGCCGCCGAAACAAATAATGTGGAAGAATACGCCCGGCAAAAACGTATCCGCAAAAACCTTGATCTGATCTGCGCCAATGACGTATCTGATGAAAATCAAGGGTTTAATAGCGACAGCAACGCATTACACCTTTTCTGGCAGGATGGCGATAAAGTCCTGCCGCTTGAGCGCAAAGCACTTCTGGGACAACTACTACTGGACGAGATCGTTACCCGTTATGATGAAAAAAATCGACGTTAAAATTATGGACCCGCGCGTTGGCAAAGCGTTTCCGCTGCCAACCTACGCCACCTCCGGCTCTGCCGGTCTTGACCTGCGAGCCTGTCTTGATGACGCCGTAGAGCTGGCTCCGGGCGCAACCACGCTGCTGCCGACGGGCCTGGCTATTCACATCGCCGATCCGTCGCTGGCCGCCGTGATTTTACCGCGCTCGGGCCTCGGCCATAAGCATGGCGTGGTGCTGGGCAATCTGGTTGGTCTGATTGATTCAGATTACCAGGGGCAGCTGATGGTGTCGGTCTGGAACCGCGGCAAGGAGAGCTTCACGATTGAGCCGGGCGAACGTATTGCACAGATGGTATTTGTGCCGGTGGTGCAGGCAGAGTTCAACCTGGTAGAAGAGTTTGACAGCTCTGAACGTGGTGAAGGCGGCTTCGGCCATTCCGGGCGTCAGTAGGTCGCCTCGTCCTTATATCATCCAGGATGCGTCTAAAAGATGGCAGAAAAACAAACCGCGAAAAGGAATCGTCGCGAAGAAATACTTCAGTCTCTGGCACTTATGCTTGAATCCAGCGATGGCAGTCAACGCATTACCACGGCCAAGCTGGCGGCGTCGGTTGGCGTCTCCGAAGCAGCTCTTTATCGTCATTTTCCAAGCAAAACGCGCATGTTTGACAGCTTGATCGAGTTTATCGAAGATAGCTTGACGACGCGTATCAACTTAATCCTAAAAGATGAGAAAGATACGCTGGCACGCCTGCGGCTTATCATTCAGCTGATTTTAGGCTTTGGTGAACGCAATCCTGGACTAACGCGGATCCTCACCGGTCACGCGCTGATGTTTGAACAGGATCGCTTACAGAGCCGTATTAACCAGCTATTTGAGCGGATTGAATCGCAGCTGCGGCAGGTTCTGCGCGAGCGGAAGATGCGCGAGGGTGAGGGCTTTACCGTGGATGAAACGCTGCTGGCGAGCCAGCTGCTGGCCCAGTGTGAAGGTATGCTGTCGCGCTTTGTACGCAGCGAGTTCAAATATCGGCCCACGGACGACTTTGACATCCGCTGGCCGCTGATGGTGGCCCAGCTACATTAATCCCGTAGCCTGGCGATCCGTAAGCCCGGTCCGCATTCGCGCGACCGGGCTATTTAACGCTTATACCCCAAACTCTTCCCGATACGCCTGCACCGACGCCAGATGGTTCGCCATCTCCGGGCGCTCTTCCAGATAGGCAATCAGATCCTTCAGGGTGATGATCGAAATCACCTTGCAGCCGTAGTCACGCTCGACCTCCTGAATCGCCGAGATATCGCCGCGTCCGCGCTCCTGCCGGTCAAGGGAGATCAACACGCCAGCCAGCGTTGCGCTATTAGCCTGGATAATCTCCATCGACTCACGGATCGCCGTTCCGGCAGTGATCACGTCATCTACCAGCATCACGCGGCCCTGCAGCGCGCTACCAACCAGATTGCCGCCCTCGCCGTGGTCTTTGGCCTCTTTACGGTTAAAGCAGTAAGGCACGTCGCGCTCGTGGTGCTCCGCCAGCGCGACCGCCGTGGTGGTCGCAATCGGAATACCTTTATAGGCAGGGCCAAACAGCAGATCGAAATCGATACCGGAATCCACCAACGCTTCGGCATAGAAACGGCCTAACAATGCCAGATCGCGCCCGGTATTAAACAGCCCGGCATTGAAGAAATAGGGGCTTTTACGCCCGGATTTCAGCGTAAACTCGCCGAACTTAAGTACCTGCTTGTTAAGCGCAAACTCAATAAACTGGCGCTGATAGGGTTTCATGGATTCGCTCCTTTTCTCACTTTATGACAGACAAAAAGAAGGGCGACTACGTCGCCCTTAAAATCAAATCAATTTTCTAACGCCGCTTTTTGCGCCGCTACGATGGATTCAATCCCCCCTCTGGCCAGCGCCAGTAGCGAGAGCAGCTCCTCATGGGTGAACGGCTCGCCCTCGGCGGTGCCCTGCACCTCGATCATGCGGCCATCTTCGGTCATCACCACGTTCATATCGGTTTCGGCGGCGGAGTCTTCAACATACTCCAGATCGCACAGCGCTTCGCCGTTGACGATGCCTACGGAGACCGCCGCCACCATGCCTTTCATTGGGTTGGTCTTCAGCTTACCCGCGGCGACCAGCTTGTTCAGCGCATCTGCCAGCGCCACGCATGCGCCGGTAATGGAGGCGGTACGGGTACCGCCGTCGGCCTGGATGACGTCGCAGTCGAGGGTAATGGTGAACTCACCCAGCGCTTTTAAGTCTACGGCAGCGCGCAGAGAGCGGGCGATCAGACGCTGGATCTCCAGCGTACGGCCACCCTGCTTGCCCTTGGCGGCTTCACGCGCGTTACGGGTATGGGTAGCGCGCGGCAGCATGCCATACTCAGCGGTGATCCACCCCTGACCCTGGCCTTTCAGAAAACGCGGCACGCCTTCATCAATAGAGGCGGTACACAGAACTTTAGTGTCACCGAATTCAACCAGCACGGCACCTTCAGCGTGTTTTGTATAGTTTCGGGTCAGGGTGACGGGACGCACCTGATTAGCGCTACGGCCTGCTGGACGCATGATGATTTCTCCGGCTTTTACGAATGTGGCTGCGCATTATACGGACTAAATACGCTTATTCCTATCTTGAGAAGGCCCCGAAAGCTATAATCCCCCCATCTCCTCTTTAAAAACAGGAACGTCTATGATCCGCAGTATGACAGCCTACGCCCGGCGTGAAATCAAGGGTGAATGGGGCAGCGCAGTCTGGGAACTGCGCTCGGTTAACCAGCGTTATCTTGAAACCTGGTTTCGCCTGCCGGAGCAGTTCCGCAGCCTTGAGCCTGTAGTACGCGAGCGTATCCGCACCCGTCTGACCCGCGGTAAAATCGAATGTAACCTGCGCTTTGAGCCAGACGTTAGCGCGCAAAGCGAGCTGATTCTCAATGAAAAATTGGCCAAGCAGCTGGTCACAGCCGCGAACTGGGTCAAAATGCAGAGCGACGAGGGTGAAATTAACCCGGTTGATATTCTGCGCTGGCCGGGCGTGATGGCCGCACAGGAGCAGGATCTGGACGCGATTGCCGCTGAGATCCTCTCTGCGCTGGACGGCGCGCTGGATGACTTTATTGTTGCCCGCGAGACCGAAGGCCAGGCGCTGAAGGGCCTGATCGAGCAGCGTCTGGAAGGCGTTAGCGCGGAAGTCACCAAAGTACGCGCCCAGATGCCGGAAGTGCTGAAGTGGCAGCGCGAGCGTCTGGTTGCCAAGCTGGAAGATGCTCAGGTGCAGCTGGAGAACAACCGTCTTGAGCAGGAGCTGGTACTGATGGCTCAGCGCATCGACGTCGCTGAAGAGCTGGATCGCCTCGACGCGCACGTTAAAGAGACCTACAACATTCTGAAGAAGAAAGAGGCAGTAGGCCGCCGCCTGGACTTTATGATGCAGGAGTTCAACCGCGAGTCGAACACCCTGGCATCAAAGTCTATCAATGCTGATATCACCACCTCTGCTATTGAGCTGAAGGTGCTGATCGAGCAGATGCGCGAGCAGATTCAGAATATTGAGTGATGTTCACTCCAAACCTATAGCTTCTACAAGCCCATGTTAAATGGGCTTTTTTGCATTTTGATTTCTACTAATGAATCTAATCATTGATTGGATCAACTGATTTAGTTTTTTTAATATTTTTTATCAATATGCAATCACAGTTCGGAATAATTAGCGGGAGAAATGGATGAAAGTCAGAATATTTATAGTTTTTATTGTTACATTGGTGATAATACAATTATTTTATATGCTGTCTTTTAAGACTCCAAAGGTCCTTGCCATTCATGGCCTTGGTTCTAATAAAGACTTACTAATTAAAAACATGCCTTTTACTGACAGTAATAAAATTAAGTGGTGGGATAATAATGGTGTTAAATTAATCTCATCCTCTCAGACATACTATGTTTCGGTCTGGAATTTCGACGGTAAATATCAAAAACTTACTCCGAAGAATTCAGGGTGGTTTCCAGACCATGATATTGATTATTTACTATGTTTCAATGACATAAAAGCAGAAGAAAATTGTATAGACAAGGAAAACTGGATAATAGACATCATCAAAGCAAAAGATGGCTACATTTATTATAGACTTGATGGTAATGAATACTATCGAAAACCTTCCGGTGAACTTATTGACGGTGAAAGATTTAAGACAACAATTAAATAACAGAGATTGTCATACCTTGTTATTCGAGTGTTTAAAGTATAGTTGTTAGATTTACTATGTAAAGCTATAACTAGAATACGTAATGGATTTAGCACATCGAGAGATGGCTTCCACATCATAAGCAATGAGTCTTGTTACGCCATCTATTACTAATACAGATGGCGACATGCTATTTCAGCGCCACAATTAACAAAAAAAACCGCACTAATAATTCATATTAAAAATAACGCTTAGGGTAAGCTGCCGGGAATGCATTGCTCATCCAACACCACGTTCTATTTGTTAAACGTGTGTTATTTACATACAGAGATACCAGTACAAGGAAGTTAACATTATGACTGCCCTTCAATTCCCGTGTACCATCTTCAAAACTCAGAAATGGATGGATGACTACGGGGCCAGAGACATGCGCTATGGGGACTTAACCGAAGCACAACTCAGAAAACACTACCATTTGGAAAATGTGTCTACCCGCGTCAATCCTTATACATTGACCAAGGTTATACCTTTCAGCCAGTCACAGCTGATGCCGTATGGTTATCGAGGCGATATGGCTAAAATGACTCCGCAGCAGTGCGCCAGAATTCTTTTTGATGAATTCCGCCACCTTTCCCGCATGTTTGCTCTGTTTAGCCCCTATCGGCACCTGATCGATAAAATGATTACGCACATGCAGTATGGCAACGGCGCACCTTTCCGTGATATGTTGCTGGACAGGGCGTTGAAGGAGATTATTGTTAATGATAGTTCACAATACAATAGTACTCGATTGTCACTAAAAAAAACTATTTTTGATAAAATAGATTGGAGTAGAAGGATCTTTCCAGAAAGTCAGAAAGTGCAACTATATAATGCTATTAGCTCCGGCATACTCCCTAAATTTGACAGATTCCAGGATAACTTTAATGGCATGGGTATTACTGTTCATGACACGTGGGCAACGCAGATCACAATTAAATCACTTCATATTGATAATAATTCTTATCAAGCGGTGGTACATTACAAAGTGCAGGATCACTTTGGATTAGATGACGATGACATTATGAAAAATAAATTCAGCCAATTTCGATTTTTCCGTATTTGGTTTATACTTCAACGATACAATTTATTCGGATTCAAGCCTTTTATAACCAATATAGAAACTGATATAGAAATTGTTGGAAGCGCGAATGAACTTTAAGAATAAAAAAAATACTTACATTTTATCATCTCTAACCTGCATAACGCTGGGCTATCTTTTCTGGTTATTATTACGGCCAGTAAAAATCGTTGATGTTCATAAAGATGGTGATATTAGCCATATTCTAGTGAAAAGCTTCCCTCTTACAGATAAAGGAAAGATAAATTGGTGGCTAGAAAATGAAAAAACAATAAAAATTCATTATAACGTTCCCCAATCTGAATCACAGAAGAGTTTCACAGTAATTTTCTGGGATTTTGGAAATGGTTACAAAGAAAAAGGTGATGAAAGCAAAGATGATAGATTTTGTTTTTCTGATCTTTTGCCTCCCAAAAACTGTATTGACAAAAGAAAATTATTTTATATAAGCTCTGGTAAGGACACAGGCATATCGTTTGTTACTGACCACGCAATATATCGAATAAAAAAAGATGGTGCATTAGTAAAAATGAAATCTAATTAAAAATTTAAAACAAAGGCGGGTGTTGACAACCTCTATAATTTATTATGGGAAAAAATTTAAAAGTTAGTTTAATTGTGCTTTCACTATCTCTTCTCACTTTGGCAAGCTATGTTTCATGGTCAGACTCAACTTCAGTAAAAATTATAGCCGTTCACCAGGAAGAAAATTTTAGTGAGGTTCTAGTAAAAAATTTCCCAATAACGGATGCGGGGAAAATCAAATGGTGGCTTAAGAATAAAGAACTATTAAAAAATAAATATAACATCCCAAGGCCGGGAGAGAATGGCAATTTCTACATAAATTTTTGGGATTTTGGCGAAGGTTATAAAAAGCTAGGTAAATATGACCGCCGGTGCTTTGCTGACATGAAGCCACCTAAAAATTGCATAGATAAAACTGCGGTTTTCTCTGTCGAAAATGATAGAGATGGCTCGATATTATTTACGGTTTATGATGGGGTATATCGCATGGAAAGAGAGGGTGAACTAAAAAAAATTAAAGACTAATCAAATTAATTTTTTGATATTACAAGCTCACCACTCATTATATTTACTTATACACCAAGAGACTTCCTCTGAGAAATTATTTATTTTAGCAAAACTTGCTCTTTTTGAAAATAGGATTAAATAACAATGGTGGAAATTATCAATAAAAAGAAAAATAATAAAACGCTCCTCACAATATCTTTAGTCATTTCCGTAGTGATAGCTTATCTTCTCTGGCGATCGCTACGTCCGGTGGATATTGTCGATGTTCATAAAGACGGCAGCTATAGTTATCTTTTAGTAAAAGATTTCCCAATCACTGCTAAAGGACAAATAAACTGGTGGTTAAAAAACTCAAAGATGCTTAAAAACCATTATGACATCCCTAAACCAGATTCAGATGGAGATTTTGGCATCGTTGTTTGGGATTTCGGAGAAGGTTATAAAGAACAAGGTGATGAAAGTAAGGATGACAGATTTTGTTTTGCTGATCTTAAATCCCCCAAAAACTGTATAGATAAAAATATGATTCTTTATATCACTTATACTAAGAGCTCAGGAATTTCTTTTATCACTCCCAATGACGAATACCGAATAAACAAAAAAGGAGAATTAGTGAAAGACGAATCTGATTAAACATTTTTTAATTAGAACAAAGCCAATCCAAAATTATTAGAGCTAATTGTAGAATTTATTTCCCTTTAATAGCCTTGCTTACCGCAATACTTAAAAAATAGTCGTCCACTTTTCGGTTGTGAGAGAGGTGGGTAAAACCACACACTCTCCTGCACTACCACACCCGGAGAGCATCATGGATTTCAACGCGCTTCATCATCAAAACCACCCCCTGCTTATCGCCAACGTCTGGGATGCCAGCAGCGCTCTGGCTGCACAGCAGGCTGGGTATCACGCGCTGGGTACGTCCAGCGCCGCTATTGCCAGCCTGCTTGGATATGAAGACGGCGAAGGTATGCATTTCGACGAACTGCTTTTTATCGTTACTCGCATTAAAGCAGTTACAGCTCTCCCGTTAAGCGTTGACCTGGAAGCAGGTTATGGCAATACGACGAGCCGCATTATTGAAAATATCCGCTGTCTGGCTCAGGCAGGCGTTATCGGCATAAATCTTGAAGATAGTCATGTGGTGAACGGTGTACGAAGCCTCGATGACGCACACGCCTTTGCGGACAGACTTCAGGAAATCACCGAAGCCTGCCCGGGCATGTTTATTAATGTGCGAACCGATACGTTTTTACTCAACGTAGAAGATACGCTTGAGCAGACAATTTATCGTGGCCAGCTATATGCGGCGCGTGGTGCAAATGGTTTTTTTGTCCCCGGTGTCACACAACCTGATAGCATTGCTGCACTGGCTCAGCATGTTACTCTGCCTTTAAACGTTATGTGTATGCCGATGATACCAGATTTCGCCACTCTGGCTTCACTCGGGGTAAGGCGTATCTCTATGGGCAATTTTATCCATGCGGCAACGCAGTCCAGGTTAAAAGAGCTGCTCAGTAAGGTTCAGCAAAATCAAAACTTTGTGGACATTTTTAGCCATGAAAATAACCGATAGCGCTCAGTGTGACATGTGGTATCAGGCGTTACTTGCCCGTTCGGTCGAGTATACCGGCGTCTTTTTTGTCGGGGTTAAAACGACCGGCGTATTCTGTATCTCAGTTTGCCGGGCACGCAAACCCAAGCGGGAAAACGTCGAATTTTATCAGGATTTCAAGTCGGCACTCAGCGCCGGATTCCGCCCGTGCAAAATTTGTCGTCCAACGCAGAATGCTTTTGCTGCGCCCGACTTTATTGAGCAAGCGTTACAGCTGGTTCGGGAAACGCCAAAAGAGCGCATCAGCGATGCCGAACTGCGCCAGCATAATATTAGCCCAGAGCGAGTACGACGCTGGTTTCTGCAAAACCATGGAATGACCTTTCAGGCATTTCAGCGTATGCAGCGTGTTAATGTGGCGCTGCAAGAGCTAAAAGCGGGCCGCTCAACGACGGATGTCGCGTTCGACAGTGGTTATGATTCCCTTAGCGGCTTTGGCTATACGTGCAAGAAGTTGACCGGATCGGCGCCCAGCAAGCACCGTCAGGTTATTTTGATCCATCGATTTACGACTCCCCTGGGACCCATGTTTGTATGCGCCACCGATCGCGGTATTTGTCTGCTGGAGTTTGTTGACAGGCGAGCATTAGAGACGGAGTTCAGCGATCTACAACGTCTGTTTAATGCAAATATCATTGCGGGGGAAAACAGCCATACTCGCCAGGCAGAGAAAGAAATTGGCGAGTATTTCGCGGGTCAACGGCAACATTTCAGCGTAGCGTTAGATACGCCAGGCAGCGAATTTCAGCGTAGCGTCTGGCAAGGTTTGCAGAGGGTTTCTTATGGCGAGACAACCCATTACCAAGCGGTTGCGGTAGATATTGGTAACCCTATGGCTACGCGTGCAGTAGCATCGGCTTGTGGCGCGAATAGGGTGGCTATTATCATCCCCTGTCATCGGGTTATTGGCAAAGATGCTTCCATGACGGGCTACGGTGGCGGTGTTGCACGTAAGATATGGTTGATTAATCACGAAAAATCCTCAAGCAAGATAACGCCTGACAAGCACTGTATCTTATAGCTGGCTGCGTAAAGACCCTGACCTTTTCCACTTATTACTTGCAACGCGCACGTTAAAAAGGCCGGGGCCACCACCTGAAATTTATCATATAGGTCTTTCACCGCGAGTCGACATTGCCAAATCGAATTCTATCAATGCGATATCACGGCTTTCGCCATCGAACTCAGAGTGCTGAGCAAGCAGGCTCATAATATTGGGTAGGTGTTTAGACCTCCTGAAATATCTTAACCCGATAAAATCATTATTAATAGGGGCTGTATTAATGCTATCTATAACAGTTCAGCTTATAAGCCGTGTAAATCGGCGTTTTTAAGCTTAAAGCTACAGCCATGGGCAATCAGCTCATCACGATTGGCTAATACCAAGGGGTGAAGCTGCGGGTTTTCTTCATATCCTCCATCATAGTTTACCTGTAATCGTTGTAGGGCATAGTGCATTAACGGGATACGTTGAGAAATTATTAGCTCTTCTTGTGCCATCGCATAGTCGCTAGCAATAATGCCCTGTTGCGTTACGCTAAGGAAGGGGTTGGGTACCACAACTGCACTTAACCACGTATTCCATTCAACATCGCCGTTGAGGCCGTGTTCAGATTTACCAAGAAGATCGGGTACGCCGCGAAAGCGACTCATAACAAAGTCGAGATAATCCTTTTTCTTCTCACAATATGCCCGTACGTGCCAGCGTATGCCATCATATACAAGTGTATGGGGGACAATATTGCGGCCAACTTGGTCGCCTGAATTTAACGAGATATAGTCTACATCGACCCTGAGCTGATGACGTGCCGCCTGAACAAGGCCGCGAATAATAGAGGGGGCGATATGCCGCGGTGGGACATCAAGTATAGTTATATGGCCGTCACGCAGGTCAATCAGCGGCAAGTTCTTTGCCTCGTCCTGACGTTCATACTGCGGTTTTTTACCCTGAAGTAAATGCAAATATTCATCAGCAGTACCCTTAATGAAGCGTGGCGTAAAACAAGCGGTTGGCTTATAGGTTTTCGCGTGTCGATCGTAAAACAGCCCATCAGGTGATACTTCACTGATGTAACGATTAATATCTCTGGATGCTTGCTGACGCCCAATATTAAAAGCGTTACACAGATAGTGAGTGTTAAGACACCCCTCCCAAAACAGCACGATCTCCAGAAAACGAAAGCGTTGATTCTGTTCCCATGAGAGTGAACTCAGTGTCATATCTGCTCCAAAATGCGACATGTTTATCTATACAGTATGGTAAAGAGTATACAGGCTTCATATTCTAGATACACATTACTGATATGTGTCTATCAATTAATCGCCTTAAATAGTAATGGCACGATATCTCGTCCTTAACAAAATAATAAGCGAATACAGCTGATCAGGATGTTATATGAACAAAAAAGATGATTGCTCCTCGCCCTTTTCTGAAACGGCTAAAAGCCAATACAATCGGCATGAAATTGGACGTGATCAATTTCGTACTGCCACTGCTCTGGCAGAAGGTGAAGTGATAGAACGCTTCGGCAGCGCAGGCGCTGAATATTTGAAAGGCTATCGCGGCGTCAATAACGAAACCGGCCAGAAAATGGCTAAAGGTCTGGCTGACGTTGCAAAACATAAGGTTAACCCCGATTACGCAGCGCAGAATATTAAGCAGCAGGCGGGCTTTTCTGCTGAAATCGCCACTACCAGCCGGGACAATGCAGAAGCTATTATCAATCGCACCCCAGCGCGCACCGTGCGTAGCGACGATTTGCCAGAGTATGGTAGAAACCACAACGTCGTCGACCGCGTGCAGATCCTGGATGGTACTATTATCGAAGGCTCTCAGAGCCAAATGAAATTTGTGACCGACAGGGATGGGCTTTTCAGCGATATCGCTAAGGACGACGGTAAGTTTGCTCGCTATCGCGGCGTTAAACTGGAATTGCCCTCTGAGCAATATGAGGGTGCTGCAACATTTTGTCGTAATAAAGCCACTATGCTGCGTGAGCAGGCAAACAAAGTTGAAGCACAGGGCAAAACTGAGGTTGCCGCCAAGCTTCGTCATGAAGCGGGAAATTATGACCAGCTCGCTGATAACGTCTGTGATAGTGGCCTGACCACCGAACAGGCTATTTACTATCGTGAGCACCCTAAGCTCGCAACAGCCATGGACATCGCACGTACCAGCCATCGTGCAGGGTTAGAAGGCGCGAAATCAGGTGCGGCTGTCGGCGGAACAATCTCGCTGGTCGTAAACCTCTTTAACGTGGCACAGCAAAAAAAAGAACTTGGCGAAGCAATTCAGGATGTTGCCATCGATACGGCAAAAGCAGCGGCTTTAGGCTATGGAACCGCGTTTGCTGGCTCTGCTATAAAAGCGGGCCTGCAGCAGTCTGAAAGCCAGCTGCTGCGAGCCGTTTCTAGTACGACCGCACCGGCGTTAGCAGTGA
This sequence comes from Pseudescherichia sp. L3, assembly GCF_024656065.1. Taxonomy (NCBI): domain Bacteria; kingdom Pseudomonadati; phylum Pseudomonadota; class Gammaproteobacteria; order Enterobacterales; family Enterobacteriaceae; genus Pseudescherichia; species Pseudescherichia sp. L3. The sequence continues at coordinate 340,880 of NZ_JANKYC010000003.1, forward strand.
ATATCTGTCTGTCGTTGGGCATATCTATTAAACGCTATGTTAACAATGAAATCGATGAGGCCGAACTGCTGGCGGAAGTCGGTGAGAAGGGAGCCGGAATGCTCTCTAGCGGTATGATGGCTGCGCTAGGTCAGATTGTTATTCCTGTTCCGGTCGTGGGCGCGGCCATTGGGGGTATGATTGGGTACACACTTTCCTCCATGTTTTATCAAAGCGCGCTTGAGGCTGCACGCGGCGCGGCTTTATCTCGTGAAAGGCTGGCCCGTATCAGCGCTATTGAGATAGAAGCTCGAGCCCAAATAGCGAAAGAGAAAGCTCTGCTTGACGATTTTACCCGTCGGGAAATGCCGCAGTTACGTCAAGATACAGAATGTTTTTTTAAAGCCATGTCTCACGGCTCCGATAACATTGATGACCTTGTATTTGCGATAAATGATTTTGCCACTCTGTTAGGTAAAAAACTGCAATTCCAGACGATGTCTGAGTTCGAGGACTTTATGGACTCTGATAAGCCATTAATACTGTAAGGAAAGCGGCACCACTATGTTTATTAACATGCTATCTGAAGAGAAAAAGGTCCTTCTAATTGAGCTTGCAAGGCTCCTGTCGCTGTCCAATAGCCCTTTTTTATGGGACGGTAAGACCAAGGAAGAACTGACCTCCGATTCCGATCTCAGTAAGTTATCTATTCAAAGGACCGAGCTGGAGACCAAACTGCTGGAGGAACTGGGACACTATACTTCACCGCGCTCCTATCCGCTGATTGGCATATACGAGCACGACTGGCATACGGCAACTGAAAAGAGGCTGATTGAAAAGCTTAAAGCGTTTCCGTTGGCCAAAATAGATGCACCTGAAAGTCGTGTTCAGGCCGCCACTGCGGTATTGAGATCCTTACTTGAGGCTAAAAAAACGGACGCGCTTGCAGAGCCAAAGATCGTTATCTTCCAGCTTTTCCTGTTTTCACTGCGGGCTGGTCAAATTTCCAGCATTGAATGGATGCTGCTAAAGGAGATTCAGCTCCACTACCATCTGCCAGATTTCATTTTTAAAGACCTGCTCAATAGCGCCGAAGCGCTGAATAGTGAAATGAATAAAACGCTTGCCCTTATTCTTGAATAGAGGATTTATAACATGCCAATTCCAATTATTATCGGTGCAGTAGCCGCAGCGGCGGGCCTTTACGGCATCGCAAAAGGCGTGGGCGGTGCAAAAGATCATAGCAATGCCAAAGATATTAACCAAAGCGCGAAAAATAGTGTAGATGAGACCTGCGCCCTTATTAACCAAAGTCGTGAAGCGACTAATAGCGTTATTGAAGATTATGGTCAACGCAAGCTGCGTGCTTTTAACGGCGTAATCAGCGAATTTATCGATACTTTTGGCCGTATCAAAAACGTCGAGCTGTCTGCCAGTCCCGAATTGGAAAAGCTTCAAGCAGGAGATTTCACTAAGACGACGTTGGCAGATCTACAACAGGACTACCAGATGCTGAAAGATGCAGGCCTGGGTCTGGGGACAGGAATGGGGAGCGGTGCCGCATTAGCATTTGGTGCTTATAACGGCACCATGCTGCTGGCTACGGCAAGTACCGGTACGGCAATCTCTTCTCTCTCTGGTGCTGCTGCCACTAACGCAACTCTGGCATGGCTTGGCGGTGGCTCCCTAGCAACCGGTGGTTTCGGTATGGCTGGCGGTATGATGGTACTGGGCGGCATTGTTGCGGGTCCAGCGTTGGCTATTTTTGGTCATATTCTGGGTAACAAAGGTGAAGAGGCGCTGAATAATGCCCGGAGCAATATGGAGCAGGCAAAAACCTTCTGCGATGATGGTGCATTGATGGTAGCTAAACTTCAGGCCATTGAAAAAGTGACCTCTCTTGCAAATAATGTATTCTCCTTGACCAGCGGCCGCCTGCGCGGCGCGGTTCACGAGATGAAAGACGCGCTGGAAAACTACGGTGAAAACTTCCGTGATTTTCCACAGGAAAGCAAAGAAGCCGTATTTATGTCCGTCAAGTATGCGCAACTGCTAAAAGCAATGATTGATACCCCCATCCTCGATCAGGATGGTAATCTGGTGCTCTCAACTGAAAAACGCATCATCGATATTGCTGCCGTATCAGCAGGTGAGAAAGCTGAGCTGGATGATTTAGAAGTGTAATGGTGACATCAGGCTCGCTGCTATAGGCGAGCCTGATTGCTGGTGACGATAATGCATTGCGAAAAAAAGCTTTCACCTTTTCCCTGCCTCCAGTGCGGGCTGTGCTGCCAGCATGTAGATGTGGCAGAGGAGACCCGCTTTCTCGATAGGGGAGACGGTACCTGCCGACACTATGATGCTGTTAATAAAGGCTGCCACATTTACGATCGGCGTCCAGATATCTGTCGGGTCGATCTGCAGTTTCAGTTAAACTATGTCCACCTTTACAATTGGGAGGAATTCGTGGCCTTAAATCTGTCAGTGTGCCACCGCTTAATTGAGGAAGAGCAAAAATAGGTTTAACCAACCCATGACAACTACCCTACTCTGCCCCACCCGCACCTTCGACGCCCCGCCCTTTATCTTACGTGCGGAGTCCGGCTCTATCCGCCATCTCCCTGCCCTCACCTACTGCCTCGTTGAGTATGATCGTGCGCACTACAGCGACGCGCTGTTTCAGCGTTTCTCGCAGCCGTTCCCAGATGCGCTAAATAATGCGGTGGCGAAGCGCAGAGCTGAATATCTGGCGAGCCGCTACTGCGGGCAGGTGCTGCTCGCGCAGGCGCAGGCCAACTCAACGATTATTGGCACCCATGAGCGCGTTCCCCAGTGGCCAGCTGGCTGGCGGGGCAGTATCTCCCACAGCGATAAGTATGCCCTGGTTGTTATCGCCCCTGAATCAGCGGGACTTATGCCGGGTATCGACATTGAGCAGTGGCAGCCCGAGGTGATGCTGGAGACGGCAGACATGTTCGCCTCGTCAGACGAACAGCAGCTATTGTCCTCGTTATCCCTGCCCTATCCGCAGGCGCTGCTAACGCTCTTTTCAGCTAAGGAGAGCCTGTATAAATCCCAGTGGCCTGAAGTGAGGCGCTACTTTGATTTCCAGGCGGCAAAGGTCACCCACGTCGATGAAGCAGAGCAGCGCTTTACTCTGACCCTCACCGAGACCTTAACGCCAAAGCTAAAATGTGGAACCGCCTTTAGCGGCAGCTATATGTTTCTCAACGACGCGGTCATCACCTGCATCGGCTAGTTTTGTTTTAAAACCCCCTTATCCCCTGCTTCGCCAGCCATGCGCTGAGGCTCTGCACTAGCGGATGATGCATGAAGGTAACCAGCTGCCGCGCCTTCTCCACACCAACGCCCGGCAACTGCTGCCAGCTAAGCTCATTGCGCCCGGTAAACTGCGACCAGCTACTATCACCTGAGAGCCGCAGCGCGGCCTGAGTGAGCGGCAGACCCAACGCCATCACCCAGCGGATAAATGGTCGCTCACGGGCCAGGTTGAACTGATGCCAGATCTGCCGCCCTCTGGCTGCACTCAATCCCGGCGTGTTCTCTAGCTGCTGTCGGGTCAGAGCCAGCCAGGAGAAGATATGCTCAAAGCGATGCGCCTGATGCAGGAGCCGCCAGCCCGCGTTGCCCATGCCTGTAATATCCAGCACCGGCTTTGAGCTAAGCCATACCAGCCTGGCGAAAAATTGCGCCTGACAATCGGGTGCAGCATAAAAGCAGGTAAGCGAATTGAAATACGCGGGCGGCGGCTCGGGTTTGTCACGCGCCAGGCTACGCCATATCACTCGATCGATGCGCGGAATACCCTGACCCGCCAGGCTGACCTGGACCTGATCGCCCGGCGCGATGTCCAGCTCTTGCCAGCGGCGAACAGAGCCAAGGCTTACCCGACGCACCGTTTTGTCATCCAGCTGTATCGGCTCAAGCTCCGCCACCACGGCGATCTTGCCGCTGCGTCCGGTAGCAAAGCGGATATTGGTTACCTCGGCAACCTCCTCTACGGGCGGGTATTTCCAGGCCATAACCCACTCACCTTCGCCGGGTCGCCAGCGCCTGCCCTCCGGCTCTTTCGCCGCGCGGATCACAACCCCGTCGGTGGCAAAGGGTAGCGGCGAGGTGAACCAGCGGGCGCGGATCGTCTCGACCTCATCTGCGTTTTTCACCGGCAGGCTGAAACGCGCGCTGGTGTTAAACCCGGCTTCGCTCAGCAGCTTCAGGCGCTGCTCCATCGCAGCAGGGCCGTCCGGCCAGGCCCAGATAAAGAGCGCCAGTTCATTCAAAAGAGGCGAGTTCTCTCGCTGCATCAGGGCACCCGCTACCTTCGCGCGGGCGTTGATTCCCCCCATCCGCTGCTGGATATGTCCATCACGCGCCAGGTAAATCTCCCCTTGCAGAACGCTGTTTGCCAGCGGCCCGGCAATCCGTTGAGGCAGGGAAGGAATAAGGCGCACTTTCTCGGTCCACGACTCCCCCTTACGGCCATCGCCACGGCTGATGGCTTCTGCTAGCCGCCCATTGCGGTAGACCAGCGTCACCGCCACGCCATCAACCTTAGGCTGTACCCAAAGATCACGGCGGTCGCCCATCCAGCGCTTGAGGGCATATTTGTCCGCCAGCTTGCGCACCCCGGTATGCATCACCGGATGCGGCACCGTACCGCCCACGGGCGGCGCTGAGACGTCGGGCAGCGGCTGGGATATAAAGCAGCGCTGCCACTGTGCCAGCCGATCGCTGAGACGATCGTACACCGCATCGCTCACGCCGCTGCTCCCCTCCTGCCAGTACGCCAGGTTCCACTGGGTAACCTGTCGCTGGAGCCGGGCGATCTCCAGCTGCGCCCGAAAGGGCGACCAGGACGGACAGGCCGCCGTGCTATAGCAGCTCCAGAGCGTTAAGCCGAGCGCCAATCCTCTACGTTTCCACATACTCTTTCTCCCTTGCCTCGACCAGCACGGTATACCGCGTAGCGAACCGGCTGGCGAAGAGCAAAACAGCAGGCTGCGAGGCGGCTTCAGCGCTTTTTAAAACGTTGCTGCAAACGAGAGATGAATCAGGAAGAGAGTGCGCAAAATGCAATAATCTCGTGGGAAAATGTGACAAAAACTACGTTAAAGGGTACCGACGTGTATAATAGGCACGTATGTAGACATTTCCGTTCGTTCATTACATATAAAGATACTCATGGCTCAAGGCACGCTCTATATCGTTTCCGCCCCTAGCGGCGCGGGCAAATCAAGCCTCATTCAGGCTTTGTTAAAGACCCAACCGTTGTACGACACCCAGGTTTCTGTTTCACATACCACGCGCGCGCCGCGTCCCGGTGAAGTGCACGGTGAACACTACTTCTTTGTAGATCATGACGAGTTCAAAACCATGATTGGCAACGATGCGTTCCTTGAGCATGCGGAAGTATTTGGCAATTACTACGGTACGTCCCGGGTCGCCATTGAGCAGGTGCTCTCTACAGGCGTAGACGTCTTCCTCGATATCGACTGGCAGGGCGCGCAGCAGATCCGCGCAAAAATGCCTCAGGCGCGCAGCATCTTTGTATTGCCGCCGTCGAAGCTGGAGCTGGATCGCCGCCTGCGTGGCCGCGGCCAGGATAGCGAAGAGGTGATTGCCAAGCGTATGGCCCAGGCAGTTGCAGAAATGAGCCATTACGCCGAATATGATTATCTGGTTGTGAACGATGATTTTGATACCGCTATCAGCGATATGAAGACTATCATCCGTGCTGAACGTCTGCGCATGGGCCGCCAAATGCAGCGACATGACGCTTTAATCAGCAAACTATTGGCAGATTGAACCGGGTTTAAGTATTATGCCCAGTCATTTCTTCATCTGTGGAGCACTTTAAGTATGGCACGCGTAACTGTTCAGGACGCTGTAGAGAAAATTGGTAACCGTTTTGACCTGGTACTGGTGGCCGCGCGTCGCGCTCGTCAGATGCAGGTTGGCGGTAAAGATCCGCTGGTAGCGGAAGAGAACGATAAAACTACCGTTATCGCGCTGCGCGAAATCGAAGAAGGTCTGATCACCAACCAGATCCTCGACGTACGTGAGCGCCAGGAGCAGCAAGAGCAGGAAGCCGCTGAGTTACAGGCCGTCACCGCTATTGCTGAAGGTCGTCGTTAATAACGCTGCAGGTCACCCTTGTATCTGTTTGAAAGCCTGAATCAACTGATTCGCACCTACCTGCCGGAAGACCAGATCAAACGTCTCCAGCAGGCGTATCTCGTTGCACGTGACGCTCACGAGGGCCAAACACGTTCAAGCGGTGAACCCTACATTACGCACCCGGTAGCGGTGGCCTGTATTCTGGCCGAGATGAAACTCGACCACGAAACGCTGATGGCCGCGCTGCTGCATGACGTAATTGAAGATACCCCCGCCACCTATCAGGACATGGAGCAGCTGTTTGGCAAAACCGTGGCCGAGCTGGTGGAAGGGGTCTCAAAGCTTGATAAGCTGAATTTCCGCGATAAGAAAGAGGCGCAGGCCGAAAACTTTCGTAAGATGATCATGGCGATGGTGCAGGATATCCGCGTCATTCTCATCAAGCTTGCTGACCGCACCCATAACATGCGCACCCTGGGCTCACTACGCCCGGACAAGCGTCGCCGCATCGCCCGTGAAACCCTCGAAATCTACAGCCCGCTGGCGCACCGCTTAGGTATCCACCATATCAAAACCGAGCTGGAAGAGCTGGGCTTTGAAGCGCTGCACCCGAACCGCTACCGCGTGATTAAAGAGGTGGTGAAGGCCGCGCGCGGCAACCGTAAAGAGATGATTCAAAAAATCCTCTCGGAGATCGAAGGGCGTTTGCAGGAGGCGGGTATCCCCTGCCGCGTGAGCGGTCGCGAGAAGCATCTCTACTCCATCTACTGCAAGATGGTGCTGAAAGAGCAGCGTTTTCACTCGATCATGGACATCTATGCGTTCCGGGTGATTGTTGAGGATCTCGACACCTGCTATCGCGTGCTGGGTCAGATGCACAGCCTCTACAAGCCGCGTCCAGGACGCATGAAGGACTATATCGCCATTCCGAAAGCGAACGGCTATCAGTCTCTGCACACCTCTATGATTGGCCCGCACGGCGTGCCGGTTGAGGTGCAGATCCGTACTGAAGATATGGACCAGATGGCGGAGATGGGGGTTGCGGCACACTGGGCTTATAAAGAGCACGGCGAGAGCAGCACCACCGCACAGATCCGCGCCCAGCGCTGGATGCAGAGCCTGCTTGAGCTCCAGCAGAGCGCAGGTAGCTCCTTTGAATTTATCGAAAGCGTTAAATCCGATCTTTTCCCGGATGAGATTTACGTTTTCACACCGGAAGGGCGCATCGTTGAGCTGCCTGCCGGTGCGACGCCGGTCGACTTCGCCTATGCGGTACATACCGATATCGGCCACGCCTGCGTAGGCGCACGTGTCGATCGGCAGCCCTACCCGCTGTCGCAGCCGCTGGCGAGTGGCCAGACGGTAGAGATTATTACCGCACCGGGTGCACGCCCGAACGCCGCCTGGCTTAACTTTGTCGTGAGCTCGAAAGCGCGCGCCAAAATCCGCCAGATGCTGAAAAACCTCAAGCGCGATGACTCGGTTAGCCTGGGCCGTCGTCTGCTGAATCACGCCCTCGGCGGTAGCCGCAAGCTGGCGGAGATCCCGTCTGAGAATATCCAGCGCGAGCTGGTACGCATGAAGCTTGTCTCCCTTGACGATCTGCTGGCGGAGATTGGCCTCGGCAATGCCATGAGCGTGGTGGTGGCGAAAAATCTACAGCAGGGCGAAGCCTCCGCTGTGTCTACCACGCCGAGCCATGGTCATCTGCCGATTAAGGGCGCGGACGGGGTGCTGATCACCTTTGCGAAATGCTGCCGTCCGATCCCCGGCGACCCGATTATTGCGCACGTCAGCCCGGGTAAAGGGCTGGTGATCCACCATGAGTCCTGCCGTAACATCCGTGGCTATCAGAAAGAGCCTGAGAAGTTTATGGCGGTTGAGTGGGATAAAGAGACGGCGCAGGAGTTTATCACCGAGATCAAGGTGGATATGTTCAACCATCAGGGCGCGCTGGCAAACCTGACGGCGGCAATCAACACGGCCTCTTCCAATATTCAAAGCCTGAATACGGAAGAGAAAGATGGTCGCGTCTATAGCGCCTTTATCCGCCTGACCTGCCGCGACCGCGTGCACCTGGCGAATATCATGCGCAAAATCCGCGTGCTGCCGGACGTGATCAAGGTCACCCGTAACCGAAACTAGCCCTATGACTCTGAAACGTTATGCGCGTATACGTGAGATGCTCGCCAGGCGCCAGCCTGATCTGACCGTCTGCATGGAACAGGTCCATAAGCCGCATAACGTTTCGGCAATCATTCGCACCGCCGATGCCGTCGGCGTGCATGAAGTCCACGCCGTCTGGCCTGAAAACCGGATGCGCATCATGGCCTCCTCCGCTGCGGGAAGTAACAGCTGGGTACAGGTTAAAACGCACCGCACCATTGCCGATGCCGTCGGGCATCTGAAAGGCCAGGGGATGCAGGTGCTGGCTACCCATCTCTCTGAAAAATCCGTAGATTTCCGTGATATCGACTATACCCGCCCTACCTGTATTCTGATGGGGCAGGAGAAGACCGGTATCACCCAGGAGGCGCTGGACCTGGCGGACCAGGACATTATCATTCCGATGATCGGTATGGTGCAGTCACTTAACGTCTCGGTCGCCTCCGCGCTGATCCTCTATGAGGCGCAGCGCCAGCGGCAGAACGCCGGGATGTACGCTCGCGATACCAGCACCATAGATTATGACGACCAGCATCGACTGCTGTTTGAAGGCAGTTACCCCGTGCTTGCCCGCGTAGCGAAGCAGAAAGGGCTGCCCTATCCCGACCTCAACGCGGATGGCGAAATCGAAGCCGACGACGCGTGGTGGTCCACCATGCAGGCAGCAAGGTAAGATTATGCAAGGCAAACTGCTCGATGCTGTCCCGCTCAGCTCTCTCACCGGCGTTGGCGCGGCACAAAGCAGCAAGCTGGCCAAAATCGGTTTAGTGAACGTCCAGGATCTGCTCCTGCATCTGCCGCTGCGCTACGAAGATCGTACCCATCTCTATCCCATCGCTGACCTGCTGCCGGGCGTGTATGCCACGGTCGAAGGTGAAGTGCTTAATAGCAACGTGACCTTCGGCGGCCGTCGGATGATGACCTGCCAGATCAGCGACGGCAGCGGCATCCTGACGATGCGCTTTTTCAACTTCAACGCGGCGATGAAAAATAGCCTCTCTCCAGGCCGCCGCGTGCTGGCCTATGGTGAGGCGAAGCGCGGCAAATACGGCGCGGAGATGATCCACCCCGAGTACCGCATTCAGGGCGATCTCAGCACTCCGGAGATGCAGGAGACCCTCACCCCGGTCTATCCGACTACCGAAGGTATCAAGCAAGGAACGCTGCGTAAGCTGACCGACCAGGCGTTGGATCTGCTCGACACCTGCGCCATTGCAGAGCTGCTGCCGCCTGAGCTGGCGCAGGGGATGATGAGCCTGCCGGAGGCGCTGCGCACGCTGCATCGTCCGCCGCCGACCTTACAGCTGGCCGATTTAGAGCTTGGCCAGCATCCTGCCCAGCGCCGCCTGATCCTTGAAGAGCTGCTGGCGCATAATCTCAGCATGCTGGCATTACGCGCCGGGGCGCAGCGGTTCCACGCCCAGTCCCTGAAGGCCAACGACACGTTAAAAAACCAGCTGCTGGCGGCGCTGCCGTTTAAGCCCACTGCCGCCCAGGCGCGGGTTACAGCAGAGATCGAGCACGATATGGCGCTGGATATTCCGATGATGCGCCTGGTGCAGGGCGACGTGGGTTCGGGCAAAACGCTGGTGGCCGCTCTGGCCGCGCTGCGCGCCATTGCCAACGGCAAGCAGGTAGGGCTGATGGCACCCACCGAGCTGCTGGCTGAGCAGCACGCCAACAACTTCCGCAGCTGGTTTGAGCCACTGGGCATTCAGGTAGGCTGGCTGGCGGGCAAGCAGAAGGGTAAGGCTCGTCTTGCACAGCAGGAGGCGATTGCCAGCGGCCAGGTGCAGATGGTGGTCGGCACGCATGCCATTTTCCAGGAGCAGGTACAGTTTAACGGCCTGGCGCTGGTGATCATCGATGAGCAGCACCGCTTTGGCGTCCACCAGCGGCTGGCGCTGCGGGAGAAGGGTCAGCAGCAGGGCTTTCATCCTCACCAGCTGATCATGACTGCCACCCCTATTCCCCGAACCCTGGCGATGACCGCCTATGCCGATCTCGATACCTCTACCATCGACGAGCTGCCGCCGGGGCGTACCCCGGTCACTACCGTGGCGATTGCCGATACGCGGCGCAGCGAGATTATCGAGCGCGTGCGCCATGCCTGCACCAATGAAGGCCGCCAGGCCTATTGGGTCTGCACGCTGATTGAAGAGTCCGATCTGCTGGAGGCCCAGGCCGCCGAAGCAACGTGGGAGGAGCTGAAGCTGGCTCTGCCAGAGCTGAACGTTGGCCTGGTCCATGGTCGCATGAAGCCCGCCGAGAAGCAGGCGGTGATGCAGGCGTTCAAGCAGGGCGAGCTGCATCTGCTGGTGGCGACCACAGTGATTGAAGTGGGCGTGGACGTACCCAACGCCAGCCTGATGATCATCGAGAACCCGGAGCGTCTGGGCCTTGCGCAACTCCACCAGCTGCGGGGCCGCGTGGGCCGTGGTGCGGTTGCCTCCCACTGCGTGCTGCTCTACAAATCCCCGCTCTCCAAAACGGCGCAAATGCGTTTGCAGGTGCTGCGCGACAGCAACGACGGCTTTGTAATTGCGCAAAAAGATCTGGAGATCCGCGGCCCAGGCGAGCTGCTGGGAACCCGTCAGACCGGTAACGCCGAGTTTAAGGTCGCCGATCTGCTGCGTGACCGGGCGATGATCCCCGAAGTACAGCGCCTTGCCCGGCATATTCACGAACGCTACCCGGAGCAGGCCGCAGCGCTGATTGAGCGCTGGATGCCGGAAACCGAGCGTTATTCCAACGCCTGATAACGCCTATCAGATACACCTTGTAAAATTTATAAATGCAATCGTTTGCTTTTATGGGTTGCTCAGCTAAAATGCCCGCTTTTCCACCGTGGAATTGCCTGAGATGTCCGTTAACACCGTCGAGTCTGAAAATGCGCAACCGGTTGCGCAGCCACACAATAGCGAACTGATCTACCGTCTGGAAGATCGTCCGCCGCTGGCGCAAACCCTTTTTGCCGCCTGCCAGCACCTGCTGGCGATGTTTGTTGCGGTCATTACTCCGGCACTGCTGATCTGCCAGGCCCTCGGCCTGCCCGCGCAGGATACGCAGCACATCATCAGCATGTCGCTGTTCGCCTCCGGCGTCGCCTCGATTATCCAGATTAAAGCCTGGGGTCCGGTGGGCTCAGGTCTGCTCTCCATTCAGGGCACCAGCTTTAACTTTGTTGCCCCGCTGATCATGGGCGGCACAGCGTTGAAAACCGGCGGCGCGGACGTCCCGACGATGATGGCGGCGCTGTTTGGCACCCTGATGCTGGCGAGCTGCACCGAGATGGTCATCTCCCGCGTGCTGCACCTGGCCCGCCGGGTGATCACCCCGCTGGTCTCCGGCGTGGTGGTCATGATTATCGGCCTGTCGCTGATTCAGGTTGGCCTGACCTCTATCGGTGGCGGCTACGGCGCGATGGCGGATCACACCTTCGGCGCACCGAAAAATCTGCTGCTGGCAGGCGTGGTGCTGGCAGTGATTATCCTGCTGAACCGCCAGCGTAATCCTTACCTGCGCGTGGCCTCGCTGGTGATCGCCATGGCAGTAGGCTATCTGCTGGCCTGGTGGATGGGCATGCTGCCGCAGAACAGCGCCCCGACCAGCAGCGACCTGATCATGGTCCCGACCCCGCTCTACTACGGTCTGGGCATTGACTGGAGTCTGCTCCTGCCGCTGATGCTGGTATTTATGATCACCTCCCTCGAGACCATTGGCGATATCACCGCCACCTCCGACGTCTCTGAGCAGCCGGTCTCCGGTCCGCTCTATATGAAGCGCCTGAAGGGCGGCGTGCTGGCTAACGGCCTGAACTCCTTTGTTTCGGCGGTGTTCAATACCTTCCCGAACTCCTGCTTCGGCCAGAACAACGGCGTGATCCAACTGACCGGCGTCGCCAGCCGCTACGTCGGGTTTATCGTGGCGCTGATGCTGATCGTGCTCGGCCTGTTCCCGGCAGTGAGTGGCTTCGTCCAGCACATTCCTGAGCCGGTGCTCGGCGGCGCTACCCTGGTGATGTTCGGCACTATCGCCGCCTCCGGGGTGCGTATCGTCTCCCGCGAGCCGCTGAACCGCCGTGCGATTATGATTATCGCCCTCTCGCTGGCCGTGGGCCTTGGTGTTTCCCAGCAGCCGCTGATCCTGCAGTTTGCGCCTGACTGGCTGAAAAACCTGCTCTCCTCCGGCATCGCCGCGGGCGGTATCACCGCTATCGTGCTGAACCTCGTCTTCCCGCCAGAGAAGAACTGACCCCCCTCGCGGCAGCGGTATTCACCCGCTGCCGCCGTAACACTGTCTCACCATTCCTTCCTTGAGCATTGCGCACAAATCGTGCATAAACTCCTTGTATGCTCATCGGGAAGGAAGACCATGAAACTGATTGGAAAAATGCTGCTCTACATCGCGATCGCCCTGCTGCTGGCGATTGTGGCCTGCTATTTTCTGGTTCAGACGCGCTGGGGTGCAACGCAGGTTGGTAAATGGGTTAGCAGTAACACCGACTATCACCTCGCCTTTGACGCCGCCGATCACCGCTTCTCCTCGCCTTCCCATCTGCTGCTCAAGAACGTCAACTTTGGTCGTAAAGGTCAGCCCGCGACGCTGGAAGCGAAGAGCGTGGACATCGGCTTTAGCAGCCGCCAGTTCACCGATCCGCTGCACGCGGACACTATTTTGCTCCAGGAGGGAACGCTCAACCTCTCGCCCGCCACCGCGCCGCTGCCGCTCAAGGCCGACCGCCTGCAGCTGAGCGATATGGCCTTTAACAGTCCGGCCACCGGCTGGGATCTTAGCGCCCAGCGGGTAACCGGTGGTATTACCCCCTGGGAGCCGATAGCGGGCAACGTGATGGGCAGCAAAGCACAGATCCAGTTCAGCGCTGGCTCGATGACGCTGAACGGCGTCCCCGTCAGCAACGTGCTGATTCAGGGCAGTATTGATAATAGCGACGTGACCCTAAGCACTATTGGCGCAGATATGGCGCGTGGATCGCTCACCGGTACGGCCCGCCGCACCGCCGACGGGGGCTGGATTGTCGATAGCCTGCGCCTGAACGACATTCGTCTACAGAGCGATAAATCCCTGACCGATTTCTTCGCCCCGCTGACTACCCTGCCCTCGCTGCAGATTGGCCGCCTTGAAGTCACCGATGCCCGCCTGCAGGGACCGGACTGGGCAGTGACCGATCTCGACCTCAGCGCTCGCGGCCTGACCCTGACGCGGGGCGACTGGCAGAGCGAGGATGGCCGACTCTCGATGAACGCCAGCGAGTTTATCTTTGGTTCGCTGCACCTCTTCGATCCGATTTTTAACGCCGAATTCTCTCCGCAAGGCATGGCGCTGCGCCAGTTCACCTCCCGCTGGGAGGGTGGCATGGTGCGTACCTCGGGCAACTGGCTGCGGGACGGCAAAGCGCTGGTGCTGGACGACACGGCGCTGGCAGGTCTGGAATATACCCTGCCCGCTAACTGGAAACGGCTGTGGATGGATCAACTCCCGAGCTGGCTGAACAGCGTAACGCTGAAAAGGTTTAGCGCCAGCCGTAACCTGGTGATCGACATCGATCCTGCGTTCCCGTGGCAGATCACCGCTCTGGATGGCTACGGTGCGAACCTACAGCTGGCGCGGGATCGCCAGTGGGGCGTGTGGGGTGGCAGCGCCAAGCTCAACGCCGCCGCCGCGACCTTTAACCGCGTCGACGTTCGTCGTCCCTCGCTGGCGCTGGCCGCCGACCGTAGTACGGTCAACATCAGCGAGCTGAGCGCCTTCACAGGCGAGGGTCTGCTGGAAGGCACCGCCACCGTCTCACAGGGGCCAGAGCGGCAGGTGAACGTTAACCTCAACGGGCGCGGCATTCCGCTCAGCATATTGCAGCAGTGGGGCTGGCCTGCTCTGCCCCTCTCCGGCGGCGGTAATATCCAGCTCACCGCCACCGGCAGGGTCAACGCTGAGGCACCGCTGAAGCCAACCGTGAACGGCGAGCTGAAAGCGATCAACGTGATGAAGCAGCAGCTTACTCAGACGATGCGCAACGGCGAAATCGTGCAGTAAGCTTGCCGGGCCTACAGCTCGATGGTGAGCGTGCTCCCCTCGGCGCTCACTACCACGCCCCACTCGCTGCCAGCAGATGTGCCGCCTTGCACGCCGCCAATCTGCTGCACGTTGCGCAGGCAAAGCGTCCAGCGCTGTGCCTCGCCAGATCCCACTACGCGCAGCGTATTGCCCTCGCGCGTCGCCTTCAGGGTAAACACCACCGCGCCGTCGTTACCCGGCACCTCGCAGATGGCCTCATGCCCCTCCTCCAGGGCAAAGAGCTGGAAGGTGGTGCCCTCATGCCACGCATAGTCCGGCCGCTGGTCATTGCTTCCCAGCGCCAGCAGCGTGTTGTTTCGCACATAGACCGGCAGGCTCATAAAGTCGTGCTGCTGTCTGTGCCAGCGGCTGCCCTGTAGCTCATCGTTGCGCCACAGGTGCGTCCAGCGCCCCTCCGGCAGGTAGAACTGCACGTCACCCGCCTCGGAGAAGACCGGTGCGACCAGCACGGCGTCGCCGAGCATATACTGGCGGTCAAGGTAGTCGCAGGCGAGATCGTCCGGGAACTCCAGCATCATCGCCCGCAGCATCGGGGTACCCTGCTCACGGGCCAGCGCCGCCTGGCGATAGAGATAGGGCATCATGCGGCACTTCAGCTGGGTAAAGTGGCGTACCACGTCGCAGGACTCTTCGTCATAGGCCCAGGGCACGCGATAGGATTTGCTGCCGTGCAGGCGGCTATGGCTGGAGAGCAGCCCGAACGCGCACCAGCGTTTATAGACATGCGCCGGGGCAGTATTCTCAAAACCGCCGATGTCGTGGCTCCAGAAACCAAACCCGGAGAGGCCAATCGATAGCCCGCCGCGCAGGCTTTCCGCCATCGACTCGTAGTTGGCATAGCAGTCGCCGCCCCAGTGCACCGGGAACTGTTGCGCCCCGACTGAAGCAGAGCGAGCAAACAGCACCGCCTCGCGCTCGCCCACCGTCTCTTTCAGCACGTTCCACACCAGTTCGTTGTAGATATAGGCATAGTGGTTGTGCATTTTCTGCGGATCGGATCCGTCGAACCACTGTACGTCGGTAGGGATCCGTTCACCAAAGTCGGTCTTGAAGCAGTCGACGCCGATCGCCACCAGCTTCTTCAGCTCGTCGGCGTACCAACGGCAGGCTTCGGGATTGGTAAAGTCATAGATAGCCAGCCCCGGCTGCCACTTGTCCCACTGCCAGAGCGAGCCATCAGGGCGTTTGAGCAGGTAGCCTTTTTCCTTCAGCTCCTTAAAGCGCGGGGACTTCTGACCGATGTAAGGATTGATCCAGACGCAGATTTTCAACCCTTTCGCCTTCAGGCGGCGGATCATCCCCTCTGGATCCGGGAAGGTCACCGGGTCCCACTCAAAATCGCACCACTGGAAGGCTTTCATCCAGAAGCAGTCGAAATGGAAGACGTGCAGAGGCAGATTGCGCTCGGCCATGCCGTCGATAAAGCTGTTTACCGTGGCCTCATCGTAGTTAGTGGTAAACGAGGTGGTGAGCCAGAGACCAAACGACCATGCAGGCGGCAGCGCCGGGCGGCCGGAGAGCTGCGTGTAGCGGTTAAGCACCTCTTTCGGCGTTGGGCCGTCGATCACGAAGTACTCAAGGTCCTCACCCTCAACGCTGAACTGCACCTTCGACACCTTCTCCGATCCCACCTCAAAGGAGACGCATTCGGGATGGTTCACCAGCACGCCGTAGCCGCGATTGGTGAGGTAGAAGGGGATATTCTTGTACGACTGCTCGGTACTGGTGCCGCCGTCTCGGTTCCAGGTCTCCACCGTTTGGCCGTTGCGCACCAGGGCGGTAAAGCGCTCGCCCAGGCCATAGACAGCCTCTCCCACGCCCAGATCCAGTCGCTCGAAAAGGTAGTTTTTACCGTGATGCGCATCCTGCACGTAACCGCTGTTCTTCAGCTGGCTGCCGGTGATCCGCACCCCGTTATGGAGAAAATCCAGCGACCAGGTTTCGCCTTTAGTGACCCGCGCGGTGAGACTGCCGGAGGTCAGGGATGCGAACGCCTCGCTGTTTTGCAGCTCGATCTCTACGTCTGACTGAAGGTTCAGCGGGTAGTGCGGGCCGTTATCCAACGCGCCCTGGAAGTGCTCCATCCGCACGCCGATCACGCCCTCCTGCGGCGAGAAGAGGCGCAGGGTAAAGAGTGGCGTATCCAGCTGCCACGTCCGCTCACGGACGTCACGCGGGGCGGCGTGGATCAACAGTTCGTTGCCCTGCTGCTCCACGTCAAAGACCTGCACGGGAGAGATCACGTTAAGGCCGGGTTGAATAAGCCAGTTTCCATCACTGATTTTCATGGTCTGTTCCTTTTAATGCGTTAATTCTTTGCCGATCGATTCCTGGTCAAACTCCTGCTGGTTGCGGCGTGCGCCGACGGCGAGCTGCTGCATCATGGCGGTCAGGAAAGGGGTCTTCAGGGTATAGAAGCGTTTGGCAATAATGGCGCTCAGCAGATAGCAGACCGCCGGGACAAGGGTAAAGAGGGCAATAATGATGGTGATGGTGGTGCCGTTCTGCGCTTTTGCCGCCGCATCGTAGCCGCCGCCCGCCAGCGCCCAGCCGATCATCGCTCCGCCGAGGGCCAGGCCCAGCTTCAGCACGAACAGCGTGCCGGCGAAGCTGATCCCGGTCAGACGTTTACCGTTGCACCACTCGCCGTAGTCGACGGTGTCGGACATCATGACCCACTGAATCGGCGTTACCAGCTGATGCAGAACGCCAATCACAAAGATAAAACCAAACATAGTGAGGCTGGCGCTCATCGGCACAAAGAACATCGCCACGCTCAGTACCGCCAGCGCCGCGTTGGTCCACCAGAAGACGCTGACCTTGCACTTCCAGTCGGTAAGCGGCTTCGCCAGCGCGCTGCCGATCAGGTTGCCGACGCAGTAGGTGGTAAGGAAGGCAACGAACGTCTCCGGCTGGCCGAGGATCCAGGTGACGTAGTACATCATCGCCCCGCCGCGCACGCAGACCGCGAGGATGTTTAGCAGCGTCAGGAAACCGACGATGCGCCACTGGTCGTTGTTCCAGATATCGCGCAGGTCTTCCCGCATCGGGGTGGTGCTCGGCGGCACCTGGATACGTTCGCGGGTGGTAAAGAAGCAGAAGGCGAGCATCAGGAACGCCACCACCGACAGCACCGCGATGCCCCCCTGGAAGCCCAGCGCTTTATCATCCCCGCCGATGAGATGCACCAGCGGCATCATCAGCACCGTGGAGAGCATGCCGCCCGCCGTTGCCAGCACGAAGCGCCAGGACTGGAGCGAGATACGTTGAGTGGGGTCATTGGTGATCACCCCGCCGAGGGCGCAGTAGGGGATATTAATCACGGTGTAGAGCAGCGTTAGCAGCGTGTAGGTCACGGCGGCGTAGACCAGTTTGCCGTTATGGCTGAGGTCCGGCGTGGTGTAGGCGAGCACGCAGACGACACCGAAGGGGATAGCGCCGAACAAAATCCACGGGCGGAACTTGCCCCAGCGGCTGCGGGTACGGTCGGCAATCAGGCCCATGCAGGGGTCGGAGATAGCGTCCAGCGCGCGGGCCAGCAGGAACATGGTGCCAACAAAGCCAGCGGGAATACCAAAGATGTCGGTGTAGAAAAACATCATGTACAGCATGACGTTATCGAAGATGATATGGCTGGCGGCGTCGCCCATGCCGTAGCCTATCTTCTCCTTCACAGAGATAATCTGACTGTTCATTCCTCTTATCCTTCAGTAACAAAGCGTTCTGAGACCGGTTAAAGTCGTTGTAAACCATCCCTCCTGGCGCGGGTATTCCGTTTTCTGGTTATCAAATTACGATTCTTGTTTTCTGTGATCCCGGTAGGCTAAACCGGCGGGCTTGATTGTAACTTACGGAAAATATGGGGTTTTAACCAAAATGGAGGGTGGCAACGAAACGGGACAGTGAAAAAAGCGCTAATAGATGTGTGTAAAGGCGGGAAAGTAGCTATAATGCGCCCGCCTCCATGTAGCAATGCAGGCGCGGAAGATCGTCGTCTCCGGTGAGGCGGCTGGACTTCAAATCCAGTTGGGACCGCCAGCGGCCCCGGGCAGGTTCGACTCCTGTGATCTTCCGCCAGTTTGCCTCTCCTGAACTCCACTGTCTCAAGTAAATCCGCTTTAATACCCGCAGTTCTCCCAAGGTCTACTGTCTTTACCAGAATCAAGTGAATTCTGGGAGCATAATGGTGAGCATGATTTACAGCCTCATTTTGAGATGCCCCCAATGAAGCTAACAGTCAGACTAATTGATACAGCCAAGCCCAAAGAGAAGCCGTATAAGCTATCTGATGGTGGAGGCCTCTACCTTGAAGTAACTACTAACGGCTCACGTTACTGGCGTTTAAAGTATCGCTACGCAGGTAAAGAAAAGCGCCTTGCTTTTGGCGTTTATCCCGAGGTTTCTTTCGCCCAAGCTCGCGAAAAACGTGATGCTGCGAAAAAGCTACTGTCTGCAGGAAATGATCCCGGCGAACTAAAGAAAGCAGAGAAAATTGCCCAAAAGCTTAACTATGAAAATACATTCGAAGCTATTGCCCGTGAATGGCATCAGTTGAGAGCCGATCGTTGGTCATTGCGCTATCGGGATGAAATTATTGATACTTTTGAAAAGGATATTTTTCCTTACATAGGTAAACGCCCCATAGCTGAAATTAAACCTATGGAATTGCTGGAAACCCTTCGCCGAATGGAAAAACGAGGCGCGTTAGAGAAGATGCGCAAAGTCAGACAGCGCTGCGGTGAAGTATTCCGTCATGCAATCGTGACCGGGCGCGCTGAATACAATCCTGCCCCCGATCTCGCTACAGCCCTCGCAACACCAAAGAAAACGCATTTTCCTTTCCTGACTGCCGAAGAGCTTCCTCACTTTCTTAGAGATCTTGCAGGCTATTCCGGGAGTGTTATTACCAAGACTGCAACTCAAATCATCATGCTTACAGGGGTACGAACTCAAGAACTACGTTTTGCCCGTTGGGAGGATATTAATTTTGAAAAACGGCTCTGGGAGATCCCTGCTGAAGTCATGAAGATGAAACGACCACATATCGTTCCTATGTCGGATCAAGTTGTCGCGCTCTTTGAATCACTGATGCCTATTACGGGGCTATATCCGCTGGTATTTATCGGACGTAATGATCGTACAAAACCGATCTCAAAGGAGAGCGTTAATCAGGTGATTGAGTTATTGGGATATAAAGGAAGGCTTACAGGGCACGGTTTCCGCCACACGATGAGTACCATCCTGCATGAAGAAGGCTTTAACTCAGCGTGGATTGAAACGCAGCTTGCGCATGTGGATAAGAACGCGATACGTGGGACTTATAACCATGCGCAGTATTTGGAGGGGCGTAGGGAGATGATGCAGTGGTATGCCGACAACATTAGCTCTCTGGCAGAAGTTTCATTTTTACTCATTAAAACAGCGGGTTAGACCATAAGGCTGAGCAATAACTCTCAGCCATAAATGATTAATTTACCAGCCGTAAATGTTGGTTTTGAACTCCCAAAGCATACAGCCGCATAACCTCGGGAAGGAATAAATTGAAAATGGATGCAAGTTCGCTTTGGTCATACCCTAGCTCGTCTTTCGTATGATCAATTATTGCGTTCAGTAATGTTGGTGTTTCCCCGTTTACATCGAGTTTTACAGGCTCATCTATTTTGTAACGTTTAATGGACATTTGCCGCCAAATCCAATCGCTTTGGCCTGCCGTAATCGCTTTTAGCGTTTTTGCTCTATAGAACAACGCAGCCATTGAAGTCCGCCAAAATGGTTTAAGGGCAGCGGCTTTTTCGATACTGATATTTCGTAAATCGTTATAAATATCAGAGGCGGGCATAAGCAATTCTGCAGCAAAAGCGTTGGCTTCATCCTCCATCGTTGGAGTGGGGGCCCGGTGCATCACTAAATGACCCAGCTCATGGGCTAGAGTAAATCTGTACCTATCAACTGGCTGATTTTTATTTATAAAGATTAATGGTGGTAATCCCGCCACTTTGTAACTTAGCCCTGAAAGTCCAGTATCTTCCATATCGCAATCAATGATAATGATGCCTGCTCTTTCCAGTACCTCAACAAGGTTTTTTATCGGCCCACGTGGGATATGCCACGCAGTACGGACATTACGAGCAATTTGTTCGATATTTTCTTCGTAGTCTTCAGGATCGTAGTAAGGGAGCTCATATTCGGGCTCGAACTCAACGAACTGCAACAGCTTCCTGAGATGAGCAATACGTACATTCACTTCAGCAACAAGTTTGTCCAGCACTTTCATGCTGACAGATGCTTTTTTACGGTACATCGGGTTTGCACTGATTGGTCCACCATAAAGCCTTTCTGACATCATGAAAAACTCGACGGGACAGTTAAGCGCTTCCGCAATACTGCGGACTTGGTCTTCAGTTGCAGATTTAAGCCCTTGTTCAATTTTGGACAACGTACCTTGAGACAGGGCTACACGATGAGCCAAATCCTTTTGGCTCATACCCAACATTTTCCGACGCAACTCAATCATCTCTGGGCGTACGGTGGCTGCTGACTTAATCTCCACGACCATTTTCTACCTTCGGTTCTGTCTTTCTAACCCGTTTCGGTTTCACAACACTTTTCGCAGGTGAAACATTTTTTGTAACAGGCTGAGGTTGGGGTATGTTCACTTCAAGCTCGTGTACAGGCAAGTCGTACAGATTTTCATCTGTTATATCAATTGCCCATGCAACAAATTTCCCGTTGCGCTGAGTAAGGACGATTTTATCAATTCCTACACAGTCGTCACTAAGTATGTAAAGCAGCTCTAATCGAATTAGACCACCAAACATGTCAATATCAGGGTTGTGGAAATCCAATGCTCTTTGCGTCGGATAGTTAGAAGAACGAAGGCTCTTGTCCCCTTTTTTGATCCTCACAAAATAGCGATCTTGAATCAAAAATCCCACTTGATGAGGCATCTTTACGTACTTAATACCTTCAATTTCTGCAGTTTCAATCTGGTCCTTCAAAAAAAATAAGGCATCGTTTCGGAGCACTGCTGAGCGCACTCGTTTGTCGACCAGGCGACGGGCAATATCGTTTTGAATCCAGTTTTTCCAAGCATTATCGAAAACAGAAGTTAAGGTGTTGTAGTAAGGACAGCATATTAAATGGGCTTCTTCTTTATTGATTAAAGACATAGAGGATCTCTAAAAATTTATTGTGAAATGTCACTATGAAGGATAGAGCCCAACAACATTTTTTACAACAAAATATTCCAATTTTCATTCCAGCCAAAATTAACTGATTGTTTTTATTATTTATTTTTTTGTTTAAACCTCCCACCATCTGGAAAAACTCCGGGAAAGTGGACTATTGCTGGATAGCAAACAGGGCAAGTGGGTTCACTACCGCTTATCCCCGCATATTCCTTCCTAGGCCGCTCAGATGATTGAGCAAGCTTGGTTATATGGAACGACTATGTGTCTCCATCTAGAAAGTAACTTGCTGCCAAGGTTTAACGTCCGAATCCCGGAAAACATCGCCCTGAAACGCTCGCGCAACGTAGGCGCGCTGGTGCTTAGTACTTTAAAGTCTGACTACGTAGCGGCAGACCTGTTTGCTGGAGAATTTTTCTCTCCGCAGCCGACTTATGCTCAGCATCGCATGCTCCGTGCCGTTGTAATGTCTATACGGGTTAACATCAACCACGCACTTGGCATTGGCACTTCATAGGCCTGGGCAATGGCGGTACTGCATCGCCTGGCGACAAACCGCAATCACCGCGTCTTGGTTATATCACCTGATCCGCACAAGCGGCTTTTTTCATTTTAGCCGGTTAAGGATCTCTTCACCCTTCGTTCTGCGGGCAATTTCTCTCGCCGTCTCTTCAATACCGGGGTAGATGGTACTGGGTTTGATATTAAGCCTGCTAAGTTCCTGCAGGATCGCTTTCTTGTTGCTGATATAGATTCGGTCTACCTTAAGACCGCTGTGGCCGGTATCCGGCAGGACAGCCTCATGCCCGAAAAGCAGAAATGCACCGGACTGGGATGAAATCCTCTGGTTGGCAATTCTCCCGCGCACAAAAAGGATACGGCTCAAGTCGCCTGGACGTATTGCGTCTTCGAAGTATGGTTTTTCGGAGCGGATGAAATGAATTAGCCTCTTCATTTCCGTAGATTTTTTGTTTCGAAGATGAATCGGAATGTCAGTTTCCGGAATGATTTTATTTTTATCTTCCATACTAAGCAGGGACAAGTTAGTGATGCAACTTACGGTGTCAGAGTTATAAAACTTGATGTCGTCCGCCTGGACGGTAAAAATTTTCACATCCCCTGTTTTCTCTTCCTCCGCGTTTTTATCGAGCATGTCCGCGCAGCAGAAATAGAGGGCGACCAGCGGATTGGCTGTGACGTCCAGCAGGCGGGTTGGCAGACCGTAGTGCTGCATGCGAACCAGCTTATCTATCATGAAATGGTCCTGATAAAATTCAGCCGGATGGGCCGTCAGGATCTCATTAATCATGTTCTTTTCTTTATGCCTATAGAGAGGCACGGCCTCCTCTTCACGAAAGAGGGAAGGCTCCAGCTTGTACTTATAGTCGCTGTGTCCGCGGTAAAAGACTTCCTGCCCTTCCTGAGCCTTAAATTCATTTATTTTCTGCAGGAACGCCTCTACCGACGTCACACTCTGCTCGCGTTCATACAATCCTGGCGGCGGCGGCGGAGGAACGTTGGCAAGCGGGGGTGTCGGAAGTCTTAACCCAAAAGCATTCATGACTTCAGGAAGGCTGACTTCCTTGATGGCCCAGTGGGTCCTCGACGTTTCAAATAGATGAAAGAAGAACCGATCACCCAGCAATTTGAAGTTATCGACTGTCACTTTCTCGTAGTCATAATCGATGCGGACTGCATACTCTAAATTTTTCCCTTTGACTGCTACACTCTCAAGCATACCCACCCGGATATTGGATACCAGGCGCGACCGTCCATCCAGGTTCTGTTCATTCACAAACTCAGTCATCAGCAGGCAGGGTATGAGCTTAAGTTTATCGAGGACCGTTTTATTCACTTCTCTGTAGATGATCGAGAGTCTGTCATTCGTGTATTCCAGATAACGACTCAGGGGCATCGAGCTGTGGGCAAGCTGGCCCACGGGAACGTTCCAGTCTTCATCACTCACTTTCATTATCAGATTTATCACGGGCTTCCCTTCATGTTCATCATTGAGCATATGGTGAGATAACTTTATTCCTGTAAGAGCTTTGAATAAACAGGAAATCCCTGCTGGTAATGGACCGTAAGCCTAATGCCAGGACATCTTCGTATAGTTACGGTGCCCTGTAACCTCATTATTCAACTGAGCTTCACTGATAAGGGATGCATAAGGTTCCCAGTGTATACATGCGGCAGCGTACCTCCTTTCGCGTTATCTCTCTTATTTCCCGATCACCGAAATACCCGCTCCCCAATCTTTTTAATCACTCCGTCGCTCACCTTCATCTCGGCATCAGTCTGAGTGATGTAGATCGCCATATAGACAGGTTGTGCCCCCTTGGGATAGACCGCAGCAATAATCGCCCTTGAGCCGTAGCCGCCTGCACCCGTTTTATCCGCGATGGCCCAGCCCTCGGGCAGAGCGGCGCGCAGCAGGTTGTCGGCCACCTTGTCATCCCGCATCCACTGCTCCAGCATCTCCCGGTGCGGCGCAGTTAAACGCGGCGTCGCCAGCAGCGTATGCAGCCCGGATGCCATACGTTCCGGCGTGGAGGTATCGCGCTCGTCCCCTGGCGTGGCCTCATTGAGGGTCGGCTCGGTGCGATCCAATCGGGTGACGTCGTCGCCACTCTCACGCATAAAACGCGTTATTGCATCAGGACCGCCAAGGTAAGTCAGAATGCTGTTGCCCGCCGTATTATCGCTATAGCTCACCGCCGCCGAACACAGGGTTTGCAGCGTAATGGTCGCCGGAGCAACGTAGTTTTTGGTGATCGGAGAGTAGCTCAGCAGCTCGTCAGGTTTAATGGTGACCGTCTCATCCAGCAAGCCAGCGGTCTTGTGCAGACGATCAAGTAGCGCGGCGCAGGCGAGAACTTTAAAAGTGCTGGTTAAGGGGAAGCGTTCGCTCTGGCGATAGCCAAAGATCGGCTGGCCGTCGGCGTTGACGATGGACATGCCAATCTTACCCGGCAGCCGTATCTCCTCCTGCTTCAGGAAGGCCTGTAGCCCTTCAGTGTTGATTGCATGAGCCGACTGGCACAGCGCGAAAAGAAGAAACAGTACCCCGCCGATAGTGCGCTTCACATCAGAATTCCTTACCGTCACTCGCTATGCCATGACATTACCATACTTCGCCTCACGCTACGGTGGAGTGTGAGAGATGAAACTACGAGGATCATTTTGGCCATATACAATCTATATAGAAAATATCACACTTCTGTTATATACTTTCTATATAGTCACAAGAGAGAGGTAAATCATGGCTCCTGGTTCTGCAACTAACGCGATTGCGACCGCTAAACGCCGTCCACGCAACGTTAAAAGCAAGGCGGAAACCCCTGCACCGGCTGCGCCGAAAAAGTTCCTTTTCCAGCTGCGCGCACGTGACAACGAGTACGGCGTAAGCGAAGAAACCTTCACTCGCCTTATGGAGGCGCTGGAGCTTAACCAGACTGAACTCGTTCATAAAGCGTTGCGCTACCTGGCACACGACGTATTACCGGCTTACGAACTGGATAACGGCCCGCTGACCGACAAACAGCACGCCACCATTACCCGACTGTCTGGCATGGAAATCACAGACGAAGACCTGGATTCGCCATTATTTAAATAAGCAGGAAGCATATGGCTCATAACTTTAATCCTTTACCGGCAGCTGGAGATATTCTCTGGTGCAAATTTCCTCATGATGAGGACTTAGGCAACCCGGGGCCGTATCCGCGTCCTGGGCTTGTCCTGAACGTGTTTACCGACCTTCACGCGGTGCTTATTACCTATGGAACGTCTCAGATCGGTAAAGTTTACGACGGTGAGTTTGTCATTGATGACCAACTGGATACGGCCGGACTAGAAGTTCCGACTAAGTTCGATCTGAACAGGCTTCAAAAACTGCCTTTTAACGACGTGTGGTTTCATTCATCACCTGGCGTCACGGTCACAATCCCACTACCGAAAATGGGTATCATCCCGCCGACGTTTATGCCCATCATGCGCGCCGCATGGATAAAACGCTCTGCTAAAAAGTAGCCCTGCCAGATGATTTTATATCCGCCTTTGGCGATAGAGTCTTAACTCTCTCTTACGCCGGGTGGCGGCTTCGCATTACCCGACCTACCGCTTGCCTACCTCTAAAGTGTGATGCCGATCACACACCAAAACGCCTCTGGCACGACTTGCCACCTAAATTGAGTTAGATCACAAAAAATAGTGAAACAACGGTTCATCATGCCTGCGAAGTGTGAGCAAGATAACAAATACAAGTCCAGGACCGGGCGCTGATAACTCACCGACGCTCTATGTAGCGCCGCGTTTCCTCTCTATCTCTATTCGATTCTTTGCCTGCTGCCCTGCAGCGGTCAGCCAGTCTATTGCATTAAAAAAGAGGTATGTATGCGCAAAACAGGTCATATGCGCTGGTTTATGGTTTCGCTGGTAACGCTCGGTACCGTTCTTTGCTATTTAACCAGAAACACCATTTCGGCGGCGGCCCCCACGCTACAAAACGATCTGCACATCACTACGCAGCAATACTCCTGGATTATTGCTACCTTCTCCGCCTGCTATACCATCGCTCAGCCAATCGCGGGGTATATCCTGGATTCACTCGGCACCAAAATGGGCTACACCATCTTTGGCGTGTTGTGGGGCGTGTTCTGCATCGGCGCATCGTTCTCTACCAGCTGGACGGGGCTGGCGTTCTTCCGCGGTCTCGGCGGCTTTGCCGAAAGCGCGATGATCCCCGCCGGACTGAAAGCGGTGACCGAGTGGTTCCCGGATCGCGAGCGCTCGGTGGCGGTGGGCTACTTTAACGTTGGCTCCTCTATTGGCGCGGTGATTGCGCCTCCGCTGGTGGCCTGGGCGATCTTTATGCGCGACTGGCGGCTGGCCTTTATCATTGTCGGCGTCTCCAGCGTGCTGTGGGCGGTGGGCTGGTACTTCACCTATAACCGTCCGGCAAAGGCTAAATCCCTCTCCAAAGAAGAGTACCTCTACATCACCGGTGGACAGCCGGAGAAAGAGCATGTGGAGAAGGTGCGCATTGGCCATCTGCTGAAACAGCGTAAGTTCTGGGGCATCGCGCTGCCGCGCTTTTTAGCCGAACCAGCATGGGGAACCTTTAACGCCTGGATCCCGCTGTTTATGGTGCACACCTACGGTTTTAGCCTGAAGGATATCGCCATGTTTGCCTGGATCCCAATGCTGTTTGCCGACGTAGGCTGCATCGTGGGCGGCTATCTGCCGGGAATGTTCCAGAAACTGTTCGGCGTTAACATTATCGTCTCCCGTAAACTGGTGGTGACCATGGGCGCAGCGCTGATGATCCTGCCCGGCCTGGTAGGGCTGTTCGGCAGCCCGATGGTGGCGATTGGTCTGCTGTGCGTCGGTGGGTTTGCCCATCAGTCGCTCTCCGGAGCGCTGATTACCCTCTCTTCAGATATGTTTGACTCCAACGAAGTAGCGACCGCTAACGGCTTTACCGGCATGGCGGCCTGGACGGCGAGCACCCTGTTTGCCCTGGTGGTGGGCGCGCTTGCCGATACCGTCGGCTTTAGCCCCCTGTTTGCCGTGCTCTCCGGCTTCGACGTGGTCGGCGCTATCCTGCTGTGGGTGCTGCTCAAAACGCCTGCTCAAACGCTGATCCCACAAGAAACGTTCTGACTAAAAATGCGCCACCTGTAGCGGCAGGTGGCGCCGTCAGGAAAACCTTCCTCGCCTGGCGATCCCTCTTAACCATAGCTACCTTTAAACGACAATAACGAAGGCGCGTCCTGCGGGAAAAGACGCCTTCACTCTGCTGCGGTGCGGTTTGCCGATAGCGATTGGCAAGGTTGAGGAAGTAAAATGAGCGAACCCCTGTGTACCCTGTTTTACGACGGGAGGCCGGTTACTGGCCCGTCGAACGTCCCGCTAATCGATTTTCTGACCGCGGGCGGCCTGAAACTGCCCCATGTTTGCTATCACCCCTCTCTAGAACCCATGCAAACCTGCGACGTCTGCTGGGTGGAATACAATGGCGAACTGGTGCGCGGCTGCACGCTTAAAAGCGCCGAAGGCATGGAGATAGCCAGCCGGACGCCGCTTGCCGAGGCGGCACAGCACGAAGGAATGGACCGCCTGCTGGCGAAGCATGAGCTCTACTGCACCGTCTGCGAACACAATACTGGCGACTGCACGCTGCACAACACCATGGCGGATATGCATATCCCCATTCAGCGCTATGAATATCAGCGCAAGCCCTACGTGAAAGATCACTCCAACCCGTTCTACACCTACGATCCCGACCAGTGCATTCTCTGCGG
This sequence comes from Pseudescherichia sp. L3, assembly GCF_024656065.1. Classification (NCBI taxonomy): domain Bacteria; kingdom Pseudomonadati; phylum Pseudomonadota; class Gammaproteobacteria; order Enterobacterales; family Enterobacteriaceae; genus Pseudescherichia; species Pseudescherichia sp. L3. The sequence goes on from NZ_JANKYC010000003.1 coordinate 368,748, forward strand.
CCGCTGCGTAGAGGCGTGCCAGAACGTGGAAGTGAACGAAACGCTAAGCATCGACTACACCATGGAACACCCGCGCGTACTGTGGGATGGCGGCGAAACCATCGCCGGATCGAGCTGCGTCAGCTGCGGCCACTGCGTCACCGTCTGCCCCTGCAATGCGCTGCTTGAGAAAACCATGCAGCCGGACGCCGGGCCGTTTACCAGCATGAAACAGTCGCTTAAGCGGCCCATGATCGATCTGGTGAAGGCGGTAGAAAACAGCACCGGCGCGGAAATCGTCACCGGTATTTCGGTGATGGACATGCACTGGCGTCAGCCGGAGATCAAGCGCACCAAAACCGTCTGCACCTATTGCGGCGTAGGCTGTAGCTTTGAGATCTGGACCCGCGACCGTCACGTGCTAAAAGTGCAGCCGATGGCCGAGGCCCCCGCCAACGGCATCTCTACCTGCGTGAAGGGCAAATTTGCCTGGGATTTTATTAACGATAAAGAGCGTCTCACCACGCCGCTGATTCGTGAAAACGACCGCTTTCGCGAAGCGAGCTGGGACGAAGCGCTGGAGCTGGTGGCGCGCCGCCTGCTGCATATTCGCGACCAGCACGGCCCGCAGAGCATCGGCTTTATCGGCTCCAGCAAAGGCAGCAACGAAGAGGCCTACCTGACGCAGAAGATCGCTCGCCTAATTATCGGCACCAACAGCGTGGATAACTCCTCCCGCTACTGTCAGAACCCTGCTACCCAAGGGTTATTCCGCACCGTAGGCTACGGCGGCGACGCGGGCACGATAGAGGATCTGCAGAAGGCGGACCTGGTTATCATCGTCGGCAGCAATACAGCTGAAAACCACCCGGTAATCGCCGCAAAGCTAAAAGCAGCGAAAAAGCATCACGGTCAGAAACTGCTGGTCGTCGACCCGCGCCGTCATGAGATGGCCGAGCGCGCCGACCTGCACCTGCGCGCCCGTTCCGGCACTGACATGGTATGGGCCTCGGCGATGGCCCGCTATATGTTTGATAACGGCTATGCCGACGAGGCGTTTCTGGCTGAGCGGGTCAACCAGGTGGAGGAGTATCGCCAGTCGCTGGCGCCCTTCACGCTGGAATTCGCCGCGGAGATCACGGGGCTTGCCATTGAAGAACTCACTGCCGCCGCAGAGCTGATCGGTAAGGCAAGCGCCGTCTGCATCGTCTGGGCGATGGGTATTACCCAGCACAGCCACGGTGCCGATGCCAGCACCGCGCTCTCTAACCTGCTGCTGGTGACCGGCAACTATGGCCGGCCCGGCACCGGCGGCTACCCGATGCGCGGCCACAACAACGTGCAGGGGGCGAGCGACTTCGGCTGCCTGAAAGATTACTACCCCGGCTACGAGTCGGTAACCGATGAGAGCGTGCGCGAGAAGTGGGCGCGCGCCTGGGGCGTCGAGCCGGAGCGGCTGTCGCTGGAGGCGGGCTCGGATAACTTCGAGATGGTTCAACACGCGCGCACGAAACAAATTCGCGCCATGTATGTGATTGGCGAAGAGACCTCCTTTGCCGACGCCGACACTACCAGCGTTCACGAGGGTTTTACCAACCTCGATTTTCTGGTGGTGCAGGATCTCTTCTTCAGCCGCACGGCGCAGTTCGCCGACGTGGTGCTGCCAGCCTGCCCCAGCGTGGAAAAAGAGGGCACCTACGTCAACACCGAGCGGCGCATTCAGCGCTTTTACGAGGCGCTGAAGCCGCTTGGTGATAGCCGACCGGACTGGCGTATTCTCACCGAGCTTGCCGCCCGCATGGGACACGACTGGGGCTATACGCATCCGTCGCAGATCATGGCCGAAGCGGCGCGCATCGCCACTATTTTTGCAGGGGTTAGCTACGAGCGGCTCGAAGGGTGGAATTCGCAGCTCTGGCCGGTGAAGCCCGATGGCGAGAGCACGCCACTGCTGTATACCGACGGTTTTAAATTCCCCGACAAGCGCGCTGTGCTTTACCCGCTTGCGTGGCAGCCGCCGCAGGAAGTCCCCGATCAGCAGTACGACCTGACGCTCAACAACGGCCGCATGCTGGAGCATTTCCAGGCAACCAACCAGAGCGGGCGCGGTGGGCGCACGACCTCGCTGTCACCGGACTGGTTTGTGGAAATTAGCCCTGAGCTTGCCGCCGAGCGTGGCCTTGCAGAGGGCGACTGGGTGCAACTCACCTCGCGGCGCGGCTCGCTCGAAGTGCCCGTGGTCGTCACCGATCGCGTGGCGGGCGGCACGCTGTTTATCTCTATTCACCAGGGCAAGCCGGGCATTAACCTGCTGACGGGCGAACATCACGACCCGGACGTCAACACCCCGGCCTATAAAGAGATCGCTATCCGGCTGGAGAAGCTTTCACGCGAGCCGCACCCTTCCCCGCTGCCGCGGCACAACTTCCGCTACGGCAATCGCACGCCGATACCGCACGTGCAGGTTGAGGAGAAGTGGCAGCGCGACGACTATCGCCTACCGCCTGAACAGGCCCCGCATCCGGAGAAATTTTAATGGCTAAAGCGATTGATTATCAGGTGGAGCCGCCAGTCATCGGCCCCACCGCCGAGGAAGAACTACAGCGTCTGCTGCAGACGCTGCATGAGCATGGCGTGCTGCGCCTGGCCAATGACATGGTGGCCAGCAACAACGACTGGCTCAAGGTGATTGTCGACGGCCTGAGCCGCAAAGGCTCGCTGAACGTTATTCAGAATATCTCCGTGCTGCTGATGGCGCTCTCTACCATCCCGCCGGAGCGCATGTACAAGCTCGCCTTCGGCCTGCGGGATTTTATGGCCGAACTGAGCCGCGAAGGCCATGAGGAAGAGCAGTCGCAAAGCGCGAACGGCAGTGCACCGGGGGCGCGCGGTGCCTGGAAGATGCTGCATGACGACGAGCTCTGGCACTCTCTCATGCCGCTGCTTAACGGCATGAAGGCCTTTTCGCGCCGGATGGAGGAGGAGGTGGACAAGCCCATCTCCTCGTTTAGCGGCAAACCCAGCGACGCTTAAGCTTCCGTGGAGGATGCATGTTAAGCCAGGAGACGGCTTTGTGGCTGGCACGCAGTCAGTTCGCCTTTACCATCGGCTTTCACATTGTGCTGGCGGCCTTCACCATCGGCCTCGCCCAGTGGCTGATGCTGCTGGAGGGGATGTGGCTGTGGCGTAAACAGCGCGTTTATCGCGATCTCTACGAATACTGGAGCAAGGTATTCGCGCTGAACGTCGCGGTGGGCGTGGTAACCGGCGTGCTGATGGAGTTTCAGTTCGGCACCAACTGGGGCGCGCTGGCAAACCGTGCCGGTGCAGTTATGGGGCCGATGATGTACATGGAGGTGCTGGTCGCCTTTTTCCTTGAAGCTGGCTTTATGGGGGTGGTGCTCTTCGGTATGGGCAAGGTGCGCCCTTGGGTGCACTTTTTCGCCACCTGCATGGTGGCCGTCGGGTCGATCTTCAGCGCCTTCTGGATCCTCTCTGCTAACTCCTGGATGCAGACGCCCGCGGGTTTTATCACCGGGGCGGATGGCCGTTTTCAGCCCATCGACTGGTGGGCGGTGATCTTTAATCCCTCTTTCCCCTGGCGTTTTGTCCACATGACGCTGGCGGCGATGCTTGCCACCGCCTGCCTTGTCGCCGCCGCAGGAGCCTGGCACCTGCTAAGACGTCCGGATAACCGTGGCGCGCGGCTTATGTTCTCCTGGGGCCTGTGGCTGCTGCTGGTCATCACCCCGATTCAGGTGGTGGTAGGCGATCTGCATGGTGAAAACACGCGCGACCATCAGCCGGTGAAGCTGGCGGCAATGGAAGGTAGCTGGAACCCACCGCCGCCCGGCGAAGGCGAGCCGCTGCGGCTTTTCGCCATTCCGGATATGCAGGCGCAGCGCAACCACTTTGAACTGGCTATTCCAAATATCGGCTCGCTCTACCTGCGCCACAACCTCACCGGCACCATTCACAGCCTGAACCAGTATCCGCGCGATGAACGTCCCTGGGTGCCCGGCGTGTTCTTTGCGTTTCGCGCGATGGTAGGGCTTGGGCTGCTGATGCTCTTTTTCGGCGCGGCCGGGCTGATCGCGCGCCTGCGCGGCAGGCTATGGACTTCTCAAAAACTACAACGCGGCATGGTATGGATGGCGCCAGCGGGCTTTTTCGCCATGCTCGCCGGGTGGTTTGTGACCGAGACCGGACGCCAACCCTGGACGGTTTACGGCGTGCTGCGCACCGCACACAGCGTTTCCCCTGTTGCTCCCTCGCTGGTGCTGACCTCGTTTTTTGCCATTCTGATCGTGTATCTGCTTATCTTTGCCATCGGGCTGTGGTTTTTGCTGCGTCTGCTTGGCAGGCCGCCGTCGCACGATGAAAGAGAGCCGAATGCGGAAGTGGCGGAGCAGACCGGACGCGGTATCACGCCGCAGAGTATAAGGGGACGCTACGATGCTTGAGGCCATCCTTTCTATGCCACCGTTAACGCTGCTTAGTGCCATCGCTCTGGCCTTCGGTGTGCTGGTTTACGTGGTGCTGGACGGCACCGATCTCGGCGTCGGCCTCCTCGCGCCGTTTCAGCCGCCGCAGGCGCGCCAGCAGATGAACATCTCTCTTCTGCCGGTATGGGACGGGAACGAAACCTGGCTGGTGCTGACCGCAGGCGCGATGCTGGCGCTTTTCCCGGTCGCCTTCAGCATCCTTTACAGCGCCCTCTATCTACCGGTCTATATCATGCTGCTGGCGCTGATCGTGCGCGGCATGGCGATAGAGTTCCGTCATCAGCACCCGGCGCTGTTCGACGCGCTGTTTATCGGCGGCTCCTGGATGGTATCGCTGAGCCAGGGTGCGACAATGGGGGCATGGATTGAGGGAGTAGCGCATAACGGCGAACAGTTCACCGGTGGCCCTCTGGCGTGGCTTTCACCGTTTTCGCTCTACTGCGCGGTTTCACTCACCGTGGGGTATGCGCTGCTCGGTGCCTGCTGGCTGGTGTGGCGCTGCGAAGGCGAGCTGGCCGCATGGAGCCGACGCCAGGCGATACGGCTGGCGCTGTTTACCACCGCGCTGCTGGCCGGGCTGGTTATCTGGACAACGCAGCTTCATGAGAATTATCGGCTACATTTGCTGGCATGGCGCTACAGCGGGCCGCTGGCGCTTATCGCCCTGCTGGCGCTGGCGGGATTTATCCTCGCGCTACGCCACAAACGTGAATTCTTGCCGCTGGCTATGGCGCTCACGCTCTTTTGCGCCGCGTTTGGGGCCATGCTGCTGGCGGTGTTTCCGTTCATTCTGCCGCCCGGCCTGCTGCTGACCCAGGCCGCCGCCCCGCCCGCCACGCAAAAGCTGATGCTTATCGCCTTCGGCACATTTGTACCGATTACGCTTCTCTACAATAGCTGGGGCTTCTGGATCTTCCGCGGAAAAATTCACGCCGCCCGCGATGCGGATCGCCCCTGACGCAGCGCCTGCGGCGGCACGCCGTAGCCGCGAACGAAAACTTCACGCATATGGCGACGGTCGCGAAAGCCAGACTCCCGGGCGATAGCATCGAGGGTTAAACGACCCTGCTCGATCATCAGTCGGGCCGCCTCAAGGCGCAGCCCCTCAATCGCCTTGGCGGGAGATTTACCTGTCTCGGCGCGAAACAGACGCGTCAGCTGACGGGCGCTGAGATGCACGGCATCCGCTAAATCATCCACCGTCAGCGGCTTGCGCAGGTTGTTACGGGCATACTCCAGCGCACTTTGCAGCCGGTCGGAGCGGGGAGCCAGGGCCAGCATCTCCGAGTGCTGGGTTTGACCGCCGGAGCGGCGCTGGTTCATCACCAGCCGGTGCGCCACGCCACGGGCCACGTCTGCCCCTAAATCTTTCTCTACCATTCCCAGCGCCATATCCAGTCCGGCGGTGAGACCCGCCGAGGTCCAGAACGCCTCATCGATAATAAAGATGCGGTCATCATCAAGCTGCACGGCCGGATGCAGCCGCTTCATGCTGGGAGCATGCGCCCAGTGGGTGGTGGCGCGGCGTCTCTCCAGCAGGCCCGCCTGGGCCAGCACGAACGCACCGGTACATATGCCTGCAACTCGCCGCGCCTGATGGGCGGAGGTCTGGAGAAAAGCGATAAGACCCGGCGTGGCAGGCTGCTCGGTAGGCATCAGTACGCCCGCCAGCAGCCAGGTGTCCATCTGCACCTCAGCGGATAACGGCGCACTATCGACGCCAATTCCCGACGATGAGCGCACCGTTCCTCCATGTTCGGAATAGACCGCCGTCTGGTAGAAACTCTCCCCCGCCACAATATTGGCAAACTCAAAAACGGTGAGCGTTGAGAGGGCCAGCATCTGAAAATTATCGGAAATAATTAAACCAATCCTGTGCATCGTGTCACCTTACCGAGAATGAAAATTCAGACGTTTACCGCCTGGCGGGGCTGCGCGCGAAAATGCTCTGAGAGCCAAAGACTTACCAGTGCCAGCAGCAGAAAGAGTATTGCGCTGACCATTACGCCATAAAAGCCATAGAGCGGATAGATCCACGCGGCGACGGCGGAGCCAAAACCTATCCCACAGAACATAAATGCGCTGGTCAGGGCCAGAGAGATGCCCCGTGTCTGCGGATCGGCTATCTCCACAATCCTGCGCTGCTGCGTGGGCCACAGCAGGTCGGTGGCAAAGGCCCAGAACACCAGCGCAATATAGAGCAGCGCGAGCTTGCCCGTCAGTAGAGTTATGACCACCATATCCGCTATCAGTAGCACGATGCCAGCGCTCAACAGGCGCTCAGCGCTATAGATCCTGGCAGCCCGCGAGACATACAGGTTTCCAAGGATCCCTGCCACGCCAATTACCGCCAGCGCAACCGACACGCTGCTGCTGCTCCCATGCCAGGTATCACGCACAATCGGCGAGATAAAAGCGTACATGTCGTAGACGCCGGCGGTAATAAAAAACACAACCAGAAACGCCATCAGAGCTTTCGGCTGCACCAGTACCTGCCCGACCTGGCGCAGACGTACATTCACCCCGGCAACGCTGTTCGGCACGCTCAGCATAATATTGATGACCGACAATGCGCTCATTATGCCAACAAGGGTAAACAGCATTCGCGCTCCCAGCAGGTTTGCAGCCCAGGCCGCCAGCGGAATGCCGACCATACTGGCCATCGACACGCCCAGCAGGATCGTGGCGATGGCGCTACCCCGCTCCTTCTCTTTAACCAACTCCGAGCCGAGCGCCACCAGCACCGGTCCGATCAGCGATGCGCCGAGGCCCATCACTACCCGCGAGAGTAGCAGCTCGCGGTAGCTCGGGGCGAGGGCAAACAGAAATGCCCCCAAACCAAAGACAATCATCCCGACAACCACCTGCTGGCGACGCCTGACGTGGCCGAAAAAGACCTGTGCCAGCGGGGCACCTACGGCAAAGGTAAGACCGAAAATGGCCAGCAGGCGAGCGCTCTGGGCATCGGTCAGTCCCCAGGCGTGGGAAATCGGTCCAAGGCTCCCCGCCACGGAGAGCGCTCCGGTCGCCTGCACAAAATAGGCCAGGCTTAGCGCCCAAAGCGCCCGGCGCTGGGGTAGGGTAATGTCAGTTTTCATCGCCTTGATCTCTTCAGGCCGGAGCCAGCCAGCGGTTACGCAACGGGGATTGGATTCTCAACCATCGCCTGGTTGAACTGGTTCACTACCGTGTGCTCATTCGCCCCTGGATTGGCGCGGGCAGGCAGCACGCGGTCAACGATAGCCTCGATATTATCCGTACCCAGTTTCTCGAACGTCTCACTGATGAAAGCATCCAGCGGCATGGCCCGGTCGTCACCGCTGCGGTAGATCAGATCGGTATCGACCCACGGCGGGGAGATCTCAATTACCTTCACGCCGGTATCACGCAGCAGGAAGCGCTGGGAGAGCGTGTAGGAGTGGATCGCCGCCTTGGTGGCAGAGTAGAGCGCGTTACTCGCCAACGGGATAAAGGCGAGGATGGAGCTGTTATTGATCAGCACCGCATCCGGCTGCTTTTTCAGATGCTCGATAAATGCTGAGGTAACGCGTACCGGCCCCAGCAGGTTGGTATTGAGCAGCGAGACGGCCATCGCGTCATCCTGCACGCCAGCGGCGTTATCAAAAGGCATGATACCCGCGTTGTTGATGACGACGTTCAACGCCGGGTAGCGAGACAGTACGCTCTTGGCCGCCGCCTGAACGCTTGCTGCATCGGTAACGTCCAGCACTACCGAATCCATCCCCGGGTTGGCAGCGGTGACGCTATCGAGCAGCGCTTTGCGGCGACCGGAGATGATCACCTGGTTGCCCAGCCTGTGGAACTGCTCAGCCATCGCCCGGCCAATGCCAGAGGTGCCGCCAGTGATAAAAACAGTGTTATGGGTCAGCTTCATGATGTTCACCTTGTGTTGTGTTATTGGGTTGGTGAAATCATTTTATGCCCTTTCGTGATGTCTTAAATGACGTAGAAGGTAGTGATTCAGGACATCTTCGTGTCAGGGTAGCAGTTGGGTAATCGCGGTCAGATGTGTTCGCAGCGTGCTGTGTAGCTGGCGAATAGCCGGAGAGAATTGTTTGCGGTGCGGGCAGATGAGATTCAACGGCGCGGCCTCCCCTGGGTGCGTGGGCAGCAGTATCTCCAGCCGTCCGGCCTGCACGTCGGCGCTGATGTCTATCCACGATTTATAGACAATGCCCATGCCCTCTACGGCCCAGCGTCGTGCTACGTCGGCGTCGTCACAGAGCAGGCGGCTTTTGACCGTTAGCTGGCGGCGGGCGCCGTTCTCAGGGAAGCTCCACTTGTCGTAGACGTGGCTGTTCATGGTAAACAGCAGGCAGTGGTGCTGCGTCACCTCGTCAAGGCTGGCGGGCCGACCGTACTTTTCAAGGTAGGCCGGGGAAGCGGCCAGCACGCGACGGTTGTTCTCTGCTAGCGGCAGCGCCACGTAGCTGCTGTTATCCAGCACGCCGTAGCGAATGGCAACGTCTATCGGATCGCGAAAGACATCGCTGACCTGATCGGAGAGAGAGAGCCGCAGCGTGATTTTCGGGTGCTGGTCGCAGAAGCGGGTAATCAGCGGCAGCAGGACGTTGCGCCCGATATCCGACGGCATCGCTACCTTCAGCTCGCCCTGTAGCTCGTCATTACCGCTGTGCAGACTCTCCTCACCGGCCTGCATCACGGCCAGCAGCTCCTGGGCGAACGGCAGATACGTCTCCCCCTCTGCCGTTAGCCGCAGGCTGCGGGTAGAGCGGGCGAAGAGGCGCTTATCGAGATCGCGCTCCAGCCGGTGAACGGCAGCGCTTACCTGACCCGGGAGCAGATCGGCCTCCCGTGCGGCGTTGGAGAAACTTCCCAGCGCCGCCGCGCGCACAAACAGCGTCACATCTTCAAGGCGAATCATGCTTTTGTTCTCTTTCGATACTGGCCTGGAGTCATACCATACAGGCGCTTAAAGGCCTGTGTAAACGAGGCCAGTGACAGAAACCCGCAGCGTCCGGCGACCGCATCCACGGTTGACTGCTTCTCCTCCAGCAGCAGGCGCGAGGCGAGGGCCAGGCGCAGCTGGGAGAGCCAGGCCTGGGGCGTCTGGTGATAGCTGCGGGCAAAGTGGCGGGCAAAGGTGGCGCGGGATAAGAAGCAGCGCTCGGCCATGATCTCCATCGTCCATGGGTGGGCCGGATCGGCCAATACCGCCAGCAGCGCCGGGGCCAGCCGTTTATCACTCATCAGGCGCAGCAGCCCGGCAGGAGGTTCATGCAGGGAGAGTAAAATCCGCATCAGCAACGCCAGCAGCGTCGCGGCCAGGCTTTTGACAATCGTGGCCGCGCCCGGCTGCGGGGTCAGGCTCTCCCGTACCAGCATCGTCAGCAGGAGCTCCAGCTCCGGACAATCTTCGCGATCGTGGGTTTGCAGATGGATCAGCGCCGCGTTTTCGGCAAAGAGCCAGCTATACCCCGGCCCAAAATGGAACTCGCCGCACAGCACCTCTACCGCAGGACCCGGCCCGCGGGTCTCTACTTCGGTTAGCGTGCCGTTATGGCGCTTCGCCACGGGTGCGACCTGCCCCCACTCCACCAGCCCCTGCAGCAGATGCGGCGATCCGTGGGGCAGCAGAAGAATATCTCCGGCGCGCACGTCAAGGGTCCTGCCCGCTATCACCAGCCGGGCTTCACCGCGCAGAATGACGTGCCAGGGCACGGTGCCAGCGGCAAGCTGCGGATGGTCGGCCTCCCAGCGCCCGGCAAAGCGGCAGTGCAGGTTAACGGCACACGCCGGGGCCAGCATAGCAAGCAGTTGGCTAAGGCTATCCATAACTTCTCCTGAGACGACAGGACAAAAAATCGAGACGATAAGCGGCAATGGCCCTGCCGCGGACGCCCTATTATGAGTCCATCGCCAATACGGCGGAACCCATAAACTGACAGGAGAAGATCATGAGCCGTTTAACCACCATCCAGCCCGATAGCGCCACTGGCCAGACTGCTGAACTCTTTAGCGCCATTAAACGTGCGATGGGCAAAGTGCCCAACGCCTACCAGACCATCGGCAACGCGCCGGATATGCTCGCCCAGGCGTTGCAACACAATGCCACACTGGCGAAAAGCAGTCTGAACAAACGCGAGCTGGAGGCAATTAACCTTGCCGTCAGCGAAGCCTCTGGCTGTGACTACTGCCTGGCAGCCCATACCCTGACCGGCAAGATGGCGGGTTACAGCGTTGAGCAGACCGAGCAGCTGCGCCGGGCCGACTATCCGGAAGATGCGCACATTGATGCCCTGGTGAAATTTGTGAAAGTGCTGGTGACGACGCGCGGCACGCTGTCGGAGGAGACCGTTACTCGCTTCCGCGACGCGGGCTTTAGCGATCGTCAGGTCGTGGAGACCATCAGCGCGGTCAGCGCCATTCTGTTCACCAATATGATTAACCGGGTGAACGACACCGTCGTGGATTTCCCGAAGGTGAACTAAGCAAAATGCCGGGCGGCACTGCGTTTGCCCGGCTTCTCCGACCGTAGGGTAGGTTAGCGCTGGCGCATATCCGGAATAATGAGATCCCCGCGCAGTACGCATGCGCCCAGCACGTCCTGGGTTTTTTCACTCAGCCAGCTGACGATGCGGGCCGCCATCGCGTCCATTGAGTATTCGATAGCCGGGATGGTTGGGATACCCGGCAGGTGCACGGAGCCAGCGAGGCTAAAGACCATGATGTCACCCGGTACCGATTTATTAAACGCCTGCAGCTGGGTAATCACCCGCTGCGCCTCCTGCTCATCGGCGACCAGTAGGGCATTAAAGTTCAGCGTGGTGGCGTTGTTAAGCAGCACCTGGAGCGCAACCGAGGCCGAGGTAGAATCCATAAACACCAGATTACGGTTAAAGGGCAGGAAGTTGTTTTCCAGGGCGTGCTTGTAGCCCAGCAGCACCCGCTCAGCGGAGCCGCTCACGTCCGGGTGGATAAGCGCTATCTGGCGTCGACCCTGACTAATCAAATAGTTGCAGGCCGTTTCCGCCGCGAAAGCGTGATCGAACTGAATACTGTTCGGCATATCGGCTTCCGCGCAGTCCACCAGAATCACATCATCATAGCCAAGGTTATTCAGCGGAAAACGCGCGCCGATAATCAGGACATCATCGCAGAGACCGCAGGTCAACTCGTCGAGAGCGCTAATCACCTGTGACCGGCTGTTGGCAAAGCGCAAAAGCAGGTGCTTCTGATGCTGGCTGAGGTGCTTCTCCAGCGCGTAGAGGTAGCCAGTGGTCTGGTTGATATTATCCTGGGCGCAGATGACGCCAATGCAGCCGGTGGTCTGACTGAGCAGAGACTGAGCAATGACGTTGGGCCGGTAGTTTAGCTCTTCGACGGCTTTTAATACCGCCTGCCGGCTGGCCTCTTTGACGCCGCGTGACCCACTCAACACCCGTGAGACGGTTGCTTTAGATACTCCCGCCAGACGTGATACATCGTTGATTGTAGACATCTTTTTCCCCTGTCAGGCCGAATATACAGCCCGAAAAACAAGCAAAACATGGAGCATAATATCGCCAGCAGCAGTATAGCTGCATTCTATTTCCCATGGAAACCGATTTTCCGTTTATCCCTTATTGCGGGTAGTGAGCCATAAAACCTGTGATGTAAATCCAGGAAAATTACCCTATATCCTGCGGACTTTGATGGGTATCACACTTCGATGCCTGAGTGATGGAAACCGGTTTCCATATGATATCCAATCATCATTGTAATAACTTTTAACATTTAGAGGATGGGGATGATGAACAAAATCATGCTGTGCTGCTCTGCAGGAATGTCTACGAGTCTGCTGGTCAGGAAAATGGTCGAAGCGGCAGATGAGAGAGGTTTACCGGTTGAGATCGATGCGTACGGCGTAGCGGAGTTTGATACGCAGTTTCCACGCTACCAGGTGGTGCTGCTGGGACCGCAGGTAAAATACATGCTTAACTCGCTGTCAGAAAAGGCTGCCGCCCACGGCATTCCCGTTCAGCCCATTAATCCAATGGACTACGGTATGCAGCGCGGCGATAAGGTGCTGGACTTTGCTCTGTCGCTCATTGAAGCGGCACACTAAAAGGGTGTTCCTATGAGTTCGTTATATCAATCCATGGTTGCCGTTATCGAGCAGTCCATCACGCCGCTGGCGGGACGTCTGGGGCAACAGAAGTATGTCATCGCCATCCGCGATGGCTTTACCGCCGCGCTGCCGTTTATGATCATCGGCTCCTTCATGCTGGTGTTTATCTTCCCGCCCTTCTCCGCCGACACCACCAACAGCTTCGCGCGCGGCTGGCTCGACTTCTCCCAGACCTATCGCGAACAGCTGATGTTGCCCTTTAACCTGAGCATGGGCGTCATGACCTTTTTTATCTCGGTCGGGATCGGTGCCAGCCTTGGTCGGCAGTTTAATCTCGATCCGGTGATGTCCGGGCTGCTGGCGTTTATGGCCTTCCTGCTGGTGGCTGCACCCTATGCCGACGGCAAAATCTCCACCCAGTACCTCTCTGGCCAGGGGATCTTTACCGCGCTGATCACCGCGATCTACTCCACCCGCGTCTATGTGTGGCTGAAGCAGAACAACATCACTATCCGCCTGCCGAAAGAGGTCCCCACCGGTGTGGCGCGCTCGTTTGAGATCCTGATCCCAGTGGTGGTGATTATCGGCACGCTGCACCCGCTGAACCTGTTTATCGAGGCGCAAACCGGCATGATCCTGCCCCAGGCGATCATGCACCTGCTGGAGCCGCTGGTTTCGGCGTCGGATTCGCTGCCTGCCATCCTGCTCTCTGTGCTGCTGTGCCAGATCTTCTGGTTTGCCGGCATTCACGGGTCACTGATCGTTACCGGCATTATGAACCCGTTCTGGATGGCGAACCTTTCCGCTAACCAGGCCGCGCTGGCAGCGGGCACGGTGCTGCCCCACATCTATCTGCAAGGCTTCTGGGATCACTACCTGCTGATTGGCGGCGTTGGCTCTACCCTGCCGCTGGCCTTCCTGCTGCTGCGTAGCCGTGCTACCCATCTGCGCACCATCGGCAAAATGGGCATCGTCCCGAGCTTCTTTAATATCAACGAGCCGATTCTGTTTGGCGCGCCGATCATCATGAACCCGATGCTGTTTATCCCCTTCGTCTTCGTGCCGATGATTAACGCCTGCCTCGCCTATGCCGCAACGAAACTGGGCTGGCTGGCACAGGTGGTCTCGCTAACGCCGTGGACAACGCCAGCCCCTATCGGCGCATCCTGGGCCGCTAACTGGGCGCTGAGCCCGGTCATCATGTGCGGGATCTGCATGGTGCTGTCCGCCCTGATGTACCTGCCTTTCCTCCGGGCCTATGAGCGTTCGCTGATGAAAACCGAAGAGCAGAAAGCGCAGGACGTGACGCCGCTGGCTGGCACCGTGCGTCAGTAATTAACGGGAGAGAAAAGAGATGAAATACGCATTTCCAGAGCATTTCTGGTGGGGCAGCGCCAGCTCCGCGCTGCAAACCGAAGGGCAGAGTCAGCAGGGCGGCAAAAGTGCCACAACGTGGGACCACTGGTATGCGAGCCAGCCGTACCGTTTTCACCAGCAGGTCGGCCCGCAGGACACCTCCACCTTTTACCAGAACTGGCGGCAGGATATCGCCCTGCTTAAGCAGCTCAACCACAACAGCTTCCGTACATCGCTGAGCTGGTCGCGGCTGATCCCGGACGGCGTGGGCGAGGTCAATCCTGAGGCGGTGGCGTTCTATAACAACGTTATTGATGAGCTGCTGGCCCAGGGGATCGTCCCCTTTATTACTCTGTTCCACTTTGATATGCCGATGGTGATGCAGGAGAAAGGCGGCTGGGAGAACCGTGAGGTGGTAGAGGCGTTTAGCCGCTACGCGCAGATCTGTTTCGACCTGTTTGGCGACCGGGTGCTGCACTGGTTTACCTTCAATGAGCCAATTGTGCCGGTGGAAGGCGGCTACCTGTATGACTTCCACTACCCCAACGTGGTGGATTTTAAACGCGCGGCGACGGTGGCCTACCATACCGTGCTGGCGCACGCCTCGGCGGTTCGCGCCTACCGCGCCGGGCATTACCCAGGGGAGATCGGCATTGTTCTCAACCTGACGCCGTCCTATCCGCGCTCAAACAATCCGGCGGATCTCACTGCCGCGCACCATGCCGATCTGCTGTTTAACCGCAGCTTCCTCGACCCGGTGCTGGTTGGCGAGTATCCGGCAGACTTAGTGGCGCTGCTGAAGCAGTACGATCAGCTGCCGGCCTGCCTCCCGGAGGACAGCGCCCTGATTGCCGACGGTAAAATCGACCTGCTGGGGATCAACTACTACCAGCCGCGACGCGTGAAGTGCCGCGACAGCGCGGTCAACCCGGCCTCGCCGTTTATGCCGGAGTGGCTGTTTGATTATTACGAGATGCCGGGCCGGAAAATGAACCCCTATCGCGGATGGGAAATATACGAGCCGGGTATTTACGACATTCTCACTAATTTACGCGTTAATTACGGTAACCCGCGCTGCTTTATTTCAGAGAACGGCATGGGGGTCGAAAACGAGCAGCGTTTTATTGAGCATGGACAAATAAACGATCAATACCGGATTGAGTTTGTTTCCGGCCACTTGAAGTGGTTGCATAAGGGTATTCAGGAGGGCTGTCACTGCCTCGGTTACCATATGTGGACGTTTATTGATAACTGGTCATGGTGTAACGGCTATAAAAACCGCTACGGTTTTGTACAGCTCGATTTAGCCACCCAGACGCGAACAATAAAACGCAGCGGAGAGTGGTTTGCCGCTACCGCCGCCAATAACGGATTTAACGAGGAGCAATAAGATGATTGAACTGGAAGAGGCCGTCATGGAGATTATCGTCAACGCTGGCCAGTCGCGCAGCCTCTGCTTCGAGGCGCTGCACGCCGCGCGCGAGGGCAACTTTGACGAGGCAAACAGCCTGCTGCGCGAGGCGGACGGCTACGCTCGCCAGGCGCACCATATGCAGACCAAACTGATCGAGCAGGACGCCGGGGAAGCCCGCCAGCCAATGACCTTAATTATGGTTCACGCCCAGGATCACTTAATGACGTCGCTGCTGGCCCGTGAACTGTCCGAAGAGATTATTCGTCTCTATCAACGTTAATTTATTATAGAGAAATCGATAGCCCATTTTTAAATAGTCTGTACCTACGTCAGTACCTCACTACTAATGGTGATAGCGCAACTGTTCCGCACTCGGCGGCGGGATAGTTATTGTCTAAAAATAATTTATTAGATTGAGACAACAATGAACATAAATAAAAAACTTCCAGTCGCGCTGGCGGTTATGGCTGCCCTTTGCTCTGGTTCAGTCAGCGCCCAGGAGTTTACTCAGGAACAGATCGACGCGATTGTGGCAAAAGCGGTCGATAAAGCCCTTGCGGAGCGGCAGAAAAAAATGGATGTGGCGATCGATAAGAAAGCCGATGTAATTACCGAGCCACAAACCGCGGCCCAGTCGCCGGATATGGCGATCCCCTTCGGCGTGAAATTTACCGGCTATGCCCGCTACGGGGCGCAGTTCCAGGGCGGCGATCAGAAGTTCGTTGGCGTTGACGGCTCCTATAACGGTTCCTCCGCCATCGGTCGTCTGGGCAACGAGGGCAACGGCGGTGAATTCCAGCTCTCGAAAGCCTTTAAAGGCAATAACGGCGCTATCTGGGACATCAACGTGATGTTCGATCACTGGGGCGACGAGGTGAACCTGAAAAAAGCCTACGCCGGGGTGACCAATATTCTGGAATCTAATCCTAACGCCTATCTGTGGGCAGGTCGTGACTTCCACCAGCGTCCGCAACAGGGTATCAACGACTACTTCTGGATGAACCACGACGGCCAGGGCGCAGGGGTGAAAAACTTCGACATCGGCGGCGTTCAGTTTGACGTCGCAGCGGTGGCAGCGGTGGAGTCCTGTAGTCCGGAAGTGATGAACGATGAGGGCAACCCGTCGCGTATCACCTGTACCGGCGGCTCCGGCACCGGCGATAAAGGCAACTACGCCATTACCTCTAAAGTGCACGGCATGAAGGTCGGCCCGCTGGATCTGGAGCTGTATGCTAACTACGGCTTCGACTCGAAGGCGGTGGATACCGACGAGCGTAAGAATGCCTGGCAGGGCGGCGTAGTGCTGAGCCACACCGGTGAGAAAGGGGTGAACAAAGTGATTGCCCGCTACTCTGACAACTCAGACAACAGCGTCTACAACAAAACCGACGATCTGACGGCGATCTACGCCAGCTTTGAGGGGAACTACAAGTTTACCCAGCAGGCACAGATCGAGTACCTGCTCGCCTTCCACGACTACGATAACGATGCCAATAGCGTGGATAACCGACGCAACTACGGCGCGATTGTTCGTCCGATGTACTGGTGGAACGACGTGCACTCTACCTGGCTGGAAGCAGGCTATCAGCGGGTTGATTTCGATCAGGGCGGGGATAACCACGGCTGGAAGCTGACCCTGTCGCAGAACATTTCGATTGCGATGGGACCGGAGTTCCGTCCGATGCTGCGCTTCTACGTCACTGGCGGTCAGGTAGATAACGATCGCACCGCGCGGGTAAACGGTACGGAAGAGAGCAATCTGGACTCGTTCAACGTCGGCGCGATGTGGGAAGCGTGGTTCTGATGTAGTTAAAGCGTCATGCCCGGCGGCGCAGAGCCAGCCGGGCAGAGAGCAATTACCCTTTTACGCGTACTTTCGCAGCCACCAATAGCGCCGTCAGCAGCATCAGGCTGCCGGAGAGCACCAGCGGCGAGAGCAGGCCGAGGTTATCGAGTGCGTAGCCGCCGACCGCCGCGCCGCAGGTATTGGCAAGCTGGATCACCGCCACCTGGATCGATCCAGCCTTTTCCGCCTGATCCGCCAGCGAGCGGGTGATCCACGTCGACCAGCCCACCGGCACCAGCGCAAAGGCTAATCCCCACACTACCGCTACCACAGAGGCGACGATTTTATCGCTGCCCCAGAGGATCAGCGTCAGAGCGCTCAGGGCCAGCACCAGGGGGGCAACGGCCAGCGCCGTTTTCAGCGATTTTTTCAGGAATGCGGACGACATTGAGGTGCCAATAAAGCTGGCAATACCAAAGCTGAGCAGCACCAGGGTCAGGCCATCGACGTCAAAGCCCGCCATGCTGGTATAAACCGGGCGGATATAGGTAAAGAAGGCAAACTGACCGGCAAAAGCCATAAAGATGGCGATCATTCCCGCCAGCACGCCCGGACGCTTCAGGATGCCAAACATATTCTGCTTGTGCTGCATCGGCTCGCCCGGCAAGGACGGCAGCGCTTTCCAGACCCACAGCGTACAGACGATCCCCATCACCGCCGCCGCGTTAAAAACGTTACGCCAGCCAATGATACCGCCGAGGAAGCTGCCCAGCGGCGCAGCGATTACCAGCGCAATCGACACCGCGCCGAAAATTACCGACAGCGCCTTGGGCACTACGCGCGTTGGCACCAGGCGCATGGTCAGCGAGGCGGACATCGCCCAGAAACCGCCGAGGGCGAGACCTAGGCAGGCGCGCCCTACCAGCAGCAGGGCAAAGCTGTTGGCAAACGACACCAGCAGGCAAGAGAGGGTTAGCAGCACCGAGAAGATCAGCACCACATAGCGGCGGTCGGTGGTGCGAATGGTTTGGGTGATAAACAGGCTGGCGAACATGGCCACAAAGGCGGTCATGGTGACCGACTGCCCGGCGGTGCCTTCAGAAATACCTAAATCCTGCGCCATCGGCGTCAGCAGGCTGACCGGCAGAAACTCCACGGTGATAAGGCAGGCCACGCAAAAGGCGACGGCGAAGACGGCTGACCAGTTTGGCCGAGCCAGTTCCGGGTGGGGTTTTCCCTGTAAATGCTCACTCATTTTGCCTCCAGGCAACGTCACATTGCGGTAAAGTCGCGCAGTGTAACATTCTCAGTGTGACGCATTTAACGTTTTAGCAACTATTCAACAATTGAGCGTGGGATATATCGTAGGCCGGATAAGCGCAGCGCCATCCGGCGCTACGGTACTCAATGTAGCCAGTGCACGCCCTCGTCGGGCATAAAGAAGGCGTTGTAGCGCATCTGAAAATTGTTGATCTCCGCTACATCCGGCTCCAGCTCGCGCAGGAAGCCCAGCGCCAGACGCACCTGGGCGTCGGTCAGCGGCGCGGCAAGGCGCGCTTTTTGCAGCGTCCGGTGCCAGTAGTGGAGGTTTTGCTCGCTGCTGTCGACAATGCACACCTGCCAGATCAGCAGCGTCTGGGCCGCGTTTTGCAGATGCGCCTCGTCCGGACGGGAGAGGTACTGAATGTACTCCGCACCCGCCGCTTTGCCCAGCTGATCGATCATCGATTCAACCGGCATCGGCGTGGTGCCCAGCCGCTCGCTCAGACGGCGTACCGCCCGCCGGGAGTCGGAGGTCAAAACCCGAAAACCCACTACAAAAACAACAACCAGCGTCGCCAGCGTTAACCAAATCATGAAAGCTCCTGCCCAATCTCAGAATGCTTATCATACGGGTAAACGCGGCGACGCATACAGTCTCTTTAGTGCGCTATCCCGGTCGTTACCGTGAAGCTGCGGCTCTCCTGCGGGGCCAGCGTCAGCAGGCTGCCGTTAGCCTGCGCGGCCAGGAACCCTTCCGGACGGCAGGTAGCCGGCAGCGCGAACGCTGCGACCTGCTGATCGCCGTTGTATAAAATCCAGCGCGTCGCATAGTTGAACTCTGCGCTGGAGAACCGGGTCACAAAGGTGGTCCCGTCCGGGGCGGTCATCTGAAACTCCGGCGTCGCAGTGTAGCGATCCAGCCTGTCAGCAAAGAAGACAATCTCAGGATCGTAATATTCCGGCTCGCTCAGCGTCTTCAGCGTGGTCTGACCCTGCTGGATACGCTGGTTGAACGCCAGCCACTGCTCGGTAGGTTTCACATGTGCCGGAATGGACTCCCGCAGCGCCAGCGCTTCGTCCGGCAGGTTCTGGCTGAAGGTCGCCTCGGGTACATAGGCGTAGTTCATATGGCACATGTACTGGAGCGGCATTGCCACCGAGGCCAGGTTGGTTACCGTCATATCAATGTCGAACAGCGCGCTGGCCTTACGCAGCGTGACCGCAGGCTGCGCCAGATAGTGGTGGCCGAAGCCCATCACATACTCGTAGCGACCCCCGACGCGCAGCGTGTCGCCGTCGATCTCCAGCCAGGCCTCGTCCATCTCTGCGCAAGCCATCTCTCCGTGTAGCGCATGGGTGTCCTCCGGCGAGGGGCAGCCGTTTGCCAGCAGGCCCGAGTGAAAGGCGAAGCAGCCATAGGTTGCGACAATCTCTCTCGCCGGCTTCGGCTGGCTGAACATGTTACGCATGGTCAGCTCGTGGCCGTCAAACTCCGCGTCCCAGATCATCTGCCCCAGCCAGGGTAAGATCACCAGATGACCGCGGGCGTTTGCCACCCTCAGGCCCTCAACGCCGCTCGGATAGCGGAAGGCGCTGACCGTAAATTCTGCGTTCTCCAGCAGCGTTCGCGGCTGCGTGGTAAAAAGCTCACGCCACAGTGGCAAACAGGTTTTCATAGCCATTCTCCTCAGGAAGCGGTTGCTGGGGTAAGTTCGCGACGCACTTTGCTTTCACGCCAGAAGTAGATGCCGACGTAAATGAAGCAGAGCATGGAAACGAGGAACGACAGCTGTAACGAGTGGAACATATCCGCCACGTAGCCCTGCACCGCTGGCACCACCGCCGCGCCGACAATTGCCATCACGATCACCGCTCCCGCCATCTCGGTATGCTCGTTGTCCACCGTATCCAGCGTGCCAGCGTAGATGGTGGCCCAGCATGGCCCAAACAGAACGCTCACCAGCACCGCCACGTAGACCGCGCTAAAGCTTGGCGCCAGCGCCACGTAGGCCAGGAACAGCGCGCCGATGACAGCGTAGAGGATCAGCACCTTCTCCGGGTTGAAGCGCGTCATTAAAATGTTGGCTATGAACTTGCCGATAAAGAAGCAGGCAAAGCTGTAAACCATAAAGTTGGAGGCATCCCGCTCGTTAATATCACCCAGCTCCAGCGCCAGACGGATGGTGAACGACCAGACGGCGACCTGCATGCCGACATAAAGGAACTGGGCCAGAATGCCGCGGCGGAAGCGGGCGTTGCTCGCCAGATAGCGCAGGGTGTCCATCGCCGACGGGCGTTTACGGTTGGCCGTCTGCTCAACTTTGCAGGTCGGGAAGCGGGTCAACATAAACAGCACCATCACCACGACCAGCACCATGATCATGTACTTATACGGCTCTAAGGTGTTCTCCAGCATCAGCACCTTGAAGTCGTGGATCTGCTCCGGCGTCATGCCCGCCATCTGCTTCTCCAGGCTATCGCCTTCAGAGAAGACCAGGTACTTGCCGAGCAGAATGCCCGCCGCCGCCCCGATCGGGTAGAAGGTCTGGCTAACGTTGAGGCGCAGCGTAGCGTGGGATTTTGGCCCCAGCATTGAGCTGTAGGTGTTGGCAGCGGTCTCAAGGAAACTTAAACCAATGGCAATCGCAAAAATGGCGGCAAGGAACATGGTGTAGGTAGCCATGTGCGACGCCGGGAAAAAGAGCGTACAGCCGACAATATAGAGCGTCAGGCCAATTAAAATCGCAATCTTATAGCTGCTCTTTTTAATCACCAACGATGCCGGAATAGCAATCAGGAAATAGCCGCCGTAAAACGCACTCTGCACTAAGGCAGAGGCGAAGTTGCTGAGCGAAAATACGCTCTTAAACTGCGTAATTAAAATATCATTTAACGCTGCGGCGCAGCCCCATAATGGGAACAGGCACGATAACAAAATAAACTGGAACAGAGGGGTCTTATTCAGATACCCATCGGGCATCTGAACGATGTTTTTATCGTTCATAGTGCTACCTTTTACAGTGCAGGGGTTTTTATTATTCGTTTATCGCCAGAAACTCATTGAACTGCTCAATACTGGGATAGGACGATTGAGTGCCTTTGCCCGTTACGCTGAAGGCCGCGAAACGCGAGGCTTTTTTCATGGCGGTTTCTACATCACCGCTCTGGACGTAGTAGTGCGCAAAGCAGCCAATAAAGGCATCGCCCGCGCCGCTGGTGTCGACGGCATTCACTTTGATCGCTGGAACATGCACTTCCGTATCACGGGTCATCCACAGCGCGCCCTTCTCGCCCATGGTGACGATAATATTGTTCAGCCCTTTATCAGTTAGGCTGCGGGCGGCGCGACGAATATTGTCGTAGCTGTCGACCGGCATGCCGGTGAGAATTTCCAGTTCGGTTTCATTCGGCACGAAGAAATCACATTTGCAGGCGTAGGCCATATCCAGCTCGCGCAGCGCCGGAGCCGGATTTAACAGCACCTCGATACCGTGCTTTCTCCCAAACTCAATGGCGTGATAGACCGTCTCCAGCTGCACTTCGAGCTGCAAAACGATGAGCTTACATTTCTTCAGATCTTCAGCGGCGCGATCGATATCCTCTGGCGAAAGGAATTTGTTCGCCCCTTTAATAATCAGGATGCTGTTGCTGGAGTTAGGGTTAACGAAAATAGGTGCGACGCCGCTGCTGGTGCACGGCACTTTCTCAACGTAGGTGGTATTGATACCCCAGGATTCGAGATTGCGGATGGTGTTGTCGGCAAAGATGTCATCGCCCACTTTGGTCAGCATCAATACTTTGGAGTTGAGCTTCGCTGCGGCAACGGCCTGGTTGGCACCTTTACCGCCGCAGCCAATCTTGAACGCCGGGGCTTCAAGGGTTTCACCCTCCTTCGGCATCTGGTGGGTGTAGGTGATTAAATCCACCATGTTGGAGCCGATGACTGCGATATCCATTTTCCTACCTCTCAGAAACAAACGCTTAACAATGATATTAAAGTAACATTATCATGTTATTTTAGTATCATTTGTGACTCCGCTCGCGATTACAGCAACATTTGATACCGCAGCGTTCCCGCTCTGGGTGGAAAATGTTACTTTAGGAACATAAGAAGATGATTAGGCTGGTAAAGCGGAGAGAGAAAATGGAAACCAAGCAGAAAGAGCGTATTCGTCGCCTGACGGAGCTGCTCAAAAAGACCGACCGCATCCATCTTAAAGATGCGGCGCGGATGCTGGAGGTTTCTGTGATGACCATTCGCCGCGACTTTAGCCAGGAGGATGAGCCGCTGCCGCTGGCGCTGCTCGGGGGCTATATCGTAATGGTTAACAAGCCCGCCAGCCCGGCCACCAGCCAGCCTGCCGCAGCCACGCGCCGCCATCATCGGGATGATACGCCGATTGCGATCCTCGCCGCAGGGCTGGTGAGCGAGAACGATCTGGTGTTTTTCGACAACGGCCCGGAGATGCCGCTGGTGATCGACATGATCCCTGACGAGATTACCTTCACCGGAATTTGTTACTCGCATCAGGTCTTTATGGCGCTGAACGCCAAGCCTAACGCCACGGCCATGCTTTGCGGCGGCACCTACCGCGCCAAGAGCGACGCCTTTTACGATCCCAATAACCCGTCGATTCTGGATTCGCTCAATCCGCGCAAGGTGTTTATCTCGGCCAGCGGCGTACACGAGCACTACGGTGTGACCTGGTTCAACCTCGACGATCTGCCGGTGAAGCGCAAAGCGATGGAGCACGGCATCCGCAAGATTTTGCTGGCGCGCTACGCCCTCTTCGATGAGGTCGCCCCCGCCAGTATCGCCCCGCTGGCACAGTTTGATGTGCTAATCAGTGACCGCCCGCTACCGGCAGAGTACGCTCTCCACTGCCGGAACGGCTCGGTCAAGGCGATCACCCCTGACGCTGAAAGCGAATAACCTACTCGAAAAACACGGCAATTTTGTTGAACATGGTGGGATCGGATTGGTTACGTACCACTTTTACCACATCTTCTAGCTTGTCGATCTGGCTCATCATCTGCTCCAGTCGCTGATCGTCCGCCACCAGCAGCCAGATGCGGCTCTGCTCGCCGCCCGGTAGCGGCAGGCAGAGAATACCCTCCACGTTAAAGGCGCGTCGGGCAAAAAGGCCGCAGACATGGGTCATGACCCCAGGGTGGTTGCGCACGGTGAGTTCCAGAATAACGTTGTCATGTGTTGAGTGTGGCATGGCTTATTCCCCCACCATTTCAGTATTGGCCGCGCCCGGCGGAACCATTGGATAGACTTTTTGCTCGGCGTCGGTACGGACGTGGATCAGCGCCGGACCCGGCCGGGAGATGATCTCCTGCAGAGCCGCGTGCGGATCGGTCGCCGCGTTTAAATCACAGGTGTGCAGGCCAAACCCGGCGGCGATCTGCATAAAGTTGATCATGCCCGGATAGGTCGCGGCAAACACGCCCTGCTTGTAGAACAGACTCTGCTGCTGATGCACCAGCCCCAGCGCCTCGTTGTTCATCAAAATGATTTTGATATCGAGCTGGTTTTCAGCGGCGGTTGCCATCTCCTGAATGTTCATCATCAGGCTGCCGTCGCCGGAGAAGCACAGCACCTTGCGATCGGGATTGGCCAACGCTGCGCCAATCGCCGCCGGCAGGCCAAAGCCCATAGTGCCTAACCCACCGGAGGTGAGCCACTGGCGCGGACGGTTGAGCGGATAGGCTTGAGCGGTCCACATCTGGTGCTGCCCGACGTCGGTGGTGATAATCGCGCTGTCATCAACGCAGGCCGCAACGGCGTTAATTAACCCGTAGTGGCTCAGCGGATCGTCCGCGCCCGGCATGTTAGCCGGAAACTCCTGCTGCAGCTGTGCCACGGTATCGCGCCAGGCGTCACGTGTCTCCTCCGCAATCAGCGGGATCAGCTGAGCCAGCACCTCGCCGACGTCGCCCTGAATAGCACAGTGCGGCTGCTTGATCTTACCCAGTTCTGCGCGGTCGATATCCACATGGATAATTTTGGCGTTCGGGCAGAAGGTTTCAGTCTTGCCAATCGCCCGGTCATCAAAACGTGCCCCCAGCACCACCAGCAGATCGGCTTCGTGCAGAATAAAGTTGGTGCTGCGCGCACCGTGCATCCCCAGCATGCCCAGCGACAGCGGATGCTGTTTCGGCAGCATGCCAAGGGCCATCAGCGTCATGGTGGTGGGCAGGCTGGCCTTCTCCGCCAGGGTCCGCACCTGCTCAGGGGCGTTAATCACCCCACCGCCCAGGTAGAGTACCGGGCGCTGGGCCTGGTTAATCATCGCCGCCGCCTCATGCACGCTCTCAATGCTGAATGCCGGGGCTGGCGCAGCGCCACCCGGCTCCGGCAGGGTGTCTAACTCGATCTCTGCGGTCTGAATATCCTTAGGAATATCTATCCACACCGGGCCGGGACGGCCTGACTGGGCAATGCGGAACGCGTCAGCGATCACCTGCGGCAGCTCGCGGATGTCGCGCACCAGATAGTTATGCTTGGTGATGGGGATAGAGATGCCGTAGGTGTCCACTTCCTGGAAGGCGTCGGTACCAATCATCGACGAGGGTACCTGGCCCGTAATGCAGACCAGCGGAATAGAGTCGAGGCGCGCGTCGGCGATGGCGGTCACCAGGTTGGTGGCCCCCGGCCCGCTACAGGCCATACAGACGGCGGGTTTCCCCTGGGTACGCGCCATGCCCTGGGCAATAAAGCCTGCGCCCTGCTCGTGGCGAGCCAGTACGTGACGGATCTGCGTGCTTTGACTCAGGGCGTCATACAGGGGCAGCACCGTGCCACCCGGGATGCCGGTGACGATGGTGATGCCCTGGCGCTCCAGTAAATGAACGATCAGCTGCGCGCCCGTAAAGCGCCTTGCCTGCGAAGTTGTGCCCATGCTCCAGTCCTTTTCTTCTGGGCCGGCTTGCCGGGCGGTCTAAACGAAAAACCCCGCCCGGTTTGCGCCGGCGGGGTTTTGGAATCGTGTGTTCCGGACCCTACGGCGCTATGCCGACGACCACCACCACACGCACGACGACGACCGCGGCAGATGGCGCGGTGCGTAGTAGAGTCGATGTCAGCATGGCTGGGTTCATTAGGGACCTTTATGTATGTTGTGTTGTTTATTTATTAGCTGAATTTATACAAACACAGCCGGTGCAGCATGACAATCGTTTTATCGCAGCGGCGATAAAAATGTGTGACCGATCACGTTTCAACGCCAAACAAAAACGCGGCTAAAACAGGGTTAAGTGTTACAGTTGTATGACAATTCATCACCCGATTCGCTATGACGCTCTCTGTTTTCTGCATTCTATTATTCGCCGCCCTGCTGCATGCCAGCTGGAACGCCATCGTAAAAGCCGGAACGGATAAACTCTACGCCGCGATCGGCGTTAGCGGCTCCGCGGCGC
Source organism: Pseudescherichia sp. L3 (assembly GCF_024656065.1). Lineage (NCBI taxonomy): Bacteria > Pseudomonadati > Pseudomonadota > Gammaproteobacteria > Enterobacterales > Enterobacteriaceae > Pseudescherichia > Pseudescherichia sp. L3. Next base: position 394,568 of record NZ_JANKYC010000003.1, read on the forward strand.
TTATCGCCCTGATCCTGCTACCCTTCTCGCCGCAGCCCTCCGCCGCCAGCTGGCCTTTTTTAGCGGTATCCTGCGCGTTACAGGTGGTGTACACGGTGCTGGTGGCAAAAACCTATCAGGTTTCTGATATGAGCCAAACCTATCCCCTGATGCGCGGCACGGCCCCGCTGCTGGTCGCGCTGATTAGCGTCCTGGCATTAGAGGATACGCTTTCGTGGCTCGCCTGGGGTGGGATCGGCGTCATCTGTCTGTCGATACTGGCTATGGCGCTGAATGGCCGCATCCAGTCACGCAAGGGCATCTGGCTGGCGCTGTTGAACGCCTGCTTTATCGCCGGGTATACGCTGGTGGACGGCACCGGCGTGCGTCTGTCTGACACCGCGCTGGGCTATACGCTGTGGACCTTCTTTATGAACGGCTTCTGTCTGCTCTGCTGGGCGATGGTGGCGCGCCGCCGCGAAGCGTCCAACTATCTGCGCCTGCACTGGAAAAAAGGATTGTTTGGCGGGGCGGGAACCATGGGATCGTACGGCCTGGCCCTGTGGGCCATGACCCAGGCTCCGCTGGCCGTGGTCGCGGCTCTGCGCGAAACGTCGATACTTTTCGGCGCGCTTATCGCTTTTCTACTCTTAAAAGAGCGGGTTGCTGGCGTACGCATCGCTGCTGCGCTGGGCATTGCCTGCGGAGCTATTCTGTTACGCCTGGCGTAACACCCAGGCAATATTAGTTGCCAACATTGTTCATAAATCCTGCCTTTTTACTCTTGCTCATTCATCAGCCTGATACTTAACTTATCGCCGTACTGTGGTAGATTTCTCGCGCATTTATGGAATGCGCAGTGACTTATTCTTTATTTCTCTTATTTGGCAAACATATTCGGCGACATGAAAAGACAAAGGAACGTTAACTTATTGTTGATGCTGGTGTTACTGGTGGCGGTCGGTCAGATGGCGCAAACCATCTACATTCCAGCCATTGCCGACATGGCAAAGGACTTTCACGTCCGTGACGGCGCAGTGCAGAGCGTGATGGCGGCCTATCTGCTGACCTATGGCCTCTCGCAGCTCGTCTATGGCCCCTTGTCCGATCGCGTAGGGCGTCGCCCGGTTATTTTAGTGGGCATGAGCATCTTCATGGTGGCGACGCTGATTGCCCTGACCACCCATAGCCTGACCGTATTAATTGCAGCCAGCGCGTTGCAGGGTGTCGGGACCGGCGTCGGCGGCGTGATGGCGCGAACCTTACCGCGTGATATGTATCAGGGTACCCAGCTTCGTCATGCCAACAGCCTGTTAAACATGGGAATTCTGGTGAGTCCGCTGCTGGCTCCGCTGATTGGCGGCCTGCTGAATACCCTCTGGTCATGGCGCGCCTGCTTCGCCTTCCTTCTGGTGCTGTGCGTGTTAGTCACCTTCAGCATGGCGCGCTGGATGCCCGAAACCCGGCCCGCAGACGCTCCGCGCACGAAACTGCTCACCAGCTACAAAGTGCTTTTTGGTAGCGGGTCATTCAACTGCTATCTGCTGATGCTGATTGGTGGCCTGGCGGGTATTGCCGTATTTGAAGCCTGCTCCGGCGTACTGTTAGGCGCAGGACTCGGTCTGAGCAGTATGGTGGTAAGCATTCTGTTTATTCTGCCGATCCCGGCGGCCTTCTTTGGCGCATGGTTCGCCGGACGCCAGAATAAACGCTTCTCCACCCTGATGTGGCAGTCGGTGATGAGCTGCCTGCTGGCAGGGGTGATGATGTGGATCCCGGGCCTGTTTGGCGTAATGAGCGTCTGGACCCTGCTGATCCCGGCGGCGCTGTTCTTCTTTGGCGCGGGGATGCTCTTCCCACTCGCCACCAGTGGCGCAATGGAGCCGTTCCCGTTCCTCGCCGGGACGGCGGGCGCGCTGGTCGGTGGTCTACAGAATATCGGTTCCGGCGCGCTGGCATGGCTCTCTGCCCTGATGCCGCAAACCGGCCAGGCTAGTCTCGGTTTATTGATGACCCTGATGGGACTGCTAATTTTACTGTGCTGGCTGCCGCTGGCGTCGCGTGTCCCGCATCACGAACAGCCTGTTTAACATTATGATGGCCCGGCTTCTCGCCGGGCTTTTCACATGTCGGGGCCACCATTGTCTTCAGCAGTGGTTCGGCGATGGGACGCCACGCCCCCTCTTCGCCATCGTAAAACTGCGAATCGGCATTGATGGCGTAAGGAATTTTTGCCTGCTGCAGCTCACAGGCCATAAAGGTGGCAAAGGCCATTTGCGACGCGGTGGGGGTAAAATGGCTCGATTCACCGACGCCCCAGCCGCCTACCCAGCTAACGTGGCCGGTTTTTTGCTGCCAGCGCAGCGCGACGTTGATGCGATTTCGAATCGCTGACTTCTCCGCCGCCGTGCCCGATGTCCACGGATACTTGCCGTTACTCTTGAGCGGTCCCCACGGGAAGATATGCCACTCCGCCAGCAGGTAATTTTGGCTGTGTGCGGGTAGCTTCAGGTTAGCGAGATCCTCCGGGGCCGCACGCAGGCGCGGCGCGATAAAGATCATGCGCTGTGGGTCAATATCATGAATGGCTTTGATGGTTTTTTCGTAGACGCGGTTGAGCGAGGCGAGATTATGGTTCAGCTTGTCTGCGGGTTCATAAATAAGATCGAAGCCTAACTGCGGCGAGCTGTTACCAAAGTAGTGCGCAACGGCGATCCACCAATTCACCACCTCTTTTTCATTCTCGGGTTTCGGATCGTTTTTATACTCATCAGCCTGCCAGGCGATAATCGGGATCACGCCGTACTGCTCGCAGGCTTGAACCAGCTTACGCAGATGAATCAGCCGCGCCTCCGTCGGCTCGCCTGCTACCCGGATGCGGACATGGCGGATCCCCTGCGCGGCAAAATCCCGCACGACTAACGGATCGAACTCGCGGATGCCGCGCTCGGTGCGCGCCCAGTCAACGTCCATCCCGACGCCGAGCTGCACCGCATAGCGTGCGGCCGTCAGCGGCGGCTCAGCATAAACGGCAGGGGTGGCAAGCAGTAACGCAGCAGCAATGGAAAGCTTATACACGGGTAGCCTGAAAAGGTGAGTTAACGCACCGCTATTTTTTAGCATGCTTTTTTAACTGGCGTGTAGCGCAGCGAGAAGAAAAAGTGCGATCTGCTGGAAATGGGTAGCGGCAAACAGCAGCGCCAGCGAGAGCACCCCTAGCGCGACCAGCAGCTTGTCCCGCACCGCTGACGGGCGCAGAAAGTCGCTGCGTCCGACGTCCATCAGGTTACGTTTCAGGGTGTAGCGCCAGAGGATCAGCGCCACCGCCGCCAGCAGGGCAATCGCCACCCAGAAAGCCGATCCAGCCTGCTGCCCGTTGTGCTTTACCGCCAGCATCAGCAACGCGCCGTAGCCCAGCAGGGTGCGCAGCCAGGCAAGCGACGTGCGCTCGGGCTGCAGGCCGGGGTCCTGCTCACGGCGGGCTTTGCGGCTATCCGGCATAGAAGACCAGCGCCATCACCACCGCGGCAACGACGAGCAGCATGATGCTAATTACCAGCAGGCTATAGGTATAGGGCAGATCCTGCTTCAGGCGCATCGCCTTCTCATTGCGCAGCCAGCGCAGGTAGCCAAAAACGGCCAGCCCGCCGGAGGTAAGACAGAGCAGCAGCGCCAGCAGCTCGCGAATAAGCGGGGTGGCAAAATCCGGGGCGAGCTGATCGAGGCCTACCCCCGCCGCCAGAAAACCCAGCGCGGTGCGGATCCAGGCGAGAAAAGTGCGCTCGTTTGCCAGCGAGAAGCGGTAGTCCGGCGCTTCACCGAGGCGAGAAATTTTCATGCGGTATCCTTGTGGTTGTCCTGACCGTAAAGCGATAGGGCCAGCATGCCACACTGCGGGAGAGAGTTCATCCTTATGAAACTGTACGCCGCCGGGTGGCGCTCCGCTTACCCGGCCTACAGAGTAGATACAAAAAAGGCCCCATGCGGGGCCTTTTTACATCGTGCAGATTAGCTGTTCAGCGCCGGGCGCTCGCTAATGGCGATGCGCTGGGGAGCAATGGCTTCCGGCACGTTGCGGCTGATGTCGATATGCAGCAGCCCGTTATTGAAGGTGGCACCGGTGACCTCCATATGGTCGGCCAGGGTAAAGCTCAGGCTGAACGGCTGGATCACCAGCCCCTGATGCAGCCACTTCGGCTCGTTGGCCGGTTTTTCCGGGGTGCCTTTAACGCTGAGGCGCGTGCCCTCCAGCTGGATCTCCAGATCGTCCTGACGGAAACCGGCTAGCGCAAGGGTAATGCGGTAGTGGTTATCGTCGCTCTTCTCGATGTTATAGGGCGGGAAGGTCTGGCCTTCGCTGGCGTTTTGCAGGGCGTTGGCCAGTTTGTCAAAACCGATCCATTGACGCAGCAGCGGGGATAAATCGTAGTTACGCATGGTGTTTCTCCTTCTTTGAAGCAAGAAATGTTCTACGCATCGTGTGACGCGCATCTGCTCCCTGACGGCGAGCAAGGGTACGATCTGGGCCGCCACGGCGACCCGGGAAATTAGTTAATTTCGATACGGCGCGGTTTTTTCTCTTCTGGGATCACGCGTTCCAGTTCGATAAACAGCAGGCCGTTGACCAGATTCGCGCCGCGAACGTGAATGTTCTCAGCGATCTGGAATTTACGTTCGAAGTTACGTTCGGCGATGCCCTGATAGAGATAGCTACGCTCTTTTTGCTCGGTTGCACGAGCGCCTTTCACCACCAGCAGGTTGTCCTGAGCGGTGATCTCCAGTTCGCTTTCGGCAAAGCCGGCCACGGCAATCGCAATGCGATAGTGGTTTTCGTCAACAAGTTCAACGTTATACGGAGGATAGCCGCCGTTACTCTGGCTCTGGTTGTTTTCTAACAGGTTAAACAGGCGGTCAAAACCAATGGCAGAACGGTAAAGCGGAGAGAGATCGAAGTTACGCATACAATAAGCTCCTGAAATCAGCGAGAAATTTTTGAACCTTCCACTATGGACAGGCTCTTAAAGCCAGAACACCCCGTAGGCATGTTCTTCCGACTACGTTGTAAAAATGGGTGCAGCGAGAGAATTTTCAAGGGCAGAAGTCTGACTTTTTTTTGCACTTTCTCACTCAGGACATAGACTGAGTTACGACACTTAACGCTAAATTGCGATTGCCGCCACAGAGCGGCACACGAAAGCTATTCATTTCCCTTAAGGGTCGTTATAAGCAAGGAGTGCACGATGATAAGAAAAAAACCATCATGAAAAATGTTCTGTTAAAAGTGGCGATTGTCAGCGGAATGGTGACGCTGGGCGGCTGCTCCAGCGTGATGTCGCACACCGGCGGCAAAGAGGGGCTCTACCCCGGCACGCGCGCCAGTTCAAAAATGCTAATGGATGATGACGCGAACCTGGCGGTGAAATCATTTGTGGTGCTCGATATGCCGTTTACCGCCGTAGCCGATACGCTGCTGCTGCCCTGGGATATGTTCCGCAAAGACAACTCGGTAAAATCTCGCGTCGAGAAAGCGGAGGAGGCCAACCTGGCCACCAACTCCGTTATTCCCCCTGCGGCCATGCCCGCACCGTAAATTCGCTCTGGCCGATTACAGGCCGGTATCGGCCATCCACAGCTGGCGGAAGCCTGCGACGGTTGCCATCCACGCGATCTTCTTACCATCCGGAGAGAAGACCACCGCATCGGCCGAGGGCGGATGCTCAGGGTGAGTGTCGGTTAAAAATACGACCGTTCCCATCGCGCTATCGCACAGGGCGATGCGGTTCTCCAGCACAAAACCGAGCGCCGCGCCGGAGGGGTGCCAGTTAAACGCCGACTGGATGTCCGTGGCGTTATGCGTCAGCTGGCGCGGCTCGCCGCCCTCTGCGGCAATCAGCCAGAGCTGCACCACGCCTGCCTCATCACGCATCAAAAAAGCAATGTTACTGCCCCGCGGGTTGCTGCGCACCCAGTGGCGTGGCACGTTGACCAGCCCCGGATAACGACGCTGGTGGGTAAAGGTAAGCCGCCGCTGCTGCACCCCCGCCGGCGGCGACGGCATCGTGGTTGATGTGCCAGCCAGCGGGACGTCTCCCGCCCGCTTCCAGCCCTGCTCATCAGCGGGCAGATCGACGATAAACAGTTCAGGCACTTTTTCACCGTTTAACGCCAGCGTATCGCCAATAAACGCCAGCCTGCCGTTGCCTACCCAGCCCTCTTCATAGGCGCGGTTGATCTCATCGCTGCCGGGCGCAGGGGTTGGCGTCGTGCGGCTGACCAGCACGCACCAGTGGCTGCCAGCATACTCTCGCGGATGATTGCCCCCAGGCAGAACCGGCCCAAAGGGAACGGCGACGCCGACGTTGCGCAGATCCAGCTCTGGATCGCGCTCGTGCAGCACGTGGTCGTTATAGGTAAAGCTCACCTTGCTACCGTCCGGGCTGAACACATGCACGTGGCTGCCGCCGCGCAGCGCGCCGGGGGTATAGGGTTCGGTGATATCCAGCGCATCGAGATTGCTCGCCCTGCCGTCTTGCACAATTACCCCCTGGCGATGGTGGAAATCGTACTGCCAGCTCTCGTCCGGATCCTGCGGCCCGTGAATAAACACATACTTCTCTTCGCTGGGATGAACGGTCACCACGCCAACGTGCGCGCCCTGGGTCGCGGTATAGATTATCTCAACCTCACCGGTCTCCACGTTGACGCGTTCAATGGTTTTACCGGTAAAGGAGGCGCCGGAAGGACGCACGTCAAACACCAGCCACTGGCTGTCGGGCGTCCAGGTATTGATATTGGTCAGCTGATGATGGCGGGGAGCGAAGGTGATTTGTTTCATGAAGAGACCCTGATGCGCAGATGTCGCATCAGGGTAAGAGATCTACAGCAAAAAAACTATCAGGGAACCGGTGTTACCAGCGGTTCACCCTCAAACCAGGCCTGAACGTTCTCTAACACCAGGCGTGACATCTCCCGACGCGTTTCCCAGGTTGCGCTGGCCATATGGGGAGTGATGACCACGTTATCGCGCTGTTGCAGCGCGGCAGGCACGTTGGGCTCATCGGCAAAAACGTCCAGTCCGGCACCGGCAATCGTGCCACTCTCCAGGGCAGCGATCAGCGCGGCTTCGTCCACCACGCTGCCGCGTGAGATGTTGATCAGCACGCCCTGCTGGCCAAGCGCCTCGAGTACCGACGGGTTTATCAGCGCTTTTGTCTCTGCGCCACCCGGCGCACAGACCATCAGAAAATCGCTCTGCTCTGCCAGCTCGCGCAGATCGGCGACGTAATCCCACGGCAGTGCGCTGTGTGCCTTGCGGTCAGTGTAGGCAATATGCATATCAAACCCGCTGGCACGACGCGCGATGGCCTGGCCAATTCGCCCCATGCCGAGAATACCCAGACGCGCGCCAGAAACCTTGCGCGTCCACTGAAAGCCACCCGCCGACCAGTCGCCCTGCTCAATAAACTTCTGCGCAGCCACGATGCGGCGCGAGGTTGCCAGCATCAGGCCAATAGCCAGATCGGCCACATCATCAGTCAGTACGCCCGGTGTATGGGTCACCGCCACGCCGTGATCCCGTGCCGCCGCCACGTCGACGCCATCGTAACCCACGCCAAAGACGGCGATCAGCTTCAGGGCAGGCAGCGAGGCGATAAAGTCACGCGTCACTACCGCTTCGCCGTTGGTTATCACCACCGTAACTTCATCAGCGATAGCGGCGAGCTTAGCGGTATCCATCTCAGCCAGATCGTATAGGTCGTAGCGCGTTTGCAGTTCAGCGGTGAGCGCATCCGGCAGACCCGCCTGTTTCAGTACTTTCTGTTTCATATCGTTTTCCTATCAGGAGAGGCGTGTAGCGGTTCGTTTTGCGGCTTTTGGCTGCGTCGGACGCGAGACCAGGATGCCAATAATGCCGCCGAGGATCAGCGCTACCGCCACAATCAGCAGTCCATAGTGGTAGCTGTTGGTGGCATCTTTGATTTTGCCCAGCAGCGGCGGGAGGCCGAGACCGACAAAGTTAGCCACCGTGTTAATGAAGGCGATAGAGGCCGCTGCGGCAACGCCAGCCAGCTTCTCGGTGGTCACGGCCCAAAAGATCGGCGTCAGCGCAAAGTTGAAGCCAACGGTTAGGATCAGCAGGAAGTAAGCCACCAGCAGATTGCTGGAGTAGATAGCGATAGCCAGCGACAGCCCGGAGATAATCAGCGGCAGCCCAAGGTGCAGCGAACGTTCCCTGGTGGTATCAGAGTGGCGGCCATTGAAATACATAAACAAGCAGGCAGCGATAAAGGGCACGGCAGAGAGCAGGCTGATAACGATGTTGCTCTGATCACTGGCCATACTTTTGATGATCAGCGGCAGGAACAGCGTAATACCGATAGAGCCAAAGGCTTGCAGGAACCACACCAGGCTCAGCAGCAGCACGGTCTTGTTTTTCAGCGCGCTCATCCAGCTGTGGTTTTTACCCACCTCAACCCCGGCGTTGTCGCGCTCTAGCTCCGCCTTCAGCCAGCCTTTCTGCTCCGGCGTCAGCCACGCGGCGTGATCCGGCGTCTGCGGCAAGCGCCACAGCACCATGATCCCCAGAGCGATGGCAGGAATGCCCTCCAGCGCAAACAGCCAGCGCCAGCCTGCAATATCAGCAATACCGTGCATGTTTAGAATCGAGCCAGAGATCGGCAGGCCGACAATCGACGCCATCACCGAGCCCATGTAGAAGAACGACATGGCCCGCGCACGGTTGCTTTTCGGGAACCAGCAGGAGATGTAGTAAATAATGCCCGGCGTAAAGCCCGCTTCCGCCATACCGAGTAAAAAGCGCATGACGTAGAGCTGCGTGGGCGTTTGCACCAGCGACATCCCGGCGCTGACGATACCCCAGGTAATCATAATCCTGGCGATCCATATCCGGGCACCTACTCGCGTCATAATAACGTTGCTGGGGATTTCAAAAATAATATACGAGATATAGAACATCCCGACGCCAAGGCCATACATACTGGCGCTCAGGCCGAGATCGGCATTCATTTGCAATGCCGCAATAGAGATATTGGTTTTATCAAGGTTAGCGACAAAATAACAGATAATGATGAAAGGAATTATTTTCGCATTAAGCTGTTTTAAGGTTGTAGAGTACAGATCGGTATTCATAGTAAAAACCTCACCCAGCCGTATATGCGCGAGGCGATCCCTCTGTTCATATACAGGCAGTTAGCTATCGTTATTTTTTTGAATCAGGAAATTACCACTCGGCTACGGAACCGTCTTCATGTCGCCATAATGGATTGCGCCAGTCGGTGACATCTTTACTGCGGGCAATAACCTGCTCCTCATCAATCTCTACGCCCAGGCCTGGCTTCATCAGCGGTTTGAAGAAGCCGCCTTCCATGTTGAAGTCCTCTTTGTTTTTCACAAAGTCGAGCAGCTCCGCGCCCTGATTGTAGTGAATGCCCATGCTCTGCTCCTGGAACACCGCATTGTGGGAGACAAAGTCCACGTGCAGACAGGCCGCCAGCGCAATAGGGCCAAGCGGACAGTGCGGCGCCAGCGCCACGTCGTACGCCTCTGCCATGCCAGCAATTTTGTAGCACTCGGTAATGCCCCCTGCGTGGGAGAGATCGGGCTGAAGAATGGCCAGACCGCCCGCTTCCAGCACGCGCTTAAATTCGAAGCGTGAGAACATCCGCTCCCCGGCGGCAATCGGAATATGGGTTTGCGCAGCCAGCTTCGGATAATATTCCGCCTGCTCGGCCAGCACTGGCTCTTCAATAAACAGCGGACGGTACGGCTCCAGCTCTTTAATTAATATTTTCGCCATCGGTGCGCTAACGCGGCCGTGGAAATCGAGGCCAAATTCAATTTCATTGCCAAAGGCTTCGCGGATCTGCGCGGCGGTATTTACCGCGGCTTCCACTTTACGGAAATCATCAATAATCGATAGCTCTTCGCAGCCGTTTAATTTAAACGTATCGAAGCCAATTTCGCGCAGTTTAGTAATGCCCGCGATGGCTTCCGACGGGCGATCGCCGCCCACCCAGCTGTAGGCCTTGATTTTATCGCGTACCAGACCGCCCATCAGCTGCCAGACCGGGGCATTCAATACTTTACCTTTAATGTCCCAGAGCGCCTGGTCTATACCGGCGATGGCGCTCATCAGGATCGGGCCGCCACGGTAGAAGCCCGCGCGATACATGACCTGCCACAGGTCGTTGATGCGAGCTGGATCCTGGCCAATCAGATATTCGCCCAGCTCGTGAACGGCCGCCTCAACGGTACGCGCCCGGCCTTCGATCACCGGTTCACCCCAGCCTACCACGCCTTCGTCGGTCTCGATTTTCAAAAACATCCAGCGCGGGGGTAAACGGTAGGTGGTTAGTTTAGTAATTTTCATAGCACTGCCTCTCGATACGCTTTTACAAATGCAACTGCCTGCTGCGCGGTGCGCTCAACGGATTGCCCGGCACGGTAGAGATCGCTGCCCAGTCCGGCACCGGCACAGCCTGCCTTGAGCCACTGGGTCAGGTTTTCCGGCGTGACACCCCCCACGGCGAACACAGGGATTTCCGGCGGAAGCACGGCCTTCAGCGCTTTGATGTAGTCCGGGCCAAACGCCGAAGAGGGGAATATTTTCAGCGACTGGGCACCGGCCTCAATCGCCGTAAAGGCTTCGGTTGCCGTCGCACAGCCGGGGCAGACCGTCATGCCGTACGCTACCGCCCGGCGGATAATCTCCGGGTTAATATTTGGCGTGACCAGCAGGGTGCAGCCCATTTCGGCAAGCGTATCGACCTGCTCAGGCTTTAATACCGTGCCCGCGCCAATTAAGGCTTTATCACCAAAGGCTTTTACCATTGCGGGAATGCTCTCTTCCCAGCGGGGCGAGTTGAGCGGAATTTCGACCGCTTCAAACCCGGCCTCGATCACCGCCGCCACGTGGGCGTGCGCCTCTTCGGGCGTGATGCCGCGCAGAATTGCGATTAGCGGGAGTTTATTTTGCCACTGCATGAGCGATGCTCCTTATACCTGCCTGAAATGCGTCGTCGCCGCGTAGCGCCTGCGTCTTATAGCCCAGCAGGTCAAAAGCCTGCTGATAGCGTGCGGTCAGCGAGGGGTTGGCGACGAGCGTGATGGTCTGCTGCGGCGCGATCCAGGCTTTCATGCTCGCCAATTCGCTGCCAATGAGCAGACCGGAAAGAAATTCACTCACCTGTTCACGCGCCAGCGCGCCGAGCACGTGGGAAGCCCGCACTTCAAACAGGCGAGGCAGCAGATCGGGCGAGTCGAGGCCGCGAGTTAAGCCAGCGGTAAAGGCATCCGGGGAGGTTTCCTGCTCAGGGAGGCCTGCACCCACCAGCGTATGGTTAAGCAGCACATGGTGCAGTTCGCCGGTCATCACGGTGTGAAAGTCGCTTACCTGCTCGCTATCGGCCAGCACCCATTTGCAGTGAGTGCCGGGCATGACATACACCTGGGCGGGCTGCAGTTCGCGCGCGCCGAGCAGCTGGGTCTCTTCGCCGCGCATCACGTTATGATTATCTTCCCGGTTGACGCACAGGCCGGGAACGATCCAGATATTGTCGGCAACGGCGGTAATCTGCTGGCCAATGTCGTCAAAGCGGGCCGGGCAAGGTAGATACGGGACGTTGACCCAGCCGGCATTGCTGCCGACCATGCCCGCCATCACCACGGGGGTGTTTTCCCGCGCCCAGCCCTCGGTGATCTGCGCTAATACCGCCTCGAAGGTGCGTCCGTTCAGGCGGGTTACGCCCGCTTCAGACTGCCTGCTTTCAAGGCATTCATCGCCCTGATAGTGCCAGGCGCGAAGATTGGTGGAACCCCAGTCAATGGCGATATAGCGTGATGTCATGTTATTTCCTTCAGCCTTTGAGTTGAGCTGGCGATCATGGTCAGCGCCGCCTGCTCTGCTGCATCGCCGTCCTGATGCCGGATCGCATCAAACAGCGCCTTATGTTCCTGAAGCGTCTTCGGCATGTTGGCCTCGTCCCCGCGCCAGGTCTGTTCAAATACTGCCCGCTGCAGGGAGCCAATCGCCACCGTCAGCTGCTGGAGAACGGGGTTGTGCACCGACTGCAGCACGGCGTCGTGATAGCGGATATCCGCTTCGTTGAACGCTTCCCGATTCTGGTTATTGGCGATCATGTCGTTGAGCGCCGCCTCAATCTGCGCCAGATCGCTGGAGGTAGCTCGCTCAGCCGCCCAGCGGGCAATGGCTGGCTCTACCAGGTTGCGCACCTCGCTCATCGCGCTGATAAGTCGGGGGTCGTAGTCGTTCTCCAGCACCCACTGCAGCACCTCGGTATCAAGGTAGTTCCACTGGTTGCGTGCCGCGACAAACGCCCCGCGATAGCGCTTCATCTCAATGAGCCGCTTCGCCATCAGGGAGCGAAAGACTTCCCGGATGATGTTGCGCGAGGTTTCAAACTCTTCACACAGGTCGGTCTCGGAAGGTAGCCCTGCGCCAGGGACGTATTTGCCGCTGACAATCTGCCGCCCGAGGGTGGCGATGATGCGGTCCGTTTTTGTAATGGTCATGTCAGATCCTTTAAGAAGAGGCTTTACCATTACTTTATCCTTACCGGCGTAAAAGTCCGCACTATTGAAGTACAAATATGCGAGTCGTTCGCCATACCGTGAACAGATAGTAGTACAATCACTTTGGGTTGTACTACAATCCAGATCACAAAAACGACACGTGGTAAATAAACTGTGAAAAAACGGGGGGCAATAAAAAACCCGCAGCGGTGGGCTAATGCCAGTCAGTTAAGCTGCTGGAGAAGGGAAATATGTGACTCTGGTATATGTGTTCCGTTCACCTCATGTAGGGCAGAACATATAACGAGTGTCACACGTGAACGTGATAAGGGGGCCACCGCGGCCCCCTTATCGATCCCCGCGGCCCCGCAGGGAAACCGGTGCTGCGCACTGCGCTCACCTCCCGTCCGGCTGACCGACGGTCGGCTCGACTCGAGATTACTCGTCCCATCCCCAGGACTCGCCCCTTCGGGGCCAACGCAAAGCGTTGTTCAAAATCGCTCCGGGCGATTTTGTCCTGTCTCGTTTCGCCTCTGGCCGCCCTCCCTGGCGTCCAGTCCTTGTCATCCGGTCTCCGGTTCGCCGGTTTCAGCGGGGACTCAACACCCGCGCTGTGAGACTGGAATCTATAGCGACAAAGACATCGCTGTAGGCTCGGAATTAAAGCGAGGTGTTGGGTCCGGCTGAAAATCGCCGGGGCGTTCACTTCTGGCCGGGGCAGCCCGCATGGATGCGGGCTGAGGGCGTGCCTTACAGGGAAGTTACCTCACGCCCGACCCGAAAGCCGGAAGGGATAAGCCGAGGCACCCGCGCAGCGGCGATTTTCCCTGCCGGGAGCCCGGGTCGCCAGGGTGGTGGCGGCGAGCCACCCTGGCACGTTCACGTGTGTAGGTTTCCCAAAGGAGCACCGTCCATGAGGTGAACGGAAACCTTAGCGACCCTTCATATTCTTCCCGCCCTTGCCAAAAAATGCCAGTCGGCTTAACTGACTGGCATTACAGCGGTGGGCGGGTTTTTAGCGAACGGGAGGAGCGAAATTTAGTTCAGGACAAACTTCTCGATAGCGTAAGCCACGCCATCTTCAAGGTTGGTTTTAGTCACAAAGTTAGCGACCTCTTTCACCGACGAAATAGCATTGTCCATGGCAACACCCATACCGGCATACTCCAGCATCGCGATGTCATTTTCCTGATCGCCAATCGCCATCACCTCTTCCGGCTTGATGTTCAGCGCATCGGCCAGCGATTTCACACCGGTGCCCTTGGTGACGCTTTTATCGAGGATTTCAAGGAAGTAAGGCGCACTTTTCAGCACGGTGTACTTCTCTTTTACCTCTGCCGGAATGCGCGCTATCGCCTGATCGAGGATCGCCGGCTCGTCAATCATCATGACTTTCAGCAGCTGGATGGCCGGATCCATCTTCTCGGCTTCGCAGAACACCAGCGGAATGGTCGCGACGTAGGATTCATGCACCGTGTAGTAACTGATGTCGCGGTTAGCGGTATAGAGCGTGTTGCGGTCGAGCGCGTGGAAATGGGAGCCTACCTCGCGGGAGAGCTGTTCGAGGTAGCGGTAGTCGTCATAGCTGAGCGGGGTCTGCGCCACGGTGCTGCCGTCGCTGGCTTTCTGCACCAGCGCGCCGTTATAGGTGATGCAGTAATCGCCTGGCCTGTCCATATGCAGCTCTTTCAAATAGTTGTGCACGCCGGCGTAGGGACGCCCGGTGGTGAGCACAACGTTGACCCCACGCTCACGCGCGGCGGCAATCGCATTTTTAACAGCAGGTGAAATGGTATGGTCCGGCAGCAGCAAGGTGCCGTCCATGTCGATTGCAATGAGTTTAATAGCCATGGTTTCCCCAGCGTAAAAGAGTTAACTCTTATGCTAGCGTGATTCTGCGCAAAAGACAGTAAGTGCAAGGAGGGAAAAGGGGGACAGGAGCGGAGCGGTATATTCCCCATTTACAGGAGTGGTAGCCCCGGCAGCGTCACTGCCGCCGGGGAACAGACCGATTAGATATCGATATTCGCCGCTTTCAGGGCGTTCTCTTCGATAAACGCACGACGCGGTTCAACGGCATCGCCCATCAGCGTAGTGAAGAGCTGGTCGGCAGCAATCGCATCCTTCACGGTCACGCGCAGCATGCGGCGGCTCTCCGGATCCATGGTGGTTTCCCACAGCTGCTCCGGGTTCATCTCGCCCAGCCCTTTATAGCGCTGAATCGCCAGGCCACGACGGGACTCCTTCACCAGCCACTCCAGCGCCTGCTCAAAGCTGGCAATCGGCTGACGACGCTCGCCACGTTCGATATAGGCATCCTCTTCGATCAGGCCGCGCAGCTTCTCACCCAGCGTGCACAGACGACGATACTCACCACCGATAATGAACTCATGATCCAGCGGATAGTCGGTATCCACACCGTGAGTACGCACGCGGATAATCGGCTCGAACTGTTTCAGCTCGGCGTCTTCACGCACGTCGTACTTCCAGGTGCTGCCGTGCACGTCGTTTTCGTTCAGCGTGGCGATCAGCGCAGAGACCCAGCGGGTCACTTTCGCTTCGTCTGTGAGATCGGCCTCTTGCAGCGTCGGCTGGTAGACAAGCTCTTTCAGCAGCGCACGCGGGAAACGACGCTCCATGCGGGTAATCATTTTCTGCGTGGCGTTATACTCGGAGACCATTTTCTCCAGCGCCTCACCGGCCAGCGCAGGTGCGCCTTCGGTAGTGTGCAGGGTGGCACCATCCAACGCGATAGAGATCTGATACTGATCCATCGCCTCGTCATCCTTGATGTACTGCTCCTGCTTGCCCTTTTTCACCTTGTAGAGCGGCGGCTGAGCGATGTACACGTGACCACGCTCAATGATCTCCGGCATCTGGCGATAGAAGAAGGTCAGCAGCAGCGTACGGATGTGCGAGCCATCAACGTCCGCATCGGTCATGATGATGATGCTGTGATAGCGCAGCTTGTCCGGGTTGTACTCGTCACGGCCAATGCCGCAGCCCAGGGCGGTGATCAGCGTCGCCACTTCCTGAGAGGCCAGCATCTTGTCGAAACGGGCCTTCTCAACGTTAAGGATCTTACCCTTCAGCGGCAGGATAGCCTGATTCTTACGGTTACGGCCCTGCTTCGCCGAGCCGCCCGCCGAGTCCCCTTCCACCAGGTAGAGTTCGGAGTGGGCCGGGTCGCGTTCCTGACAGTCCGCCAGCTTGCCCGGCAGGCCTGCGAGATCCAGCGCGCCTTTACGGCGGGTCATCTCACGGGCACGACGTGCGGCTTCACGGGCGCGGGCCGCGTCGATAATTTTACCGACGACGATTTTAGCGTCGGACGGGTTTTCCAGCAGGTATTCGCTCAGCAGCTCGTTCATCTGCTGTTCAACCGCCGATTTCACCTCAGAGGAGACCAGCTTGTCTTTGGTCTGAGAGGAGAATTTCGGATCCGGCACTTTTACCGAAACAACGGCGATCAGGCCTTCACGGGCGTCATCACCGGTAGCGCTGACCTTGGCTTTCTTGCTGTAGCCCTCTTTGTCCATGTAGGCATTCAGGGTACGGGTCATTGCCGCACGGAAGCCCGCAAGGTGGGTACCGCCGTCGCGCTGCGGAATGTTGTTGGTAAAGCAGTAGATGTTTTCCTGGAAGCCATCGTTC
Organism: Pseudescherichia sp. L3; assembly: GCF_024656065.1. Classification (NCBI taxonomy): domain Bacteria; kingdom Pseudomonadati; phylum Pseudomonadota; class Gammaproteobacteria; order Enterobacterales; family Enterobacteriaceae; genus Pseudescherichia; species Pseudescherichia sp. L3. The sequence continues at coordinate 410,753 of NZ_JANKYC010000003.1, forward strand.
CACTGGAGCGCAACTTCTACGCCGATACCGTCTTTTTCTGTGGAGAAATAGAACACGTTCGGGTGAATAGGCGTTTTGTTCTTGTTGAGGTACTCAACAAAGGCCTTGATGCCGCCTTCGTAATGGAAGTGGTCCTCTTTACCGTCGCGCTTGTCCTGCAGGCGAATGGAAACGCCAGAGTTCAGGAATGACAGCTCGCGCAGGCGCTTGGCCAGGATATCGTACTCAAATTCGGTGACGTTGGTGAAGGTCTCCAGGCTAGGCCAGAAACGCACCACGGTACCGGTAACGTCGGTATCGCCGGTCACTGCCAGCGGTGCCTGCGGCACACCGTGCACGTAGGTCTGCTGGTGCACTTTGCCTTCACGGCGGATCAGCAGCTCAAGCTTTTGCGACAGGGCGTTAACCACGGAGACGCCCACGCCGTGCAGGCCGCCGGACACTTTATAGGAGTTATCATCGAATTTACCGCCTGCGTGCAGCACGGTCATGATAACTTCAGCGGCGGAGACGCCCTCTTCCGGGTGAATACCGGTCGGGATCCCACGGCCATCATCCGAGACCGACACGGAGTTATCGGCGTGGATCGTCACGACGATATCTTTACAGTGACCCGCGAGCGCCTCGTCGATAGCGTTATCTACCACCTCAAATACCATATGGTGCAGGCCGGTACCGTCATCCGTGTCGCCGATATACATACCCGGGCGCTTACGCACCGCATCCAGCCCTTTCAGGACTTTGATACTGGAGGAGTCATAAGAATTCGACATCAACGTTTCTCGCTCAATTTGTCTTGGATTAGTCTGCTATTTTACCCTTTTCCACGGTGAACATCTTCGAATTTTTGTCCGACATGTCCATTACGTGTTCAGCGCTAATCGCGCTAACAAAGACCTGTGACTGAGTGGCTTTTAAGCGGCTGGCCAGCAGCCCGCGCCGCGTGTCATCAAGCTCTGAGGCAAAATCATCTATGAGGTACAAACAGCGCCGCCCGCTCTCGCGGGTCAGGAACTCCCCCTGCGCCAGGCGCAGGGCGCACATCAGCAGCTTAAGCTGCCCGCGGGAGAGAGTATCCTCCACCGGCGCGCCGTCGGCACGAATGCGAAAATCCGCCTTGTGTGGGCCGTGGGCGGTATAGGTCAGCGCCCTGTCGCGCTCAAAGCTGCGCGCCAGCACCTCGCCGTAGTCAGCTTCTTTTTCCCAGCCGCGCTGGAAAGAGAAGCTCAGGGAGAACTCCGGCAGAAACTGCTTACAGGTGTCCGCCATGTCCTGGGCGATAGCGGTGCTGTACTCGGCTCGCCAGCGGCTGATCTGCTCCGCCAGCGGGATCAGCTCTTTGTCCCATGCACGAAGCTGGGCGTATTGCGTCACCTGGCGCAGGGCGGCGTTGCGCTGCTTCAGGAGCCGCTTCAGGTTGCTCCAGGCAGTAAAGAACCCGGCTTCGTTATGGAAGCATCCCCAGTCGAGGAAGGCTCTTCTGTATTTGGGGCCGCCGTTGAGTAAAGTAAACCCCTCGGGCGTAATCAGCTGCATTGGCATCAGCAGCGCCAGCTCGGCCACTTTGTGGCCGTCGGTGCCGTCGATGCGAACGGTGCTGTCCCCATGCTTATCTTTGGTCAGGCCGATGGAGGTTTCACGCTCTTCGCCCTGTAAACGACCATGCAGGATAAACGCCTCCTGCTCGTGGCGAATGACGCGACCAATCTGCAAACTGCGAAACGCCCGGCCGTGGCCGAGCGTATAGATCGCTTCCAGCACGCTGGTCTTGCCGCTGCCGTTAGCGCCAACTAAGAAGTTAAAGCCGGGGGAGAGAGCAAGATCCGCGCTTTCGATATTGCGAAAGTCGCGGATCAACAGGCGGGTGAGCGACATTACAGTCTCATTGGCATAACAACGTAAGCCGCACTTTGGCTGGCGGCATCTTCAATCTGTACGCTCGATACGGAATCGGTCAGCAGAATACGCACGTTTTCGCACTTCAGGGCGTTGAGTACGTCCAGCACGTAGCTAACGTTAAAGCCGATCTCCATTTCTGTCCCGGCGTAGGTGACGTCGAGGATCTCTTCGGCTTCTTCCTGCTCGGGGTTGTTAGCAGTGATCTTGAGCTGGTTTTCGCTGACGTAGAGACGCACGCCGCGGAACTTCTCGTTAGAGAGAATGGCCGCGCGGGCAAAGGCCTGCTTGAGAATATCGCACCCGGCGTCGAGGTGCTTATCCGGGTTCTTCGGCAGCACGCGGCGGTAGTCCGGGAAGCGACCATCCACCAGCTTGGAGGTGAAGATAAAGTCGCCCACGTGTGCGCGGATGTTATTGCTGCCAATCTGCACGCGCAGCGGTGTCTCTCCACCGTCGAGCATACGCATCAGCTCAATGACACCTTTACGCGGCACGATCACCGAATGGTTTGGCAGCGACTGCCCAACCGGCATGGAACAGACCGCCAGACGGTGGCCGTCGGTCGCCACGGTGCGCAGCTCTTCGCCTTCGGTTTCAAACAGCATGCCGTTCAGGTAGTAGCGCACGTCCTGATGGGCCATCGAGAACTGGGTCGCCTCGATCAGGCGCTTCATGGTCGCCTGCGGCAGGGTAAACTCTACTTCGCTCTGCCAGTCGTCGAGGTTCGGGAAATCCGCTGCCGGCAAGGTCGACAGTGAGAAACGGCTGCGCCCGGAGCGCACCAGCATCCGGTCGCCCTCCAGCTGCACGGCGATCTCTGCGCCTTCCGGCAGGCCGCGGCAAATATCGAAGAATTTGCGCGCCGGGACGGTGGTTGCGCCGGGTTCATGCGGCTGGGCCAGCACGACGCGGGCGACCATCTCCATCTCCAGATCGGTGCCGGTCAGGGACAGCGCGCCGTCGGCCACCTGCAGCAGCAGGTTGCCCAGGATCGGCAGCGTAGGACGGCCTCCCAGCGGGCCACTGACCTGCTGAAGCGGTTTTAATAGGTGTTCACGTTCAACGGTAAATTTCATAGCATCACGACGATAGAGTTCGGATTAAATTGGAGAAATCTTCTTTGATATCATGGCTCTCTTCACGCAGCTGCTCGATTTTACGGCAGGCGTGGAGCACGGTCGTATGGTCGCGGCCGCCAAACGCATCGCCGATCTCCGGCAGGCTGTGGTTGGTCAGCTCTTTGGCCAGCGCCATCGCCATCTGGCGCGGACGCGCTACCGAGCGGGATCGGCGCTTGGAGAGCAGATCCGCCACTTTAATTTTGTAGTACTCCGCCACCGTCTTTTGAATATTGTCGATGGTGACCAGCTTTTCCTGGAGCGCCAGCAGATCGCGCAGCGCTTCACGAACGAAATCGATGGTAATGGCGCGGCCGGTGAAGTTGGCGTTGGCGATCACACGGTTCAGCGCCCCCTCCAGCTCACGCACGTTAGAGCGCAGACGTTTGGCAATAAAGAACGCCACTTCGCCCGGCAGACGAATGTCGTTTTCGTCAGCCTTTTTCATCAGGATCGCCACGCGGGTTTCGAGTTCAGGCGGCTCGATCGCCACGGTCAATCCCCAGCCAAAGCGCGACTTCAGACGATCCTCGACGCCGTTGATCTCTTTTGGATAACGATCCGAGGTGAGGATGATCTGTTGGTTGCCTTCCAGCAGGGCGTTAAAGGTGTGGAAGAACTCCTCCTGGGAGCGCTCCTTATTGGCAAAGAACTGGATGTCATCGATCAGCAGGGCGTCTACGGAGCGGTAGTAACGTTTGAACTCCTCAATGGCGTTGTTCTGCAGGGCTTTTACCATGTCCTGAACAAAGCGCTCGGAGTGCATATAGACTACTTTGGCATTGGGCTTGCGCGCCACGATGCCGTTACCCACCGCGTGCAGCAGGTGCGTCTTACCGAGGCCCGTGCCACCGTAGAGAAACAGCGGGTTATATGCTCCGCCTGGGTTATCGGCCACCTGACGAGCCGCCGCGCGGGCCAGCTGGTTCGATTTACCTTCAACGAAGTTATCAAACGTATGTTTAACGTTGACGTTAGAGCGGTAGGTAGGCTCTGCCGGAGCGGGAACGTTGTCCCAGCTTGAGCGCGACGCAGGGGCGACGCGAGGCATCTGCACCGCTGCGACCTGGGCAGGCGCGGCGACGCTTGCCGGCTCCTTTAGCGTATGGGCAACCGGCCGGGTACCCACTTCAAAGCGCAGTTGCGGCGTATCCGAGCCGCAGAACTCGTTCAGCAGTCCGTTGATATTATTAAGGTACTTGTCCCTGACCCAATCGAGTACAAAACGGTTTGGCGCATACAAAGCCAGCGTGTTGTCACTCAGTTCCGCCTGCAATGGACGGATCCACATACTGAATTCTGTGGCTGGTAACTCATCCTGCAGTCGGGCAAGACACTGCTGCCAAAGCGAAAGTGACACGGCGGACTCCACTCGAACAAAAGTCGATAATAAAAGACGAAAGCTGAAATTAATGATTGTAGACACACGTCGAAAAGACCCCTGAAGGGTGACGTGCGAACCGCTATTTGCGGTTTTTTGCCCCGATCCGGATCCGGGATGCAGGATCGGGACCGCGGATCATAACGTAAACCGCCGAAGAGATCTTCTGTTTCTCACAGATTCTTCACGATTTATCCACAGGACGATCCGAATCGGCTAAGTGTAAACGATCCTGGTGCCGGTGCGGCACGATTTAGGCCGCATATTGGAAAAATTAATGAGGATCGATAAAAAATGGCCGAAACGATCTAATGAAGATCCTGAAGGATCCTTGCGCTTTGTCCCTCAGCCCGTATAATCCTCCACCCGGCGCGCGCTGCTTGATTTCTTGCGTCGACTACCGTCTACTTTTCAAGCAAAAACAGCAGAATTTAGGCGGTATATAAGGAAAGAGAATTGACTCTGGAGTGTACAATTATTACAATCCGGCCTCTTTAATCATCAACACTGAGGCGTAAGACGTTGGCACTGCCCAGCGGACCGACGCGAAATTCAGTGAATTCATTCAAGTTTAGGTAGAAATCGCCATGAAACGCACTTTTCAACCGTCTGTACTGAAGCGCAACCGTTCTCACGGCTTCCGTGCTCGTATGGCTACTAAAAATGGTCGTCAGGTTCTGGCACGTCGTCGTGCTAAAGGCCGCTCTCGTCTGACCGTTTCCAAGTAATAAAGCTAACCCTGAGTGGTTAAGCTCGCATTTCCCAGGGAGTTACGCTTGTTAACTCCCAATCATTTCACATTCGTCTTCCAGCAGCCACAACGGGCTGGCACGCCGCAAATCACCATCCTCGGCCGCCTGAATTCGCTGGGGCATCCCCGCATCGGTCTTACCGTCGCCAAGAAAAATGTTAAGCGTGCGCATGAACGCAACCGGATCAAACGTCTGACGCGTGAAAGCTTCCGCTTACGCCAGCATGAACTGCCAGCAATGGATTTCGTGGTGGTGGCGAAGAAGGGGGTTGCTGACCTCGATAACCGTGCTCTCACGGAAGCGTTGGAAAAACTATGGCGCCGCCACTGTCGCCTGGCTCACGGCTCCTGATAACCCTCATTCGGGGTTATCAGCGCCTGATCAGTCCGCTGCTTGGGCCGCACTGTCGTTTCACACCGACCTGTTCGCAATATGGAATTGAGGCATTGCGCAGGTTCGGAGTGATAAAAGGCAGTTGGTTGACGGTGAAACGCGTATTAAAATGCCACCCTTTACACCCGGGTGGCGACGACCCCGTCCCGCCAGGACCTTTTAATACCAGAGAACACTAACGATGGATTCGCAACGCAATCTTTTTGTCATCGCTTTGTTGTTCGTGTCTTTCATGATCTGGCAAGCCTGGGAGCAGGATAAAAATCCTCAGCCTCAGACGCAGCAGACCACGCAGACTACGACCACCGCAGCGGGTAGTGCCGCAGACCAGGGCGTACCAGCCAGTGGCCAGGGGAAACTCATTACCGTTAAGACCGACGTGCTGGAGCTTGTCATCAACACCCGTGGTGGTGATGTTGAGCAGGCGCTGCTGTTGGGCTACCCGAAAGAGCTGAAGTCTACCGAGCCGTTCCAGCTGCTGGAAACCACGCCTGAGTTCATCTATCAGGCACAGAGCGGCCTGACCGGTCGCGACGGCCCGGATAACCCGGCAAACGGCGCGCGTCCGCTGTATAACGTTAACAGCGATACCTTTGTGATGGCCGAAGGCCAGAACGAACTGGCGATCCCGCTGACCTACACCGACGCCGCAGGCAACACCTTCACCAAAACCTTTACTCTGAAACGCGGTGAGTATGCGGTGAACGTGGGCTACAACGTGGCGAACAGCAGCGCGAAGCCGCTGGAGATCGCAACCTTCGGCCAGCTGAAGCAATCCATCAACCTGCCAGCCCATCGCGACACCGGCAGCAGCAACTTTGCGCTGCATACCTTCCGCGGTGCGGCCTACTCTACGCCGGACGAGAAGTACGAAAAATATAAATTCGATACTATCGCCGACAACGAGAACCTGAACGTGACCTCTAACGGCGGCTGGGTCGCCATGCTGCAGCAGTACTTTGCCACCGCATGGATCCCGCGCAGCGACGTCGCGAACAACTTCTACACCAGCAACCTGGGCAACGGCGTGGCCGCTATTGGCTACAAATCTGCACCGGTACTGGTTCAGCCTGGCCAGACCACCGCGCTGACCAGCACCCTGTGGGTCGGCCCGGAAATTCAGGACAAGATGGCTGCCGTTGCGCCGCATCTGGACCTGACCGTAGACTACGGCTGGCTGTGGTTTATCTCTCAGCCGCTGTTCAAGCTGCTGAAGTGGATCCACAGCTTCCTGGGTAACTGGGGCTTCTCAATCATCATCATCACCTTTATCGTTCGTGGCATCATGTACCCGCTGACCAAAGCGCAGTACACCTCCATGGCGAAGATGCGTATGCTGCAGCCGAAGATTCAGGCCATGCGTGAGCGTCTGGGCGATGATAAACAGCGTCAGAGCCAGGAGATGATGGCCCTGTATAAAGCTGAGAAGGTTAACCCGCTGGGCGGCTGCTTACCGCTGGTTATCCAGATGCCTATCTTCCTTGCGCTGTACTACATGCTGATGGGCTCCATTGAGCTGCGCCATGCGCCGTTCGCCCTGTGGATCCATGACCTGTCTGCACAGGACCCGTACTACATCCTGCCGATCCTGATGGGCGTGACGATGTTCTTCATCCAGAAGATGTCGCCGACCACCGTGACCGACCCGATGCAGCAGAAGATCATGACCTTTATGCCGGTCATCTTTACGGTCTTCTTCCTGTGGTTCCCGTCTGGTCTGGTGCTGTACTATATCGTCAGCAACCTGGTGACCATTCTGCAGCAGCAGCTGATCTACCGCGGTCTGGAGAAGCGTGGCCTGCATAGCCGCGAGAAGAAAAGCTCCTAATCGTAAGCTGTAGGCCGGGTTAGCACAGCGCCACCCGGCAAAGGAAAGTACAGAGAGGGCGGTCAGATGACCGCCCTTTTTATTGGTAACAATAGAGACATATCATGAGCCATAACGACACTATCGTCGCCCAGGCAACCCCACCGGGACGCGGTGGTGTGGGCATTCTGCGTATCTCAGGTCACAAGGCCCGCGACGTCGCGCAGGCCGTGCTGGGCAAGCTGCCGAAACCGCGCTACGCCGACTACCTGCCGTTTAACGACGCGGACGGCACGGCGCTGGATCAGGGCATCGCCCTGTGGTTCCCCGGCCCGAACTCCTTTACCGGCGAAGACGTACTGGAGCTGCAGGGACACGGCGGGCCGGTGATCCTTGACCTGCTGTTAAAGCGTATCCTGACCCTGCCCGGCCTACGCATCGCCCGCCCTGGCGAGTTTTCCGAGCGCGCGTTTCTCAACGACAAGCTGGACCTGGCCCAGGCCGAAGCGATTGCGGACCTGATCGACGCCAGCTCGGAACAGGCCGCACGCTCGGCGCTGAACTCGCTTCAGGGCGCCTTCTCTGCCCGTGTTAATCATCTGGTGGAAGCACTCACTCACCTGCGGATCTACGTAGAGGCCGCGATTGATTTTCCCGACGAGGAGATCGACTTCCTCTCCGATGGCAAAATCGAAGCGCAGCTTAACGGTGTGATGGCCGATCTCGACGCCGTACGGGCGGAAGCGCGCCAGGGCAGCCTGCTGCGTGAAGGGATGAAGGTAGTCATCGCCGGTCGCCCCAACGCCGGGAAATCGAGCCTGCTGAACGCCCTGGCCGGGCGCGAGGCGGCTATCGTGACCGATATTGCCGGCACCACCCGTGACGTACTGCGCGAGCATATCCATATCGACGGCATGCCGCTGCATATTATCGATACTGCTGGGCTGCGCGATGCCAGCGACGAAGTCGAGCGCATCGGCATTGAGCGCGCCTGGCAGGAGATCGAGCAGGCCGACCGGGTACTGTTTATGGTCGATGGCACCACCACCGACGCCGTAGATCCGGCAGATATCTGGCCGGACTTTATCGCCCGCCTGCCCGCGAAGCTGCCGATCACCGTGGTACGTAATAAAGCCGATCTGACCGGCGAGACGCTGGGGCTCAGCGAGGTGAATGGTCACTCACTTGTCCGCCTCTCCGCCTACACCGGCGAAGGCATTGACGTGCTGCGTAACCATCTTAAGCAGAGCATGGGCTTTGATACGCAGATGGAAGGTGGCTTCCTGGCCCGTCGCCGCCATCTGCAGGCGCTGGAGCTGGCGGCAGAGCACCTGCAGCAGGGCAAAGCCCAGCTGCTCGGCGCGTGGGCAGGCGAGCTGCTGGCGGAAGAGCTGCGCCTCGCCCAGCAGAGCCTGAGCGAGATCACCGGCGAATTTACCTCCGATGACCTGTTAGGACGGATCTTCTCAAGCTTCTGTATCGGGAAGTAAGTGCTAAACGCCGGGCGGCGCTCCGCTTGCCCGGCCTACCAAACCTGCCAGACCCCAACCCCGTGTACGCGGAGCGCCGCCGAGTATAAAAAGACGGCATACATGGATTAGGAGTTATAGATAACCGAAACTAATAGCGCCTTAGGGCTGTCCATGATGCCGGACCGGTGATATTGGCAAAGTCGAAGTCATAACGGGGAGAAATCCGTGGTATTTCTTTTAGAAGATCGGGCGTTATAGTGTGCGCTCCCGGCGAACTCCATTACGATATAAGGCCAGACATAGGTCAGTGCTACGGCAGCAAAAATAGTGACACTACCAAGCACTTTAAATGATTTACGCATGATAAGAAAAGTTAAACCCATAAGCCCCATCATAACATTACGGTGAAGTTGCCCTCCACCTTGCTTCGTTATCGCGCTATTCATCACCGAGTTTGAAAATGATCCTCCCTGTCCCCATCTTAGTTTCTGAGTCCTGTGAGAATTGTTTTACAGATATATCACCATCGTCAGACAAACGAGGAAATCCTGGCCTGTACGTGATTCTGATTACACACGATGAATATTCACCTGATTTATTCTTCTGCCCTGCAACGCCAAAGCCCCCCTCCAGAACAGCCTTTATCATCCACACAGATGATTCATTATCGTAAAGGATATCAACACGATCGCCTATCTCGATTCCTGTGGTGTCCATTGCACCCCGACTAATTCTGAATCCTAATTCAACAGAGCCAGCAGTGCGTCTGCGCTGGGTAACAGTAACGTAGTTACTTTGTACCACCCGGCCGCTTTTTGCGGCCATTGTAGATAAAGACATGAAAGCCATAAAAACCTCTTAAGATATTTATTTAATCGCATTGTACGACCGATTAATTTTCAATGACAATTATTTTTATGCGTTTTTATCCTGAAAGATTATTTTTAATTTTACCTACACGAATAAATTTAAAATTGCGATCCCTCTAAACCTTGCGATAAAAAATATAAGTGAACACTTACCAATTTATATTTTGTATAATTGCTCTCTCCTCATTTTTTATTTTTTAAAAATGAAAAGCAGCATAAAGGAGTACCGGTAGAGGTAGCTTAAGCCGTAACAACGGTTCTGATGCGCGTTTACCCCGTATCTTCACTTCTTTCTCGCCAGGAACAGAAACACAGCTTCTTGCGGCTACATAGTGGAGCTCGACGCACGCCTCAATATTCAGATGCAATGGATGACGATCCTCTCCTCCTTCCTTCTATTTCTCACATGAATTGTAAAAGTCCCGCAGAGTGCTTTTTACCCCCTTTTATCCGTGTTAAAACCTGCACACAATACGACATACTGCTTCTACCGTTGCGAGCGGGCTAACCATTATCATGGAGTGAAAAATGGCGACACATTTTGCAAGAGGGATCCTTACCGATGGACAGCTGGTCTCTGTCCGCCTGCCCTCGTCCTGTTACGATCGGGCCCGGGCGCTGCCTGAACACCACCGTAACCGCTACTTAGCCTCCCGCGCCCTGCTCGCCGAGCTGGTATTTATGCTCTACGGGTTAAGCGAGCTGCCTGAAATCATCATCCAGTCCAATGGCCGCCCGGTCTTTGCCGATCGCAGCCTGCCCCATTTTTCATTGGCCTATGTCGGAAACATGGTCGGCGTCGCCATCGCCACCAGCGGCCTGTGCGGTCTGAATATGGCGTTACAGCGAGCGACGCGGGGTTTTCACAGCCCTCACGCTCAGGAACCACGGGTTTTTTCCAGCAACGAAAGGCTGTGGATCAACAACCAGAGCGATCCCAACGAGGCCCAGTCGCAGATCGTGACCCTGCGGCAGAGCGTGCTGAAAATGGCCGGGCAGACGCAGGACGCGCCAGGCTTTCTGCAGCTGCTGCCAGGCTCCGGCAAGCTGCGTGCAGCGCAGGTTGCACCGATTGAGGTGCTCTGCGACGCAGAGGACGTGCTAATCTGGTCCGTGGCGGTTTCGCCCGCCATTGAAAGCCTCAAGATTTGGGAGTTTGATACGAAGCGGGGGTGGCGCGGCCTGTCAGATATTCAAACCCGAGCGAACAATCCCGCTACCCGCCTGATGCGTTTTACCAGCCTGCCTGCGTAACTCGCTTCACTACATTTACCGGTAAGGAGTAAAGATGTCTGATTCACTGCACGTCGTTACGTTACTTGGCAGCCTGCGTAAAGGCTCATTCAATGCAATGGTGGCCCGTACGCTGCCGAAAATCGCGCCGGAAGGCATGACGGTTGCGCCGCTGCCGACCATCGCCGATATCCCGCTGTACGATGCCGATATCCAGCAGGAAGAGGGTTTCCCGCAGAGCGTTGAGGCCATTGCCGAACAGATCCGCAACGCTGACGGCGTGGTGATTGTGACGCCGGAATATAACTACTCCGTACCGGGCGGCCTGAAGAACGCCATTGACTGGCTGTCACGCCTGCCCGCGCAGCCGCTGGCCGGTAAGCCGGTGCTGATCCAGACCAGCTCAATGGGCGCTATCGGCGGCGCGCGCTGCCAGTATCATCTGCGACAGATTCTGGTGTTCCTCGACGCGATGGTGATGAACAAGCCGGAGTTTATGGGCGGGGTGATCCAGAACAAGGTGGATCCGCAGACGGGCGAGGTTATCGATCAGAGCACTCTGGACCATCTGACCGGCCAGCTGACGGCGTTTGGTGATTACATCAAGAAAGTCAGGGCATAAAAAAAGCCCGGCAGCCAAGAGCCTGCCGGGCCTGTTTTTCGCTGTTAATGCGCGTCGATAAACACAATCTTCAACACAAACAGCAGCGCAACAATGATCACGCAAGGGCTAAGGTCGCGGAAGCGTCCGGTCCCAATCTTCATGATGCAGTAGGAGATGAAGCCCAGCGCAATGCCTTCGGTAATCGAGAAGCTGAACGGCATCATCACGGCGGTGATAAACGCCGGCACGGCTTCGGTCAGATCGTCCCACTTCACGCGGGAGAGGCTGGAGGTCATCAGCACGCCAACGTAGATCAGCGCACCCGCAGCGGCATACGGCGGTACCATCCCGGCCAGCGGCGACAGGAAAATCACCAGCAGGAACAGCACGCCTACCACGACGGCGGTGAGGCCGGTGCGCCCGCCGACGGAGACGCCGGAAGAGGATTCGATATAGGCAGTGACCGACGAGGTGCCGATAAAGGAGCCCGCGACAGAGGAGACGCTGTCGACAAACAGGGCCTGCTTCATACGTGGGAACTTACCCTTCTCATCTGCCAGACCGGCCTTATCGGTGACGCCAATCAGGGTTCCGGAGGAGTCGAACAGGTTGACCAGCATAAACGAGAAGATCACGCCTGCGAGGCCAAGGTTAAACGAGCCGGCGAGATCAACGTGGCCGACAACGCTGGTCACGCTCGGCGGCGCGGAGATAATCCCGCTGTAGTGCACATCGCCCAGCCACCAGCCCAGCAGGGTGGTCACCACGATGGAGACCAGCACCGCCGCGTGGACGTTACGCGAGGCCAGAATGGCGATGATAAAGAAGCCCAGCACGCCCAGCAGCACGCTGTGAGAGGTCAGGTTGCCGATGGTCACCAGCGTCTCCGGGTTCGCCACGATCACGCCAGCGTTTTTCAAACCCATCATGCCGATGAACAGACCGATACCGCTGGTGATGCCAACGCGCAGGCTCACCGGGATGTTAGCAATCATCCAGTAGCGGACGCGGAAGATGGTCAGCAGCAGCAGGCCAATAGCGCCCCAGAAGATGGCCCCCATTCCGACCTGCCACGGCAGGCCCATTGCGCCAACGACCACAAAGGCGAAGAAGGCGTTCAGACCCATCGCAGGCGCAAGCGCTACCGGCAGGTTAGCGAATAGCCCCATCAGAATGCTGCCAAAGGCGGCGATCAGACAGGTGGTAACGAATACCGCGCTGGTATCCATGCCAGCAACACCCAGAATCTGTGGGTTAACAAAGACGATATACACCATCGTCAGGAAGGTGGTAAAACCGGCGATCACCTCGGTGCGTGCCGTGGTGCCATGCTCGCGCAGTTTAAACACGCGGTCGAGCAACCCCTGGCCCGCGGCCTGGGTAGTGTGTTGTTGGCTCATTATCTATTTCCGAACAGGGAAGGAAAATTCGTCGCTATCCTATACCAAAATGCGACAATATTGACGGTTATCACACACTTTTTTTCATTGCGTTTGCTTATACGGCATCGATTGCGCGGAGGAATCTGCCGCAAGTAAACGTTAAACTTGTAATAAAACAGGAAACGGCATGTCCCAAATAGAAGCGATTTTTTTCGACTGTGATGGCACGCTGGTCGACAGCGAGGTGATCTGTTCCCGCGCGTACGTGCATATGTTCGCGCAGTTTGGTATTACGCTCGATCTGGCGGAGATTTTTAAACGCTTTAAGGGCGTTAAGCTCTACGAAATTATCGACATTATCAACGCCGAGCACGGGGTAACCCTGGAAAAAGCAGAGCTGGAGCCGATCTACCGCGCCGAGGTCGCACGCCTGTTCGATGCCGAGCTGGAGATGATTGCCGGGGCAGATGCGCTGCTGGCATCCGTCAGCGTACCAATGTGCGTGGTGTCAAACGGTCCGGTGAGCAAAATGCAGCACTCGCTTGGCAAGCTCGGGATGCTGCACTATTTCCCCGATCTGCTGTTCAGCGGCTACGATATTCAGCGCTGGAAGCCGGATCCGGCCCTAATGTTCCATGCCGCCAGCGCGCTGGACGTCGATCCGACAAAGTGCATTCTGGTGGATGACTCTGCAGCAGGGGCGCAGTCAGGGATTGATGCCGGGATGGAGGTGTTCTACTTCTGCGCCGATCCGCACAACAAGCCGATCGATCACCCGAAGGTGACCACCTTTACCGATCTGGCGCAGCTGCCGGCGTTGTGGAAAGCGCGTGGCTGGGACGTCACGCGGTAGTCATGTAGGCCCGGTAAGCGCAGCGCCACCGGGCATTTTACAGCGAATTACTCTTTCGGATCTTTCCCGGCAAGCAGCTTGTCCAGCTCGTCGCCGCCTACGTGGCGGAAATCCTGCCCCTTCACGAAGTAGAAGATGTATTCGCAGATGTTCTGGCAGCGGTCACCGATACGCTCGATAGAGCGGGCGCAGAACAGCGCGGTCAGCACGCTTGGGATGGTACGTGAGTCTTCCATCATGTAGGTCATCAGCTGGCGCACGATACCTTCGTACTCCTGATCCACCTTCTTGTCTTCACGGTAGATACGCACCGCTTCATCAAGATCCATACGGGCAAAGGCATCCAGCACGTCGTGCAGCATCTGCACCGTGTGGCGGCCCAGCGACTCCAGGCTCACCAGCAGCGGCTGGTGCTGCTGGGAGAACTTCTCCAGCGCGGTGCGGCAGATTTTATCCGCGACGTCACCGATGCGCTCCAGCTCGGCGATGGTTTTGATGATCGCCATCACCAGACGCAGGTCGCTCGCCGTCGGCTGACGCTTGGCGATAATCCGCACGCAGGCCTCGTCGATCGCCACTTCCATCATGTTGACCTGATGGTCACCGGCAACAACGCGCTTGGCCAGCTCGCTGTCCTGGTTGTGCATGGCGGTGATCGCGTCAGAGAGCTGCTGCTCTACCATCCCACCCATGGTCATCACCTGGGTGCGAATGCTCTCTAGCTCAGCGTTAAACTGGCCGGAGATATGTTTATTAAGATTTAAGTTATCCACGGTGCTCTCCCGATCAACCGTAACGGCCGGTGATATAGTCTTCTGTTTGTTTCTTCGCGGGCTTGGTGAACAGATCGTCCGTGTTGCTGAACTCAATCAACTCGCCCAGATACATAAAGGCCGTATGGTCGGAGCAACGTGCAGCCTGCTGCATGTTGTGGGTCACGATCACCACGGTGTAATCCTGCTTCAGCTCGGTGATCAGCTCTTCAATACGCCCGGTAGAGATAGGGTCGAGGGCTGAACACGGCTCATCCAACAGCAGCACTTCCGGGCGAATGGCAATACCGCGCGCAATGCACAGACGCTGCTGCTGACCACCGGAGAGAGAGTACCCGCTCTGGTGCAGTTTATCTTTGGTTTCGTTCCAGAGTGCGGCCTTGGTCAATGCCCACTGCACGCGCTCGTCCATATCGGTGCGAGAGAGCTTTTCAAACAGGCGCACGCCAAAGGCGATGTTGTCATAGATAGACATCGGGAACGGCGTCGGCTTCTGGAACACCATCCCCACCTTGGCACGCAGCAGAGCGATATCCTGGCTGTGGGTGAGAATGTTCTCGCCATCCAGCAAAATTTCACCCTCGGCGCGCTGCTCTGGATAGAGGGAGTACATTTTGTTAAAAGTACGCAGCAGGGTGGATTTACCGCAGCCTGACGGGCCGATAAACGCCGTTACCTGATTCTTGGCAATATCCAGGTTGATGTTTTTCAGGGCGTGGAACTTCCCGTAGTAGAAGTTCAAATCGCGAACCTGAATCTTGCCGGAGGTGGTGTCAACCATACTCATTTACTCTTTTCCTCAACTGGGCGCGGCCGGAGCCACGCCGCAAAATTTAACCGTTCTTCTTCGCGAAGATGACGCGAGCCAGGATGTTCAGCAGCAGCACGCACAGGGTGATAATCAATACGCCAGCCCAGGCCAGCTGTTGCCACTCGGCAAACGGGCTCATGGCAAACTTAAATATGGTGACCGGCAGGTTCGCGATAGGCTGCATCATATCCGTGCTCCAGAACTGGTTGGAGAGGGAGGTGAAGAGCAGCGGCGCGGTTTCGCCAGCGATACGTGCCACAGCCAGCAGCACGCCGGTCAGGATGCCGGAGATAGAGGCCTTCAGCGTAATCGCAGAGATCATCTTCCATTTCGGCGTGCCCAGCGCATAGGCGGCTTCACGCAGGCTGTCCGGAACCAGCTTCAGCATGTTCTCGGTGGTGCGGATAACAATCGGTACCTGCAGCAGCGCCAGTGCAATCACGCCTGCCCAGCCGGAGAAGTGCTCCATCTGCGCCACCACGATGGTGTAGACAAACAGGCCCACCACGATAGAGGGGGCAGAGAGCAGAATATCGTTGATGAAGCGGATCACCTCGGCCAGCCAGGATTTACGCCCGTACTCGGCAAGGTAGATGCCCGCCATAATACCGAGCGGCGTACCAAATACGGTCGCCCAGAGGATCAGCAGGCCGCTGCCCGCCAGGGCGTTTGCCAGCCCACCGCCTGCGGTGTTCGGCGGCGGCGTCATCTCGGTGAACAGCGCCAGCGACATGCCGTCGATACCGCGCGTCACGGTGGAGAAAAGGATCCAGACCAGCCAGAAGAGGCCAAACGCCATGGTTGCCATCGACAGCGTCAGCGCGAGACGGTTTTTCATGCGGCGACGCGCCTGCATTTTACGGCGCGACTCGGCCAGCGCCGTCGTGGTTTGCATTTCGAGCGTAGCCATCAGCGTGCCCCCTCGTTTTTCGCCAGACGCAGGATCATCACTTTCGAAATCGCCAGCACGATAAAGGTGATCACAAACAGGATCAGCCCCAGCTCCATCAGCGCGGCAACGTGCAGCCCGGACTCCGCTTCAGCGAATTCGTTAGCCAGTGCAGAGGTGATGCTGTTACCCGGCATATAGAGCGAGGCGCTGTCGAGCTGGTAGGTGTTACCGATGATAAAGGTCACCGCCATGGTTTCACCCAGCGCGCGGCCCAGGCCAAGCATGACCCCGCCGATAACGCCATTTTTGGTGAACGGCAGCACGATGCGCCAGATCACCTCCCAGGTGGTGCAGCCGATGCCGTAGGCTGACTCTTTCATCATCACCGGGGTTTGTTCAAACACGTCGCGCATCACCGAGGC
Source organism: Pseudescherichia sp. L3 (assembly GCF_024656065.1). Taxonomy (NCBI): domain Bacteria; kingdom Pseudomonadati; phylum Pseudomonadota; class Gammaproteobacteria; order Enterobacterales; family Enterobacteriaceae; genus Pseudescherichia; species Pseudescherichia sp. L3. Next base: position 427,414 of record NZ_JANKYC010000003.1, read on the forward strand.
GATGTACGGAATGATCATAATGGCGAGAATAATACCCGCAGCGAGGATACCGATACCAAACGCCGGGCCAGAGAAGAGCGCGCCCACAAACGGAATGGTAGAGAGCACGTTGCCCACCGGCTCCTGGAAATAGGTGGCGAACAGCGGAGCGAAGATAAACAGCCCCCACATGCCGTAAACGATACTGGGGATAGCAGCGAGCAGCTCAATCGCGATACCCAGCGGACGCTTCAGCCAGCCGGGAGCCAGCTCCGTCAGGAACAGCGCAATACCGAAACTCACCGGGACGGCGATCAGCAGCGCAATAAAGGAGGTCACCAGCGTACCGTAGATTGGCACCAGTGCACCGTAGATATCGTTCGGGGCGTCCCACTCTTTGGTCCACAGGAAAGAGAAACCAAATTTCTGGATGCTTGGCCAGGAGGAGACAATCAGGGAGACGATGATGCCGCCAAGCAGCAATAGCACAATCAGCGCAGCCAGTTTGACCAGCGCGCCGAAGATCATGTCACCTTGTTTACCCGGTGGGTTAAAAGCAGGCTTGGTTGCAGCCATAAATTACTCTTCTGTTATGTACGTCTTACGAATTTGCCCGGTGGCGCGAACGCTTACCGGGCCTACAGTTTTTATCCGTAGGGCGGGAAGCCTACGCCTCCCGCCATCTTCGTCAAAAAGATCCTGTTAGTACAGCGCTTTACCGCTGCTGTCTTTCACATTCGTTTTCCATGCGGCACGAACCTGCTCAACCACGCTGTCCGGCAGAGTTGCGTAATCCAGATCGTTAGCCTGTTTCGCACCGTCTTTATAGGCCCAGTCAAAGAACTTCAGCACTTCAGCGCCCTGCTCAGGTTTCTTCTGCTCTTTGTGGATCAGGATGAAGGTGGTAGAGGTGATCGGCCACGCGTTGTCACCCTTCTGGTTAGTCAGGTCCTGAGCGAAGGTTTTGCTCCAGTCCACGCCTTTCGCGGCGTTAGAGAAGCTCTCTTCAGTCGGAGAAACCGGTTTGCCATCGGCAGAGACCAGCCTGGTGTAGGCCAGGTTGTTCTGCTTAGCGTAGGCGTACTCTACGTAGCCGATAGAGCCAGGCAGGCGCTGTACGAACGCGGCGATACCGTCGTTACCTTTGCCGCCCAGGCCGGTCGGCCAGTTCACGGTAGAGCCAGAACCAATTTTTGATTTCCACTCTTCGTTTACTTTCGCCAGGTAGCTGGTGAAGACGAAGGAGGTACCGGAGCCATCAGCGCGACGCACTACGGCGATATTCTGTGAAGGCAGCTTCATGCCTGGGTTGAGCTTAGCGATCGCTTCGTCATCCCATTTTTTGATTTTGCCCAGGTAGATGTCACCCAGCGTTTTACCGTCCAGCACCAGCTCACCGGATTTCACGCCCGGCAGGTTAACCGCCAGCACCACGCCACCGATAACGGTCGGGAACTGGAACAGGCCTTCCTGATTCAGTTTCTCATCAGACAGCGGAGCGTCAGACGCGCCAAAATCCACGGTGTTAGCAGTGATCTGCTTCACGCCGCCGGAGGAGCCGATACCCTGGTAGTTAACTTTGCTACCGGTCGCTTTCTGATAGGTATCCGCCCATTTGGCATACACTGGCGCTGGGAAAGTTGCACCCGCGCCGGTCAGGCTTGCCGCTGCGCTAACAGCGAAAGCGCTCAGGGATAAGGTCGCGGCGACAACAGTAGCGACAGTGGTACGCATGACTTTCATAATGTCTCCTGAGGGATTGTAAATCGTTGTTTGGTTTCTACGATATGCAAAATAGGACAACCAGGTGACAGTTAAATGTACTTATTATGACATTTTTATGACAGGCGCTTATTTGACCGAAAATGGTCTATGGATTGTTTAAAAATAGCACAACGAGGAGAGACGTCCCGCCAGTAGCGACGGGACGTAAGAGGAACATTACTCTACGGTTACAGATTTCGCGAGGTTACGCGGCTGGTCAACGTCGGTGCCTTTGATCAGCGCGACGTGGTAGGCCAGCAGCTGCAGCGGCACGGTGTAGAAGATCGGCGCAATCACCTCTTCCACGTGCGGCAGCTCGATAATGTGCATGTTATCGCTGCTGGTGAAACCGGAATCCTGACCGGCGAAGACATAGAGCACGCCGCTACGGGCGCGAACTTCTTCGATGTTGGACTTCAGTTTTTCCAGCAGTTCGTTGTTAGGTGCCACAACGATAACCGGCATATCGGCATCAATCAGCGCCAGCGGGCCGTGTTTCAGCTCGCCTGCGGCGTAGGCTTCCGCGTGGATGTAGGAGATCTCTTTCAGCTTCAGCGCGCCTTCAAGAGCGATAGGGTACTGATCGCCACGGCCCAGGAACAGGGCGTGGTGCTTCTCAGAGAAGTCCTCTGCCAGCGCTTCAATACGTTTGTCCTGGGAGAGCATCTGCTCGATACGGTTCGGCAGCGCCTGCAGGCCATGCACGATATCCTGCTCGATAGAGGCATCCAGACCCTTCAGGCGGCTCAGCTTCGCCACCAGCATCAGCAGCACGGTGAGCTGGGTGGTGAAGGCTTTGGTCGACGCCACACCGATCTCTGTGCCAGCGTTGGTCATCAGCGCCAGATCGGATTCACGTACCAGCGAGGAGCCAGGCACGTTACAGATCGCCAGCGAACCGAGGTAGCCCAGCTCTTTGGAGAGGCGCAGCGCGGCCAGGGTGTCCGCCGTCTCACCAGACTGGGAGAGGGTGATCATCAGGCTGTTGCGGCGCACGGCGGATTTGCGATAGCGGAATTCAGAGGCGATTTCCACGTCGCACGGGATACCGGCCAGCGATTCAAACCAGTAGCGTGACACCATCCCGGAGTTGTAGGAGGTGCCGCAGGCGATGATCTGGATATGCTCAACCTGAGAGAGCATCTCGTTGGCTTTCTCGCCCAGCTCGCTGAGATCGATCTCACCGTGGCTGATACGCCCGGTCAGGGTGTTTTTAATGGCGTTCGGCTGCTCGTAGATCTCTTTCTGCATGTAGTGGCGGTAGATACCCTTATCGCCCGCGTCATATTGCAGATTAGATTCGATGTCCGGGCGCTTCACTTCCTGACCTTCACGGTCATACACCACGACGCTACGGCGGGTCACTTCCGCAATGTCACCCTCTTCGAGGAAGATAAAGCGGCGGGTCACCGGCAGCAGAGCCAGCTGGTCAGAGGCGATGAAGTTTTCGCCCATGCCAAGACCGATAACCAGCGGGCTACCGGAGCGGGCGGCCAGCAGGGTGCTCGGATCGCGGGTATCCATGATAACCGTACCGTACGCGCCGCGCAGCTGCGGGATAGTGCGCAGAACGGCATCGCGCAGCGAGCCGCCTTTTGCCAGCTCCCAGTGCACCAGGTGAGCGATCACTTCGGTATCGGTTTCGGAGACAAATTCATAGCCGCGCGATCTTAACTCTTCGCGCAGCGGCTCGTGGTTCTCAATAATGCCGTTATGCACCACCACGATATGTTCAGAGACATGCGGGTGAGCGTTGCCTTCAGACGGTTCACCGTGCGTCGCCCAACGGGTATGGGCAATACCGGTTCCGCCATGCAGCGGATGCTCTTCCGCTGCCTGAGAGAGCATCTGGACTTTACCGAGACGACGCAGGCGGGTCATATGCCCTTCACTGTCGACTACTGCCAGACCGGCAGAGTCATAGCCACGGTATTCGAGACGACGTAAGCCTTCGAGAAGGATTTCAGCAATATCACGCTGCGCAACTGCGCCAACAATTCCACACATAGTTAGATTTCCTGATTATGGCGTAAGCCATGCGTTGTCGGTCAACCTGCGTTACCCGTTTTCCGGGCGCCCCGAGCCTTGTAGAGAGTGGGGTTATTTTTATAGCTACTGCTGGTGGGCGGGCGATCTATATTGACCGCCTCATCCCTGTATGCCGGACGACGCGAACGCCAGGCCGGCTACAAAATGGTTTACTTCTTCTTGACCGGACGTTTCCAGCCCTTGATATGGGTCTGTTTCACTCGGCTGATTACCAGCTCGTCCTCGGCAACATCACGGGTTACCGTGGTACCCGCAGCAATAGTGACGCCGCTGGCTACGCTCACTGGAGCGATAAACTGTGAATCGGAGCCGACAAAAACGTCGTCGCCGATAATGGTTTTATGCTTGTTGGCACCGTCGTAGTTGCAGGTAATGGTACCGGCCCCGATGTTAACGTTGTCGCCAATCTCCGCGTCGCCCAGATAGGTGAGATGGCCTGCCTTCGAGCCTTTACCCAGCCGCGCCTTCTTCATTTCGACGAAGTTACCGACGTGCGCGCCGGCCAGCAGCTCTGCGCCAGGGCGCAGACGAGCAAACGGACCGATGGTGCAGGCGGCTTCCAGGGTCGCATCTTCAACCACGCTGTAAGGGCTGATTTCGCAGTCGTCGCCGATAACACTGTTTTTGATCACGCAGCCCGCGCCGATTTTGACCCGGTTGCCCAGCGTGACGTTGCCTTCCAGAATAACGTTGGTGTCGATCTCGATATCACGGCCGTGGCTCAGGGTACCGCGCAGGTCAAAACGTGCCGGATCGCGCAGCATCACACCAGCCAGCAGCAGCTTTTCTGCCTGCTCGGACTGATAGACACGCTCCAGACGAGAAAGCTGCAGACGGTTGTTTACGCCCTCAACTTCGCTCAGACGCTGCGGATGCACCGCGGCGATCTCACGCCCTTCGAGGTAGGCCAGTTCGATAATATCGGTGATGTAGTACTCACCCTGCGCATTATCATTGGTGAGCTTGCTCAGCCAGCGCTTCAGATCCGCACCGTTGGCAATCAGGATGCCCGTATTGATCTCCTGAATCTTATGCTGTTCAGGGGTCGCATCTTTATGCTCAACGATGCCGGTGACCTTCCCGTCCTGGCGGGTGATGCGGCCATAGCCGGTGGGATCGTCAAGATTGACCGTTAACAGCCCAATGCCGCCCTGCGGCTTGGCATCGCGCAGGCGCTGCAGTGTCTCAACGGAGATCAGTGGTACGTCACCGTAGAGCATGAGGATATCTTCGTCATCGGCAAAGCCCGGGGCAGCCTGCTGCATAGCATGGCCCGTACCCAGCTGTTCCGCTTGCAGCACCCAGTTCAGGTTGTCGTCACGCAGCGTCTGCTTAAGCAGATCCCCGCCGTGGCCGTAGACCAGGTGAACGTGACGTGCGCCGAGATTATTCGCGGCATCAATGACATGCTGTACCATCGCTTTCCCGGCGAGAGTATGAAGCACTTTAGGAAGATCCGAATACATGCGGGTTCCCTTGCCTGCGGCAAGGATCACCACGCTCATGCTATTGTTCAACATACGCGTCCTGACTCTGATTTGAAGAAGAATTTTTACCGTTTACTGTTGAAATTACTACATTTTTTTCAACGTGAAATGGGGTGCGTATAAAATGTGCTTTTTGCATCTTTTATTCGCGTTGCTCCCCTTATTTTGGCCCATCATAAAACGAATTGCTGCATAAAGCGTACATATTGCTGCCCATGTACTCGCTATGCCGATGTTTTTACGTTTCTTTCGTTGCCTGAATAAAGAGGGCGCAGTAAACCAGCTGCCGCTTCGGCGTAAATTGAGGGTGAGTATAAGGGGATCCCGAAGAGGAGAATCCAGGTCGATCGGGCGATATTGGTTGAACAACATTGATTAAGCCACATAAAACACAAAGGCCGCCCGTCAGGCAGCCCTTGTTATGTTCTGTTCACACCGCCAGCGGTGGTGGCTTTAATCGGCGATATCAGGCGTGATTACAGATTAAACGTACCAAAAGAAACGTTCATGTTATTGAAGAAAGCGATGATTTTGTTAATCAGTTTCATGATGTTTTCCCGGTCGATGGATTCATTAATGTGACTTACTTCACAAAAATAAGTCTACGCCGCGTTGATTAATCGATCAACATTTTTGTGATGAAAATCACAAAAAAGATAAAACACCTTTTCAATAACCTACGAAGCCAACGCACAGGCATAAAAAAAGCCAGCCTGGAGACCAGACTGGCTTCGTACGTTCAAGCCGGTGTTACATCGCTTTTTTGGTCAACTCGATAACGCGCAGTTTCGCAATAGCTTTGGCCAGCTCCGCAGACGCCTGAGCGTAATCCACGTCGCCATGCGAGCTCTTAATGTGCTCTTCTGCTTTACGCTTCGACTCCAGGGCTCGCGCTTCGTCGAGATCCTGGCCACGAATCGCAGTATCAGCCAGTACGGTCACGGTGCCCGGCTGTACTTCAAGTACGCCACCAGACAGGTAGATAAACTCTTCATGACCGTGCTGTTTCACGATGCGGATCATACCAGGCTTAATGGCGGTGAGCAGCGGGGCGTGACCCGGGAAAATCCCCAGTTCACCTTCGCTACCCGTTACCTGGATTTTCTCGACCAGACCAGAGAACATCTGTTGCTCTGCGCTGACCACGTCCAGGTGGTAAGTCATTGCCATATCACCCTCCGATTAAGGCGTTAAAGTTTTTTAGCTTTTTCCACGGCTTCGTCGATGGAACCCACCATGTAGAACGCCTGCTCCGGCAGGTGATCGTACTCGCCTTCCATAATGCCTTTAAAGCCACGGATAGTGTCTTTCAGGGAGACGTATTTGCCCGGAGAACCGGTAAACACTTCTGCCACGAAGAACGGCTGGGACAGGAAGCGCTGGATCTTACGTGCGCGTGCTACCACCAGTTTGTCTTCTTCAGACAGCTCATCCATACCCAGGATGGCGATGATGTCTTTCAGCTCCTGGTAACGCTGCAGGATAGACTGTACGCCACGCGCGGTGTCGTAGTGCTCCTGGCCAACTACCAGCGGATCCAGCTGACGGCTGGTAGAGTCCAGCGGGTCAACGGCCGGGTAGATACCCAGAGATGCGATCTGACGGCTCAGTACCACGGTTGCGTCAAGGTGCGCAAAGGTGGTGGCTGGAGATGGGTCAGTCAAGTCATCCGCAGGTACGTATACCGCCTGTACAGAGGTGATAGAACCGGTTTTGGTGGAGGTGATACGCTCCTGCAGAACGCCCATCTCTTCCGCCAGCGTCGGCTGGTAGCCTACCGCTGAAGGCATACGGCCCAGCAGTGCGGATACTTCCGTACCGGCCAGGGTGTAACGATAGATGTTGTCAACGAACAGCAGAACGTCACGACCTTCGTCACGGAACTTCTCAGCCATGGTCAGGCCGGTCAGTGCAACGCGCAGACGGTTTCCCGGCGGCTCGTTCATCTGGCCGTACACCAGGGATACTTTGTCCAGAACGTTGGAGTCGGTCATCTCGTGGTAGAAGTCGTTACCCTCACGAGTACGCTCACCCACGCCTGCAAACACGGAGTAACCGGAGTGTTCGATCGCGATGTTACGGATCAGCTCCATCATGTTTACGGTTTTACCTACGCCCGCGCCGCCGAACAGGCCGACTTTACCGCCTTTGGCGAACGGACACATCAGGTCGATAACCTTGATACCGGTTTCCAGCAGTTCCTGAGAGCTGGAGAGCTCTTCATAGGACGGTGCTGCACGGTGGATAGCCCAACGCTCTTCTTCACCGATGTCGCCTTTCATATCGATCGGCTGACCCAGTACGTTCATGATACGACCCAAGGTCGCTTTACCTACCGGCACTTCGATCGGGTGCTCGAGATCCTGAACTTCCAGACCACGACGCAGACCGTCAGAAGAACCCATAGCGATGGTACGTACGATACCGCCGCCGAGCTGCTGCTGAACTTCCAGCACCAGACGCTCATTACCATTTGTCACTTCGAGGGCGTCGTACACGTTCGGTACGGCGTCCTGCGGGAACTCGACGTCCACCACGGCGCCGATTACCTGGACAACTTTTCCAGTAGCCATCTTGAATCCTCTACGAATTTCCTAAACCTGGTTAAACCGCAGACGCGCCACCGACGATTTCGGTGAGTTCCTGAGTTATGCTGGCCTGACGAGCTTTGTTGTAAACCAACTGCAACTCTTTAATCAGGCTACCGCCGTTATCGGTTGCGGCTTTCATCGCCACCATACGCGCGGCCTGCTCGCTGGCCAGGTTTTCTACAACACCCTGATACACCTGCGACTCGACGTAACGACGCAGCAGGGTATCCAGCAGCGCTTTCGGATCGGGCTCGTACAGGTAATCCCATGCTTTATGTTTCAGATCGTCATCCTCTGATGCCGGCAGCGGCAGCAGCTGGGTGATGGTCGGAGACTGGGACATGGTGTTGATAAATTTGTTACTGACGATGTAAAGCTTGTCCAGACGACCTTCGTCGTAGGCCTGCAACATCACTTTTACCGGGCCGATCAGTTCGGACAGGGAAGGGTTATCCCCCATGCCGGTTACCTGAGCGACAACGTTGCCGCCTACGGAGTTGAAGAACGAGACGCCTTTCGAGCCGATCATCGCGAGTTCGCTCTGAACGCCCTTGTCGGACCACGCTTTCATATCCGCCAGCAGTTTTTTGAACAGGTTAATGTTCAAACCACCGCACAGACCACGGTCGGTAGACACCACCAGGTAGCCCACGCGCTTAACGTCGCGTTCTTCCAGGTAAGGGTGCTTATATTCCAGATTACCGTGTGCAAGGTGACCAATCACTTTGCGCATGGTGTCTGCATAAGGACGGCTGGCTGCCATTCTGTCCTGCGATTTACGCATTTTGGAAGCGGCGACCATCTCCATCGCTTTAGTGATCTTCTGCGTGTTCTGGACGCTTGCGATCTTACTACGTATCTCTTTTGCGCCGGCCATGAGCTTCTCCTCAATGCCTTGCGGTCTGCCCTAAGACAGACCGCCAGACGTTACCAGGACTGGGTTGCTTTGAAGGAATCGAGGATGCCTTTCAGCTTGCCTTCGATTTCGTCGTTATAGCCACCGGACTGGTTGATCTCTTGCATCAGCGGAGCGTGGTCACGGTCAACGTAAGCCAGCAGAGCGGCTTCGAAGCTACCGATTTTCGCCAGTTCCACATCTTCGAGGTAACCGCGTTCAGCCGCGAACAGCACCAGACCCTGCTGCGCAACAGACATTGGAGCGTACTGTTTCTGCTTCAGCAGCTCGGTCACTTTCTGACCGTGGCTCAGCTGTTTACGGGTTGCTTCATCCAGATCGGATGCGAACTGAGAGAACGCAGCCAGTTCACGATACTGTGCCAGCGCGGTACGGATACCACCGGACAGTTTCTTGATGATCTTGGTCTGAGCAGCACCACCCACACGGGATACAGAGATACCCGGGTTAACCGCCGGACGAATACCGGAGTTAAACAGGTTGGTTTCCAGGAAGATCTGACCGTCGGTAATCGAGATTACGTTGGTCGGAACGAATGCGGAAACGTCACCCGCCTGGGTTTCGATGATCGGCAGCGCGGTCAGGGAGCCAGTTTTACCTTTTACTTCACCTTTGGTGAAGTTCTCAACGTACTCAGCGTTTACGCGGGATGCGCGCTCCAGCAGACGGGAGTGGAGGTAGAACACGTCGCCCGGGAATGCTTCACGTCCTGGCGGACGACGGAGCAGCAGGGAGACCTGACGGTAAGCAACGGCCTGTTTGGACAGGTCATCGTACACGATTAGTGCATCTTCACCGCGGTCACGGAAGTATTCGCCCATCGCACAGCCAGCATACGGAGAGAGATACTGCAGCGCAGCGGATTCAGAGGCGGTAGCCACCACAACGATAGTGTTGGACAGCGCACCGTGCTCTTCCAGCTTACGCACTACGTTAGCAATGGTGGACGCTTTCTGGCCGATAGCCACGTACACGCACTTGATGCCGGAGTCACGCTGGTTGATGATCGCATCGATTGCCATCGCGGTTTTACCGGTCTGACGGTCACCGATGATCAGCTCACGCTGGCCACGGCCGATTGGGATCATGGCGTCAACAGACTTATAACCGGTCTGAACCGGCTGGTCGACGGACTGACGTTCGATTACGCCCGGTGCGATAACTTCGATTGGCGAGAAGCCATCGTGTTCTACCGGACCTTTACCGTCGATTGGCGCACCCAGGGTGTTTACCACGCGGCCCAGCAGGCCACGGCCGACCGGCACTTCCAGAATACGGCCGGTACACTTAACCTTGGTGCCTTCGGCGAGGTCAGCGTACGGACCCATCACGACTGCACCTACGGAGTCGCGCTCCAGGTTCAGTGCGATAGCGTAACGGTTACCCGGCAGGGAGATCATCTCACCCTGCATACAGTCAGCAAGACCGTGGATACGGATAACACCGTCACTTACAGAAACAATAGTACCTTCGTTGTGAGCTTCACTCACAACATTGAACTGAGCAATGCGCTGCTTGATCAGTTCGCTGATTTCGGTGGAATTCAGTTGCATGCTCCAGTCCCCTTAAGACTGCAAGACGTCTGCGAGGCGTTCAAGACGGCCGCGTACGCTGCCATCAATGACCATATCACCCGCACGGATGATAACGCCTGCCATCACAGACTTATCGATTTTGCAATTCAGCTTCACTTTGCGTGACAGACGTTTTTCCATCGCGACGCTGATTTTCGAAAGCTGTTCTTCACTCAGTGCGATTGCCGAGGTGACTTCAACCTCAGCGCTAGCCTCGCTGGCTGCACGCAATTGAATAAACTGCTCAAGAACATCAGGGAGCGCATTCAGACGACCGTTCTCTGCCATCACCTTAATCAGGTTCTGGCCGTTGGCGTCCAGCTGCTCTCCACATACTGCGATAAACGACTTAGCGAGCGCTTCCGGTGCTATCGCACCGGAGAGAAGCTCTGCCATTTGTTCGTTTTTTGTCACCTCGGCGGCAAACGCCAGCATATCCTGCCAGCGCTCTACACTCTGGTGTTCGACGGCAAAGTCAAAAGCTGCTTTGGCGTAGGGGCGAGCTACCGTAACAAATTCAGACATCAGCCCCTCCCTCCTTACAGTTCAGCGACAAGTTTGTCCACGATGTCGCTGTTAGCAGCTTCATCCACGGAACGTTCGATGATCTTCTCGGCGCCAGCAACAGCCAGGACCGCAACCTGCTTACGCAGCTCTTCGCGAGCGCGCTTACGTTCGGCATCAATTTCTGCCTGCGCCTGCGCCACGATTTTAGTACGTTCCTGCTCTGCTTCGGTTTTGGCTTCGTCCAGGATCTGGGCACGGCGTTTGTTCGCCTGCTCAATGATTACCTGGGCTTCCGCTTTCGCCTTTTTCAGCTGGTCGGTCGCGTTGGCCTGTGCAAGGTCCAGATCCTTTTTAGCTCGTTCAGCAGAAGCAAGACCGTCAGCAATCTCTTTTTGACGTTTTTCGATGGCAGCAATCAACGGCGGCCATACATACTTCATGCAGAACAGAACGAAAAGGACAAACGCGATGGCCTGGCCGAGGATTGTTGCGTTAAGATTCACAGCACAATGCCTCTTATCTAGTTAACGTTCTGATATTGCCCGTAAAAATCAAGCAACGCTTACTACGCGACAGCAAACATCACGTACAGACCCAGACCTACAGCGATCATTGGGATAGCATCCACCAGACCCATAACGATAAAGAACTGAGTACGCAGCAGAGGGATCAGATCCGGTTGACGCGCTGCGCCTTCCAGGAATTTACCTCCGAGGATGCCGATACCGATCGCAGCACCGATTGCCGCCAGACCCATCATCACAGCGGCAGCCATGTACAGCAGATCCATATTCAGGTTTTCCATGACAGTCTCCAGTTTGTTTCAGTTAAAACGTAGTAGTGTTGGTAAAAAAATCAGTGCTCTTCAGACGCCATCGACAGATAGACGATCGTCAGAACCATGAAGATGAAGGCTTGCAGCGTAATGATCAGGATGTGGAAAATGGCCCACGGCACATTCAGGATCCACTGTGACCACCACGGCAACAGACCAGCAATCAGAATGAAAATCAACTCACCGGCATACATGTTGCCGAACAGTCGCAGACCGAGCGAAACCGGTTTAGACAGCAGGCTTACCCCTTCAAGGATTAAGTTGACAGGAATAAATGCCCAGTGGTTGAACGGCTGCAGCGTCAGCTCTTTCGTGAAGCCGCCAATGCCTTTCATTTTGATGCTGTAGAACAGAATGAGGATGAATACGCCCAGCGCCATCGACAGGGTGATGTTCACGTCCGCAGACGGAACCACGCGCAGCGCCGGCAGGCCGAGCACGTGCTCGCCAATCCACGGCAGGAAGTCGATAGGCAGCAGATCCATCAGGTTCATCAGGAATACCCAGACGAAAATCGTCAGGGCCAGCGGCGCGATCACCTTGCTTTTGCCGTGGTACATGTCTTTCACGCTACCGTGGACAAAACCAATGACCAGCTCAATCGCCGTCTGGAATTTTCCTGGGACGCCGCTGGTTGCTTTTTTGGCAACGCCACGGAACACCATCAGGAACAACAGGCCCAGAACCACCGAGAAGAACATGGAGTCGATGTTCAGCGTCCAGAATGTGGCCGGGGGGTTATGCGGATCCACCAGCGAGAACGTACGCAGGTCAATCTGAAGGTTGTTCAGATGGTGACCGATGTAGTCCTGCGGTGTTGAGATTTCTCCTGCAGACATGATGCCTCTTACCCTTTGTTGTTAATTACAGCGGGTGCCAGTATCTGTACAACCAGCACCGAAACCCACGTCACGATCAGCGGCAAAAAAACCGCCTTCAAAACCGCCAGCGCCACCACCAGCAACACGAAGGTTGCCAACACCTTGAACGCTTCACCGAAGGCGAAGGACCAGGCCATGCGGCCTTTAGCAGGTGTATGCGCCTGATGACGCCAGGCAAAAATCATAAACAACATATTTGGCAGCACGACTGCCAGTCCACCGCATAATGCGGAGACGCCCCAGAAGGGGTCTTTGAGGCTAAACAGTAATCCACTTACTATCACAGCCAGAAACTGAATGAACAGAAGCTTACGAGCAACGTTTCTACTCAAGAGCGACAAAGACATCACGTTTTTACTCCTGCTCACTTCGAGGTATGTCGCGTGTCGTATAAAACGTTCTTTACGGCTCAGAGTCAAGCATCAAAAAGCGAGCAAATTATACGGTGCGGCCCCGTGATTTCAAACAATAAGTAGCAAAAAGGTGAATAAATGTTTAAATAAATTTCCCGAGGGCTATTTTTTCACTTTCTGACAAACTGTGAGCGCTAGTGCAAATTTGCGTATTGCGCGCCAACACTGATGTTAAAGCGTGCATCAGATCACAAATTGAACATTTGCGCTCAGAACATATTATTCGTGCTAAGAAATTAAGTTGACTCATCTTTTTGATATTTTTGCTGAATCTTATCCACTCTTTCTAAAAAAGCACGATATACAATAAAAACCTTTTATTGACATTCTTAATAAACATTTAACATCTTTGTAAAATTTATTTTGCTGATTTTTAGCAGGCTGATACTTTCCCTGTTGACTATTTTCACAGTTAAGCAAAATAGCAGGTTAACAACTGGAAAAGTCACAGTAAAATTAAGGTTAAATCCTGAAAAATCTTCCGCTGCTTTGTTTTGCTTTTTTTAACAGATTCTCTACAGCGGAAAATTGCTATTTTTTGATAAAAATTAAAGCGAGTTTGCCTTAACGATCACCAAATGACGTTCTCCTTCCAGCTGCGGAACGCGCAGTTTTACCACCGACTCCACGCTGAACCCAGACGGCAGCTGAGCAATCTCATCGTCAGGCAGCTGGCCTTTCAAGGCGTAAAAACGCCCCTCCCCTGCCGGCAGGTGATGACACCAGCTAACCATATCAGTGAGCGAGGCAAAGGCGCGGCTGATCACGCCATCGAACGGCGGCTCGGCCGGAAATTCCTCTACGCGGCTCTGCACCGGCGCAATGTTGTCAATCTTCAGCTCATGCTGCACCTGACGCAGGAAGCGAATACGCTTGCCAAGGCTGTCCAGCAGCGTGAAGTGCGCCTGGGGCAGAACGATGGCCAACGGCACGCCAGGCAGGCCAGGCCCTGTTCCTACGTCGATAAAGCGGGTTCCCGTCAGGTGAGGCGCAACCACCACGCTGTCCAGAATGTGGCGAATCAGCATCTCGTTCGGATCGCGTACCGAGGTGAGGTTGTACGCCTTGTTCCATTTGTGGAGCATATCGACATAGGCCACCAGCTGCTGTTTCTGGTGATCGGTGAGCGAAATGCCTGCATCGTTAAGCAGACGAGAGAGTTTGTTGAGCACGGTAGTTACCTGTCTAAAATTGAATTGCCCGGTGTGGCGCTGCGCTTACCGGGCCTACAAATTCGTAGGGCGGGTTAGCAAAGCGCCACCCGCCGAAAGTCGACATCAGGCGCTGCGGCGCAGCATACCCTGTTTTTTCAGCCAGACCAGCAGAATGGAGATGGCCGCAGGGGTAATGCCTGAGATGCGCGACGCCTGACCAATAGACGACGGTTTGTGATCGTTAAGCTTGGCGATTACCTCGTTGGAGAGGCCGCTCACCTGACGGTAGTCCAGGGTCGCTGGCAGGATAGCGCTTTCGTTACGCAGCTGCTTTTCAATCTCATCCTGCTGGCGGGCGATGTAGCCTTCGTATTTGACCTGGATCTCTACCTGTTCAGCGGCCTGCGGATCGTCAAGGCCTGGCGCAAACGGCGAGAGGTTCACCATGCCGCTGTAGGTCATCTCCGGACGGCGCAGCAGATCCTCACCGTTGGCTTCGCGTGACAGCGGCGCGCTGAGGATAGCGTTCACTTCGTCAACCTGCTCAGAGTGCGGGTGCACCCAAATATCCTTCAGGCGCTGACGCTCACGCTCAATACGCTCCAGCTTCTCGTTAAAGCGTGCCCAACGCTGGTCGTCTACCAGACCCAGTTCGCGGCCAGCGGCCGTCAGACGCAGGTCGGCGTTATCTTCACGCAGCATCAGACGGTATTCTGCGCGGGAAGTAAACATGCGGTACGGCTCTTTGGTGCCAAGAGTGCAGAGATCGTCTACCAGCACGCCAAGGTAGGCCTGGTCGCGGCGCGGTGCCCAGCCCTCTTTCTCGGCAGAGAAGCGGGCGGCGTTAAGACCCGCCAGCAGCCCCTGCGCAGCGGCCTCTTCGTAGCCGGTGGTGCCGTTGATCTGTCCGGCAAAGAACAGGCCCTGGATAAATTTGCTCTCCAGCGTCGGCTTCAGGTCACGCGGATCGAAGAAGTCATACTCGATGGCATAGCCCGGACGCACAATCTTCGCGTTCTCCATCCCCTGCATGGAACGGACGATCTGCATCTGTACGTCGAACGGCAGGCTGGTAGAGATGCCGTTCGGATAAATTTCGTTTGAGGTCAGCCCTTCCGGCTCCAGGAAGATCTGGTGCTGGTTACGATCGGCAAAGCGCATCACTTTGTCTTCGATCGACGGGCAGTAGCGTGGCCCGATCCCTTCGATCACGCCGGCGTACATTGGGCTGCGATCGAGGTTATTGCGGATCACGTCATGGGTTTTCTCGTTGGTGTAGGTGATATAGCACGGCACCTGACGCGGGTGCTGGTCAACGCTACCCATGAACGAGAAGACCGGCAACGGGTTATCGCCATGCTGCTGGGCGAGAACGCTGAAGTCGATGGTACGGGCGTCAATACGCGGCGGCGTACCGGTTTTCAGACGGTTTACCCGCAGCGGCAGTTCACGCAGGCGGCGCGAGAGTGAAATGGACGGCGGATCGCCCGCCCGGCCACCGCTGTAGTTATCCAGCCCGATATGGATTTTGCCGTCGAGGAAGGTCCCCACCGTCAGCACCACCGACTTCGCCCGGAATTTGAGACCCATCTGGGTCACTGCACCCACCACACGATCGTTTTCGACGATCAGATCCTCAACTGCCTGCTGGAAGATCATCAGGTTCGGCTGGTTCTCCAGTGCGGTGCGTACCGCCTGGCGATAGAGCACACGATCCGCCTGAGCACGGGTCGCCCGTACGGCGGGGCCTTTGCTCGCGTTTAGTATCCTAAACTGAATGCCTGCATGGTCGATTGCGGTGCCCATCAGCCCGCCCAGCGCGTCCACTTCTTTTACCAGGTGTCCTTTCCCAATACCGCCAATAGCCGGGTTGCAGGACATCTGTCCTAGCGTATCGATATTGTGTGTCAGAAGGAGGGTCTGCTGACCCATACGTGCAGCGGCCATTGCAGCCTCGGTACCTGCATGACCCCCGCCAATGATGATGACGTCAAAAGGATCCTGATAAAACATGGTGGTTTGCCTCGCACAGAGCGGTTAGAAAGTGGATTGGGGTCCGGGCCGTGGATTCTACTCAACTTTAGTCCATCGAGAAAGTGCCGGGATCCTGACTATTAAAAAGAAGATCTTTTTTATTTAAGATCTGTTTTATTATGATCTCTTATTAGGATCGCCCTCTCCTGTGGATAAGGCGGATCCTCTCATTAAGATCAACGCGTTATTGAGGATCGTTTGCTGTGAAAGATCGGTGATCCCACACCGTATAAGCTGGGATCAAAATGGCGGGTTATGCACAGGTGAAACTTTAAACAAACCTTATACAGTGGATAACTACCGGTTGATCAATGCTTTTAACCAGAGTTACCCACAGCTGATCGCACGATCTTTACACTTCTTTCAGTAAATTGATCCACGATCCCAGCCAAATTTCCGCCGGATCCTCCGGAATCTCATGTTCGAGGACGTTGATCCTTAGCGTTTCGCCGATCTGTTTTGCCTGGCAGCCTTTCAATACCTCTTCCAGCTTCTCAATGGCACCACAGAAAGTATCGTACTCACGGCTACCGAGACCCACCGCACCAAAGCGAACCTGGGAGAGATCCGGCTGCTGCTCCTGCAACTCTTCATATAAAGGCAGAATGTTGTCAGGCAGATCCCCTGCGCCATGGGTAGAGGAGATCAGCAGCCATACGCCATCGGTGGGAAGATCCTCAAGCAGAGGCCCATGCAGCGTGCTGGTAGAGAAACCGGCATCTTCCAGCTTCTCAGCCAGATGTTCTGCAACGTATTCCGCGCCGCCCAGCGTACTGCCGCTGATGAGAGTAATGTCTGCCATGATGATCCGCTCCGATGAATAAGAGCGGTATTGTACGCTGTGAATCAGCTGGGATCTACCTGTGGAAAATGTGGTGATTATTTTTCCCGGCTAGGGGCGGATGGTACGCATGATCGGGTTCTGCAGGGAGATCAGCGTCTCGGTGGACTGGATCTCATCAATTGTTTGGATCTTGTTGATAAGTACCTGCTGGAGGGCGTCGATCGAGCGGCACATGACCTTAATGAAGATGCTGTAGTGGCCGGTGGTGTAGTAGGCCTCGGTGACCTCCTCCAGACTCTCCAGCTTGGCCAGCGCCGACGGGTAGTCCTTGGCGCTCTTGAGAATGATGCCAATAAAGCAGCAGACGTCGTAGCCGAGCTGTTTCGGACTGACGTCAATGCGCGCGCCAGTGATGATGCCCGCCTGTTTCATCTTCTCTACGCGGACGTGGATGGTGCCAGGGCTGACGCCAAACTGCTTCGCCAGTTCAGCATAGGCCGTGCGGGCATTGGCCATCAGCGCCTTCAGAATGCCCCGGTCGAGGTTGTCAATCTGGTAACTTTCCATAATGTTCAGCCGTTATTGTTCACTATTGGGTTGAGATTAACGCTTCCAGCGACGCAGCAGACGGCTGCGCATACCGGTGTCAAAGCGCCAGATATGATCGAAAATACGCATGATCCCTGGCTTGCCGTGAGCGGACATCGCTACCGCGTGAAAGCGATGCTGATGCACCTGCTGTAGCATTTTGATCTGATTCACCACCTCGTCAGGCAGGCGTTGGGCGATAAAGTCTGAGATCACCACCGCGTCGGCATCCGCCCACTCACCGCCCTGCATCCGCTCAATCACGGCGCGAAAGCAGCTGGCGAGATCGGTTCCGCCGCGAAAGCGCTGGCTCAGGAAGCGGATCGCCTCCTCTAGCCCTTGCGATCCCGACAGCTCATAGCGTACCACCTCGCTGGAAAACAGCATGATATAGCAGCGCCGGTTATCCGCCAGCGCCACCCGCATTAGCGCCAGGCAGAACGCCTTCGCACACTGTTCGTTAAAACCGCCCATCGAGCCAGAGGTATCGACACAGATAATAAACGGCCCGCGCGGCTGTTCATCAACGCTTTGATGCACCACCGGGCGCTGGGTGATCTTCTCCCGCCAGGCTTCACCATGCAGGCGGTAGGTGAGAAGCTGCTTCTCCACCAGCCGACGGTAGAACTCATACTCCAGCTCGGTAATGCCGAGGGTCGCAAGCTCGGGCGGCAGCAGGCGCAGAATATCATCGCTCTGCTGGAGGCCGTCTACCTGCTCCGGCACCGACGCTGGCTCGCGTACCAGCGTGCGGAAGGTCTCCATCGGCGAATCTTTTTTCGGTACCGATTTTGCCTCCCGGGAGCGGCCAAGCTGTTCGGCCAGCTGTTTCAGCTCCGGCTGCTCGGCAAGGAAGTCGCCGTAGCGGACGATGAGCTGATAGTCACCGCGTTTTAGCTGCCCGGCGCTCATATCCCACAGCCGTCCGGCTGCGTTTTCATTTTCGATCAGCACCGACTCAAGCTGCCCGCTCAGCTTCATGCGCTCCTGAACCTCGCTTAAGAGCTGCTCGCGCTCCTCCTCCAGCAGTTGCTGGTTGAGCGTGGTCGCCTGCACCACCAGGCTTAATCGCCAGCGCTGTAAAAACAGCGTGTGCAGCGCGGGAGTAAGGGTAGGATTATCGGCGATCAGCTGGCTGGCCTGTTCGGCATAGGGCGAGTGCACCTTTGCGAGCAGGGTGAGGATCTGCGGAAGTTGGGCAATAAACTGCGGCGTCGCCAGCAGCTGGGTCTGCTGGTAGCAGAGAAACTCTTCGGTCAGCTCCGGCGGAACCGCTGTCTCCTTTAGGCGGCTTCTTAGCGCCTCTCGCCAGCGGGGGACATCCTCGGTAATGGCGCGCCTGAGCCGGGGAAACTTTTCAAAGAACACCGCCAGCTGCGGTGAGGCCAGCAGAGCGACAATCAGCTCTTCAATGAGCCCCTCTTCACCCACCGCCAGCATCACATTCAGCGTGTCGAGGGTGATCATTGCCGGGCCTGTTTGATCTGCGCGCCGACGTCCTGCAGGCTGGCTTCAATGCGCCCTAACCAGTCGCTGTGGATAAACAGGCACTTCTGCTGTTCGCTGAAGCGGGTGTGCTGCTGGTGCCACGTGTTATCGAGTGATTCAAGCTGCTGGCGGATCTCCTCTGGCACGCTCTCCTGAGAGGATCCGGGCAGCGCCAGCCGGGAGGCCTGTAGACTTACATCGCGCACGATCAGGTGCAGGGTGGCATCCACTTCCAGATTAAGCACCTGGGCAAACCCAATCCCGTTGAGCTTGCCGCGGATCTCGCCGCCTTTCATTAGCCATTGCTCCAGCGGGGCGCGTTCGAGAGTAATGTGCACGACCTGCATATCGTGCAGCTTAAGCGGCTGCTGAAGCAGCAGGGTCAGCGTATCGTCGCTGATGTCTGGGGGAAGCTCATAGTGCGGGCGGCGGCTAAACATACCGCTCTGGCGCTGCACTTTGAGGGCGGTCTTATCGCTCTGCTGCTGCTGGAGCTGGATACGCCGTTGGGCAATGGCTCCCAGCTGGACCAGCATGGCCTGCTGCTGCCAGGCGTGTCCGGTCATCAATATGTCGACCTGCTGGGCGAGCAGCTCCCGACTCTGGGCGTCATGCCACAGGCAATCTTTCAGCAGGATAAGATCGATGGGTGAGACCGCATCGCGCCCGCAGAAAAAGGCGCTGGCCTGCAGCAGGCGGATGGCCTTTTTCCAGCGTCGGTCAGAAACGTAGGGGGCGTTGGGAAGGTTATCCAGCTGCTGACGCAGCATAAAGATCAGCTCGAACACCGCGTCAGGCAGGGTGATGTGGCCTATCTCCTGCTGCCACTGCTGATACTCCTCGTCCGTTACCTGCAGCGAGGCCGGAACCGGGTTATCGTTCTCATCCTGCTGGCTGACCAGCATTGAACGGAAGTTTCCCTTATCCTGAACCTTATCCAGCCAGAGGCGGATCAGCATACGGTCGTAAAGCGCCTCGAGGCTGCTGTCGGCTTCCGGCAGCTCGTTAGAGGCTGCCACCAGCAGGCGCATCGGGATCTTCTCTTCGCTGGCCCCGTTGCGAAAACGCCGTTCGTTAATGGCAGTCAGCAGGGTGTTCAGGATAGCGGGGCCAGCTTTCCAGATTTCATCCAGAAAGACGATCTCCGCCTCCGGAAGATAACCTGCTGTCAGGCGCTCGTAGCGCCCTTCATCTTTCAATGCCTGAATAGAGAGCGGGCCAAAAACCTCTTCCGGTGTCGAAAAGCGGGTCATCAGGTATTCAAAGGCACGAGCGTGCTGAAAGGCGTATTTAAGCCGGCGAGCGATAAGGCTTTTAGCAATACCGGGCGGGCCAAGAAGAAATACGCTCTCCCCGCTTAATGCGGCCAGCAGGCACAGGCGGATAGCGTGGCTACGCTCATACAGGCCTTTTTCCAGCGCGCTGCTGAGACGGGAAATTCTTTCTGCTAATAAATGTGAGTGAGCCATAATTGTTCTGCATCCTTTCGCCGCTGTCGGTGGACAAAAGTGAGTATACGTTTCAACAAGGGCTTGTAATAGACGGAATAATGCCTTCACATTCTTTGCGTCAGGATAACCCTGGCGCATTTAAGGCTTCGATTTATTGAAGAATCATGCATACTGTGCGCTTTTGTGGGCCAAGGGACTAAGCGCACACTTGTCATCCATACAAAAGATTAGTCTATGAGCACTGATAATAAGCAATCATTGTCTGCGGTAACCCTCGCAGCAATTGGGGTTGTCTACGGTGATATCGGAACCAGCCCGCTTTATACTCTTCGTGAATGTTTGTCCGGTCAGTTTGGTTTTGGCGTCGAACGCGACGCGGTGTTTGGCTTTCTGTCACTCATCTTCTGGCTGCTGATTTTTGTTGTTTCTATTAAGTACCTGACCTTCGTGATGCGGGCCGATAACGCCGGAGAAGGGGGGATTTTGACCCTGATGTCGCTGGCGGGGCGCAATACCTCGGCGCGAATGACCTCGGTACTGGTGATCATGGGGTTGATTGGCGGCAGCTTCTTCTATGGCGAAGTGGTGATCACGCCTGCGATCTCGGTGATGTCGGCTATCGAGGGGCTGGAGATTATTGCGCCCTCGCTAGATAGTTGGGTGGTACCGTTGTCCATCGTGGTACTGACGCTGCTGTTTATGATCCAGAAACACGGCACCGGGCTGGTGGGTAAGCTGTTTGCGCCGATTATGCTGGCCTGGTTTATCATCCTGGCCGTGCTGGGCCTGCGCGGGATTATCGCTAATCCTGAGGTGTTGCAGGCGCTGAATCCGATGTGGGCGGTGCACTTCTTCCTCGAATATAAAGCCGTGTCGTTTGTGGCGCTGGGTGCGGTGGTGCTGTCGATCACCGGCGTAGAGGCGCTGTATGCCGACATGGGGCACTTCGGCAAGCTGCCTATCCGCCTGGCGTGGTTTAGCCTGGTGCTGCCGTCGCTGGCGCTGAACTACTTCGGCCAGGGCGCGCTGCTGCTGAAAAACCCGGAGGCAATCAAGAACCCGTTCTTCCTGCTGGCCCCTGAGTGGGCGCTGATCCCAATGCTGCTTATCGCCACCCTGGCAACGGTTATTGCCTCCCAAGCGGTGATCTCCGGTGTGTTCTCGCTTACGCGTCAGGCGGTGCGTCTGGGCTACCTGTCGCCGATGCGCATTATTCACACCTCGGAGATGGAGTCCGGTCAGATCTACATTCCCTTTGTTAACTGGCTGCTCTACTTTGCCGTAGTGATTGTGATCGTCAGCTTTGAGCGTTCAAGCAACCTGGCGGCGGCGTACGGTATCGCGGTGACCGGCACCATGGTGCTGACCTCTATCCTCTCCACCACCGTGGCACGTAAAAACTGGCACTGGAACAAGTTCCTTGTGGCGCTGATTCTGGTGGCGTTCCTCTGCATCGACATTCCGCTCTTCTCGGCGAACCTCGACAAGCTGCTCTCTGGCGGCTGGCTGCCGCTGAGTCTCGGCCTCGTGATGTTCCTGATTATGACGACGTGGAAAAGCGAGCGCTTCCGCCTGCTGCGGCGTATGCACGAGCACGGTAACTCTCTGGAGGCGATGATCGCCTCGCTGGAGAAATCCCCGCCGGTGCGGGTACCGGGCACGGCGGTCTATATGTCGCGGGCGCTGAACGTTATTCCTTTCGCGATGCTGCATAACCTCAAGCACAATAAGGTCCTGCACGAGCGGGTGATCCTGCTGACCCTGCGCACGGAGGACGCACCCTATGTGCATAACGTCCGCCGGGTACAGATCGAGCAGCTTTCGCCGACCTTCTGGCGCGTGGTAGCCAGCTACGGCTGGCGCGAGACGCCGAACGTGGAGGAGGTCTTCCACCGCTGCGGACTGGAGGGGCTGAGCTGTCGTATGATGGAGACCTCGTTCTTTATGTCTCACGAGTCGCTGATCGTGGGCAAACGTCCCTGGTATCTGCGCCTGCGCGGTAAGCTCTACCTGGTGCTGCAGCGTAACGCCCTGCGCGCCCCGGACCAGTTCGAGATCCCGCCTAACCGGGTTATTGAGCTGGGTACGCAAGTAGAAATCTAAACCTGCCATATGCCGGGTGGCGCTTCGCTTACCCGGCCTGCTTCTCTTCCTCTCAATTTCCGTTAGCGAAACGTTTCGATGCCGATCACAGATCTTTAACGTGGTGATGGTTAAATGAACGCTATCCGGCATACACTGGCCTCAGCGAAACGTTTCGCTAGTGGAGCCAGAAAAAATGAAGAAAGGATCTGTACTGAACTCTGAAATCTCATCGGTTATCTCCCGTCTGGGGCATACCGATACGCTCGTGGTGTGCGACGCCGGGTTGCCGGTTCCCCACAGTACGCAACGCATCGATATGGCATTAACCCAGGGCGTACCTTCGTTTATGCAGGTACTTGAGGTGGTCACCACCGAGATGCAGGTTGAGGCAGCCATTCTCGCTACGGAAATCAAACAGCATAATCCGCAGCTCCACGAAGCGTTGCTCAACCATATTGAGCAGCTGCAACAACACCAGGGAAATACCATCGAAGTGCGCTACACCACGCACGAAGCATTTAAACAACATACCGCAGCAAGCCAGGCGGTTATTCGCAGCGGGGAGTGCTCCCCGTATGCGAATATCATTCTCTGTGCTGGCGTCACCTTCTGAGGCCATCATGGACGCACTACTTCAGCTTAAGGGGATCGACAAAGCGTTCCCCGGCGTAAAAGCCCTCTCCGGCGCAGCGCTCAACGTCTACCCTGGCCGCGTGATGGCGCTGGTGGGCGAGAACGGCGCTGGCAAATCCACCATGATGAAAGTGTTAACCGGTATCTACACTCGCGATGCCGGTTCGCTACTGTGGCTGGGCCAGGAGACGACCTTTAATGGACCAAAATCGTCGCAGGAGGCGGGGATCGGGATTATCCATCAGGAGCTGAACCTGATCCCGCAGCTGACCATCGCCGAAAACATCTTTTTAGGCCGTGAGTTTGTTAACCGCTTTGGCAAAATCGACTGGAAAAAAATGTATGCCGAAGCGGACATTCTGCTGGCGAAACTCAACCTGCGCTTTAAGAGCGACAGGCTGGTAGGGGATCTCTCCATTGGCGATCAGCAGATGGTCGAGATCGCCAAGGTGCTGAGCTTTGAGTCGAAGGTCATCGTAATGGATGAGCCGACCGATGCCCTCACCGATACCGAAACCGACTCCCTGTTTCGCGTGATCCGCGAGCTGAAATCTCAGGAACGCGGCATTGTCTACATCTCTCACCGCATGAAAGAGATCTTCGAGATCTGCGATGACGTGACCGTCTTCCGTGACGGGCAGTTTATCGCCGAGCGTGAGGTTAGCTCGCTCACTGAAGATACGCTGATTGAGATGATGGTGGGACGCAAGCTGGAAGATCAGTATCCACATATTGATAAAGCACCGGGTGAGATGCGTCTGAAGGTCGACAACTTGTGCGGACCGGGGGTGAACAATGTCTCCTTTACTCTGCGCCAGGGTGAAATCCTCGGCGTAGCCGGGCTGATGGGCGCAGGACGTACCGAGCTGATGAAGGTGCTGTACGGCGCGCTGTCGCGTACCGGCGGCACCGTTACCCTTGATGGTCGCGAGGTCGTGACCCGTTCGCCGCAGGATGGCCTGGCTAACGGTATCGTCTACATCTCCGAGGATCGTAAGCGCGATGGTTTAGTGTTGGGCATGTCGGTGAAAGAGAACATGTCCCTGACCGCGCTGCGCTACTTCAGCCGCAGCGGCGGTAGCCTGAAGCATAGCGATGAGCAGCAGGCGGTGAGCGACTTTATCCGCCTGTTTAACGTCAAAACCCCCTCGATGGAGCAGCCTATCGGCCTGCTCTCCGGCGGTAACCAGCAAAAAATCGCTATCGCCCGCGGGCTGATGACGCGCCCGAAGGTGCTCATCCTCGACGAACCCACGCGCGGCGTGGACGTCGGTGCCAAAAAAGAGATCTATCAGCTCATCAACCAGTTTAAAGCGGATGGGCTGAGCATCATTCTGGTGTCGTCAGAAATGCCAGAGGTGCTTGGCATGAGCGATCGCATCATGGTGATGCATGAAGGAGAGTTGGGTGGTGAGTTCACCCGTGAGCAGGCAACCCAGGAAGTGCTGATGGCTGCCGCCGTCGGCAAGCTAAATCGCGAGACCCAGGAGTCAACGATATGAGTACCCAGACCGTTACCCCCCGCCGCTACTTTAATAAGGCGTGGCTGATGGAACAAAAATCGCTGATTGCCCTGCTGGTGCTGATTGCGATTGTCTCCACGATGAGCCCTAACTTTTTCACCATCAATAACCTGTTTAACATTCTGCAGCAGACCTCGGTAAACGCCATTATGGCGGTGGGGATGACGCTGGTGATCCTGACCTCGGGGATCGATCTCTCCGTGGGCTCGCTGCTGGCGCTCACCGGCGCGGTGGCAGCCTCGATTGTCGGTATGGAAGTTAATGCTCTGGTGGCGATTGCCGCCGCGCTGGCGCTGGGCGCTGCGGTAGGGGCAATGACCGGGGTCATTGTCGCGAAAGGGCGGGTGCAGGCGTTTATCGCCACCCTGGTCATGATGCTGCTGCTGCGCGGTGTGACCATGGTCTATACCAACGGTAGCCCGGTGAATACCGGCTTTACCGATAACGCCGATCTCTTTGGCTGGTTTGGTATTGGCCGACCGCTGGGTATCCCGACGCCGGTCTGGATCATGGGTATCGTCTTCCTGGCCGCGTGGTATATGCTGCACCATACCCGCCTGGGCCGCTATATCTATGCCCTGGGCGGTAACGAAGCGGCCACGCGCCTCTCCGGGATCAGCGTTAACAAAGTCAAAATCATCGTCTACTCCTTAAGTGGCCTGCTGGCATCGCTGGCGGGCATCATTGAAGTGGCGCGCCTCTCCTCTGCACAACCCACAGCCGGTACCGGCTACGAGTTGGATGCCATCGCTGCGGTTGTATTGGGCGGTACCAGCCTCGCGGGCGGTAAAGGGCGCATTGTAGGCACGCTAATCGGTGCACTGATCCTTGGTTTCCTTAACAACGGACTGAACTTGCTGGGTGTTTCCTCCTATTACCAGATGATCGTTAAGGCAGTGGTAATTTTGCTGGCGGTGCTGGTAGACAACAAAAAGCAGTAATAAATGACATTACAGGACATCTGATTATGAACATGAAAAAACTGGCTACTCTGGTCTCTGCTGTCGCACTGAGTGCAACCGTGAGCGCAAACGCGATGGCGAAAGACACCATTGCGCTGGTGGTCTCTACCCTGAACAACCCATTTTTTGTTTCACTGAAGGATGGCGCACAGAAAGAAGCCGACAAGCTGGGCTATAACCTGGTGGTGCTGGATTCCCAGAACAACCCGGCGAAAGAGCTGGCTAACGTGCAGGACCTGACCGTGCGCGGCACGAAAATCCTGCTGATCAACCCGACCGATTCTGATGCAGTCGGTAACGCCGTGAAGATGGCGAACCAGGCTAAAATCCCGGTGATCACCCTGGACCGCGTAGCGGCCAAAGGTGAAGTCGTGAGCCACATTGCTTCAGATAACGTGCTGGGCGGCAAAATTGCTGGCGATTACATCGCGAAGAAAGCCGGTGAAAGCGCGAAGGTGATTGAGCTGCAGGGTATTGCAGGCACCTCTGCCGCTCGCGAACGCGGCGAGGGCTTCCAGCAGGCCGTGACGGCGCATAAATTCAACGTGCTGGCTAGCCAGCCGGCAGATTTCGACCGCACCAAAGGTCTGAACGTGATGCAGAACCTGCTGACCGCGCATCCTGATGTGCAGGCCGTATTTGCTCAGAACGATGAGATGGCGCTGGGTGCGCTGCGTGCGCTGCAGACGGCGGGCAAATCCGACGTGATGGTGGTGGGCTTCGACGGCACGCCGGACGGTGAGAAAGCAGTAAACGACGGCAAACTGGCGGCGACCATTGCCCAGCTGCCGGAGCAGATCGGCGCGAAAGGCGTTGAAACTGCTGATAAAGTGCTGAAAGGCGAGAAGGTTCAGGCGAAATACCCGGTTGACCTGAAGCTGGTTATTAAACAGTAATCACGTTTTAAGGCTTACGCCACCCCAGGGTGGCGTACCTTACAGGAAGATCCCACCATGAAAACAGCAGGTAAGCTCGTTGTCCTTGGCAGTATCAATGCCGATCACATTCTCAACCTTGACGCTTTCCCGATGCCGGGCGAAACCGTGACCGGTACGCACTACCAGGTCGCCTTTGGCGGTAAAGGGGCCAACCAGGCGGTGGCCGCCGGGCGTAGCGGGGCGCAGATTGCGTTTATCGCCTGCACCGGCAGCGACGATACCGGCGATCGGATCCGCGCCCAGCTGGCCAACGATAACATTAACGTTGCGCCCGTGAGCGTGGTTGACGGAGAGTCTACCGGCGTCGCGCTGATCTTTGTCAACGGCGAAGGGGAGAATGTCATCGGTATTCATGCGGGAGCCAACGCCGCGCTCTCTCCCGAGCAGGTTGCCGCTCAGCAGGCGCTGATTACCGACGCGGACGCGCTGCTGATGCAGCTGGAGTCGCCGGTAGAGAGCGTGCTGGCCGCCGCGAAAATTGCCCATGAAAATCATACCACTGTCGTACTGAACCCGGCCCCGGCGCGTGTATTATCTGACGAGCTGCTGGCGCTGGTGGACATTATCACCCCCAATGAAACCGAAGCGGAAAGGCTGACGGGCATTCGCGTAGAAAGCGACAGCGATGCCGAGCGAGCGGCGCTCGCACTGCATGATAAAGGCATCGGTACGGTGATCATTACCCTTGGCAGCCGCGGCGTATGGGCCAGCGTCAACGGTGAGGGCCGCCGGGTGCCGGGCTTTAAGGTCAACGCCATTGATACGATTGCGGCGGGTGATACCTTTAACGGCGCATTGGTGACCGCGCTGCTGGAGGATAAGCCGCTTGATGAGGCCATTGTGTTTGCCCATGCGGCGGCGGCGATTGCCGTTACGCGCAAAGGCGCGCAGCCCTCTGTGCCATGGCGTAACGAGATCAACGATTTCTTGAGTCAGCAGGGGTAAAGCGTGGCCACCATGAAGGACGTTGCCCGCCTGGCGGGCGTTTCCACCTCGACGGTTTCGCACGTCATTAATAACGATCGCTTTGTCAGCGATGCGATTCGGGAAAAGGTGGAAGAGGCGATCAAAAGCCTTAACTACGCTCCTTCGGCACTGGCGCGCAGTCTCAAGCTTAAGCAGACGCGCACCATCGGGATGCTGATCACCGCCAGCTCTAACCCCTTCTTCTCTGAACTGGTGCGCGGCGTTGAGCGCAGCTGTTTCGAACGTGGCTATAGCCTGGTGCTCTGTAATACCGAAGGCGATGAAGAGCGGATGAACCGTAACCTGGAGACCCTGATGCAAAAGCGCGTCGACGGGCTGCTGGTGCTGTGTACCGAGACGCATCAGCTTTCGCGAGAGATTATCCAGCGCTATCCCTCTATTCCCACCGTGATGATGGACTGGGCCCCCTTTGAGGGTGATATCGATATCATCCAGGACAACTCGCTGCTGGGTGGCGATATGGCAACCCAGTATCTGATTGATAAAGGCTTTACCCGTATCGCCTGCATTACCGGCCCGCTGGATAAAACCCCTGCGCGGTTACGTCTGGAGGGGTATCGGGAGGCAATGGCCCGGGCAGGGCTGACGGTGCGTGAAGGCGATGAGATCGTCGGTGACTTTGAGTTTGGCGGCGGTGTTGCCGCTATGCAGGCGCTGCTGGCGCAGCAGGAGCGGCCTCAGGCGGTATTTATCGGTAACGATGCGATGGCCGTTGGCGCTTATCAGGCGCTGTATCAGGCGGGACTCAAGGTCCCGGAGGATATGGCCATTATCGGCTACGACGATATCGAACTGGCGCGCTATATGACGCCGCCGCTCACCACCGTTCATCAGCCTAAGGATGAACTGGGTGAGCTGGCGATCGATGTTCTGACTCATCGCATTGCCGATCCAACCCTCTCCCAGCAGCGGCTACAGTTGACGCCGGTGCTAATGACGCGCGGCTCCGCTTAAGGCTTGTGCCGCTCCTTAATCAGATTCCGCCCATCTTTCGCTTTAAGCAGCAGGAAGACGGATGCCGATATCAGGGTGATTATGCCCATGGTAATAAAGGTGTAGTGGAACTGCTCAATGGTATTGGCGCTTTCAAAGCCTTCATAAAACCGCAGTACCGCCGCGCTGACGGCAACGCCAAGGCTAATCGATAGCTGCTGGGTGACAGCCAGTACGCTGTTACCGCTGCTGGCGTTCTCGTCGGTCAGGTCGGCGAGCGTAATGGTGTTCATGGCCGTGAACTGCGTGGACATCGCCATGCCTAATATAAAGAGCGGCAGGATCAGCAACCACACCTCCATCGACGGCGACTGAAGGGCAAACTGCGCAATCATTACGCCAATGATGACCGTCACACCAAACAGCGTTTTGCGGTAGCCGAACCAGCGTAATACCTGGGTAACGGTGGATTTCGCCAGAATCGACCCTATCGCGGTAGGCGCAATCATGCAGCCCGCAATGAGTGCCGTATAGCCGAAGCCGACCTGAAGCATCAGCGGCATCAGGAAAGGAACGCAGCCGGTACCGAGGCGCGAGGCGATGTTGCCCGCAATCCCCACCGAGAAGGTGCGGGTCTTGAATATCGGCAGGGCAATCAGCGGTGAGGGATGATGGCGAGCGTGACGGATATAGGCATAGAACAGCACTATGCTGCTGAAGATAATGGTGAGCGCCAGCCAGCTGGCCACCAGTTTTTCGCCAAACAGCTCAATGCCGATAGAGAAGAGCACAAGGCTTACGCCGAACAGCAGAAAACCGCTCATATCGAAACGGCGGCGCGGCGTCGTAAAGTCCGGCATATATTTACGGGCGTAGAACAGCCCGGCAATGCCAATCGGAATGTTGATCAAGAATATCCAGTGCCAGCTTGCCCAGGTAACCAGTACCCCGCCGAGTACCGGGCCAAGAATGGGGCCCACCAGGCCAGGCATGGTGACAAAGTTGAGTACCGGAAGTAATTCACTGCGCGGATACGCTCGCAGCAACGCAAGGCGGGCAACCGGCATCATCATTGCGCCACCTATCCCCTGCACGATGCGAAACACAACCAGCATCCCCAGCGAATTTGATAGTGCGCAGGCCAGCGATCCCAGAGTGAAGAGCGAAACCGCCAGCATAAAGATGCGTCGCGTACCGAAACGGTCCGCCAGCCAGCCGCTGACCGGGATCAGCATAGCGACGGTCAGGGTGTAGCTGATAATTGCTGACTGCATCGCCAGCGGGGAGCGGTTAAGACTGTGCGCTATAGCCGGTAGCGCGGTATTGAGAATAGTGGCGTCCAACGCCTGCATAAAGAAGGCCATCGCCGCAATCCATGGCAAACCGGCCATGCTGCGCGCTTTTTTCTTGGTCATACTGCGTCCTGTTATTTAGTCTCCGGCGGGTGAGGCGTGTTAAGTAATGCCTGACATGCGCTGAAGGCGCGTTCACCATCGCTATCCTGAATGGCATCCACAATAGCCTGATGATTTTCAAGTTTAACCACTTCATTATGGGTAATAGAGTTGAAGTAGGTGTGATAAACCGAGTGAAACAGCGTGGCAAACGACGACAGGAAGGGATTACTGCTCATAGCATAGATATGTTCATGCCAGGCGGTATCCACATCTAGCCAGCGTTCGCGATGAAAATGTTGGTTTAACTCTACCATCTCTTCCATCAGCGTATTCAGGTGCGCTTTCTGCTCGGCGCTACCCAGCTCGGCCGCCAGTCTACAGGCCTGCGGCTCCAGCGTACTGCGCAAAACCAGAAAGTGGTTAATCACTTCCTGGAAGTTATCGTCCGTCATCCACCAGGAGAGCAGCTCCTGATCGAGGAAGTTCCAGCTTCCCTTGGGCATAACACGCGTACCGATACGTGGACGTGGTAGCACCATTCCCTTCGCCGTTAATGTTTTTACGGCTTCCCTGACCGCCGTTCGGCTTACGCCAAACTCCTCCCCTAGCTCCATCTCTGCAGGCAAAATTGAGCCTGGCGCATACTCACCGGTTAAGATCCGCTGGGCCAGCTTCTCTGCCAGAACATAAGAAAGGTTTTTCTGAGCGGCTAAATGCTGTGCGCTTAATGGCATATATCATATTCCTTCTTCTATTTATCTCTTTAAGTATGCCACCTGACACAGGTTATCGGCGCAAAATTCAACAAATGCAGCCCATTGTGATGGTTTTTAGTACGCCCTGGTGAAAAATAGCGCGTTTAAAAAGTTTTTTGCATTTAAGACTTGTCACCCCGGAATAACTCCCTATAATGCGCCTCCACTGACACGGAACAACGGCGAATAAGCCGGCCGGTCAGCGAAGCGCCTCCGGGCACTTCGGCAGAGAAAAGCGAAAATAAACGCTTGACTCTGAATGAGGAAAGCGTAATATACGCCACCTCGCAACGGTGAGCTGAAAGCCACGTTGCACTGCTCTTTAACAAT
>NZ_JANKYC010000004.1:0-421187 GCF_024656065.1 Pseudescherichia sp. L3
CCTGGCGGCACTAGCGCGGTGGTCCCACCTGACCCCATGCCGAACTCAGAAGTGAAACGCCGTAGCGCCGATGGTAGTGTGGGGTCTCCCCATGCGAGAGTAGGGAACTGCCAGGCATCAAATAAAGCAGAAGGCCATCCGAAAGGATGGCCTTTTTGCGTTATGGTATTAAACGCCGGGCGGCATTGCATTTGCCCGGCAATACGATCCTAATGAATAACCTGCGAGAGAAACGCGCGGGTACGTTCTGATTTCGGATGGGCAAAGAACTCTTCAGGCGCGGCCTGCTCGACGATCTCCCCACGATCCATAAAGATCACGCGGTCAGCAACCGTACGGGCAAAACCCATCTCGTGCGTCACACACAGCATGGTCATGCCCGACTCCGCCAAACCAATCATGGTATCGAGCACCTCCTTAACCATCTCTGGGTCCAGCGCAGAGGTGGGCTCATCAAACAGCATGATTTTAGGTTTCATGCAGAGTGAGCGGGCAATCGCAACGCGCTGCTGCTGCCCGCCCGAGATCTGACCGGGAAACTTATGTGCATGCTCGGCAATACGCACGCGCTCAAGATAGTGCATCGCCAGCGCTTCGGCCTCTTTCTTCGGCATTTTACGCACCCAGATAGGCGCGAGAGTGCAGTTCTGCAACACCGTCAGGTGCGGAAAGAGATTAAAGTGTTGAAACACCATCCCCACTTCCTGGCGTACTTTCTCAATATTGCGGATATCTTCATTCAGTTCGATGCCATCCACAACGATACGGCCCTGCTGATGCTCTTCCAGATGGTTAATGCAGCGAATGGTGGTTGATTTACCCGATCCGGAAGGGCCGCAAAGTACAATACGCTCCCCCTGTTTTACGTTCAGGTTGATGTCTTTCAGTACATGGAACTGCCCGTACCACTTATTTACGTTCTCGAGCGTAATCATCGCGTCGGCAGGTTGCATAGTCATATTACTCATGGTGATCCTCAGTGCGGTGTACGCCCGGTGTTAAAGCGCTTCTCCAGATGCTGGCTATAGCGCGACATGCTAAAACAGAAAATCCAGTAGACCAGTGCGGCAAAAACATAGCCCTCTGTCGACATCCCCAGCCATTCGGGATCGACCGTCGCCTGCTGCACGCTGCTAAAGAGATCGAACAGGCCGATGATGATCACCAGGCTCGTATCCTTAAAGAGGGCGATGATGGTGTTTACCAGACCAGGAATCACCATCTTCAGCGCCTGAGGCAGGATCACCAGCCCCTGGGTTTTCCAGTAACCCAGCGCCAGTGATTCAGCGGCTTCATACTGCCCTTTGGGCAGCGCCTGCAGCCCGCCTCGTACCACCTCGGCCACGTAGGCCGACTGGAACAGAATCACCCCTACCAGCGCTCGCACCAGCTTATCAATGCTGGTCCCTTCCGACATGAACAGCGGCAGCATCACCGAGGACATAAACAGCACGGTGATCAGCGGTACGCCTCGCCAGAATTCAATAAAAATCACAGACAGAATGCGTACCACCGGCATGGTTGAGCGTCGGCCAAGGGCGAGTAAGATCCCCAGCGGCAACGCGCCAGCAATTCCCACGGAAGCGATGATCAATGTGAGCGTCAGGCCGCCCCACTGGCGTGTTTCGACACGCTCCAGCCCGAGAAAACCCCCGTACATCAGCCCCCACACGACCAGCGGATAGATCACGGCCCAGCAGGCAATGTAGCGTCCACGTTTGGGCAGCGCATTCCAGAACATCGGTATAATCGAGAGCAGGCCAATCACCAGCGCGGTGTTGATGCGCCAGCGCTCGTCATGAGGATAGAGCCCATACATAAACTGGCCGAATCGTTCATGAATGAAGACCCAGCAGGCGCCCTCCCTGGTGCAGTCCGCACGGGTAGTACCAACCCAGTTAGCCTGGAACAGCGCCCAGTTCAGTAGGGGAGGAATGAGCTCCCACATCAGCCACAGTGCGACCAGCGTCAGCAGGCTATTCGACCAGCTGGAGAACAGATTTTTTCGCGCCCACTGGAGATAGCGTCCAGTACCGGCACGGGCCGGGCGCGCGGGGTGAGACAGAAGTGCTTTTGTCATCATGGATCCTTAGCGCTCGACCAGGGCGATACGGCGGTTATAGATATTCATTAGCAGGGAGATCGTCAGGCTAATAATCAGGTAGACCGACATCGTGATAGCAATCGTCTCAATAGCCTGCCCGGTTTGGTTCAGCACCGTTCCGGCAAACAATGACACCATATCGGGATAACCTATTGCAGCCGCCAGCGACGAGTTCTTCACAATGTTGAGATACTGGCTAGTCAGCGGTGGAATGATCACCCGCATCGCCTGCGGGATAATGACCTGGCGCAGTGTTACCGGATTAGGCAAACCCAGCGAGCGTGCGGCCTCATGCTGCCCAAAGGGCACCGACTGAATGCCCGAGCGAATGATTTCAGCAATAAATGCGGAGGTGTAAACCGACAGGGCCAGGGTCAACGCCGCCAGCTCCGGGATCAGCGCCATTCCGCCACGGAAGTTAAAGCCGCGCAGCTCGGGGACATCCCAGTGTAGTGCCGCGCCGAACAGCCAATGAGACAGCAGCGGCAGCAGAATAATCAACCCGAGCGCGGTTGGCCATGTCCGCCGCAGCTGGCCGGTTTTCATCTGATGCGTTCGGTTGAAGCGATATAGCCCCACGGTAATGGCGACGGCAATCAGCACCGCTACGATGAAACCAACGATGCCTTCGCCAAGCGCGGGGGCCGGAATATAGAGCCCACGGTTGCTGAGGAACGCCAGATCAAAAGCGCTTACCGCCTGACGCGGCCCCGGCAGGTTGCGCAGCACGGCAAAATACCAGAAGAAGATCTGCAGCAGCGGCGGGATATTACGGAAAGTTTCGATATAGATCGTCGACAGCTTGCGCAGCAGCCAGTTTTCAGACAGGCGTGCAAGGCCGAGGAAGAACCCCAGAAACGAGGCAAAAACAATACAAAGAGCAGAGACCAGCAGCGTATTGAGCAGGCCGACCAGGAATACGCGACCATAGGTATCACCCTGCTCATAATCGATCAGGTGCTGAACGATACCGAATCCGGCCCCGCGATCGAGAAAGGCAAAGCCGGAGGTGATACCTCGGTTGCTCAGGTTAGTAACGGTGTTGTGTATCAAATAGATCGCGACGCTGACAACGGCCACGATAGCGATGATCTGAAACAGCCAGGCGCGAACCGCGGGGTTAGAAAGGGAGAACGATCCTTTAACGGTTGGGCGGCGTTGGGACATAGGAAAACCTCGGTAACCTTAACTCTGGGCTGGGCACTGCCTGCGCAGTGCCCGTTACAGCACTCTACCTTAGCGTGCCGGTAGCTTAGCGCACCGGCGGCGCGTACTGGATCCCGCCGTTGTTCCAGAGGTTGTTCTGGCCGCGTTTAATCTTCAGCGGGCTTTCCGATCCCACGTTACGCTCGAAGATTTCAGCGTAGTTACCCACTTTCTTGATAATGTTGTAGGCCCATTTGTTATCAAGCTTCAGGTCCTTACCGTAGTCGCCCTCTTTGCCTAACAGATGCGCCATATCTGGAGTTGCTGGATTAGCCGCTTTCTCATCAACGTTTTTAGAGGTGATGCCCATCTCTTCTGCGTTCAGCATCGCGAACAGGGTCCAGCGAACAATAGAGAACCACTCTTCATCGCCGCGGCGAACCACAGGGCCCAGCGGCTCTTTAGAGATCACTTCCGGCAGAACGATCCACTCGCCCGGCGTGCTCAGCTTGATGCGCAGCGCATAGAGCTGGGACTGGTCAGAAGCGAGGGTATCGCAGCGGCCAGACTCCAGCGCCTTCGCAGACTCATCGGAGCGGTCAAAAGTGACCGGGGTATACTTCATGTTGTTGGATTTGAAATAGTCCGCCACGTTCAGCTCAGTATCGGTACCGGCCTGGATACAGACGGTAGCGCCGTCCAGCTCTTTGGCACTCTTCAGGCCCGCTTTATTGTGGGTCAGGAAGCCAATGCCGTCGTAGTAGGTCACGCCGGTGAACGCCATGCCCATGCCCGCATCGCGAGAGGAGGTCCAGGTAGTATTACGCGACAGGACGTCGACTTCTCCGGACTGCAGGGCGGTGAAGCGCTCTTTGGCCGTCAGCGGGGTGTACTTCACTTTAGTATCATCGCCAAAAACGGCAGCAGCGACGCCACGGCACACGTCTACATCAATCCCGGCAAACTTGCCGTTGGCATCTGCATAGGAGAAACCTGGCAGGCCATCGCTGATACCGCACTGCACAAAGCCTTTACTCTTTACGGCATCCAGCGTTGCGCCAGCATGCGCCTGGTTTACAACGGCAAACAGCGCACCGGCGGCAGCCAGGCTGGCGATCGTCATCTTTTTCATAATGCATCCTGTGTGGCGAAATTATTGTTATAAAGAGGCGCCTGGGAGACGCCTGAAACCTGTCTGTGGCATTGGCCATACTCTTTAAAGCAAAGGTAGTGCCAGGTTTGCGGAAGGCGGAAAAGGGGCGTTCTCCCCGCAATATGCAGAGTGTAGACAGGAAAAAAGAGAGAAAGCGCACTGAAATAGGGCGAAAAGTTAA
This sequence comes from Pseudescherichia sp. L3, assembly GCF_024656065.1. Classification (NCBI taxonomy): domain Bacteria; kingdom Pseudomonadati; phylum Pseudomonadota; class Gammaproteobacteria; order Enterobacterales; family Enterobacteriaceae; genus Pseudescherichia; species Pseudescherichia sp. L3. The sequence continues at coordinate 4,585 of NZ_JANKYC010000004.1, forward strand.
CCGACGCCACAAAACAGAGCGAAAATAGTTTCGCTACGTGAGGATTGCACCAGGCAGGAGCAAAAAAAGAAGGCGTGGGGGGAGCCACGCCTTGAGTCAGATTATTTGGTTAAGGCCACAATACCCAGCGTCAGGCCAGCAATCGCGGCAGCACCGCCAGCAACCGCCCCTGCGGTTTCCCAGTTATCCTGAGTGGTCCCTTTCATGCAGGTATTGGTATGCACAAGTCGGCCCTGATCGTCATAGGTTGGTACGCACGGAGAGTCGTGGGCACAGCCTGCAAGAACGGTAGATAACAGTGCAACGGCAATGAATTTTTTCATGGTCACATTCACCTCATTTATGTGAATGGCGGTATTGTACCACTGGCCGCGGCTGGCACTTATGCCTCTATTCTTACAAAGCGTGTCCAATGTAAAAAAGATGGAGAGAAACGGCCCCGGATAGCAGATTAAGGAGAAAAGATGGAGCTGGAGCGCTGCGGGCTTATGCGCTTAGCTTCACTTTTCGCTCATCAGGCATCATGCGTAGCATGACCAGCAGGCCTTCCACCAACTGGGGAGCCAGTGTGGCAAGGTCGAAGCATTTGCCCAGCATCAGCCAGTTTTTAACAATTCCGCTCAGGTACCCCTGGATGATAATCAGCGCTGTTTCCACGCTGCCGCTCAGAAACTGCGGATCCTGCTGCTGGCATTTCTCTAACATTTCAGCAACGTTTGCAGGATTAAAAAACAGACGTTCACGTATTTCCGCTTCCGACGTCATATTTTGTGTAAATTCGCATTTATGGTAAAGAATTTCTACGAGCGCTTGTTCGAAAGGGCTTTTTGCAATTAAACGCAGCGCCTCTGTTAAGCTATGGCGGAATAACCCTTGTGGATCGTTGCTAAAATGTAACCGCGCTTTACGATCTAACCGCTCTCTTAGCGGCCGTTGCTCCTGCCAGATAGCGTTAAATAATTCTGTTTTATTTGTAAAATGCCAGTAGATAGCACCGCGTGTCATATTTGCTGCGCAGGCGATATCATCGAGCGTTGTATTGGAAAAGCCCTGCTGCGCGAATGTTAAAATAGCCGTGTCAATTAATAGCTGCCGTGTTTTGGCTGCCTCTTCTTTTGTCTTTTTCGCCATGGATGTCACCGTCAGGCCAAAAGCGGGATTTACATTTGTTGAATAAAATATACCCGGGAACGTACTATCTATCCTTGCATTTTTTTATTGTTCATTCAACATAGCGCCACTATTTTCGCTATGCGTTAATAAATATTCACTATATGAATGTTATTAAATAAAGTATTTATTTGGATAATGAATGCTGACGCCATTCGGTAATAAAATCCGGTGATAAAAGAGAAAAGGTAATACGTTTATATGGCAAAGTTCTTTATCGATCGCCCGATTTTCGCCTGGGTACTGGCGATTATCTTGATGCTGGCAGGTGCGCTGGCCGTCATTAAGCTGCCTGTTGCGCAGTATCCTACGATTGCGCCACCCGCCATTGCCATTAACGCTACCTATCCCGGCGCGGATGCACAGACCGTGCAGGACACGGTCACCCAGGTGATCGAACAGAACATGAACGGCCTCGATAACCTGATGTATATGTCCTCGACCAGCGACTCCTCGGGCGGCGTTACGGTCACCTTAACCTTTAATTCCGGGACCGATCCCGATATCGCCCAGGTTCAGGTGCAGAACAAGCTGCAGCTTGCCATGCCGCTGCTGCCGCAGGAGGTCCAGCAGCAGGGCATCAACGTCAAAAAATCGAGCAGCAACTTCCTGCTGGTCATGGGCTTTATTTCAGATGATGGCAGCATGTCGCAGGACGACATTGCCGACTACATCTCTTCCAATATCAAGGATCCGGTGAGCCGCACGGAAGGGGTCGGTGATGTCCAGCTGTTTGGCGCGCAGTATGCGATGCGTATCTGGCTCGATCCCAGCAAGCTCAACCAGTATCAGCTGACCACCCTCGACGTGGTTAACGAAATCAAAGCGCAGAACAGCCAGATTGCTGCCGGGCAGCTGGGGGGCACCCCTTCGCCAGCGACGCAGCAGCTCAACGCCTCAATTATCGCCCAGACCCGTCTGCGTACCCCGCAGGAGTTTGGCAACATTACCCTAAAAGTGCAGACCGATGGTTCGCGCGTGCTGCTACGCGATGTTGCCCGCATTGAACGCGGCGGTGAGAACTACAACGTCGTGGCCCGCTATAATGGAAAACCCTCGGCGGGGCTGGGTATCAAGCTGGCGACGGGGGCGAATGCGCTCTCCACCGCCGATGCGGTAAAGCAGCAGATGGCGCACCTGCAATCCTATTTTCCGCACGGCCTGAAGCTGGTCTACAGCTACGACACGACGCCATTTATCAACATCTCCATCCGGGAAGTATTTAAAACGTTATTTGAAGCAATTGTGCTGGTGTTCCTGGTGATGTATCTCTTCCTGCAAAACCTGCGTGCGACACTCATCCCGACCATCGCCGTGCCGGTGGTGCTGCTGGGAACCTTTGCGGTGCTGGCGGCGTTTGGCTACTCCATCAATACACTCACCATGTTTGGCATGGTGCTGGCCATCGGCCTGCTGGTGGATGATGCCATTGTCGTCGTCGAAAACGTCGAGCGCGTGATGACTGATGAAGGGCTGCCGCCAAAGGAGGCCACGCAGAAGTCAATGAGCCAGATCCAGGGGGCGCTGGTAGGCATTGCGATGGTGCTCTCTGCGGTCTTTATTCCCATGGCCTTTTTTGGCGGATCGACCGGGGTCATCTACCGGCAGTTCTCTATCACCATTGTCTCGGCGATGGCGCTCTCGGTGCTGGTCGCCCTGATCCTGACGCCCGCCCTGTGTGCAACACTGCTTAAGCCGGTGCAGCACGATAAGACCCATCGGCTGTTTAGCCGCTTCAACCGCCTGTTTGAGCAGAGCACTCAGCACTATACCGGCAGCGTGCAGAAGCTGCTCCACTGCACGGGACGCTATATCATTGTTTATGTTGTGATCGTGATTGGAATGGCGGTGCTATTCCTGCGGCTGCCGACCTCGTTTTTACCCGAAGAGGATCAGGGCGTGTTTCTGACGATGGTCACGCTGCCTGCCGGCGCGACGCAGGCGCGAACGGAAAAGATCATGCGCGAGGTAACGGATTACTATCTGACACATGAGAAAAACAACGTCGATTCTGTTTTTACCGTAACTGGCTTTGGTCTGAACGGTAAAGGGCAGAACAACGGCCTGGCCTTTGTACGCCTGACGCCGTGGGCCCAGCGTGAAGCGAAAGAAGATCGCGTTGCCGCTATCGTCAGCCGGGCCACGAAAGCCTTTAGCCGCATCAAGGATGGGATGGTTTTCGCCTTTAACCTGCCAGCCATTACTGAACTGGGCACCGCCACCGGGTTCGACTTTGAGCTGATCGATCAGGCGGGGCTGGGCCATACGGCGTTGACTGCCGCGCGTAACCAGCTGCTGATGCAGGCGGCGCAGCATCCGGACATGCTGGTCAGAACGCGGCCTAACGGCCTGGAAGATATGCCCCAGTTCAAGCTTAATGTCGATCAAGAGAAAGCCCAGGCACTGGGCGTCTCGCTGAGCGATATTAATAACACCATCGCCACCGCGTTGGGCAGCACCTACGTTAACGACTTTATTGATAACGGACGCGTAAAAAAGGTCTATGCCCAGGCCGATGCCCTCTATCGCATGATGCCGGATGACATTAACACATGGTACGTTCGCAACCAGGCCGGCGGTATGGTGCCGTTCTCTAGCTTCTCCAGCGCCCGTTGGATCCAGGGTTCACCTCGGCTGGAACGCTATAACGGCCTGCCTTCTATGGAGATCCTCGGTGAGGCCGCGCCGGGCAAAAGCAGTGGTGAAGCGATGAAGCTCATGGAGACCCTGGCGTCGCAGCTCCCGGCTGGCGTGGGTTTTGACTGGACCGGCATGTCCTATCAGGAGCGGCTGTCAGGTAACCAGGCTCCAGCGCTGTACGCTATTTCGCTGGTGGTCGTTTTTCTCTGCCTCGCTGCCCTGTATGAGAGCTGGTCGATTCCCTTCTCGGTCATGCTGGTTGTACCGCTGGGCGTCGTGGGGGCGCTGCTGGCGGCGAGCCTGCGCGGTCTGAGTAACGACGTCTATTTTCAGGTAGGCCTGCTCACCACCATTGGGCTATCGGCAAAAAATGCCATTCTGATTGTCGAGTTTGCCAAGGACCTGATGGATAAAGAGCACAAAAGCCTTATTGAAGCCACGCTTGAAGCGGTCAGAATGCGCCTGCGTCCCATTCTGATGACCTCCCTGGCCTTTATTTTAGGCGTTATGCCGCTAGTGCTTAGTACTGGGGCAGGCAGCGGGGCACAAAATGCGGTCGGCACGGGCGTAATGGGTGGAATGATTGCGGCGACTCTATTGGCAATATTCTTTGTGCCGGTATTTTTTGTCGTCGTCTGTCGGCGTTTAACACGTTCGAGCTCCGCACGTGTACAGCAGCAATAACTATTTCTCTTTCCGATGAGTCATTAATTATTCATTGGGCTGATTAAATAATTTCATTTATTGATATGAATTATTTTTTATCGTGGATTTTTGCGGTTAGCGCCGTGCGTTGTGTTTTTGAGGAACTGCAATGAATAAATTTGGTGAATATTTCCGCCTGTCGTCATTAGTATTAATGTCGGCGGGTCTACTCAGTGGCTGTAATGATAACGGCGACGGCGCGAAAAAAGCCGCTGCGCCGGAGGTCAGTGTTTATCAGGTAAAAGCTGCCCCGCTGGCAGTCACCACGGAACTCCCCGGCAGAACCGAAGCGTTTCGTATTGCTGAAGTGCGGCCTCAGGTGAGCGGTATTATTTTACGGCGTAATTTCGTGGAAGGGGCGGATATTACCGCAGGCCAGTCGCTGTACCAGATCGATCCTGCGACCTATCAGGCCGACTATGCCAGCGCTCAGGGCGAGCTGGCAAAGGCCCAGGCCGCGGCGAAAATTGCCCACCTTACCGTTAAGCGCTACCTGCCGCTCGTCGGCACGCAGTATATCAGCCAGCAAGAGTATGACACGGCCATTGCCGATGCTCAGCAGGCTGATGCCACGGTACAGGCTGCGAAGGCTGCCGTTGAAACAGCAAGAATTAACCTTGCCTATACCCAGGTTCGGTCGCCGATTAACGGCCGCATTGGCAAATCAACGGTGACCGAAGGGGCGTTGGTAACCAATGGCCAGAGCACCGCGCTGGCAACCGTGCAGCAGCTGGATCCCGTCTATGTCGACGTGACCCAGTCGAGCAATGATTTTATGCGCCTGAAGCAGGCCGTCGAGCAGGGCAATCTGCAAAAAAATAGCGGTACAACGGAGGTTGAGCTGTTAACTGAAAACGGCCAGCGCTATCCGCTAAAAGGTACGCTGCAGTTCTCAGACGTCACCGTCGATGAAAGTACGGGGTCTATCACCATCCGCGCGGTATTCCCTAATCCACAACACACTCTGCTGCCAGGCATGTTCGTCCGGGCGCGCATCGACGAGGGCGTGCAACCTACTGCCATTCTTGTGCCGCAGCAGGGCGTCACCCGCAACGCCCGAGGCGATGCCACCGTGCTGCTGGTCAACGCTAAAAATCAGGTTGAACCACGCAACGTCGTCGCGTCGCAGGCTATTGGCGATAAGTGGCTCATTACGGACGGTCTGAAGGAGGGTGAAAAAGTCATCGTCAGCGGATTGCAGCGGGCTCGTCCTGGGGCAACGGTGACTATCGCCCCGAGTACGGCGAGCCAAACCGCCGCTGCGCGTTAATTGTATAAACCCAATGAGAGCAAAAGATGGCTAAGTTTTTTATCGATCGTCCGATTTTTGCCTGGGTGCTGGCAATTATTTTGATGATTGCCGGGGCGCTGGCAATCTTACAGCTGCCCATCGCGCAATACCCGACCATAGCACCGCCGGCGATCGCCATTAGCGCTACCTATCCGGGAGCGGATGCCCAAACGGTGCAGGATACCGTCACGCAGGTTATTGAGCAGAACATGAACGGCATCGATAACCTGATGTACATGTCATCCACCAGCGACTCGGCGGGAAGCGTCACGGTTACGCTTACTTTCAAATCAGGTACGGATCCGGACATTGCTCAGGTTCAGGTGCAGAACAAACTGCAGCTGGCGATGCCGCTGCTGCCGCAGGAGGTTCAGCAGCAGGGGATCAGCGTTGAGAAGTCCAGCAGCAGCTTTTTAATGGTGGTGGGCTTCACCTCTGAGAACAAGAGCCTCAATCAGGACGATATATCCGATTACGTGGCCTCTAACGTTAAAGATGCCATTAGCCGTACCAACGGCGTCGGCGACGTGCAGCTGTTCGGTGCCCAGTATGCAATGCGTATCTGGCTAAACGCCGATCTGCTCAATAAATACAGTCTGACGCCGGTGGACGTGGTTAATCAGATCAAGGTGCAAAACGATCAGATTGCCGCTGGCCAGCTCGGCGGTACGCCATCAATCCCTAACCAGCAGCTTAATGCGTCAATCATTGCCCAAACCCGACTGAAGGATCCGGAGGAGTTTGGCAACATCACGCTGAGGGTCAACGGCGATGGCTCGCAGGTGCGGCTGAAAGACGTGGCTCGCATTGAACTGGGGGGAGAGAACTACAACACAGTCACAAAAATTAACGGTCAGGATGCGGCGGCGATCGGCATCAAGCTGGCAACCGGCGCCAATGCGCTGGATACCGCTACCGCCATCAAAGCCAAGCTCAACGAGCTGCAGCCGTTCTTCCCTCAGGGTATGAAAGTGGTCTACCCCTATGACACCACGCCCTTTGTGAAGATCTCTATCCATGAGGTAGTAAAAACCCTGTTTGAGGCCATTATCCTGGTCTTCCTGGTGATGTACCTGTTCCTGCAGAATATTCGCGCCACGCTGATCCCCACCATCGCCGTGCCGGTTGTTCTGCTCGGGACCTTTGCGATCCTCTCGGCGTTTGGCTACTCCATCAATACGCTCACCATGTTCGGTATGGTGCTGGCGATAGGCCTGCTGGTGGACGATGCTATCGTGGTGGTAGAAAACGTCGAGCGTGTGATGGCGGAGGATCATCTCCCGCCGAAAGAGGCGACGGAGAAGTCGATGTCGCAGATCCAGGGCGCGCTAGTGGGGATCGCCATGGTGCTCTCGGCGGTCTTTATCCCAATGGCCTTCTTTGGCGGCTCTACCGGTGCGATCTATCGTCAGTTCTCGATTACCATTGTCTCGGCGATGGCGCTTTCGGTGCTGGTGGCGCTCATCCTTACCCCGGCCCTCTGCGCCACGCTGTTAAAGCCGGTGGACCCCGATACGCACGGGGAGAAAAAAGGCTTTTTTGGCTGGTTTAACCGCCTGTTCGATCGTAGCACGCATCACTACACGGAAAGCGTTGCCCGCATCATCAACGGCACAGGACGCTACCTGCTGATCTACGTGCTGATTGTCGGTGGTATGGCGGTGCTGTTTTTACGCCTGCCCACCTCATTTCTGCCTGATGAAGATCAGGGCGTCTTTATGACCATGGTGCAGCTGCCTGCCGGGGCAACCCAAGCACGCACGCAGAAGGTGTTGGATAAGGTCACTGATTACTACCTTAACAGTGAGAAGGCGAACGTTGACTCCGTCCTGACCGTCAATGGCTACAGCTTCAGTGGTCAGGGGCAGAACTCCGGGATGGCCTTTATCAGCCTTAAGCCATGGGAGCAGCGCCCTGGTAAAGAGAACGGCGTCGGCGGTATCGTAGAGCGTGCCACCAAAGCCTTCAGCAAAATCAGCGACGGTCTGGTCTTTCCGTTTAACCTCCCGGCAATTATCGAGCTGGGCACGGCCACGGGCTTTGACTTTGAGCTCATTGACCAGGGTAACCTCGGGCATGAGGCGCTGACCAGCGCACGCAATAAGCTGCTGGCAGAGGTACAGAAGTATCCGGACCAGGTCGTGCGCGTGCGGCCCAACGGCCTTGAGGATACCCCGCAGTTTAAGCTGGAGGTGGATATCGAAAAGGCCCAGGCACTGGGGATCGATCTCTCGGAGATTAACCAAACCATCTCTACCGCCCTGGGTGGCACCTATGTAAATGACTTTATCGATCATGGGCGGGTAAAAAAAGTTTACGTGCAGGCGGACGCCCAGTACCGCATGCTGCCTACGGACGTAAATAATCTCTACGTTCGCAGCAGCAACGGGGAGATGACGCCATTCTCGGCCTTTACTACCTCGCACTGGGTCTATGGCTCGCCGCGTCTGGAGCGCTATAACGGCCTGCCATCGATGGAGCTTCTGGGCGAGGCTGCACCGGGTAAGAGTACTGGCGATGCGATGCAGCTCATGGAGAAGCTGGCCTCGGGGCTACCATCCGGTATCGGCTATGACTGGACGGGAATGTCTTACCAGGAGCGCCTCTCCGGTAATCAGGCACCGGCGCTGTACGCTATTTCGCTGATCGTGGTCTTCCTCTGCCTGGCGGCGCTGTATGAGAGCTGGTCGATTCCGTTCTCGGTTATGCTGGTGGTGCCTTTAGGGGTGATAGGCGCGCTGCTGGCGGCCTTTGCGCGGGGAATGAACAACGACGTCTACTTCCAGGTTGGCCTGTTAACGACCATCGGGCTATCGGCAAAGAACGCCATTCTGATCGTTGAGTTTGCCAAAGATCTGATGGATAAAGAGGGCAAAGGGCTGGTGGATGCGACGCTTGAGGCGGTTCGCATGCGCTTGCGTCCGATCCTGATGACCTCTCTGGCCTTTATCCTCGGCGTCATGCCGCTGGTGATCAGCTCCGGCGCAGGCAGCGGCGCACAAAACGCGGTGGGAACCGGGGTACTGGGCGGCATGCTCTCTGCGACGCTGCTGGCGATCTTCTTCGTACCGGTGTTTTTTGTCGTGGTACGGCAGTTCTTTACTAAAAAAACCGAAGTGAAATAGGTTGTTCGTAGTGAGTCGTAGGCCGGGTAAGCAGAGCGCCACCCGGCGTTACTCTTATCTCGTCTCGGTTCCCAGCTGGGTTGCCTCCTGGGCCGAGATAGGTTTACCCAGCAGATAGCCCTGCAGCGTATTGCAGCCCAGCTCGGTCAGAAACGCCTGCTGGGCCTGCGTCTCCACGCCTTCCGCTACCACTTTAAGGTTCAGCGTCTTGGCCAACGCCACGATAGCGGAAACGATAGTGGCATCGTCGCCTTCACGGCTCAACTCCTTAACAAACGCCCGGTCAATCTTCAGCTCGCAGGCTGGCAGACGTTTCAGATAGAGCAGGCTGGAGTAGCCGGTACCAAAATCATCAATTGAGGCCTTAACCCCGGCGTCGGTGAGCCGGGTCAAGACGCGCACGCTCTCATCCGGGTTAGTCATAGCGGTGGTTTCGGTCACTTCGAGGATCAGGCTCTCGGGCGGAACCTGATACCGCGCCAGACACGCCATCACGTGATCGACCAGCCCCGTCTGCTCAAATTGCAGAGTCGAGAGGTTAACGGCCACCGTCCAGTGCGTATGCCCCTGCTGACGCCACTCGCTCAGCTGGCGGCAGGCCTCGTCTATCACCCAGTTGCCAATGGGAATAATCAGGCCTGTTTTTTCTGCCAGTGGCAAAAACCGGTCCGGCGTCAACAGGCCGTGAACGCCGTGCTGCCAGCGCAGCAGCGCTTCAAAGCCAACGATTGGCCCAGCGGGTGCCTGAAACTTGGGCTGATAAAAAAGGCGTAGCTCGTTGCGCTCTAGCGCTAACCACAGGTCGCTCATCAGCAGAAGCTGGGTCTGCGCCAGGGTATTCATCGAAGGCTGGAAGAAGTGGTAGCCGTTACGCCCCATATGCTTGGTGTGATACATCGCGGCATCGGCATTAAACATCAGCTCGCGTTCGTTCTTGCCGTCGTGAGGATAGAGGGCAATACCGACGCTTAGCGTCACCACCAGATCGTAACGGTCGAGGGTAAAGGGCTGGTCGATGGTGCGTACCAGCGCATCCGCCAGGGTAGCTGCCTCATCCGGGGCGTTCACCTCCGCCAGCAGGACAAACTCGTCACCGCCGATGCGTGCCAGCGTATACTGGCCCTTCAGCGGCTGGAGCAGGCGCTCGGTCACGGCGATCAGCAGCCGATCGCCAACGTCATGACCGTAGGCGTCGTTGACGGTTTTAAACCCGTCAAGATCCATAAACATCAGGGCAAAAAACGAGCCTTCACGACGGGCTTTATTGATCGCCTGATCGAGCCGATCTTCCAGCAGCACGCGGTTAGGTAGGCGGGTGAGGGGATCGTGCAGCGCCAGCTGGGCCAGCTCGCGGTTGGCTTCCGCCAGCGACGACGCCAGCAGCGAGGTGCGCGCCTGCAGACGCGCATCCAGCATAGAGACCACCAGGGTAATACCCAGAATCGAGAGCGCCACCACGCTGACCAGCAGCGCCAGCCAGTTCCCGTCTACGCCATGATGCATGATTGAGTGCTGCATCGGAAACTGGGCTGCCATCATGCCGGTATAGTGCATACCCGCAATGGCAATGCCCATCAGGACAGCCGCTCCCGCGCGCATTTGTGCCACCAACGCAGCCTCGTGGCGCAGGCGGAAGGTGAGCCACAGCGCAGCCAGCGACGCACCCAGGGCAATCAGCAGCGAGATCGCCACCCAGCGCATATCCCACACGATAGGCGGTGATACCTCTAACGCCGCCATACCGGTGTAGTGCATCCCGGCAATGCCGCCGCCCATCACCAGCGAGCCGGGCAGCAGGCGGCGCAGGCGTAGCTGAGGTGTGCTGACCAGCCATAGGGCAAACAGGGACGAGCCGACGGCAATCAGCATCGACAGGCCGGTGAGCAGCCGATCGTAGCTCATGCTCATGGTCAGCTCCATCGCCAGCATGCCGATAAAATGCATGGCCCAGATGCCGATACCCAGCGCAAGACCGCCGCCGGCCAGCCAGAGCCAGCCGGCCTTGCCAGGATTGGTCGAAACCCGGCCTGCCATATTCAGGGCGGTGTAGGCTGCCATGATGGCAACGATAAAAGAAATGACGACGAGGATCTGGTCGTACTGGCTAACCTGCATGATGCCACCAACTCATTCACAATAACGGTTATTGATCGCTATAACTTCATGCCCGTGGGCATAAAGGGCAGTGACATTAGCACCCAATTCAGAGCGGAGGAAGGGATTTAAACCCCTGTTTTTGAGGAGGAATAGAGGTTAATTCGTACAGATAAAAAAAACAGGTAGACCAGCAACAAAAAAGGCGCATCCCCATGCCGAGTAGCGCCTTTTTAAACAAACACTTAACTGATTAGTATCAGTTCATGCCGTATTTTTTCAGTTTCTTACGCAGGGTACCACGGTTGATGCCCATCATCAGAGCAGCACGGGTCTGGTTACCGCGGGTGTATTGCATCACCATGTCCAACAGGGGCTGTTCAACTTCAGCCAGTACCAGCTCATACAGGTCATTCACATCCTGACCGTTCAGTTGAGCAAAATAGTTCTTCAGTGCCTGTTTCACGGAATCACGCAGGGGTTTTTGAGTTACCTGGTCCTGAGAGTTAACGGTAGAAACGGTCAGTACGTCAGAATTTACGCGTTGTTCGAACATAGTTCTGTCAGCTCTTTATTTCTAATACGCAAAATTTTCGAAGTATGCCTCCAACGCCTCCAGCTGTACGCTGGCATCCTCAATGGCGTTGAATGTGCGCCGAAACTGGTCATCTGGAGCGTGCTCCTGGAGATACCAGGAGACGTGTTTACGCGCAATTCGGTACCCTTTTGCCTGACCGTAAAAGTCGTGCAGTTCCCGAACGTGTGCGCAAAGTAAGCGCTTAACCTCTGCCAGAGGCAGGGGGGGCAGCAGCTCCCCAGAGTCCAGATAGTGCTGGATTTCCCGAAAGATCCAGGGTCTTCCCTGAGCCGCGCGACCTATCATCAGAGCATCAGCCCCTGTATAGTCGAGCACGGCTCTGGCTTTAAGCGGGTCAGTAATGTCACCATTCGCGATAACCGGAATGGAAACCTTCTGCTTAACTGCCCGAATGCTGTCGTATTCCGCGTCTCCGTTGAACAAACAGGCGCGGGTGCGTCCATGAATGGTCAGAGCCTGGATACCACAGTCTTCAGCCAGTTGGGCAATTTCTACACAGTTACGGTGCTCCGGCGACCAGCCGGTGCGAATCTTCAGCGTAACGGGAACCTCCACCGCTGCCACCACCGCCGTCAGGATCGACTTCACCAGATCGGGGTGCTGTAACAGGGCTGAACCTGCTAGCTTGCGATTCACCTTTTTAGCCGGGCAACCCATATTAATATCAATAATTTGGGCACCGCTTTCCACGTTGATACGCGCGGCTTCCGCCATCTCTTCAGGAACGCTACCGGCAATTTGCACCGTGCGGATCCCTGGCTCATCAACGTGCACCATCCGTAAACGTGATTTGTCGCTCGCCCATACCTCTGGGTTAGAGGACATCATCTCGGATACGGTTAAACCCGCTCCCATCTCGTAGCACAGCGTCCTGAATGGCCTGTCGGTGATGCCTGCCATCGGTGCTGCGATCAGGCGATTTCTGAGCTGGTGGTGTCCGATTCGCATGAGTTAAGAAATGACCATACTGTGACTGCAAGGCGGCGTATATTACGCATTTTTTTCATGAGATGAAAGGCCAAACTTTGAACAATACCCGGTTGTAGATCAATGAATCGTAAGCAATGATGAGCGCAAGAAATAAATATCATTATTAATCATGATTTTAACGTAAATCGCATTTTTTTTAACCGCTAATATTTTCCTGAAAGTTATCCGTTTTTATTGCATCTGCGACGGCGCTGACGGGATAATACGCTGTTTTTATAAGCAAAAGAGCACTTTCGAATGCGATCGTGCTCTCATTTCTGCTTATCATTTTGGCGAATTTACAAACAGAAACGTGGCCCGTAGGCCACGCTGGGGAGATTACCGTTTTTGACCGGTAATGCGACACCACTCTTCTTTTTCGACCACCGGGTCGAGCGTGAAGCGATCGGCATAGGCTTCGCACACGCTCTCGGCCTGGCTGGCCAAAATGCCCGACAGCCCTAACAGGCCACCGCTCACCGGCAGAACGCTAATCAGCGGGGCCAGCTCGCGCAGCGGACCGGCGAGAATGTTGGCGACCACCACGTCGGCCTGCATCTCGGCAGGCTGGTCCTGGGGCAGATACAGCTCCAGGCGCTCGGAGACGCCGTTGCGTTCGGCGTTGTCACGGCTGGCCTGAATGGCCTGCGGATCGATATCAATACCAATGGCCTTTGCCGCGCCCAGCTTCAGGGCAGCAATGGCCAGAATGCCGGAGCCGCAGCCAAAGTCGATTACCGTCTTGCCCACCAGATCGAGGCCGTCCAGCCACTGCAGGCACAGCGAAGTGGTTGGGTGCGTGCCGGTACCAAACGCCAGGCCTGGGTCGAGCATCACGTTAACTGCATTAGCATCCGGTACCTCGCGCCAGCTCGGGCAGATCCACAGACGCTCGCCAAAGCGCATCGGGTGGAAGTTCTCCATCCACTCGCGCTCCCAGTCCTTGTCTTCCAGCTGCTCGATCTTGTGCGCAAAGCCACTCCCCAGCAGAGGATGTCCCTCAAGGATAGCCACCACCTCTTTCATATCGGTTTCGGCGTCAAACAGGCCGATGACATCCGTATCGCCCCACAGGCGGGTCTCGCCCGGCAGCGGCTCAAACACCGGCGTATCGTGCGTATCCTGGAAAGTAATGGAGACCGCACCGGCTTCCAGCAGGGCATCGCTCAGCTCTTCCGCATTGGCACCGGTCGTATTCAGTTTTAGTTGGATCCACGGCATGGCAAAACTCTTTATTTATCAATTGAAATAGCGTTGGCTTTCGGAGTCGGGTGACCGAAGCGGTTCCCCACTACAAACGCCAGCAAACTTAACAGCAGCGACGGTACAATCGGGTGGAACCCGAGGTACTGAATATTAAAGGTCGCTAACAGGGCGTACAGCACGCCACCGACAATCATCGCGCTCAGCGCGCCGGCAGCATTGGCTCGCTCCCAGTACAGTCCCAGCACCAGCGGCCAGAGAAATACCGCTTCCAGTCCGCCAAAAGCCAGCAGGTTTAGCCAGATGATCATCTCCGGCGGACGCCAGGCTGCCAGCAGCAGTAGCGCCCCGAGGATCAGCGTGATCGCCGACGACATCCGCTTCAGGCGGCGTTCGTTGTGGATCTGATCCGGGCGCAGGTTCAGGTAGAGATCTTTGATGATCGTAGCGGAACTTTGCAGCAGCTGCGCGTTGATCGTCGACATGATCGCCGCCATCGGCGCAGCGAGGAAGATCCCGGCAGCAAAAGGCGGCAGCACTTTGACCATCAGGGTCGGGATCACCAGATCCGGTACCGTCAGGTCAGGGATCACCGCCCGTCCCAGCGCGCCCGCAAGATGCATCCCGAACATCAGGATCGCGACCACCACGGTGCCGATAATCATCCCCCGGTGCACCGCCTTGCTGTCCTTATAGGAGATGCAGCGCACGGCGGTATGCGGCAGGCCGATCACGCCGAAACAGACCAGCACCCAGAACGAGGTCATAAAGGTCGGGGAGAGGATATCGTTAGCGCCCTGAGGCGTCACCAGCTGCGGATCGATATGGCGTAGGGTCTCTACGGCGTTACCGAGGCCGCCTGCTGCATGCACCACGCCAATCAGCAGCACGATGGTGCCGATGAGCATCACCATGCCCTGCATGGCGTCATTAAGCACGCTGGCGCGAAAGCCACCGTAAGCCGTATACAGCGCGATGCTAATACCAAAGATCAGCAGGCCGGTTTCGTAGGGGATCCCCGCCGCCGACTCCAGCAGCCGTGCGCCACCGATGAACTGCACCGCCATCGCGCCGATAAACGCCACCAGCAGGCTAATGCTTGCCAGCCACACCAGCAGACGGCTCCGGTAGCGGCCAAACAGCATGTCGTTAAGGGTCACCGCGTTATAGCGCCGCGCCAGAATGGCAAATTTCTTGCCCAGAATACCCAGCGACAGCCAGACCGCAGGCAGCTGGATCATCGCCAGCAGCACCCAGCCGAGGCCATATTTATACGCTGCGCCTGGGCCGCCAATAAACGAGCTGGCGCTAATATAGGTGGCGGTCAGGGTCATCGCCAGCACCACGCCGCCCATCGAGCGGCCGCCGAGAAAGTATTCGTTTAGAAACGTTCCCGTTTTGCGCTGGCGCATGGCATAGACCGACAGGCCAAACACCACCAGCAGGTAGGCAACCAGAGGCAGGATCACTTCAAGCTGCATCATCATCCTCCAGCGGGATGTCGCGATAGATAAACTTCACCATTGCCCAACACAACAGAATAAACAGCAGCGGGATCAGCAGGCAGGCCATCTCAAACCAGTGCGGCAGACCGGTAAAGCCAATCTCCGGGTCAGGTAAGTAAGCACCCGCTAACCATGCAGCCAGATAGAAAAGGGTAAGCCACAGCGCCCAGCGGGCCTCTTTATGTGCCTGAACGAAACGTTGATCCATTATCGTTCCTCATAAACCAGCAAAGCGGGGATTGTACCCCAGGGAACTTTGCGATCCCCAGAAATAAAAAAGGGCCGGAAGATCCGGCCCTTGATGCGGCAAGCGCGCTTATTTTTCCTGAAGACCGAGCTTCTTCTCCAGATAGTGGATGTTGGTTCCACCGTGCTGGAAGTTCTCGTCGTTCATAATGCGGGTCTGCAGATCAACGTTGGTTTTGATACCGTCGATGATCAGCTCCTGCAGGGCGTTCTTCATGCGGGCAATCGCCACGTCACGGTTCTCACCGAAGCAGATCAGCTTACCGATCATGGAGTCATAGTACGGCGGTACGGTATAACCGGCATAGATATGGGACTCCCAGCGCACACCAAAGCCGCCCGGCGCATGGAAACGGGTAATTTTCCCCGGGCTTGGCAGGAAGGTATTCGGGTCTTCGGCGTTGATACGGCACTCGACCGCATGGCCTTTCACCACGACATCTTCCTGTTTGATGGAGAGCGGCTGACCGGCAGCAATACGCAGCTGCTCTTTGATCAGATCCACGCCGGTGATCATCTCGGTAACCGGATGCTCAACCTGGATACGGGTGTTCATCTCAATGAAGTAGAACTCGCCGTTTTCGAACAGGAACTCGAAGGTACCCGCCCCGCGGTAGCCGATATCCACGCACGCTTTCGCGCAGCGGTCGCCGATGAAGGTGCGCAGCTCTGGGGTAATACCCGGTGCCGGTGCCTCTTCAACCACTTTCTGGTGGCGGCGCTGCATAGAGCAGTCACGCTCCGCCAGATAGATAGCGTTCCCCTGACCGTCTGCCAGCACCTGAATTTCGATGTGGCGTGGGTTCTCGAGGTACTTCTCCATGTAGACCATGTCGTTATTGAAAGCGGCTTTCGCTTCCGCTTTGGTCATGGAGATGGACTGCGCCAGCTCGGCATCGCTGCGCACGACGCGCATACCGCGACCGCCGCCGCCGCCGGAGGCTTTGATGATCACCGGGTAGCCGATGCGTTTGGCATGGGCGCGGTTAGCCGCCATGTCTTCGCCCAGCGGACCGTCAGAGCCCGGTACCGTCGGTACACCCGCTTTC
The DNA here is from genome assembly GCF_024656065.1 of Pseudescherichia sp. L3. NCBI lineage: Bacteria > Pseudomonadati > Pseudomonadota > Gammaproteobacteria > Enterobacterales > Enterobacteriaceae > Pseudescherichia > Pseudescherichia sp. L3. Next base: position 21,180 of record NZ_JANKYC010000004.1, read on the forward strand.
TTCATCGCGGTGATCGCAGACACTTTGTCACCCATCAGGCGAATGGTGTCGGCTTTCGGGCCGATGAAGACAAAGCCGGAGCGCTCAACCTGCTCGGCAAAGTTGGCGTTCTCAGAGAGGAAGCCGTAACCCGGATGGATTGCCATCGCGCCGGTGATTTCAGCGGCGCTGATGATAGCCGGGATGTTCAGATAGCTTTTTACGGACGGAGCCGGGCCAATACAGACCGTCTCATCCGCCAGAAGTACGTGTTTTAGATCGCGATCCGCAGTGGAGTGCACAGCGACGGTCTTAATGCCCAGTTCTTTACAGGCACGCAGAATACGCAGAGCAATCTCGCCACGGTTGGCGATGACAATTTTTTCCAGCATGTGCGCCTCGTTACTCGATAACGACCAGTGGCTCGTCAAATTCAACCGGTTGACCACTTTCCACCAGAATGGCTTTCACCACGCCGGACTTGTCGGCTTCGATCTGGTTCATCATTTTCATCGCTTCAACGATGCACAGGGTGTCGCCCGCGTTCACTTTCTGGCCAATTTCGATAAAGGCTTTCGCGTCCGGGCTAGGGGTGCGGTAGAAAGTCCCGACCATTGGGGAACGTACGATGTGGCCACTGATTTGCGCTGCCGCCGGTGCTTCGGCTACCGGAGCGGGGGCCGGTGCAACGGCGTTAGAGAGCGCAGGCTGCTGCATCATCGGTGCGGCATAGGCCTGCTGCATCACTGGATAGCCTGCGTTCGGTGCAGACCGACTGATGCGAACAGACTCTTCGCCTTCAGAAATTTCCAGTTCGGAGATGCCTGATTCTTCAACCAGCTCGATCAGTTTTTTAATCTTACGAATATCCATGAGTGGGTTCCGTACTCTTGTTTAGTGTGTTTGTGACAGGCGTTTAACCGCCGTCTGTAATGCGTATGAATAGCCGTCAGCGCCGAATCCACAGATGACGCCAGCAGCGATATCGGAGAGATAAGAGTGATGGCGGAACGGTTCGCGTGCATGAACGTTGCTCAGGTGGATCTCGATAAACGGGATATCCACGGCGAGCAGCGCATCGCGCAACGCTACGCTGGTGTGCGTAAACGCGGCCGGATTAATCAGGATATAGTCAATATTGTCTTTAGCCTGATGAATGCGGTCGAGTAGGACGTACTCTGCGTTCGACTGTAAATGCTCTAACCCGACGTTCAGCGCCTCCGCTTCCGCGGTTAAACGGTTAACAATTTCTGTTAACGTCAGCGTGCCGTACTTGTCTGGTTCACGCGTACCCAGCATGTTTAGGTTGGGGCCGTTTAAGAGCAAAATGTGCAACTTGTCCGCCATTGTGCTGCTATCTCCTGCAAATCTCCGGTAAAAAACAAAATATACCTTCGTTGCATGGTTGTCACGTTTTCAGCGCACGAAATGCCCTGTCGTGAAAACCAAGGTCGCACATTATAACGATTTCGTAGCATTTGGCAGCTAAATACTGGTCTTATCAGGGAAGATTATCTTACGCCCGCTGGAAAACGGGCGTAATGGCTATCAGAATTGTGGCAAACCGCACACATTACCGTACGATCGCTGCGCTATCGCCACCACTGGCGAAACTTCTTATAGCGCCAGGCAAGCAGGATAGAGGCGAGGGCGGCGTAGATAAGCGGCTGGGGCGACAGTACCTTGACCGACCACAGATAGTGAATGGGGGCGAGGATCGCGACCAGATAGACGAAATTATGCAGACGCTGCCAGTTTCGGCCCAGTTTGCGCTGTGCGGCCTGGGTAGAGGTCAGCGCCAGCGCCAGCAGAACCAGCCAGCTGACGATCCCCAGCGTCAGATAGGGGCGGGTTACCAGCTCCTGGCCCAGCAGCGCCAGGTTATTGATCCCCAGCTCCAGCAGCGAATAGCTCACCAGATGCAGCGATGCCCAGGCAAAGCACCAGAGGCCCAACAGACGCCGGGTGCGGATCAGCAGGGGTTGTTTACCATAGCGCGCCAGGGGGGTAATAAGCAGCGAGCCAAGCAGGAACTTTAGCGCCATTCTGCCGGTAAAGTGCTGGATATCCTTCGCCGGATCGGCGCTGAAGTAGCCCTGGCTGGCTGCCCAGAAGAGCCATAATAGAGGAAGCAGACCTGCCAGGTGCAGGACTACCTTGAGCCAGACGATCTGTTTTGCCGTGATGCGCACCTAGAAGTTCTCCCGAAGGTCCATGCCGCGATAGAGCGAGGCTACCTCATCGGCATAGCCGTTGAACAGCAGGGTCGGCTGGCGCTTGACGTCGAGAATGCCGCCCGAGCCGATAAACCGCTCCGTGGCCTGCGACCAGCGCGGGTGATCGACGTGGGGGTTCACGTTAGCGAAAAAGCCGTACTCGTTAGGGGCAGAGAGGTTCCAGGTGGTCGGCGGTCGCTCGCGGGTCAGCGTAATGCTGACGATCGACTTAATACCCTTGAAACCGTACTTCCACGGCACGGTCAGACGCACCGGCGCACCGTTTTGCGGCGGCAGCGCTTTACCGTAGACCCCGGTCGTAAGCATGGTCAACGGGTGCATGGCCTCGTCGAGACGCAGGCCCTCTACGTAGGGATACGCCAGCCCGCCGCCAATAAAGCGGTCTTTCTGGCCAGGCATCTGCTCTGGGGCGTAGAGCGTCTTAAACGCCACATATTTTGCGTTGCTGGTGGGCTGCACCAGTTCGAGAAGCTTGTGCAGCGGAAAGCCGATCCACGGCACCACCATCGACCAGGCTTCGACGCAGCGCATCCGGTAGATACGCTCCTCCAGCGGAAAGCGTCGGGTCAGATCGTCATGATCGAGAGTGATCGGTTTAGCCACCTCACCGTCGATCTTCAGCGTCCAGGGATCGGTTTTCATGCTGCCCGCGTTGGCGGCGGGATCGGCCTTGTCGAGGCCAAACTCATAGAAGTTGTTGTAGCCCGTAACCTTCTCCTCGGGGGTGAGGGGCAGGGTGCTTTGCCACTCGGCAGGCTTGCTGAACTCAAGCGGCTTACCCGCCGGGGCTTTCGGGCGATCGTTGCCTTTAAACCAGTCGAGCAGGTCGGCATGGGCAGCTGATGAGAGCGACATCGCCGTCGCGCTAATGCCCAGCGCTTTTAAAACCTGCCGACGTTGTAACATAAAAACGGACTCCGCCGTGACGTCCGCTTCCCTCAGCTTTCTCTTCTTCATTACACTCTCCGCCAGCGTCTCATACTAAGTGACTAAGACTATAAGCATGACGGAGGAGTCGCGTTAGTGCGAGCCTGTAATAAAAAATTGCCTGTCAGGCAATTTTAACCAGCGTACGCCCCTGGGCCTGGTTGTTAATAATCGCGGTAGCGAACTCCGGCGCTTGTTCAAGGCTAATTTCCGTTGCGCTCTGTTCGTAGAACGATTCGGGCAGATCCTGTGCCAGACGCGACCACGCGGCGGTACGTTTTTCAGCAGGTGTCATCACCGAGTCAACGCCCTGCAGACGCACGTTGCGCAGAATAAACGGCATCACGGTGGTCGGCAGCGCAAAGCCGCCCGCCAGGCCACAGGCCGCCACGCAGCCACCGTAGTTCATCTGGGCCAGCACCTTAGCCAGCACCTTATCGCCTACGGTATCCACCGCACCGGCCCAGAGCTGTTTCTCCAGCGGGCGGCTCTCGGCAAACTCGTCGCGGCCCAGTATACGGCTGGCTCCAAGACCCTTGAGGTAGTTATGGGTGCTTTCCCGCCCAGAGACCGCCGCGACCTGGTAGCCGAGCTTGTGCAGCAGAGCGACCGCCGTGCTGCCCACGCCGCCACTGGCGCCGGTAACCACAATTTCGCCGTCGGCAGGACGTACGCCCGCCTCTTCCAGCGCCATCACGCAGAGCATTGCGGTAAAGCCCGCCGTGCCGATGATCATCGCCTTACGGCCGTCCAGCCCCTGCGGCAGCGCCACTAGCCAGTCGCCGTTGACCCGAGCCCGCTGTGACAGGCCGCCCCAGTGGTTCTCCCCAACGCCCCAGCCGGTCAGCAGCACCTGCTGACCAACGTGAAAGCGCGGATCCTCGCTGGCATGAACCGTACCCGCAAAGTCGATACCTGGAATCATCGGAAAGTTACGGATAATTTTACCCTTGCCGGTGATTGCCAGCGCATCCTTATAGTTCAGACTGGACCAGGCGATATCCACCGTCACATTACCTTGCGGCAGCTGGCTATCGGCAATATCCTGCACCGAGGCGAGCGTGTTTCCATCCTGCTGTTCTAAAATCAAGGCCTGCATATCTCTTCTCCGGTTGCTTGATGATTGGCAAAAAATTTCTGAAGACTATACTCGCTAATTAAAACGCTATGCCGATTTAACGCAATAAATTGCCAGATGACCCGGTACAGGCGTCAGCTCTTAACCCACGGAGTTAACACACGGATGCGCTTAACGACGAAATTCTCGGCTTTTGTCACTCTGCTAACCGGGCTGGCAATCTTTGTCACGCTTCTGGGGTGCTCGTTCAGCTTTTACCGCGCCATTGAGCAGAAAGTTGCCGAGCGCGTGGAGTCGGTTGCGGCGGTAATCGACACGCGGCTGATTTTGCAGCCGCCTTCGGCGCTTGCGGTCCAGCTGGATGAGCTGATGGTGCCTGTTGATATCGTGCGCGTGGTGGTAAAGCAGGGGGAGCATATCCTGCTCGATCATGCACGCAGCGGCAGCTACCGTCCTGCAGGCAGCAGCGATCTGCATCGCGAACGCCTTGTCCCCTCGATTAAGAACCCAGGAACGAGCATCCTGCTGGTTTATCAGGATCCGATGGCCAACTACTTTCACTCGGTCATCACCACCGTACCGCTGACGTTCGCCGTTGGCTTTATGGTCATTATTATCTTTCTGGCGGTACGCTGGCAGCGCCGTCAGCTGGCGGGCCAGGAGCTGCTGGAGAGCCGGGCCACCCGGATCCTCAACGGCGAGCGCGGCCAGCGGGTGCGGGGCAGCATCCATGAGTGGCCCGCCCGGGCCAGCAGCGCGCTCGATCTACTGCTGACCGAGATCCATTTCGCTGGCGAGCAGCGCAGCCGTATGGATACGCTGATCCGCTCCTATGCCGCTCAGGACACCAAAACCGGGCTCAACAACCGACTCTTTTTTGATAACCAGCTGGCGACGCTGCTGGAGGATCAGGAGAAGGTTGGGTCGCACGGGGTGGTGATGATGATCCGCCTCCCGGACTTTGACCTGCTGCGGGACAGCTGGGGGGCCGCGGCCACCGAGGAGCACTTCTTTATTCTGATCAACCTGCTCTCAACCTTCATTATGCGTTACCCCGGTGCGCTGCTGGCCCGCTACCACCGCAGCGACTTTGCGGTGCTGCTCTCCCACCGCACGCTTAAAGAGTCTGAAAGTATCGCCGCGCAGCTGCTGAAGTCTGTGGACGTTCTGCCGCCGTCAAAGATGCTCGACCGGGAAGATATGATGCACATCGGCATCTGCGCATGGCGTAGCGGGCAGACCACGAGGCAGGTGATGGAGCATGCCGAGGCGGCGACGCGTACCGCCGTGTTGCAGGGGGCGAACAGCTGGGCGGTTTACGATGACAGCCTGCCGGAGAAGGGGCGCGGCAACGTGCGCTGGCGGACGCTGATCGAGCAGATGCTTAGCCGGGGCGGGCCGCGCCTGTACCATAAACCAGCCATCAACCGCGACGGCAGCGTCCACCACCGCGAGCTGATGTGCCGTCTCTTTGATGGCGAACAGGAGGTGATCTCCGCCGAGTATATGCCAATGGTGTTACAGTTCGGCCTCTCGGAGGAGTATGACCGGCAGCTCATTACCCGGCTGGTGACGTTTCTGGGCTTCTGGCCGCAGGAGACGCTGGCTTTACAGATCACCGTGGAGTCGCTCATTCGCCCTCGGTTCCAGCGCTGGCTGCGGGATACGCTGATGCAATGTGAAAAATCGAAGCGAAAACGCATTATTTTTGAACTTGCAGAGGCAGATGTTTGTCAACACATCAGTCGGTTACAACCGGTGGTACGTCTGATTAATGCTTTAGGTGCCCGCGTTGCCGTTACTCAGGCAGGTCTGACGCTGGTCAGCACCAGTTGGATCAAGGCGCTGGATGCCGAGCTGTTAAAGCTGCACCCAAGCCTGGTGCGCAACATTGAGAAGCGCACCGAGAACCAGCTGCTGGTACAGAGTCTGGTTGAGACCTGCAAAGGCACCCAGACCCGTGTCTTCGCCACCGGTCTTCGCTCCAGAGGCGAATGGCAGACGCTAATTGAGCGTGGTGTAGCAGGCGGGCAGGGGGATTTCTTTGCCGCATCAGAACCACTTGATGCAAGCGTGAAAAAATATTCACAAAGATACTCGGTTTGACCTGCCGTTTAATGTGTTTTCACGTAGAATAACGCGCGCTGTATCGCCTGGGGGTGTGCATGTCTGCCTGCCGGTCCGAATAGCGTAAGACAGTGAACGTCCTTTGATGCGTTACAAAATGATGAGGCGAGGAGCGCTGCTATACCGTGGAGTCCTGAAGGAGTCAGGCCAATTTGTAACCGAGGAAACGAACTGCACTAATTTTCACCGTAGCAGATGATTTTTGCGCCTTGTCGCTGCTGCGTGTGGTTGGTAAAGTAAGCGGATTTTGTTTTCCGCCCCAGCTTTCAGGATTATCCCTTAGTATGTTGAAAAAATTTCGTGGCATGTTTTCCAATGACTTGTCCATTGACCTGGGTACTGCGAATACCCTGATTTATGTAAAAGGACAAGGCATCGTATTGAATGAGCCTTCCGTGGTGGCTATTCGTCAGGATCGTGCCGGTTCTCCGAAGAGCGTCGCTGCTGTAGGCCATGAAGCTAAGCAGATGCTGGGCCGTACGCCTGGCAATATTGCGGCTATCCGCCCGATGAAAGACGGCGTGATCGCCGACTTCTTCGTCACGGAAAAGATGCTGCAGCACTTTATCAAGCAGGTGCACAGCAACAGCTTCATGCGTCCAAGCCCGCGCGTACTGGTCTGTGTGCCAGTTGGCGCAACCCAGGTTGAGCGTCGCGCTATCCGTGAATCCGCGCAGGGTGCGGGTGCACGTGAGGTCTTCCTGATTGAAGAGCCAATGGCGGCTGCAATCGGTGCTGGCCTGCCGGTGTCCGAAGCGACCGGCTCTATGGTGGTGGATATCGGTGGCGGTACGACCGAAGTGGCGGTGATCTCCCTGAACGGCGTGGTCTACTCCTCCTCCGTGCGCATCGGCGGCGACCGTTTCGACGAAGCCATCATTAATTATGTGCGTCGTAACTACGGCTCCCTGATCGGTGAAGCAACCGCTGAGCGTATCAAACACGAAATCGGCTCTGCCTATCCGGGCGATGAAGTGCGCGAGATCGAAGTCCGTGGTCGTAACCTGGCCGAGGGCGTGCCGCGCGGCTTTACCCTGAACTCTAACGAAATCCTCGAAGCGCTGCAGGAGCCGCTGACCGGCATCGTGAGCGCGGTGATGGTGGCCCTCGAGCAGTGCCCGCCGGAGCTGGCTTCCGATATCTCCGAGCGCGGTATGGTCCTGACCGGCGGTGGTGCGCTGCTGCGTAACCTTGACCGTCTGCTGATGGAAGAGACAGGCATTCCTGTCGTGGTTGCAGAAGATCCACTGACCTGCGTAGCCCGTGGCGGCGGCAAGGCGTTGGAAATGATCGACATGCACGGCGGCGACTTGTTCAGCGAAGAGTAGTCCGCATGAGGTCTGGGGTAACGCAGCCGTTGCCCCGATCTATCCGGCCTGAGAAGACGCATAGCCTATGAAGCCCATTTTTAGCCGTGGCCCGTCGCTACAGATTCGCCTGATCCTGGCGGTGCTGATTGCGCTTGGTGTCATTATCGCCGACAGCCGCCTCGGTACGTTCAGTCAGATCCGAACGTACATGGATACCGCCGTCAGTCCTTTCTACTTTGTCTCAAACGGTCCCCGTGAACTGCTCGACAGCGTGTCGCAAACCTTAGCCTCGCGCGATCAGCTTGAGCTTGAAAACCGGGCGCTGCGCCAGGAGCTGCTGCTGAAAAACAGCGAGCTGCTGATGCTGGGGCAGTACAAACAGGAGAACGCGCGTCTGCGCGAGCTGCTGGGCTCACCCCTGCGTCAGGATGAGCAAAAAATGGTCACCCAGGTCATCTCGACAGTGAACGATCCCTACAGCGATCAGGTGGTGATCGACAAGGGTAGCGTGAACGGCGTCTATGAAGGCCAGCCGGTGATCAGTGATAAAGGCGTGGTTGGCCAGGTGGTGGCGGTTGCCAAGCTCACCAGCCGCGTGCTGCTGATCTGCGATGCGACCCATGCGCTGCCAATCCAGGTGCTGCGTAACGATATCCGCGTGATTGCGGCTGGTAACGGCTGTACCGACGATCTCCAGCTTGAGCATCTGCCGGCGAATACCGATATTCGCGTCGGCGACGTGCTGGTTACCTCCGGACTCGGGGGCCGTTTCCCGGAAGGGTATCCGGTTGGCGTTGTCTCCTCCGTGAAGCTTGACACCCAGCGCGCCTATACGGTTATCCAGGCGCGTCCAATGGCAGGGCTCCAGCGTTTACGCTACCTGCTGCTGCTGTGGGGAGCCGATCGCAACGGCGCAAACCCGATGACCCCGGAAGAGGTACACCGCGTGGCCAACGAGCGGCTGATGCAGATGATGCCGCAGGTGCTGCCTGCGCCCAACTCCATGGGGCCGCCTGCGCCCGTCCCTGAGCCTGCTACCGGCCTTAACACGCCCTCGCAGCCTGCATCCGGGGGGCAATAGTGGCCAGCTATCGTAGCCAGGGACGCTGGGTCATTTGGCTCTCGTTCCTCATTGCGCTGTTGCTGCAAATTATGCCCTGGCCGGATAACATTCTTGTTTTCCGGCCAAACTGGGTACTGCTTATTCTGCTCTACTGGATCCTCGCCCTGCCGCACCGCGTAAATGTCGGTACAGGTTTAATGATGGGTGCCATACTGGATCTGATCAGCGGCTCAACCCTTGGGGTCCGCGCGCTGTCGCTCAGCATCATCGCTTACCTGGTTGCCCTGAAATATCAGCTTTTCCGTAACCTGGCGCTCTGGCAGCAGGCGCTGGTGGTGATGCTGCTGTCGCTGGCGGCAAATATCATTGTTTTCTGGGCCGAGTTTTTAGTCATCAACGTGTCGTTCCGTCCGGAAGTTTTCTGGAGCAGCATTGTTGACGGCGTGCTCTGGCCCTGGCTCTTCCTGCTGATGCGTAAAATCCGCCAGCAGTTTGCGGTGCAATAAAGGTATTTATGACAGATCTCTATCTTGCTTCTGGTTCACCACGCCGTCAGGAGCTGCTCACCCAGCTCGGCGTCTCTTTTGAGCGCATTATTCCGGGCGTGGAGGAGCAGCGCCATGCCCAGGAGAGCGCCCAGCAGTATGTGGTGCGCCTGGCGCGGGAGAAAGCCCAGGCTGGCGTTGCGCTGGCCGCGCGGGATCTGCCGGTGCTGGGGGCCGATACCATTGTCATCGTAAACGGTGAAGTGCTTGAAAAACCCAGAGATACCCACCATGCTGCTGCAATGCTGCGCCAGCTTTCGGGACAGACTCACCAGGTGATGACCGCCGTTGCGCTGGCTGACAGCCAGCGGGTGCTGGAGCGCCTCGTGGTTACCGACGTCACCTTTAAGGTGCTGGCTGAGCACGAAATAGAGGCCTACATTGCCAGCGGCGAACCGATGGATAAAGCAGGTGCGTATGGTATCCAGGGGCTGGGCGGCTGCTTTGTTCGCCGCATCAACGGCAGCTACTATGCTGTAGTTGGCCTGCCGCTGGTAGAGACCGGCGAACTGATAAGCGATTTTAACGCACTGCGTGAGGGAAGGGATAAACATGACGGCTGAATTGCTGGTGAACATAACGCCATCGGAGACGCGCGTCGCCTATATTGACGGCGGCATTCTGCAGGAGATCCACATCGAGCGCGAAGCGCGGCGCGGTATCGTCGGCAATATCTACAAAGGGCGCGTGAGCCGGGTCCTGCCGGGCATGCAGGCGGCTTTTGTAGATATTGGTCTCGATAAGGCGGCTTTCCTCCACGCCTCCGATATCATGCCCCATACCGAGTGCGTCGCCGGCGAAGAGCAGAAAAACTTCACCGTGCGCGATATCTCTGAGCTGGTGCGCCAGGGCCAGGATCTGATGGTGCAGGTCGTCAAAGATCCGTTGGGCACCAAGGGCGCACGCCTGACCACCGATATTACGCTGCCCTCGCGCTACCTGGTCTTTATGCCGGGGGCCTCCCACGTGGGCGTCTCCCAGCGTATTGAAAGCGAAAACGAGCGCGAGCGGCTGAAAAAGATCGTCGCGGAGTACTGCGACGAGCAGGGCGGTTTTATCATCCGTACGGCGGCCGAGGGCGTCTGCGAAGAGGATCTCGCCTCGGATGCGGCCTACCTGAAGCGCGTCTGGACCAAGGTGATGGAACGTAAAAAGCGTCCCCAGACCCGCTACCAGATGTACGGCGAGCTGGCTCTTGCCCAGCGGGTGCTGCGCGACTTTGCCGATGCCCAGCTCGACCGCATCCGCGTCGACTCGCGCCTGACCTTTGACGCCCTGATGGAGTTCACTGCGGAATACATTCCGGAGATGACCAGCAAGCTGGAGCACTACAGCGGGCGGCAGCCGATCTTCGATCTCTTCGACGTAGAGAATGAGATCCAACGCGCGCTGGAGCGCAAGGTTGAGCTGAAGTCCGGCGGCTACCTGATTATCGATCAGACCGAAGCGATGACCACCGTCGATATCAATACCGGCGCGTTTGTGGGACATCGCAATCTCGACGACACTATCTTCAACACCAATATTGAAGCGACCCAGGCCATTGCCCGCCAGCTGCGCCTGCGCAACCTTGGCGGCATTATCATTATCGACTTTATCGATATGAGTAATGAGGATCACCGCCGCCGGGTGCTGCACTCCCTGGAGCAGGCGCTGAGCAAGGATCGGGTCAAAACCAGCATCAACGGCTTCTCCCAGCTTGGCCTGGTGGAGATGACCCGCAAACGCACCCGGGAGAGCGTGGAACACGTGCTCTGCAACGAGTGCCCAACCTGCCACGGGCGCGGGACGGTCAAAACGGTAGAGACCGTCTGCTATGAGATCATGCGGGAGATCGTTCGTGTGCATCACGCCTACGATTCCGATCGATTCTTAGTCTATGCTTCTCCTGCAGTGGCAGAAGCGCTAAAAAGCGACGAGTCCCATGCGCTGGCAGAAGTGGAGATCTTTGTTGGCAAACAGGTAAAAGTACAAATTGAGCCGCTCTATAACCAGGAGCAGTTCGACGTGGTAATGATGTAATTACGCAGCATGCTGCGACACGAGCAAGGCCTGTTTTTTGGCTGACAAGGAGAGATGCGTGAGGCGATTGCCTGGGATACTGCTGCTGACTGCCGCAACGTTGATTGTCATCGTCGCGCTGCTGGTGAGTGGCCTGCGTCTTGTGCTGCCGCATCTCAATACCTGGCGTCCGGCGCTGCTGGCAAAGATTGAGGCGGCCACGGGAATGCCGATCAACGCCAGCTACATTGAGGCCAACTGGCAAAACTTCGGCCCGCAGGTTGAGGTGCGCGATATCAGCGCTGGCCTGAGCGACGGCGGTGAATTCTCGGTTAAGCGCGTTACCCTGGCCCTGGACGTCTGGCAGAGCCTGCTGCATCTGCGCTGGCAGTTTCGCGATCTCACCTTCTACCGGCTGCGCGTCTACACCAATACCCCAATACAGCAGGGCGACAGCCAGCAGGACATCGAAGGCAACCGTCTCAGCGATCTCTTTCTACGCCAGTTCGACCACTTCGATCTGCGCGACAGCGATATCAGCTTCTTGACCCCTTCCGGCCAGCGGGCCGAACTGGCGATCCCTCAGCTTACCTGGCTTAACGACAGCGCACGCCACCGGGCCGAGGGGCAGGTGAGCCTCTCCAGCCTCACCGGCCAGCACGGCGTGATGCAGGTGCGGATGGATCTGCGGGACGACAATGGCCTGCTCAGTAACGGACGCCTGTGGCTTCAGGCGGATGACGTCGACGTTAAGCCGTGGTTAGGCAAATGGATGCAGGATAACGTTGCCCTTGATAGCGCCCGCTTCAGTCTTGAAGGGTGGATGACCGTCAGCAAAGGCGAGATCGCCAGCGGCGATGTGTTGCTGAAAAAGGGCGGCGCAAGCTGGCAGGGCGAGGCGAAAACGCACCGTCTGAGCGTGGATAATCTGACGGCGCACGTGACCCGGACAGGGGAGCAAGGCTGGCAGTTCGCTATCCCCTCTACCCGCGTCACGCTGGATAATAAACCCTGGCCGAAGGGGGCGCTGACCCTGGCGTGGATCCCCGAGCAGACGGTAGGTGGCGTAAACAACACCCGTAGCGATGAGCTGCGCGTGCGCGCCAATCACCTTGAGCTTAGCGGCCTGGATGGTCTGCTGCCAATTGCTGAAAAATTCTCTCCCGCGCTGGGTGAGATCTGGCGAGCGATGCAGCCTGCCGGGCAGATTGAGCAGCTGGCACTAGATATTCCGCTTCAGGCCACGGATAAAACGCGCTTCCAGGCACGCTGGCAGGATCTCTCCTGGCAGCAGTGGAAGATGCTGCCGGGCGTCCAGCATCTGGCCGGAACCCTGAGCGGCAGCGCGGAGGATGGCCGGCTAACGGCTGAGGTGACCCAGGCCACCATGCCTTATAAAACCGTGTTCCGTGCTCCGCTGGAGATCAAAAAAGGGGTGGCGACCCTTAACTGGCTGAATAACAGCGATGGCTTCCAGCTGGATGGCCGCCAGCTGGATATTGAGGCCACCGGCCTGCGTGCCAGGGGTGATTTCCGCTATCTCAAGCCGACCCACGACGAGCCGTGGCTGGGGATCCTCGCTGGGATTAGCACTAACGACGCCGGGCAGGCGTGGCGTTATTTCCCGGAAAACCTGATGGGCAAAGCGCTGGTGGACTACCTGAGCGGGGCTATTCAGGGCGGCCAGGTGGATAACGCCACGCTGGTCTACGGCGGTAATCCGCATCTCTTCCCTTACAAGCACAATGAAGGGCAGTTTGAGGTGCTGGTGCCGCTGCACAATGCGGTGTACGCCTTCCAGCCCGGCTGGCCAGCGCTAAAGAATTTCGACATCGAGCTGGATTTCCTCAACGACGGCCTGTTTATGAAGAGCGATGAGGTCAGCCTCGGCGGGGTGCAGGCGCGCAACCTGGCGGCGGCGATCCCAGACTACCGAGAAGAGAAGCTGCTGATTGATGCTGACATCAATGGTCCGGGCAAAGAGGTTGGGCCGTACTTCAACGAGACGCCGCTGAAGGACTCTCTTGGCGCGACCCTTGACGAGCTTCAGCTTGATGGCGATGTGAGCGCTCGCTTACATCTCGATATTCCGCTGGACGGCGAGATTACCACGGCCAAAGGCGAGGTGAGGCTGCGGGATAACAGCTTGTTTATCAAGCCGCTGAACAGCACCCTGCACAATCTCAACGGCAACTTCAGCTTCGTGAACGGCAACCTGCAGAGCGAGCCGCTGACCGCCAGCTGGTTTAATCAGCCGCTCAACGTCAACTTCTCCACCACCGAAGGCAAAAAGGCCTACGAGGTGGCGATCGACATGAATGCAAACTGGCAGCCCGCCCGCACCGGCGTCCTGCCAAAACAGGTCAACGATGCCCTCAGCGGCAGCGTAGCGTGGAACGGCAAGGTCGGCATTGAGCTGCCTTACAACGCAGGTGCACGCTATAACGTGGATATTAAAGGCGACCTGAAAAATCTCGCCAGCCGACTCCCCTCGCCGCTGAATAAACCAGCAGGCCAGTCTCTGCCGGTGAAGTTGAACGTGACGGGCAATCTGCGCAGCTTCGATTTGACCGGGGCTGCGGGCAGCGATAACCATTTCAATAGTCGCTGGCTGCTGAATCAAAAGCTGACCCTGGACCGCGCCATCTGGGCCTCAGAGAGCCAGACCATTCCGCCGCTGCCGGCGCAAAGCGGCGTCGAGCTGAACCTGCCGCCGCTGGACGGCGCGCAGTGGCTGGGGCTATTCCAGCAGGGCGTGGCCAGCAACGTCAGCAGCGCTACGGCTTTCCCGCAGGCAATTACCCTGCGCACCCCGGCGCTCACCCTTGGCGGCCAGCAGTGGAACAACGTCAGCCTTGAGACGCAGCCCGTGGCGGGCGGCACGAAAGTCGACGTACAGGGGCGCGAGATCGCGGCGGCGCTGACAATGGCGGATAACAGGCCCTGGACCGCCGCCATTCGCTATCTCTACTACAACCCGACCCCGGTAACCAGCGAGCCGCTGTCGCCAAAAGCTTTGCTGACCGGCAAGACGCGGATCGATTTCAGCGGCTGGCCCGATCTTCAGCTGCGCTGCGCCGAGTGCTGGCTGTGGGGACAGAAATATGGCCGCATTGAGGGTGATTTTACCATCAAGGGCGATACGCTCTCCCTGGCCAACGGCCTGGTGGACAGCGGCTTCGCCCGCCTGACCGCCGACGGCGAGTGGGTTAACCGCAGCGGTGCCGAGCGCACGTCCATTAAAGGTAAGCTGCGGGCGAATAAGATTGATTCGGCCACGGAGTTCTTTGGCGTAACCACGCCTATGCGTGATGCGTCGGTCGATGCGGATTACGATCTCCACTGGCGTGATACCCCGTGGCAGCCGGATGTGGCCTCTCTTAACGGCGTGCTGCATACCCGCCTCGGCAAGGGGCAGATCGCCGACGTCAGTACTGGCCGTGCCGGGCAGCTGCTGCGTCTGCTGAGCTTTGACGCCCTGCTGCGTAAGCTGCGCTTTGACTTCAGCGACACCTTTAGCGAAGGCTTTTACTTTGACTCTATCCGCAGCACGGCGTGGATCAAAGATGGCGTTCTGCATACCGACGATACGCTGGTGGACGGCCTTGAGGCGGATATCGCCATGAAGGGATCGGTCAATCTGGTGCGCCGGGAGCTGGACGTAGAGGCCGTCGTCGCCCCAGAGATCTCTGCCACCGTTGGCGTCGCGGCCGCGTTCGCCGTTAACCCGATCGTTGGCGCAGCGGTGTTTGCCGCCAGCAAGGTGCTGGGGCCGCTGTGGAGCAAGGTCTCTATTCTGCGCTACCACATCAGCGGCCCGATGGATAAACCGCAGATCAACGAAGTGCTGCGCCAGCCGCGAACCCCGCCCGCGAAATAGCAATGATTTGACGAGTTGAGCGAATTGCCTCACTCTCAATAGAGTGAAATTTATAACCGCAACGCGCGGCAACCTGAGAGTAGCAAAACGATGAGTTTGAACCTGGTTAGTGAACAATTACTCGCGGCAAACGGCCTGAGCCATCAGGATCTGTTTTCCATCCTCGGCCAGTTGGCCGAGCGCCGTCTCGACTACGGCGACCTCTATTTCCAGTCGAGCTATCACGAATCCTGGGTTTTAGAAGATAACATTATTAAAGATGGCTCCTACCATATCGACCAGGGCGTAGGCGTGCGTGCCGTCAGCGGCGAGAAGACCGGCTTTGCCTATGCCGATCAGATCAGTTTGCTGGCCCTGGAGCAGAGCGCCCAGGCTGCGCGCACCATCGTCCGCGACGCCGGTGATGGCCGGGTGCAGACCCTCGGTGCAGTTGAGCATAGCGCCCTTTATACCAGCGTCGATCCGCTTCAGGGCATGAGCCGTGAAGAGAAGCTGGACATCCTGCGCCGGGTTAACAACGTGGCCCGTGCTGCCGACAAGCGCGTGCAGGAAGTCACCGCCAGCCTGACCGGCGTCTATGAGCTGATCCTTGTGGCGGCCACCGACGGCACGCTGGCGGCGGACGTTCGCCCGCTGGTACGCCTGTCGGTCAGCGTACAGGTGGAAGATGACGGTAAACGCGAGCGCGGCTCCAGCGGCGGCGGCGGTCGTTTTGGCTACGAGTGGTTCCTCAGCGACGCTGACGGCGAAGCGCGGGCGGACGCCTGGGCCAAAGAGGCGGTACGCATGGCGCTGGTGAATCTCTCTGCGGTGGCGGCTCCGGCGGGTACCCTGCCGGTGGTGCTGGGCGCGGGCTGGCCGGGCGTGCTGCTGCACGAGGCGGTAGGTCACGGTCTGGAAGGGGACTTTAACCGTCGCGGCACCTCAGTGTTCAGTGGCCAGATGGGCGAGCTGGTGGCCTCCAAGCTGTGCACCGTGGTTGATGACGGCACCATGATGAACCGCCGTGGCTCAATCTCTATCGATGATGAAGGCACGCCGGGTCAGTACAACGTGCTGATCGAAAACGGTATCCTGAAAGGCTACATGCAGGACAAGCTCAACGCGCGCCTGATGGGCGTGGCACCGACCGGCAACGGCCGTCGTGAATCCTACGCGCATCTGCCGATGCCGCGTATGACCAACACCTATATGCTGGCCGGGAAATCGACTCCGCAGGAGATCATCGAGTCGGTGGAGTACGGGATCTTTGCCCCGAACTTTGGTGGCGGCCAGGTGGATATCACCTCTGGTAAGTTTGTCTTCTCTACCTCGGAAGCCTACCTGATTGAGAACGGCAAGGTGACGACGCCGGTGAAAGGGGCAACCCTGATCGGCTCCGGCATCGAAGCCATGCAGCAGATCTCCATGGTCGGCAACGATCTCAAGCTCGACAGCGGCGTCGGCGTCTGCGGTAAAGAGGGGCAGAGCCTGCCGGTGGGCGTCGGCCAGCCAACGCTGAAGGTAGACAACCTAACCGTCGGCGGCACGGCGTAAGGCCTGCTCGCCTCTTCCTGCCGGTGATAGCCGGCAGGAAATCCCTCACTTCTCTTTTGCGCGTCCGCGCATGGTCTGAAACACCTGCGACACCTCCACAAAGTAGTTTGTCAGCGCATCGATACAGACCTGCACCTTCAGCGGCAGCTTATCCTTCTCGGTATAGAGGGCATACACCGGACGCGGATCCGACTGGTAGCGCGGGAAGAGGATCTCCAGCGTGCCACGGTTGATCTCGTCGATCACCCACATCAGCGGGACGTAGGCCACCCCTGCGCCCACCGTCAGCCAGCGGGTCAGGGTCATGGGATCGTTGGTGACAAAGCGTCCCTGGGGAACGATCTTCGTCGACAGTCCCTCCGGGGCGATCAGCTCAAACTCATTGTCGGGGCGCACGCTATACTCAAGCCAGGAGTGATTAGCGAGATCGGCTGGCTTTTCAGGTACGCCGTACTGCGTCAGATAGCTTTTTGCGGCGCAGACCACCATCGGCATGGCCCCTAGACGCCGGGAGAAGAGACTCGAATCCTGTAGCGCGCCCACGCGGATCACCACGTCCAGCCCATCGGCAATCAGATCCGGGGCAGGGATCCCGGTGACCAGATCCACCGACAGGCCAGGGTAGTCGCGCAGCATCTCGGCGGTCATTTTGGCCAGCACGTTCTGCGCCATGGTAGACGAGCAGCCGATGCGCAGGGTACCGATAGGGGTATTGTTAAAGGCATAGAGCTGTTCATGCACGTCCTGCGCCTCGTGCAGCATCCGACGGCAGCCCTGGTAGTAGATCTTGCCCGCTTCGGTCAGGGCCAGGCTGCGGGTGCTGCGGTTGAGCAGCTTAACCTGCAGCTCGTCTTCCAGTCTGGCGACGATCTGGCTGATGGAGGAGACGCTCATCTGGAGTTGTCGGGCAGCGGCGGTGAACGATCCTAGCTCAACCACTTTGGCGAACACCGACATACGTTTTAATCTTTCCATTGTTCACTCTGGCTTAAAAGTGATTTAGATAACACAATATAGATAACAACATAACAGTTACGGTAAAATACTGTTAGCTAAGTAACAGACACGTCACTCTCGCCCGGCCTCTCCGGCCCTTATTCCTGCGGTGACGTGAATAATAAACCATCGCCTGCACGCTCTCTAATCAAGGTTAACATGAGTCTGTTTCCCGTTATCGTGGTCTTCGGCCTGTCGTTCCCGCCGATATTCTTCGAGCTACTGTTATCGCTGGCCCTCTTTTGGCTGGTGCGCCGCGTGCTGATCCCGACCGGGATCTACGATTTTGTCTGGCATCCAGCGCTGTTTAATACAGCTCTCTACTGCTGCCTGTTCTATTTATTGTCGCGCCTGTTCGTCTGAGGTTGATGTGAAAACGTTTATAAAAAATATCTCTCGTACCGCTATCACCGTGATTCTGGTGATACTGGCTTTCATCGCTATTTTTCGTGCCTGGGTCTACTACACCGAGTCGCCGTGGACGCGCGACGCCCGCTTTAGCGCCGACGTGGTGGCGATTGCCCCTGACGTCGCCGGGCTTATCACCGATGTGAAGGTCCATGATAACCAGCTGGTGCAGAAAGACCAGGTGCTGTTTACCATCGACCAGCCGCGCTACCAGAAAGCGCTGGAGGAGGCCGAGGCGGATGTCGCTTACTACCAGGCGCTGGCTACGGAAAAACGCCGGGAAGCCGGACGGCGTAATAAGCTCGGCATCCAGGCGATGTCCCGGGAAGAGATTGACCAGGCGAATAACGTCCTGCAAACCGTGCTTCACCAGCTGGCAAAAGCCGAAGCCACGCGCGATATGGCGAAGCTGGACCTGGAGCGCACGGTGATCCGCGCCCCGTCCGCCGGTTGGGTAACCAACCTTAACGTCTATACCGGCGAGTTTATCACCCGTGGTTCAACGGCGGTGGCGCTGGTAAAACATGACTCCTTCTACGTGCTGGCCTATATGGAAGAGACCAAGCTGGAGGGCGTGCGTCCCGGCTATCGCACCGAAATTACGCCGCTTGGCAGTAACCAGGTGCTGAAAGGCACGGTGGACAGCATCGCCGCCGGGGTGACCAACGCCAGCAGCAGCCGCGATGCCAAAGGGATGGCGACCATCGACTCTAACCTGGAGTGGGTCCGTCTGGCACAGCGCGTGCCGGTGCGTATCCGCCTCGACAGCCAGCCGGGCAACCTGTGGCCGGCGGGCACCACCGCGACGGTGGTGATCACCGGGGAGAAAGACCGGGACGCCAGCCAGGACTCCTTCTTCCGCAAGCTGGCCCACCGTCTGCGTGAGATGGGCTAAGCACGATGGGTATTTTCTCCATCGCCAACCAGCACGTGCGCTTTGCCATCAAGCTGGCCTGCGCCATTGTGCTGGCGCTGTTTGTTGGCTTCCACTTTAATCTTGAAACGCCGCGCTGGGCGGTGCTGACGGCAGCGATTGTGGCCGCTGGCCCGGCCTTTGCCGCCGGGGGCGAACCCTACTCGGGAGCGATCCGCTACCGGGGCATGCTGCGTATCGTCGGCACCTTTATCGGCTGCGTTGCTGCGCTGGTGATGATCATCGGCATGATCCGCGCCCCGCTGGTGATGCTGATGGTCTGCTGTCTGTGGGCGGGCTTCTGTACCTGGCTCTCCTCGCTGGTGCGGGTTGAGAACTCCTACGCGTGGGGCCTGTCGGGCTACACCGCGCTGATCATCGTCATTACCGTGCAGGCCGAACCGCTGCTGACCCCACAGTTTGCCGTTGAGCGCTGCAGCGAGATCGTCATCGGGATCGTTTGCGCTATCGTGGCCGATCTGCTCTTCTCGCCGCGCTCGGTGAAGCAAGAGATCGACCGTGAGCTGGACAGCCTGCTGTTGGCGCAGTACCAGCTGATGCAGCTCTGCGTGCAGAATGGCGACGGCGATGAGATGGATAAGGCCTGGGGGGCGCTGGTGCGGCGTACCAATGCCCTGGACGGGATGCGTACCAACCTCAATATGGAGTCGTCGCGCTGGACGCGGGCCAACCGCCGTCTGAAGGTGATCAATACCCTGTCGCTGACCCTGATTACCCAGGCGTGTGAGACCTGGCTGATGCAGCAGTCGCGCCCAGAGCTCGTCACCGATACGTTTCGGGAGCTGTTCGCCACGCCGGTAGAGACGGTGCAGGACGTGCATAAGCAGCTCAAGCGGATGCGCCGGGTACTTGCCTGGACCGGCGAGCACGACACGCCCATCACTATCTATAGCTGGGTCGGCGCAGCGACGCGCTTTCTGCTGCTTAAGCGCGGGGTAATTGGCAATACCCGCATCAGCGCGACCGAAGAGGAGGTGCTGCGCGCCGAGGCGGTGGTAAAAGCGGAGTCGGCAGAGCGGCACCATGCGATGGTTAACTTCTGGCGCACCACGCTCTCCTGTATGTTAGGGACCCTGTTCTGGCTCTGGACTGGCTGGACCTCTGGCAGCGGGGCGATGATCATGATTGCGGTGGTCACCTCGCTGGCGATGCGCCTGCCCAACCCGCGCATGGTGGCGATGGACTTTGTCTACGGCACGCTGGCGGCGCTGCCCATCGGGGCGTTCTATTTTCTGGTGGTGATGCCTGCCACCCAGCAAAGCATGCTGTTGCTGTGCATCAGCCTGGCGGTGCTGGCCTTCTTTATCGGCATTGAGGTGCAGAAGCGGCGTCTGGGATCGCTTGGGGCGCTGGCGAGCACCATCAACATCCTCGTGCTGGATAACCCGATGACCTTTGAGTTCAACCGCTTCCTCGACAGTGCGCTGGGGCAGATTGTCGGTTGCGTGCTGGCTCTGCTGGTGATCCTGCTGGTGCGGGATAACTCCCGGGCGCGCACCGGCCGCGTGCTGCTGAACCAGTTTGTTTCGGCGGCGGTCTCGGCGCTGACCACTAACACGGCACGGCGTAGAGAAAACCACCTGCCCGCGCTCTATCAGCAGCTCTTTTTACTGCTGAACAAGTTCCCGGGGGACGTGGGCAAATTCCGTCTGGCGTTGACCATGATTATTGCCCACCAGCGTCTTCGCGATGCGCCGATCCCGGTGAATGCCGATCTCTCTGCTTTCCACCGTCAGCTACGGCGTACGGCAGATAGCGTTATTGCCGCCCGCAGCGACACGACGCGCCGCCGCTACTTCAGCCAGCTGCTGGAGGAGCTGGAGGTCTACCAGGAAAAACTTCGCGACTGGGACGCACCGGAGCAGGTCACCCATCCGGTGAAACGGCTGGTAGATGTGCTCCACAAATACCAGTCTGCGCTGACTACTCGCTAACTGGCGTTTTGCCAAAAGGGTAGGACGGGTATGTGAGTTTGCGGTAATTTCCGTTCACTTCATACATTTTACTCATCTGTAAATTCCGCACACGTGAACGTGCCAGGGTGGCTCGCCGCCACCACCCTGGCGACCCGGGCTCCCGGCAGGGAAAATCGCCGCTTTGCGGTTCCCTCGACTTATCCCTTCCGGCTTTCGGGTCGGGCGTGAGGTAACTTCCCTGTAAGGCACGCCCTCAGCCCGCATCCATGCGGGCTGCCCCGGCCGGAAGTGAATGCCTCGGCGATTTTCAGCCGGACCCAACACCTCGCTTTAATTCCGAGCCTACAGCGATTTCTTTGTTGCTGTGGAGTACGGTCTCACAGCGAGGTGTTGAGTCCCCGCGGGGCCGCGGGGATCGATAAGGGGGCCGCGGTGGCCCTCTTATCCCGTTCACGAATGACGTACGCCATATGTAGTTCCCGGCATGAGGTGAACGGAACAGATTCACTGGGGCCACATACTTCCATTTCCCCAGAGCTTAGCGACGCCAGAGGCGTCGGTTTTTTTGTAGCTATACTTAGCGGAGTCATTCATTCACGGGGATCGGGAGGACGCATGGCGACCCAGGCACTTCAGGACAATGCGCTTTTTCAAACAGGCTATTTTGTAGACGGCGTATGGAAAACGCTGGAGAACACCTTCGACGTGACCAACCCGGCAACGGGCGAGGTGATAGCGAAGGTCGCTAAAGCAGGCAAAAAAGAGACCGAGGAGGCGATTGCTGCCGCCACGCGCGCGTTTCCTGCCTGGCGGGCGAAAACCGCGAAAGAGCGCTCCGCTATTCTCTACCGCTGGTATGCGCTGATTATTGAGAACAAAACCTGGCTGGGACAGCTGATGACCAGCGAGCAGGGTAAGCCGCTGAAAGAGGCGGAGGGCGAAGTCGAGTACGCCGCCAGCTTTATTCAGTGGTTCGCCGAAGAGGCGAAGCGCGCCAACGGCGAGATTATTCCACCGATTAAACCCGGCTCGCGCATTCTTGCCACCCGCGAGCCGATTGGCGTTGTTGCAGCCATCACGCCGTGGAACTTCCCGATGGCAATGCTGACCCGCAAGCTGGGTCCGGCGCTGGCGGCTGGCTGTACCGGCGTCATCAAGCCCGCCAACAATACGCCCCTCAGCGCCTTTGCCCTTGTGCAGCTGGCGAAAAAAGCGGGCGTCCCGGATGGGGTACTCAATGCCGTGGCGGGCACCACCGCTGAGATCAGCGATGCGATCATGGCCAGCCCGCAGGTGCGTAAAATCTCCTTCACCGGTTCTACTGCCGTGGGTAAAACGCTGGTGCGTAACGCCGCTGAAACCATGAAAAAAGTGTCGATGGAGCTGGGGGGCAACGCGCCCTATATCGTCTTTGACGATGCAGACATCGATGCCGCCGTTGAGGGGGCGATTGCCAATAAATTCCGTAACGCCGGGCAGGTGTGCGTCAGCGTCAACCGTTTCTATATCCACGAAGCCGTTTATGACGCCTTCGTGAACAAGCTCGCCGAGCGGGTTAACGCCCTGAAAGTGGGTAACGGTATGGAGGAGGGCGTGGTCGTGGGGCCGCTCATCGAGTCGGCGGCGGTGGACAAGGTGCGCGAACATGTAGAGGATGCGATTGCCAAAGGCGCAACGGCGCTGGCGGGCGGCAAAGCCCACGCGCTGGGAGGAAACTTCTGGCAGCCAACGGTGCTCACCAACTGTAGCGACAGCATGAAGCTGGCTGCGGAGGAGACTTTCGGCCCGGTGGCCGCCTGCTTCCGCTTTACCACCGAAGATGAGGTGATCCATCGCGCTAACGATACGCCGTTTGGCCTTGCAGCCTATTTCTATACTCAGAATCTACAGCGCGTCTTCCGCGTATCGCAGGCGCTGGAAGCCGGGATGATTGGGGTTAACGAGTGCGCGGTATCTACCGAACTGGGACCATTTGGCGGAGTGAAAGAGTCTGGCTTAGGCCGGGAAGGGTCGGTACTGGGACTGGAAGAGTACCTGGAGGTTAAAACTCTTCATCTCGGAGGATTATAAACACTGGGGCGGCACAAGCCGCCCATTCGCGCAGGGTGGCTAATAATGACTATTTACACGTTTGATTTTGACGAAATTGACGATCAAGACGCTTTTTATCGCGAATTTTGCCGCACTTTTACTATCGATCGGACAAAGGTGAATAATCTGGACTCGCTGTGGGAGGTAGTAACCAGTGAGGATAACGTTCTGCCGATGCCGCTTGAGATCGAGTTTGTCCACCTGCATGAAAAACAACGTCGTCGCTTTGGCGCGTTAATCCTGCTCTTTGACGAAGCCGAAGAGGAGCTGGGCGGCATGCTGCGGTTCAACGTGCGCGCCTGAAGGCACACTTCAGTTATAAAAAAGCAGGTATAAAAAAGCCCCCGACAGGCGGGGGCAAGGTCGTAGAACACTACGACGAGGGTTTATTTGTAGAGTTCTGCAGTAGCGTGCCAGTGGTCACCGGTACGCGCTTCGATAATACGGTAAGAGGATGCGCCCTGTGCTTCGGCTTTTTGATTCAGCGCATCACGAATATCCATCGGTGAGGAGCTTACTGCGCCTACGGAGACCGTACCGATTGCCTGGCGGCCCTGCGCCTGATCAGCGTTAATGGAGTCAGCAGCGAAAGCACCGAAAGAGAGTGCAGACAGGATGCCCAGAGCGGCTACAGTTGTTTTGATTTTCATGGTGTTTACCTCGTCGGATTCTTATTTACTGGGGTCTTGTTTCGTGACCCTCATCACAAAATCAAGTATACACTAATCACCGCAAAAATTAATACCATGCTAATGGTTTCATGGGTTATTACGTCACATAAATTTAACTTCTTATAACGTAAAAGAATAAAAATGCGGTTTTAAGAGGGGGTGTTGATTTCTATCTCTAAGAAAATCATATGGATACGCTTTTTTAGCATTTTGTGCGATCGCGCAGGTGGGATCCACTGGATGACAAAGAGATGAAAGAGAATCGCACATTCTGTTAAAGGCGCAGGCAGTGGATTATGGTGATAAACGGGCTAACCGAGAAAGATTCCCCTCGCTAAGGTGCGAGGGGAGAGAGGATCATAGCTCTTGTTCAAACAGCACCAGGATCGCTTCGTAGAGATCCTTTACGGTAAAGCCGCTGGCAGGGGTGGTAAAGATGGTATCGTCCCCCGCGATGGTGCCGAGAATGCCTTCTGATTTCCCTAATGAGTCCAGCAGGCGCGCAATCAGCTGGGCGGCCCCCGGGCTGGTGTGGATAACCACCACCGCATCGTTATAGTCGATGTCCAGCACCAGGTTCTTCAGCGGACTTGAGGTAGTCGGCACGCCAAGCTCTGCGGGCAGGCAGTAGACCATCTCCATTTTGGCGTTGCGCGTACGCACCGCACCGAACTTCGTCAGCATTCGGGAGACTTTGGATTGATTAATGTTATCAAACCCTTGCTCCTGCAGTGCCAGGACGATTTCGCCCTGGGAGCTGAACTTTTCTTCTTTAAGCAGCGCTTTGAACGCCTTAACTAATTCTTCTTGTTTTGCCGAGCTTCGCATAAGTCACCCGTAGAATGGCGATTGAAACAACATTATTATGCATAAAAATGAATTTTTATGCAAATAGTCTGCCACTATTAAGGCTGAAATAATGTTATGAAAGCCGCGGATTTTATCAAAATAACTTATCGAGAAACATGCCTGTGTCACGGGTCACAAATAAGATTAAAAGTAAAATAAATGTTATTAAAGTGCTGTTGTTTTGCTAGCTTTACAGGGTGTATTGTACCGCCTGCGGGGATATGCCTGGCTTTATGAAGGAAATTTTCATGCTGCCGGAGAGGGCAACAGAAAGTGGATGATGCTAAAAGCGAGCTGAGGCGCGTTTTTTCTGCAGAATGATCGCTATCATTTACCCCATGTTGTCATGTCCTTAGCAACGGAGTAACGGTATATTTCGCTAATCATAATAAGGAGTTTAGGATGAAAGTTGCAGTCCTCGGCGCGGCAGGCGGTATTGGCCAGGCGCTAGCCCTACTTCTCAAGACCCAACTGCCTTCAGGCTCAGAACTCTCTCTGTACGACATCGCACCTGTCACCCCTGGCGTGGCGGTTGACCTGAGTCATATCCCTACTGCTGTTAAAATTGAGGGCTTCGCTGGCGAAGATGCTACCCCAGCGCTGAAAGGTGCAGACGTGGTACTGATCTCTGCGGGCGTCGCACGTAAGCCAGGAATGGATCGCTCCGATCTCTTTAACGTCAACGCTGGCATCGTTAAAAACCTGGTGAGTCAGGTTGCGAAGACCTGTCCGCAGGCGTGCATCGGCATTATTACTAATCCGGTGAACACCACCGTCGCTATCGCCGCTGAAGTGCTGAAAAAAGCAGGCGTTTACGACAAGAACAAACTGTTTGGCGTGACCACGCTGGACATCATCCGCTCCAACACCTTTGTGGCCGAGCTGAAAGGCAAGCAGCCTGGTGATGTTGAAGTGCCGGTTATCGGCGGTCACTCTGGCGTCACTATTCTGCCGCTGCTGTCGCAGATCCCTGGCGTTAGCTTCTCCGAGCAGGAAGTGACCGATCTGACCAAACGTATTCAGAACGCGGGTACGGAAGTGGTCGAAGCGAAAGCCGGTGGCGGTTCTGCAACCCTCTCTATGGGCCAGGCGGCGGCGCGCTTTGGGCTCTCGCTGGTACGCGCCCTGCAGGGCGAACAGGGCGTCGTTGAGTGCGCCTACGTTGAGGGCGATGGCGAGCACGCACGCTTCTTCTCTCAGCCGCTGCTGCTGGGTAAAAACGGCGTCGCGGAGCGCCAGTCTATCGGCACCCTGAGCGCTTTCGAGCAGCAGGCAATGGAAGGGATGCTGGAGACGCTGAAAAAAGATATCCAGCTCGGCGAAGAGTTTGTGAATAAGTAATTCAGAACCGTAGCTCTCGTAGGCCGGGTAAGGCTGTAAGCCGCCACCCGGCATTACCGCAATGCCCGGTGGCGCTATGCTTACCGGGCCTACGGAACTACAAAACTGGGCTAGTTTGTAGCCGGGTACTCCTGAATCGTCACGTGTAGCAGCAGCTTTTTATCCTCACGCATCACCTCGACCGGGATCTCCGAACCCGGACGGATCTCCGCCACCTGGTCCATCGTCTCCAGTGCCGAAATGGCTGGCTTGCCGTTCACCGAGACAATCACGTCGTTAACCTGAATACCTGCGCGTGCCGCCGGACCGTCCGGGGCCACCTCGTTAACCACGATCCCCTGGATCTGATCGATCCCACCGCCCTGAGTATGCAGAGGCGCGATCTCTCTGCCGCCGATACCGATATAGCCACGGATCACCCGCCCGTCGCGGATCAGCTTATCCATAATCTTGGTGGCCAGCTGGAACGGGATAGCGAAGCCGATCCCTTCCGGCGTTTCGCCATCGTTGCTCTTATCAAACGAGAGGGTATTAATGCCCATCAGCTCGCCGAGGGAGTTAACCAGCGCGCCGCCGGAGTTGCCGTGGTTAATGGAGGCATCGGTCTGCAAGAAGTTCTGCCGTCCCGACGGGTTCAGACCGATGCGGCCGGTGGCGCTGATGATCCCCTGGGTGATGGTCTGGCCGAGGTTATAGGGGTTACCGATAGCCATAACGACGTCGCCGATGTGCGGGGTGCGCTGACGGTTGATAGGGATCACCGGCAGGCCGCCGGTGGCGTTGACCTTCAGCACCGCCAGATCCGTTAGCGTATCGGAGCCGACCAGCAGCGCCTCAAATACGCGACCGTCCTGCAGCGCGACGATGATCTGATCCGCATCGTTAATCACGTGCTTGTTGGTAATAATATACCCGCGCTGATCCATGATCACCCCGGAACCCAGGGTGCGGATCTCCAGCTGATTGTTGGTCGAGCTGGCTGCGCTGCGGTTATAGACGTTGACCACCGCAGGTGCAGCCCGGCGCACCGCCTGGTTATAGCTCACCGGCGTTTCATCGGTGCTGTCAAACTGTGGGGTAGCGGAGGCGCTCAGCTGACGTAGCGAGGGCAGGGCAGCCAGCAGCAGGCTACCTACAATGAGGCCAATAGCGACAGATCGGAATAGCTTCACTAACATGATGCGGACGTCGTTAAAGAGGGTGCGGGCAGCATAGCACGACTTATCCGGACATCACACAGCGTCGGTGATGTCCGGCAGTCTGGGGCTAGCGCAGGAGTAAATAGAGCGTATCGTTACCGCGCACGACGTGTAGCGCAATGATAGTAGGCTTCGTCTCCAGCACCTTACGCATCTCGGCGATGGACTGCACGCGCTCGCGGTTGACGCCGATTATCACGTCGTCTTTATGCAGGCCAGCCTGGGCGGCGGGACTCTCTTTGGCCACCTCCTCAACTTTGATGCCTTTAGTACTATCCTTCAGCTGTCCATCGGCCAGGCTTGCGCCCTGTAATGCCGGAGAGAGGGTCTCCGCGCTGGCGGAGGAGGCGGTGCTTTTGTCCAGGGTCACTTCCACGTCCTGGCCTTTGCCATCGCGCAGCAGGCCAAGCTTGACCTTGGTGCCAGGCGCTGTGGTGGCGATGCGCGAGCGCAGCTCGGCAAAGCTGTTCAGCGGCTTGCCGTTCAGGCTGACGATCACGTCGCCCGATTTGATCCCGGCTTTGGCTGAGCCTGAGCCGGGCAGCACTTCGCTCACGAAGGCCCCGCGCTGGACGTTGAGGTTAAACGCCTTGGCGATATCGGCGCTCATCTCCATGCCTTTGATACCTAACAGGCCGCGCTGGATTTCACCGGACTGGATCAGCTGCTGGGCGAGGGTTTGCGCCATGTTGCTGGGGATAGCAAAGCCAATGCCGATGCTGCCGCCGGTTGGGGCCAGAATCGCGGTGTTGATGCCGATCAGCTCGCCGTTGAGGTTGAGCAGCGCCCCGCCGGAGTTGCCGCGGTTAATAGAGGCATCGGTCTGAATAAAGTTCTCTAGCCCCTCAAGGTTGAGCCCGCTGCGTCCGAGGGCCGAGATAATCCCTGAGGTAGCGGTCTGGCCGAGGCCAAACGGGTTACCAACCGCGACGGCAAAATCACCGACCCGCAGCTTATCGGAGTCGGCAACGGCAATCTGTGTCAGCCCGGTGGCGTTCTGCAGCTGTAACAGGGCAATATCGCTCTGGTCATCGCCGCCAATCAGCTTGGCTTCAAACTCACGACCATCGTTAAGTTGGACGTTAATCTTCTGCGCCTGGTTAATCACGTGGTTATTGGTCAGCACATAGCCTTTGGCGGCGTCGATGATCACGCCGGAGCCTAGCCCTTCAAACGGCTGGGCCTGGCCATCAGGCAGCTCTTCACCGAAATATTTTTTCAGCTCTTCAGGTATTTTTTGCTCGGGGGCGACCGCCGTGCCTTCTACCTGCACGCTCACCACCGCAGGCAGCACCTTCTCCAGCATTGGCGCGAGGCTGGGAAGCGCCGGCTGGCCGGGGATCTGCGCGGGCAGCGAGGCCGTCGCCGGGAACGGTGCCGAGAGGGATAATCCGACACTTAACGCTAATGCACTCAACAGCGGGTTTCTTTTCTTCATTGATGCAAGCTCTCGTGACCTGAAGTGTAAGGAAAAAAATGTCCCAAAACGGATCGATGTTATTGAATTTTCAACCGGGTAACAATGCGGATAATGATTAAATAATAGCTGGGATGGCGAAAGAAGAGGCGGGCGTAGCCAGTACGCCCGAAAAAAAAGTAGGTCAGGATCAGTCGCGCTTCGCTGCACCGCGCAGCAGGCCCGACGCGCTGTCGGAGTAGTCACGCGGCATCTGAACCGGGGCCTGGTCGTTACCGGCTTCGGACTCGGCAAGGCGGTTGCGGAACGGATTGTCCTCTGCAGACATCTCTGGCAGCAGCTGGCTGGAGCTTTTTGCCATGTGCTGATAAAGCTGACGGTAGTCGTGGGCCATGTTATCGAGCAGCTCTGCGCTGCGGGCAAAGTGGCCGGTAAGCTCTTCACGATACTCTTCCAGCTCGGCTTTGTTCTTCTCTAACTCATACTGTAAGGCCTGCTGCTGGCGCAGTTTGCGGTTTCCAAAGCGCATGCCCACAGCACCAATAATGATGCCGACGACTAATCCAATTAGCGCATATTCCCAGGTCATGAACATCTCCCGTTGTGTTGTAAGTCCGTAGGGTGTAAGCGGCGAGGCTCCTTGCCTGTGCCTCATTATGCCACTATAACCGCTAAATCCGTATAAGTGGAATCCTGGCACAGCATCGCGTAGTGTAGAGCGGCCTTTTTTTCACCAGCCAGGACCTGCGGCAAATTCATTATCAAGGAATAACAATAGCATCATGCAGAGCCTTACCCCCACATCGCGATATCAACTGGCCCTAAAAGAGGGCAGCCATCAGCCTGACGACGTCCAGCGCGAGGCCGTCAATCGGCTGGAGACCCTCTATCAGCAGCTCACGAACCGTACCGAGACGCCCGCTGCCGGCGGCGGACTGCGGGCGGCGTTTGGTAAACTGCTGGGCAAGCGCGAGACGCACAACGCAGCGCCGGTGCGGGGCCTGTATATGTGGGGCGGCGTCGGGCGGGGGAAAACCTGGCTGATGGATCTCTTCTACCATAGCCTGCCGGGTACGCGTAAACAGCGGCTGCACTTTCACCGCTTTATGCTGCGGGTGCACGAAGAGCTAACCCAGCTGCAGGGGCAGAGCGATCCGCTGGAGATCGTTGCCGACCGCTTTAAGGCCGAGACCGACGTGCTCTGCTTTGACGAGTTTTTTGTTTCGGATATCACCGATGCCATGCTGCTGGGCGGCCTGATGCAGGCGCTGTTTGCCCGTGGCATTACGCTGGTCGCCACGTCAAATATTCCGCCGGAGAATCTCTATCGCAACGGCCTGCAGCGCGCGCGCTTCCTGCCGGCTATCGAGGCGATCAAGCAGCACTGCGACATCATGAACGTTGACGCCGGGATTGATTATCGCCTGCGCACGCTGACCCAGGCGCACCTCTGGCTGTCGCCGCTGAATGCCGAGACGGCGCAGCAGATGGAGACGCTGTGGCAGGCGCTGGCCGGGGCGAAGCGGGAGAATCATCCGACGCTTGAGATTAACCACCGTCCGCTGCCGACGCTGGGGGTAGAGAACCAGACGCTCGCGGTCTCTTTTACAACCCTGTGCGTCGATGCCCGCAGCCAGCATGACTACATTGCGCTCTCGCAGATGTTCCATACCGTGCTGCTGTTTGACGTCCCGGTGATGACCCCGCTGATGGAGAGCGAAGCCCGGCGCTTTATCGCGTTGGTAGATGAGTTTTACGAGCGCCACGTCAAGCTGGTGATCAGCGCCGACGCGGCGCTGCATGAGATCTACCGGGGCGAGCGGCTGAAGTTTGAGTTCCAGCGCTGCCTGTCGCGTTTGCAGGAGATGCAGAGCGAGGACTATTTAGCCCGCGAGCACCTGGCCGGATAAAGGCGAAAACCTCGTCACGAAGTATAAAAAGGGGTCGATCTTTGACCCCGACTTCTCTATAATCTTGCGACCCCACGTTACGAGAAGGTTTTTTTCCCAAAACTTTCTATGTGCTGGCATTTGCTATTCGAAGGGGTAGGTTTGCCGGACTTTGTCGTGTGAGCCTCAACTGACTAAACGTTTGGGTGTTCACCAACGTGTAACTTATTACTTGGGTAAGCTTTTAATGAAAACTTTTACAGCTAAACCAGAAACCGTAAAACGCGACTGGTATGTTGTTGACGCGACCGGTAAAACTCTGGGCCGTCTGGCTACCGAACTGGCTCGTCGCCTGCGCGGTAAGCACAAAGCGGAATACACTCCGCACGTAGATACCGGTGATTACATCATCGTTCTGAACGCTGACAAAGTTGCCGTAACCGGTAACAAGCGTACTGACAAAGTGTACTATCACCACACTGGCCACATCGGTGGTATCAAACAAGCGACCTTTGAAGAGATGATTGCCCGCCGTCCTGAGCGTGTGATTGAAATCGCGGTTAAAGGCATGCTGCCAAAAGGCCCGCTGGGTCGTGCTATGTACCGTAAACTGAAAGTTTACGCGGGTAACGAGCACAACCACGCGGCACAGCAACCGCAAGTTCTGGACATCTAATCGGGATTATGGCAATGGCTGAAAATCAATACTACGGCACTGGTCGCCGCAAAAGTTCTGCAGCTCGCGTTTTCATCAAACCGGGCAGCGGTAAAATCGTTATCAACCAACGTTCTCTGGAACAGTACTTCGGTCGTGAAACTGCCCGCATGGTAGTTCGTCAGCCGCTGGAACTGGTCGACATGGTTGAGAAACTGGATCTGTACATCACTGTTAAAGGTGGTGGTATCTCTGGTCAGGCTGGTGCGATCCGTCACGGTATCACCCGCGCTCTGATGGAGTACGACGAGTCCCTGCGTGGCGAACTGCGTAAAGCAGGCTTCGTTACTCGTGACGCTCGTCAGGTTGAACGTAAGAAAGTCGGTCTGCGTAAAGCACGTCGTCGTCCTCAGTTCTCCAAACGTTAATTTGTTTCTGCTTACGCAGAACGAATGGCGCAAAAACCCGGTTTATGCCGGGTTTTTTTATGGACAAAAGATAAGATATCCACAGCAAGCATCGATTTTTTCCTGATTTGCAGCATTTCC
This sequence comes from Pseudescherichia sp. L3, assembly GCF_024656065.1. Lineage (NCBI taxonomy): Bacteria > Pseudomonadati > Pseudomonadota > Gammaproteobacteria > Enterobacterales > Enterobacteriaceae > Pseudescherichia > Pseudescherichia sp. L3. The sequence goes on from NZ_JANKYC010000004.1 coordinate 52,777, forward strand.
GGAATCCCCTCACCACAAAGCCCGCGAAATCTGGTAAACTATCATCCAATTTTCTGCCCAAATGCCGGGGATTGCTCATTTTTTGCTGCGTTTTGCACAAATGCGTCTCTCCGGGTGGATGGGTGACCTTACATCTGGCTAGTCACTTTGTGGCTCGCAGCAGTAATATTCTGAATATACCTGGAGGTTTTCATGGCTGTCGCTGCCAACAAACGTTCGGTAATGACGCTGTTTTCTGGTCCTACTGACATCTATAGCCACCAAGTCCGCATCGTGCTGGCCGAAAAAGGTGTGAGTTTCGAAATCGAACACGTGGAAAAGGATAATCCGCCTCAGGATCTGATTGACCTCAACCCCAATCAAAGCGTACCGACGCTGGTGGATCGCGAGCTGACCCTGTGGGAGTCTCGCATCATTATGGAGTACCTGGACGAGCGCTTCCCGCACCCGCCGCTGATGCCGGTCTATCCGGTTGCGCGTGGTGAGAGCCGTCTTTACATGCAACGCATTGAGAAAGACTGGTACACGCTGATGAACGTTATCGTCAACAGCGCCGGTGCTCAGGCAGATGCCGCCCGTAAGCAGCTGCGTGAAGAGCTGCTGAGTATCGCCCCGGTCTTTACCCAGAAACCTTACTTCCTGAGCGATGAGTTCAGCCTGGTAGACTGCTACCTGGCACCGCTGCTGTGGCGTTTACCGCAGCTGGGCATTGAGCTGAGCGGTACCGGTTCGAAAGAGCTGAAAGGCTACATGACCCGCGTTTTCGAACGCGACTCCTTCCTCGCTTCTCTGACAGAAGCCGAACGCGAAATGCGCCTCGGCCGGGGTTAATACGCATGGATTTGTCACAGCTCACTCCACGCCGTCCATATCTGCTGCGCGCATTCTATGAATGGCTGCTGGATAACCAGCTCACGCCGCACCTGGTGGTAGACGTGACGTTGCCTGGCGTACGTGTGCCGATGGAGTACGCCCGAGACGGACAGATCGTTCTCAACATCGCCCCGCGTGCGGTAGGGAACCTTGAGCTGGCGAACGACGAAGTGCGTTTCAACGCGCGCTTCGGCGGCGTGCCGCGCCAGGTTTACGTGCCGCTGGCTGCCGTGCTGGCTATCTACGCCCGTGAAAACGGCGCAGGTACCATGTTCGAGCCGGAAGCAGCCTACGATGGCGAAGCGGTTACCGTCAACGACGATGACGAAACGGCAACGGCTGAAAGCGAAACCGTGATGTCGGTGATCGACGGCGACAAGCCCGATCACGTTGACGATGACAACGAGCCCGATAACGATCCACCGCCGCGCGGTGGCCGTCCGGCGCTGCGCGTCGTGAAGTAATCCCACAGGCCCCTCGGGGCCTGTTTTGCTTTCTGCCCCTTTTCGCCACCTCTGACTTCCTGTGTTATGATGAATTGTTCTCCCTTTCCGGCACCGGACTGCTATGAAACCAATTGATCTCAAAGCTGAAAACTCAACGGAAATGCCTGGCCGCACGCTGCGACGCCGTCCGCTTGCGCGCAAAAAGCTCTCTGATATGGTGGAAGAGGAGCTGGAGCAAATGATCCGTCGGAAAGAGTTTGCCCAGGGGGAGCAGCTGCCTTCCGAGCGCGAGTTAATGGAGTTTTTCAACGTTGGCCGTCCCTCTGTACGTGAAGCGCTGGCGGCGCTGAAGCGTAAGGGGCTGGTACAGATTAACAACGGCGAGCGCGCGCGTGTCTCCATGCCGTCTGCCGATACCATCATTAGCGAACTCTCCGGCATGGCGAAAGATTTTCTGACCCAGCCCGGCGGTATCGCCCATTTTGAGCAGCTGCGGTTGTTCTTTGAGTCCAGTCTCGTGCGCTACGCCGCAGAGTATGCCAGCGATGAACAGATCGAACGGCTAACAAAAGCGCTGGAGATTAACAGTCAGTCGCTTGATGACAACACGCTGTTCATCCGATCCGATGTTGATTTTCACCGTGTGCTGGCAGAGATCCCCGGTAACCCGATCTTTATGGCGATCCACGTCGCATTGCTCGACTGGCTGATTGCCGCGCGGCCTAAAGTGGCAGATTCAGAGCTATATCAGCACAACGACGTTAGCTATCGACAGCACATTGCGATCGTGGATGCGATCCGCCGTCGCGATCCCGATGAAGCCGATCGGGCGTTGCAAACTCACCTCAACAGCGTTTCTGCTACCTGGCATGCTTTCGGCCAACGCGCCAAAGCCAAAAAATAACCTCCCTTTAGTGAAGCAGATCGCAATATAAGCGTTCTGGATAGGATCGCCGCGTAATCGTTCTGGTATAACAGGTATAAAGGTATATCTTTTAAACAGACCCATTATCAATTGAGGTAGCTATGGCAATGCAATTACGTGGCGTAATGGCCGCACTTCTGACGCCGTTTAACAGCCAGCAGATGCTGGATCAAGAGAGCCTGCGTCGTCTGGTTCAGTTCAATATTCAGCAAGGCATTGATGGTCTTTATGTCGGCGGTTCGACGGGGGAGGCCTTTGTACAAAGCCTTGCCGAACGCGAGCAGGTAATGGAGATCGTGGCGGAAGAGGCGAAGGGAAAAATAACGTTAATCGCCCACGTGGGCTGCGTCAGTACAGCGGAAAGCCAACGGCTTGCCACCGCTGCCGCTCGCGTTGGCTTCGACGCCGTGTCCGCGGTCACACCGTTTTACTACCCCTTCAGCTTTGAAGAACATTGCGATCATTACCGTGCAATTATTGATTCTGCCGATGGTTTGCCGATGGTGGTGTACAACATCCCGGCGCTGAGCGGCGTTAAATTGACGCTTGATCAGATCGCTACGCTGGTCACCCTGCCGGGCGTTGCTGCCCTAAAGCAAACCTCTGGCGATCTCTTCCAGATGGAGCAGATCCGTCGCGCGCATCCGGATCTGGTGCTCTACAACGGTTACGACGAGATCTTTGCCTCTGGCCTTCTCGCAGGCGCAGACGGTGGGATCGGCAGTACCTACAACATTATGGCCTGGCGCTATCAGGCGATTGCGAAAGCGGTGCGCGAAGGAGATAACACCACCGCGCAACGCCTGCAAAGCGAATGCAACAAGGTCATTGACCTGTTGATAAAGGTAGGCGTCTTCCGTGGCCTGAAGACGGTTCTGCATTATATGGACGTGGTCTCCGTGCCGCTGTGCCGCAAACCGTTTGCGCCGGTAGACGAAAAATTTACGCCAGCGTTAAAAGCTCTGGCAGAGCAACTGATGGCGGAAAAACGCTAACGCACTGCCGGATGGCGCTTTGCTTATCCGGCAAAACGACAGAGAAATCGTCGGGAGAGTGAAATGAGTACTTCTACCCAAAGCATCCCGTGGTATCGCCATCTTAGTCGCCCTCAGTGGCGCGCCTTCTCTGCCGCCTGGCTGGGATATCTGCTTGATGGCTTCGATTTTGTGTTAATTGCATTAGTTCTAACAGAAGTAAAAAGTGAGTTTGGCCTGACGACCGTGGAGGCGGCAAGCCTGATTTCGGCAGCCTTTATTTCGCGTTGGTTCGGCGGTCTGCTGCTGGGGGCGATGGGCGATCGCTACGGGCGTAAGCTGGCGATGATCACCAGCATCGTGCTTTTCTCCTTTGGCACGCTGGCCTGCGGTTTTGCGCCGGGCTACATCACGCTGTTTATTGCCAGGATGGTTATTGGCATGGGAATGGCGGGCGAGTACGGCTCCAGTGCGACCTACGTGATTGAAAGCTGGCCAAAACACCTGCGCAATAAGGCGAGCGGTTTTCTTATCTCTGGCTTCTCCGTCGGTGCCGTGTTGGCCGCGCAAGTATATAGCCTCGTCGTGCCCCTGTGGGGCTGGCGCGCGCTGTTCTTTCTCGGCATCTTGCCTATCGTGTTTGCGCTGTGGCTGCGCAAAAACATACCTGAAGCGGAAGACTGGAAAGCGAAACATGAAGGCAAAGCGCCGGTGCGAACCATGGTCGATACTCTTTATCGCGGGAAATACCGCGTCATCAATATTGTGATGACCCTGTTTGCCGGAACGGCACTGTGGTTCTGCTTTGCCGGTGAACTGAACAACGCAGGGCTGATCGTGATCCTGGGGCTGCTGTGTGCCGCTGTATTTGTCAGCTTTATGGTGCAAAGCAGCGGCAAACGCTGGCCCACCGGCGTCACGCTGATGGTTGTCGTGCTGTTTGCCTTCCTCTACTCATGGCCCATTCAGGCATTGCTGCCTACCTGGCTTAAAACCGACCTGGGGTATGATCCGTCAACGGTGGCGCAGGTGCTGTTCTTCAGCGGATTCGGTGCGGCCATAGGCTGCTGCACGGGTGGCTTCCTCGGCGACTGGCTCGGTACGCGTAAAGCTTATGTCTACAGCCTGCTGGCCTCGCAACTGCTGATTATCCCTGTCTTTGCGATCGGCGGCACAAATCTCTGGGTGTTGGCCTTGCTACTCTTTTTCCAGCAGATGCTGGGGCAGGGGATCTCAGGAATATTACCCAAACTGATCGGCGGCTATTTTGATACTGACCAGCGTGCTGCCGGGCTGGGCTTTACCTACAACGTGGGGGCATTGGGTGGGGCGATTGCGCCGGTGATCGGGGCCTTGCTGGCACAGAATATGGAGCTCGGTACGGCACTGGGTTCGCTCTCCTTTGGCCTGACGTTTGTCGTGATCCTGCTTATCGGTCTGGATATGCCCTCCCGCGTACAGCGCTGGCTGAGGCCGGAAGCCTTGCGAACGCATGACGCCATTGACGGCAAACCGCTGAGCGGCGCAATGCCTTTCAGCGTCAGCAAAAGTCGGCTGATCAAACACAAAGGATAACGTGATGTCATTGATTGAAATGCTTAGCCAAAAGAGAGCGGCACAGGGCGGATTGATTGTCTCCTGCCAGCCGGTGCCAGCAAGTCCGATGGACAGGCCAGAAATTGTCGCGGCGATGGCGCAGGCGGCAGAGCAGGCTGACGCCGTGGCGGTACGCATAGAAGGGATCGCGAACCTGCGGGCCGCGCGTCCGCTGCTCTCGGTTCCGGTGATTGGCATTATTAAGCGCGATCTGCCTGATTCGCCGGTGCGCATCACCCCCTTCCTTGAAGATGTGGATGCGCTGGTGGCGGCGGGAGCCGACATTATTGCCTTTGATGGCACCGATCGCGTCCGGCCGATAACGCGGGAAGCCATTGTGGCGCGGATCCATCATCACCAACGGCTGGCTATGGCGGACTGCGCTTCCCTTGAGGATGGAGGCTATTGTCAGCGGCTCGGAGCAGAGCTGATAGGCTCTACGCTTTCAGGTTACCTGACGCCAGACACGCCCATCGCTCCCGACCTGGCGCTGGTGCGTGCGTTAAGCGATGCGGGGTGCCGCGTGATTGCTGAAGGCCGGTACAACTCACCGGCGCTGGCGGCGCAGGCGATGCAACACGGGGCATGGGCCGTCACTGTCGGCTCAGCAATCACCCGCCTTGAACATATCTGCCAGTGGTTTAATGACGCCATGCGTGAGGCGGTGAAATGACGACGCTGGCCATTGATATCGGCGGCACGAAGCTGGCTGCGGCCCTGGTGGAGGGCCAAACCATTACGGCACGCAGGGAGTGCGCTACGCCCGCCAGCCAGACGCCGCAGGCACTCCAGCAGGCGTTGCATTCGCTGGTCGCACCTTTCAGGGCGCAGGCCGATCGGGTGGCGGTGGCCTCGACGGGGATCATCCACGGGGGTGTCCTGACATCCATCAACCCCTCTAACCTTGGCGGGCTGGCGCAGTTTCCGCTGGTCGGGTTTCTCTCTGCGATAACGGACTTACCCGTAATGGCAATGAATGATGCTCAGGCTGCGGCCTGGGCTGAGTTTTGTGCCTTGCCTGGCGAGGACGATATGGTGTTTCTGACGGTCTCCACCGGCGTAGGGGGCGGCGTGGTGCTCAACGGACAACTACTTATGGGCAACAGTGGGCTGGCCGGGCACCTGGGTCATACGCTGGCCGATCCTGCTGGCCCCCATTGCGGCTGCGGGCGGCGAGGCTGCGTTGAGGCCATTGCGTCGGGGCGCGGCATTGCCGCGCTGGCAAAGGATGAGCTAGCCGGGCTGGATGCCAAAGCGATATTTATGCTTGCGGCACAGGGCGTTCCCCAGGCGCGTGAGCTAGTAGCAAATTCTGCCCGCACGCTGGCGCGTCTTATTGCGGACGTGAAGGCCATTACCGACTGTCAGACAGTGGTAGTTGGGGGCAGCGTTGGGCTGGCAGAGGGCTTTCTACCGCAGGTTGCAGACTTCCTGGTGCAGGAGCCTTCGGTGTATCAGGTCTCTTTGCGCGCAGCACACTACCGTCACGATGCCGGGCTATTGGGCGCGGCGCTGTTAGCACAAGGAGAGTGGTTATAATAGTGGGAGAGGTGCAGTCGCGGGTTGGTTCTGGCTTACCTGCCATATGGCTAGCCGCATAAAAAAAGCCGGAGGGCGTTTACCCATCCGGCTCGTTGTTTACACTTCGAGGTAATTCATAATGCCGTCGGCGGCTTTGCGCCCTTCGGCAATCGCCGTCACCACCAGGTCCGAACCGCGCACGATGTCACCCCCGGCGAAGATTTTCGGGTTGCTGGTCTGGAAGGCGTTTTCGTTGCCTTCCGGGGCGATGATCCGGCCCTGGGCGTCCAGCTCAACGCTGTGCTGTGCCAGCCAGGACATGCTGTGCGGACGGAAACCAAACGCCATCACCACCGCATCAGCCGGAACCACGTGCTCAGAGCCTGCGACGATCTCAGCCCGGCGGCGACCGTGTGCATCCGGCGCGCCCATCTCGGTACGCACCATCTTCACGCCGCTTACCTTGCCGTTAGCGTTCACTTCAATACCCAGCGGCTGGACGTTGAACTGGAACTCCACACCCTCTTCACGCGCGTTTTTTACTTCGCGGCGGGAGCCTGGCATGTTCTCTTCGTCACGGCGATAGGCACAGATCACGTGGGTTGCGCCCTGACGGATCGAGGTACGCACGCAGTCCATCGCGGTATCACCCCCGCCCAGCACCACGACGCGCTTGCCTTCCATGCTGACGAATGGTTCATCAGCGGTCTCACCGAAGCCCATGATCTGCTTGGTGTTAGCGATCAGGAACGGCAGGGCATCAAATACGCCAGAGGCCTCTTCGTTTTCCAGACCGCCGCGCATGGACTGATAGGTGCCTACGCCGAGGAACACCGCATCATAATCCGTCAGCAGATCGTCGAGCTGTACATCACGGCCCACTTCAACGTTGAGTTTGAACTCAATGCCCATGCCGGTGAAAATCTCCCGGCGGCGGGTCATCACCTCTTTTTCCAGCTTAAAGGCCGGAATACCAAAGGTCAGCAGGCCGCCGATCTCCGGATGGCGATCGAAGACCACCGCCTTCACGCCGTTGCGGGTCAGCACGTCGGCACATGCCAGACCTGCCGGGCCTGCGCCGATGATGGCGACGCGTTTGTCAGTCTGCTTCACGCCGGTCAGATCCGGACGCCAGCCCATCTCGAACGCTTTATCGTTGATATAGCGCTCGATGTTGCCGATGGTCACCGCGCCGAACTCGTCGTTCAGGGTACAGGAGCCTTCGCAAAGGCGGTCCTGAGGACAGACCCGGCCGCACACTTCCGGGAGGGTGTTGGTCTGGTGCGACAGCTCGGCGGCTTCAAAAATACGCCCCTCGTTGGCCAGCTTCAGCCAGTTCGGGATGTAGTTATGCACCGGACATTTCCATTCACAGTACGGGTTGCCGCAGGAGAGGCAGCGGTCTGCCTGCGCCTTGGCCTGGCCTTCTGAAAACGGCTCATAAATTTCAACAAATTCGATCTTACGGATCTTCAGCGCTTTCTTTGGCGGATCCACGCGCTGTAAGTCGATAAACTGGTATACGTTCTGGCTCATTGCTACCTCTTACTGCGCCTGCACGCGCAACTCTGCGGCGCTGCGACTACGGTGACCCAACAGGGCTTTAACATCGCTGGACTTCGGCTTAACCAGCGCAAACTTCGCTGCGAAGGTAGGCCAGTGCGCCAGAATCTCTTCTCCCCGCGAGGAGCCTGTATGCTGTACATGCTCGGTGATCAGGCCGCGCAGGTGCTCTTCATGGATCGCGAGGTCGTCGACGCTCAGCACTTCCACCAGCTCCGAGTTCACGCGTTTGCGGAACTCGCCGTCTTCATCCAGCACGTAGGCGAAGCCGCCGGTCATGCCCGCACCAAAGTTAACGCCGGTCTTGCCGAGAATACAGACGATGCCGCCGGTCATGTACTCACAGCCGTTGTCGCCAATGCCTTCCACCACGGTGATCGCCCCGGAGTTGCGTACCCCGAAACGTTCGCCCGCGCGGCCTGCGGCGTACAGACGACCCCCGGTCGCGCCGTACAGGCAGGTGTTACCGATAATGCTTGCCTCATGGCTACGGAAGGCCGAGCCAACCGGCGGACGTACCGCCAGCAGACCGCCCGCCATGCCTTTACCGACGTAGTCGTTGGCATCCCCGGTCAGGTATAGCTCAACGCCGCCCGCGTTCCACACGCCGAAGCTCTGGCCTGCGGTGCCGCTGAAGTGGGCTTTAATCGGATCCGACGCCAGGCCCTGATCGCCATGCGTCTGGGCAATATAGCCGGAGAGCGATGCGCCTACCGAACGGTCGGTGTTGCGAATATCAAACCAGAAGGTTTTGCTCTGGCGATCGTCGACAAACGGCCTGGCCTGGTTCAGCAGCTGGGCATTGAGCACCCCGTTATCAAACGGCGGGTTGTGCTCGGTGCAGTGGAGCGCTTTGCCTGGGTGCGGCTCGGCGGTCTCCAGCAGCTTAGAGAGATCCAGCTTCTGCTGTTTGGCGGTGAAGCCCTCCAGCGCGGTGAGCAGATCGGTACGGCCAATCAGGTCTACCAGGCGGGTCACGCCCAGCTGCGCCATCAGCTCTCGGGTCTCACGGGCGATAAATTCAAAGTAGTTGGTCACTTTGAACGGCAGGCCGTGATAGTGATTCTTACGCAGCTTCTCATCCTGGGTTGCAACGCCGGTTGCGCAGTTGTTCAGGTGGCAAATACGCAGGTATTTACAGCCCAGTGCCACCATCGGGCCGGTGCCGAAGCCAAAGCTCTCTGCACCCAGAATCGCCGCTTTAATGATGTCTACGCCGGTTTTCAGGCCGCCGTCCACCTGCAGGCGGATCTTGTGGCGCAGGCCGTTCGCTACCAGCGCCTGCTGAGTCTCAACCAGTCCCAGCTCCCACGGGCAGCCGGCGTATTTTACTGAGGAGAGCGGGCTTGCGCCGGTGCCGCCGTCGTAGCCGGCAATGGTGATCAGATCCGCATAGGCTTTTGCCACGCCGGTGGCGATGGTGCCTACGCCCGGCTCGGAGACCAGCTTCACGGAGATCATCGCCTTGGGATTGACCTGCTTGAGGTCAAAGATCAGCTGGGCCAGATCCTCAATCGAGTAGATATCGTGATGCGGCGGCGGGGAGATCAGGGTCACGCCCGGCACCGAGTAGCGCAGCTTCGCAATGTACGGGGTCACTTTATCCCCCGGCAGCTGGCCGCCTTCCCCAGGCTTCGCGCCCTGGGCCACTTTAATCTGGATCACGTCCGCGTTCACCAGGTAGGCCGGGGTCACGCCGAAGCGGCCGGAGGCAACCTGTTTGATACGCGACACTTTGTTGGTGCCGTAGCGAGCCGGATCTTCTCCGCCTTCGCCGGAGTTAGAGTTGCCGCCGATGCTGTTCATCGCTTCGGCCAGCGCCTCGTGGGCCTCTGGACTCAGCGCGCCGATAGACATCGCCGCGGTATCGAAGCGTTTAAACAGCTCGCTGGCGGGCTCCACGTCGTCAATGCTTACCGCGTCCGCTGGCGGGTTGATGCGCAGCAGATCGCGCAGGGTAGCCGCCGGGCGCTCGTTGACCAGCTTAGCGTACTGCTGATAGTCGCTGTACTCGCCGCTCTGTACCGCCTGCTGCAGGGTGCGCACCACGTCCGGGTTATAGGCGTGGTATTCACCGCCGTGCACGTACTTCAGCAGGCCGCCCTGTTCAAGCGGCTTACGCGCCAGCCAGGCACGCTTCGACAGGTTCAGCAGATCCTGCTGGAAGTCGGCAAAGCCCGCGCCACCGATGCGGCTGATCACGCCCTGGAAGCAGAGATCGGCTACTTCGTCATGCAGGCCGACCGCTTCAAACAGCTTCGAGCAGCGGTAGGAGGCCACGGTCGAGATGCCCATTTTGGACATGATCTTGTAGAGGCCTTTGTTGATGCCGTTACGGTAGTTCAGCATCACGTTACGGTAGGTCTTATCGATGGCGTGCGTGTCCACCAGCTTCGCCAGGGTTTCATAGGCGAGGTACGGGTAGATAGCCGTCGCGCCGAAGCCCAGCAGCACGGCGAAGTGGTGCGGATCGCGGGCGCTGGCGGTTTCAACGATGATGTTGGCGTCGCAGCGCAGGCTCTTCTCAACGAGACGAGTCTGGATAGCGCCCACCGCCATCGGGGCCGGAACCGGCAGGCGATCTTTGGCAATGTTACGGTCAGAGAGCACCAGTAGCACCGTGCCGTCGCGCACCATCTGTTCTGCTTTATCACACAGCGCGCTCACCGTGTCTTCCAGCGACGCGGTGTTGACGTCAAAGGTGATATCCAGCGTGTCGGCGCGGTAGTGGTGCTCCGACAGGGTGGTCAGCTGTTTAAAGTCGGAGTAGAGCAGGATCGGCGACTTAAAAGTCAGGCGATGCGCCTGGCCCTCGGCTTCACAGAAGACGTTCATCTCCCGGCCGATGCTGGTGGCCAGCGACATGACGTGCGCTTCGCGCAGCGGATCGATTGGCGGGTTGGTGACCTGCGCAAACTGCTGGCGGAAGTAGTCATAAATGATACGCGGCTGGCTGGAGAGCACGGCAAACGGGGTATCGTCACCCATTGAGCCGACCGCCTCCTGGCCATTTTCGCCTAGCACGCGGACCACGGAATCCAGCTCTTCGGCGCTGTAGTTAAACTGTTTCTGGAAGCTGGCGAGCAGGTCGTCATCCATCTCACGGCTGCCCACCGCGTCATCCGGCAGATCTTCAAACGGCACCAGACGGCGGACGTTTTTCTCCATCCACTCTTTATAGGGGTGGCGGCTCTTCAGATCGTCATCGGTTTCGCGGGAGTGCAGAATACGGCCGCCGCGGGTGTCGATCACCATCAGCTCGCCCGGACCCACGCGGCCTTTTTCCACTACTTCGTCTGGCTGGTAATCCCAGATCCCGACCTCTGAAGCGCAGGTGATCAGCTTGTCTTTAGTGATGACGTAGCGCGCCGGGCGCAAACCGTTACGGTCCAGGTTACAGGCGGCAAAGCGACCGTCGGACATTACGATGCCCGCCGGGCCATCCCACGGCTCCATGTGCATGGAGTTAAAGTCAAAGAAGGCGCGCAGCTCCGGATCCATATCCGGGTTGTTCTGCCAGGCTGGTGGCACCAGCAGGCGCATGGCACGGACGATATCCATCCCGCCCGCCAGCAGCAGCTCCAGCATGTTATCCAGCGAGCTGGAGTCGGAGCCGGTTTCGTTGACGAACGGCGCGGCGTCGTGCAGATCTGGGATCAGCGGCGTCTTAAATTTATAGGTACGCGCGCGCGCCCACTGGCGGTTACCGGTGATGGTGTTGATCTCACCGTTATGGGCCAGGTAGCGGAACGGCTGAGCCAGCGGCCAGCGCGGTACGGTGTTGGTGGAGAAGCGCTGGTGGAACAGGCAGATGGCCGACTCCAGGCGCAGGTCCGCAAGGTCCAGGTAGAAGCGCGGCAGGTCCGCCGGCATACAGAGACCTTTATAGATGTTCACCAGGTTAGAGAGGCTACAGACGTAGAAATCTTTATCGTCCTGGAGACGTTTTTCGATACGGCGGCGCGCGATAAACAGGCGGCGCTCCATATCGCGTGGACGCCAGCCCGCAGGGGCGTTCACAAAAATTTGCTCAATACGTGGCAGCGAGGAGAGGGCGATTTCACCGAGCACCCCTTCATTGGTTGGCACATCGCGCCAGCCCACGATAGACAGGGTCTCTTGCTGAAGTTCTTCTTCGACAATGCGGCGCGCAGCGGCGGCCTTTTCAGCATCCTGGTTCAGGAACAGCATGCCCACGGCGTAATTTTTGGCTAAGCGCCAGCCGCGCTCTTCGGCAACCAGGCGGAAGAAACGGTCAGGTTTTTGCAGCAGCAGGCCGCAACCGTCGCCGGTTTTACCATCGGCAAGGATCGCACCGCGGTGCTGCATTCGGGCCAGTGCGTGAATAGCGGTACGCACTACCTTGTGGCTAGGTTCGCCTTCTATGTGGGCGATCAGGCCGAAACCACAGTTATCTCTCTCAAGAGATTTATCGTACAACATATCAGTGAACCTCCCCAGGCTCTACGTGACTCGCTCATGACCGTGGCGCACAGGCGCAGAAAGGGCGTGGCGACGGAGCCTACAGGCCTCGCATGTCGCCCTCTATCATCCTTTTCGCTTAGGTCAAACAAGTGTTGAGGACTTGCTTCAGAGGGAATCTAAATTACTGCATAAATATGGTGAGCAGACTGCTCACCCAGAAAGCTTCCAGCGGATATCCAACTTATCGGGAATCGACACACAGGTCAAATCACAATCTTATTTATACAAAAATGTGCTAACACAGGGTTAATCATTTGATATTAATGAGTATTTACCTATTTTACAGCCAGGTTACAGCAATAACAGGCAGAGGCAGAGTGTGATCTCTCTCACTATAAGAAAGCGCTATTGTTACCGGTATGCACTGTTTTTTTACATTAAGGCGCTATTTTTCGCTGGTTGCGTAGAGTAACCCGCATAAAGACACTGTTTTACACTTGCGCAAAAATTGTCGAAAAACAGGCTGGCAATATAAGGAAAAGTAATCAACACGGCGATGAATGAAATAGCGGTAATTTTGCTTGGTTATGCAAAGAAAATAGCGCCGCTATGACGATTGATCCAGGTCATCGCCGACGGAGGCTAAAAGTGGCAGGCTTGGCCCTTTTTTAAGGGCGGCCTTTCAGATTATGCAGTTACAAAAATTAGTCAATATGTTTGGTGGCGATCTTGCCCGCCGCTACGGTGAAAAAGTGCATAAGCTGACCCTGCACGGCGGCTTTAGCTGCCCGAATCGCGATGGCACCATTGGCCGCGGGGGCTGCACCTTCTGCAACGTTGCCTCCTTTGCCGATGAGACCCAGCAGGCCCACTCTATCGCCGAGCAGCTGGCTTACCAGGCGACGCGGGTTAACCGCGCCAGGCGCTATCTGGCCTATTTCCAGGCCTATACCAGTACCTGGGCCGAGGTTCAGGTGCTGCGGTCGATGTACCAGCAGGCGGTGAGCCAGGCCAATATTGTTGGGCTGTGCGTCGGGACGCGCCCGGACTGCGTCCCGGAGGCGGTGCTGGATCTGCTCGGTGAGTACCGGCAGCAGGGGTATGAGGTCTGGCTGGAGCTGGGTCTGCAAACGGCCCACGATAAAACCCTGCACCGCATTAACCGCGGCCACGACTTCGCCTGCTACCAGCGTACCACCCGGCTGGCTCGCCAGCGCGGGCTGAAGGTATGCAGCCACCTGATTGTTGGCCTGCCGGGAGAGGGGGAAGGGGAGTGCCTTGCAACCCTGGAGCGGGTGGTAGAGACCGGCGTTGATGGTATCAAGCTGCATCCGCTGCATATTGTTACCGGCAGTACGATGGCAAAGGCCTGGCAGGCCGGGAGATTGACCGGTATTGCGCTGGATGCCTATACCCATGCTGCCGGGGAGATGATCCGCCATACGCCGCCGGAGGTGATCTACCACCGCATCTCCGCCAGCGCCCGGCGTCCGACCCTGCTCGCGCCGCTGTGGTGCGAGAACCGCTGGACCGGCATGGTAGAGCTGGATAAGTACCTCAACGCTCACGGCGCGCAGGGCTCCGCCCTCGGGCGTCCCTGGTTGGCTTAAGCTGGCAGTGTCTTTGTAGGTCAGGTAAGCGAAGCGCCACCTGACAAATCTATGCGGACCCGGTCACGCCGGATGGCGGCTAGCGCCTTATCCGGCCTACAGGTTGAATTCCACACTTTTTTGCACAACCTTCAACGCTTTGCTCAGAATTGAGTATTATTGTGCGACGTTGTGGTGAAGGAACTCGTTAATGAAGCAAATCCGATTACTCGCACAGTACTATGTCGATCTCATGATGAAGCTTGGCCTGGTGCGCTTCTCTATGCTGCTAGCCCTGGCGCTGGTCGTATTGGCGATTGTTGTCCAGATGGCAGTGACCATGGTACTGCATGGCCGGGTTGAAAGTATCGATGTGATCCGCTCGATCTTCTTCGGATTGTTGATCACGCCCTGGGCGGTTTACTTTCTTTCGGTGGTGGTTGAGCAGCTGGAGGAGTCCCGCCAGCGGCTATCCAGGCTGGTAGAGAAGCTCGAAGAGATGCGCGAGCGCGATCTCAAGCTCAACGTTCAGCTTAAAGATAATATCTCTACGCTCAACAAGGTGCTCAACGATCGCGCTATCGCCGAGGCTGAGCGCCAGGCCACCTTTGAGCAGCTGAAAGTGGAGATGAAAGAGCGCGAGCAGACGCAGATCCAGCTGGAGCAGCAGTCCTCGTTCCTGCGTTCGTTCCTCGACGCCTCGCCGGATCTGGTTTTCTACCGCAACGAAGATAAAGAGTTCTCTGGCTGCAACCGGGCGATGGAGCTGCTGACCGGTAAAAGCGAGAAGCAGCTGGTCAACCTGAAGCCGGACGACGTTTACTCGCCGGAGGCGGCGGAGAAGGTTAATGAAACCGACGAGAAGGTGTTTCGTCACAATGTCTCCCTGACCTACGAGCAGTGGCTGGAGTATCCGGACGGGCGTAAAGCCTGCTTTGAGATCCGCAAGGTTCCCTACTACGACCGGGTGGGCAAACGCCACGGGCTGATGGGCTTTGGCCGGGATATTACCGAGCGCAAGCGTTACCAGGACGCGCTGGAGCGCGCCAGCCGGGACAAGACCACCTTTATCTCCACCATCAGCCACGAGCTGCGCACGCCGCTTAACGGCATCGTTGGCCTGAGCCGTATCCTGCTTGATACCGAGCTGAGCGAAGAGCAAGAGAAGTACCTGAAGACCATCCACGTCTCTGCGGTCACGCTGGGGAATATCTTCAACGATATTATCGACATGGACAAGATGGAGCGTCACAAGGTCCAGCTGGACAACCAGCCGGTAGACTTCACCAGCTTCCGGGCCGATCTCGAAACGCTCTCTGGACTGCAGGCGCAGCAGAAGGGGCTGAGCTTTGTTGTCGAGCCGACGCTGCCCTTGCCGCATAAGGTCATCACCGACGGCACCCGGCTGCGGCAGATCCTGTGGAACCTCATCAGCAACGCGGTGAAGTTCACCCAGCAGGGCCAGGTGACGGTACGCATTCGCTATGACGATAACGAGATGCTGCGCTTCGAGGTGGAGGACTCCGGTATCGGCATTCCGCCGGCGGAGCAGGATAAAATTTTTGCCATGTACTACCAGGTTAAAGACAAGCACGGCGGCAAACCGGCCACCGGTACGGGGATTGGCCTCGCGGTCTCGCGGCGACTGGCGAAAAGCATGGGCGGCGATATTACCGTCACCAGCGAGCCGGGCAAAGGTTCGCGCTTTGTGTTGACGGTACACGCCCCTGCGGTAGCAGAGGAGGTGGAGGATGGTTTCGAGGATGACGAGATGCCGCTCCCGGCCCTGAACGTGCTGCTGGTAGAGGATATCGAACTGAACGTGATCGTGGCGCGATCGGTGCTGGAAAAGCTGGGATGCAGCGTCGATGTTGCCATGACCGGGACAGATGCGCTGGCGATGTTTACCCCAGGCGAGTATGACCTGCTGCTGCTGGATATTCAGCTTCCGGATATGACCGGGCTAGACATCTCTCGTCAGCTGACCCAGAACTACGCCCGGGAGGATCTGCCGCCGCTGGTGGCCTTGACCGCCAACGTCTTGAAAGATAAAAAAGAGTATCTGGATGCGGGAATGGATGAGGTCCTGAGCAAGCCGCTGGCTGTACCGGCGCTGACCGCGATGATCAAGAAGTTTTGGGATACCTGTGAAGACGAGGAGGAGAGTACGGTGGACGCTGTCGATAACGATAAGGCACAGACGCTGTTAGATATTCCGATGCTGGAGCAGTACATGGAAATCATCGGCCCGAAGGTGATCGTCGATGGCATTGCGATGTTTGAGAAGATGATGCCGGGCTATATCGCGATCCTCGAATCAAACCTGACCGCTCGCGACCAGAAGGGTATCGCGGAAGAGGGGCATAAGATCAAGGGCGCGGCGGGCTCGATTGGCCTGCTCCGTCTGCAACAGCTGGGCAAGCAAATTCAGTCTTCCGATCTGCCGGCGTGGTGGGACAACGTAGGTGAATGGATTGAGGAGATGAAGCTGGCCTGGCAGGACGATATTGCGGTACTTAAGGCATGGGTAGCCGGGGCGGGGAAAAAATGACCCCGGATAGACC
The DNA here is from genome assembly GCF_024656065.1 of Pseudescherichia sp. L3. NCBI lineage: Bacteria > Pseudomonadati > Pseudomonadota > Gammaproteobacteria > Enterobacterales > Enterobacteriaceae > Pseudescherichia > Pseudescherichia sp. L3. The sequence continues at coordinate 69,253 of NZ_JANKYC010000004.1, forward strand.
GGGGTGCGCGAATACTGCGCCAACACCAGGGAAATTGTGGCCGTGCCGGTATTTTTAGAGTTGGGTATTCAATGGGCACAGGCGGAAAGAGTGTCAAGCCCGCACATAAGATAGCAAATCTTAACTTATTTGTTATATGAATCGATGAAATGTGTGAAGCCTGGCGTCCTTATCAAAATTTTTAATAATCGTCAGCATGTTGCAATAAGGGATTAGCATAAATGAAGTTACGCAGTACCGCGTTGAGGGCAAAGATAAAGCGTCTGTTGCTGCGTACTCTGTTGGGGCTGACTCTGCTCTGGGGCGGTGGTATTTTGCTGTTCAGCTTTATGCCGGTTCCCTTCTCGGCGGTGATGGCGGAGCGCCAGATATCGGCCTGGCTGAGCGGTGATTTCAACTATGTTGCCCACTCTGACTGGGTGGGGATGGATGATATCTCCCCCTGGATGGGGCTGGCAGTGATTGCCGCCGAGGATCAGACCTTCCCGACGCACTGGGGCTTTGACGTTGACGCTATCCAGAAAGCAGTTTCCCATAACGAGCGTAACGCCAGACGGATCCGCGGTGCATCCACCCTGTCGCAACAGACGGCGAAAAATCTCTTTCTCTGGGACGGGCGCAGCTGGCTGCGTAAAGGGCTGGAGGCCGGGTTAACGCTGGGAATGGAGACGGTGTGGAGCAAGCGGCGGATCCTGACGGTTTATCTCAACGTCGCTGAATTTGGCGAGGGCGTATTTGGCGTCGAGGCGGCGGCCCAGCGCTATTTTAACAAGCCCGCCAGCCGCCTGACCATGTCAGAGGCCGCGCTGCTGGCGGCCGTGCTGCCTAATCCTATCCGCTTTAAGGCCAGTGCTCCCTCTGGCTACGTGCGCAGCCGCCAGGCATGGATTATGCGCCAGATGCGCCAGCTAGGGGGTGAGGGGTTTATGACCCAACATTCGCTGCACTAAGTCCGTTGGCAAGCGCGGGCTGAGCGATAAAGCGCTGCCACAGGCGGGCCTGCTTACGCGCGCAGGCCCAGCTTGACCAGGTTGCCAGCGGGATCAGCGTGCCTTCGCCTATGTTGTCGCACACCACCGGCACCACTTCATCCGGGCTGATGCGGCGGCAAAGCACGTTCTGCGGCTTCAGGTTCATAGTAACGATGCGGTTTTTGCGCAGGTAGCTTTTCAGCGTCCTGAGCAGCGGGTAGAGCGCCTTGCTGTTGCCTGCTTCACGGCACTGGGCGGCATACTCCGTCAGGGTCTTTGACGGCGAGCCGTCAAAGTCGGTGATGATATCGTAAACGTATCCCGTCCCCAGATCGGTTTCGACCGTGCCGTAGTAGCGCGGCAATCCGCTCCAGTCTGTTAAACGGCGAGAGAGATGGGCATAGTAGCTCAGCTCGCGCTTGATCTCTTTATCGCCGCCGCTCTCGTAGTTATAGATGATCTTGATGCAGCGCTGGGCGTTATCCGGATGCGCATAGCATTGGCGGTGCCGACCGGTGCCCAACGGGGTGAGATGAGATAAGCGAATCATGTGTTGTCCTGCTTTTTTGGAAATTGTTTTGGAAACAATCCAAGTATGGCCAGGCAACTTAAATGGAAAATAAACGGCTAGCTTAAGGTTATCTTAAGGAAACGTAGGCAGGGGTTAAGCGCACGAAATGTACAATTTTGCTACGCTGTAGGCCGGGTCAGGCGTAACCGCCACCCGGCGCGACCGGAAGTTAATCTTCGTCGAAACCGGCGTTAAACAGGGCAATGACGGCGGCAAGCGCCTCCTGCTCCTGCGGGCCGCTGACTTCAATCTCGATCTGACGACCCTTGGCGGAGTCGAGCATCAGCAGCGCAATCACGCTGCTGGCCTCCGCCTCGGTGCCTTCGTCATTACGCAGCAGCACTTCTGCATCAAACCCCTGCACCAGCTCAAACAGTTTCATTGCCGGACGGGCATGCATGCCCAGCGTGTTGGTGATCTCAACGGTCTGCTTAACGGTCATGTTTTGCGTTTTTCCAGCGTACGGTGGCGAGACTGCACATTTTTACCCCGCGAGCGGAAGTAGTCCGCCAGCTGCTCGGCAATATAGACCGAACGGTGCTTGCCCCCCGTACAGCCAATGGCGACGGTGAGATAGCTGCGGTTGTTGGTCTCCAGCATCGGCAGCCACAGTTCGAGATAGCTGCGGGTCTGGTAGATAAAGTTGTGCACTTCGGTATGCCGATCCAGGAACGCCGCTACCGGTTTATCAAGGCCGGTCATCGGGCGCAGCTTTGGATCCCAGTGTGGATTCGGCAGGAAGCGAACGTCAAAGACGTAATCGGCATCGATAGGAATGCCATGCTTGAAGCCGAACGACTCAAACACCATGGTCAGCTCGCGTTCGCGCTTGCCCAGCAGGCGGGTACGCAGCATCTCCGCCAGCTCATGCACCGACATCTCTGAGGTATCAACGATCAGATCCGCCCGGGAGCGCAGCGGCTCCAGCAGATCGCTCTCTTCGTCGATAGCGCTCTCCAGCGACAGGTTCTTGCTGGAGAGCGGGTGCAGACGTCGGGTATCGCTGTAGCGCCGGATCAGCGTGTTGCGATCGGCATCAAGGAACAGCAGCTGCGGCGAAAAGGCCGACGGCAGGTTGTTCATCGCCTGTTCAAAAATTTCCGGCGACTCTGGCATGTTACGCACGTCAATGCTGACGGCCGCCGAGATCTGGCGGTCGGCCAGCGATTTCGCCAGTTCGGGCAACAACACTACCGGCAGGTTATCCACGCAGTAGAAGCCCATGTCTTCCAGCGCTCGCAGGGCAACTGATTTCCCCGAGCCCGAGCGACCGCTGACGATCATCAGTACCATGTACCGTTTCTCCTCAGGCGAGCAAATAGAAAAGCCTTTCCCCGGCTACGCGTCATCGTGGCTGCCTTCGCTGTCCGTGATGATCTGGTACAGCTCCTCATCGCTCTGCGCGGCGCGCAGGCGTCGACAGATGGTTTTGTCCGCCAGGCGGCGGGCAACGAGAGAGAGCGTATGCAGATGCGTCTTTGTCTGATCGGCCGGAACCAGCAGGGCAAACAGCAGATCCACCGGCTGGTTATCGATAGCATCAAAGGCAATGGGCGTCTCCAGCTGTACAAAGACGCCGACGGCGCGCAGGGTATCTTCCTCGACCTTGCCATGGGGGATCGCGATACCATTGCCGATACCGGTACTGCCCATTTTTTCACGGGTCAGGATGGCCTCAAAGACCACCTGCGGCGGCAGGCTAAGCTGTTTGGCAGCCAGCTCGCTGATAATCTCCAGCGCACGCTTTTTACTCTGGCAGTGCACGCCGCTGCGGGTACATTCCTGGTTAAGGACATTGCTCAATTGAAGAGCGGAATCGTTGTTCATCATAAATTCACCTAAGCGTTGCTCGTGCAGACAACCTGCTGCGTGACCACAGCAGGTTGCTAACTGCCGTCGAACGCCCGGACAATTAGTGTTGTTTCAGTTTATCTTTATGTTTGTTTAACTGTCGCGCCAGTTTATCAATTAAACCGTCGATAGCCGCATACATGTCTTGCCCTTCCGCACTGGCGTGGAGGTCGCCACCGTTAACGTGCAGTGTGGCGTCCGCGACGTGTGTCACTTTCTCCACTTTTAACACAATGTAGACCTGATTGATCCGCTCGAAGTACTGCTCCAGCTTAGCAAATTTTGTACCGACAAAATCGCGCAGTGCTTCAGTAATTTCGACATTGTGCCCTGTAATGTTGAGCTGCATAGTGTCTTCCTTATCGGTTGGGTCAGACCAGCTGCTTGCGCTGGTTAGACGGCGGGATGGATAAAGACTCTCGATACTTCGCAACGGTACGGCGAGCCACCATGATACCCTGGTCGGACAGCAGGGTGGTCAACTTACTGTCACTCAGTGGTTTCGCAGGGTTTTCTGCGGCTATCAGCTTCTTCACCAGCGCGCGAATGGCCGTCGACGAGGCTTCGCCGCCGCCTTCGGTATTCACGTGGCTGGAGAAGAAGTATTTAAGCTCAAAAATACCTCTCGGGCTGTGCAGGTACTTCTGGGTTGTCACGCGTGAAATGGTGGATTCGTGCATCTCGACGGCCTGGGCGATATCTGCCAGCACCATCGGTTTCATAAACTCTTCGCCTTTGTCGAAAAAGGCCTGCTGCTGTTCAACGATGCAGCGGCTGACGCGCAGCAGGGTATCGTTACGGCTCTCCAGGCTCTTAATCAGCCATTTGGCTTCCTGGAGATTGCTGCGGATAAACTGGCTGTCGGCATCGTTACGCGTGCCACTGCACATGGCGGCATAGTGCTGGTTGATCTGCAAACGCGGAATGCTGTCAGCGTTAAGCTCGACCATCCAGCGGCCGTTATGCTTGCGCACCAGCACGTCGGGGATCACATACTCCGGCTCGCCGGTCTGGATCGACTGGCCAGGGCGTGGATCCAGCGACTGGATCAGGTTCACCGCCTCTTTCAGCACCTCTTCCTTCAGGCGGGTCACGCGCATCAGGGTGCGGAAATCGTGGTTTGCCAGCAGATCGAGGTGATCGCTGATGATCAGTTTGGCTTCGGCCCGCCACGGCGTATCGCTGGCGAACTGGGAGAGCTGAATCAGCAGGCAGTCGCGCAGGTCTCTTGCTGCTACGCCCACCGGATCGAAACGCTGGACGCGTTTCAGCACCGCTTCCACCTCGTCCAGGCCAACGTTGCTGTCGCCCATACTGTCGAGGATATCCTCCAGCGAGACGGTCAGGTAGCCCGTCTCATCCACGGCATCGACAATGGAGGTGGCAATAGCGCGATCGGTATCAGAGAAGGGGGTCAGCTCCACCTGCCACATCAGGTAGTCCTGAAGTGACTGGGTGGTCTCGCCCTGGTAGACGGGAAGCTCGTCGTCCTGGTAGTCTACGCCATTGCCCGACGGCGTACCGGCGGTGTAGATCTCATCCCAGCTGGCATCCAGCGGCAGCTCCTCGGGCATATCTTTCTGCTCAAGGGCGTCGGCGGAGTCTAATGTTTCGGTGTCCTGGGTCTGCTGGGCGTCTATCTCATCGTGAAGATCGGTTTGCTCCAGCAGCGGGTTGCTATCCAGCGCCTGCTGAAGTTCTTGCTGAAGTTCCAGCGTCGAGAGCTGCAACAGACGAATAGCCTGTTGCAGTTGGGGCGTCATGGCGAGCTGTTGGCTTAGCCGCAGTTGCAAACCTTGCTTCATGTTCAGAGCACTTCTCTCCCGCTAAAACATTACCGTCATTAACCCTATCAGAGTCTGAAGTCTTCCCCAAGATATACGCGTTTAACCTGTTCGTCTTCAAGGATTTGCTGCGGCGTGCCGTGGGCTATCAGATGCCCCTGGCTGACGATGTAGGCGCGTTCGCACACGGCCAGCGTCTCGCGCACGTTGTGGTCGGTGATCAGCACGCCGAGCCCGCTGTCGCGCAGGTGCTCAATGATGCGCTTAATGTCGATAACGGAGATGGGGTCAACGCCGGCAAAGGGTTCATCCAGCAGGATAAATTTAGGATTTGCTGCCAGCGCACGGGCGATCTCAACGCGGCGGCGCTCACCGCCGGAGAGGGCCTGGCCGAGGCTGTCGCGCAGGTGTTCGATGTGAAACTCTTCCATCAGCTCATTGGCGCGATCTTCACGCTGCTCTGAGGAGAGATCGTCACGAATTTGCAGCACCGCCATCAGGTTATCGTACACGCTCAGGCGGCGGAAAATAGAGGCCTCCTGCGGCAGATAGCCGATACCGCGGCGCGCGCGGGCGTGCAACGGCAGCAGGCTGATATCTTCGTCATCAATAATGATGTTACCCGCGTCGCGGGAGACAATGCCAACGACCATGTAAAACGTGGTGGTTTTACCCGCCCCGTTAGGGCCAAGCAGGCCCACAATTTCGCCGGATTTAACGGTCAGGCTCACATCCTCGACCACGCGGCGGCCTTTATAGGCTTTAGCAAGATTTTTTGCAGTTAACGTTGCCATAACGAATTAGTTACTCTTCTTCTGGGCCGGTGCCGGTTTATTGCCTTTGTCCTGCAGCTGAGACGGAACCAGGACGGTGGTCACGCGCTTGCCTTTTTCGCTAAACGCCTGCATTTTTTGCTCTTTGACCAGATAGGTAATTTTGTCGCCGGTGATATTGCTGTCCTGCTGCTCAAGGAAGGCGTTGCCGGTCAGCACCACGAAGTCATTTTGCAGCTCGTAGTGCAGCTGACCCGCATGGCCCTGCACCGGCTTGCCGTTATCCTGCATCTGATAGAAGGTGGCCGGGTTACCGTAGCCGTCAATGATCTCTTTGCCTTCCTGGCCGCCCGGACGGGTAACGACCACTTTATCGGCATTGATCTTAATCGTGCCCTGGGTCACCACCACGTTGCCGGTGAAGGTGACCACGTTGCCCTGCATATCCAGAGACTGCTGGTCAGATTCAATATGGATCGGCTGATCGGTATCGCCGGTCACCGCCAGCGCCGGGACAGACGCGGCCAGAAGTACGCTGGCAAGCGCAAGATTAAGGCTGAGTTTGTTTATTTTGAATTTCATAGGAGGTTCTAACCTTTTCAATCAGCTCGGCGTTTTGGCTGCGTAAGTTGCCGCGCATTTTCAGGCCGCTGGAATTAAATGTTGTACCGTATAACGTGACCAGATCGTTCGAGGTAACATCCTGAGTAATCAGGTTAATCTGCGCGTTATCCGTCGTGATTTTCCGCAGTTGGGACTCTGCTGTCAGGGCATTGACCTCAACATGTCCATAAAGATACAGCATACGGTCATCAGTCAGTTTGGCTTTATCTGACCTAATCGACCAGGTGGGCACTTTATTTTCGTCAAAGGTCGTTAATACCGGTTGCGTAAACCAGGAGACTGCCTGGTCAGAGAAGTACTCCACGTGCTGTGCGATCAGGCGATAGTTCAACGCCCCTTCCGGGCTGTAGACCACGGTATCGGTGTGCTCGCTGCGGTAGGTCGGCTCACTATTGTTGATCACGACTTCGCTGTCGTCATCCCGATCGGTGAGGTTGACGCCAATCAATACCAGCACCGCCAGCGATAGCAGAATGATAACCCAACGTCTGGTTTTACTCATATCGATTGCCCTTTGGCCTCTTCCAGTTTGCCCTGTGCCAGCAGCAGCATATCGCAGACTTCACGCACCGCGCCGCGTCCACCCTGAATATGCGTAACGTAGTCCGCACGCGGCAGCAGCAGCGGGTGTGCATCGGCCACGGCCACGCTTAAACCGACTTCCGCCATCACCGGCCAGTCGATCAGGTCGTCACCCACGTAGGCTACCTCATCGGCGCTGACGGCGAGGGTAGCGAGCAGCTCCCGGTAGGCGATCAGCTTGTCTGACTGCCCCTGATAAAGATGCGTGATCCCCAGCGTAGCGCAGCGGTCTTCCAGCAGCTTGGCCTTGCGGCCGGTAATGATGGCCACCTCAATGCCTGAGGTCAACGCGCAGCGGATTCCGTAGCCGTCGCGCACGTTGAACGCTTTCAGCTCTTCACCATTATTACCCATAAAAATCAGGCCGTCAGACATTACGCCGTCGACGTCCAGGATCAGCAGGCGGATCTTCTCCGCCTTTGCTATCACTTGCGTACTGACCGGCCCGTAGCAGGTCGCCAGTGACGCACCAGCATTACTCATTCTCGTATCCTTTTTACACTACGCCTGCGCGCAGCAGATCGTGCATATGTACCACACCCAGCAGCTGGTCGCCATCGGCAACCATCACCGCCGTAATATGCCGGGACTGCATCAGGTTCAGGACGTCAACCGCCAGCGTGCCTGCGCGAACGCGAATGCCGCCGGGGGTCATTACGTCTGCGATACCTAAATTCCTCACGTCCGCGCCCATATCAAACACGCGGCGCAGGTCGCCATCGGTGAAGATGCCTTCGATCTTCATCAGGTCGTCGCACACCACCGTCATGCCCAGGTTTTTGCGGGTGATCTCCAGCAGCGCGTCGCGCAGGGAGGCCTCTTTGCTGACGTGGGGGATCTCATCCCCGGTGTGCATAATATCGTTTACCCGCAGCAGTAGCTTGCGTCCCAGCGCGCCGCCGGGGTGGGAGAGGGCAAAGTCCTCTGCAGTAAAGCCGCGTGCCTTCAATAGCGCTACCGCTAACGCGTCGCCCATGACCAGCGCCGCCGTGGTGCTGGACGTAGGGGCCAGCCCCAGCGGACAGGCTTCACGAGGCACTTTGACGCACAGATGAATATCCGCCGCTCGCGCCATGCTGCTCTCCGGGCGGCTGGTGACGCAGATCAACGGCACCTGCAAGCGTTTCAGCACCGGGATCAGCGCGAGGATCTCGTTAGATTCGCCGGAGTTTGACAGCGCGATAACGATATCCTGCGGAGCGACCATGCCGAGATCGCCGTGGGCGGCCTCGCCTGGATGTACAAAAAACGACGGCGTGCCGGTGCTGGCGAAGGTCGCCGCCATTTTACGCCCGATATGGCCAGATTTGCCCATGCCCATCACCACCACTTTACCGGTGCAGTAGAACATCTTTTCGCAGGCTTCGGTAAAGTCTTCGTTGATATAGCGGTCAAGCTCGGCCAGGCCTTCACGTTCAATGGTCAGTACATCCCTGCCTGCCTGTTGAAAGTCAAAGCCCGGCGGCAAATCTATGTGCGACATAATAGGTTTCCGATTATCCAGTGATATACGGCGATAGCCAGTAGAGCATCGCCATCCATATGATAAAACCGCCGATCAACAGCGCCCCTGCACCCCGGCCCGTCTGGCGCTGCCGACGCCAGCACAGCAGGGCAAAGATAACGCTGACCGCCAGCATCACGCCGTAGTCACGCGTAAAGGCCAGCGGGTTAAAGGAGCCGGGCACAATCAGCGCGGGCAGGCCCAGCACAATGGCGATATTAATAATGCTGGAGCCGATGATATTACCGATGGCAATGTCATCCTCGCCTTTGCGTGTGCCGGCGATAGCGGTAGCCAGCTCCGGCAGGCTAGTGCCAATGGCAATGACCGTCAGGCCGATGGTCAGCTCGCTCATCCCCAGTACGTTAGCCAGCACCGTGGCGTTATCAATCACCATCCGGGTTGCCATCGGCATGACGATCAGCGCGACCCCCAGCCAGAGAAACGCTACCGACAGGCTGCCTTCACGGGGCAGCTCTGCCAGCTGCTCCCGCGTCAGGCTATCGTTGCCCTGGCGGCCAATCTTAACAATGAATACCAGCCAGAGCACGGCTAACAGCAGTAAAAAGAGACCCTCCGCCCGGCTAAGCTGGCCATCGTACAATACTGCGCCAGCCAGCGCGCTAACGATCAACATTAGCGGGATTTCGCGGCGCAGAATATCAGAATGTACGGTAAATGGATGGAACAGGGCGGCCAGACCGAGGATCAGCAGAATATTAACAATGTTGGAGCCCAGCGCCGTGCCGATGGCCAGATCCATCTGCCCATGCAGGGAAGCGGCCATCGAGACAATGATTTCAGGTAGAGAGGTGCCGATGGTGACCACCGTCATGCCGATGATCAGCGGCGGGATCCCGACGCTCCGACAGAGAATAGATGCGGCAAACACCAGACGATCGGCACTGTAGACCACCAAAAGTAAACCAATAATTAACAGCGCCATCGCTAAAAGCATCTAAAGTCCTTTCTTCAGGTATAATCGCCGGTCCGCAGTCAGCGATCGCAGGCGAGAAAAGGATCGGTTAGACACAGCGAGTCCTAATTTTGACTTTAAGCGGCTTAAAAGTAAAACAAATGCCAGCTTTAGCTAACCTATGCACACAATATTCTGTAAAAATATCGTGACCAGGCGTAATGACGCGCCCCGGTTACACCTAACAAGGCAGAAGGAAAAGTAAATGAGCCAGACGATGGCGAATTTAGTCGATGTCCGTGGCGTCAGCTTCTCCCGTGGCAATCGGTGTATCTTCGACAATATTTCACTGACGGTGCCGCGGGGAAAGATCACCGCGATCATGGGACCGTCAGGGATCGGTAAAACCACGCTGCTGCGCCTGATCGGCGGGCAGATCCCGCCGGATGGCGGCGAGATCCTGTTTGACGGCGAAAACGTACCGGCCATGTCGCGTACCCGCCTCTACACCGTGCGCAAGCGTATGAGCATGCTGTTCCAGTCTGGGGCGCTGTTCACCGACATGACCGTGTTTGACAACGTGGCCTATCCGCTGCGTGAGCACACGCATCTGCCGCCTGCGCTGCTTAAAAGCACGGTGATGATGAAGCTGGAGGCCGTTGGCCTGCGCGGCGCGGCAAAGCTGATGCCGTCCGAGCTCTCCGGCGGCATGGCCCGACGGGCGGCGCTGGCGCGGGCGATTGCCCTGGAGCCGGACCTGATCATGTTTGATGAGCCTTTTGTTGGCCAGGATCCCATCACTATGGGCGTGCTGGTCAAGCTTATCTCTGAGCTGAACAGCGCGCTAGGCGTCACCTGCATTGTCGTCTCTCACGACGTGCCCGAGGTATTGAGTATTGCCGACTACGCCTATATCGTGGCCGACAAAAAGATCGTTGCCCACGGCAGCGCGCAGGGACTGCAGGAGAATGCCGATCCCCGGGTACGCCAGTTCCTTGACGGCATTGCGGATGGCCCGGTGCCGTTCCGCTACCCGGCAGGTGACTACCTTCATGATTTACTAGGAACAGGGAGTTAAGCCACTCATGCTGTTAAATGCACTGGCATCGCTTGGACATCGCGGGATCAAAACGCTCGCGACGTTCGGGCGCGCCGGGTTGATGTTATTCAATGCGCTGGTCGGCAAGCCCGAGTTTCGCAAGCACGCCCCGCTGCTGGTTCGCCAGCTCTATAATGTGGGCGTGCTCTCGATGCTCATCATCCTTGTCTCCGGGGTGTTCATCGGTATGGTGCTTGGGCTTCAGGGCTACCTGGTGCTCACCACCTACAGCGCCGAAACCAGCCTCGGTATGCTGGTGGCGCTGTCGCTGCTGCGTGAGCTGGGGCCGGTGGTTGCCGCGCTGTTGTTTGCCGGGCGGGCCGGGTCGGCGCTGACGGCCGAAATCGGTCTGATGCGGGCGACTGAGCAGCTCTCCAGCATGGAGATGATGGCCGTGGATCCGCTGCGCCGGGTGATCGCGCCACGCTTCTGGGCGGGTGTGATCTCGCTTCCGCTGCTGACCATTATGTTTGTCGCGGTCGGCATCTGGGGCGGCTCGCTGGTGGGCGTAAACTGGAAAGGCATTGATTCCGGCTTCTTCTGGACGGCGATGCAAAACGCCGTCGATCTGCGCCTCGATCTGGTGAACTGCCTGATCAAAAGCGTGGTGTTCGCTATTACTGTTACCTGGATCGCGCTGTTTAATGGTTATGACGCGATCCCCACGTCGGCAGGGATCAGCCGGGCCACCACACGTACCGTTGTGCACTCATCGTTGACCATTCTCGGCCTCGATTTTGTGCTCACCGCTCTGATGTTTGGGAACTGAGTAGATGCAAACGAAAAAAACAGAAATTTGGGTGGGTATTTTTCTTCTGATTGCCCTGCTGGCGGCGCTTTTTATCTGCCTGAAGGCGGCGGACGTCGCCTCTATGCGGACTGAGCCAACCTACCGGATCACCGCTACTTTCGACAACATTGGCGGCGTGAAGATCCACTCGCCGGTGCGTATTGGCGGCGTGGTGGTTGGGCGCGTGGCTGATATCGAACTCGATCCGAAAACCTACCTGCCGCGCGTGTCGCTGGATATTGAAGAGCGCTATAACCAGATCCCCGATACCAGCTCGCTGGCTATTCGCACCTCGGGCCTGCTGGGGGAACAATATCTGGCGCTTAACGTCGGTTTTGACGATCCCGAGCTGGGAAGTTCTATGCTTAAAGACGGCAGCACCATTCAGGATACCAAGTCCGCAATGGTACTTGAGGACCTGATCGGACAATTCCTTTACAACAGCAAAGGTAGCGACAATAAGAGTTCAGGTGATGCGCCAGCGCCGGGCGCTGCTGATACTGACGTTGCACCGTCCGCCACCCCGACGAATCCATAAGGAGAAGTGACGCATGTTTAAACGACTGTTAATGATTGCCGTACTGGCTATTGCTCCGCTGACGGCAGCTACCGCCGCCGATCAGAGCAACCCGTACACGCTGATGCAGGAAGCGGCGAAAAAGACCTTCGATCGCCTTAAAACCGAACAGCCGAAAATCCGCGCTAACCCTGACTACCTGCGTGAGGTGGTTGATCAAGAGCTGCTGCCCTACGTGCAGGTGAAATACGCGGGTGCACTGGTGCTGGGCCGCTACTACAAAGAAGCGACTCCAGCCCAGCGTGATGCCTACTTTGCCGCCTTCCGTGAGTACCTCAAGCAGGCCTATGGCCAGGCACTGGCGATGTATAACGGCCAGACCTACCAGATTGCCCCGGAGAAGCCGCTGGGTAATGCCTCTATCGTGCCGATCCGCGTCACCATTAACGATCCAAACGGTCGTCCGCCGGTGCGCCTCGACTTCCAGTGGCGTAAGAACAGCCAGACCGGCAACTGGCAGGCCTATGACATGATTGCCGAAGGCATCAGCATGATCACCACAAAACAGAACGAGTGGAGCGACCTGCTGCGTACCAAAGGCATTGACGGTCTGACCGCACAGCTGAAATCGATCTCCCAGCAGAAAATCACCCTGGACGAGAAGAAATAATGGCTGACCAGCTACGCTGGACGCGCGATGGCGAGCGGCTGGCTCTCCATGGAGAGCTGGACCAGGACGTGCTGAACGCGCTTTGGGAGGCGAGGGCGCAGGCGCTGAACGGCGTTGACGTCATTGACCTGACCGGGGTGGCCCGCGTCGACACCGCCGGTGTGGCCCTGCTGGTTCACCTGGTGGCCTTTGCCCGCAAACAGGGGCGCGAGGTCGTGCTTGAGGGCGTCAGCGATAAGGTCCGGACCCTGGCGCAGCTCTATAACCTGCCCGCCGATGCGCTGCCACACTAATATTTTCAGTACGTTACTACTCATAGCCTCGCTTGATTGATAAGCGAGGCTTTTTGCTTATTTAAGACAGCGCCACTTTCCTCTAAGATGTTGGACTGTTTTCACTACCAGATGAATTAAAGCCCATGGAAAATCATGAAATCCAGACCGTGCTGATGAACGCACTCTCCCTGCAGGAAGCCCACGTTAGCGGCGATGGCAGTCACTTTCAGGTTATTGCGGTGGGTGAAATTTTTGCCGACATGAGTCGCGTGAAGAAGCAGCAGGCCGTCTATGCGCCGCTGATGGAGTACATTGCAGACAACCGCATCCATGCCCTGTCGATTAAAGCCTATACGCCCGCTGAGTGGGCGCGCGACCGCAAACTTAATGGTTTTTGAGCTGGCGGTCATTGACCGACAGTACGTATGAATTCTTAACAGAGAAGAGATGAATGGATAAGTTTCGTGTACAGGGGCCGACCCGGCTTCAGGGCGAAGTGACAATTTCAGGAGCGAAAAACGCAGCGCTGCCCATTCTTTTTGCCGCCCTGCTGGCAGAAGAGCCCGTGGAAATTCGTAACGTTCCGAAGCTGAAAGATATCGATACCACCATGAAGCTGCTGAGCCAGCTTGGCATGAAGGTCGAGCGCAACGGTTCCGTCTGGATGGACGGCAGCGCGGTTAATATCTATCGCGCCCCCTACGAACTGGTAAAGACCATGCGCGCCTCAATCTGGGCTCTGGGTCCGCTGGTGGCACGTTTTGGCAAAGGCGAAGTCTCCCTGCCGGGCGGCTGCGCTATCGGCGCGCGTCCAGTAGACCTGCATATTAGCGGCCTTGAGCAGCTGGGTGCAGAGATCAAGCTGGAAGAGGGCTACGTTAAAGCGTCCGTGAACGGTCGCCTGAAAGGGGCGCATATCGTGATGGATAAGGTCAGCGTTGGCGCGACCGTGACCATCATGTCGGCGGCGACACTGGCCGAAGGCACCACGATTATCGAAAACGCCGCCCGCGAGCCGGAGATTGTCGATACGGCAAACTTCCTCAACACCCTGGGGGCGAAGATCACCGGCATGGGTACGGACAGCATCACCATTGAGGGCGTTGAGCGCCTGGGTGGCGGTGTCTACAGCGTGCTGCCTGACCGTATCGAAACCGGGACCTTCCTTGTTGCTGCGGCCATCTCCGGCGGTAAAATCGTCTGCCATAAAGCTCAGCCTGATACCCTGGATGCGGTGCTGGCCAAGCTGCGTGAAGCGGGCGCGGATATTGAGCTCGGCGAAGACTGGATCAGCCTGGATATGCACGGCAAGCGTCCGAAGGCGGTTAACGTGCGCACCGCGCCACACCCGGCATTCCCGACCGACATGCAGGCGCAGTTTACGCTGCTGAATCTGGTGGCAGAAGGAACCGGCGTCGTGACGGAAACCATCTTCGAAAACCGCTTTATGCACATTCCGGAGCTGATCCGTATGGGTGCACACGCGGAGATTGAGAGCAATACCGCTATCTGTCACGGCGTGGAGAAACTCTCCGGTGCCCAGGTGATGGCAACCGATCTGCGTGCGTCTGCAAGCCTGGTGCTGGCGGGCTGTATTGCAGAAGGAACCACCATCGTTGAGCGTATTTATCATATCGATCGTGGGTATGAAACTATTGAGAACAAGCTGCGGGCGCTGGGCGCGAACATCGAACGCGTAAAAGGCGAGTAAGGCTTAATGGAAGGCAGCCCCCTTACCGGAAGGAGAAGGGGGTTGGCTTGCCGGATTAACGAAATTTATGCTTTGGACTGTTTCCTCTCTCTCTTTCTGATCAGCTTCGAGCGATCGATAAACTCATGAGTAATCGGATTGTGATAGCGCGACGGCCAGATGACCCACGGATCCGTCTCAATCGCCCTGGCGATGATCATCTCCCCCTTCGGCCACGGCCGCGTCAGTACGTTAGCCAGCGTCGATGAGCTGAGACCATTTCTGCGTGACTCTGCCGCCATTGAGGTCCCTTTCTTACGTAGCGCGGCAATGATATCGGCTGGGTGCCAGTCAATCAGTTTCTGTTCCATTTTTCCTCCCTGTAATTGCGATAAGCACTGCGCTAAAACGGTGCGCGGGACTATCATATCGCTAAGGGAGCTGAAGCTCTAATAAGTTCTTATAAAAGAGTGCGATTTAGGAATTTGCCAGGAATAATCCCATGGTGTTACTGAACTTGGTAGGATTCGGTTATTGGAATTTTTTGGAATATTCCCGCGCGGGCACGCGGGAGTGTAGGGATCAGCGATCGCGCTGCACGGCGATATGCGCCAGGCCAATCAGCGCGTCACGCCAGGGGGAGTCCGGTAAGACCTGAAGCGCGGCAATAGCTTTATCTGCCTCCTCTTCCGCCCGCTGCCGCGTCCACTCCAGCGAACCGCAGGCAGCCATCGCCTCCAGTACCGGGGTTAACAGGTGGCGGCCGTTGCCCTGCTCAATGGCTTCACGGATCATCTGCGCCTGCTCGGGCGTACCGTGACGCATGGCATGCAGCAGCGGCAGGGTAGGTTTGCCTTCGTTGAGATCGTCGCCCACGTTTTTACCCAGCGTCTCGCCATCGGCGCTGTAGTCCAGCAGGTCGTCGATAAGCTGGAAGGCGGTACCGAGATAGCGGCCGTAATCCTGCAGCCCCTTCTCCTGTGCTTCGCTACAGCCTGCCAAAATGCCTGAGCACTGGGCAGCCGCCTCGAACAGACGAGCCGTTTTGCTGTAGATAACCCGCATATAGTTCTCTTCGGTAATATTCGGGTCGTTCACGTTCATCAGCTGAAGCACTTCACCTTCAGCGATCACGTTTACCGCTTCCGACATCACCGCCAGCACCTTGAGCGAGCCGAGGCTGGTCATCATCTGGAAGGAGCGGGTATAGATAAAATCCCCCACCAGCACGCTGGCTGCGTTGCCAAACGCGGCGTTAGCGGTGGCTTTGCCCCGGCGCATATCGGATTCATCCACCACGTCGTCATGCAGCAGCGTTGCGGTATGAATAAATTCAATTAGCGCCGCAATAGTAACGTGATCATGTCCCTCATAGCCTACAGCGCGTGCGGCCAGCACGGCGATCATCGGACGGATACGTTTGCCGCCGCCGCTGACAATGTAATACCCCAGCTGGTTGATCAGCTGTACGTCCGAGTCGAGCTGTTGCAGTATTGTCGCATTGACACCCGCCATATCTTGCGCGGTTAACTCATTGATTTTTTCTAAATTCATCGCAAAAGCCGGGCTTAAAGTCCTGTTTATCACCTGTCAAAATGGGATAACAAAGGGTTACGGGTTAGCTATAGTATCGTTGATTGTACTGAAAAAACGCGCCAGATAAACGTTACCATACACGTTGTGTTTTTTTTCTTCGTCTGTTGACGATCGCTCTTGTCAAAGCCTCGCGTTTTGCGTAATATTCGCGCCCTATTGTGAATATTTATAGCGCACTCTGAATCACTCGAAAGATGTGCGCGGAAGCGGAGTTTTTTATGTACGCGGTTTTCCAAAGTGGTGGTAAACAACACCGAGTAAGCGAAGGTCAGACCATTCGCCTGGAAAAGCTGGACATCGCAACTGGCGAAACTATTGAGTTCGCTGAAGTTCTGATGGTCGCAAACGGTGAAGAAGTCAAAATCGGCGTTCCTTTCGTTGATGGCGGCGTTATCAAAGCTGAAGTTGTTGCTCACGGTCGTGGCGAGAAAGTTAAAATCGTTAAGTTTCGTCGTCGTAAACACTATCGTAAGCAGCAAGGCCATCGTCAGTGGTTCACTGATGTTAAAATCACTGGCATCAGCGCTTAAGACTAGGGGAGCAGATTTAAATGGCACACAAAAAGGCTGGCGGCTCAACTCGTAACGGTCGCGATTCAGAAGCTAAACGTCTGGGCGTAAAACGCTTTGGCGGAGAAGCAGTACTGGCAGGTAGCATCATCGTTCGTCAACGTGGTACTAAGTTCCACGCTGGCTCTAACGTTGGTTGCGGCCGTGACCACACTCTGTTCGCTTTGACTGACGGTAAAGTTAAGTTCGAAGTTAAAGGCCCGAAAAACCGTAAGTTCATCAGCATCGTTGCTGAATAAGTTTTTCGCGTCCCGGTAACGGATGAAAGCCCCGCAACACGTTGCGGGGCTTTTTACATTCGACGTCCGGAAAATCTCTTGTAGGGAATACGGGCAATGAAGCAGCAGGCAGGCATTGGGATCCTTTTAGCGCTAACGACAGCCATGTGCTGGGGCGCATTGCCCATTGCTATGAAGCAGGTGCTGGAGGTGATGGAACCGCCTACAATCGTGTTCTATCGCTTTTTAATGGCCGCGATAGGCCTCGGCTCGATTCTGGCCATCAAGGGCAAACTGCCGCCGATGCGCATTTTCCGTCAACGCCGCTGGCTGGTGTTGCTGGCTATTGCTACCGGGGGCCTGTTCGGGAATTTCATTCTCTTCAGCTCTTCTCTACAATATTTAACCCCGACGGCATCACAGGTGATTGGACAGCTCTCACCGGTGGGCATGATGGTGGCTAGCGTGTTTATCCTGAAGGAGAAAATGCGCGGCACCCAGATCATTGGGGCCGTCATGCTGCTTTGCGGGCTGGTGATGTTTTTCAACACCAGCCTGATTGAGATCTTCACCAGACTCACTGATTACACCTGGGGTGTGATTTTCGGCGTTAGCGCCGCCGCTGTCTGGGTGAGCTACGGGGTCGCGCAAAAGGTATTATTACGCCGCCTGGCCTCGCAGCAGATCCTCTTTTTGCTGTACACTTTATGCACAATAGCGTTGCTGCCGTTGGCAGAGCCTGCCACGATAGCCCGGCTTAGCCACTGGCAGCTGGCCTGTCTGATCTTCTGCGGCCTTAATACGCTGGTAGGCTATGGCGCACTCGTCGAGGCGATGGCGCGCTGGCAGGCGGCGCAGGTGAGCGCGTTAATCACGCTGACCCCGCTGTTTACGCTGTTGTTTTCAGATTTATTATCACAGGCCTGGCCTGATGTTTTCGCCAGACCGATGTTAAACCTTTTAGGTTATCTCGGTGCGTTTGTCGTGGTTGCGGGCGCTATGTATTCCGCCATAGGCCACCGCCTCTGGGGACGCTGGCGCAAGCGTGAAGTGATTGTCACTTTACCCCGCTCAGGCGAATGAGTAACGGAGAGTAAAATGAAGTTTGTTGATGAAGCTACGATTCTGGTCGTGGCAGGTGACGGCGGTAACGGCTGCGTAAGCTTTCGTCGTGAAAAATATATTCCACGCGGCGGCCCTGACGGCGGCGACGGTGGTGACGGTGGCGATGTCTGGCTGGAAGCGGACGAGAACCTCAACACCCTGATCGACTACCGCTTTGAGAAGTCTTTCCGCGCCGAGCGTGGGCAGAACGGCCAGAGCCGTGACTGTACCGGCAAGCGCGGTAAAGATGTCACCGTTAAGGTACCGGTAGGAACGCGCATCATTGACCAGGGTACGGGCGAGACCATGGGCGATATGACCAAACACGGTCAGCGTCTGATGGTCGCTAAAGGCGGCTGGCACGGTCTGGGTAACACGCGCTTTAAATCCTCTGTTAACCGTACGCCGCGACAGAAAACCATGGGTACGCCGGGCGATAAGCGCGATCTGCAGCTGGAGCTGATGCTGCTGGCCGACGTCGGAATGCTGGGCATGCCTAACGCCGGTAAATCGACGTTCATCCGCGCCGTCTCCGCAGCGAAGCCGAAGGTGGCGGACTATCCGTTTACCACCCTGGTGCCAAGCCTCGGTGTAGTGCGTATGGATACCGAAAAGAGCTTTGTGGTTGCCGACATTCCGGGCCTGATTGAAGGCGCGGCAGAGGGTGCAGGGCTGGGTATTCGCTTCCTGAAACACCTTGAACGCTGTCGTGTCCTGCTGCACCTGATCGACATCGATCCGATCGACGGTTCCGATCCGGTTGAGAACGCGCGCATCATCACCGGCGAGCTGGAGAAGTACAGCGAGAAGCTGGCCGCTAAGCCACGCTGGCTGGTCTTCAACAAGATCGACCTGATGGATAAGGCTGAGGCCGAAGAGAAGGCCGCGGCGATTGCGAAAGCGCTGGGCTGGGAAGATAAGCACTATCTTATCTCTGCGGCCAGCCAGCAGGGCGTAAAAGACCTCTGCTGGGACGTCATGACCTTCATCATCGAGAACCCGCTGGTTCAGGCTGAAGAGGCGAAGCAGCCTGAAAAAGTCGAATTCATGTGGGATGACTACCACCGCCAGCAGCTTGAAGATGCTGAAGTGGAAGAGGACGATGAAGATGACGACTGGGATGAAGAGGACGACGAAGGTATCGAATTCATCTACAAGCGTTAATGCAGTAAAAACGAAAAACCCCGGCCATAAGCCGGGGTTTTTGTTTGTGCCGTAGCCGAATTAATTATTCTGGTAAACGTCTTTGTACAACCGGCTCTCAAAGCGCACCAGCGGGATACGGCGGTTGCGCTGGTCGGCAGGCTCTACCGCATAGCCGGAGAGATACTGCACAAAGGCCATACGCTGGCCGCTGGCGGTGGTAATAAAGCCCGCCAGGTTATACACCCCCTGCAGGGAGCCAGTCTTCGCCGACACCTTACCGTCTACGCCTGCCGCATGCAGACCGGCACGGTACTGTAACGAGCCGTCATAGCCTGCCAGCGGCAGCATCGAGATGAAGTTCAGCTCGGTATCATGCTGGGCGATATATTGCAGCACCTGCATCATGGTGGCGGGGGAGATCAGGTTATGGCGCGACAGGCCGGAGCCATCCACCACAATGCTGTTACCCAGCTCGACGCCCGCCTGCTGGCGCAGGATCTGCCGCACGGCATCCGCTCCCGCACGCCACGTCCCCGGCACGCCAAAGCGCGCATGGCCGATGGTGCGAAACACGGTATCGGCAATCATGTTGTCCGACTTTTTCAGCATAATTTTCAAGAGATCGTGCAGCGGCGCGGACTGCTTGCTGGCAATCACCGTTCCCGGCTCGTTAACCAGCGTCTGGCGCAGCAGCGTCCCGCTATAGGTAATACCGGCCTGTTTAAGCTCGTCCTTCAGCACCGCCCCGGCGTAGCTCGCCCCGTCCTGTATCGCAAAGGCCAGCGGCAGCGGATCGGCGCGCTGGGTCAGGCAGCCGGTGAGCGTAAAGCGGTTAAGATCGCCCGGGACGACGTCCAGTTCGCAGTACTGGGCATCAGGAGAGCCTTTCGCCAGCGTGCGCACCTGGCTGAACATGGTAACAGGGTAGTAGGAGGCGATGCGGATAAACGCCAGATCGTTCGCTTTCTGGGCGCTATAGAGCGACACCGAGAAGCAGTTACGATCGATAATCGCGGCGGCGGGGGGCGCACTGAAGCACTGGGTCATGTCATTCCACGGCCAGCCGGGAGCTTTATCGTGGCTGGCAAACACCGAGGTGTCGATCAGCACATTGCCCTCAATCTGCTGGACACCGGATTTTTTCAGCACCGCCACCATATTGCGGATATCCTGTCGCTTTAGCGTCGGATCGCCGCCAAATCGCGCTACTAAGTCCCCTTTTAGCACCCCGTTCGCGACGCTGCCTTTACTCTCAAGCGTGGTGGTAAAACGGAAATCTGGGCCTAGCTGCAGCAGGGCGGCCAGCGCGGTGATCACCTTTTGGGTACTGGCGGGCAGGGCCATCTGCTGACTGTGGTAATCAATATCAGGAGCCTGAGCGCCTACCTTCTGCACCATCAGGGCGAGGTTTGCGCCAGCAGGAAGCTGGTTAATGTACTCATCAACGTTCGCGGCCTGCACATTCAACGCTATACTGGTGGTCAATCCGATGACATATCTGGAAAATCGCATAATCTCGCGCTAGAAACCTGGAAACAGGCCGTCATACTACGGTGCATCGCACCGGAAAGTAAACGATGACCCATAAGGAACTTCCGGGTAAAATGCGTATCAAATTGAAAAATTGCTGCTGACCTGGAGCTTTGTCTCCGGGTCGGTTTTCTTTTTGCTTTTTGACCCCTTCTTTTGCGCGGTATGCAGGGGCAAAGCTACCGGGGCGGGGCCACCGCTCCCTACAGGAATGTTTAAGAGGTATAACAATGCAAGCTATTCCGATGACCTTACGTGGTGCTGAAAAATTACGCGAAGAGCTGGATTTTCTGAAATCCGTGCGTCGTCCTGAAATCATCGCTGCGATTGCCGATGCCCGCGAGCACGGCGACCTGAAAGAGAATGCGGAGTACCATGCTGCCCGCGAGCAGCAGGGGTTCTGTGAAGGTCGTATCAAAGACATTGAGGCCAAGCTCTCCAATGCACAGGTGATCGACATCACAAAAATGCCTAACAATGGCCGCGTGATTTTTGGTTCAACCGTTACCGTGCTGAATCTCGATAACGATGAAGAGCAGACCTACCGCATCGTGGGTGATGATGAGGCGGATTTTAAGCAGAATCTGATCTCCGTAAATTCACCGATCGCACGCGGACTGGTAGGGAAAGAGCAGGATGATGTCGTCGTCATCCGCACCCCGGGTGGCGAAGTAGAGTATGAGATCCTCAAGGTAGAATATCTTTAATTACGCACCAACCTGTAATATGTTGACGTAATGTAAAGATAAGAAAAAGGCCGCATAGCGGCCTTTTAACAACGTCAAGAGCGTGGCATTTTGCTTGTCAGCTTGCAGAAAACCCCTCGTTTTACACAGATTTTGTGTTCTATCCAGGATATTCTTAGCGTGGCAGCGAAATTTTACGCTCCTTCGATGGGCGGTACAGCACCAGCGTTTTACCGATGACCTGTACGTTAGAGGCGCCGGTTTCACGAACAATCGCTTCCACGATCAGCGTCTTAGTTTCGCGGTCTTCGGTAGCGATCTTGACCTTGATAAGCTCATGGTGCTCTAGCGCTTGTTCAATCTCGGCCAGTACCCCTTCGGTCAAACCATTGTTGCCAAGCATAACTACCGGCTTGAGCGGATGTGCCAGACCTTTAAGGTGCTGTTTTTGTTTAGTACTCAGATTCATCGTATATTTTTGCTTACGTTGGGATTGAAAACGGTTCATTCTACCGCCATCTCCAGTGTATCGCCAAATCGGCTGTGCTGATAGTTGATAGCCTGCTACTCACGATGAACAACGTTGGAAATAGAGATGACAGGTAAAAAGCGTTCTGCCAGCTCAAGCCGCTGGCTTCAGGAACACTTTAGCGATAAATATGTGCAGCAGGCGCAGAAAAAAGGGTTACGTTCCCGCGCCTGGTTTAAACTTGATGAAATACAGCAAAGTGACAAGCTTTTTAAGCCAGGCATGACGGTTGTCGATCTGGGCGCTGCGCCGGGTGGCTGGTCACAGTATGTGGTCACGCAGATCGGTGGCAAAGGGCGGATCATCGCATGCGATCTTCTTCCTATGGATCCCATCGTTGGTGTCGACTTCCTTCAGGGCGATTTTCGTGATGAATTAGTGGTTAAGGCGCTGTTGGAACGCGTCGGCGACGAAAAAGTTCAGGTGGTCATGTCCGACATGGCCCCCAACATGAGCGGAACACCGGCAGTGGATATCCCCCGCGCCATGTATCTGGTGGAGCTGGCGCTGCAGATGTGCCGCGACGTTCTCGCACCGGGCGGAAATTTTGTTGTGAAGGTGTTTCAGGGCGAAGGTTTTGATGAGTATCTTAGAGAAATTCGCTCTCTGTTTACGAAGGTAAAAGTGCGTAAACCTGACTCTTCGCGTGCGCGTTCACGTGAAGTGTACATTGTAGCGACCGGGCGAAAATGATAAACCGTTGATATCAAACCCAGGTTTGAAGGAGACGGGATACCGAGTATCCTGACGCTGTTTTTAACACAGTTGTAATATGAGGTTAATCCCTTGAGTGACATGGCGAAAAACCTAATACTCTGGCTGGTCATTGCCGTTGTGCTGATGTCAGTATTCCAGAGCTTTGGGCCCAGCGAGTCGAACGGGCGTAAGGTGGATTACTCTACCTTCCTGCAAGAGGTCAATCAGGACCAGGTTCGCGAAGCGCGTATCAACGGACGTGAGATCAACGTTACCAAGAAAGATAGTAACCGTTACACGACTTACATCCCGGTTAACGATCCGAAACTGCTTGATAACCTGCTGACGAAAAACGTCAAAGTAGTTGGCGAGCCGCCGGAAGAGCCAAGCCTGCTGGCTTCAATCTTCATTTCGTGGTTCCCGATGCTGCTGTTAATCGGCGTCTGGATATTCTTTATGCGCCAGATGCAGGGCGGCGGTGGCAAAGGTGCCATGTCGTTCGGCAAGAGCAAGGCGCGTATGCTGACCGAAGATCAGATCAAAACTACCTTTGCTGACGTTGCCGGCTGCGACGAAGCCAAAGAAGAGGTGGGTGAGCTGGTTGAATACCTGCGTGAACCGAGCCGCTTCCAGAAGCTGGGCGGTAAGATCCCGAAAGGCGTCTTAATGGTCGGCCCTCCAGGTACCGGTAAAACCCTGCTGGCAAAAGCGATTGCCGGTGAAGCAAAGGTTCCCTTCTTTACCATTTCCGGTTCTGACTTCGTGGAAATGTTCGTAGGTGTCGGTGCATCTCGTGTGCGTGACATGTTCGAACAGGCCAAGAAAGCGGCACCGTGCATCATCTTTATCGATGAGATCGACGCCGTTGGCCGCCAGCGTGGCGCAGGCCTGGGCGGTGGTCATGATGAACGTGAGCAGACCCTGAACCAGATGCTGGTTGAGATGGATGGCTTTGAAGGCAACGAAGGCATTATCGTGATCGCCGCGACGAACCGTCCGGACGTGCTTGACCCGGCGCTGCTGCGTCCAGGCCGTTTCGACCGCCAGGTTGTGGTCGGTCTGCCAGACGTGCGTGGCCGTGAGCAGATCCTGAAGGTGCACATGCGCCGCGTACCGCTGGCGCCGGATATCGATGCGGCAATCATTGCTCGCGGTACCCCAGGCTTCTCCGGTGCGGATCTCGCTAACCTGGTCAACGAAGCGGCACTGTTTGCTGCCCGCGGCAACAAACGCGTTGTCTCAATGGTTGAGTTTGAGAAAGCGAAAGATAAGATCATGATGGGTGCGGAACGTCGCTCCATGGTGATGACCGAAGCGCAGAAAGAGTCGACCGCGTATCACGAAGCGGGCCACGCGATCATCGGCCGCCTGGTACCAGAACACGATCCGGTACACAAAGTGACGATTATTCCGCGCGGCCGTGCGCTGGGTGTAACCTTCTTCCTGCCTGAAGGCGATGCGATTAGCGCCAGCCGTCAGAAACTGGAAAGCCAGATCTCCACGCTGTACGGCGGTCGTCTGGCAGAAGAGATCATCTACGGCGTGGAACATGTTTCTACCGGGGCGTCCAACGACATTAAAGTGGCGACTAACCTGGCACGTAACATGGTGACTCAGTGGGGCTTCTCTGACAAACTCGGTCCGCTGCTGTATGCAGAGGAAGAGGGTGAGGTGTTCCTGGGCCGCAGCGTGGCGAAAGCGAAACACATGTCCGATGAAACGGCACGTATTATCGACCAGGAAGTGAAGCTGCTGATTGAGCGTAACTACAACCGCGCTCGCCAGATCCTGAACGATAACATGGACATCCTGCATTCAATGAAAGATGCGCTCATGAAGTATGAGACCATCGACGCTCCGCAGATTGATGACCTGATGGCCCGTCGCGATGTGCGTCCGCCAGCGGGCTGGGAAGATCCTGGCTCAAACAGTTCTGACAGTAATGGCACGCCGCGTGCGCCGCGTCCGGTTGATGAACCGCGTACGCCTAATCCAGGCAACACGATGTAAGTCTGGTTTGGCGCTGAGCAGTTTGGCGACAAATACGCTCATGCGGTATCTGCGTTAGCACTATTTAAAACCCCGGGGCGTGCTCCGGGGTTTTTTCTTGTCTATCACCCACACAGTACAAGGGATGCTTTATGAAACTCTTCGCTCAGGGAACCACGCTCGATCTCTCTCATCCGCACGTTATGGGGATCCTCAACGTTACCCCCGACTCCTTTTCTGACGGCGGTGCGCACAATACGCTGATCGACGCGGTTAAACATGCCAACCTGATGATTAACGCCGGGGCCACCATTATCGACGTCGGCGGCGAGTCAACCCGGCCGGGCGCGGCTGAGGTGAGCGTTGATGAAGAGCTCTCCCGCGTAGTGCCGGTGGTAGAGGCGCTGGCGCAGCGTTTTGAGGTGTGGATCTCGGTAGATACCTCTAAGCCGGAGGTTATTCGGGAGATTGCCCGCGTAGGCGCGCATCTGATTAACGACATCCGATCCCTGAGCGAGCCTGGCGCGCTGGAGGCAGCGGCGGAAACCGGTCTGCCGGTCTGCCTGATGCATATGCAGGGCGATCCGAAGACCATGCAGGATGCACCGAAATATGCCGATGTGTTTGCCGACGTTGACCGTTATTTCCACGAGCAGATAGCAAGGTGTGAGAAAGCAGGTATTACAAAGGATAAATTGGTACTCGACCCCGGCTTCGGTTTCGGTAAGAATCTCTCCCATAACTACGCGCTTCTTGCTCGCCTGGCAGAGTTTCACCATTTTGGTCTACCGCTGCTGGTCGGCATGTCCCGTAAATCGATGATTGGCCAGCTGCTCAACGTTGGCCCATCAGAGCGCCTGAGCGGCAGTCTGGCGTGCGCAACGATAGCGGCCATGCAGGGAGCGCACATAATTCGCGTCCACGACGTGAAAGAGACAACAGAAGCCATGCGGGTGGTCGAGGCCACGCTATCAGCGAAGGAAAACAAACGCTATGAGTAGTCGCAAATATTTTGGTACAGACGGTATTCGTGGGCGCGTCGGTGATGCGCCTATCACGCCTGATTTCGTCCTTAAGCTGGGCTGGGCAGCAGGTAAAGTTCTGGCGCGTCATGGCTCGCGCAAAATCATTATCGGTAAGGACACGCGTATCTCTGGCTATATGCTGGAGTCTGCGCTGGAAGCAGGCCTGGCCGCTGCCGGTATCTCTGCCTCTTTCACCGGACCGATGCCAACGCCTGCGGTAGCGTACCTGACCCGTGCATTCCGCGCTGAAGCAGGGATTGTTATCTCGGCCTCCCATAATCCGTTCTACGATAACGGCATTAAGTTCTTCTCAACCGACGGAACCAAACTGCCGGATGAGGTAGAAGAGGCCATTGAAGCCGAGCTGGAAAAAGAGATCAGCTGCGTTGACTCCGCGCTGCTGGGTAAAGCCAGCCGCATCGTGGACGCGGCCGGACGCTACATCGAGTTCTGTAAAGGCACCTTCCCGAACGAGCTAAGCCTGAAAGCGCTGAAAATTGTTGTCGACTGTGCCCATGGCGCGACCTATCACATTGCCCCTAGCGTCTTCCGTGAGCTGGGTGCGGATGTTATCACCCTCGGCTGCGAGCCGAACGGCGTAAACATCAACGAAGAGGTGGGTGCTACTGACGTACGCGCGCTGCAGGCTCGCGTGCTGGCTGAGAAGGCCGATCTCGGTATCGCCTTTGACGGCGACGGTGACCGCGTCATCATGGTTGATCATGAAGGCAACAAGGTTGATGGGGATCAGATCCTCTACATCATTGCGCGCGAAGGCCTGCGTCAGGGGCAGCTTCGCGGCGGTGCGGTTGGTACGCTGATGAGCAACATGGGTCTGGAGCTGGCGCTGAAGCAGCTGGGTATTCCTTTTGCCCGCGCTAAGGTCGGCGACCGCTACGTGCTGGAGAAGCTGCAGGAGAAGGGCTGGCGTATTGGTGCAGAGAACTCCGGACACATCATTCTGCTGGATAAAACCACAACCGGGGACGGTATCGTTGCAGGCCTGCAGGTTGTTGCTGCCATGGTGCGTAACAACATGACCCTGCACGATCTCTGCAGCGGCATGAAGCTCTTCCCGCAGATCCTCGTTAACGTGCGCTTTACCGCAGGTACTGGCGACCCGCTGGAACACGAAACTGTGAAATCCGTGACGGCAGAGGTTGAAGCGGCGCTGGGTAGCCGCGGACGTGTGCTGCTGCGTAAATCCGGCACCGAGCCGCTGATTCGCGTTATGGTAGAGGGCGAGAACGAAGCCCAGGTCACTGAATATGCACACCGTATCGCCGACGCGGTAAAACACGCCTGATGTTATAATTATGCCACTCCAATTTTGGAGTGGCATAAAGGCAATAATACCCTTCTTAATGCGTTAATAATTATTTAGAATAGTGTGATTACATTACTAATTAATTCCATTGGTTGCATTATCCCATGTGAAAGATGGTACATATTTAAGGAAGGGTTATGAAAACGGGATTGTTAGGCGTCAACAATAATAGAATAGACAGTGCCGCGGCACTATTATTAAGAAAGCAGCGCGGCGTTACGCTGCTAGAAATTATTATTGTTCTTGGCATTATCGGCGTGATTGCTGCGGGTGTAGTGGTATTAGCGCAGCGGGCCTTTACCGCCCAGGATATTTCAGATATTCAGAACAATACCAACACCATTCGGACCTCAATGGCTGAGGCGTTTCAGGATGAAGGCGAATATCCGCCTGCTACCACAACGGCGGTAACGCTGACCAAAGGCAATATTGCGACATCGACCGACCTCGCACCTATCGTTACGCTAAATAAACTGGGTAAAATCTCTCCCTCTGAATCGTTTAACGGTATTTCAGGCGATGCTTTCCAGATTGGCCAGGCGCTGGTTGACTCTGCCAGTAGCGTACACAAAGGCTTTGTGATTCTCATTAGCGGCCTTGACCAGCAGACATGCCGAAACCTTCTCTCGCAGATGGGGAACCAGTGGGACTATGTTGGTATTATCTCTGCGCCGGCCGGCGAGGATGCATCAGCACAGCTGAATGGAACTGAGCTGGATACTGCTAAAAAAGTAGGTAGCGTACTGAAATCCCTCTCCGTTGCGGAAGATATTAACAGTACAGATATCGTCAACGATGCAACCTGTAATATTGGTGGCGCGAATAACGGTATCGTTTTCGGTAGTAAGTAATTATTAAATAGACCTGTAATATCCGCTTTAGGGCGGATATTTTTTCCATGGTATCTGGAGTTTTTAATGATTAAACGCAGGGACGGCGGATTCTCATTACTGGAAATTATCATCGTCATGGCCATTGCGGGTGGGCTTCTGACTATGTATACCCGGTATGTCCGCAAGCAGGCAGATCGTTCGTCTCAGCGAAATATTTCTGCTGCGCTGGTACAGGAGATGAGAGGCGTTATTAATTTTGTCAGGGATGCTGACGTTACAGTCAAAGAGCGCGGGGCGGATGACACTGAGGAGATAATCAACCCGCTTTATAATACCGACACGCCAGATGCAGATTATCAGCTACGCCTGAGCAGCAGCATCGAAGATATCGATACCGGCAATAAAGATGAATACTACCTGTGGGGTGACGGCAACGATGCCAGCCAGCAACAGCGCTATCGCTTTATTAGTAGTAATTGCAACATCAAAACGCCGAAATCCAGCTATGCCTTTGAAAAGGAGTATCTTCCTTGCTGGATGAGCGATGCGGCTAAAAATAGCGTAGCGCATATTGATCGAATTGGCTTTCGCGGCAGCGATCTGGAAAGCCGGCAGAGCAGCATCAATCAGATCGATGCGATCGTTGAATTTAACGCCGACAGCAGCGACCGCCTGCTGGAGTTTGCGCGTTTTCAACCCGCTCTGACGCAGGCGCTGGCGGATATGGGGAATATGCCTTCGCACGCATGGGTAGTGCATCGGGACTCATCCAATACCAACTGGCGGTTGGTGACGAAAAATGACGATGGAAAAACACCCGTTGAGTTTGGCTCGGTGGCCAGTAATATCAACTCCTTAAAAGGCTATACTTCCGGCGCGTTTGGCGTTCGTTTTACCTTTGATTTAAATGATAACGACAGCGGTACTGCCGCCAGCGGTGGCGGTAGCAACATGTGCTGGAACGCGTCCAACAGCCAGGTAGAGATGTGTTACGAACAGCGCACCGGAACCGGAACGCACGGTGAGGACACGCTGCTGTCGCTGAATATGAAAGACGCAGGTAACACGAGTGGCGATCAAAAGCTCGGCACCCTGCAGGCTAACCTGGTCATGGAGAATACCGCACGCAGGGTCTATATCTTCCAGCGCAGCTATGGCGGCGATCTTGTCACGGATTCCGAAGGTAACCCTGAGTTTTATCAGTATTTGGATCGGCAATCACAACCTTTTATCGGCGAATTCCATGTTAATGAAATAACAGGAAATTCGACAGTCACTCATTCTAATGATGATCATAGCCTCTATCATTATGTGCCTTATACTTATGATGCATTTGAATTAGTTACTCCGACAGTCACGGATTATATTACGCATGGCGGCATGAACAGCTCTCCGATGGAAAAAGGAAAAGATAATAAACCTGCTTATAACGATGGGGAAATTAATAATACTATTAACGATACAGCTAACGTGCGCTATCCGGTACAAACTTGCCCTCGTGTAGAACAGATCATTACCTTACGGGATTCTAATGGAGAAGCATTGATGGATGCTGATAACAAACCGCGGCAGATAAAAGTTTTGCGAAAGTTATTTCCTCGTTTGAGCGTTGCCATATCCTCAGTTTCTGCTTATCGGGCGTATAGTACTGGGGGTTACGTATATGCCGACCCTAGTTTAACCAGAAGTAGCTTGACAAAAAGTACAATTGGACAATTAGCAGGTATAACTGCTCAGGTTGAGTTTACCGAACAAAATTTTGAAGACTCACCTCGAGCGCTAGGGCCTGGACGTAATAAAGGCGATCATGTTATCTATAATAATTCAAAATACATCTGGATTATTAGTTCAATGCTAGGCATGTTTGATGGCGATACCGGTGAGGGAGTAAATGTGGTAGACCCCTATTCAGTCTCCTATACCGTTAGCCGCTGGTGCAGCACGGTACCCCAGCCGGGCACGCCTGCCGATCTCTTAGATTCATTCCAGTATCAATAGTCTAGTCAGAACACGTTCTTAAAGGAATAGATATGCGTTATACAAGCCGTTTATTGCTCTCGCTCTTTTTTATAGCGTGTATGCCTCTAAATGCATTCGCTGCGCAGGAAGCCAAAAACCCATTTAATAATCCGGATCCAACAGTAGGCCATTCGATGGTAATCCGTGAAAATGAATTGTTAAGCCAGGGTGTTAAAGCCTGGGTTGCAGGCAATGGTTATAAGCTTTTCTGGAACAGCAAAAAGGACTACCTGGTCTATAACGACATTACGCTGACAGGAAAAACCGACGACGATATTTTACAGGCGCTAGGGGAACTCTTCTTTTCCGAAAATTATGGACTGGTAGTGAAGAAGTATGAAAAGAACCGCGTCATTGTCATCGATGAAATGTAATTATACGGACATATTATGAAAATCAAAATGGGAGCTTTACTGCTGGCGCTACTGGCGCAGGGCTGCGTCGGAGATTTTGAAAAGAAATTCGATACCGATGAGAGTGTAAAAAAAACGTTTTCTGATACCACGACTCAGGACGCATCTAAAGCAAAACCCTATATTAAATATGATACTGCTTTTTTAGGTCATAAGGTTGAGTACAGCGTTGAGCAACAGAAGCTGCTAAGTAAACACGTCAAAATTTCATCCTACGAGCCAGCCACCCTTGCTATTATTCTGGATGCGGTTGCTGCTCAGACGGGGATCAGCTATCGCATCAATGATAAAGCGATGGGCGATACTAAAGCGGACGGGACGGCCAGCGGCTGGGATAGGCCTCATAGCGTAAAGTTTGACGGTACCTTTGAAGAGTTTATGCGCTATATCGCTTCCCTGTATGACGTTAGCCCTAAACTCGACGGCAATAACATATTAAAAATAAATGTATATGAAACCTACGTTATCAAACTGGACTTCTACGGCGAGAACAACAAGTCGGAAACGACTCTTGATCTCTCCGGTAACGAGGCGACGACCAACGGTGGTTTAACCGGCAAAACAGAGACTAAGTTTGAATCATCCTTCTGGGACGACGTCGAGGATATGGCTAAAAACTATGTCACTTCCGGGAACTACAATCTGTTTAAAGACACATCAATCCTCATGGTTAACTCACGCCCTTCTGAGTATGAAGCGCTGAGCAAAGCGCTGAATAAATACAAAGCGGATAACAGTCGGCAGTTTATCCTGACCTACAAAATTTTCACCCTCGATAAAGCCAAGGTAAAACAACTGGAAGCCGGGCTGGGTTTTTCATTTGACGATGATACAAGCGCGATAAAAATTAACTCATCAATTCTTGACTCCTTAACCGGTGGTGTCTCTGTTGGCTGGAAAAACAGCAACGTTAATATTAATAGTGGGCTGGATGCACTCTACAAGCTCACCGGCAGCCGCTCCCTGCAAAGCGGTTCATTTATTACCCGCAACAATATGCCGGTGCCGCTAAACATGACGCGGTCGCAGAACTACGTCTCCAGCCGAACGCGAACCGTGGATGACAACGGCGAAGAGAATGTCGATGTGGAAACCGACTCCATCATTACCGGTACCAGTTTTATTATTACACCCCGCGTGCTCTCTGACGGGCGTATAGAGGTCGTTAGCGGGTTCACTAAGCGCTATCTGGAGGGCATTGAAGAGTACGATGACGTGCAGCTGCCTTCCGTAAGCACCACGGAGTCTTTTAATTCATCGATTATCATGCCCGGCGATCTGCTTATGGTGGCGAAGTACGATATGAAGGATGAAAACGGCGGCTTACAGTACCAGGTGCTGGGGGTCAATGATAACAGTAATGATGCTTCGGCAACGGTCGTCATGGTTATTGGCGTTGACTACTACCGTCAGCCGATTACCTCTCGCTAATGAAGAGGAATAGACGGTGAATGATATTTTACTTAAAGAGAATATCCTGACCGGTTTGCTATGGGAAGCTGAGGATATGTCATGTCTCGGGCTTCCCGCTCAGGCCTCATTTCGCGGAATGGTTAAAGCAAACCGTAAGCTTGTCTATCGTGATGATGAAGGCAAGCTGGCAACGGGCTACTGCAGTAAGGTATCCATGATTTATGAACCTTTTGCTATTTACATTAAAAATTTGTTTGGCGATGGGATCTATTTCTCCCACACCGATGACGCTACCACCTACCTACTGGTCATTAACCGTGGGCGAATTGTAAGCGGGACAGACTGTTTTATTGCCCGTCCACTCTTTGATGAGCTTATGCATCATTCAGGGAAATATGAGCATCTCGACATAAAGCCTTTGACCAATGCACATCTTGAGAGGGTTATTGAACAGTGCCATAGCCATCAAGCCTTACTTAAGCATCGGCGTCGCTTTATTATGACGATCGGTTTTTGCGCCAGTGCGGTTTTATTAATAATTCTGGCGGTCATACTCCAGTTTTACTTAAGCGAATAAAGTATGCGGGAAAGATTCTATTTCTGGAAAAGAAAAAGTGGCTATGTTACGCCACTTATCGCCATCGTGACCATTGTTACTGTCTCGCTGGCTCTTATTGGGGGAGCGTATGCCTGGTGGTATTACGATATAAAGGTTCCTGCCGAGAAAAAGCGGCTGCATCAGCTAGCCTTACGCAAGCAGCAGGCCGATCTTGCAGCGATTGCGTCATTTTATAAAAAATCGCTGGCGGGGGTGGGTATTCCACAGGCTATCGATATTCTGGCAGAAGTCCGGCGTAATACGCTGTCGGTATCGGCATTGGGCCTCGCCATTAAAAGCGTAAGTTTTGAATGCGATACGCTTAGCTGCGCATTTGGCTTTAAGCTTCAGCCTGGAGCCATCCTGACGCTTCCGGTCATTAATTTCTTTGGCAAGACGTATCCAGCTTCGATACCGGTCAAACGTGAAAAGGATAAAGCTCCGGTTAACGATTTTGAATATACAAGAGCTGCTTTGCCCTATAAAGAGAGCCGATTGCTCAAAGAGTGGCAAAGTAACAGAACGCTAAACCTGCATAGCTGTAACGAAATCATATCGTACGTGAATAGCTATAACTCGTTACTCAAGAGCGATAAAAGTGAAAAGACACGCGTTAATGGTGTCATTACCTATAAAAGTTATCCCGCTTCGTCAGTCAAAGATACAGAGAAAGCGCTGGCTGGTCAGTTAAAAGTGCGTGGCTTGAGAAGCGCTGCGTGGGAGATGCAGATCAACGACGAAAGCCATCTCTTTTATGCGCGAGCGACTGAAATTAACGCGCAGATTGCGCTCTATAAACAAGCCTATCGCGATGCTTTCTTAATCAGAAAAATAGAGTCAAATGATAAAGGTATTAAAATTTCGGGAGGACTAGTATGCAAAGCGTAATAAGGAGTTTAACGGCGGGCCTGCTCATGCTGGGGGGGGGGTTGGCTTATGCCGCGCCGACACAGGATCTGCCGCCTGCGCCATCGCCTGAGGAGAGCGCAATGCAGCAGCACCTCCAGAGAATGGTAGAAGAGGATTATGCCTGGGAGGCAAAAAAACGGGAGTTAACGAACGAGCTTGAGCTGGAAAGGATGAAGAGCGAAATTCGTAAGCTGCGTGGTGAAGACAAAATGCGCCCAGCGAGCCAGCCAGTACCGGTATCCGATTCAACGCTTATAGAGGCCGATGGCAGACCATCCAGCGGCGAACTCCCACATATTTTGCTGGAGTCAAACATTGGTGGTTTGTCACGGGTCGCCGTGGGCAGCGCCGACGGAAGCGATCTTCTTTATGTCACGCCGGGGGATAACTTTACGCTTGATGGTCGCCAGTACCAGCTAGTAAGGGACCAGCGAGCGCGGCTCGCTATCAAGGAAACGGCAAGGTGAGCGTAGACTACGTGCGTATTGCCCCAGAAGAGCTACTAAAAGGGGCATGGGAATATGATGAGTTTGAAGGTATTGGTATTACCGCCGCTTATGGCGGTAAAGAGTACCTGCTGGTATACATGCTGGATATGGACAGGCTCTTTGAGTATCAGATCCAGCTGGCACGCCTGAGTACGCTGCATAAACGCGCGTTATCTGGGCTGGCTAAGGTCACTGAAGAGCAGTACTACAAGGTTATCGAGTTTATCTCATTAAAACAGATAAGCGCCGTGCAGAGCGCGATTGATATTACCGATACCCAGCGGCGTCTCGGTAATATTCTTCAGCGCGTGATCAATATGGGGGCCAGCGATCTTCATATCACACGCAATGATGTATTAGCCGTCTTCGAGGCGCGGGTAAATGGTGTGCTGACGCCGTTTATGCAGGTCAAAGCGGCCCAGTGTGATGAGATGGTCTTCGTACTCTACAACGTGGAGGCGACTACGCGTGATACGACGTGGAACCGTGCGATTCCACAGAACGCCAACATCCTCTATAACATGGACGGTAAGCCCTACCGTTTTCGCTATGCTCACTTTCCCATTTTTGGCGAGTCCCCGGAGTGTTATCACGCGGTGCTGCGTATCATTCCATCGGGACTGCAAAAAGAGGGGCTGGGCTCGCTGGATAAAAT
Source organism: Pseudescherichia sp. L3 (assembly GCF_024656065.1). Taxonomy (NCBI): domain Bacteria; kingdom Pseudomonadati; phylum Pseudomonadota; class Gammaproteobacteria; order Enterobacterales; family Enterobacteriaceae; genus Pseudescherichia; species Pseudescherichia sp. L3. The sequence goes on from NZ_JANKYC010000004.1 coordinate 103,613, forward strand.
AGGCGTTTCTGCCTGTGAAAGTGAGGATTTGAAAAAGATCCTTAGCTACCCCTATGGTGCGTACGTGATTGCTGGCACCACTGGCTCTGGTAAATCGACGACCTTAAAAAATCTTATGGAGTGGTTACAGATAAACCGCTATGAGGACAGGGGCTGCTTCCTGACGGTTGAGGATCCCGTTGAGTACCAAATCTATGGCGCGAAGCAGAGCTCGGTGATCAGCGGCGATGACGGAGGTTTTCATGCCGCGATCAAATCAGCCCTGCGCCGCGATCCCGATGTTCTGATGGTAGGGGAGATTCGTGACAGCATTTCGGCAAATGCACTGGCCGGGGCGGTAGAGAGCGGTCACTTCTGCTTTACCACTATCCATGCTGGCAGCATTGTTTCGCTGCTGCAGCGTATGTCTGCTTTGGGTATCGGTAGCGACAAGCTCTCTACGCCAGGTTTTATCGCCGGTTTGCAGTGTCAGAAGCTTATCCCGACCCTGTGCGATCGCTGTAAAAAAAGTTATAAATCGACCAGCATCTCCGGAAAGACATTTACGCTCTATACCGCTAGCAAAGAGGGGTGCCCGGCGTGCAAACAGAGCGGTATCAAAGGGCGGCAGATCGCTATGGAGTATTTTCTGCCTGGTTATGAAGAGCTGGCGGCTATCTCTCAGCAAGCGTGGCTACAGGTTTTTACTCTCTGGCGTAAAAAACGCTATACGGCTACGGGGCTGACCGAAGGCTTTAATATTCGGGAAAAGGTTATGGCGAAAGTACTACAGGGCCAGGTAGACGCTCGCTGGTTCGGCATGGAGTTTGGCATTATTCCCCCGGAAGATCTGGAGATTGTCGTTGAAAAAATTCAGTAAAAAACAGCGCATCTATATCTATCAATTCTGCGGCGACATGATTAAAGCGGGGTTGCCCCTATATGACTCCCTGAAAAAACTGCAGCTGGAGGGCCAGGCGCTGCTGGGAAAAGGCTTTAGCCAAAAGCTGCTGCTGCTGCTCATGCAGATGAAACAGGAGACCTCCGTTTCCGCCGTATTTACCGGGGCGGTGCCTGTTAGCGAGCTAAGCTTAATTAAAGCCGCAGAAAAGAGCGGTAGCCTGGCAGAGGGTTTTTTTACGCTGGTCTCAATTATTAAATATAACGATGAGCTGCGTAAGAAACTCGTTAATGCGTTAACTTTTCCATTGATTATGATTTCACTGTCATTAATCGTCATCGCAGGCTATGCACAAAAGGTCTTTCCGGCCTTTGCCTCGGTTGTGCCTATTGAGCGTTGGCCAGGCGTTACCCAAAGTCTTTTCCATTTTGGCACTAGCCTCTACGAAGGCCTGTGGTTAGAAATATTAATCGGCTTTATTATTTTAGTTTTTCTGGCGAAGTTTGCTATGGCAAACCTGAATGGTAACCTGCGTAACAGAGTTCTGGACAGGGTGTTACCTTTTTCAACCTATCGGCAGCTGGCCTCATCCGTATTTTTGAATAACATGTCGCTAATGTTAAGTAATAATATTCCGTTGACCGATGCTATTGTCATTATCCAGTCTAATGCTAATCGCTGGCTCACATGGCATCTCGACTGCATGTTGGGAAAAATGGCGCAGGGAGTGAACTACGGTAAAGCGATGGATTCGGGGCTCCTGGGCGCTGAAGAGCTGCTTAATATTAATCTCTATGCCGATCTGCCCTCTTTTAATGAGGTGCTGTTTTCGGTATCGGAACGTTCTCGCGAACATATTCATAATTATATTAACAAACTTGCCATTTTTTTAAAAAATTTAGCAACCCTAATCCTGGGGGGGTGCGTTGTCTGGGTCTTTATTGGACTCTTTGCCCTCATGGATACGCTCTCTAAAACTACCGGCTAATTCAGGGAAGAAAATGCAATATAACTTAAAAGGCGCCGCCGTTGCCGCGTTCCTCCTGTTTATCAATCTGACGGGCACCGCGACTGCAGGATACCGATTTGCACCGCCAAAGTGTGATTACCTGTCACGTCCGTTTCCCCTCTATTTAAAAAGCGTGGCATCTGAAAAAACCTCTTATCTCTATAATATTATTTATGTATTACACCATGACGAGGATATCTTTCCGACCTTTGCCCCGGCAGGCAGTTCGCCGGTTATCCATACCGATAACAGCAGTCAGATAAAGTGCCTTAATACCTCCTGTTATAGTGATGATTACTGGTCGAAGCCGGGCCATCCAGCCCAGATCTCACTCTATAACGCGATCGCCAACGATGCCGGGTACAGAAATAGCCATATCTATTCGATCTCCGGTGAGCTGGGACCCGGACACTCTGCGAGCGACCAGATCCTCTGGATCCCTTCCCGAAACCTTCGCCTGCTGACCATTGAGATTTTTAATAAGAGCGCTGCTGGTGGCCAAAGCGGAAATGAGAGGTACACGCGGCCGCTCTTAATTCAGTATCAGCGCAGCACCGATGCAACCGTAGCTGGCGATATGAACGGTAGCCTGAATTACCGTGGCGTCGCTACGCCAGCCATTACCTTCCAGCCACAGAGCTATGTTGGTTCCTCATTTTTACCCAAAAATATCAATATGATCGATTTTGCTTATATGAACATTACGCTGGACGGGCAGAAAAGAGCAGACTCTCGTCCCAGCGGCATAACGCCACATGCCGAGGTCGTCTCCTACACTCAGGCACCGCGATCTTCGCGTCTCTCCCCGGCAGATATCAGAACAGTTAAAGAGTATATCTCCCGCTGTTCCATTGAGCGTTAATCCCGATGCGTATTGAAGAGATATTCGCTGTCTGGTATCCATGGATTGCGCTGGGCCTGGGGCTACTCGTCGGTAGCTTTCTTAACGTTGTTATCTATCGCCTGCCTGTCATGCTAATGCGCAGCGCGGCAGACGACGCTACGCTGGGTCATTTTCCCAACGTTAATTTATGCTGGCCGCCTTCACACTGCCCGCGCTGCCAGCATATCGTCATGCCATGGGATAATATTCCTCTGCTGAGTTGGCTGCTGCTAAGAGGACGCTGCCGCTACTGCAAAAGTGCAATCCCGGTTATCTATCCACTTAGCGAGTTAGTTACCGGTGCTGTCTTTTTTATCCTGGTCTATTTCTACTTTCCTCATTTCACGCTGGTACAGATCCTCTTCCTGGCCTGCTTTTTTTGCCTGCTCTATACGCTGGCTGTAATAGACATCAATACGTTTCTGCTGCCGGATTGCCTGGTTTATCTTCTGCTTTGGCTCGGGCTGACCGCCTCGGTGCTGAACATTATTCCGGTATCACCCCGGGATAGCGTGGTGGGTGCGCTGCTTATCTGGTGTTTCAACGAGTGCATTGCCCGGGGGTACGTTTGGGTTTGCAAGCGAGAGGGGCTGGGCGGCGGGGACGTCAAGCTTTACGCGGCCTGTGCGGCCTGGCTTGGGCTTAACCATATCGCAGAGCTGATGCTGGGGTCGGCCATACTGGGCGTGCTGGCATTTTTCATCCGTGGCCTGCTGCGTTTTCGGCAGATTACCACTGCTGTGCCCTACATGCCGTTCGGGCCAGCCATAGCGGCTACCGCGCTGTTGATTTTACACATGGAGGTGCTTCGTTAATGCCGGTACTCGTGTTTTTGCTGACTCTTCTGGCCAGCATTTTTTCGCTGTCTGCGTATGCCTCGCTTCCTTTGCAAAAGGCTGTAGTCATGGCTCCAGAACAACCGGCTCCGCTATTTAGCTGGCCGCTCTCTGGTCCGCTACGGGTGACCTCACCGTTCGGTATGCGCTTTCATCCGCTTGAGCATATTTTTCTTAACCATAAAGGCGTGGATCTTCACGCGCCTATGAACAGTAAAGTTAAGGCTATTGCCGACGGACGGGTAGCAGAGACAGGTTATGGACCGTTGACCGGTTTTTTCATCACCGTTGATCATCTCAACGGCTGGCGCAGCCGTTATCTTCATCTCAACACGCTTAACGTCCGGAAAGGGGAGCAGGTAAAGCAGGGGGATTTAATCGCGCGCTCCGGCGCAACCGGGCGCACGACCGGCCCCCATCTGCATCTGGCGTTGAGCCACAACCAGCAGGTTATCGACCCAATGCGTATGATAGCCACTTCGCCAGGTGCCCCGGTAGCATCCGCGTCGCTGCCTGCCGAACCCGCAGCGCTATCGGTAATAGAGAGTACACCCGTGGTTACATTGATCAGCGGCGAGGGCGACGATCTGCAGCTAGGCGTGCGTATGGGTAATAAAACGGTTTTTTACCGCCTGAATGAGCCTGTCGAGCAGGGCGACGATGTCTGGCGAATTGTACGCAAGTACGGTAAGTACAAATTAGTCAAGATCGATCCGGAAAGCAGGCATCGGTAAGCGACTGTTTTTTGCCCATTTAGTGTATCAGATAGCCTGCGAATACGGCTTTTGCTCTTTTTTTCCGCAGTTGATACAATGCGGCAAAATTGCCCTTGCGCAGGTCATGCGCTTTGGTTAGTATTCACACCCGCTCAAGTGGGAAATAACATTAACTCCCGCTTTTGGTTTGAAACCCGCTAAGGGTTTGAAGCGTATGTTACGCGGCAACTCCGCAAGGAACAGGTTGATTATGTACGAAGCTCTTTTAGTAGTTTTCCTTATTGTGGCGATTGGCCTTGTGGGTCTGGTCATGCTGCAGCAAGGCAAAGGCGCTGATATGGGAGCCTCCTTTGGTGCAGGCGCTTCCGGTACGCTGTTCGGTTCAAGTGGTTCTGGTAACTTCATGACCCGTATGACGGCTGTATTGGCGACCCTGTTCTTCATTATCAGTCTGGTGCTGGGTAACATTAACAGCAATAAAACCAACAAAGGGAGCGAGTGGGAAAATCTGAGCGCGCCAGCGAAATCTGAGCAGACTCAACCCGCAGCGCCGGCTAATAAGCCGACCAGCGATATCCCACAGTAAGTATTCCGTACCGAGGTGGTGGAATTGGTAGACACGCTACCTTGAGGTGGTAGTGCCCTAACGGGCTTGTGGGTTCGAGTCCCATCCTCGGTACCAATATTCCAGAGAAAAGAGATCGCAAGATCTCTTTTTTTTCGTCTGTACTTCACGAAAACAGCGGCGCGCGCTTTCTCCTCTCCTCTCCCGGCTATACTGCTTAAAAACAGCAACCACTCCTGTGCGGTACAGTATCATGACCTGGCAGCGGCTCAACGGCGCGGCATGGCGCAATATCTGGGTTACCGGCGACCTTCACGGCTGCTACAGCCTGCTGTTGAATAAACTCAGCTTCGTTGGGTTCGACACGTCGCAGGATCTGTTGATTTCCGTTGGCGATCTCACCGATCGCGGCGTGGAGAACGTGGAGTGTATGACGCTGGTTACCTGTCCCTGGTGCCGGACAGTACGCGGCAACCATGAGCAGATGATGCTGAACTGCCTGCTCCATAACGGCAGCGCCAGCCACTGGCGGATGAACGGCGGCAGCTGGTTTTTCAATCTTGATGATGAGCAGGAGCAGCAGGCCAGAGCGTTGCTGCCCTATATTGCTGCGCTACCGCTGATCGTTGAGGTCACCACGCAGGGTAAAAAAGTGATTGTGTGTCACGCCGACTACCCTGACGATAACTATGTTTTTGGCACCCCGGTCGACGAAGAGCAGATCCTCTGGAACCGGGATCGGCTGGCCGCCTCACAGGCGGGCAGGGTAAAAGATATTCATGGTGCCGATCTCTTTATCTTTGGCCATACGCCGTTGCGTAAGGCACAACGCTTTGCCAATCAATACTACATCGATACCGGCGCGGTAATGAGTGGCAATCTGACCCTGATGCAGATCCAGACCGGGTAAGACAGTAAAAAGGGGCCCGCAAGCCCCGCATAAAGTTACAGGCTGCCGACGCCGCCGTCGACCAGCAAGTCGGTACCCACCGTATAGCTTGAGTCGTCCGACGCAAGATAGAGCGCGGCCTTTGCCATCTCACGTACGTTACCCATTCTTCCGAGCGGCACCAGTTTGATAATCTCCTCCTGCATGGCCCGTAACGCCTCTGGCTCAAGGCCAAGCTTGCCCATCGCCGGGGTTTCTACCGGGCCGGGGCTGAGACCGTTTACGCGAATGCCGCGCGGCAACAGCTCGGCGGACAGCGTGCGTGCCAGCGAAAGCAGGCCAGCTTTGCTGGCGGCGTAGACGCTGCTGGTGGGCAGGCCGATGCGTGCGCTAACCGAGCCGCAGAGGATCACTGAAGAGGGGTTATTCAACAGTGGCAGCAGGGCCTGAATCAGAAAGAAGGGGCCTTTGAGGTTTATCGCCATCAAGCGATCCCATTTGGCCTCGTCCCACGCCTCGATCTCACCGTGGGTAACATCGCCTGCGTTGATGAAGAGTGCATCCAACCGCGGCCAGCGGGTTGCAATCGTCTCGGCAAGCTGCTTTTGCGCGGCAATATCGCCCGCATCGGCAGGGATCACCCATGCGTTATCCCCCAGAATGCGCTTTGCCTCGGCAAGCGTGTCGGGGTTACGGCCGGTTACCGCCACGTGCGCCCCTTCGGCGATAAATTCCTGCGCCGTCGCCAGGCCGATGCCCGTCGTACCGCCGGTAATCAGCGTATATTTATCTGCTAAACGACCCATTTTCTTCTCCTGATTGGACACTGGAGAAAGCACTATAGAAACGTTACTATCTAAAATAAACCAGGTACCAATTGGATACTAACGAGGCAAGAGGTGTGCAATGGCGTTATTACTCGACTGTGCGGAAGAAAAAAATTGTCAGCATGAACCCTGCCCGATGACCAGCTTTATCGGACTGCTCTCCGGAAAGTGGGCCATTCCAATTATCTATCGTCTGATCGTCATCAACGAACCGGTACGCTTTGGCGAGCTGCTGCGGACCGCCGCACCCATTACGCAAAAAGAGCTGACCAAGCAGCTGCGGCTGTTCGAACAGCGCGGGCTGGTCACGCGTACCGTCTACCCTGAAATTCCCCCTCGCGTGGAGTATCACATCACTCCTCTTGGTCTCACCCTGCAACATGCCCTCGCGGCGCTGGCCGACTGGATGCATGAATACGGTCATCAGCTTAGGCAGTAGGCGCTTGCCCACTTTGCGAAACGGCTCCGGGAAATTTGTCATTAATCTGTCACACTTAGCACGACAATGACAAAGGTGAGGAGTTAGGGATGAAAAAAGCACTACTCGCAGTTGCGCTGGCCGGCGCATTAACCGCAGGTGCGCAGGCACAAACGACGCCAGAAGGCTACCAGCTACAGCAGGTGTTGATCATGAGCCGCCACAACCTGCGCGCGCCGCTGGCAGATAACGGCAGCGTGCTGCAGCAGTCGACGCCGAACAAATGGCCTGAGTGGGACGTGCCGGGCGGGCAGCTCACCACCAAGGGCGGGGTGCTTGAAGTCTACATGGGGCACTACATGCGTGAATGGCTGGCGGAGCAGGGGCTGGTGAAAGCGGGCGAGTGCCCTACGTCTGACGCCGTCTATGCCTACGCCAACAGCCTGCAGCGTACCGTCGCCACGGCGCAGTTCTTCATTACCGGCGCGTTCCCCGGCTGCGACGTGCCGGTTCACCATCAGGATGCGATGGGCACGATGGATCCCACCTTTAATCCCGTTATTACTGATAAGGACGCGGCGTTCCGTGACAAGGCGGTACAGGCCATGCAGACCGAGCGCCAGGGGATGCAGCTGGATGAAAGCTATAAGCTGCTAGCGCAGATCACACATTATGCCGACTCCCCCTCCTGTAAAGAGAAACAGGTCTGCTCCCTGACCGACCCGAAAGATACCTTCAGCGCCGGGTATGAGAAAGAGCCGGGTGTCTCGGGGCCGCTGAAGGTGGGCAACTCGCTGGTGGATGCCTTCACCCTACAGTATTACGAAGGCTTGCCGATGGATCAGGTCGCCTGGGGAGAGATCAAAACCGACCAGCAGTGGCGCGTGCTGTCGAAGCTGAAAAACGGCTATCAGGATTCGCTCTTTACCTCTACGGCAGTGGCGCAGAACGTGGCGAAACCGCTGGTGAAGTATATCGACAAGGCGCTGGTGACGGACCGGGCCAGCGCGCCGAAAGTCACGCTGCTGGTAGGCCATGACTCTAACATCGCCTCGCTGCTGACGGCGTTGGATTTTAAACCCTACCAGCTCCATGACCAGTACGAGCGCACGCCGATCGGCGGTAAAATTATTTTCCAACGCTGGCATGACCAGACCGCTAACCGCGATCTGATGAAGATTGAGTATGTGTATCAAAGCACGGAACAGCTGCGCAATGCCGATGTGCTCACGCTACAGGCACCGGCACAGCGCGTAACGCTGGCGCTGAAAGGCTGTCCGGTCGATGCGGAGGGTTTCTGCCCGGTAGATAAATTCGATGCGGTACTGAACGACGCGGCGAAGTAGGATGTAAGCTGGCAGGCATAAAAAAGGGCGCTTATGCGCCCTTAATACCTCAACTCGATATTACTGCTTATCGCTATGCTCAAGGCTGTCCATCTGCGGCAGGCCGGTGCTGGCCGAAGAGGAGAGCAGGCCCGTCTCAGCGTAGTTGAACAGCTTCTCGCGGGTGTCGGTGATATCCAGGTTACGCATGGTCAGCTGGCCGATACGATCGTCCGGTGAGAAGACCGAGTCGCCTTTCTCCATGGTCAGACGCTCTGCCTTGTAGGTCAGGTTGTCAGAGACCGTATTCAGAATGGAGTAGTCGTTACCACGACGCAGCTCCAGCGTCACCTCACCGGTGATGGCGCTCGCCACCCAGCGTTGCAGCGCATCACGCAGCATCAGCGCTTGCGGATCGAACCAGCGGCCCTGATAGAGCAACTTGCCGAGCTGGCGACCGTGAGAGTGATACTGCTCAATGGTATCTTCGTTGTGAATGCCGGTCAGCAGACGCTCGTAGGCGATGTGCAGCAGGGCCATCCCCGGAGCTTCGTAGATGCCACGGCTCTTCGCTTCGATAATACGGTTCTCAATCTGATCGCTCATGCCCAGACCGTGACGGCCGCCGATACGGTTGGCTTCCAGCATCAGCTCAACGTCATCTGCAAAGGTTTTGCCGTTCAGCGCCACCGGGTAACCGCGCTCGAAGCGGATAGTCACCTCTTCCGCCGGGATCTTCACGCTCTCGTCCCAGAACTTGACGCCCATGATCGGGTTAACGATCTTGACGCTGGAGTTGAGAAACTCCAGGTCCTTGGCTTCGTGGGTTGCACCCAGCATGTTGGAGTCGGTGGAGTAGGCTTTCTCGACTGACATTTTGTAGTCAAAGCCGCAGGCGATCATAAATTCAGACATCTCCTGACGGCCGCCCAGCTCGTCGATAAAGTCGGTATCGAGCCACGGCTTATAGATCTTCAGCTCGGCATTGGTCAGCAGGCCGTAGCGGTAGAAGCGTTCGATATCGTTGCCTTTATAGGTGCTGCCGTCGCCCCAGATGTTCACGCCGTCCTCTTTCATGGCGGCAACCAGCATGGTACCGGTGACGGCACGGCCCAGCGGGGTGGTGTTGAAATAGGTCAGTCCGCCGGTGGTATTATGAAACGCACCGCACTGAATAGCGGCAATGCCTTCGGCAACCAGCTGCTTACGGCAGTCGATCAGGCGTGCATTTTCTGCGCCGTACTCTTTTGCACGGCGTGGAATAGCCTCATAGTCATCCTCATCTGGCTGACCCAGATTCGCCGTGTAGGCATAAGGAACCGCGCCCTTTTGGCGCATCCACAGCAGGGCTGCGCTGGTGTCGAGGCCGCCGGAGAAAGCGATGCCAATACGTTGTCCAACCGGAAGATGCTTGAGAATCGTCGTCATAAAATAAATCCCTGCTAACTATACCTATGGTGAGAGACTTAACAGCCACGCCATGATGATAGGCTAAACATTACCGCAAAAAGCGCCTGGGCACCCATCAGTAATGCATGATTATGCAAAATAAGTGAGTTTTCATTTAATCATCTTTTCGCGGCGACCGAAAGCGTTGCATGGCAAAATCATTAAAAAAAATCACGGGATAATAGCGGGGCAGAGAGCAAAGGCGTCTTTTTTAGTTGCAATGAATAAAATCAATTGATTATAATGTCTGTCTAATCAGTCGTTCCCGGTGTTTACACCTGTCTTAACTTGCATTTAATGCAATATCGGCGTAGTATTTGCCACGATTCAGGCGCGGGGTGGAGCAGCCTGGTAGCTCGTCGGGCTCATAACCCGAAGGTCGTCGGTTCAAATCCGGCCCCCGCAACCACTTTCCCTTAGTGTTCTTTTTCAAATATACTATGAAGACCTTGAGCCTTCGGCGTCACATTTGAAAAAAACAGTTGCGAAAGGTTCTCCAGGCCGTTGTTACGGCTATAGGGTTCAGTTATCTAAAGCCTCGATTTATCGGGGTTTTTTGTTATCTGACTACAGAATAACTGGGCTTACGCCCTTTTTTTATGTCTTGGGGGTGGGTTTGTCCACATTAGAGCAAAAATTAACAGAGATGATTACCGCACCGGTCGAAGCGCTGGGCTACGAACTGGTTGGTATTGAATTTATCCGTGGTCGCACATCTACGCTGCGCATCTATATTGATAGTGAAGATGGCATCAATGTTGATGATTGTGCTGATGTCAGCCATCAGGTTAGCGCCGTGATGGATGTGGAAGATCCCATTACCGTCGCTTATAACCTTGAAGTCTCCTCACCTGGTCTTGATCGTCCGTTGTTCACAGCCGAACACTACGCGCGCTATGTAGGCGAAGAGGTCACACTGGTACTGCGTATGGCGGTTCAGAATCGTCGCAAATGGCAGGGCATTATCAAAGGTGTCGATGGCGAGATGATCACCGTTACGGTCGAAGGTAAAGATGAAGTGTTCGCGCTGAGCAACATCCAGAAAGCGAACCTGGTCCCCCACTTTTAACAGTCTGGATTGAGGTGAAAGGCCCCCAATGAATAAAGAAATTTTGGCTGTTGTTGAAGCTGTTTCCAATGAGAAAGCGCTGCCGCGCGAGAAAATTTTTGAAGCGCTGGAAAGCGCGCTGGCTACAGCAACAAAGAAAAAATATGAGCAAGAGATCGATGTCCGCGTGGAGATCGATCGTAAGAGCGGTGACTTTGATACCTTCCGCCGCTGGGTAATTGTTGAAGAAGTCACCATGCCGACGCGTGAAATCACGCTGGAAGCCGCACGCTACGAAGATGAGAGCCTGAATCCAGGCGACTACGTAGAAGATCAGATTGAGTCTGTGACCTTTGACCGTATCACGACTCAGACGGCGAAGCAGGTTATCGTACAGAAGGTACGTGAAGCCGAGCGCGCGCTGGTTGTCGATCAGTTCCGTGAGCACGAAGGTGAGATCATCACCGGCGTGGTGAAGAAAGTGAACCGCGACAACATCACGCTGGATCTGGGCAGCAATGCTGAAGCCGTGATCCTGCGTGAAGATATGCTGCCGCGTGAAAACTTCCGTCCGGGCGACCGTATTCGCGGCGTGCTCTACGCAGTGCGTCCTGAAGCGCGCGGTGCGCAGCTGTTCGTGACCCGTTCCAAACCGGAAATGCTGATCGAACTGTTCCGCATCGAAGTGCCAGAGATCGGTGAAGAAGTTATCGAGATCAAAGCGGCGGCCCGCGATCCGGGTTCCCGTGCGAAAATCGCGGTGAAAACCAACGATAAGCGTATCGATCCGGTCGGCGCTTGCGTGGGTATGCGCGGTGCGCGTGTTCAGGCGGTTTCGACCGAACTGGGCGGCGAGCGTATCGATATCGTCCTGTGGGATGATAACCCGGCGCAGTTCGTGATCAACGCGATGGCACCGGCAGACGTAGCGTCTATCGTGGTGGACGAAGACAAGCACACCATGGATATCGCTGTTGAAGCCGGTAACCTGGCGCAGGCGATTGGCCGTAACGGTCAGAACGTCCGTCTGGCATCGCAGCTGAGCGGCTGGGAGCTCAACGTCATGACCGTTGACGATCTTCAGTCCAAGCATCAGGCGGAAGCCCATGCGGCGATTGATACCTTCACCAAACACCTTGGCATTGACGAAGAGTTTGCCACCGTGCTGGTTGAAGAGGGTTTCTCAACCCTGGAAGAGCTGGCCTATGTGCCAATGAAAGAGCTGCTGGAAATTGAGGGTCTGGACGAAGAGACCGTTGAGGCTCTGCGCGAACGCGCGAAAAATGCCCTGACGACCCTGGCCCTGGCGCAGGAAGAGAGCCTTGGTAATAACAAACCGGCTGACGACCTGCTTAACCTTGAAGGCCTCGATCGCGAGCTGGCGTTTAAACTGGCTGCTCGTGGTGTTTGTACGCTGGAAGACCTCGCTGACCAGGGCATTGATGACCTAAGCGATATCGAAGGGTTAACCGACGAGAAAGCGGGTGAGCTCATCATGGCCGCACGTAATATTTGCTGGTTCGGCGACGAAGCGTAATAAACTGTAGCAGGAAGGAACAGCATGACAGATGTAACCGTAAAAACGCTGGCCGCTGAGATTCAGACCTCCGTAGACCGCCTGGTACAGCAATTTGCTGATGCAGGGATCCCGAAGGCTGCTGAAGACTCAGTCACAGCGCAAGAGAAACAGACGCTGCTGGCGCACCTGAACCGTGAACACGGTTCTGCGCCGGACAAGCTGACGCTGCAACGTAAAACGCGCAGCACGCTGAATATCCCTGGCACCGGCGGGAAGAGTAAATCGGTGCAGATCGAAGTCCGTAAAAAGCGCACCTTTGTAAAACGCGATCCGCAAGAGGCTGAACGTCTCGCCGCGGAAGAAGAGGCGAAGCGCGAAGCGGAAGAGAAGGCAACGCGTGAAGCAGAGGAAGCTGCGAAGCGTGAAGCCGAGGACAAAGCCAAGCGTGACGCACAAGAGAAAGCGAAACGTGAAGCCGAAGAAAAAGCGAAACGCGACACCGCTGATACGGCGAAGCGCGACGCTGCGGAAACGAGCAAAGTGAGCAATCAACCATCTGACGAAATGACCAAAGCTGCCCAGGCTGAAAAAGCACGTCGTGAAGCCGAAGCGCAAGAGCTGAAGCGTAAAGCCGAAGAAGAAGCGCGTCGTAAGCTTGAAGAAGAAGCACGTCGCGTAGCAGAAGAAGCACGCCGTATGGCGGAAGAAAACGAGAGGAACGGGGTTATCGAACCTGTAGAAACCGAAGACACCAGCGATTATCACGTAACGACCTCTCAGCATGCTCGCCAGGCTGAAGACGAGAACGATCGCGAAGTAGAAGGCGGCCGTAGCCGTACCCGTACTGCTACAAAAGCTGCGCGTCCTCAGAAGAAGGGCAACAAGCACGCTGAATCTAAAGCTGACCGTGAAGAAGCACGTGCAGCGGGTCGCGGCGGTAAAGGCGGCAAGCGTAAAGGCTCCTCTTTACAGCAGGGCTTCCAGAAACCAGCCCAGGCCGTTAACCGTGACGTTGTGATTGGCGAAACCATCACCGTGGGCGAGCTGGCCAACAAGATGGCCGTTAAAGGCTCTCAGGTCATCAAAGCGATGATGAAGCTGGGTGCAATGGCGACCATCAACCAGGTTATCGACCAGGAAACCGCACAGCTGGTGGCCGAAGAGATGGGCCACAAAGTTATCCTGCGTCGTGAAAACGAGCTGGAAGAAGCGGTAATGAGCGACCGTGATACAGGCGCTGCGGCAGAACCGCGCGCGCCGGTCGTGACCATCATGGGTCACGTTGACCACGGTAAAACCTCGCTGCTCGACTACATTCGTTCAACGAAAGTAGCCTCTGGCGAAGCGGGTGGCATTACCCAGCATATCGGTGCATACCACGTTGAAACCGACAACGGTATGATCACCTTCCTGGATACCCCGGGCCACGCCGCGTTTACCTCTATGCGTGCTCGTGGTGCGCAGGCAACGGATATCGTTGTGCTGGTCGTTGCAGCTGACGACGGCGTGATGCCGCAGACCATCGAAGCTATCCAGCACGCGAAAGCGGCGCAGGTGCCTATCGTGGTTGCGGTGAACAAAATCGATAAGCCAGAAGCTGACATGGACCGCGTTAAGAACGAACTCTCCCAGTACGGCGTTATGCCGGAAGAGTGGGGCGGTGAATCTCAGTTCATCCCTGTGTCGGCGAAAGCGGGTACCGGTATCGATGACCTGCTGAACGCTATCCTGCTGCAGGCTGAAGTTCTGGAGCTGAAAGCGGTACGTAAAGGCATGGCGAGCGGTGCGGTTATCGAATCCTTCCTGGATAAAGGTCGTGGTCCGGTTGCTACCGTGCTGGTTCGTGAAGGTACCCTGAACAAGGGCGACATCGTTCTGTGTGGCTTCGAATATGGCCGCGTGCGTGCGATGCGTAACGAACTGGGTCAGGAAGTGCTGGAAGCGGGTCCGTCTATTCCGGTTGAGATCCTCGGTCTCTCCGGCGTGCCGGCTGCGGGTGACGAAGTGACCGTGGTGCGTGACGAGAAGAAAGCGCGTGAAGTTGCGCTGTACCGTCAGGGCAAATTCCGTGAAGTTAAACTGGCACGCCAGCAGAAATCTAAACTCGAGAACATGTTTGCTAACATGACCGAGGGCGAAGTTCACGAAGTGAACGTCGTGCTGAAAGCTGACGTACAGGGCTCTGTGGAAGCGATCTCCGACTCCTTGCTGAAACTCTCTACTGACGAAGTTAAAGTGAAGATCATCGGTTCCGGCGTAGGTGGTATCACCGAAACCGACGCGACCCTGGCTGCGGCATCCAACGCCATCCTGGTTGGCTTCAACGTCCGTGCTGACGCCTCCGCGCGTAAAGTTATCGACGCTGAGAGCCTGGATCTGCGCTACTACTCCGTCATCTATCATCTGATCGACGAAGTGAAAGCAGCGATGAGCGGCATGCTGTCGCCTGAGCTGAAACAGCAGATCATCGGTCTGGCTGAAGTGCGTGACGTGTTCAAATCACCGAAATTCGGCGCTATCGCAGGCTGTATGGTTACCGAAGGCACGATTAAACGTCACAACCCAATCCGCGTTCTGCGTGACAACGTGGTTATCTACGAAGGCGAGCTGGAGTCCCTGCGCCGCTTCAAAGATGACGTTAACGAAGTCCGTAACGGTATGGAATGTGGTATCGGCGTGAAGAACTACAACGACGTTCGCGTTGGCGATATGATCGAAGTGTTCGAGATCATCGAGATCAAACGTAGCATCGAGTGATTGTAGGCCGGGATCGCCTCGCGTCACCCGGCAATCATATTAAAAGGGGCTAATGGCCCCTTTTTTGTCTGGAGAATTTATTATGGCGAAAGAATTTGGTCGCCCACAGCGCGTGGCCCAGGAGATGCAGAAAGAGATTGCAATGATCCTGCAGCGCGAAATCAAAGATCCGCGTCTGGGCATGATGACCACCGTTTCCGGTGTCGAAATGTCCCGCGATCTGGCCTATGCCAAAGTGTTTGTTACCTTCCTGAACGACAAAGATGAAGATGCCGTGAAAGCGGGCCTCAAAGCGTTGCAGGAAGCGTCTGGCTTTATCCGCTCGCTGCTTGGCAAAGCCATGCGCCTGCGTATCGTGCCGGAGCTGACCTTCTTCTACGACAACTCGCTGGTCGAGGGGATGCGCATGTCTAACCTGGTGACCAACGTGGTGCGACAGGACGATGAGCGTCGCGTCAACCCGGACGACAGCAAGGAGGACTGATGAGTCGTCCTCGTCGTCGCGGTCGCGACGTGCACGGCGTGCTGCTGCTGGATAAGCCCCAGGGGATGTCCAGCAACGACGTGCTGCAAAAAGTAAAGCGCCTCTATAACGCCAACCGTGCCGGGCATACCGGCGCGCTGGATCCGCTGGCGACCGGCATGCTGCCGATCTGCCTGGGCGAGGCGACAAAGTTTTCCCAGTACCTGCTGGACTCCGATAAACGCTACCGGGTGGTTGCTCGCCTCGGCCAGCGCACCGATACCTCCGATGCGGATGGTGAAATCGTTGAGGAGCGCCCGGTGACCTTTAGTGCGCAACAGCTTGCTGACGCGCTGGAGAGTTTTCGTGGCGACACAATGCAGGTTCCATCGATGTACTCGGCGCTTAAGTACCAGGGCAAAAAGCTCTATGAGTACGCGCGTCAGGGCATTGAAGTGCCGCGTGAAGCCCGGCCCATTACCGTCTACGAGCTGCTGTTTATTCGCCACGAAGACAACGAGCTGGAGCTGGAAGTTCACTGCTCGAAAGGCACCTATATCCGCACTATCATTGACGATCTCGGTGAGAAGCTGGGCTGTGGCGCACACGTGACCTTCCTGCGTCGCCTGGCCGTTAGCACCTATCCGGTGGATCGCATGGTGACCCTGGAGCAGCTCCACGCGCTGGTCGAACAGGCTGAGCAGCAGGCGCGACCCGCAGCACAACTGCTGGATCCGCTGCTGATGCCAATGGACAGCCCGGCTGCGGACTTCCCGGTAGTCAATCTGCCGCTGACCTCGTCGGTCTACTTCAAGAACGGTAACCCGGTACGCACCACGGGCGCGCCGCTAAACGGGCTGGTGCGCGTGACGGAAGGTGACGAAGGCAAGTTCATCGGCATGGGCGAGATTGACGATGAGGGCCGCGTTGCCCCGCGTCGACTTGTCGTAGAGTATCCGGCGGCATAAGCTTATGCAGCTACCTTGCGATAACAGGGTACTGCGAGTAGAATATTGCCGCTTAACGTCGCGTTAGCTGTATAACAGCGAGCGGGCGTTATATCTGGGATCGCTGAATTAGAGATCGGCATCCTTTCATTCGTTTAATTTTGGAGTTCAAAATGTCTCTAAGCGTTGAAGCTAAAGCAAAAATCGTTTCCGAGTTCGGTCGTGGCGAAAATGACAGCGGTTCTACCGAAGTACAGGTTGCCCTGCTGACTGCTCAGATCAACCACCTGCAGGGTCACTTTGCAGAGCACAAAAAAGATCACCACAGCCGTCGTGGTCTGCTGCGTATGGTATCTCAGCGTCGTAAACTGCTCGACTACCTGAAACGTAAAGATGTTGCACGCTACACTGCGCTGATCGAGCGTCTGGGTCTGCGTCGCTAAGTCTGGCGAGTTTCAGAGAAAGGGGCCTTGATGGCCCCTTTTTTCAACCAGACGGCAGCAATTCACTCTAAACTATTGTATTGTTGCTTTGAATGATCTTCGTTGCAGAGGTTCGCGCGGCTAATGAGAGGCTTCACCCATGGGGGTGTCGGTTGTCATTAGTCGCGAGGATGCACTGAGGATCGGGTTTAACGTCAGCACGCCGCAAGGTGTGCTGTCAAACATTTGAGAAAGGGTAAAATTTTGCTTAATCCGATCATTCGTAAATTCCAGTACGGTCAGCATACCGTGACGCTGGAAACCGGCATGATGGCCCGTCAGGCGACGGCTGCCGTTATGGTAAGCATGGACGACACCGCGGTCTTCGTTACCGTTGTAGGCCAGAAAAAGGCCAAGCCGGGCCAGGACTTCTTCCCGCTGACCGTTAACTACCAGGAGCGTACCTACGCTGCCGGTAAAATCCCGGGTGGCTTCTTCCGTCGTGAAGGCCGTCCAAGCGAAGGCGAAACCCTGATCGCGCGTCTGATTGACCGCCCGGTTCGCCCGCTGTTCCCGGAAGGCTTCGTTAACGAAGTGCAGGTTATCGCGACCGTGGTTTCCGTTAACCCGCAGGTTAACCCAGACATCGTGGCGATGATTGGTGCATCCGCAGCCCTCTCCCTGTCCGGTATTCCGTTCAACGGCCCAATCGGCTCGGCGCGTGTTGGTTACATCAATGACCAGTACGTTCTGAACCCGACTCAGGACGAGCTGAAAGAGAGCAAGCTGGACCTGGTGGTTGCCGGTACCGAAGCTGCCGTGCTGATGGTTGAATCCGAAGCAGAACTGCTGAGCGAAGATCAGATGCTGGGCGCAGTGGTCTTTGGCCACGAGCAGCAGCAGATCGTGATCCAGAACATCAACGACCTGGTGAAAGAAGCGGGTAAACCGCGTTGGGACTGGCAGCCGGAAGTGGTTGACGCAGCGCTGAACGCACGCGTTGCTGCGCTGGCAGAATCCCGTCTGAGCGATGCTTACCGCATCACCGACAAGCAGGAGCGTTACACTCAGGTTGACGCGATCAAATCTGAAACTATCGCTACCCTGGTTGCTGAAGACGACTCTCTGGACGCTAACGAGCTGGGCGACATTCTGCACGCCATCGAGAAAAACGTGGTGCGTAGCCGCGTGCTGGCAGGCGAGCCGCGTATCGACGGCCGTGAAAAAGATATGATCCGTGGTCTGGACGTGCGTACTGGCGTGCTGCCGCGTACTCACGGCTCCGCGCTGTTCACCCGTGGCGAAACGCAGGCGCTGGTTACCGCGACCCTGGGTACCGCACGTGATGCACAGAACATTGACGAGCTGATGGGCGATCGTACCGACAGCTTCCTGTTCCACTATAACTTCCCTCCGTACTCCGTAGGTGAAACCGGTATGGTGGGCTCGCCGAAGCGTCGTGAAATTGGTCACGGTCGTCTGGCGAAGCGCGGCGTACTGGCAGTGATGCCGGACACCGAGAAGTTCCCGTACACCGTACGTGTGGTATCTGAAATCACCGAATCCAACGGCTCCTCCTCTATGGCTTCCGTGTGCGGCGCTTCGCTGGCACTGATGGACGCCGGTGTGCCGATCAAAGCCGCCGTGGCAGGTATCGCGATGGGTCTGGTGAAAGAGGGTGACAACTTTGTCGTACTGTCCGATATTCTGGGCGACGAAGATCACCTGGGTGATATGGACTTCAAAGTAGCGGGCTCCCGCGAAGGTATCTCTGCCCTGCAGATGGATATCAAAATTGAAGGCATCACCAAAGAGATCATGCACGCTGCGCTGAACCAGGCGAAAGGTGCACGTCTGCATATTCTGGGTGTGATGGAGCAGGCAATCAACGCGCCGCGCGGCGACATCTCGCAGTTTGCACCGCGTATCCACACCATCAAGATCAGCCCGGACAAGATCAAAGACGTTATCGGTAAAGGCGGCTCTGTTATCCGTGCCCTGACCGAAGAGACCGGCACCACCATCGAAATCGAAGATGACGGTACCGTGAAGATCGCTGCGACCGACGGCGAGAAAGCGAAATACGCTATCCGTCGTATCGAAGAGATCACCGCTGAGATCGAAGTTGGCCGTATCTACAATGGTAAAGTGACCCGTATCGTTGACTTTGGCGCGTTCGTTGCCATCGGTGGCGGTAAAGAGGGTCTGGTTCACATCTCTCAGATCGCTGACAAGCGCGTTGAGAAAGTGACCGACTACCTGCAGATGGGTCAGGAAGTGCCGGTAAAAGTTCTGGAAGTTGACCGCCAGGGCCGTGTCCGTCTGAGCATCAAAGAAGCAACCGAGCAGTCTCCGTCCACTGACGCGCCGCAGGCGCCGGCAGCAGACCAGGGCGAGTAACGTTGCGATGAGCTCCTCGCCGCTGGCGGGGAGCTTTTACAACCGGGCAGGATGCCATGATTGCAGCCGGGGGACAGGACGTTCAACCTTTTGTTGTCTTCGGGAGTAGGAAATGAAGCCTTTTTTGCGCTGGTGTTTCGTTGCGACAGCTCTAACGCTGGCAGGATGCAGCAACTCTGCCTGGCGTAAGAACGAAGTCCTCGCAGTGCCATTGCAACCGACTTTGCAGCAGGAAGTGATTCTGGCACGTATGGAACAAATTCTTGCCAGTCGGGCTTTAACCGATGATGAACGCGCGCAGCTTTTATATGAGCGCGGAGTGTTGTATGATAGTCTCGGTCTGAGGGCACTAGCGCGAAATGATTTTTCACAAGCGCTGGCAATCCGACCCGATATGCCTGAGGTATTCAACTACCTTGGCATTTACTTAACGCAGGCAGGCAATTTTGATGCTGCCTATGAAGCGTTTGATTCTGTACTTGAGCTTGATCCAACTTACAACTACGCGCACTTGAATCGCGGTATCGCTCTCTACTACGGCGGTCGTGACAAGTTAGCGCAAGATGATCTGCTAGCGTTTTATCAAGACGATCCCAACGATCCTTTCCGCAGTCTGTGGCTTTATCTCGCCGAGCAGAAGCTCGATGAGAAGCAGGCGAAAGAAGCACTGGAACAGCGCTTCGAGAAATCGGACAAGGAGCAATGGGGATGGAACATTGTCGAGTTCTACCTGGGCAACATTGACGAAAAAACGTTAATGGAGCGCCTGAAGGCGGACGCAACGGATAACACCTCGCTCGCTGAGCATCTCAGTGAAACCAACTTCTATTTAGGTAAGTACTACCTAAGTCTGGGGGAAAAGGACAGCGCTACGGCACTGTTCAAATTAGCGGTTGCTAACAACGTACACAACTATGTTGAGCACCGTTATGCATTGTTGGAATTATCGCTCTTGGGCCAGGAGCAAGACGACCTGGCAGAATCGGACCAGCAATAGCTGACGACATAAACATCAGCCCACAATCTTTTTTTGATTGCCATCATCTTCGCGGGTGAGGGCGTTGTTGTTCGTCAATACACCTACTTTGAGCCGGTTCACACTTTTCAATGAAAATTGCTAATTATTTTCACGATGAGTTATGTAGACTGGCCGCCAATGACATTGAGGCACTCGTACTACATGGCTGAATTCGAAACCACTTTTTCCGATCTTGGGCTGAAACCTTCTATTATTGAGGCGCTTAACGATCTCGGTTACGAAAAACCTTCTCCGATCCAGGCTGAGTGCATTCCGCACCTGCTCTCTGGTCGTGACGTGCTGGGTATGGCCCAGACCGGTAGCGGTAAAACCGCAGCGTTCTCGCTGCCGCTGCTGAACAACATTGATCCGGACCTGCGCGCGCCGCAGATCCTTGTGCTCGCTCCAACCCGTGAACTGGCCGTTCAGGTTGCTGAAGCGATGACTGACTTCTCTAAACATATGCACGGCGTAAACGTGGTTGCCCTTTACGGCGGCCAGCGCTATGACGTGCAGCTGCGCGCCCTGCGCCAGGGCCCACAGATTGTTGTGGGTACGCCGGGCCGTCTGCTCGATCACTTAAAACGTGGCACGCTGAACCTCTCCGGCCTGAAAGGCCTGGTGCTGGACGAAGCGGATGAAATGCTGCGTATGGGCTTCATCGAGGACGTTGAAACCATCATGGCGCAGATCCCGGCCGATCATCAGACCGCGCTCTTCTCCGCCACCATGCCGGAAGCGATCCGTCGCATTACCCGCCGCTTTATGAACGAGCCGCAGGAAGTGCGCATCCAGTCCAGCGTCACGACTCGCCCGGACATCAGCCAGAGCTACTGGTCGGTATACGGCATGCGTAAAAACGAAGCGCTGGTGCGTTTCCTGGAAGCGGAAGATTTTGACGCGGCGATTATCTTCGTCCGTACCAAAAACGCGACCCTGGAAGTGGCTGAAGCGCTGGAGCGCAGCGGCTATAACAGTGCCGCGCTGAACGGTGACATGAACCAGGCGCTGCGTGAGCAGACCCTGGAGCGTCTGAAAGATGGTCGTCTCGACATCCTGATCGCTACCGACGTTGCGGCCCGTGGCCTTGACGTAGAGCGTATCAGCCTGGTTGTTAACTACGACATCCCGATGGACTCCGAGTCTTACGTTCACCGTATCGGCCGTACCGGTCGTGCGGGTCGTGCAGGCCGTGCGCTGCTGTTCGTTGAGAACCGCGAGCGTCGTCTGCTGCGTAACATCGAACGCACCATGAAGCTGACCATTCCAGAAGCCGATCTGCCGAACGCAGAACTGCTGGGCAAACGCCGTCTGGAAAAATTCGCCGCGAAAGTTCAGCAGCAGCTGGAGAGCAGCGATCTGGATCAGTACCGTGCTCTGCTGGCGCAGATCAAGCCGACAGCGGAAGGCGAAGAGCTGGATATCGAAACCCTGGCTGCAGCACTGCTGAAAATGGCTCAGGGCGAACGTGCGCTGATCGTACCGCCAGATGCACCGATGCGTCCGAAGCGTGAGTTCCGTGACCGTGACGAACGTGCTCCGCGCGACCGTAACGATCGTGCCCCGCGTGCTGACCGCCCGGAGCGTGGTGGTGAAGACCGTCCGCGTCGCGAGCGTCGTGACGCTGGTGATATGCAGCTGTACCGCATTGAAGTGGGCCGTGATGATGGCGTTGAAGTGCGTCACATCGTTGGCGCTATCGCTAACGAAGGCGACATTAGCAGCCGTTACATTGGTAACATCAAGCTGTTCGCTTCTCACTCCACCATCGAGCTGCCGAAAGGCATGCCGGGTGAAGTTCTGCAGCACTTCACCCGCACGCGTATTCTCAACAAGCCGATGAATATGCAGCTGCTGGGCGATGCACAGCCGCACGAACGTGGTGAGCGCCGTGGCGGCGGTGACCGTCCGGCTGGCGAACGTCGTAGCTTCGGCGGCGGCGAGCGTCGTGAAGGCGGTCGTGGCCCGCGTCGCGAAGGTTCTGCCCCAGCAGGTGCTGGTGCAGGTCGCTTCAGCGGTGAGCGCCGTGAAAACCGCGGTCCGCGCCGTGATGACGCCTCCACGCCGCGCCGTCGTTTTAACAACGACGCGTAAGCGTGTAAGCGCAGAAACGTTACTGTAAAGTAAGCGTTCCAGCCCCGATCTCAACAATCGGGGCTTTTTTTATCGGTAATGTACTCATGTACTGGTACAATGCGCAGCGAAACGCATTTTAGAGAGAAGAGAGAATGGCTACGCTTTCCACCACCCATACTACCCCGTCGCTGCTCGGCGGCGTGGTGATCATCGCAGGAACCATTATTGGCGCAGGGATGTTCTCGCTGCCGGTGGTGATGTCGGGCGCCTGGTTCTTCTGGTCGCTTGCGGCGCTGGTCTTTACCTGGTTCTGTATGCTGCACTCCGGGCTGATGATCCTGGAGGCCAATCTCAACTACCGCATTGGCTCCAGCTTTGACACCATCACCCGTGACCTGCTGGGCAAGGGCTGGAACCTGGTTAACGGCGTCTCTATTGCCTTTGTGCTCTATATTCTGACCTACGCCTATATCTCGGCGAGCGGATCGATTTTGCACCACACCTTCTCGGAGATGTCGCTCAACGTTTCGCCGCGCCTGGCGGGATTGGGCTTCGCATTAATCGTCGCGTTTATCGTCTGGCTCTCCACCCGTGCGGTGAGCCGCATGACCGCCATTGTGCTGGGCGCAAAGGTCATCACTTTCTTCCTGACCTTCGGTAGCCTGCTGGGGCACGTCGAGCCCGCCACGCTGTTTAACGTCGCCGAGCGCCACGCCTCCTATACGCCGTACCTGCTAATGACCCTGCCATTTTGCCTCGCCTCGTTTGGCTATCATGGCAACGTGCCGAGCCTGATGAAGTACTACGGCAAGGATCCGCGCACCATCACACGCTGCATTGCTTACGGCTCGCTGCTGGCGCTGGGTCTGTATACCATCTGGTTACTGGTGACGATGGGGAATATCACTCGCCCGACGTTTATCGGCATTGCGCAGCAGGGGGGAAATATTGACGTGCTGGTGCAGGCCCTGAGCGGCGTGTTGAATAGCCGCAGTCTGGATCTGCTTCTGGTGGTGTTCTCTAACTTTGCGGTCGCCAGTTCGTTTCTGGGGGTGACGCTGGGGCTGTTTGATTACCTGGCCGATCTTTTTGGCTTTGACGACTCCGCCAGCGGCCGCTTTAAAACCGCGCTGCTGACCTTCCTGCCGCCGGTTGTCGGTGGGCTGCTGTGGCCGAACGGCTTCCTCTACGCCATCGGCTATGCCGGGCTGGCGGCGACCATCTGGGCAGCGATTGTTCCAGCCCTGCTGGCGCGTGCGTCACGCAAGCGATTCGGTAGCCCCACGTTCCGCGTCTGGGGCGGGAAGCCAATGATTGCGCTGATCCTGCTGTTCGGGGTAGGCAATGCCGTGGTGCACATTTTATCGAGCTTTAACGTATTACCGGTATATCAATAGATCGCCAGCAACCGTAGGCCGGGCAAGCGTAGCGCCGCCCGGCAAAACAAATTTACCCCAATAATTCCTCTTTCACCTGCATCGCCAGCTCAAACGAGTGCAGCCGCGCCTGGTGATCGAAAATCTGGCCGTTGACCATGATCTCATCGGCCTCGGTCTCGCGCAGAAGTGTTTCCAGCCCGTGGCGCACCTTAGCTTTATCCCCCACCAGCGACATGCTCAGCGCCTGCTGCACACCATACTGCTCGGACGGCGACCAGAAGGACGCCATATCGGCAATCGGCGGCGGTAGCTGACCGGTTTCGCCCCGGCGTAGCTTCACAAACGCCTGCTGCATTGAGGTATGGAGAAACTCCGCGTCGCGGTTGCTGTCGGCGGCGACGATGTTGATGCACACCATCGCATAGGGTTTTTCCAGCCGCGCGGAGGGTTTAAAGTTCGTGCGGTAGAGGTGTAGCGCCTGGAAGAGCATATCCGGGGCAAAGTGCGACGCAAAGGCAAACGGCAGCCCCTGCTGAGCGGCAAGCTGGGCGCTGTAGAGGCTGGAGCCAAGCAGCCACACCGGGATCTTCTCCCCGTAGCCCGGCACCGGACGAACGTGCGGGTTTGGATCGCGGGCGTCAAACCAGTCCACCAGCTCCGCCACGTCGCGCGGGAAGTTATCGATATCGCCGCTCATGTGGCGGCGCAGGGCCATCATGGTGCGCTGGTCGCTGCCCGGTGCACGGCCCAGGCCCAGATCGATACGCCCCGGATAGAGCGTATTCAGGGTACCAAACTGCTCGGCGATCACCAGCGGAGCGTGGTTAGGCAGCATCACGCCGCCGGAACCGAGGTGCAGCGTCTGGGTATTGGCGGCCAGATAGCCAATCAGCACCGACGTTGCTGCGCTGGCGATGCCGGTCATGTTGTGGTGCTCGGCCAGCCAGAAGCGGCGATAGCCGCGCTTCTCTGCCAGCTGGGCTAAATCCAGGGAACGGCGGAACGCATCGCGTGCCGTAGCGCCCTGCGGGATCGGGGCTAAATCCAGCACCGAGAAAGAAACGGTTTTGTCAGTCATCATATGCTCACTTTGTCGACGGCAATCTTTTAATACTGCATTAAAAATTGATTACCGTAGTTAACAAAGTGAGCTTTTTTTCAAACCAGCTCAAGGCCAGCGAGGCGCTTCCAGTAGCCGTTGCAGTCGCTGTTCGCTGTCAGGGGCAGCGGCGCGCCGCCGTTTTCATTGGCGCGGAAGGCGTCGAGCATGGCGAAGGTCTCGGTTCCCAGCGGCGAGAGACGTACCATATCTACCAGCCCCTGCATCGAGGTCAGCTCGTTGCCAAGATTGTAGACATAGCCGCTCATGGTCTGGATGCCGTTCAGGACAAACACCTGCTGGTTCTCCTGAGAGAGCACGTTGCGCCCGGTGGGATACTTAATGCAGCAGGTCTCGCACTCGTCCTTGGGGCGATCCTCGGAGCGGGCGGTAAAGCAGCGGGCAGAGTAGGCCAGCGGCAGATGACCGTAGCTCAACACCTCCACCTCAAACTGCTCGCGGATGCCAAGCTCGTCGCACTGATTAAGCAGGTTCGCCAGCCAGTCGCGGGAGAGCTCCACCGGCATGCACCAGCGCACCATGCCTTGCTTCAGCAGCAGACGGAGGGTGACTGCGTTATAGCAGTTCAGAGCATGCCCTGCGACGAAGGGCAGCTTACGTTCGGCGCACATGTTTACTACGCCAAGATCGCTCGCCTCAAGCAGAAAGTCGCCATTCTCTACGTAGCGCTTTAGCTCCCCCAGTTCGGAGGCGGCCTGCACCAGCGCCAGGGTAGAGAGCACGACCTGTTTGCCGCTTCCCGCGAGGGATTTCGCCATCGCCAGCCAGTCGCCTACTTTAGTGGCCCGGCGCTTGCTGCATACCGCTTCGCCCAGGTAAATGGTATCGGCGCTGCTGCTGGCGGCCTGCTGGTAGAAATCCTCCAGCGTCTCTTTTGACCAGTAGTAGAGAACCGGTCCTAATGAATATTTCATCTTGTCTCTCACTGCCATTTACGGTGATAGGCGCCAAGGGTGGTCTGCGTGCCTTCAGACATCGCGCCGAGGGTCTCCATCCACGCCGGCTGCGGGGCATAGCGATCGGGCGCAGCCATGCAGCGGTCGATCGCCTGACGCCACACCTTTGCCACCTGGCTGACATAGGCCGGGCTGCGCTGACGACCCTCGATTTTTACCGAGGCGATATTTGCTGCCAGAAGCTCGGGCAGCAGCTCCAGCGTATTCAGGCTGGTAGGCTCTTCCAGGGCGTGGTAGCGCTCGCCGTCGACGTGGTAGCGGCCTTTGCACAGCGTCGGATACCCCGCGTTCTCGCCCTCCTGATAGCGGTCGATCAGCACCTCATTAAGGCGCGACTCCAGCCCCTGCGGTGTCTGCTGCCAGCGGACAAAGCGGGCAGGGGAGCAGGCCCCCACGGTGTTGGGGGATTCACCGGTTAAATAGGATGAGAGATAGCAGCGCCCCTCGGCCATAATGCACAGGCTACCGAAGGCAAAGACCTCCAGCGGAACCGGCGAGGTGCGGGCCAGCTGTTTCACTTGATGAATAGACAGCACGCGGGGCAGCACCACGCGGGCAACGTCAAAGTGGCGGTGATAGAAGCGGATCGCCTCGTCGTTGGTGGCCGAAGCCTGCACCGAAACGTGGCGCTCAATGTGTGGGTAGCGCTCGGCCGCATACTCCAGCATCGCCAGGTCGGCGAGGATCAGCGCGTCAGCCCCCAGCTGGGCGGCCATATCCACCGCCCGCTGCCAGCGCGCGTAGCCGTCGGGGTGAGCAAAGGTATTGATCGCAATATGCAGCTTTTTGCGCCGCTGATGGACAAAGCTTACCGCTTCCTGCAGCTTTTTCTCGGTGAAGTTGAGACCCGCAAAATGGCGGGCGTTGGTATCATCCTTCAGGCCTATATAAACAGCGTCGGCACCGTTTTCGATAGCCGCCTTCAACGCCGGAAGATTTCCGGCCGGGCAGAGCAACTCCATAGTGTATCCCAGGTCAGGGGCCAGATGGCCCGCGCACCGATAAGGTGCAAAATTGTTAACGAGCTGGGATTTTAGTTAACCCTCCGGCGACAATTTTTGATTTAAGGCAGCTAATCGCGTATTGATGGGAGGAATAAGGGGTAGTTTCATCTTCGCAATTGTTGATTTATGCCGCTATGTGGATTTGAGGTTATGGCAGAATAGCCAGACTTTTCATATCAGGGAGTAAAGCTTGTGTTGGATATACTGCGCTCACGTCTCGTTCATGCCGCGCCGTCTCTGCTTAGCGTGCCGGTAAAGCTCGCGCCTTTCGCGCTTAAACGTCAGGTACTGGAGCAGCTTCTGCGCTGGCAGTTCCAGCAGGCGCTGGCGGATGGCGAGCTGGCATTCCTTGAGGGCCGCTGGTTGAGCATTGAAGTACGCGATATTGGCCTCAGGTGGTTTACATCCGTTGAGAATGAGCAGTTAATTGTGCGTGAGTCTGCCGCTGCCGACGTCAGCTTTAGCGCTGATGCCAGCGACCTGCTGATGATCGCCGCGCGCAAGCAGGATCCAGACACGCTATTCTTCCAGCGCCGGCTGGTGATTGAGGGCGATACCGAACTGGGGCTATATGTTAAGAACCTGATGGACGCCATTGAACTGGAGCAGATGCCCAAACCGCTGCGCGTTATGCTGCTGCAACTGGCGGAGTTCGTCGAGGCTGGCCTGCAAGCCCCGCCTGCGACCAAACCAACTTCTGTAGGTGAGCCATGCTGATTCGAGTTGAAATACCTATCGATGCCCCCGGCATTGATGCGCTTCTCCGCCGTGCATTCGGCGGGGAGAGCGAAGCTAACCTGGTCCACTCTCTGCGGGAAGACGGCCTGATTACGTTAGGGCTTGTCGCCACCGATGATGAAGGTCAGGTTATTGGCTACGTTGCCTTTAGTCCGGTAGACGTTGAGGGTGAAGATTTGCAGTGGGTTGGCCTTGCGCCGCTGGCGGTGGATGAACACTATCGCGGTCAGGGGCTGGCGCGCCAGCTGGTGTATGAGGGGCTGGACTCGCTCAATGAGTTTGGCTATGCCGCCGTGGTTGCGCTGGGTGAGGCGGATTTTTATCAGCGTCTCGGCTTTGAGCAGGCGGCACGCTACGATCTTCACTGCCGCTGGCCGGGCAGCGAGAGCGCGTTCCAGGTGCATCGTCTGGCGGATGATGCCTTGAACGGCGTGCATGGCCTGGTGGAGTACCACGATCACTTCAATCGGGTTTAAGCGCCTCGGGCTGTAATGCCGCCAGCAGCGTATCAAACGATCCATCCCCGGCAACGAGGCGCTCTTTCTGGCGCTTCGTTAGCTGCTTAATGCGGTACTCGATTCTCAACGCTAGTGAACGCTCACCTACTTGTGCCGAGAAAGCCAGCCGCAGCTCGCCTTTGCCGCGCAGCGCCTTTGCCCCTTTTCCCGTCTGATGCTGGGTAAAGCGACGGGCAACGTCAGTAGTGATGCCGGTATAGAGCGCGTCATCGGCGGTACGAATAAGATAGAGAAACCAGGGCGTCATAGCAGAATTTAACAGGATAAGGTGAGCGCACCTTAGCATGAGGTAGACAAAAAATGGAAACTCTCACCGCCATTCATCGCTGGCTGGCAAAGCAGCACGTGGTGACATGGTGCGTCGCCAGCGAAGGCGACCTTTGGTGTGCTAACGCCTTCTATCACTACGATCCGCAGAAGATCGCCTTCTACGTGATGAGCGAGGATCGCACCCGTCATGCGCAAATGAGCGGGCCTCGCGCCCCGGTGGCGGGCACGGTTAACGGCCAGCCGAAAACGGTGGCGCTGATCCGCGGCGTGCAGTTTAAAGGTGAGATCCGGCGTCTGGAGGGAGCGGAAAGCGAGGCCGCGCGTGAGCGCTATAACCGTCGCTTTCCGGTTGCCAGAGCATTGTCGGCCCCGGTATGGGAGATTTCCCTGGACGAAATTAAGTTTACCGACAATACGCTGGGCTTTGGTACAAAGCTTCACTGGCTACGGGGATCAGGCTCCCAGTAGGCGCAGAGTCTCCCGGTTAAACGCGGGCAGATCGTCTGGCGTACGGCTGGTGATCAGCTGATCGTTATCATTTACCACTTCTTGATCGTAGAACTCTACGCCAGCGTTTTTCAGATCGATAACGATCGGTTTCACCGCTGTCAGCTTGCGTCCGCGCACCACTTCAGCGCTGATCAGCAGCTGTGGACCGTGGCAGATGGCAAATACCGGCTTACCGGAGTTCACGAAGTCGCGGGTAAAAGAGACAAAACGCTCGTCACCGCGCAGTGAATCTGGAGAGTGGCCGCCTGGCAGCAGAAGGGCATCAAACTCGTCCGGCGATACTTCATCAATCGATTTATCGATCGTGATGCTGGCTTCGCCCTGTTTCCCCTTCACCGTTTTTCCGGCTTCTTTCTCAATGGTGATCACCTCGTGGCCCGCCTTACGGTATGCCTCGGCCGGGGAAGTGAATTCTGAATCTTCAAAGTCATCGGTGATCAAGACTGCGATTTTCTTGCCCATGTTACCTCCATTGTTTTTGCTCTGGATGGGTTATTTCGCCATCTATCGTTAATAATGACGTATGAATAAGTGTGGTTCAGCGATCTCACATTGCAAGGCGGACTAATCTGCAAAAGGGGACGAGATGAGTCAGGTACTGATTACCGGAGCCACCGGGCTGGTGGGCTCACACCTGCTGCGTATGCTCATTCAGGAGCCGCGGGTTAACTATATTGCCGCCCCGACGCGTCGGCCTCTGCTGGGCATGCCGGGGGTCTTTAACCCCTGCGATCGCCAGCTCACCGACGCGCTGGCGCAGGTCAACGCGCCTATCGATACTGTCTTCTGCTGCCTCGGTACAACCCGTCGGGAAGCGGGCAGCAAAGAGGCATTTATCCACGCCGATTACACCCTGGTGGTGGACACCGCGCTGGCTGGGCTGCGTCTCGGGGCGAAGCATATGCTGGTGGTCAGCGCGATGGGGGCCAATGCCGGTTCGCCCTTTTTCTATAACCGGGTGAAGGGCAAGATGGAGGAGGCGTTAATGGCGCAGGAGTGGCCGCGCCTGACCCTGGCCCGTCCAGCGATGCTGCTGGGTCGTCGGGCAAAACAGCGGTTTGGCGAGTCCCTGCTGGGGCCGATGATGCACCTCCTGCCCGGCAGGTGGAAATCCATCGAGGCCCGCGACGTGGCGCGCGCCATGCTGCTGACGGCGTTCTCTCCTTGCCGCGAGAGGGTAACTATTTTGTCCTCCGAGCAGCTGCATGCGATTGCCATTGGAGAGGAGAATTAACTGTTTCCAAAAGTATCCAGTCAGGCGTAGTATCTTCCGGCTAATAATAATCCATACATCTTTCCGGGGAATGCAATGACTGGTCAGTCTTCATCTCATGCGGCAGCACCTGTCCAATGGTGGAAGCCCGCACTCTTTTTTCTCGTTGTTATCGTTGGGCTTTGGTATGTGAAATGGCAGCCCTACTACGGTAAAGCCTTTACCGCCGCTGAAACCCACAGCATTGGCAAATCCATTCTTGCAAACGCCGAGGCGGATCCGCTCCGGGCCGCGCTCGACTATGCCATGGTCTACTTCCTCGCCGTCTGGAAAGCGGCGGTGCTGGGCGTGCTCCTCGGCTCGCTGGTGCAGGTGCTTATTCCCCGCGACTGGCTGCTGCGCACCCTGGGTCAGAAGCGCGTGGGCGGCACGCTGTTCGGCACGCTCTTCTCTGTGCCCGGCATGATGTGCTCCTGCTGCGCCGCGCCGGTGACCGCCGGGCTGCGCCGCCAGCAGGCATCAATGGGCGGCGCGCTGGCGTTCTGGATGGGCAATCCGCTGCTTAACCCGGCGACGCTGGTATTTATGGGTTTTGTCCTGGGGTGGCATTTTGCTCTGATTCGTCTGCTGGCCGGTCTGGCGATTGTACCTGGCGTTGCCCTGCTGGTGCAGCGCTGGGTGAAAGAGAGCGACCGACCGTCGTCCCTGCCTGAAACGGCCACCGCTGCCGAGCCGCAGGGCGGATTTATGGCCCGCTGGGGGCGGGCGCTGTGGACGCTGTTCTGGAGCACCATCCCGGTCTACATTCTGGCCGTACTGCTGCTGGGTGCGGCGCGGGTCTGGCTCTTCCCTCACGCCGATGGCGCTATCGACAACTCGCTGATGTGGGTCGTGGCGATGGCTATCGTCGGCTGTCTGTTTGTGATCCCAACCGCGGCAGAAATTCCTGTCGTGCAGACCATGATGATGGCCGGGATGGGCATGGCTCCCGCGCTGGCCCTGCTGATTACGCTGCCGGCGGTGAGCCTGCCGTCGCTGATTATGCTGCGCAAATCCTTCCCGGCGAAAGCGCTGTGGCTAACCGGTGGGCTGGTGGCGGTGAGTGGGGTGATTGTGGGGGCGCTGGCTCTGCTGTAAGAAAAACTGTGATAAATCGCCGGATAGCGCTGCGCCATCCGGCTTATCAATACTTACTTAATAAACGTAAACGCCGTGGTCACGTGCTTGACGCCGGACACGCGGCTGGCGGTATCGGCGGCGGCGCGGCCTTCACGCTCTGTTACCAACCCCAGCAGGAACACCTCGCCGTTTTCGGTGGTTACCTTCACGTTCGACGATTTCACCTGATCGCTACCCAGCAGTTGGGAGCGGACTTTGGTGGTGATCCAGGTGTCTGACGAGGCGGTGCCCAGACTGATTGGCTGGCCCTGACGGATCTCGTTATAGACCTCGGTTGCCCCATCAACGCCCATCGCTATCTGCTTCGCGCGGGAGGCCAGCTCGGTATCCGGTGCCTGGCCGACCAGCAGGACTTTACCCTGGTAAGCGGTCACGTTAATGCGTGCGCTTTTCTTAATCTGCTCATCTTTAGCCAGCGCGCTGTTGACGCGCAGCTCCAGCGTTCCATCATCAACCTGCGTGCCCACGGTACGCGGATCGGTGGCTGCTTTGGTGCCTACGGCAGCGCTGCCAACCACGGCCGCTGCGACACATCCCTGAAGCAGCAGCGCGGAGAGTATTACCGCAAGGGGCGAAAATGCCTTCATGTCTACTCCTTAATCATCCTGGTGAGGGAAAAGCGTGTTATCAATCAGATCGCAAAGGCAGTTAACCGTCAGCATATGCATCTCGTGAATGCGTGCGCTGCGGTGGGACGGAATACGAATTTCGACATCCTGTGGCCCCAGCAAACCCGCCAGCTCGCCGCCGTCGTAGCCGGTGAGGGCCACGATGGTCATATCGCGCGTTACGGCGGCCTCAACGGCTTTCACGATATCCCGGCTATTGCCCCGGGCAGAGATCGCCAGCAGCACGTCACCAGCATGACCTAGTGCACGCACCTGTTTGGCATAGATCTCATTGTGCAGTCGCTCGTTGGCGATCGCGGTTAAGACCACGTTATCGGTATTTAGTGCAATCGCTGGCAGGCTCGGACGCTCGGTTTCAAAGCGATTGATCATGCTGGCAGCAAAATGCTGGGCGTTGGCGGCAGAGGTGCCATTGCCGCAGCAGAGGATTTTGTTACCGTTAAGCAGGGAGTGAACCAGCGTCATGGCTGCACGGGAGATCGCATCCGGCAGGGCTTCCGCCGCCGCAATCTGGGTTTGAATACTTTCCGTAAAGCAGACTTTAATTCTTTCGAGCACGGTGATCCCTATAATGTCAGCTAGTATGAGTGGTCGTTAAAGGCGTCTTGTATCCACTCCACATCATTTCCGGTGAAGGCTATCACATCGAACCGGCAATCCACAGTGTCAAAACTCCCATTGTGCCGGGCGAGCCACAAACGCGCCGCCGATAAGAGTTTCAACTGCTTGCTGCGGGTGATGCTGGCCGCTGCGCCGCCGTACCGGGCTGTCTTACGGTAGCGTACCTCAACGAACACGGTAGTGGGGCCCTGACGCATAATCAGGTCAATCTCGCCGCCGCGTGAACGCACGTTGGCGGCGACAAAGCGCAGTCCTTTGCCCTCCAGCCAGCGGCGCGCCGTTGCTTCCCACGCGTCGCCGGTCTGTTTACGGCTTAACTGGCCGGGACGATCTGCCCCTGCTGGTATTTGAGCCATGATAACTTCCTGTTAATCACGCAGTCGGGAGTAGCCGAGAGATCGCCCGTGTTGCCGCTGATCTCAAAGCCGGGAACCTGGCGCATCTGGGCGAAGTGGTTAGCCAGCGCCCAGGCGTCAACGCCCATGGCATACAGGCGTGCCAGCGAGTAGTCGTTATTGACGCTGCCCAGCGCCTGCTGCATCAGCGCAGGGTTGCTGCCTGCCAGCATCGGGATCTCGCTAAACTGGAGCCCCTCCATCTCAAGACGGAAGTCCGGGCCTGCACCGCCCTGCGCGCTGCGTGAGCTGGCGTAGAGGGCAGCACCGCTGTGGCTGCCGGTGCGCATGGCAATCATCGGCTTGATGAGCGCGATCTCGTTCGGCGTTGCCAGAATATAGGCCGCATCGACGTTGCCGCCGCCGGTGATCTGCGCCTCGGTCGGTGGGGCAGGGATGGTCAGGCCGCCAATAGTCACGCCCTGCTGCTGCGGCAGGCTGGAGGTGACTGGCGTGCCGGTCAGGGCGATGCCAGACCCGCCGTTAATGCCCATTTTCAGTTCAGCGGTGGAGCCAAACTTCTGCTGCAGCACGGTACCGCCGCCCAGCTTCTGCCACTCTTCGGCAAAGGCGGTGGTCACCCGATCCCCCAGCGAGCTGCGTGGAACCAGCAGCAGCGGCGCACGGCGACCCTGATCCCACATGTGACGCGCGGCATCGCGGGCTTCATCCTCCGGCGAGAGGGCGAAGTAGCAGATATTTGCCCGGCTCTCTACCGACTCCGGCTGGTTCAAGGCCAGCACGTTAAGGGCGGTGTTGCTGCGCATCAGCTCTTCAACGTTACCTTTTAACAGCGGGCCGACCACGATGCTGGCCCCATCCTGCTGGACCTGGTTGAGGATCTGGTCAAGCGGCTGCGAGCTGGTGTCGTAAATTTTCAGATCGGCAGACGGATTCGCCGGGGCGCTGGCCGCCGCTGGCGTCGCGGCAGGCTGCGTCTGCGCCTCAGGGGCGTTTACGGGCGCAGCGGTTTCAGCGCTTTCAGCGGGCGCTGCGGTTTCAGCGGGCGCTGGCGCCTGGGTCGCTTCGGGGGCGGCCACTGGCGCTTCCGCCGGTGCAGCAGGCTGCGTCTGGGTCAGCTCATCCACCGGCGCCTGTGAGGGGCTCACCACCTCAGCATCTGCTGCCGTCGCCGCCTGGGCAACCTGAACCGGCGTTGCCGGGCCGCTCACCGCAGGCACACCGTTTTTCGCCGCCTCAAAGCCCTGCTGGATAGCACGACCGTAGACCGCGGCCTGGCCGTTCAGAGGCAGCAGCAGGGCGATTTTGTTGGTGGAGGCGGGTTTAAAATTCTGCACGTTGGTTAACGCCGTTGGCAGCATCTTCGCGCCAGGGTTTTGCGGATAGCGGGTCTGCCAGTCGCTGATGCCCGCCTTCAGCATATTCGGATCGGTACGGTTATCGAACCAGACGCGCTGAAGATCGAGCCAGCCCTGCAGCACGTTCTCATCGGCGTTGATCACCAGCGCCTGCGCCTGCTCCGGCGTCATGGAAGAGAGCGCCTGCCAGGTAGCATCGATGTTTTTCTGCTTATCCTTTGCTGCCAGCAGTGGCTCCTGGGCGATTAAGGCCCGCAGCAGCGTCAGCGACGGACGGCCCTGGCTGGCGTCAATCTGCGCCTGCCAGTAGCGCGCCAGCTGGTTACCCTCGAAATCGGCAGGCTTCAGCTTAGCCAGCAGCGCTTGCGCAGCGGCAAAATCCTTCTGTACCAGCTTAAGCTCGACGGCCAGCAGCGACTGCTCTTTACGCTGGGTATCGGTCAGCTCCTGCGGCAGCTGGTTAAACAGCTCGCCTGCCTGCTGGCTTTTGCCCTCTTTCAGCAGGGCACGAATGGCGAGTAATTGCCAGTTGGTCTTGGTATCATCTGTGCTGTGCTGCATCTGGCTTAGGTAGAAGCCAGAGTCCGCCTGCGCCGTGCCCTGCATGTGGGCGCTGCTCTGGTCTGGCGTCTGTGTCCCACAGCCTGCAAAAAGCAGGGCGGCCAGCACGACGGGCAGACAACGCGCTGCTTTTAAACGGAAAAATGTTGACTGTACCATTCTGTATCCAGTGATATTTTTTACGCAATGCTCAATATTAAATCGGCAATACGGATGAAACAATGAAACAACACGAATCGGCTGAGAATTCTCAAGGTCAGCTCTATATTGTACCCACTCCTATCGGGAATTTGGCTGATATCACCCAGCGCGCGCTGACCGTGTTGCAAAGCGTTGATTTAGTTGCCGCAGAGGATACCCGCCACACCGGCCTGCTGTTGCAGCACTTTGCCATTAGCGCCCGCCTGTTTGCCCTTCACGATCATAACGAGCAGCAGAAGGCAGAGACGCTGGTCGCGAAGCTGAAAGAGGGGCAGAACATCGCTCTGGTCTCTGACGCCGGGACGCCGCTGATCAACGATCCTGGCTACCATCTGGTACGCACCTGCCGCGAGGCGGGGATCCGCGTGGTGCCGCTGCCTGGCCCCTGTGCCGCGATTGCCGCCCTCAGCGCCGCCGGGCTGCCGTCGGATCGCTTCTGCTATGAAGGCTTTCTGCCTGCCAAATCAAAAGGCCGCCGCGATACGTTAAAAGCGCTGGAGGCCGAGCCGCGCACGCTGATTTTTTATGAGTCTACCCATCGCCTGCTCGATAGCCTGGAGGACATCTGCACCGTGCTGGGGGAATCCCGCTATGTCGTGCTGGCCCGCGAGCTGACCAAAACCTGGGAGTCAATTCACGGCGCGCCTATCGGCGAGCTGCTGGCGTGGGTGAAGGAAGATGAAAATCGCCGCAAAGGGGAGATGGTGCTGATTATCGAAGGGCATAAGGCTCAGGAAGAGGATCTGCCCGCCGATGCGCTGCGGACTCTGGCACTGCTTCAGGCCGAGCTGCCGCTGAAAAAAGCCGCCGCGCTGGCCGCCGAGATCCATGGCGTGAAGAAAAATGCCCTCTATAAGCACGCCCTGGAGCAGCAGGGGTAAGATTACCGACATTCAGCGTGTCGGAAGAATGTCGGAAGAAATTGCTGATGTAGCGTAGGCCGGGCAAGCGCAGCGCCGCCCGGCAAAAACATTATATAGGGGCGAAGTTAGGCCTTGTTAGAGGTGTAACGCGATCCGCTTACCGTCAGGTAAGGTAACATCCAATGTCAATTCACCCCCCAGCGCAGCCACGTAGCGCTTTAACGTTGAGAGTTTTGGATCGTTATCTACCTTCTCCATTTTAACGACAGAAGGCTGAGAAATGCCAAGCGCGGCAGCAAGCTGTACCTGCGATACATGCAGCTCTTCCCGGAGTTTCGCAAGAGTAATTTCCTGACGGACCTCTGCTGCACGCACGGCGATCCTTTCCTGGCTTTCCGGTGAGCGTTGTGCAAGCAACTGTTTAAGCGTCGCCATTTTCTTTGACCTCCAGTAAAAGCAGATGCGATTTATACTCAGCATCGGCTAACTTAATCATACGTTTATAGAACAATTTTTCTTTTTCGCTCTTCTTATTACCTGCACACAAAATAATGGCTCTTCGGACCGGATCAAATACGAAAAAGACTCTAAATGGATGCCCGTCAACCTGTACCCTTAACTCCTTCATATTGGGATACGATGAATCTTTGATGTGATCCACGTATGGTCGGCCAAGCATAGGCCCCTCGAGCTCCAAAACTGTTAAGATGGCTAATATTTCTTCCTGAACATTATCATTTTGAATGGCTAGCCAATGCTCAAACAAATCTCGTGTAACGACTTCCCACATTTTGGTTCATCCTATAACCTGGAAGTTATAAATTCAATATAACCTATGGGTTATATTGAAACATTGCTTTAGGTCAAAAGGTGTGTGGGACAGCGAGGTTAAGCAATTCAATAGGATGAGTTAGATAACAAAATTTTGTTATTAATATAAAAGCCGGGCAGCATCGCGCTTACCCGGTCTTTGGAGTTTACAATCGTTCTATCACGTTACCGGAGCCGGGTTAAACACCGCCAGCTGGTTGTGCAGTCCCCACTGATCCGAGAAGGTTTTCTTGCGGCCGCTGGCGACGTCAAGGATGAAATGGAATAGCTTCCAGCCCACGTCCTCAATGCTCTCTTCCCCGGTCGCGATCGTGCCGGCATTGATATCCATCAGATCGTACCAGCGGTTAGCCAGCTCGGTACGGGTCGCCATCTTGATCACCGGCACCGCCACCAGACCGTACGGCGTACCGCGCCCGGTGGTGAACACCTGAACGGTGATCCCGGAGGCTACCTGCTGCGTACCACAGACAAAGTCGCTGGCAGGCGTCGCCGCGTAGATCAGGCCGCGCTTAGTTGGACGCTGGCCCGGCGAAAGCACTTCCACGATGGCGCTCTGCCCCGACTTGGCAATGGAGCCAAGCGCTTTTTCAACCACGTTCGCCAGGCCACCTTTTTTGTTGCCCGGGGAGGGGTTGGCGCTGCGGTCGGTTTTGCCCATATCGAGATAGTTATCGTACCAGGCCATCTCTTCCAGCAGGCGCTTGCCCACTTCCTCGTTGATAGCGCGCGGGGTGAGCAGATGGATAGCATCGCGCACCTCGGTCACTTCCGAGAACATCACCGTCGCACCGCAGCGGACCAGCAGGTCAGAGGCATAGCCCACCGCTGGGTTGGCCGTCACGCCAGAGAAGGCGTCGCTGCCCCCGCACTGCATGCCCACCACCAGCTCCGAAGCCGGGCAGGTTTCGCGCTGGCGAGCATTCAGCTTGACCAGGTGGCGCTCGGCAACCTGAAGAATATCGTCCACCATCGAGCGGAAGCCGACGTGCTGTTCATCTTGCAAACGCACGATGCTGGCGCTGTCGACGGGGATCGCCTGCACGTCTTCTGTTCCCTGCAGCAGGCGCTCCGGCTGAAGCTTCTCACAGCCGAGGCCAACCACCATCACCTCACCACCGAAGTTGGGGTTCAGGGCGATGTTGTGGATAGTGCGAATAGGCACCACCGCCGCCGGGGCGTTGATCGCCACGCCGCAGCCGTAGAGGTGATTCAGGCCAACCACGCCATCAACGTTGGGGTATTTCGGCAGCAGGTCGCGCTCGATAATTTTAACTACGTAGTCCACCACGCCCGCGACGCAGTGCACGCTGGTGGTGATCCCCAGCAGGTTTTTGGTACCGACGCTGCCGTCGGCGTTGCGGTAGCCTTCAAAGGTGTAACCCTCAAGGGCAGGCATCGGCTCCGGCACCTTGGTTGCCAGCGGCAGGGTCTCCAGCGGCGGCGCTGTTGGTAGCGCTACGGTGGATTCGTCGATCCAGCTGCCTCGGGCAATATCGCGCACCGCATAGCCGATCACCTCCCCGTAGCGGACGATGTCGCCGTGCGCGGGAATATCCACCAGCGCGACTTTATGTCCCTGCGGAATATGCTCAATCAGTTCAAGCCCATCCGGGAAACGGGTCCCGGCTCGTAAGCCATTGTCATTGACAATAATCGCTACGTTATCGGTTTCATGAACCTTAATATAAAACGCCGTTGGCGATTCTTGTCTAATTTCGATGTCGGCCATGGTCCAGTATTCTCCGCCAGGTATGGGATAACAAAAACGGGAAAATGCGTATCGTCTTTCTTGTTATCGGAAATAAACAACATTGCTATGGAATAAATAGTGTCAGGAGTTCTCAGTCAAGAATGTGATCCAGGTCACTCATTATTGTTGTAGCAGGCCCGGCGGCAGGGCTAATGCCTAAATCTGTGGATCAGCGCCCAGAGAGTTGTGCATATGCTCAATATAATCGCCAAAATTACCGTGTTAATTGAGCATGGATACAATGCGGGATGGTTGAGGCCTGATTATACTGATTCACGATTTCATTGCATCTGGTTAGTTAACTGATATTGCCTGCTATCGATAAATAATCAGGAAAATACACCTCATAAAAATATAAAAATAGATTACCGTGCCCGAGGATAAATAAATGATATTGGATACTGCCGTTGAGTCAAAAAAGGGTATGCCTACCCGCTATTTAATCTTGCTCATTATCTTTATCGTTACGGCGATTAACTATGCGGACCGCGCAACCCTCTCTATCGCCGGTACCGAAGTGGCCAAAGAGCTGCAGCTCAGCGCCGTCTCCATGGGCTATATCTTCTCCGCTTTCGGCTGGGCTTACCTGCTGATGCAGATCCCCGGCGGCTGGCTGCTGGACCGCTACGGTTCGAAGAAAGTCTACACCTACAGCCTCTTTTTCTGGTCGCTGTTCACCTTCGTGCAAGGGTTTGTTGACGTCTTTCCGCTGGCCTGGGCTGGCGTGTCGATGTTCATCATGCGCTTTATGCTGGGCTTCTCTGAAGCACCCTCATTCCCGGCGAACGCCCGCATCGTTGCCGCGTGGTTCCCGACCAAAGAGCGCGGTACGGCGTCGGCTATTTTCAACTCTGCCCAGTACTTCTCTCTGGCACTCTTCTCCCCACTGCTGGGCTGGCTGACCTTCGCCTGGGGCTGGGAGCATGTGTTTACGGTGATGGGCGTGATTGGCTTTGTGCTGACCGGCATGTGGGTGAAGTTTATCCATAATCCTACCGACCACCCGAACATGTCAGCCAACGAGCTGGAGTACATCACCAAGGGCGGCGCGGTGGTGGATATGGACCATAAAAAGCCGGGTGCGGCCGTGGCTGGGCCTAAAATGCACTACATCAAGCAATTATTGACCAACCGCATGATGCTGGGTGTGTTCTTCGGCCAGTATTTTATCAACACCATCACCTGGTTCTTCCTCACCTGGTTCCCTATCTACCTGGTGCAGGAGAAAGGGATGTCGATTCTGAAAGTGGGCCTCGTGGCCTCCATTCCGGCGCTGTGCGGCTTTGCAGGCGGCGTGCTGGGCGGAGTCTTCTCGGATCACCTGATCAAACGTGGCGCAACCATCACCCTGGCGCGTAAGCTGCCTATTGTGCTGGGCATGCTGCTGGCGTCGAGCATCATTCTGTGTAACTACACCGATAACACCACCCTGGTGGTCACGCTGATGGCCCTCGCATTCTTCGGAAAAGGGTTTGGTGCCCTCGGTTGGCCGGTGATCTCCGATACCGCGC
The DNA here is from genome assembly GCF_024656065.1 of Pseudescherichia sp. L3. Classification (NCBI taxonomy): domain Bacteria; kingdom Pseudomonadati; phylum Pseudomonadota; class Gammaproteobacteria; order Enterobacterales; family Enterobacteriaceae; genus Pseudescherichia; species Pseudescherichia sp. L3. Next base: position 143,631 of record NZ_JANKYC010000004.1, read on the forward strand.
CAAAAGAGATTGTTGGACTGTGCGGCGGGGTATTTAACGTGTTTGGCAACGTGGCCTCCATTGTCACCCCGCTGGTAATTGGTTACCTGGTCAGCGAGCTGCACTCCTTTAACGCTGCTCTGGTGTTCGTCGGCTGTTCAGCCCTGATGGCGATGTTCTGCTACCTGTTCGTGGTGGGCGACATCAAGCGTATGGAACTGCGGAATTAAGCAACGGTTACTTCAAGGTATAGATGATGACTAACGATATCTTCCCAAACAAATTCAAGGCTGCGCTGGCTGCGCATCAGATTCAGATTGGCTGCTGGTCCGCGCTGGCAAGCCCGATCAGCACCGAGGTGCTGGGCCTGGCGGGCTTTGACTGGCTGGTACTCGACGGCGAACACGCGCCGAACGATGTCACGACCTTTATCCCGCAGCTGATGGCCCTCAAGGGCAGCAGCAGCGCGCCGGTGGTTCGCGCCCCGGCTAACGATCCGATTGCCATTAAGCGCCTGCTTGATATCGGCTTCTACAACTTCCTCATCCCGTTTGTCGAGAGCGAAGAGGAAGCCGTGCTGGCGGTGGCCTCAACCCGCTATCCGCCGGAAGGCATTCGCGGCGTATCGGTCTCCCATCGCGCCAACATGTTTGGCACTGTGCCGGACTACTTTGGCCAGGCGAATAAAAACATCACCATTCTGGTACAGATTGAGAGCCAGCAGGGCGTGGATAACGTTGATGCCATCGCCGCCACCGACGGCGTGGATGGGATCTTCGTCGGCCCAAGCGACCTTGCTGCCGCGCTGGGCCACTTAGGCAACGCATCGCACCCGGAAGTACAGCGCTGCATTCAGCACATTTTTGCCCGTGCGAAAGCGCACGGTAAGCCGAGCGGCATCCTCGCGCCGGTAGAGGCCGATGCGCGCCGTTACCTGGAGTGGGGCGCAACCTTCGTTGCCGTAGGGAGTGACCTGGGCGTATTCCGCGCCGGAACCCAGCGTTTAGCTGATTCATTTAAGAAATAACCACCACCGAACAAGAGAGAGACGCAATATGACACTGAAAGTTGGTTTTATTGGCCTGGGCATCATGGGTAAACCAATGAGTAAAAACCTCATTAAAGCCGGTTACTCGCTGGTGGTTTCTGACCGTAATCCTGAGGCTATTGCTGAAGTAATTGCCGCCGGTGCAGAAACTGCCTCAACGGCAAAAGAGATTGCCGAGCGGTGTGATGTGATCATCACCATGCTGCCAAACTCCCCGCACGTGAAAGAGGTGGCGCTGGGCGAAGGCGGCATTATCGAAGGGGCGAAAGCGGGTACCGTGCTGATCGACATGAGCTCCATCGCACCGCTGGCCAGCCGTGAAATCAGCGACGCCCTGCAGGCGAAAGGCGTGCAGATGCTTGATGCGCCGGTTAGCGGCGGCGAGCCGAAAGCGATCGATGGCACGCTCTCCGTAATGGTGGGCGGCGACAAGGCGCTGTTCGATAAATACTACGACCTGCTGAAAGCGATGGCGGGCTCGGTGGTGCACACCGGCGACATCGGCGCGGGCAACGTTACCAAGCTGGCAAACCAGGTGATCGTGGCGCTGAACATTGCCGCCATGTCTGAAGCGCTGAGTCTGGCGACCAAGGCTGGCGTAAACCCGGATCTGGTGTTCCAGGCAATCCGTGGCGGCCTGGCCGGCAGCACCGTACTGGAAGCGAAAGCGCCGATGGTGCTGGATCGTAACTTCAAGCCGGGCTTCCGTATCGATCTGCACATCAAAGATCTGGCCAACGCGCTGGATACCTCTCACGGCGTGGGCGCGCAGCTGCCGCTGACCGCAGCGGTGATGGAGATGATGCAGGCGCTGCGTGCTGACGGTCACGGCAACGACGACCATAGCGCCCTCGCGTGCTACTACGAAAAACTGGCGAAAGTGGAAATCTCTCGCTAACAAAAAACGGGCGCGGAGACGCGCCCGGCATCTATGCCGCGTGCAGTAACAGGCTACTGATATGAAAATCGTAATCGCCCCAGACTCTTACAAGGAAAGCCTGTCTGCTACCGAGGTAGCCCAGGCGATAGAAAAAGGATTTCGGGAAATTTTTCCGGATGCACACTACGTCTCCGTTCCGGTCGCCGACGGTGGAGAAGGCACGGTTGAGGCGATGATCGCCGCTACCCAGGGCGCGGAGCATACGGCGTCGGTGACCGGCCCGCTGGGCGAGCGCGTAGACGCCCGCTGGGGCATGTCCGGCGACGGTCACACTGCGTTTATCGAGATGGCCGCCGCGAGCGGGCTGGCTCTCGTTCCCCCTGAATTACGTAATCCGTTGATTACCACCTCGCGCGGCACCGGAGAGCTGATCCTGCACGCGCTGGATCACGGCGCGCGAAATATCATTATTGGTATCGGCGGCAGCGCCACCAACGACGGCGGCGCAGGAATGGTCCAGGCGCTGGGCGCGAAGCTGTGCGATGCCAACGGTACCGAGATTGGCCACGGCGGCGGCAGCCTGATGAGCCTCAACAACATTGATATTAGCGGGCTGGATCCGCGTCTGGCCTCATGCACCCTCCGCGTTGCCTGTGATGTCACCAACCCCCTGACGGGGGAGCAGGGCGCATCGCGTATCTTTGGTCCACAGAAAGGGGCTACCGACGCGCAGATCGTCGAGCTGGATAACAACCTCAGCCACTATGCCGACGTGATTAAAAAATCCCTGCGCGTGGATGTTAAAGAGGTACCCGGCGCAGGCGCGGCGGGCGGCATGGGCGCGGCGCTGATGGCTTTTCTTGGCGCAGAGTTGCGCAGCGGCATTGAGATCGTTACCCAGGCGCTGAACCTGGAAGAGCATATTCACGACTGTACGCTGGTGGTCACCGGCGAAGGGCGAATCGACAGCCAGAGTATTCACGGCAAGGTGCCCGTGGGCGTGGCGAAGGTGGCCAAGAAATACCACAAGCCGGTGATTGGCATTGCGGGCAGTCTGACCCATGACGTGGGCGTGGTTCATCAGTATGGCATCGATGCGGTGTTTAGCGTGCTGACCAGCATCGGCACGCTGGAAGAGGCCTTCCGCGGCGCATTTGACAATATCTACCGCGCTTCACGCAACATTGCCGCCACCCTGCGGGTCGGGATGTTGACGGAGGGGTGACAGCGGGACGTAAACCCTCTATACTTCGCGCCGAAGCTGACCAGACAGTCGCCGCTTCGTCGTCGTCCTCCTTCGGGGGAGACGGGCGGAGGGGAGGAAAGTCCGGGCTCCATAGGGCAAGGTGCCAGGTAACGCCTGGGGGGTGTCACAGCCCACGACCAGTGCAACAGAGAGCAAACCGCCGATGGCCCACGCAAGTGGGATCAGGTAAGGGTGAAAGGGTGCGGTAAGAGCGCACCGCGCGGCTGGTAACAGTCCGTGGCACGGTAAACTCCACCCGGAGCAAGGCCAAATAGGGGTTCATAAGGTACGGCCCGTACTGAACCCGGGTAGGCTGCTTGAGCCAGTGAGCGATTGCTGGCCTAGATGAATGACTGTCCAACGACAGAACCCGGCTTATCGGTCAGTTTCACTCTTTACACAGAACCCCGCCTCGGCGGGGTTTTTTGTTTTTCAGCCGTCATGCACATTTTGCAATCTGTCCCACCGCCGCCTGCACGGGCCTACGGTCTGGCATGTTCTGTAGGCCGGGCAAGCGCAGCGCCGCCCGGCATTTTATGGGATAAAATCTCGCGTGATCCCTTTCACACATACACCCGCGTTAGAATATTTTTATTAATTCAAATGCAAACGCAGCGGGTGTTTCTCAAATTATCCCATTCAAATTAAGTAATAGCCAAGTTTTTCTCCCGCTTCATGTTTACGATTAATTTATACCAAAAGCCGCGATATTAGCGGCATCGATAATAAAATCTGTCCCTACATTAATAAGCGAGAGCGTTATGAGCACTAATAGTAGTGATGTGATGCAAGGCACATCAGCAGCAGCCCAAAAAGCGGGCATGACGGAGCAGGCGTGGCGCGAGGCGATTAAATTCGACAGCACCGACACGGGCTGGGTTATTATGAGTATCGGTATGGCCATCGGCGCGGGCATTGTATTTTTACCGGTGCAGGTGGGGCTAATGGGGCTGTGGGTATTTCTGCTCTCCTCCATTATTGGCTACCCGGCAATGTATCTGTTCCAGCGACTATTTATTAATACTCTGGCGGAGTCGCCTGAGTGCAAAGATTATCCCAGCGTCATTAGCGGCTATTTAGGTAAAAACTGGGGCGTCTTATTAGGTGCGCTCTACTTTATTATGCTGGTGATCTGGATGTTCGTCTACTCCACCGCCATCACCAACGACAGCGCCTCCTACCTGCACACCTTTGGTGTCACCCAAGGGCTGCTCTCCGATAACCCTTTCTATGGTCTGGTGCTAATCTGCATTCTGGTCGCCATCTCCTCGCGCGGGGAGAAGCTGCTGTTCAAGGTCTCAAGCCTGATGGTACTGACCAAGCTGCTGGTGGTGGCGGCCCTCGGCCTGAGCATGGTGGGGCTATGGCATCTCTACAACGCCGGGACGCTGCCACCCGCTGGCCTGCTGGTGAAGAACGCCATCATTACGCTGCCCTTTACCCTGACGTCCATTCTCTTTATCCAGACCCTCAGCCCGATGGTTATCTCCTACCGCGCCAAAGAGAAATCCATTGAGGTTGCTCGCTATAAGGCCCTGCGGGCAATGAATATCGCCTTTACCGTTCTGTTTGTTACCGTCTTTTTCTACGCCGTCTCATTTACCCTGGCGATGGGTCACGATGAAGCGGTAAAAGCCTACCAGCAAAATATCTCCGCGCTGGCTATTGCCGCCCAGTTTATCAGCGGCGACGGCGCAGGCTGGGTAAAAGTGGTCAGCGTTATTTTAAATATCTTTGCCGTAATGACCGCTTTCTTTGGTGTTTATCTCGGCTTCCGTGAGGCGACCCAGGGGATCGTCATGAACCTGCTGCGACGTAAATTCCCGACCCGGCAGTTTGATGAAAAGTATGTCCAGGGCGGGATCATGATCTTCGCTATCCTGCTGGCCTGGAGCGCCATTGTGCTGAATGCCCCGGTGCTGAGCTTCACCTCTATCTGTAGCCCGATATTTGGCATGATCGGCTGCTTAATTCCCGCCTGGCTGGTCTATAAGGTACCGGCTCTGCATAAGTACAAAGGCCTGTCGCTGAAGATCATTATTATTACCGGCCTGCTGCTCTGTATTTCACCGCTGCTGGCCTTCGCCTGATGCTATTCACTTAATAAAACAGATGGACGCTATTATGTCAGATGCAAAATGGAACCCGCTTTGGGATCGGTTTATTGAGATTGTCCGCCAGGAGGTTAAACCCGCGCTGGGCTGTACCGAACCGGTATCGCTGGCGCTGGCCAGCGCGACGGCCGCCGCGCAGCTCTCCGGCAGGATCGAGCGCGTGGAGTGTTATGTTTCGCCTAACCTGCTGAAAAACGGTATGGGGGTCACCGTGCCGGGAACGGGCATGGTGGGTCTGCCGATTGCCGCTGCCCTCGGCGCGCTCGGAGGCGATGCCGCCGCCGGGCTGGAGGTACTCAAAGCCGCATCGCCAGAGGCGATAGCACATGCCAAAACGATGCTTGCGGATGGGCGGGTATGCGTCAGGCTACAGGAGCCGTGTGCCGAGATCCTCTACGCCCGCGCCTGTGTCTATACGGCGGATAGCGACGCCAGCGTAACGATCGAGGGCGATCATACCTGCATCGTCAGGATCGAAAAGCAGGGCGAGACGGTTTTTCAGCTTAGTGACCAGGTGGAAGAGGGCCGTGAGGATCCGCTGGTGGCGCTGTCACAGACAACGCTGCGCGACATTTTGGCCTTTATTGAGCAGGCCCCGTTTGAGCGGATCCGTTTTATTCTTGGTGCGGCCCGCCTGAACGATGCGCTCTCCCGGGAAGGTTTGGCGCGGGAGTGGGGTCTGCACATCGGCACCACGCTGCAAAAACAGTCCGATCGCGGCCTGCTGGCGAAGGATCTCTCTTCGGCGATTGTGATCCGCACCAGCGCCGCATCGGACGCACGAATGGGCGGCGCGACGCTGCCAGCAATGAGCAACTCGGGCTCCGGTAACCAGGGGATCGCCGCCACGCTGCCGGTTGTGGTCGTGGCTGAGTCTTTAAGTGAGAGCGAAGAGCGGCTGGCCCGTGCGCTGATGCTTTCCCATCTTAGCGCGATCTACATCCACTACCAGCTGCCGCGCCTCTCCGCGCTTTGCGCCGCGACGACGGCAGCCATGGGGGCGGCGGCAGGGATGGCGTGGTTAATGGATGGACACTATGACACCCTTGCGCGGGCTATCAGCAGTATGATCGGCGACGTTAGCGGTATGATTTGCGATGGCGCATCCAACAGCTGCGCGATGAAAGTATCGACTAGCGTCTCGTCAGCGTGGAAAGCCGTGCTGATGGCGCTGGATGAGACCGCCGTGACCGGCAATGAGGGGATTGTGGCGCACGACGTCGAACAGTCGATCGCTAACCTCTGCGCCCTGGCCTGCCACGCTATGCAGGCCACCGACCGGCAGATCATCGACATTATGGCGCACAAAGCCTAGACACAAAGCCTAGAGACGTAGGCCGGGTCAGGCGAAGCCGCCGCCCGGCATCTTAGCTATACCGGCAAATCGACCAGCAGGGCTCGCAGCGGCGTATCCGCCACCAGCGTGATGTTTGCCTCATCGCGAATAAAGGCTCCGTCGCCGCAGGTGAGCGCCTTCTGCTCCTCCTGAGGCGTCAGGGCATGGAACCTACCGTGAATTGATTGCAGGTAAGCGCGCGGGCCATGCAGCTGAAAGCTGAGCTGCTCGCCCTCGTCCAGTTCAATATGGTGCAACCAGACCTGCTGGCGAAGCTGCATACTCTCATCATGCCCGTCTGGGGACGCCAGCAGCTGCTGCTGGCCCGCGAGGGCAATCTTTTGCACCGGCGCGTTCTCGCGTTCAGGGCAGGCATCCAGCCAGAGTTGCATCCGCGTCAGGGACTTATCTTTGCTCAAGTTGTGTTCGCTATAGCTGATCCCCGGCTGGGTCGCTATCAGCAGCGCTTCTCCCGCCTTCACCTGCACATGATGGCCTTCGCTGTCGCGGTACTCGGCTTCACCCTCAAGGATCAGGTTGAGAATATCCACTTTAGGATAGGTACGCGGCTGGAATGACGCTCCAGGGGCCAGCACCTCCTGGTTCAGCACCCGCAGGGAGGCATAGCCCAACAGCTTAGGATCAAAGTAGTGTCCAAAGGAGAAGGTGTAACGGGCCTGCAGCCATCCGAAATCTGCCTGTCCGCACTGTTTGGCTGTTCTGGTAGTAATCATAATTCTGACCTCTCTTTACACTAAATCAATGGTAAAGGTATGGACGCTGCATTGTTAGCCAGATATTCTGCCCGGTATGTTCAAATTTCCTGAATGAGAACGAGATGGCTAAAGAGAGAGCGTTGACGCTCGAAGCATTACGCGTCATGGATGCTATAGACAGACGCGGCAGTTTTGCCGCAGCGGCGGATGAGCTGGGCCGGGTACCTTCCGCGCTAAGCTATACCATGCAGAAGCTGGAGGAGGAGCTGGACGTGGTGCTCTTCGACCGCTCCGGACACCGGACAAAATTTACCAACGTTGGGCGCATGCTGCTGGAGCGGGGACGCGTGCTGCTGGAGGCCGCCGACAAGCTGACTACCGATGCCGAAGCGCTGGCCCGTGGCTGGGAGACGCACCTGACGTTGGTGAGCGAAGCGCTGGTCCCCACGCCCGCGTTTTTCCCGCTGGTCGAGCGACTGGCGACGAAAGCCAATACTCAACTCTCCATTATTACCGAAGTGCTGGCAGGGGCGTGGGAGCGCCTGGAGCAGGGCCGGGCGGATATCGTTATCGCCCCGGATATGCACTTCCGCTCGTCGTCAGAGATCAACTCGCGCAAGCTCTATACCCTTCTCAACGTCTACGTCGCCGCGCCGGATCACCCGATCCACCAGGAACCAGAGCCGCTCTCCGAGGTGACGCGGGTGAAATATCGCGGCGTTGCGGTGGCCGATACTGCCCGCGAGCGCCCGGTGCTTACCGTACAGCTGCTGGACAAGCAGCCGCGCCTGACGGTGAGCAGCCTGGAGGATAAACGCAACGCGCTGCTGGCCGGGCTAGGCGTAGCCACCATGCCTTACCCGCTGGTGGAGCAGGATATTGCCGAAGGGCGTCTGCGGGTGGTCAGCCCGGAGTCTACCAGCGAAGTGGATATCATTATGGCCTGGCGGCGCGACAGCATGGGTGAGGCGAAGGCCTGGTGTCTGCGGGAGATCCCGAAGCTTTTTGCAGGGAAATAGCAAATAAAAAGGGCACCCTGAAGGTGCCCTGACGGCTTAGCCGAAGCGAATATCGCGCCCGTGCGGCTCGTCCAGATCCTGCCACGGTCCGATGGAGATGATCCCCGTCGGGTTGATGGTCTTATGGCTGCGGTAGTAGTGATTGCGAATGTGAGCGAAGTCCACGGTTTCGGCAATGCCCGGCATCTGATAGATGTCGCGCAGGAAACCGTGCAGGTTCAGATAGTCGCTGATCCGGTGCTTATCACACTTGAAGTGTGTCACGTAGACCGGGTCAAAGCGAACCAGCGTCGTCCACAGGCGAATATCCGCTTCTGTCAGGCGATTGCCGGTGAGATAGCGGTGCTGGCCAAGGATCTGCTCAAGGCGGGCCAGCGAGGCAAAGACATTCTCTACCGCCTCGTCATAGGCTTCCTGGCTGGTAGCAAACCCGGCTTTGTAGACGCCGTTATTCACGTTGTCGTAGATCCAGCTATTCAGCTCATCAATCTGCCCCCGCAATTCCGGCGGATAGTAGTCGCCCGCTTTCGCGCCGTGTGCGTCAAAGGCGGTATTGAACATGCGAATAATATCCGCAGATTCATTGCTGACGATGGTGTGGTTTTTCTTATCCCACAGCACCGGCACGGTAACGCGCCCGGTATAGTGCGGATCGGCATGAAGATAGAGCTGATAGAGAAAATCGTGCTGATAGAGCTTGTCGCCGGTGGCAGCAGGAAAGCTATCATCAAAGGTCCAGCCGCTCTCCAGCATCAGGGGGTTAACCACCGATACGTCGATAAATGGCTCAAGGCCTTTCAGCGTGCGCAGGATCAGCGTGCGGTGCGCCCATGGGCAGGCGAGGGAGACGTAAAGATGGTAGCGATCTTTCTCAGGTGCAAAACCGCCTTCGCCGGTCGGGCCTGCTTCGCCGTCTGCGGTTAGCCAGTTACGGAACGCGGACTCCGAGCGTTTAAACCGTCCGCCGGTTGACTTTGTATCGTACCAGACGTCATGCCAGACGCCGTCAATAAGCTGTCCCATGGTGCTCTCCTTACTGCCAGAAAAGGGTAAGCGGGAAGCGTTCGCTCTCCCCGCCTTGAATTGCTTTCAGTATAGAAGCCTTACCACTTTTTATTCAGAACGCGGTCGATGCTAAACGCGCCTGGACCGGTAATACCCAGCAGCAGGAAGCCGCCTGCGATGGTCAGGTTTTTCATGAACATGATGGAGTTCATGCCTTCAGCAAAGTTGCTGTGGAACAGGAACGCGGTGAGCAGCGTAAAGACGGCGGTAATCAGCGCGGTGGTACGGGTCAGGAAACCAAGCAGGATCGCCAGACCGCCGCCGAACTCAAGCAGGATAACCAGCGGCAGCATGAAGCCCGGTACGCCCATCGCCTCCATATACTGCTGCGTGCCAGCATAACCGGTGATTTTGCCCCAGCCAGCGGTAATGAACAGGATTGGCATCAGAATTCGCGCTACCAGAATACCAACATCTTCTAATTTTTTCATTTTACTCTCCATAAAGCCGCGGGGGCCAATAATGTCATTTTTCCAGCATTGGCAGGCGTATGCGCCTGTTCGCTGTCGATGGAGAGGATAATAAACGTGGCGTTGAAGGATTGTTAGCAAGGAAAACTGTCAATCTTTATCAAATAATATGATTGATGGCTATGCGGTTACGCCGGGCGGCGCTACGCTTGCACCGGCCTACACACTGCGTGGGCCGGTGCATGATGGTGATTAACGCAGGCGCTGCTGCTTGAGGGTGGTCTGAACCAGACGCCAGGTGCTCCACGCGGCAAAGCCACGTTTCGCCCAACGCAGCATCATGTTGGGATGGCGAACGGTGCGCACCGCCAACAGGCTACTGCCTACCAGCAGCCACGATCGCAGGCTGAGGAAGGTGTTCCAGCCACGATCGTAAGCGCCCGTCGTCTCTAGCCAGTCGCGACGACTGGCGGTCAAATCAAGGCGCTGCTGCTGGATCCGGCTTAGCAGCATCGCTTTGCGTTTAAGACGCTCCGCTTTACTACTGCTCACTATTTATCCTCCTCCAGCAGAGAACGATCGTTAGCCAGCTCGTCGCGCGTATGGCGCAGGAACGTGGATTGTCGAGCCTTATGCAGCGTCCAGAAACCGCCAATGATTGCGCCTACCAGCAGAACCACAGTGGTAGCGATCATCGCGTTAAGACGGTATTGAGGGTCGATAGCCCAGATGATGAGAACCATCAGGCTCATCAGGCCAAAGGCGGCCAGCAGCATGGTAAGCCCCAACATCAGGAGCATCTGGATGACGTTTGCTTTCTCTTCTTCCAGTTCCACCACGACCAGTCGCAGACGCGTTTCGACCATCTCAACGAGGATGGTCATAATGCGTTGCCCAATACCCAGGACGCTTTTTCCTGGCCCGCTTGTTTGACGTAGGTCAGCCATAATCAGCGACGCGTCAGCAGCACGCCCAGCACTACGCCGGCGGCAGCTGCAATCCCTACACCAGTCCACGGGTTCTCGCGCACGTATTCATCGGCGCGCGTGGCGGCTTCACGGGTTTGCTTGGCAATGACATCGCTGGTTTCACCCAGACGATAGCGGCTTTCGTGCAGAGCACGCTCTGCTTTAGTACGCAGCTTACTCAACTCTTCTTTCGATTTGTCCCCGGAGTTGCTTAATACCTCTTCCAGGGTATCCGTCAGGGATTTCAACTCAGCGCGCAGATGATCGGCAGTAGTATCTTTAGACTTAGACATAATTCTCTCCAGGTGAGCGAGTGGTAACTTCCTTTAATAATCACGGGCCTCAAGCGCACGCAGCTCTTCCTGCGCCTCTTTCAGCTTGTGTTCACGTTTGGTCACTTTATCCGCATCGCCTTTTTGCTGTGCTTCAGTCAGATCCTGCTGACGTTCAGCAACCTCTTCCTTTTGTTCAGCAATTTTTTTCTGGTGATCTGCGCGCAGCTTGCTGTCGGTGCAGTTGGCTTTTAACTCTTTGAGGGCGGTGTTCAGTCCGTCAACGCGGCTCTGATTATTATGCTTCTCGGCGTAGCTAATTTCGCGCAGGATATCCTGTTCTTTCTCCTGGCAAAGCGATACGGCCTGCGAAGCGGCGCTCAACGATAAAAGGCTTAACGCCAGTACGATGCGGTATCTCATTCTTATAACTTTCCCTATTGCAGTCAGTAAAAGAGTGACACTGTTCCCGTCTACTCAAGCATAGTAAGTAAACGCGAAGATCACCAAAGTAAGTGAAAAGATTCGGATTAGTAGAAGGTTAACCCAGACGGTGAGGGGTATCGCGCAGGCGGGTAAGCCAGGCTGCCGTCTGGTCGTCGTCGTCCTGAAGGGCAATGATATAGCCCTGCGGCAAAGTGCGGTCTAAGACCACTTTTGCCGCCGCGCTTTGCGCGCTGGAGTCAAAGGTAATGACCAGGGTGTCATTTTTCGGCGTGATGCTTTTGAAGCGGATCCCGTTAGCGTCGAGGTGATGCCAGACGGAGAAGCCGTCCGGTACGCTGACGCTCTGGTTACCCGGACGAATGGCCAGCGTCGACTCGCGCTGCTGGAGAGTACTCCAGGCAGCGAAGAGCAGGGTAAAGAGCATAACGGCGGCCAGCGCAAAGGCGCACTGATGAATGAGTGTGCGTCGCGTACGTCGATTACTGCCGATTTCCATATTTTTTCTTCCATAAAACGAACAGCGAGCCAACCAGCCCAACCACCAGCAGCACCACCGGCAGCAGCATCAGGCAGGACATGAGCGCATCTTCATATTTGCGAAACACGGGCGTCTTGCCCAGCAGATAACCAAAGGTTGTGAGGATCACGACCCACAGCAGGCCGCTCATCCAGTTGAAGAACTGGAAGCGCGCATTATTCAGGCCGGAAAGACCGGCGATGGTCGGCAGCAGGGTGCGCACAAAGGCAATAAAGCGGCCAACCAGCAGCGCCGAGAGCCCATGCTTATGGAACATATGGTGCGCCCGCTGATGGTAGTGTGCGGGCAGATGTGACAGCCAGTTCTGCACGATACGCGTGTTGCCGAGCCAGCGTCCCTGGATATAGCTTACCCAGCAGCCGAGGCTGGCGGCGGCGGTAAGCAGCAAAATCGTTTGCGGATAGCCCATCGCCCCTTTGGCAATTAAAACACCGACCAGCACCAGCAGGCTATCACCCGGTAAAAATGCCGCTGGCAGCAGGCCGTTTTCCAGAAACAGGATCATAAATAAAACAAAATAGAGCATGCCGATCATGGAAGGATTCGCCAGCGTTTCGAAATCCTGGTGCCATAAAGCGTTCAGTAACTGGGTAAATAGTTCCATTCAGTGTTCCTGGTACATCGGTTAACGAATATCGGGGTTAACGCCGCTGGAGAGAAATTGCATCTAATTGTAACAAACGCCAGAGATCTGCGTCACTGAAAATGCGTATTTTAGGAATTGATTTTGCTTGCCGGGGAGGGGAGTGACAAAGGTATTTACACAGGCTGACACTCTATACGGTTACTGACCGCGTTATGTTATTGATTGCACAGCGCAGGCGCACCAGCGCCCGCGGCAAAAAGAGAAGGGTATTATTTTACGGCGGTTGCGGCGGTATCGAGGTGAACCACCGGATTTTCAGCAAACAGATAGCGGTCTGCATTGAACTCAAAGTCATCGCTGGTTTCATTGAACAGCATCAGCTTAGTGTTCTCCAGATGCTGCCACATTGCCACCTTTGCCGCATGCGGATCTTTACGAATCAGCGCTTTAAGGATTTGATCATGATCGTCACACCAGTTGTCTACGGTGCGGGCATCAATGTGATCGTGCAGTTTTTTCCAGTACGGGTTGTGCGTGCGCTGAGTCCACATTTTTTCCACAATTGCTGCCAGGGCGGTGTTCTGTGTGGCTAGCGCAACCTGAACATGGAACTGAAGATCCCACTCTGAGTCACGGAAGCACTTCTCCTGGCGCGCCTTATCCTGGATCTCCATCAGCTTCATGATGTCCTGCTTGGTCACCTGGGTCGCGGCAAACTCGGCAATATTACTTTCAATAAGCTGGCGAGCCTGTAACAGCTCAAACGGACCGTAGTTAGCAAACTCCATGGACTCATCGGGGATCTGCTGATACTTCGCCTGGTTAGAGATGACATGGATACCCGAGCCCTTGCGCACCTCAACGTAGCCTTCCACTTCCAGCATGATGATCGCTTCACGCACCACGGTGCGGCTAACGCTCTTCTCATCGGCTATAAAACGCTCGGCGGGCAGTTTGTCACCGACAAGATACACGCCGGCCTCAATGCGGCTCTTTAGCTCAGCGGCCAGCTGCTGATATAAACGGCGTGATTCGGTGATTTCCATTTGTGCTCCGGGCGAGACAGGATAGATAGATTTGTTATACCACTTTTCCTAAATTCTCACCATACCAGTAATGAAAAAGCCGCCCGAATAGTGCAGGCGGCTGTGCATTAAATGTGTAATGCGTTATTGCAGTTTACTAGTGCTGGGTAGCCGGGCCACCGACAGCTCGTTTCTCTTCCTCAAGCTCGGCAGCGGACTTGCTCTTCAGCACGGTCCAGATAAGGATAGCGCCCATGATGTCGAACACGGCCAGTACGGCGAACAGCGGGCTGAAGCCGATGGTATCAGCCAGCGCACCGACCACCAGAGCAAACATGGTGCTCGCCGTCCAGGCCGCCATACCGGTCAGGCCGTTAGCAGTAGCCACTTCGTTACGACCAAACACGTCAGAGGAGAGGGTGATCAGAGCCCCAGACAGAGACTGGTGAGCAAAGCCGCCGATACACAGCAGGCCAATCGCCACATACGGGCTGGTGAACAGGCCGATCATGCCTGGGCCAATCATCAGAACCGCACCCATGGTCACTACCATTTTACGGGAGACGATCAGGTTCACGCCAAACCAGCGCTGGAACAGCGGCGGCAGGTAGCCCCCAACGATACAGCCGAGGTCTGCGAACAGCATAGGCATCCAGGCGAACATGGCGATCTCTTTCAGGTTAAAGCCGTAGACTTTAAACATGAACAGCGGGATCCAGGCGTTGAAGGTACCCCAGGCTGGCTCTGCCAGGAAACGCGGCAGCGCGATGCCCCAGAACTGGCGGGTACCCAGAATCTGCCAGACGGTCATCTTCTTACCGTTGTTGGTCTGGTGCTGTGCTTCCTGACCGCCAATGATGTATTCACGTTCTTCTTCAGACAGCTTCTTCTGATCGCGCGGGTGTTTGTAGAAAATCAGCCAGGCCATCGCCCAGGCGAAGCTCAGCACGCCGGAGATAATGAAGGCCAGCTGCCAGCTGTGCATGACGATTGCCCATACCACCAGCGGCGGTGCAATCATCGCCCCGATAGAGGAGCCAACGTTGAAGTAGCCTACGGCGATAGAACGCTCTTTTGCCGGGAACCACTCGGAGGCGGCTTTCAGGCCTGCCGGGATCATCGCAGCTTCAGCGGCACCTACTGCACCACGGGCCAGCGCTAAGCCACCCCAGCTGCCTGCCAGCGCCGTAGCACCGCAGAAGATTGCCCAGGTCACAGCAAAGACGGCGTAGCCTACTTTGGTACCCAGAATATCCAGCACGTAGCCAGCAACCGGCTGCATGATGGTGTAGGCGGCGGAATAAGCCGCGATGATATAAGAGTACTGCTGCGTGGAGATGTGCAGCTCTTCCATTAGCGTTGGCGCAGCCGCAGCAATGGTGTTACGGGTCAGGTAGCCAAGCACGGTGCCCAGCGTCACCAGCGCTATCATGTACCAACGTAAACCTTTAATTTTACGCATGTAAAACCTCATCGTTATGTTATTTCCGCCTTGGGCGGGCCCTCCTCCGGATCGAGCCGGGAGAGGTGTAACGGGGGGCGTAGCCGGGAGTAACTCCCGAAACGGCCCGGACCTTGCCATCAGTGTGCGTGCACAAGTCGGTATCCGTACCGGTAAACTCAGTGATAAATCACCTGTAATGCATTCCGTCGGTATATGTTTCGCGACGGCAGAAAGATAACTTGTCATACAACTTTAAAAGGTGAGTGACATCACAAAAGTGCTTTTCTCTGTGTGGGCATTATTTCCCGTCAGCAAAGCCAGAGCTGGTGCGGGTTAGCGGCGAGTTTACCCCCTTGAGGGTAATTTTTTTGTCAGCGTTTATTGATCTAACTCACGAAAATATCTTCGGTCTATAGAAATTGGTGTGATAACTTTGTCAGCATTGAACGTACGCATCTAACGCACTCGTTTAGAGGAAGACGATAATGACCGCTTTTATGACCGAAGATTTCCTGCTGGATACCGAATTTGCTCGCCGTCTGTACCATGATTACGCGAAAGATCAGCCGATTTTCGACTATCATTGCCACCTGCCGCCGCAGCAGATTGCGGACAACTACCGTTTCAAAAACCTGTATGACATCTGGTTGAAAGGCGATCACTATAAGTGGCGTGCAATGCGTACCAACGGCGTGCCTGAGCGCCTGTGTACCGGCGACGCCTCTGACCGCGAGAAGTTTGACGCGTGGGCCGCCACCGTACCGCACACCATTGGCAACCCGTTATACCACTGGACGCACCTCGAACTGCGCCGCCCGTTTGGTATTACAGGTAAGCTGCTCTCTCCGGCGACCGCCGATGAGATTTGGGAGCAGGGCAATGCGCTGCTGGCCCAGGATAAATTCTCCGCGCGCGGTATCATGCAGCAGATGAATGTGAAGATGGTCGGCACCACCGACGATCCGATCGACTCTCTGGAGCATCATGCCAGCGTGGCTAAAGACACCGACTTCACCATCAAAGTGCTGCCGAGCTGGCGTCCGGATAAAGCGTTCAACATCGAGCTGGCGACCTTTAACGACTACATGGCGAAGCTGGGTGAAGTCTCTGATACCGACATCCGCCGCTTTAGCGATCTGCAATCCGCGCTGACCAAGCGTCTGGATCACTTTGCCGCCCACGGCTGTAAAGTCTCTGACCATGCGCTGGACGTGGTGCTGTTTGCCGAAGCGAGCGAAGCCGAGCTGGACAGCATTCTTGCACGTCGTCTCTCAGGCGAAACCCTGAGCGAACATGAAGTGGCGCAGTTTAAAACTGCGGTGCTGGTCTTCCTCGGCGCAGAATATGCCCGTCGCGAATGGGTACAGCAGTACCACATTGGCGCGCTGCGTAATAACAACCTGCGCCAGTTCAAACTGCTGGGGCCGGATGTTGGCTTCGACTCCATCAACGACCGTCCGATGGCGGAAGAGCTCTCTAAACTGCTGAGCAAGCAGAATGAAGAGAACCTGCTGCCGAAAACCATTCTTTACTGCCTGAACCCGCGCGATAACGAAGTGCTGGGGACTATGATCGGCAACTTCCAGGGTGAAGGTATGCCGGGCAAAATGCAGTTCGGCTCCGGCTGGTGGTTTAACGATCAGAAGGATGGCATGGAGCGTCAGATGACCCAACTGGCACAGCTTGGCCTGTTAAGCCGCTTCGTGGGTATGCTGACCGATAGCCGCAGCTTCCTCTCCTATACCCGTCACGAGTACTTCCGTCGCATCCTGTGCCAGATGATTGGCCGCTGGGTCGCCGCCGGGGAAGCACCGGCAGATATCCAGCTGCTGGGCGAGATGGTGAGAAATATCTGCTTTAACAATGCGCGTGATTACTTCGCGATTGAACTGAACTAAGGCCGTTTGAGGTTGATATGCAATACATCAAGATCCATTCGCTAGATAACGTCGCAGTCGCTCTGGCTGACCTGGCGGAAGGCGCGGAAATTTCTGTCGATAACCACACCGTGCAGCTGCGCCAGCCGGTGGGACGCGGGCATAAGTTTGCCCTGCAGCCCATCCCGCAGGGGCAAAACGTGGTGAAATACGGTCTGCCGATTGGTCACGCCACGGCAGATATCGCAGCGGGTGAATACATTCACTCTCACAATGCGCGCACCAATCTGAGCGATCTGGACGAGTATAGCTATCAACCCGATCTTCAGGCTGTGCAGGCGCAGGCGGCAGATCGTGACGTTGAGATCTACCGCCGGGCCAACGGCGAAGTAGGGATCCGCAATGAGCTGTGGATCCTGCCGACCGTTGGCTGCGTCAACGGCATCGCTCGCCAGATCCAGACCCGTTTCTTAAAAGAGACGCAGAATGCTGAAGGCACCGACGGCGTCTTCCTGTTCAGCCATACCTACGGCTGCTCTCAGCTTGGGGACGACCACGTTAACACCCGCACCATGCTGCAAAACATGGTGCGCCACCCTAACGCGGGTGCGGTGCTGGTGATTGGTCTCGGCTGTGAGAACAACCAGGTTGATGTGTTCCGCGAAACGCTGGGTGATTTCGACCCAGACCGCGTACACTTTATGGTCTGCCAACACCAGGAAGACGAAGTGGAAGCGGGCCTTGAGCATATGCACCAGCTCTATAACGCGATGCGTAATGATAAACGCGAACCGGGCAAGCTGAGCGAGCTGAAATTTGGCCTTGAGTGCGGCGGCTCCGATGGCCTCTCTGGCATCACCGCCAACCCGATGCTGGGTCGCTTCTCGGACTACGTGATCGGCAACGGCGGTACGACCGTGCTGACCGAGGTACCGGAGATGTTTGGTGCCGAGCAGATCCTGATGAGCCACTGCCGCGATGAGTCCACGTTTGAAAAAACCGTCACCATGGTGAACGACTTCAAACAGTACTTTATCGCCCACAACCAGCCGATCTACGAGAACCCATCGCCGGGTAACAAAGCCGGTGGCATTACCACCCTGGAAGAGAAGTCGCTGGGCTGCACCCAGAAAGCAGGGGCCAGCCAGGTGGTTGACGTGCTGCGCTACGGCGAGCGTCTGAAAACCCATGGTCTTAACCTGCTGAGCGCGCCGGGTAACGACGCCGTTGCCACCAGCGCCCTGGCTGGCGCGGGTTGTCATATGGTGCTCTTCTCTACTGGACGCGGTACGCCTTACGGCGGCTTTGTGCCGACGGTGAAAATCGCCACCAACAGCGAGCTGGCGGCGAAGAAAAAGCACTGGATCGACTTCGATGCCGGTCAGCTGATCCACGGCAAACTGATGCCGCAGGTGCTGACCGAGTTTGTGGATACCATCGTTGAGATTGCTAACGGCAAACAGACTTGCAACGAACGCAACGAGTTCCGCGAGCTGGCGATCTTTAAGAGTGGTGTGACGCTGTAAGGCTGATTGCCGGGCGGCACTGCGTTTGTCCGGCCTACAAACTGCGTACTCAATGCAAGCCCGGTAAGCGTCAGCGCTACCGGGCTTTTTTTTAACTGTTTCTTTTTAACTATTTTTTTAACTGCGCAGGGCGTTTTTCGCCAGGCGCTCGTCTTCCGCCATACAGGCCGCGGCGGTAAAGAGCACGTCGGTGGAGGAGTTCAGCGCCGTCTCGCAGGAGTCCTGCAGCACGCCAATAATAAAGCCCACCGCCACTACCTGCATGGCCACATCGTTCGGGATGCCAAACATATTACAGGCCAGCGGGATCAGCAGCAGCGAGCCACCCGCCACGCCGGAAGCACCGCAGGCGCACAGGGAGGCAACTACGCTCAGCAGCAGCGCCGTAGGCAGATCCACCGGAATGCCCAGAGTGTGTACCGCCGCGAGGGTCAGCACCGTAATGGTGATGGCCGCGCCCGCCATATTGATGGTCGCGCCCAGCGGCACGGAGACGGAGTAGGTGTCGCGGTCCAGGTTCAGCTTTTCGCACAGCGCCATGTTAACCGGGATATTAGCCGCCGAGCTGCGCGTGAAGAAGGCGTAGACGCCGCTTTCGCGCAGGCACATCAACACCAGCGGATAGGGGTTACGGCGGATCTTCCAGAACACCAGCAGCGGGTTGATGATCAGCGCTACCAGCAGCATGCAGCCGATCAGAACCACCAGCAGCTGGGCATAGCCAAACAGGGTGTCAAACCCGGTAGTGGCAAGGGTCGAGGCAACCAGGCCGAAGATACCGACAGGAGCAAAGCGGATCACCAGCTGCACCATAAAGGTCACCGCGTTCGAGAAGTCATTGATCAGAGCCTTCGTGCTCTCGTTGCCATGGCGCAGCGCGAAGCCCAGACCCACTGCCCAGACCAGAATGCCAATGTAGTTGGCGTTCAACAGGGCATCGACCGGATTAGAGACCATGCTCATCAACAGGCCGCGTAATACCTCAACGATGCCTGACGGCGGCGTGATCTCTGTCGCGCCGGTAACCAGATGCAGCGTCGAAGGGAACAGGAAGCTGAACACCACCGCCGTCAGCGCGGCGGAGAAGGTACCTAGCAGATAGAGAAACAGAATAGGGCGGATACTGGTTTTCTGCCCGTGCTGATGGTTGGCAATAGAGGCCATAACCAGCATCAGGACCAGCACCGGCGCGACGGCCTTCAGCGCGCCAACGAAGAGGGTGCCAAGCAGCCCCACGGCAATGGCCGCAGGTTTGGAGATCCACGCCAGCAGAATACCGAGCACCAGCCCGACAAGGATCTGTTTTACGAGGCTGCCCTGCATGATATGCCTGAGCAGGCCAGACGGTTGTGTCGCCATGATAGTTCCTTAAGTGAAATTGCGTTCCAGCCGAAGTGTGCTCTATGTCACGTTTATGTCCGGATGTAACTAAATGTTTGCCTGGTTGAGTATATGGAAAGAACTATCGAGGGGAAGTGCAACGTGCTGGATTTTACGTACTGCGTCAAAGTTTTTAACTAATTATTTACATTTTTCCGGGCGGCGCTCACGCCGCCCGGGGTAATGATTATGAGAGCCGCTGTTTCTTGTCGTTCTGATGGTTAACCCAGGCATTGATCAGCAGGGTCACCGCCAGGATACCGCCCACTACACCCAGCGAGATAGCGATCGGGATATGGTAGAAATCGACGATCAGCATCTTGATACCGATAAACACCAGGATCACCGACAGGCCATACTTCAGCATCGCAAAACGTTCCGCCACGCCCGCCAGCAGGAAGTACATCGCACGCAGACCGAGGATCGCGAACAGGTTTGAGGTCAGCACGATAAACGGGTCAGTGGTGACGGCGAAGATCGCCGGGATACTGTCCACCGCAAAGATCACGTCGCTCAACTCCACAAGGATCAGCACCAGCAGCAGCGGCGTAGCGAACAGCAGGCCGTTGCGGCGCACAAAGAAGTGCTCGCTCTCAATGGTATCGGTCATGCGCAGATGGCTGCGCAGCCAGCGCACCATCGGCTTATCGCCAATTCCGGCCTCGTCCTCTTTCGCCAGCGCCATCTTGACCCCGGTAAACAGCAGGAACGCACCGAATACGTAGAGCAGCCATTCGAACTGCGAGATCAGCCAGCTACCGGCGAAGATCATGATGGTACGCAGCACAATCGCGCCCAGTACGCCGTAGATCAGCACCCGACGCTGTAGGGCTGGCGGGATAGAGAAGTAGCTAAACAGCATCAGCCAGACAAAGACGTTATCCACCGCCAGCGCTTTTTCGATCAGGTAGCCGGTGAGGAAGGCGAGCGCCTGCGGATCGGCCACGGCCCGTCCTTCGGTGCTTGCCAGATACCACCAGAAAGCGGCGTTAAACAGCAGGGAGAGGGTAACCCACAGGATCGACCAGCCAGCCGCCTGTTTCATGGTCATGGTATGGGTGCCACGACGGCCATGAAGCAGAAGGTCGATAGCCAGCATGATCACAACCACTACAGCGAATCCGCCCCACAGGAGCGGTGTGCCGACACTATTCATAGAGAGTTCCTTGCAATAAAAACAAAAACGGCCAACGTCGAAAGACGGCAGCCGCTTGTTTTTAGAGCACAGGGCCTCGCCTTTCGGCAAGGTCTCACTTACACCCTGTTGAGGGTGCCCGGCGACCGGATGCGTAAACGCATCGTAATGACGACCTGCCGGCGAAGAAGTTACTCCCCTTTGCTAGTAACAAAATATGTCAGAGCAGAGAGGGCGTCAATGTCAGCCCCCTCCTGTTTTACATACCTTTACGCCGGTGACCTAGTGGCAGGCGTGGTGTCTGCCGGGAACACAACGCCCGTCTGGCGGCGGATCTCGGTCAGCAGCCTGGCGGTAATGCGGCTCACCTCAAGTCCTGCGTGGTTAACCGCGTTCTCATCCACCAGGTGGGCAAACCGCTCCGCTTCATAGAGCATGGTGTTGATATGCTGCGGCTGGGTGATCTCCTGCGGCTTACCGCCCCGGGGCACAAACGACACACGCTGGCACTCGGAGAGATGTTCAATCACCAGCGCGCCATCTTCCCCCTGAATCTCACTTGCCAACGAGGAGTCGCTGACCTTGGAGTGCTGTAATGTGACGCTAAAGTCACCGTAGTTCAGCACCGCCACGCCGTGACCGTCAACGCCGCTCGGCAGCAGGCTGGCACTAGCCTGCACGCTCTGCGGCTCGCCCCACAGCGCCACCGCTGAAGCCAGGCAGTAGAAGCCAATATCCATGATCGAGCCGTTAGAGAAGGCCGGATTGAAGGTATTGGGGTTTTCGCCGTTGAGGTAGCGCGGATAGCGTGAGGAGTACTGGCAGTAGTTGAAGAACACCTTCCGCAGCTTGCCCACCTTCGGCAGCGACTGCTGTACCAGCTGGAAGTTGGGCAGCGCGGCAGTCTTAAACGCTTCAAACAGCACTACACCGTTTTCCCGCGCAACCGCGATGGCCGCCTCGACCTCCTGTAAGTTTGAGGCCAGCGGCTTCTCGCAGATCACATGCTTCTTATGCCGCAAAAAGAGTTCGGTTTGCGGGAAGTGCAGCGAGTTTGGGCTAGCGATATATACCGCGTCGATAGATTCACTCTGGGCCAGGGCGTCGAGCGAGGTAAAGAGATGCTCAACGGGATAATCGCTGGCAAAGTGCTCGGCTTGCTCAAGGCTGCGGGAGTAGACGCCGGTCAGCTTCAGCTTGCCGGTCTCATGGGCGGCATCAACGAACTGGCGGGTGATCCAGTTGGTGCCAACGACTGCGAAACGTATCATAAATCCTTTATGCTCCATCGGGGACAGTCCGCCCAATGTAGCATGTCAGGATGACAAAACGAGTGCGCTATTGCGCAAAATCGCTAAGGGAGCGGTGCGTCAGCCACAGGCGGGTATCGAACTCCAGCTGGTGGTACTGCGGCTCCATATAGCAGCACAGCTGGTAGAAGGCTTTATCGTGCTCCTTCTCCTTCAGGTGCGCGAGCTCGTGGACGGCGATCATGCGCAAGAAAGGCTCCGGTGCGCTGCGAAAGACGGTGGCGATGCGAATCTCCGCCTTGGCCTTCAGCTTGCCACCCTGTACCCGAGAGACGGCGGTATGCAGACCGAGGGCGTTCTTCAGGACGTGGATCTTGTTGTCATAGGCCACCTTGTTAATCGGCGGCGCGTTGCGCAGAAACTCGCTTTTGAGATCCTGGATATAGCCATAGAGCGCCTTGTCGGTGGTGACGCTGTGCTGGCCCGGATAGCGCTTCTCCAGCACCTCGCCAAGGCGATTTTGCGCAATGAGCGACTGCACCTGGGCCAGCAGATTTTCCGGATAGCCCTGGAGATAGAGAAGATTGCTCATTATTGCCCCGCGATAACAGTTAAAAAAGGGTATACTCACGCCCCCGCTCAGGGGACAACACCGAATTTTACCATCCAGGAGGGCCGATGAGCCATTCAGACAACGGTTTCCGTTCACTAAACTTAAAGCGTTTTCCGGAAACGGACGACGTCAACCCGCTGCAGGCGTGGGAAGCAGCCGATGAATATCTGCTGCAGCAGCTGGACGAAACCGAAATCAGCGGCCCGGTCCTGATTTTTAATGATACTTTTGGGGCGCTGGCCTGCGCGCTGGTGGAACATACGCCTTTCAGCATCGGCGACTCCTACTTAAGCGAGCTGGCGACCCGGGAGAACCTGCGTCACAACGAGCTGGATGAGGGCAGCGTCACCTTCCTCGACAGCACCGCCGCCTATCCGGCCGCGCCGGGCGTCGTACTGATCAAGATCCCAAAAACCCTGGCCCTGCTGGAGCAGCAGCTGCGCGCCCTGCGTCAGGTCGTGACGCCAGAGACGCGGATTATCGCTGGCACCAAGGCCCGCGATATCCACAACTCGACGCTGGAGCTGTTCGAGAAGATCCTCGGCCCGACCACCACCACGCTGGCGTGGAAAAAAGCGCGGTTGGTGAACTGTACCTTTAACGCCCCGGCGTTAAACGATGTGCAAGAGACCCTGAGCTGGACGCTGGACGGTACGCCGTGGACTATCCATAACCACGCCAACGTCTTCTCCCGCACCGGGCTGGACATTGGCGCGCGCTTCTTCCTCCAGCACCTGCCGGAAAACCTGGAAGGGGAGATTGTCGATCTCGGCTGCGGTAACGGCGTGATTGGCCTGACCCTGCTGGAGAAGAACCCCGAGGCGCAGGTAGTGTTTGTTGATGAGTCGCCGATGGCGGTGGCCTCCAGCCGCCTGAACGTCGAGACCAACATGCCCGACGCGCAGGATCGCTGCGAGTTTATGATCAACAACGCGCTCTCCGGCGTAGAGCCATACCGCTTCAACGCGGTGTTCTGCAACCCGCCGTTCCACCAGAAGCATGCCCTGACGGATCATATCGCCTGGGAGATGTTCCACCACGCCCGCCGCTGCCTGAAAACCAACGGTGAGCTGTATATCGTGGCTAACCGTCACCTGGACTACTTCCATAAGCTGAAGAAGATCTTCGGCAACTGCACCACCGTCGCCACCAACAGTAAGTTTGTGGTGCTGAAGGCGGTGAAGCTGGCGCGCAGGCGCTGATAGCAGCGTTGCCGGGCGGCACTGCGCTTGCCCGGCCTACGTTGCTTCGGCGTTGCTTAAATCGCTAACGCTAACGTTGTCCCCTGGGCAATGGCGCGGCGGGCGTCCAGCTCCATCGCCACGTCGCAGCCGCCAATCAGATGCACCGTTTTTCCTGCCGCACGTAGCGGATCGGCCAGATCCCGGCGCGGCTCCTGGCCCGCGCAAAGCACAACGTGATCCACCGCCAGCAGCTGCGGTTCGCCGTCGATCAGCACGTGCAGCCCCTCGTCGTCGATCTTCTGATAGCTCACGGACGGGATCATCTTCACCCCTCGCGACAGCAGGGTGGCGCGGTGGATCCAGCCGGTGGTTTTCCCCAGCCCGTCGCCGGGCTTACCGGGCTTACGCTGGAGCATCACAATCTGCCTCGGGCTTTTAGGCTGCACTGCCCCCTCGGGACGCAGGCCTCCTGGCTGCTGTAAACCGGTATCGATTCCCCACTCAACGCAAAACTCGGCAATGTTTTGGCTGGATGGCTCCCCCGGCTGGCTCAGATACATGGCGGTATCAAAGCCAATGCCGCCGCAGCCGATAATGGCCACCTTCGCACCCACCGGCACCTTATCGCGCAGCACCGCCAGGTAAGTCAGCACCTTTGGATGATCGATCCCATCGATCGGCGGGATCCGCGGCTCGATGCCGCAGGCGAGGATCGTCTCGTCAAAGTCGATAAGATCCTCTGCGGTGACCAGCCGGTTGAGCTGCAAACGGATACCGGTAATATCGATCATCCGCCGATAGTAGCGCAGGGTTTCATAGAACTCCTCTTTGCCGGGGATCTGTTTGGCGATATTAAACTGCCCGCCGATCTCCGCCCCGGCATCGAACAGCGTCACCTGATGGCCGCGCTGGGCGGCGTTCACCGCAAAGGCCAGCCCCGCCGGGCCTGCACCAACCACCGCCAGCTTTTTCGCGGTTAACGCCGGAACGATCGGCATGATCGTCTCGTGACAGGCGCGGGGATTAACCAGGCAGGAAGTTACTTTGCCAGCGAAAATCCGATCGAGGCAGGCCTGGTTGCAGCCGATACAGGTATTGATCTCCCCCTCACGGCCGCTCTGCGCCTTCGACAAGATCTCTGCATCGGCGAGAAAAGGGCGGGCCATCGACACCATATCGGCATCGCCGCGCGTCAGCACCTCATCTGCAACGCCGGGATCGTTAATCCGGTTGGTAGTAATCAGCGGCACCGAGACGTGGCCCTTTAGCTTGCGCGTCACCCAGCTAAAAGCGGCGCGCGGCACCGGCGTCGCAATGGTGGGAATGCGCGCCTCGTGCCAGCCAATCCCGGTGTTGATCAGGGTTGCGCCTGCGGCCTCAACGGCTTTTGCCAGCTGCACCGTCTCCTCGAACGTGCCGCCATCCTCAACCAGGTCGAGCATCGACAGGCGGTAGATAATAATAAAATCGCTGCCCACGCGCTGGCGAACGGCGCGCACCACTTCGGTGGCAAAACGCATCCGTCGGGTGTAATCGCCTCCCCACTCATCCTCGCGCTGGTTGGTACGGGCCGCGAGAAATTCGTTAATCAGATACCCCTCAGAGCCCATGATCTCCACCCCGTCGTAGCCCGCCTCGCGGGCAAGCAGGGCGCAGCGGGCAAAATCCTCGATCAGGGCAAGGATCTCATCGGGGGTCAGAGCATGAGGGGTAAAGCGGTTAATGGGGGCTCGAATAGCCGAGGGAGCCACCAGCTGCGGCTGATAGCTATAGCGGCCGGTATGCAGGATCTGCAGGGCGATTTTACCGCCCTCCTGGTGTACCGCCTCGGTGACTAACTGATGATGCGGGAGCTGACTGGCATCGCACAGCGCCGCGCCACCCGCCATCGTCACGCCAGATAGCGCCGGAGCCACGCCACCGGTGACAATCAGCGCCACACCGTGACGGGCGCGCTCGGCGTAAAAAGCGGCGAGGCGCTCAGGACCGTCGGGCCGCTCTTCAAGGCCAGTATGCATCGAACCCATCAGCACGCGGTTTTTTAGGGTGGTAAAGCCCAGATCGAGAGGGGCAAACAGCGACGAATAGCGCATTGTCTCTTCCAGTATAAAATTATTGTTATGTGGTCGGATGAGTTCTAATTTAGCCGTCGCAAGATAAAAGGGAAAAGGCGCGTGAAGCAGTTGTGATGGGATTCAAAGAATGGCGCGAAGGACATTCATAAGGCTATCTTAGCGATGCGCACGAAATGTACTAAATGCAATCGATAAAACCATACAATATAAGTGGTTAATTTTGACTGAGGATTTACGCGTGATGTTTGGCTCTATTGAGGTAATCAGCAATGGCAACTCTTGCCCGTAGGGTGGCGAAAACAGCGCTCTTTACCCTTCTTTTTTGCCTGTGTGCAAAAGTAATTGATGCATCGGCATTTATCAGCGAAGAGACAACATCGAATTTTTCACAGTGGATGTACGGTTATGCAAGCCAGGACAATTTTGACGATCTCTGGTTTTACGTGAACGTCGGTGGTTCACTGCTGGTCGCGATAGTGCTCTATAACATCATTATGCAGAGCCTACGTTTTTTCACTAAATAGTGGCGTTGGCCCCCATCTGAAAACGGGGGCCAACGTAGTCAGGCTTTTTCAGTGGAGACGTTCAGGGCCGCCAGCGCCAGCCCGGCAGCTTTTAGCACCTGCTCGCACTGTTCAACCGTCAGGGTTAACGGCGGTTCGATACGAATGGTTTTAGCATTGTTCAGCGTGCCCGCCACCAGAACGCGCTGGCGGAACATCTCGCTGGCAAAGTTATATCCACTCTCGTTATCGACAAACTCAATCGCCATCAGCATCCCTTTCCCGCGCACGTCGTGCACCAGCGCCGGGTACTGACGCGCCAGCAGGCGGAAGCCGTCCAGCAGCATGTCACCTTTCTGCTCGGCCTGCGCCGGGAGGTTCTCCTCCAGCAGCACGTTGATGGTCGCCAGCGCTGCCGCACAGGCCAACGGGTTACCGCCAAAGGTGGTGGTGTGCAGGAAGGGGTTGTCGAACAGCACCGAGAACACCTCTTCGGTAGCGATCGTCGCGCCGATAGGCATTACGCCGCCGCCGAGGGCCTTGGCAAGGCAGAGAATATCCGGCTGCACGTTCTCATGCTCGCAGGCGAACATCCTGCCGGTACGACCCATGCCGGTCTGCACTTCATCAAAAATCAGCAGCGCGCCGAACTCATCGCACAGATTACGCACGGCAGGCAGGTATCCCACTGGTGGCAGGATCACGCCACCTTCGCCCTGAATCGGCTCCAGGATCACCGCCGCCACGTCATCGCCGGTTTTATGGCACTCAGAGAGCAGAGTACGCATGGCCTCGATATCGCCAAAGGGAACATGGCGGAAGCCCGGCAGCAGCGGCATAAAGGGTTTACGGAAGGCGGATTTTGCCGTCGCAGACAGCGCCCCGAGAGACTTACCGTGGAATGCGCCGCTGGTGGCGACAAAGGTAAACTTGCCGCGCGGCGACTGATACGCCTTCGCCAGCTTGAGGGCCGCCTCAACCGACTCGGTGCCGCTGTTGCTAAAGAAGCTGTACTTGAGTTTGCCCGGTGCGAGGGCAGCGAGGGTTTTTGCCAGCATGGCCCGGAGCGGATCGAGCAGCTCCTGGCTGTGAAGCGGTTGTTTCGCGAGCTGATTCTGTACGGCGGAAACCACAACTGGATTACGGTGCCCCACGTTAAAAATGCCAAATCCACCCAGGCAATCTAAAAACTCCTGTCCCTGGGTGTCGACAAGCGTATTGAGACTTCCTGCTTGCCACTCTACGGCCCCGTAATCCCCGCCAGCAGTAACAGACTTGCGGTACTCTAAAAATCCAGGATTAACATGCTCTTTAAAGTAATCAATCACCTCTCGGTTAAGTTCTTTCATCTCCTCATGATCAAGCGTTCGCTTCTCAATGAGATTCAGGGCGTGTGCGCTACAGGCGAGGGCCGATGCGCTGGAAGGTAACCTGTTCAAAATGAGCTCCCGGGGATGGCGTATCACGCGATACTGCATAAATTATTGCAGGGATTACGCCACTTCGGCACGGGTAGCAAAAATCGGGATAAACGCCAGGTAAAAACAGCGTTGCACAAAATTTAATCATGCCAATGATGTCGCCAGAGAATAGCCACTGGGCTTTTATTGAAGGATTTTGCAGGTTTACGGCAGCGGCTGCACCAGGGTAGTGCAAAGCATGCTACGCCAACGGGCAGGGCGAATACGCCTTTTTAGGTAGTTTCGTTGTGAAAGTATTTGAAATCAATATATTAGAAAAACGTATAAAAAGTGCGGTTTAGTGATTTTTTGCGATCGCGATCGGTTTTAACAACTAAAGATAAATTTTTTACCGCCGAAAAATGATTAGTCTAAAAAATTAACATATAACACCTGCAAGGAATGCCCGCCATGTCCTCTCAACGCTATGTCACCCAGAATGAGTACACCCTGGACGATGACACCACCCTGATGTCCACCACCGATCTGCAAAGCTACATAACCCATGCTAATGACACCTTTGTGCAGGTGAGCGGCTATACGCTTAACGAGCTGCTGGGTCAGCCGCACAATCTGGTGCGCCATCCGGATATGCCGAAAGCGGCCTTTGCCGACATGTGGTACACGCTCCAGCAGGGCGAGCCGTGGAGCGGCATTGTGAAAAACCGCCGTAAAAATGGCGATCACTACTGGGTGCGAGCTAACGCGGTGCCGGTGGTGCGTAACGGTCAAACGACGGGCTATATGTCGATTCGTAACCGGGCGACACCGGAAGAGATTGCTGCCGTTGAGCCGCTCTACAGGGCGCTGAATGAAGGGCGCTGCAACAGGCGGATCCACAAGGGGCTGGTGGTGCGTAAAGGCTGGCTCGGCAAGCTACCGGCCATGCCGCTGCGCTGGCGGGTACGCGGCGTGATGGCCGTGCTGTTTGCGCTGCTCGCGGCCTCGCTCACGTTAAGCCATGTTGGCTGGAGCGCGCTGGCGGCCAGTGCGGCAGTGATGCTGCTGGGAACGTGGCTGTTTGAGCAGCAGATCGTCCGCCCTATAGAGAACGTAGCGCGCCAGGCGCTGAAGGTTGCCACCGGCGAGCGTAACAGCGTGGAGCATCTCAACCGCAGCGACGAGCTGGGGCTTACCCTGCGCGCGGTCGGCCAGCTGGGCCTGATGTGCCGCTGGTTAATTCATGATATTTCTGGTCAGGTGGCCAGCGTGCGTAACGGCAGCGAACGCCTGGCCCAGGGTAATGAAGATCTTAACGATCGCACCCGTCAGACGGTCAGCAACGTTCAGCAGACCGTGGCCACCATGAACCAGATGGCGGCGTCGGTGCAGAGTAACTCCGAAACCGCCGCCGAGGTCGATAAGCTGTCGATGGCAGCGAGTACGGCGGCGAGCGAAGGCGGAGAAGCGATGCAGACGGTGGTGAAAACCATGGATGACATTGCCAACAGCACGCAGCGCATCGGCTCTATCACCTCGCTTATTAATGATATCGCTTTCCAGACCAATATCCTGGCGCTCAATGCGGCGGTTGAAGCGGCCCGCGCTGGAGAGCAGGGCAAAGGCTTTGCCGTGGTGGCCGGAGAGGTTCGTCACCTGGCAAACCGCAGCGCTAACGCGGCGAATGATATCCGCAAGCTAATCGATGCCAGCGCCAGCAAGGTACAGTCCGGCGCGGATCAGGTTCACGCCGCTGGGCGTACCATGGATGATATCGTGGAGCAGGTGAAAAACGTGACCCGTCTGATTGCCCAGATCAGCCACTCTACCTCGGAGCAGGCGACGGGGCTGTCAGAGCTCACCCGGGCGGTGGCCGAGCTGGACGGCATAACGCAGAAAAATGCCGAGCTGGTCGAGGAGAGCGCGCAGATTTCGGCGATGGTTAAGCATCGCGCTAACCGTCTGGAAGATGCCGTTACCGTTCTACATTAATTAGCACAGCTTATTCATGCCGCCAGGTTGATCGCAACCGGGCGGCTTTTTTTTTGCATTTGTGTAATTGAATTTTAATATATTTGTTAAATTGTGCTACTTACGCTCATATAACGATCGATGCTCTGCCATTAATAGCCTGCGCCTATTTATCAAAGGATATATCAACTATAAAAGCGATCAAAGTCATAAAGTTAGCTGCTCCGTTACCGATAACGTGATCGTCTTAAAGATAATCATTTTGATGGAGTATATATGTTCTTACATGACGTAAAGATTGGGACAAAGTTATTTCTGGCATTCGGATTCTTTATTGTATTAATGGTAGCCAGCTCCTGCCTTTCACTATTTAGCCTGAACCGCGCAAATAACGGCATGCAGACTATTGTGAACAGTGATTATCCCACCACGGTCAAAGCGAACCAGCTTATCGACAAGTTTCAGACCTTTGTTAGCACCCAGCAGCTGATGCTGCTGGATAGCGAAGGGAAGTGGAACGACAGCATGCAGCAGCAGCTGACCGGCATTAGCGGCGAAATCACGGTACTGCTGGACACCCTGACAAAACAGCTCGATGACCCTCAGGCACAGAAGATCCTTACTGACCTGCGCGGGGTACGTCAGCAGTATCTCGACTCTCGCTTCCGCATTCTGGAGGCGGTGAAGGTCGGTAACCGGGAAGCCGCTGTTCAGGAGATGATGAACACCACCGTGCCTATCCAGAACGCCTATAAGCAGAAGGTGCTGGAGCTGATCGCGATTCAGGACGCGCGGATGCGTGATGCGGGTAAGCAGGTCGACAGCGACTTCAACACCAACCGCCTGATGCTGATCCTGCTGGCGGTGGTCAGCATCGGTATCGCTGTGTTGATGGGGACCGTCATTGTGCGTGCCATTACCCGCCCGCTGGGACAGGCAGTGGATCTGGCGGAGGCGATTGCCGCCGGGGATCTGACTCATTCGATTGAGGTGAAGCATCGCGACGAGACCGGCGTTCTACTTAGCGCACTGATGGCCATGAAGACCCGCCTGCTGGAGATTGTGCAGGAGGTGCAGTACGGCTCAGAGAATATCTCCAGCGCCGCTGCGCAAATCGTGGCCGGTAATCAGGATCTGGCGGCCCGCACCGAAGAGCAGGCCAGCTCTGTGGAGCAGACCGCAGCCTCGATGGAGCAGATCACCGCCACGGTGAAAAATACCGCCAGTCACACTACTGAAGCGACCCAGCTCTCCGCCGACGCGGCGACGGTGGTAAAAACCAATGGCGCGATGATGAAACAGGTAACGGAGAAGATGCGCGTTATCAATGATACCTCCAGCCGCATGTCCGACATCATCAACCTGATTGACGCCATCGCTTTCCAGACCAATATTCTGGCGCTCAACGCGGCGGTTGAAGCGGCGCGCGCAGGCGAGCACGGACGCGGCTTCGCGGTGGTGGCCGGAGAAGTACGCCAGCTGGCGCAGAAAAGTGCCTCATCGGCGAATGATATTCGCCAGCTAATCGAGGACTCCACGACCCAGGCGCGGGAAGGGATGGCGCTGGTGGAAAAAGCGGGTGGGCTGATCAGCGGCATGGTGAGCAACGTTGAAGAGATGGATACCATTCTGCGGCAAATTGGCCACGCCAGCCATGAGCAGACGGAAGGGATCTCGCAGATTAACAGTGCCATTGGCCTGATCGACGCCACCACCCAGCAGAACTCCAGCCTGGTGGAGGAGTCCGTAGCAGCAGCGGCGTCGCTGAACGAGCAGGCGCAGCACCTGAAAGCCCTGATCAAGGTATTCCGCGTTAGCCAGACAGAGGCGACCGCTTAATCCATCTGGGAGATCTCCAGCGCCGCCCGGTCGATCACGCCGATGATCTGTTTCAACTGGGCGGGGCTGATCTCTTCGTGGTTCACCTTCAGATCCAACACCGCTTTGAAGTTATCCAGGGCACGTTTCATCTGCGGATTTTTGCGTAGCTGGTGCCCGACGCCGCGCGCTTTAATCCGCTCCTGAATATGCACGAGATGCTCCTGGTTCTCCTCCAGCCACTGCTGGCCTGCCTCGGTAATGGCAATCCTCTTACGGCCGCTCTCCTCTTCGCTCATCTCAATAAACGCCTGCTCCTGCAGGAAGTCGAGGGTCGGGTAGATTACGCCGGGGCTGGGGGTATAGTGGCCCTGGGTCAGGTTTTCGATCTCTTTGATCAGCTCATAGCCGTGGCTGGCATTGCGGGTCAGGATATCTAACACCACCAGCCGCAGCTCGCCGTGACCGAAGAAGCGCTGACGGCGTCCGCCGCCGTGGCCGTGATGATGGTGGGGACGATCTTCAGTATGGTGCATGATTACAGCCTCTCTTTTGATATATCTAAATTGTGTCTAAAGTAAGTCTATACGCTGAAATCACTGCTTGTCTAACGCTATCAAAAAAAATCTTGCAATCTTTCTAATCAGCAATCATTATCATTTAAAATTTATTTAGATATATCGTATTCCACTTGGGATGGCTAACATGACGAAACAAAATCGACGTTATCCGCAGCGCGTGCGTAATGAGTTGCGCTTCCGTGAGCTGACGGTGCTGCGCGTGGAGCGCATCGGAGCAGGGTTCCAGCGTATCGTGCTGGGAGGAGAGGCGCTGGCGGGTTTTAGCAGCCGGGGCTTTGACGATCACACTAAGGTATTCTTCCCGGAGCCGGGCCAGCCGTTTGTGCCGCCGACGGTAACGGAAGAGGGCATTGTTTGGGGTGACGGCGTGCGTCCCGCCTCACGCGACTACACCCCGCTCTACGACGAAGCCCGTCATGAACTGAGCCTCGACTTTTTCATTCACGACGGCGGCGTCGCCAGCCGCTGGGCCGAGAACGCCCAGCCAGGGGATACCCTGACCATCGGCGGGCCACGCGGTTCGCTGGTGGTGCCGGAAGATTATGCCTGGCAGCTCTACGCCTGCGACGAGAGCGGCATGCCTGCGCTACGCCGTCGCCTGGAGGCGCTGCGCCAGCTGGCGGAACGCCCGCAGGTAACGGCCATTGTTACTATCGGCGACGAGCGCTATAAGGATTATCTCGCCCATCTGGACGAGTTTGCTATCGAGTGGATTGTGGGTCATAGCGAAAAGGCGCTGGATCGGCGTCTGGCACAGGTAAGCGTCCCGCAGGACGATTACTATATCTGGCTGACCGGGGAAGGGAAGGTCGTGAAAAACGTCAGCCGCCGGTTTGAGACTGACGCTATCGATCCGCAGCTGGTGCGCGCTGCCGCCTACTGGCACGCTAAGTAACGGCGTCAGGCCACCGCGTCGTACTGTGCCTCGCTGACCTGCCGTTCCAGCGAGGTGCAAACCTCCGCCAGGGCTCTCTCCTGCTGCACGAAGTAACCCTCCTGATCCTTTAAGGAAGAGACCAGCTGCCAGGCGCTCTCGCCCTCCAGCTTGCTAAGCTCCGCCAGTAGCCCGGTGATATGAGCTTTTACCTCCGCGATCCGTGCCCGCAGACGGGTAAGATCGTTGAGTCTGTCGCTGGCCATCAGCGGCCCCAGCCCCTTTTGCAGGCGGGCGAAGAGCGAGCGGACGGCGGCAACGTCGCCGCGCTGCCGGGCCTGGTTAAGCTGAACCATCATGGCGTTGGCCTCATCTTTAAGATCGTCGTCCACCAGATCCGGATGGCACAGCTTGCTGGCCTGCCGCCACAGCTTTTTCAGCTCCTGCCGCTCGTCCTGGGAGAGCTTCTGCTCAAAGCTGAAGCGGGCCTGGGCATCGTGCTGCTGCTCCTGGTACTCTTCATACTCCTGACGTGCCTCGTCCCGCGCCTGGCGGGCCGGCTCCTCCTCGCGGATGAGTCCTTTTTCCAGCTCCTGGGCTTCGGCCAGCAGGGAGGCGATCAGGGCGTTTTGCTGCTGGACGCGGCGGCGGGTCTCCGCCGCCTGCGATGAGCTGGCGGGCAGGCTGCGCCAGCGCTGGGTCAGCGAAGCCAGCTCCTCAACGGCCTGGGCCATATACTGCTGACAGCGCAGGTAGTCCGCCTCCCGACGCCGGGCCTCGGCCTGCTGCCTGCGCAGGGTAGCCTCTGCCAGCGCCTGACGAAGACGCAGGATCTGCGCCATCATTGGCCCGAGACGCTTCATGTAGCTGTCGTTAAAGTCGTCGAGGATCTGAATGCGGGCGTTGCGTTTATCGATCAGCTCCCGCATCTGCTCTTCCAGCGCCTTCAGCTCCAGCTTGCTGGCCGCCACCTGAGGATCGTGCCACTGGGTCACCGCCCGCTGGCTCTGTAGCCAGGCGGCGATAGCCTGTAACGCCGCGGAGTAGTTCTTCTCCTCCAGCGCCGCAACGATAAACGCCAGCTCAGGATCCTGAGCATTGCTTTGCAGCCAGCCAAGCTGGCTATGGATGATGACGTCATCCTCCAGCTCAATGGCATTCTTTATGATCTCAAGCCGTTTGATAGGTTTGTTCATGGCGTTTCGCTGTGCGCCTGGGTAGTTGACTCAAGCGTAGTTGTGATTAAGAGAACAGGAAATAGTACCGTTTCGCTAGAGATTATCATTCGCCGCGGCAAAAATAGCATCAAAAATCGAGACGGCTTTTTCCAGCGTCTCCAGCGCGCTGCGCAGCGGGGCGAAAAGCGCATGATCGGGGGGAAACTCACCGTTCTCCTGCCAGCACTCGGCCATTAACGCGAGGTCCAGCGTGACTGGCAGGAAGAATGCGCCTTTACCGAGATCCTGAAACGTCAGCTTGCTTAATGCGATGCGGGAGGCCTGGTCAATATTGCTGGCTATCGCCTTGAGTCTTCTGTCGGGGCCAAAAATGGCTTTCGAAGGGTAGAAGCGAAAGCCAAACTGCGCCTGCTCTGTGCCGCAGCCGGTCAGCAGCGCCAGCTGAAAGTCTGGCTCTTCGCTGCTGGTAGAGAAGCTCTCATAGAAATACTTATATTCCTCGTCAACCCTCCACGTTTTTGGTGCGAACCAGAAGGCACCGGACTCGGCATAATCGGTCTCGCCGCCCCAGCCGCGGGCTTTAATAAACGCCGCGGCGCAGAGATCGACTCCTTTCCAGATAGCCGGATCAATCTGCTGCTCGAATACCACTACGGCTTCGTTGAACATTTTAAACTGGGAAAGCAGGAGGGTGCCTGCCTGACGCTCTTCACTATTGAGGGGTGACATAATGGTTCCTGTTAAAAACGACGCATACGGTCAAGAAAGCGAAACGCGGCGTGGGCCGCCATCTGCCGTGCGGGGGAAGCATTCGGTGCGGCAAAGATCTGTTGCCGGGTAGGCTCCAGCGCCTGGGCAATCACGCTAGCCAGCCGCCGCCATGAGAGGCAGGGCACGTCAGCCTCTTTGCCCGCGCTGAGCGGCACGCGCCCCTGCGGGGTTAAATAGACTACTGCCCAGGGCTGCTCACCAGCGCGTTTTTTTGCCTCACTGATATAGCGGAGGATCTGATCCTTCTGCTCATACGCGTCTATTTTTACTTCAATCAGCATAAAGAAGTTATCGGCATCGATCTCGATATCAACACGGTTGGTTGCATCCCCGGTGGGGTACTTCTCCACGTTTACGCGACAGTAGCGGGTGAACTTCTCCGGGAAATCTTCTCTGCCGCACTCTCGCACGGCGCTGAGCAGCGCCTTCAACGGCAGATCGCTAAAGCCGTGGTTGCCGTAAGGATCGAGCAGCCAGGCAAGCACCGCAGAGTTGCGTACCTCGTTACGACCAAGCTTCGCCACCTCCCACGGATCGAAGGTAAAGGTCCCGTGCCGCAGCGCGGCAAGAGGCTGCGCTATGCCGGTGAAAAAGGCGCTAAGCTGCTGGGCATCTACGGTAACGGTGGGTAGCTCAGCGGGCTGGGTATCCAGCGCCCGACGTGGCCACTCGGCAAAAAAATTCGGCAACCACGCGGCGAGAGAGGAGGGGCTTTGTTCCATAAGCAATGATTCTCTGAATTACTTTGCAGCGCACTAAATGGCGATCATTTTCAGGCTAGGCTGCTGTAACGTAAAGAAGATTTGTTAGGACCACGGATATCTTTTAATGAACAAAAACATTCTGTTTTTAATAGCGACACTA
This sequence comes from Pseudescherichia sp. L3, assembly GCF_024656065.1. Lineage (NCBI taxonomy): Bacteria > Pseudomonadati > Pseudomonadota > Gammaproteobacteria > Enterobacterales > Enterobacteriaceae > Pseudescherichia > Pseudescherichia sp. L3. The sequence goes on from NZ_JANKYC010000004.1 coordinate 179,724, forward strand.
CTGCTAAGTAGTAACGCATTAGCGGAAGTATGTATTCCAAAGGATGCCGAAGCCGCAGAGCAGGCCGTAGATCACCTTACCAGCTGGCAGGTAATGAATGACAACTTTACACGTTTCCATCAGTGCGATGAGGGCAGTATTGCGGAAGGGAATTCTGAAGCAGTTATCCGTCTATTGGTAGATAAATGGGAAACGTTGCCTAAGCTGAGTGTGTTAACTAGACAGAATGCAGCTTTTGAAACGTGGGTACTAAGCCACATTGATTCAACGTTGGATTCGGGCGATCTGCAAACGACAGTAGACCTTGCTACCTCTCAATGCCCAGCGTCAGAAAGTACACTATGTCGAAAAATCGTAAAAGCTGCCCAGGCCGCTATTCATGAATCTGACTCATAAGCGTATTAAGCGTGATTGACTGGCTAGATTATGCCAGCGGTGTAGACTTTTGATCGACACAATTCCTTAGATCACCCCATTCACCTGTATTGTTCCGTAAGAGGCTATTACCATGAAAATTAAAGCAATTGGTGCGCTCTCCGCCGCTCAGGCACTTGAACCGATGGATATCAGCCGTCGCGAGCCAGGCCCGCACGACGTGCAGATCGCCATCGCTTACTGCGGGGTTTGCCATTCGGACGTACACCAGGCCCGTGCCGAGTGGGCCGGGACGCTGTTCCCTTGCGTACCAGGGCATGAGATTGTTGGCCGCGTTGCCGCCGTCGGATCCGACGTCACCGGGTACAAAGAGGGCGATTTGGTCGGCGTAGGCTGTATCGTTGACAGCTGTAAACAGTGCGAAGATTGCGAAGAGGGGCTGGAGAACTACTGCGATCATATGGTCGGCACCTACAATGGCCCGACGGCGGATGCCCCAGGCCATACCCTTGGCGGCTATTCGCAGCAGATCGTGGTCCATGAGCGCTATGTGCTGCGTATTAAACATCCGGAAGATCAGCTCGCCGCCGTTGCACCGTTGCTCTGCGCTGGGATCACCACCTACTCACCGCTGCGTCACTGGCAGGCTGGCCCCGGTAAAAAAGTGGGCGTAGTCGGCATTGGTGGGCTGGGCCACATGGGGATCAAGATTGCGCATGCGATGGGCGCGCACGTGGTGGCCTTCACTACCTCTGAATCCAAGCGTGAAGCGGCAAAAGCGCTGGGCGCGGATGAGGTCGTGGTCTCCCGTAACCCGGAAGAGATGCAGGCTCACACCAAGAGCTTTGATTTTATTCTCAACACCGTGGCTGCGCCGCACAACCTCGACGCCTTCACCGCCTTACTGAAGCGCGACGGCACCATGACGCTGGTGGGAGCCCCGGCTACCCCGCATCCGTCTCCGGAAGTCTTTAGCCTGATCATGAAGCGCCGCTCGATTGCTGGCTCGATGATTGGCGGTATCCCGGAAACTCAGGAGATGCTCGACTTCTGCGCCGAGCACGGGATTGTGGCCGATATTGAGATGATCCGCGCCGATGAGATCAACGAAGCCTGGGAGCGCATGATCAAAGGCGACGTAAAATACCGCTTCGTCATCGACAGCGCTACGCTGGCCGAATAACGCACCGAAACCGTAGGCCGGGTAAGCGCAGCGCCACCCGGCAAAATGCCGCCTTCTGACGTAGGGGAGGGCGGCTATCCTTTATCCCTTTAAGCCGCAGCGTGGATAGTAAAATCAAAATGGATTGCATCGTAGGGAAATAGCGTGCCGCGAGTGCCTTTTTCCAATAATCCATTATTCAGCAGGGCGGTAACATCCGTATGGACGCCTTTGATATCGCGACCTACCCGAGCAGCAATGTCGCGGATCGTCATTTCACCGAAGCCAGCCATAGAAAGTAAGATCCCCATTCTATTGGGGGATAACGTCTTATGCATTACCTCCCATGAAGGAAATGAAATCACATCATCACCGGTATTTCGTTCCCCAGCGGCTGCTGCGTTCAGAGCAGACATGACGTCCGCCGAAAAATCTTTCATAGCTTCGATTTTAATCGTTACGGTTTTCATGTTATGCCTTCTCTTTACGGATAGTTTCTACGTCTGAAAGGAAGTCAGCAAACAGCCTGTCGATACTTACAAAGGTCGTACTGAACTCATGAACGCCAATGTGTTTATGATCGCCTTTGCCTCGCTCGTTATCGTAACGCATTACACACGTTCCAGAGACCACGTAGGCCATGCTGTACTTAAAACCATGCTTGCTTCCTAAAATGGCTGGGTCGACTTCCCATATAAGTACTTGTATATATGAGTTTTCATCCAGGTAACGTGTAAATTTCTTATACAGTTTTGCTGACATTTAATCGCTCTCCCTGCGTGTTGTAAATTATTACAACATGCAGGTCTGTTGTCAATGATTACAACAGACTCTCATCAGCGCATCCTGTTTTACCCCATGCCTGGATGATATTTACCAGCGGGTTCGCTGCATATCGATCACAAACCGGTACTTCACGTCGCCTTTCAACAGGCGGGCAAAGGCCTGTTCGATATCCTCACCGGCAATCATCTCAACGTCGGCGGTAATGTTGTGTTTGCCGCAAAAATCCAGCATCTCCTGGGTCTCTTTGATGCTACCGATCGACGAGCCGCTGATGCTTAAACGGCGAAACACCATTGGCGTAACGTCAGGGGCCAAATGTGGACGATCGGGAATGCCCACCAGTACCAGACGACCGTTCGTTTTCAACGTTGCCAGGTAGGGATCGAGATCGTGTGGTGCCGCCACGGAGTTGATGATCAGATCCAGCGAGGTCTGGGCCGCCGCCATCTGCCCGGCATCGCGGGACACCACCACATGATGCGCCCCCAGGCGGCGTGCATCCTCGCCTTTTTGCGGGGAGGTGGTAAACAGGGTCACTTCCGCACCCAGGGCACTCGCCAGCTTAACGGCCATGTGACCCAGACCGCCAAGGCCGACCACGCCAACGCGCATGCCAGCCTGGACGTTGTAGTGGCGCAGCGGAGACCAGACCGTCACGCCCGCGCAGAGCATCGGTGCCACGCCCGACAGGGGCAGGTGCTGCGGTACAGACACCACAAAATCCTGATCGACTACAACGTTCTGCGCGTAGCCGCCCCAGGTGCTCTCTCCGGTATATTTATCGATGCCGTTATAGGTTGCCGTGAAGCCCGCCTCGCAGTACTGCTCCTCCTGCTGCTTGCAGAAGTGGCACTCCCGGCAGGAGTCAACCATCACACCAACGCCGACGATATCGCCCGCTTTAAACTTATCAACCCCTGCGCCGGTCTCGACGATGCGGCCAACGATCTCATGACCCGGCACCAGCGGATAGCGGCTTACTGCCCACTCGTTACGCGCCATATGCAGATCGGAGTGGCAGACGCCACAGTAGAGGATTTCAATCTTCACGTCCTGCTGTTGCAGCGGGCGCAGCACAATCTGGCCGCTGGAGAGAGGTTGTGCCGCGTCCGTCGCGACTAATGCATTAATTTTCATCGTGCCTCGGAAATAGGGTGCTTTTATTCAAGGAAGGCGGCAGACTTTAATTAAGTTGGTTCGATATTGATAGTAGTCACCAAATGGTGACCATAAACCGGAGAGTGAATAGTGCCTGCATGGGTAGACGGTAAGCTAATGTTCTTTGCGGACTCACCTCCGCGACGCCTGATGGATCTCTTCTCCGTCAAATGGAGCACGATGGTGCTGCATGCGCTCTACCACTGGCCCGGCGAGCGCGCCCGCACCGGAGAGCTACAGCGCAGCCTGGAGGGCATCTCCAAGAAGATGCTGTTTCAAACCCTGAAGGAGTTGGAACAGCGCGGCCTTATCACCCGGCATGTCTATGACGTTATTCCGCCGAAGGTAGATTACCGCCTGACGGTGCTGGGCAAGACCTTTGCCGAGCCGATAGAGCAGATGTACCAGTGGGGGCTGGAAAATCAGGCGGCGCTGGATGAGATGGAGCAGAAGTATAGAATGGCAGGGAAGAGGCCCGACTAAGCCGTATTGACTTACGTGAAGTTGATTGTAAAGCAGTGGGTTGCAATAACGGATGCTTACTAAGGAGAGACAAGATAAAATGGATACAGATATTGAAAAACCTTGCGAGCTAGATAATTTAGTTACTATCTATTTTGGTCAGGAATGCGATATCTTTGATGACAATTGTGACTTTGGCATTCTTATTAATGAATACCTTAATACATCATCAGCTTTCTCTTTAAGAATGCTGCTAACAAACTTAATCGAATTGAATGCCCAGGACGATAGATGTGAGGTGCTATTAGCACGCTATGAGGGTGAATTTGCACCAGAGCGTTGGGATATGTCTGCTCAGGATTGGCTTGATATTGTAAATCAGCGACTTATTGATTTTATGAATGAAAAGGGATTCTCTACCGAGCTATCACAATTTTGAGAGATTATTTTTATTTGGTCTGTTTGAGGTTGTAAAAAATGATAATACTTGTGCGTAGCATTGCAAAAATAGGGATTTTCATCGTGCTTTTTTGCTTAGGCGCCAGGTTGATCGATCCCGCAACGTTTATCAGCCTTGACGCTACATCAGCTTTTGCACAGTGGATTTATGGCAGCGTGAATCAGGAGAATTTTGATGATCTCTGGGTCCTCTCTTGGATAGTGCTTTCTTTTATATTTGCCATTTTTTTCTATAAGATACTAATGCTTGTTTTAAAAAAAGTGCGTCAGTAAACCCTCGAGCACTATCCAAAGTGCCGCCTGTTAGGTTTTGGCAAAGGAGAGTTTAACAAGCACCGAATCAATGATAATTAATGTGCTAAGTGACGAGCAAACTCTCTGTATGAATGACTGTAAATGTCGTGAAGCGCCGAAGCTATTCCGGCGCAAGTTCATTGAGTCTGAAACTTCCAGACCAGAGACGTTTAGTTGCAACCTTGTCCTCTGGTTGTGCAGTAATAACAGTCACGCTGTATTCCTCGCCTCGACTAAACTGGTATTTCACAGGAATACACTGTCCCGCCTGTATGGTATATGAAGGGTTATCGAAATTGTCTTGTTTCCATACTTCCTGCATTTGTCCCTTCGAATCACGGGCTGACAATGACAACGTAAGTAATTTCGCATGACCGCTTTTAACAGTGGGGTCATTATTGACTGAGATACAGGGTTGATTGTCTTTAAGTTTTATGTCAGCGATCCTGTAGGCGTTATGTTCCATGCTACAGCCAGTGAGAAACAGTGGAGTGAGCAAAAGGAATTTCATCTTCATTTAAATAAGCTCCTTTTGTCACGTGGAGAGGCAAGAAGATATTGCAACGTATGTTTATACTTCGCTAATAAGTCAGGGCCATGTATGCCGTCAAAACTGTTTATTTGTTTCCATGAGCTATAACCTTCTGTTGCGAGCGTATAGTAATCGGCAACAATGTTAGCCTGCTGCTCCATTCGATAATCAGCGAGATTTTTTTCTCTGGGTAGCGAATAACGATAATTCACATATTTACTAATCAGTCCCCGGGTTCTCACACTCATGCCCATGTTGTGTTGCCAGATATGCACAAACTCATGCATAAACCAGTTTTTATTTAATGAACTCTCAGAGGAAAAGTCTTCTTTAAAGATAGGTTCAGGCCAGTACATATTACCGTTTGGCGTGACTGCCGTACCATTATCTTGCAGGTTGAAAGGAAAGTAGCTGCCTTTATACACTCTAACATGAGAGTAATTGACGGTATCACCAAAGATAGTGCGTGCCATCCTAACCTCGCCTGCAGTGAGCGAACGAAAATCGTCTTTTGCTGTTGCCATTTAAACCTCCTTTTAAATGTCTATGAATACCCTAAGCAATGCCATTTTTTCTACTCTCTATTGTCTTGCCTGTCAACAAACTGGGTTTTGTTGTTGTAACAAGTATCTGAACGCATAATTCCCTCTATGAGCACTTTATCTAATTTCAGTGCACTCGCCCGCGCGCTTTCACGTTCCTACTCTGGCCTCGTGATTTTAGGTGGCAAAGGAAAGGACTCTCCACCATACATGGGTTTCAGGTCGGATCAGGCTAGCGGAGCATGAAGGCGGGGCGCTGGGCCATACAATTGCACGCCACGTCAGTTTGTCTCCAGCGCAGTTAATCGCCCGCTTTTCTGATCCTCGCTCACCCAAAATCTCCAGCACGTTTAAAAATCTCAAGACAGCCGAGTTAGTCACTTCAGAAGTGCTTTCCATAAAAAAATCCCAGCTCGCTTTTGCGCTGAAGTATTCTCATGCCCGTACAACACTTGTGTATGCTCATCGATTCTGGTTTCCAATTGGCACCTATGTTGAAAAAGGCAGTATGGTGGTCAAAAAAGCTTATGGGGTTCGCCTGGTAATACGCCCAACGACTTACGGTGGTAAGCTGTATTACATTGTCACTGCATTCCCAACACCTTAAGGAAGGATTATGGATGCCGATATGAGCAAGTCGTGCGAGATGGATAATCTCGTCGTGGCTTATTTTGGACAAGATTGCGACATTTTCGATCCGGATATGGATTTTGATAATCTACTAAATGAGTATCTGGCAACATCTCATCCTTTCAACCTACGAATGCTGCTGGCTAACATTCAGGAGTTCGAGCAGGATCCTGACGGGCTGGCGATTTTTTCAGAAAGGTATAAACATGATTTTTGGCCCGACCGCTGGGATATGACCGCCGAACAGTGGATAGGTATAGTAAAAGAAAGGGTGATTAATAACCTGCATACTAACGGCCATTCCTCTGAGTTGTCCCATTTCTAAAGCGCTTTAGCCTCTTAGCAAGCCATGCATGCAACTGGTGCATGGTTTAGCATACGTGGATCCCCTGTATGGGGTCTTTCAATGCCAGCTCTGGCGCGGTTCTGATAGGTTCATGCAACTGCATTAAAAATGGCGTACAAAGCGGGCAGGCGTGGCGGGGAATTGCAGCGCAGCCTGGAAGGCATCTCCAAAAAGATGCTGTTTCAAACCCTGAAGGAGTTGGAACAGCGCGGCCTTATCACCCGGCATGTCTATGACGTTATTCCGCCGAAGGTAGATTACCGCCTGACGGTGCTGGGCAGGACCTTTGCCGAGCCGATTGAGCAGATGTATCAGTGGGGGCTGGAGAACCAGGCGGCGCTGGATGAGATGGAGAGGAACGTGCAGTCTGGCGCTTAATAGGGTGAGGCATCGAGATAGATTCCGACACTATCATTCACGTTCTGGAATGAGTAAACCTTGCCATGAACGTGCAGGTAAAGCTGTCCATCTTTTACCTCTGCACTGGCTTTGTCATCATTAGTTACCATAAACGCAGTTTCACTTTTTACATGATCCATGAAATCGGTGTCGCTCTTGTTGGCATCATAAAGATAATAATGATATGAAAATGATGTCATAGCACCCGCGCTAGCTTGGGTAATGTAAAGATTTACTGAGTTGCTAATTTTAATTTTCTTGTATAAATCGTGCTCTACCGGGAAAGTCATGAAAAAGGCAATCCATCCTAACCAGATGAGGAATAATAAAATAGGTACAAGAATATAACGTTTTTTAAAAACGCGTTGTTTTAGCATATTCTATTCCGGCCTTTATCCATGCCTGATCATTTGGGTCATCCCCATAAGGTGAAGAGTCATACCAGTGTCCGTTACTTGCTTCACCGTTGCCAGATCTTGATTGTGCCCAGCCAGCCGCTCTTAGTAAAACTTGTTCTGGTATGCCTGCTGCCGTACCAACCGCACCATAATTAAAATTACCAAAATCAGCATAGTCGCGGCCGATTCTGGTTTTGTAATCCCACGGACCATGTAGCCTTACCTGTTGATAAAACCAAGCATATGTCAATGCAGATGGTCCTCCATGCAGACGGGATAACATCATGTTGTTAACAATTGACACACCTGGAGGAACAAACAGATTGTCAGGATAGGGCATTTGCGAGGGGTTAGCAGGAGTTGTTAAATATCGCATAGTTAACGCTCTGCCCAGCTATCAGCAAACTGCAAATTTCCGTCGCAGTATTTCCAGGTGATTTTTTTGTAGCGCAGCTCTACAAGTTCAAGATGATTATGTTTTTCTTTGGCAGCATCCTTGATGTCATGCATTAAAGGAGAGACGGAAACTATTTTAACATCCTCTAACAACATATTATAATATTCGGCCTCCTGTCCAGCGTCATTGATTTTGTACCATTTGATTTCTGCAGATTTCAGCGTTTGTCCAGTTGCAACAGCTTTCATAAGATATGGAGAGGAGGAGTCAATTTCTTTCTGAAACAGTACAGGAGCATGTTGGCGCGTTCCCATGATCTTCCCTGTAAGAGCGTCAGTCGGCAGCCTCAGATTATGGGAGAAACCAGTAATTTCTATACTTCCCTCACGATCTTTAACATCCACAGAGCCTTTAATATCCGCACCACCATCGTCTTTAAGCCATAAATAAGCAGGAATAGCCATTTCGCACACACCATTTCTTTAAAAATCTGTAAATAGAAAATAGTAATTTACGGCGTGAACAAAAAAATTTCTAAGCAAAAAAAGCTCCTTTTTGAGACAGATATAACAGTTGCAATAAGGAGAGGAATGGTTTAAGTAAAATGAAAATAATATTAAGTTACGTTGTGGACATGATAGGGGGGAATTTTCATATTTCCAGTTGTTGTATGGGGCTACCATAAGAATGTAAGGGGATGAGTGAGCTAACGTATTAAAAGGCATGGAAAATAGATAGCCTTGCGTATATATAGACTCTTATGAGTATCTTGTGATTTTATTAGTAATAATAATTTTTCGGAATGGATACCCTTGTTAAAGGTAAATTAACAAAATATTAATACCATCGGCTATATTTGATATAGAAAAGCGAAACGATAATAACCCATAAAAAGCTAAGTATTCCAAAATAATTAGGTATGAAGCGTGCAAACAAGTATGCTCCCGCCACGATAAGTGCGATAGGAACTAAGTAAAAATGCGACTGTAATAACCATAAAATGGTTTTTTTTATCATGTTAGTACCTCAATATACGAATTCTTTCAAAATCCACCTATGCTAAGGCAAAGATCAATTTAACATCTGAGTATTATCTACCGCAACCGTTTTACTGCAAGCTTAGGGGCATTGCTACCCTGTAGCGTATAATTATATTGATGGAGCAATCCAGCCTGCGCTGGGTAGATCAACTGCAAATTATCAACTTTATAACGGCCTGTATAGGTATAAAGCTGATACATGTCGCTACTGGAAATGCCTGGTTTTCGATCTGCTTCATTCAGTAGTTTCCACTTAGCATCTGCTATCATTTGCGGGACACCATAGTCATCAATAAATGCAATATCGGGCCGTAATTGAAACTGTTGGGACTCATCGTCGCGCGTTGCCAGATATTTTCGTGTCCCTGAGTGCGAAGCTGCCAGCCCTTCTGGTGTGCCCAAGGCTTTAGCTTTTCTCCTACCCTTGCCGCCTGATTTCAGGCGGCAAGGGGAAGGGCTCTCCTCCATGCATGGGTACCCCTCTGCTCAGGTCGATATCCCAGTCCGCGAGGAAATAGGGTAATTTTCCTTGCCTTACCTCACCGAGTAGCTTTGTCAGCCAACCTGCATAGGCCCAGTCATCCCCTTTGCCAGCACGAGCCAGTTCCGGGAACTGGTGTAAAAACTGCTGCGCCATCTCCAGTGCCGAGAGTGACTTAACACTCTGCCATTCAAAGGGTTGCCAGCCAGCACCGCTTGTGTAACGTGCAATCTCATGTTCATTCGAGTGTTCGGGGGGCATGACTGCAGAAGGAACGCTGTAATCTGGCACCCATTCCAGCCGCCAATGACAACCCGATGGTGCTATAGAAGGAAATATGCGGATTTTTTGGTAACCCAGCACATGCAACTCATGCGTCATTTCCATCATGCGGATACAGGGCTGAATACTTCTATCAATGCTCGGCTGCCAACCGCTTTGCTTATCAACCTCATTACGCCAGTTTTGCATGTGCTGAACCAGGTAAAGTATTTCATCCAATACATCAAGCCGGCGTATCCATGCCTGAGGAATGTCGTTCAGACCGTGTTTAGCTCCCCAAAGCTGCCCTGCAATCGATGCCGTTGAATCGCTATCTCCGTCGTGATTGGCTGCGCGTATCAGCGTATCGCGGAAACTACGGGCTGAAAGAAAGGCATACAGACCAATCGCCAGCGCTTCGTCACCCACCCAGCCTTGTCCCAGTTGACGGATGGCTTCAAGTGGATTGAAACGCATTTCACGGGCAAGTTTTTGGGCTAACAGATAAGGCTCGGTATTGGCTGCTTTTCCATAGATGTGCCCCCATTCACTGCCGTCACTATAGCCATTACGCACGGCGAGGAATTCCTCTTCCCCTTTGATTAAGCGAGCAACAATTCTGGGCAAAACACCCGAAGAAGCCCAGCCATCAACGTGCCCATGCGTTAATGCCGCCGCACGGGCAGCGAGATCAAACAGATCAATATCCAGTAAGAAGCCAATGGGGGCGGTACGCATCACACCACCACAGCCCTTTGAGTCATTTATGGGTTTTTCGATACTGCCTGTCCCGCCCGCTTTTAGCGCAGACAGGCACGTGTTACCGGGAGCACGTCTTGTCCGCATGTTTGCTCGTGAAGCCAGCCAACCAAAATGCGATCCTGATTTGCTTTGCTGGGTATCGTACCAGTCGAGATAAGCACGACGTATCTCTTCCAGCGCACGGGATAAGTTAATAACACCATGCTCATTGGTAGCGCGCAAAATACCTTCAAGGGTAAACAGGGTCATTTGGGTATCATCACTAACCACCAATTTACCCTGTTGCAGGATGGGCCTGGTCAGCCCTTCACTGCCAAACGTCTGGTGAATTTTCTCAAGTGAATCAAATTCAACGGTATAGCCAAAAGCATCACCGACAGCCCCACCCAGCAAGCAACCTAAAACGCGATCTAACAAGACATCGTTAAGTGGTAGTGATAGTGCATTGAGATATTGCTTCTGAACAGTTGATTCCAGACTACCCGGTCTGGCCTGATTAACCGCAGCGATAGACTCTTCAGCCGGCATGCCGAGTTCGATCAATAATCTTGCTGAAATGAGTCCAGTGCGCCCGAGCCCACTACGGCAATGCACAAGAATGCGTTTTCCTTCACGAAGAAGCGTACGTAAGCGTAGGCCAGCATAAACCCAGCGCCGTTCAAACGTTTCGTCCGGCATTGTCCCGTCAGTAATAGGCAACTGAAACCAATCCATGTCTCTGACTTCAACTTCAGTACCAAGGGCTCCGACGTGTAAACTGGTAAGTTCCTCATCCGTCATCAGGCTCACTACGGCAGAGGCTCCCCAGGATTTTATAAAATCCAGGTCAAGCGCGAGGTCTCGCTGAAACTGTCCTGACAAAGCATTTTGCTGATGTTTTCCCGGACAAATTGTCATGCCAATATGCCCTTGACCATCAGATACTTCCACCGAGGCAATGATTAAGGGGTTGTTTAGACTGGTTAGGGACATACGAGCTCCATGGGTAGCGATGGTCATCAGGATCGGGAACACTTCACCGGGTAAAGATCATTTTAGGGGATAACCGGAAGTGAAACTTGCAAAAATGTTAATATCCCACGCACTTAAGGAAGCCGTTACCTTTCTGGCTGTCATTTTTGCTGTAGGCTCTTTTATCTGGTTCGAAAGTACGTGGATGAAGTTAGCTGGATGCCTTAGGGCATTCGTTGTCAGTTACGTACTTTCATAGGGCGCAGCAAAATTAGTAGATAGATGAAGGTATCTAGTAATAGCTGCACTCAGCTTAGGCAAGGCACATGGGGGGGTTAACAGCAGAGGAAGATAATAACCTATCATTATTTTAATACTCACTGGGAAACCAATAAAATAAAATTGATAGCCCTAATTAAACGGCTGTCAATACCATCGATTATATTTGAGATATAAAAAAGAAACGATGATGAACCATATGAATGTAAGCACACCTGAATAGTCAGGGATGAATTTAATAAACAAAAAAACGCCTGCCAGTATAAGGGCAATGGGGACTAAGTGAGAGTGGGCCCCCCATAAAAAAAAGAAAAGTTTTTTCATTTTTTTAACATCCGATACAAGGCGTCACCGATAACTTCTTCATTATTCCCGCCGGATTGAAACTCGTAAATTACTTTCGACATCTGAGGTTCGATAAGGAAATACAGCATCTCTAACTTTTCGCGATAAAGTATCTGATAGTATTCTGAATCCTGAAATTTAAGTTTCCTTGCTGCCTGTGCAGCTACCTCAGCCTTAGAATAAAATGTCGTGAGTTGCACAAACCATGTGGACATTTGATTCACTTTTTGAATAAATGACTCCTGAAAATCCCCACTACTTATGATCAACTTGGCAATAGTCAACGAAATGGCGATTTTGCTTGAGCGGTCAACTGCGTCATAAGCTTTCTCTCCAATTTTCTCCTTTAAATAAGAAGCAAGCGTATTACTTTTGTTTTCTCCGAGGCGCTTGAAAGCTTTACGAAAGTAAAGTTCGACCATATCAAGCACGACATCATTCCTTTTATATATTTCTAACAATGACAAATACAAGCGCTTGTCTTCGCTCCATTGTTCATGACAGGTACTTTTGTAGTATTCGTTAGTCACGAAACATGAGCCATAATGAATAAGCCGTTGACTACCAAGCTTCATTTTTTCAATGGTTTCCATTTGGCCTTCATGGATCTCTTTTAGAGCCTTTGTTACAGCTATAGCCATATTTCTGTCTGTTTCTGATTTCCACTTAAGATAGTTTTGTGCCATTTCTATGTGCCTTGTTGTAACATTGCTAGCTAATGATTGATCATGGTCGCTCACAGGAGCAAGGTTAAAGATGAAAAAAAGTCGAAAAATACTCATTTATGTTACAGCGGCAATTATTTCATTCCTAATAATTCCTGAGATTATATTAAGAAAGGTTCCTAATGACATTCTTGCCAGGCTTAGCGATTTTACGAGCCTTGGCGGTTTGTTCAGTCCCTTCCTCTCGTCGATAGTTTTTTTTGCGATTTCATCGATATTATTCGGGATCCTGGCCGTGTATGTAGTGGGTAAAATTTATCGTGCTATAACGCGTGAGAAGCACCAATAAACGCACTTCTATAATACGAGCTCCCCTTTAGCTGGCTGCATGCATTTACTGCATCGTTTTGTATGCGTTACGTAATTTTCGTGATGCTGAGTGGGGCCAGTGCTGGCAAGGATCTGGTGACCCAGATGCAACTGTATTAAAACCAACACCAGCCCTTTATCTGTAGCAATGAGGACGTTTATCAGACATCGGCTGAGTAGCCAGTGGCGTTCCCCACCTGGAGGAAGATGCTTAACGGGCAGTGGGCGAAAACGAATAGTCTGGGCGGGTTAATCGGGTGCTGGGTTCCATGGGTGGGTGTGATTATCACTGCATACGACCTGATTATGATCACTCGGAACAGCATATGGCGTTTTAATCTCATCGTAGAACCGGAGCGTCGGGTATGAATGGCGATAAAGAGGCAGAAATTTTGCAGTTCGTTAGAGATGAACTTTCGGCCAACAGCCTTGGTATTGATGACTCCCTGGCATCCGGGAATTCGATGACTGTTTTCGAAGATGTTTTTGCAATGATGGAGCGCTTTTCTGGACGTTATGGAATGGATTGCAGCAGTATTGACTGGCAGAAGTATTACCCTCCGGTCGGTACTCCTTTTCTACTTAATTTCTTTTGCCGGCAAAGCTGAAAACAGATCGCACCCCACCAGATCCGCTGACCGTAAGAATGCTTATTGAGTCAGAGAGAGCTGGACGATGGCTTTACGATTAGCTGTTGGGAGTATCCCAAAAAAGAAAAAGGGCTGGAGATTTCTCTCCAGCCCGTGCTGTATCTGGTGGCCCCTGCTGGGTTTGAACCAGCGACCAAGCGATTATGAGTCGCCTGCTCTAACCACTGAGCTAAGGGGCCGTGGCGAGGGATTATAATGTAACTGGTGGCTGCAATCCAGTCATTCGGGTGTGCATGGTGCTTTTATAAACAACCTATAATCAACCCGTTATACCTACATTTTGAACAACTCACCTGGAGCAATGATGATAAACGATATTCTCGCGCCGGGCCTGCGGGTGGTGTTTTGCGGCATCAATCCAGGCAAATCGTCGGCACATACAGGGTACCACTTCGCGCACCCCGGTAATCGCTTCTGGAAAGTGATCCACCAGGCGGGGTTCACGGAGCAGCAGCTGAAGCCGGAAGAGGAGCAGCGGCTGCTGGATACGCGCTGCGGCATCACCATGCTGGTAGAGCGCCCAACGGTGCAGGCCAGCGAAGTGGCGCTGCACGAGCTGCGCACGGGCGGACGGGACCTGATCAAGAAAATTGAGGACTACCAGCCGGACGCGCTGGCGATCCTCGGCAAGCAGGCCTTTGAGCAGGCGTTTAGCCAGCGCGGTGTGGCATGGGGAAAACAGCAGATTACCATCGGGGCTACCGAGGTATGGGTCCTGCCGAACCCCAGCGGGTTAAACCGCGCAACGCTGGATAAGCTGGTGGAGGCTTACCGGGAGTTAGACCAGGCATTAATAACAAGGGGATTATAGGCCGGGTAAGCGCAGCGCCACCCGGCAGAACGGCATTACGCCTGATGGCGCTACGCTTATCAGGCCTACATGTGCCACATGGCAATAATGTGCATGCTATTCCGCGGTCAATAAAAAAGCCCTCCGAGGAGGGCTTTTTTTCGCGGTAGCGATTTAATCGTCGAGGAAGCTACGCAGCACTTCAGAGCGGCTCGGGTGGCGCAGCTTACGCAGCGCTTTCGCTTCGATCTGACGGATACGTTCACGGGTAACGTCGAACTGCTTACCTACCTCTTCCAGAGTGTGGTCAGTGTTCATATCGATACCAAAACGCATACGCAGCACTTTCGCTTCACGGGCGGTCAGGCCAGCCAGCACGTCGTGCGTTGCGGCACGCAGGCTCTCGGTGGTGGCGGAGTCCAGCGGCAGCTCGAGGGTGGTATCCTCGATGAAATCACCCAGATGCGAATCTTCGTCATCACCAATCGGCGTCTCCATAGAGATCGGCTCTTTAGCGATTTTCAGCACCTTACGGATCTTATCTTCCGGCATCAGCATGCGCTCGGCCAGCTCTTCCGGCGTCGGCTCGCGGCCCATCTCCTGCAGCATCTGACGGGAGATACGGTTGAGCTTGTTGATGGTCTCAATCATATGCACCGGGATACGGATGGTACGCGCCTGGTCCGCGATAGAGCGGGTGATCGCCTGACGGATCCACCAGGTAGCATAGGTCGAGAACTTATAACCACGACGGTATTCAAACTTATCAACCGCTTTCATCAGGCCGATGTTGCCTTCCTGAATCAGGTCGAGGAACTGCAGGCCGCGGTTGGTGTACTTCTTAGCAATAGAGATAACCAGACGCAGGTTCGCTTCCACCATCTCTTTCTTCGCACGGCGGGCTTTCGCTTCGCCGATAGACATGCGACGGTTGATGTCTTTAACCTGCTCGATGGTCAGGCCGGTCTCTTCTTCGATCTGCTGCAGCTTCTGCAGGCCACGATGCACGTCTTCAGCCACGTCCTGCAGCTTCTCAGACCACGGCTTATTCATTGCCAGCGCAGCATTGAACCAGGTCTCGCTGGTTTCGTTACCGGTGAAGAGAGTGATGAAGTTCTTCTTCGGCATTTTGCACTGCTCAACGCACATCTTCATGATGATGCGTTCCTGGGTACGTACGCGGTCCATCATGACGCGCATGCTGTTTACCAGGTAGTCAAACTGCTTCGGCACCAGACGGAACTGCTTGAACACATCAGAGAGCTTGAGGATCTCTTCCTGAGCGGCGGCATGGCTGCGGCCTTTCGCTTTGATGGTGTCGCGGGTAACTTCGTACTGGGCACGCAGTTCGCCAAACTTCTCGCGAGCCAGCTCTGGATCGATGCTGTTGTCATCGTCGCTGCTGTCGTCGCTCTCTTCGTCTTCATCTTCATCTTCGTCGTCATCCAGCTCTTCCTGAGAGAGCTCGGAGCCAACGTGCGTCGCGGTCGGGGCCAGATCCTCTTCGGCGTTCGGATCGACAAAGCCGGTGATCAGGTCAGAGAGGCGTGCTTCTTCCGCTTCGACGCGATCGTACTGCTCCAGCAGGTAGGTGATCGCTTCTGGATATTCGGCAACGGAGCACTGAACCTGGTTAATACCATCTTCAATGCGTTTTGCGATGTCGATTTCGCCTTCACGGGTCAGCAGTTCAACCGTACCCATTTCGCGCATGTACATACGAACCGGGTCAGTGGTGCGCCCGATTTCAGATTCAACACTCGACAGAACCTGAGCCGCTGCTTCTTCCGCATCTTCATCCGTGTTATTTGAGTTTTCAGCGAGCAGCAGATCGTCGGCATCAGGTGCTTCTTCCATCACCTGAATGCCCATGTCGTTGATCATTTGGATGATGTCTTCGATCTGGTCGGAGTCGACGATATCTTCCGGCAGATGGTCATTGACCTCGGCATAGGTCAAATAGCCTTGCTCCTTACCACGTTGGACAAGAAGTTTCAGCTGTGACTGCGGGTTTTGCTCCATAAGACGGTATCCACACTTAATTCGTTTATTTGGTGTCGGCGTTGCTGCTGCCAACCTTTAAAGCGAGGGCGTGCTTATATTTTTGCCGCTGCCCTCATGGCGGCTGTCGGGATCTACCCGAACGATATTCGGCACTTAAGCCGTTAAATTCACTTCCGGGCACGTGCCTCGTTAATCACACGCACCTCTTCGCGCTCTGCTGGCGTTAACCCGTGGGTCCGCGAGCGGGCGATCAATTCAGAGAGCCGTAGCTCAAGCACCGTGTCGAACATATGGTTCAACGCATCGGTAAAGGTCTTTTCTGCGATGTCCTTATCTGCTATATCGTCCCACATGGACAGCTTTTCAAGGGTGACGGCCTCATTTGTGCCGCGATACTGCTCTAAAAGCTGTCCGGTGGTCAGGCCTGGCTGTGACAGACACGTGCTGACCAACTGGACGAATAAGCTCAGTCCAGGCAGCCTGGCTGGATCCAGACCGTCCAACGGTGGGACCAGCGGGGCCAGCTCAGGATTTTGCACCAGCAATCCTATCAGTATACGCATGGTAGTACGTTTTAGCTGCGGTGCCGGGCGCGGCTGGCCATTTTCGGACTGTTTAGGCATTAAACGTTCAAGCTGGTTATCGTCAAGAATGCCTAATTTGTTACCCAGCTCCTGTCGCAGGTAGATGCGCAGCGTCTCGCCCGGGACCTGGCTTATCAGCGGCAGCGCCAGGGTACTCAGCTGCGCGCGGCCATCCGGGGTACTCAAGTCCACCTGCGGCATCAGGCTGTTAAACAGAAACGTGGAGAGCGGCTGAGCCTGCTCCATCCGCGCTTCAAATGCCGCCTTGCCCTCTTTACGCACCAGCGTATCCGGATCTTCACCGTCGGGCAGGAACATAAAGCGTAGCTGACGTCCGTCCGTCATGTACGGCAATGCCGTTTCTAATGCGCGCCATGCGGCTTCGCGGCCTGCACGGTCGCCGTCGTAGCAGCAGATCACGCTGTTGGTGACGCGGAACAGCAGCTGAATATGCTCGGCGGTGGTAGATGTACCCAGCGAGGCGACGGCATAGTTAATGTCGTACTGCGCCAGCGCGACCACGTCCATATAGCCTTCAACCACCAGCAGACGCGGCGGCTCGGCGTTATCCTGCTGCGCTTCATAAAGGCCATACAGCTGGCGACCCTTATGGAAAATATCGGTTTCCGGGGAGTTAAGGTATTTCGGCATGGCATCGCCCATGACACGACCACCAAAACCAATCACCCGGCCACGTTTGTCGCGGATAGGGAACATCACGCGTTCGCGGAATCGATCGTAGGTACGCCCGCGATCGTTAGTGACTAACATGCCCGCGTCGGTTAGCGACTGGCGATTCTCACCGTTGCCGCCGAAGCGTTTTAAAACGTTGTCCCAGCCGGGTGGAGCATAGCCAATGGCGAAGCGTGAAATCACCTCGCTGCTTAAGCCGCGCTGGGCCAGATACTGGCGCGCAGGTTCAGCCGCTGGCTGGTTCAGAGATTGCTGATAAAACGCGCTTAGCCCGTCCATCAGCTGGTAAAGCGTCTGCCGCTGGTGGCGCTCAATCTGGCTTGGACCATTGCCCGCTTCATACGGCACGTCGAGGTTGTGCATCGCCGCCAGCTCTTCAACCGTCTCGACGAACTCGAGCTTGTCGTAGTTCATCAGGAAGTCGATAGCGTTGCCGTGGGCGCCGCAGCCGAAGCAGTGGTAAAACTGTTTCTCACCGTTTACGGTGAAAGAGGGGGTTTTTTCGTTATGGAACGGACAGCACGCATGATAATTCTTGCCCTGCTTTTTTAGCTTCACTCGCGCATCGATAAGATCGATGATGTCGGTGCGTGCCAGCAGGTCATTAATAAAAACGCGTGGGATTCGTCCAGCCATAGGCCCCGTCTACCTTTAGCGTGATGCGTTAAGGTATGTCAGATTATAAACGAAAATAAGCCGCGCATTCCTTTCGGAAGCACGGCCTTACAACTACAACTCTGCCTGTAAACTGAGGGTCAACACCCTCAGCTAATTAGTACAGACGAGTACGGCGTGCGTTTTCGCGAGCCAGTTTCTTCGCGTGACGTTTCACAGCAGAAGCTTTGGCGCGTTTACGTTCGGTAGTCGGTTTTTCATAGAACTCACGACGACGAACTTCCGCCAGAACACCTGCTTTCTCACAGGAACGCTTGAAGCGACGCAGAGCTACGTCGAACGGCTCGTTTTCACGTACTTTAATTACCGGCATGTGCCTCTCACCTTTGATTAATTCGGTTTGCCGCTGGCATCAACGCCAGCTTATTTCAAAATGGTGCGGAATTTTACTGCAAATGCTGCTGCTTTGTAAAGCACCGCAGCCCTTTTTACAAGGGCGCTCTCATAAGGAGGGGGAGTATACACGACCTCTGTGCCTGGGTTGAACAATAGTTTTACAACCACCGTCCGGGACCCTACACTGCGCGGTATTGCAAAGAGGTAAAGAATAGCCATGCGTGTACTGGGAATTGAAACATCCTGCGATGAAACCGGCATCGCCATCTACGACGATGAAAACGGGCTTTTAGCCAACCAATTGTATAGTCAGGTGAAACTGCACGCTGACTACGGCGGCGTGGTGCCGGAGCTGGCCTCCCGCGATCACGTGCGCAAAACCGTGCCGCTGATCCAGGCTGCGCTGAAAGAGGCGAATCTGGCCGCCAGCGATATTGACGCCGTCGCCTACACCGCAGGCCCTGGCCTTGTGGGGGCGCTGCTGGTGGGGGCCACGGTAGGGCGCTCGCTGGCGTTCGCCTGGAACGTGCCGGCCATTGCGGTTCATCACATGGAGGGCCACCTGCTGGCACCCATGCTGGAAGAGAACCCGCCCGAGTTTCCGTTTGTGGCACTGCTGGTCTCCGGCGGCCACACCCAGCTGATCGGCGTGACCGGCATCGGTCAGTACGCACTGCTGGGCGAATCCATTGACGATGCCGCGGGTGAAGCCTTTGATAAGACGGCGAAGCTGCTGGGGCTGGACTATCCCGGCGGGCCAATGCTGTCGAAGATGGCCGCCGACGGCACCGAAGGGCGCTTTGTCTTCCCGCGCCCGATGACCGATCGTCCAGGGCTGGACTTTAGCTTCTCTGGCCTCAAGACCTTTGCCGCCAACACCATTCGTAACAACGGCAGTGACGATCAGACCCGAGCAGATATCGCCCGCGCCTTTGAGGATGCGGTGGTGGATACGCTGATGATCAAGTGCAAGCGCGCGCTGGATCAGACCGGCTTTACGCGCCTCGTGATGGCGGGCGGCGTCAGCGCTAACCGCACGCTGCGGGCGAAGCTGGCAGAGATGATGCAGAAGCGTCGGGGTGAAGTGTTCTATGCGCGTCCGGAGTTCTGTACCGATAACGGGGCGATGATCGCCTATGCGGGTATGGTGCGCCTGAAAGCGGGTAGCCTGGCGGATCTCAGCGTGACCGTGCGTCCGCGCTGGCCGCTGGCGGAGCTGCCTGCGGCATAATATCAGTTCTTCATGCCCGGCGGCGCGACGCTTGCCGGGCCTACTCTTCTTCTTTCACTTCCCTGTCTTTCTCGCGCTTTTTCTTCAGCTTGGTCCAGATTTTGGTTTCCTGATGTCGCCACAGGCGCTGGATATTGTCGTGATGACGGAGCAGGATCAGGCAGGAGAGCATCGAGACTGGGAAGGTAAACTGCGGCTTGAACCACCAGACGTAGAACGGGGCGATCAGCGCACTGATAATCGCCCCCAGCGACGAGTAGCCGCTCAGCAGAATGGTTAGCAGCCAGGTCCCGGCCATTACTCCGGTAAGATCCCAGCCAATCGGCGCAATCGCGCCAAACGCGGTGGCAACGCCTTTGCCGCCTTTAAAACCAAAGAATACCGGCCAGATGTGGCCCAGGCAGGCGGCGATAGCAATCAGCCCCAGCCAGAACGGCGTGATGCCCAGCGCGTAAGCTCCCCACACCGGCAGCATGCCTTTCAGCACGTCAAAAATCAGTACCGCTACGGCTGCACCCTTGCCGCCAATTCGCAGGACATTGGTCGCTCCGGGATTGCCGGAGCCACTCTCGCGAGGATCGGGCAGACCCGCGATGCGGCAGACCAGAATGGCGCTGGAGATTGAGCCGCAAAGGTACGCGAGGAGGATCATTCCAGGCGCGATTGCACTCATAACGCTGTTCCGTTTTGAAAATGTCGTTTTATTCTCAGCATCCGTGGATAATACGCATAATTTTTTGAAAGTGGTATCCAGGTTAGCCAAAAAGCGGGCGGTGCGTGATGGACATTGTATTTATAGAGCAACTTTCGGTAATCACCACGATCGGTGTTTACGACTGGGAGCAGACTATCGAGCAGAAGCTGGTGTTCGATATCGAAATGGCGTGGGACAACCGGGCGGCGGCGAAAAGCGATGACGTTAACGACTGTCTGAGCTATGCCGACATTGCCGATGCGGTGGTAGGGCACGTGGAAGGCCAGCGTTTTGCGCTGGTGGAGCGGGTGGCGGAAGAGGTGGCGGATCTGCTGCTGAGCCGGTTCAACTCACCCTGGCTGCGGATCAAGGTCAGCAAGCCGGGAGCAGTGGCTCGGGCGACTAACGTCGGGGTTATTATTGAGCGTGGCAGTAGTCTGAAAGAAAACTTTTAAATTTATAATTATTAAACCAAACGGCACTATATGGGTCTTACCTGCGTGCCTTTTCACGGCTTGCGGATGTAGAAGCCGTTTTTTTATGTCTTTTAGGGGTTTAAGTGATGAGTGATATGCACACCCTCCTGGTGGCGGCCATTCTGGGCGTCGTCGAAGGGTTAACTGAGTTTTTACCGGTCTCCAGTACTGGCCACATGATCATCGTCGGCCACCTGCTGGGGTTCGAAGGCGATACGGCCAAAACCTTTGAGGTGGTGATCCAGCTGGGCTCGATCCTGGCGGTGGTGGTGATGTTCTGGCGTCGCCTGTTTGGCCTGATCGGCATCCACTTTGGCCATCCGCCGCACGAGGGCGAAGGCAAAGGGCGCTTGACGCTGATCCATATCCTGCTGGGGATGATCCCGGCGGTGGTGCTGGGGCTGGTTTTCCATGACATGATCAAGAGCCTGTTCAACCCCATCAACGTCATGTACGCCCTGGTGGTTGGGGGCTTACTGCTGATTGCCGCCGAGTGCCTTAAGCCGAAGATCCCGCGCGCACCGGGTCTGGATGATATGACCTATCGTCAGGCCTTTATGATTGGCTGCTTCCAGTGTCTGGCGCTATGGCCGGGCTTCTCCCGCTCCGGCGCGACCATCTCCGGGGGCATGTTAATGGGCGTTAGCCGCTATGCCGCATCAGAGTTCTCGTTCCTGTTGGCCGTGCCAATGATGATGGGCGCAACCGCGCTGGATCTCTATAAGAGCTACCACTTCCTGACCACTGCCGATATCCCGATGTTTGCCGTTGGCTTTATCACCGCCTTCATCGTGGCGCTGGTGGCGATCAAAACCTTCCTGCAGTTGATTAAGCGGATCTCGTTTATTCCATTCGCTATCTACCGCTTTATTGTGGCGGCGGCGGTCTACGTCGTCTTCTTCTAAGCGTTCAGGCGGCTGCCCTCACGCCTGTGGCTGAGGGCAGCGTGCCGCTTTCCATTTCGCTACCGCATCAATTCGCCGCTGGGTCAGCTCCTCGCGGATCTCAGCCCCCTTAAAACCTGCTGCCACCACCTCTTTGGTCGATACCGCCTTCGCCACTTCCCATGCCTCGCGCAGCAGTCGTCCCTGCGGATAGTCTTTGGCCTCAAAATGAGTGCGGCCGCGTACGTCGGCTTCGCTGGTCAGGGCAATCTGCTCCACGCGCTGGGGCTTACGCCAGGCGTCAATAGCATCGAACAGCTTCACAATGGTCTGCGGTTTCAGGATCGGGAAGGTGTGGATCAGATCGTGGTACTCCGCCACCAGCTTGGCCAGATCGCGCAGCTCGTTAGGCACGCGCAGGCGTTCGCACAGGTTGGCGACCAGCTTGACGCCTGCCAGGCCATGCCCGTGGTGGCGCGGCCACAGCGCCGGTGGGGTCAGCCCCTTGCCGAGATCGTGGCACAGCGTGGCGAAGCGTACGTCGATATCCGGGCTGAGCATCGCCGCCATCGAGACCGTCATCAGCACGTGGATGCCGGTATCGATCTCCGGGTGCCACTTTGCCGGGGCAGGAATGCCAAACAGAACATCGAGCTCAGGGAACAGTACCTTTAACGCGCCGCACTCACGCAGCGTCATAAAGTAGACCTGCGGATTACGGCTGGTGAGGGCGTTTTCCGTCTCTTTCCAGACGCGCTCCGGCGTAAGGTGTTCCAGCTCGCCGGCGGCGGTCATCTCGCGCATTAGCGCCATGGTTTCGTCAGCAATACGGAAGCTGAGATGGGCATAGCGGGCGGCAAAGCGTGCTACGCGCAGTACACGCAGGGGATCTTCCCCAAAGGCGGGGGAGACATGGCGCAGGGTGCGGCTCTTGAGATCCGCCAGGCCATTATAGGGATCGATGATTTTGCCGTCCGCGTCCTGAGCCAGGGCGTTAACGGTGAGGTCGCGGCGAAGCAGATCCTGCTCCAGGGTGACGTCGGGCGCGGCATAGCAGGAGAAGCCGGTATAGCCAAAGCCAGATTTCCGTTCGGTGCGCGCCAGGGCGTACTCCTCCCGGCTTTTTGGGTGGAGGAACACCGGGAAATCGCGGCCAACCTGCTGGTAGCCCGCGTCCAGCATCTCCTGTGGGGTCGCACCCACAACCACCCAGTCTTTATCTTTAACCGGTAGCCCTAACAACGCATCCCGAACAGCACCACCGACCAGATAACTCTTCACTACGCCACTCTCCTAACATACTTTTAACTGATGATACGTTAAGTGTAGAGAAAATGGCTAATCTGGTTCAGCTCATCCAGCGGTCTTTACGCTTGCGGCTAGGGATGATGTGCGGCAGTACCAGACCCAGGAACAGCCCTGCGCCGAGCACGCCGCCGCCGTACATAAACCACTGCATAATGATGGTGCGCTGCTTGTCGTCCAGCTGCAGGTTCGCGGCACTCACCTTCTTCTGTGCGACGATCAGCTGATTTTTAAGCTGCTGGTTCTCTTCTTTCAGGCCGTTGATCACGCTGTCGCTCTGGGCGACCTTCTGCTGCATATCGGCGGTGCGCTGGTTCCAGGTATTGTCGATATTGGTCAGCTTATCGGTCAGGGTCTTAACCTGGTTCTCCAGATCCGGCACGCGGGTGCGCAGGCTTGGCTCGCTGCTCAGCTCCTTCAACGGGATCCAGGCGGTACGACCGCTGCTGTCACGCACCTGACCGTAGTTTGAGTCCCCGTTGGTTTGCAGCAGTGCAACCTCTTCACCCGCGTTAACCGTACCCACGAGGCGATAGTGATCCCCCGGGCCGCTACGAACCCAGGTATTCAGTTCATCCGAAACGTAACGCTTTTCTTCGGCATGGGCCACGGCAGAAACGCATACAAGTAAAAACAGTCCAGTCAGGCGTAATTTAGGCATCAGCAGTCATTTGTTGTCATAAAAAAAGTGGAACGATAGTAGTGGCATCAGTCTGACGACGCAAAGGATTCGGTATCAATCAGAATCATCTGGGTCGCAAACGATCCGCACCGTGGAAATTTGGCGCAAAATACTATCTACTGACAAACATCAAGGGCGTAAGTTCGCCGAAAATTTCACTGATGTGACATAACCATAAGTACAAGGCCATGACTCAAGAGATCGAACTGAAATTTATCGTTGACCCATCCCGCGTGGATGCCCTGCGCAGCCATCTGCATACCCTGACGGATGAGCACGTTGCGCCTGCGACCCTGCTCAATATCTACTACGAGACGGCGGATAGCTGGCTGCGTAGCCACGACATGGGCCTGCGCATTCGTGGCGCACAGGATCGCTATGAGATGACGATCAAAACCGCCGGCCGCACCGTGGGCGGGCTGCATCAGCGTCCAGAGTACAACGTTGCCATTGATAAGCCGGAGCTGGATCTCAGCCGCTTCCCGGCCGAGGCCTGGCCGGAGGGAGGCCTGCCAGCGGATCTTGCCGAGCGCGTCAGTCCGCTGTTCAGCACCCACTTCGATCGTGAGAAGTGGCTGATTAACGTTGGCGACAGCCGAATTGAAATTGCGCTGGATCTCGGAGAAGTGAAGGCGGGCGAGCTGGCGGAACCGATCTGCGAGCTGGAGCTGGAGCTGCTGAGCGGCGCGGCGGAGGACGTATTAAAGCTGGCGCGCCAGCTGGTGACCCAGACCGGCCTGCGCCAGGGCAGCCTGAGTAAGGCTGCCCGCGGCTACCATCTGGCGAAAGGCAATCCGCCGCGTCCGCTGCGGGCGACGGAGATCCTGACCGTTGCGCCGAAGGCGAGCGTCGAGCAGGGGCTGGAGGCCGCGCTGGAGCTGGCGCTCTCCCAGTGGCAGTACCACGAAGAGCTGTGGGTGCGCGGCGAGAAAAAAGCGCAGGCGGAGACCCTGGCGGCTATCGCCCTGGTGCGCCACACCCTGATGCTGTTTGGCGGCATTGTGCCGCGAAAAGCGAGCGCTCGCTTACGCGATCTGCTGATCCAATCCGAGGCGACCCTGACCACCGCCGTTTCCGCCGTGACGGCGGTGTACAGCCCGGAGATCGCCGCGGCGAAGCTGGCCCTGACCGAATGGCTGGTGACGCGCGCCTGGCGGACGTTCCTTGATGACAAGGCGCAGGCCAAAATCAACGACTCGTTTAAGCGTTTTGCCGACATCAACCTGTCCCGGCACGCCGCCGAGCTGAAACGTAACTTTGCCCAGCCGCTGATGGATAAGTACCAGGATCAGCTCCCGCGCCTGGCGCGCGACATCGACAGTATGCTGCTGCTGGCGGGCTACTACGACGGCGTCCGCGCCAGAGCATGGCTGGAGAACTGGCAGGGCTTGCAGCATGCCATCAAAACCCGCCAGCGCATTGAAATTGAACACTTCCGTAACGAAGCCATTGTGCAGGAGCCGTTCTGGCTGCACAGCGGAAAACGCTAACTCAGGCAAAGGATCCCCTCATGATGCCGCTCTCTACGCCGCTTCAGCAGCACTGGCAGACGCTTATCGAACGTCTGCCGGATACACTCTCCGCCTCAACGCTCAGTGCAGAGGCGAAGTCAGTGCTCACTTTTAGTGACTTTGTGCAGGCAAGCATTGCCGCGCACCCCGAGTGGCTGACGGCGCTGGAGAGCGAGCCGCCGCAGGCAGAGGAGTGGCAGAACTATCCTGCCTGGATCAAGGCGGCGCTGGCGGAGGTCAGTGACGAAGCGTCGCTGATGCGCGAGCTGCGCCTGTTCCGCCGCCGCATTATGGTACGCATCGCCTGGGCCCAGGCCCTGCGGCTGGTGTCTGAAGAGAGCACGCTTCAGCAGCTTAGCGCCCTGGCGGAGACGCTGATCGTCAGCGCCCGCGACTGGCTCTACGATGCCTGCTGTCGGGAGTGGGGCACGCCGTGTAGCGCCGACGGCACGCCGCAGCCGCTGCTGATCCTCGGCATGGGCAAGCTGGGCGGGAACGAGCTGAACTTCTCTTCGGATATCGATCTCATCTTCTCTTGGCCGGAGAACGGGGCAACCCGCGGCGGGCGTCGCGAGCTGGACAACGCCCAGTTCTTCACTCGCCTCGGACAGCGGCTGATCAAGGTACTCGACCAGCCCACCCAGGACGGCTTTGTCTACCGGGTGGATATGCGCCTGCGCCCCTTTGGCGACAGCGGCCCGCTGGTGCTGAGCTTTGCTGCGCTGGAGGATTATTACCAGGAGCAGGGGCGCGACTGGGAGCGCTACGCGATGGTTAAGGCGCGGATCATGGGCGACAACGACGGCGTCTACGCTACCGAGCTGCGGGCCATGCTGCGTCCCTTTGTTTTCCGACGCTATATCGATTTCAGCGTCATCCAGTCGCTGCGCAACATGAAGAGTATGATCGCCCGCGAAGTGCGGCGACGCGGATTGAAAGACAACATCAAGCTGGGGGCGGGCGGCATCCGCGAGGTAGAGTTTATCGTCCAGGTGTTCCAGCTGATCCGTGGCGGCCGCGAGCCGTCGCTCCAGCAGCGCTCGCTGCTGCCGACGCTGATCGCCATCGATCAGCTTCATCTTCTGCCTGCCGGGGATGCCGACACGCTGCGGGAAGCCTACCTCTGGCTGCGTCGGCTGGAGAATCTCCTGCAAAGCATCAACGACGAGCAGACCCAGACCCTGCCGGGAGATGAACTTAACCGTGCCCGGCTGGCCTGGGGAATGGGCGTCGCCGACTGGCAGGCGCTTAGCGACACCCTGGATCAGCACATGGCCGCCGTGCGGCGTATCTTTAACGAGCTGATTGGCGATGACGATACCGACACCCAGGACGAGCAGCTGTCGGAGCAGTGGCGTGAGCTGTGGCAGGATACGCTGGAAGACGATGATGCCACGCCGGTGCTGGCGCATCTTGCGGATGGCGATCGTATCCGGGTGGTAGCGCTGATCGCCGATTTTCGCCGGGAGCTGACGCGCAGGACCATTGGCCCACGCGGTCGCCAGGTGCTCGATCATTTGATGCCGCACCTGCTCAGCCAGGTCTGCCCCCGTGCCGACGCGCCGGTGCCGCTGGCGCGGCTGATGCCGCTCCTGAGCGGAATTGTCACCCGCACCACCTATATTGAGCTGCTGAGCGAGTTTCCCGGCGCGCTCAAGCACCTGATCTCCCTCTGTGCCGCCTCGCCAATGGTCGCCAGCCAGCTGGCGCGCTATCCGCTGCTGCTGGATGAGCTGCTGGATCCCAGTACGCTCTACCAGCCGACGGCGATGGACGCCTACCGGGACGAGCTGCGCCAGTATCTGCTCCGCGTGCCGGAGGAGGACGAAGAGCAGCAGCTGGAGGCCCTGCGCCAGTTCAAGCAGGCGCAGCTGCTGCGCGTGGCGGCGGCGGATATTGCCGGTACCCTGCCGGTGATGAAAGTGAGCGATCACTTAACGTGGCTGGCGGAGGCGATGATCGACGCGGTAGTCCAGCAGGCGTGGACCCAGATGGTGGCGCGCTTTGGTCAGCCAAAGCACCTGCGCGATCGGGAGGGGCGCGGCTTTGCGGTGGTGGGCTACGGCAAGCTCGGCGGCTGGGAGCTGGGTTACAGCTCCGATCTCGATCTGGTCTTTCTGCACGACTGTCCGGCAGACGTGATGACCGACGGCGAGCGGGAGATCGATGGCCGCCAGTTCTACCTGCGCCTCGCCCAGCGCATTATGCACCTCTTCAGCACTCGCACCTCGTCGGGCATTCTCTACGAGGTGGACGCCCGCCTGCGGCCCTCTGGCGCGGCAGGGATGCTGGTCACCACCGCCGATGCGTTTGCGGACTATCAGCAGAATGAGGCGTGGACGTGGGAGCACCAGGCGCTGGTTCGCGCCCGGGTGGTATACGGCGATCCGCAGCTGAAATCCCGCTTCGATGAGATCCGCCGCACCATTCTGATGACCCCCCGCGACGGGGAGAAACTGCAAACCGAGGTGCGGGAGATGCGCGAGAAGATGCGCGCCCATCTTGGCAACAAGCACCGGGAGCGTTTCGACCTCAAGGCCGACGCGGGCGGCATTACCGACATTGAGTTTATCGCCCAGTATCTGGTGCTGGGCCACGCGTACCAGAAGCCAAAGCTGACGCGCTGGTCTGATAACGTGCGTATTCTCGAACTGCTGGCGCAGAACGACATTATGGATGAGCAGGAGGCGCAGGCGCTGACCCACGCCTATACCACGCTACGCGATGCACTGCACCATCTGGCGCTGCAGGAGCAGCCTGGCCACGTGCCGGAAACGGAGTTTGCCGAAGAGCGTGGACAGGTCAGCGCCAGCTGGCAGAAGTGGCTGCTAAAACCGTGCGCGCAAAGTTAAGTATGATATTATCGCGCGCAAATTTTGCATTTCGAGGGGACAGGAATGAAAGTAACGCTGCCAGAGTTTGAACGTGCAGGGGTGATGGTCGTCGGTGACGTGATGTTAGATCGCTACTGGTATGGCCCGACCAGCCGTATCTCACCGGAAGCGCCTGTACCGGTGGTCAAGGTCGATGCGGTTGAAGAGCGGCCTGGCGGCGCGGCGAACGTGGCGATGAACATTGCCTCTCTCGGTGCCCATTCGCGTCTGGTTGGCCTGACCGGCATCGATGACGCCGCGCGCGCGCTGAGCAAAACGCTGGCCGACGTCAACGTTAAGTGCGACTTCGTCTCCGTTCCGACCCATCCTACTATCACCAAGCTGCGCGTGCTGTCGCGTAACCAGCAGCTGATCCGCCTCGACTTTGAAGAGGGGTTTGAGGGCGTGGACCCCGAGCCGCTGCACGATCGCATTAGCCAGGCGCTGGGCAGTATCGGCGCGCTGATCCTCTCCGACTACGGCAAGGGCGCGCTGGCCAGCGTTCAGCAGATGATCGCCCTGGCGCGTAAAGCCAACGTGCCGGTGCTTATCGATCCAAAAGGCAACGATTTCGAGCGCTATCGTGGCGCAACCCTGCTGACGCCGAACCTCTCCGAGTTCGAGGCGGTGGCCGGGAAGTGTAAAAACGAAGCGGAGATCGTTGAGCGTGGCATGAAGCTGATCGCCGATTTCGATCTCTCCGCACTGCTGGTGACCCGCTCCGAACAGGGCATGACCCTGCTGCAGCCGGGCAAAGCGCCGCTGCATATGCCGACCCAGGCGCAGGAGGTCTATGACGTGACCGGCGCGGGCGACACGGTCATTGGCGTGCTGGCAGCAACGCTGGCGGCGGGCAACTCGCTGGAAGAGGCCTGCTACTTTGCAAACGCCGCGGCGGGTGTCGTGGTCGGCAAGCTGGGTACCTCAACCGTTTCGCCGATTGAGCTGGAGAACGCCGTACGCGGTCGTTCAGAAACCGGCTTCGGCGTAATGAACGAAGAGGAGCTGAAGCAGGCGGTGGCGGCTGCGCGCAAGCGTGGCGAGAAGGTGGTGATGACTAACGGCGTGTTCGATATTCTGCACGCGGGCCACGTCTCTTACCTGGCTAACGCCCGCAAGCTCGGCGATCGCCTGATCGTGGCGGTGAACAGCGATGCCTCGACCAGCCGCCTGAAAGGGCCGACCCGCCCGGTTAACCCGCTTGAGCAGCGTATGATCGTGCTCGGCGCGCTGGAGGCCGTGGACTGGGTTGTGTCGTTCGAAGAGGATACGCCGCAGCGCCTGATCGCCGGGATCCTGCCGGATCTGCTGGTGAAAGGTGGTGACTACAAGCCGGAAGATATTGCGGGCAGCAAAGAGGTGTGGGCTAACGGCGGTGACGTGCAGGTGCTCAACTTCGAAGATGGCTGCTCAACCACCAACATCATCAAGAAGATCCAGAAAAATTGATCCGGTAGGCCCGGTAAGCGTTAGCACCACCGGGCAATACCGACTACAGGGTCAGTCAATATTCTCCACCGGCGGAATAGCCGGTGCGGGTTTCACTTCGCTCGGCAGATCCTGCGCCTGAGTGGGTTCAGCCGACGCGGTGGCCGGGCGGTTCTCCAGATCGCTGATCCGCTGCTCCAGTGCAGTCAGTTTCTCACGGGTGCGCAGCAGAACCTGCGTCTGAACATCAAACTCTTCACGGCTCACCAGGTCGAGTCGCGCCAGCTGGGATTGCAGCGTCTGGCGGATCTTCTTCTCTACATCCTCGCCGAAATCACGAATGCCTTTTGGCATAGATTCATGAACCTGGCGGGCGATCTGTTCAATTTTTTTCGGGTCAATCATAGTAGTTTCCCTGAACTGGTAAGTATTAACATTAGTGTAGCGTGATTTAGTGTAACGTGGATTATGCCCTATGAAAGCACAATTGTGTCGGTGAATGGATTGCCGGAGATAATCAATAGCGTTATAGTTAATCCGCTTATTCTCAGGGCGGGGCGAAATTCCCCACCGGCGGTAAATCAGCCTGCGCTGAAAGCCCGCGAGCGCTTCACGCACGGCATCACGTCATGCATGAAGGTCAGCAGATCCGGTGTAATTCCGGGGCCGACGGTTAAAGTCCGGATGGGAGAGAGTAACGATCCAGCCGGGTTTGTGCCCGCTCACGTTATTTTTTTGCCGCTTGCGGTACTCCTAAGACTGCCCTGATTCTGGTAACCATAATTTTAATGAGGTTTTTATTACCATGAATCAGACGCTGCTTTCCTCTTTTGGCACGCCATTCGAACGTGTGGAACACGCTTTAGACGCACTGCGCAACGGGCGCGGAGTCATGGTGCTCGACGACGAGGACCGTGAAAACGAAGGCGATATGATCTTCGCCGCAGAAACCATGACCGTTGAGCAGATGGCGCTGACTATTCGCCACGGCAGCGGCATTGTCTGCCTCTGCCTGACCGAAGAACGTCGTAAACAGCTCGATCTGCCGATGATGGTGGAGAACAACACCAGCGCCTACGGCACCGGTTTTACCGTGACCATCGAAGCCGCTACTGGCGTGACTACCGGCGTATCCGCCGCTGACCGCGTGACCACCGTGCGTGCCGCCATTGCCGACGGTGCTAAGCCGTCCGATCTCAACCGCCCTGGCCACGTCTTCCCGCTGCGCGCGCAGCCGGGTGGGGTGCTGACCCGCGGCGGCCACACCGAGGCAACCATTGACCTCGTGACGCTGGCGGGCTTCAAGCCTGCGGGCGTGCTCTGTGAGCTGACCAACGATGACGGCTCTATGGCGCGCGCGCCGGAGTGCATCGAATTTGCGAAAGCCCATGATATGGCCGTTGTGACCATTGAAGATCTGGTGGCCTACCGCCGCGAGCAGGAACGCAAAGCCAGCTAAGCGCTAGCGTAATATAAAGCAAAGCCGGGCATGCCCGGCTTTGTTGTTTCTAATGTTTCGTCTGATTAGCCCGCAAAGCCGATGCTTTGCAACAGTACCAGGCTCAGCCCCATCACCGACATACCGCACAGTACGCCGTAGCTCGGGTTATTGTTGGGATCGATCTCTTTCGCCAGCGGCATCAGCTCATCTACCGACAGCGCCACCATGATCCCGGCCACCGCCGCCATGATCGCCGCCATCACCACCGGCGAAACCAGGCTGCCGAGGATCAACCATGCCAGTACGCCGCCGAGAATTTCCGCCAAGCCTGAGATCCCCGCCCACATTACCGCTTTACGCTTTGAGCCCGTGGCGGCATAGACCGGCGCTGCCACCGCCAGCCCTTCGGGAATGTTGTGCAGCGCTACCGCCAGGGCGATCCCCAGCCCCAGCTCAAGGTTGCTGCTGGCCGTCACGTAGGTGGCCACGCCTTCAGGAAAGTTGTGCAGGCTAATGCCAAGGGTGAGCAGGATCGCCGTACGCTTGATATTGCTCGGCATCGTTTTGCTGCTGGCGCGCATAAGATCCTGCGCATGGGCATGCGGCAGCAGACGATCGAGGCCGTAGTAGCCCAGCAGGCCGACAATAAACATGCCGTAGCCAAGCACCGGCGACATCCCTTCCGTACCGAGCGCGGCGGGGAGCATCTCCATTAGCGAGATCAGCAGCATAATCCCGGCGGCAAATCCCAGCGAAAAGGCCAGCACGCGGTTAGAAGGCTTCTGGCCAAGCACGCCGAGGATCGCGCCAATAAAGGTGGCCGCACCGGCTAATAAGGTCAGAATCAACGGGACCGACATTCAGAACTCCTTGTGATAATGATTCTCATTAATATTATTTAACACTGCTCCGTAAGGCGAGAGGGTAAGTCACTCTTTACGCATTTCTTACATTCAAATTATCTGATGATCTTCATCACGCTTATCTGAGTTCATCCTCTACGAGAAAAGCGTACTCTGCTTCTAACAAAATGACACTTTTTCTGAGGATATCATCATGTCTGCGTCTCGTATGCCAGCGCTGTTTCTGGGCCACGGCAGCCCGATGAACGTGCTGGAAGATAATATCTATACTCGTGCCTGGGGCAAGCTGGGGCAGACGCTGCCGCGTCCAAAGGCAATTGTGGTGATCTCCGCCCACTGGTTCACCCGTGGCACCGGCGTGACGGCAATGGAAACCCCAAAGACGATTCATGACTTTGGCGGCTTCCCGCAGGCACTCTTTGACACGCACTATCCCGCACCTGGCTCTCCTGAGCTGGCACAGCGGCTGGTGGATCTGCTGGCACCGATCCCGGTTACGCTGGACAAAGAGGCGTGGGGGTTTGACCACGGCTCCTGGGGCGTGCTGATCAAGATGTACCCGGACGCCGACATTCCCATGGTGCAGTTGAGCGTGGACAGTACCAAACCCGCCGCCTGGCACTATGAGATGGGCCGCAGGCTGG
This sequence comes from Pseudescherichia sp. L3, assembly GCF_024656065.1. NCBI lineage: Bacteria > Pseudomonadati > Pseudomonadota > Gammaproteobacteria > Enterobacterales > Enterobacteriaceae > Pseudescherichia > Pseudescherichia sp. L3. The sequence goes on from NZ_JANKYC010000004.1 coordinate 212,581, forward strand.
CGACGCTCCGCGATGAAGGCATTATGCTGGTGGCGAGCGGCAACGTGGTGCATAACCTGCGCACCGCGCGCTGGCACGGGGAGAGCACGCCCTACGCGTGGGCGGAGTCGTTTAATGATTACGTGAAGGCTAACCTCACCTGGCAGGGGCCGGTGGAGCAGCATCCGCTGGTGAACTATCTGCAGCACGAGGGTGGCGCGCTGTCGAACCCGACGCCGGAACACTTCCTGCCGCTGCTCTATGTGCTCGGCGCATGGGACGGCACAGAACCGGTGATAATCTCGGTAGAGGGGATGGAGATGGGCAGCATCAGCATGCTGTCGGTGCAGGTGGGCTAATAACTGAACGCCTGGTACTAAACGCCCGGTGGCACTACGCTTACCGGGCCTACGAGGTACGGCTACTCGATAAAAATGTGCGGATAGAAGCGGGAGAGATCCTGGGTGATCAACGCCCGATCCTCACGAATACCAATCCCGGCAGGTTGATCGTTGATCAGCCAGCTGCCGATCAGCACGTAGCTGTCGCCAAATTTAGGTAGCGGATAGAACTGCTGGACGATCATGCCCTCTTCACCGTAGGGGCCCTCTACCTGCTCGATAGTCTGGCCGTTTTCCACGATAGAGACGTTAGCGCCTTCCCGCGAGAAGATCGGTTTAACAACGTACTTCTCCAGCGGCGGATGGTCGTCTTCGGCAAAGTAAGCGGGCAGCAGGTTTGGATGATCCGGGAACATCTCCCACAGCATCGGCAGCAGCGCTTTGTTAGAGATAATGCTCTTCCAGGCCGGCTCCAGCCAGCGCACGCCAGCATCTTCCAGCTTGGTAGAGAAGATCTCACGCAGCATGTACTCCCACGGGTAGAGCTTGAACAGGTTGCTGATCACCTGATCCTGAAGATCGGTGAACTGGCCTTTTTCACCCAGCCCAATATCTTCGATGTAGAGGAACTCGCTGGCGACGCCCGCTTCGGCGGCGCAGTCCTGCAGATACTGCACCGTACCGCGATCTTCAACGGTATCGCGGCAGCAGGCCAGATGCAGCAGGTTAAAGCCGTACTGCTCGCGCAGCTCGCCGAAGCGCTCGATGAGCTTCTCCTGCAGGCTGTTAAACTGATCGCTCTGTGGCGGCAGCTTACCCGCGTTCTGCTGGTCTTCCAGCCAGATCCACTGGAAGAACGCGGCTTCATACAGCGAGGTCGGGGTGTCGGCGTTGTTCTCCAGCAGCTTGGGTTCACCTACGCCGTCCCACGCCAGATCGAGGCGGGAATAGAGCGACGGCTGCTGCGTCTGCCACGCCTGGCGCACAAAGCTCCAGGTGTGTTTCGGAATGCGGAATTTGGTCATCAGCTCATCGCTGGCAACGACCTTCTCCACTACCTTCAGGCACATCTGGTGCAGCTCGGCGGTGACCTCTTCAAGCTTCTCGATCTGCGCAAGGCTGAATTTGTAGTAGGCATCTTCACACCAGTACGGCTCACCGTACATGGTGTGAAAATTAAAACCGTACTCGGTCGCTTTTTCGCGCCAGTCCGGGCGCTCGTCAATAGTGACTCGTTCCATGAGGCTTAACCACCCATTGAGCGTGAAGAGGAGGTGCCAGCGGCGCTACGCTGCATAGTGGACTGCTTGGCAACCGACTCACCAAAGCCGCCGCGCGTGACCGTAGAGGTCGTGGCCGGTTTCGGGGCCAGCGCAGTTTTAGGGACGGTCGCAGTACGGCCAGGCTGGGCGGCGCCGTAGCCTTTACCAGAGGCGTCGGTGTACTGACCGTAGGCCGGGCTCGCCGGGTTACGCGAGCTAAACAGCGGCTGCTGGGCAAAGCCCGCACCGCCGCCCATCAGGCGTCCCATCATGTAGCCCGCCATCAGCGGCATCCAGAAGCTGCCGCTGCTCTGCTGGGCCTGAGCCTGGTTTTCCGGTGCCATACCCGCCTGAGCAGGTGCCTGCTGGCACTGGCCTTCACCAAACTCGGCGACGCAGTCTTCACGCGTCTTATATTTCGGCGCGGTGCGCTCGGCCTCTTTCAGGGCGTTGTTGTATGCGGTAGTACATTCGGCGCTTTTGCCTGGATTGGCCGTAGAGCAGTCGTCGGCGTTTTGATACATCGATACCGTCTCATCGCTCTGTTCGCAGCCCGCCAGCATAAACGCGGCGGTAAGGGCGAAGGCGACGGGAGTCAGATGGCGAGCGCCCCAGCTTTTGCGGAACGTCGCATGATTAATCGTTTTTGTCCGTTTCATATGTCTCTTTTAATACCCAGAGTTAAAGCGAGGTAGCTACTGCTCAGGATAGAGGATGAGTGGTCGAAATTGAAGCGCAATGAGGCGGAATGCGGGTCTGGAGCAGGGATCTTTACGTTGTCTTACGTTGAAACGGGGGCTGGTGCCCCCATCTCGTTTTTACAGCAATTTCAAAGGTGCGTGCTTAGCGTGGCAGCGCCGCGTTGAGCAGACCGTTACCATTGCCGTTGCTATCCGGGGCGCTGTTCTGCACGCGGGCGTCCTGGTCAGGCGTTGACGGGGCGACGGCTTCCGGCGTGGTGGAGACCGGTTTACCCAGGGCACCGTTCAGAGCCATCAGGTCCTGCTCGTTCAGCGTACCGAGAGCAGATTTGATGTTCAGCTGGTTAATCAGGTAGTTGTAACGCGCGCTGGAGAGCTGCTGCTTGGCGTTGTAGAGCGTAGTGGTCGCATCCAGCACGTCAACGATGGTACGGGTACCTACCGAGTAGCCTGCTTCGGTTGCATCCAGTGAGCTCTGGGCAGAGACCACGGACTGTTTATAGGCGTTGATGCTGCTGATGGAGGCGTTCACGTTGTTATAGGATGAACGTACGGTCTGCACCACGCTGCGATGAGCGGTTTCCAGCTGCTCGCTTGCACCCACAAAGTTGTACTGCGCCTGTTTCACCTGCGAGTTCACCAGGCCACCCTGATAGAGCGGCAGGGAGAAGTTCAGGCCGACCTTGTTCTGACCAATGTTGCTGTCGTCATAGGCCGCGCCCTGGGCACCGCTGGTGCGGGAGCCGCTGTAGGAGGTGTCAGAGACGCCGGAAGAGGCGGTTAAATCAAGGGTCGGCAAGTGACCATCCTGCGCCAGGCGAATCTGCTCGCGGGCCAGATCCTGGGAGAGGCGCGCCTGTAACAGGGAGAGGTTACGGCTTTCGGCCTCTTTCAGCAGGGAGTTAACCGGCTGCGGCTTGTCGGTCTGGAAGCGGTCGACGTTCAGCGATGCCAGCTCCGGATAGTAGTTGCCGGTCACCTGACGCAGCTGCTCAACGGCGTTGTCCAGGTTGTTACGGGCAGTCACTTCGTCTGCCAGCACGGTATCGTACTGAGAGCGGGCGTTCTGCACGTCGGTAATGGCAACCAGGCCCACGTTAAAGCGCTGGGTAGTTTGATCCAGCTGGCGATAGATAGCCTGTTTCTGCGCTTCGGTATAAGAGAGCGCATCGATGGCGCTTAATACGTTAAAATAGGCAGTAGCGGTATTGAGGATCAGCGTCTGCTGATCGGTCTGGAACGTTACATCCTGAATGCCTGCTGATTTCTCTTGCAGGGTCAGGGCGCGCCATTTCGACATGTCAAACAGGGTCTGCGTCAGCTGCAACGTGGCGCTGGTCGTGTTGCTATTGAGACCATTCTGGTCGCGGAAGCCGTTGCTGTAGCTGTAGTCTGCGCCTAAACCGAGCTGGGGCAGTAATGGGCTGCGCGCTTCGTTGATTTTCTCAAATGCGGCATCGCGATCCGCGGCAGATCTGCGCAGTTCAGGGTTGCTGAGACGCGCTTGCTGATAAACCTGAAGCAGGTTCTCTGCCTGACTCATCGTACTGAAAGCGGCCAGGCTCAGGCCGATAAGCATGGGGAGCAATTTCTTCATTTGCATTCCTTGTTACGAAGCTTTGTTAGCGCTAATGAAATTTAAAAAATAAGGCCGATTCTAGCAGAAAGTGTCGCTGCAAAAGGTTGGCGTTAAGTGCCATCCGGCGTTAATTTGCACCAATCTACCATATAGCATGGGAAACGGCAGTCTTACAGACTGGAAATCCATAATTTCGTCATTATTTGCCAGCAGGATGAAACCATGAAGAAACCCGAGCCATCAGCAGTGACTTTCACTAAAAATGATGTAGAAATTATTGCACGCGAAACACTCTATAACGGTTTTTTTTCTCTGAAGCGGTGGCGCTTTCGGCATCGGCTTTTTAACGGTGAGATGAGCGGGGTGGTGACGCGTGAAATTTTTGAGCGCGGCCATGCCGCCGTCTTGCTACCCTATGACCTGGCGCGCGACGAGGTGGTACTGATCGAGCAGATCCGTATTCCGGCTTACGACACCAGTGAAACCCCCTGGCTGCTGGAGCTGGTTGCTGGCATGATCGAAGAGGGCGAGAGCGTAGAAGACGTTGCCCGCCGCGAAGCCATAGAAGAAGCCGGGCTGCAGGTTGGCCGGGTAAAAGAGTTTATGAGCTATCTGGCCAGCCCTGGCGGCACCAGCGAGCGCTTATCGTTAATGGTTGGCGAAGTGGATGCCACGCAGGCCAAAGGTATACATGGCCTGGTGGACGAAAACGAAGATATTCGTGTTCATGTGGTGAGCCGGGAACAGGCTTACCAGTGGGTTGAAGAGGGGAAAATAGACAACGCCGCGTCGGTCATCGCCCTGCAATGGCTGCAGCTGCACTACGAAAAGTTGAGAACTGAGTGGAAAAAATGAAGCGTTATACACCTGACTTTCCTGAAATGATGCGCCTGTGCGAAACCAACTTCGCCCAGCTACGCCGCCTGCTGCCACGCAATGACGCACCCGGCGAAACAGTGAGCTATCAGGTGGCCAATGCGCAATACCGAGTAACGATTACAGAATCAACCCGCTACACTACGCTGGTGGAGATCGTGCAGACAGCACCGGCGATCAGCTACTGGAGCATGCCGTCGTTAACGGTACGCCTCTATCACGATGCTATGGTCGCTGAAGTGTGTTCAAGCCAGCAGATCTTTCGCTTTAAAGCGCGGTATGATTACCCAAATAAAAAGTTGCACCAACGCGACGAAAAGCATCAAATTAATCAGTTTCTGGCCGACTGGCTTAGGTACTGTTTAGCACATGGAGCAATGGCGATTCCGGTTTGTTAGCATCGTGAAACCTACCTAAGGACACCATTTGGAAAGCCTGTTAAACCTGAATCTGGCGGGTGAGGCCAGCATCAGGATCTTACAAATAACCGATACTCACCTGTTTGCCGAAAAGCATGAAACGTTGTTAGGGGTCAATACCTGGGAGAGCTATCAGGCGGTATTGGAAGCCATCCGGGCCGAGCAGCGTCACTGCGATTTAATCGTCGCTACCGGCGACCTGGCACAGGATCACTCTGCTGCGGCCTATCAGCACTTTGCTGAGGGGATCGCCAGCTTCGACGTGCCCTGCGTGTGGCTGCCCGGCAATCATGACTTTCAGCCCGCCATGTACAGCGCGCTGCAGGAGGCTGGCATCTCGGGTGCCAAGCGGGTCTTCGCTGGCGAGAGCTGGCAGATACTGCTGCTCGACAGCCAGGTGTTTGGCGTTCCACACGGTGAACTGAGTGAGTTTCAGCTAGAGTGGCTGGAGAAAAAGCTGGCAGAGGTGCCGGAGCGCTATACCCTGCTGCTGCTGCATCACCACCCGCTACCGGCGGGGTGCAGCTGGTTGGATCAGCACAGCCTGCGTAACTCGCAGGAGCTGGACAACGTGCTGGTGCGCTATCCCCGGGTAAGGCACCTGCTGTGCGGCCATATTCATCAGGAGCAGGATCTCGACTGGAACGGCCGCCGTCTGCTGGCCACGCCGTCGACCTGCGTCCAGTTTAAGCCGCACTGCGCCAACTTTACCCTGGATACCATCGCGCCGGGCTGGCGCTGGCTGGAGCTTAACGCCGACGGCACGCTGCATACCGAAGTCAGCCGTCTGCAGAGCAGCCGCTTCAGTCCGGACACGGCATCGGAAGGCTACTGATGGCGACGCTTCTTTATCTACACGGGTTTAACAGCTCACCACGCTCGGCAAAGGCCGTGGCGCTACAGCAGTGGCTGGCGGTGCACCATCCACAGATTGAGATGGTGGTGCCGCAGCTGCCGCCCTATCCGGCGGATGCCGCCGAGCTGCTGGAGTCGCTGGTGCTGGGGCACGGCGGCGAGCCGCTGGGGCTGGTGGGCTCCTCACTCGGCGGCTACTATGCCACCTGGCTCTCCCAGTGCTTTATGCTGCCAGCGGTGGTGGTGAATCCGGCGGTGCGTCCGTTTGAACTGCTGGCCGATTATCTGGGCCGCAACGAGAACCCCTACACCGGACAGCAATATGTGCTAGAGTCACGCCATATTTACGATCTCAAAACCATGCAGATCGATCCGCTGGAGGCAGCAGATTTAATCTGGCTGCTGCAGCAAACGGGTGATGAAGTGCTGGATTACCGTCAGGCCGTTGCGTACTACGCCTCGTGCCGTCAAACGGTTGAAGAAGGCGGAAACCATGCCTTTGTGGGCTTTGACGATCACTTTTCACAGATTATCGATTTCCTCGGGCTGCACTGAGCCTCGCAGGGGTCGATGCTGTCACTATCTACGAATACACCATGACGCAATCCTATAACGCTGATGCCATTGAGGTATTAACCGGGCTTGAGCCGGTCCGCCGCCGCCCGGGGATGTATACCGACACTACTCGTCCTAACCATCTTGGTCAGGAAGTTATCGATAACAGCGTGGATGAAGCGCTGGCCGGACACGCCAAACGCGTGGAGGTGATCCTGCACGCCGATCAGTCGCTGGAAGTCATCGACGACGGGCGCGGTATGCCGGTGGATATCCACCCGGAAGAGGGCGTTCCCGCCGTTGAGCTGATCCTCTGCCGCCTGCACGCGGGCGGTAAGTTCTCCAACAAAAACTATCAGTTCTCCGGCGGCCTGCACGGCGTGGGGATCTCGGTGGTTAACGCCCTGTCAAAGCGCGTTGAGGTTAACGTCAAGCGCGACGGCAAGATCTATAACATTGCTTTTGCCAACGGCGACAAGGTGAAAGATCTCTCCGTGGTAGGCAGCACGCCGAAGCGCGCCACCGGAACCAGCGTTCACTTCTGGCCTGACGAAAGCTTTTTCGACAGCCCGCGCTTCTCGGTATCGCGCCTGACCCATGTGCTGAAGGCCAAAGCGGTGCTCTGCCCCGGCGTAGAGATTGTCTTTAAGGATAAGGTCAACGACAGCGAGCAGCGCTGGTGCTACGCCGACGGCCTCAACGACTACCTTGCCGAAGCGGTTAACGGCCTGCCGACCCTGCCGGAGAAGCCCTTTATTGGGGCCTTTGCCGGTGATACCGAGGCGGTGGACTGGGCGCTGCTGTGGCTACCGGAGGGCGGGGAGCTGCTCACCGAGAGCTACGTTAACCTCATCCCGACTATGCAGGGCGGGACGCACGTCAACGGCCTGCGTCAGGGGCTGCTGGACGCGATGCGTGAGTTCTGCGAATACCGCAATATCCTGCCGCGCGGCGTCAAGCTGTCGGCAGAGGATATCTGGGACCGCTGCGCCTACGTGCTGTCGGTGAAGATGCAGGATCCGCAGTTTGCCGGGCAGACCAAAGAGCGCCTCTCGTCGCGCCAGTGCGCCGCGTTCGTTTCCGGCGTAGTAAAAGACGCCTTCAGCCTGTGGCTGAACCAGAACGTGCAGGCGGCGGAGATGCTGGCCGAGATGGCTATCTCCAGCGCCCAGCGTCGTCTGCGGGCGGCGAAGAAGGTTGTGCGTAAAAAGCTCACCAGCGGCCCGGCGCTGCCCGGCAAGCTGGCGGACTGTACCGCGCAGGATCTCAATCGCACCGAGCTGTTCCTGGTAGAGGGTGACTCGGCGGGCGGCTCGGCCAAGCAGGCGCGCGACCGTGAGTTCCAGGCGATCATGCCGCTGAAGGGTAAGATCCTCAACACCTGGGAGGTCTCCTCTGATGAAGTGCTGGCCTCGCAGGAGGTGCACGACATCTCGGTGGCCATCGGCATCGATCCAGACAGTGAAGATCTCAGCCAGCTGCGCTACGGCAAGATCTGCATCCTCGCCGATGCGGACTCCGACGGTCTGCACATCGCGACGCTGCTCTGCGCTCTGTTTGTGAAGCATTTCCGCACCCTGGTGAAGCATGGTCACGTCTACGTGGCGCTGCCGCCGCTCTATCGTATCGATCTGGGCAAAGAGGTCTACTATGCCCTGACCGAAGAGGAGAAAGCGGGCGTGCTGGAGCAGCTGAAGCGTAAGAAGGGCAAGCCTAACGTTCAGCGCTTTAAAGGGCTGGGCGAGATGAACCCGATGCAGCTGCGTGAGACGACGCTCGATCCCAACACCCGCCGCCTGGTGCAGCTCACCATCAGCGACGAGGACGATCAGCGCACCAACGCCATCATGGATATGCTGCTGGCCAAGAAGCGTTCGGAAGACCGGCGCAACTGGCTACAGGAAAAAGGCGATATGGCCGATATCGAAGCCTGATAAACCAGCCCCGCACTGCGGGGCTTTTTTTTACCCCCTCCGCTACTCCTTTAGGCGACTCATATTCCACATAGAACAGGTATATGATCTGCAACATTCTTTTCTCGCAAAATGTCTTAACAAGAGGATGAATCATGCAGCGCATTGTCATACCTACCCACTATGTTCACGTTCGCTCGACGCCCCTGTGGACGAAAGAGACCGCCCCGGCCTCTATCTGGCAACGTCATCTGGACGCGGGCACCCGCCAGGGCGTTAACCCACGCCTCTGCGTCATGCAGGGTACTATCCGCTATTACGGGTATGCCGATGAGACCAGCCCGGAGCCGGTAGAGACCCTGACCATTGAAGCAGGGCAGTTTGGCGTCTTTCCGGCGGAGAAGTGGCACCGCATCGAAGCTTTGTCGGACGATACGGTATTTAACGTCGATTTTTGGGTCGATCCCAAGGTGTTAATTGAAGGTTGAGGTAAATATCATGACCACAGAAAACAGAGGCTACGCCTTAACAGTGACAAACTGCGGCAGCGACGCAACGGCAGAGAAAACCTATCTGAAGCCGATGTCGCTCTACGTACCGGCTCTCGCCCATACGGCGGTAGCGGAGCTTATCAACCTGCTGGCAGATAAAAGTGAAAGCGAGAACGGTTTTACGTTGACGGTAACGAACAACAATAACGGCGTATCCGCCGATAAAGACTTTTCCCGCCTTGCTGAATTAGAGGATGCCACCACGGCGGCGGACACGGTGAAGGATCTGATTAATATCGTGCGCGGCTATGAATCCGACGAAGAGACCAACGTCTGCGGCTGGTAGATGCTCTAGGCCGCCGCGTGATTTTTCCGGTACTGGAGTGGCGTCTCGCCGATGCCTCGCTTAAAGGAGCTAATAAACCAGGTCACGTCGGAAAAGCCCACCCGCGCGGCGATATCACGCACGCTCTCGTCGCTGTGCAGCAGGCACTCGCAGGCCTTACGCAGCCGCAGCGTATTCAGATAGTCGTGGATCTTCTCGCCCGTTTCAGCATGAAACTTTCGCGACACGTAGCTGCGTGATTTACCCAGCTCCTGCGCAAGGGCGTCGAGGCTAAATTTATGCTGATAGTGCTCATCGAGCCAGATCATCGCCTGACTGGCAATGCTGCGGCTGTCGCCGGGCGCGCCGTCGCGATCGGCAGGCAGCATGGCAAACAGGCTGATGAGCAGGCTGGCGACGCTTTCGCTGTTCATCGGCTGCGGGTAGCAGCTAAACAGATAGTCGATATGGCTATGGCAGGCCGCGACGTCTGCCACCCACGCCGGACCGCCGCGCCGGGAGAGCGTCTGTAATCGCTGCTGGGCCTGGGGGAAATCACGCAGCGCCTTCAGCACCGCGTGGTGATCGAGATGGATAATGGTGCGCCGATAGATCGCCTCGGCCTGCTCATCCACCATCACCTTGTGCAGGGTAAAGGGGGGAAAGAAGAAGAGCCGCCCTGGCCGCATGGTGTAGTGGCGATTATCGACGATCGCTACCCCAAAGCCCTCCTCAACGTAGAGGATCTCCAGGCACTGGTGCCAGTGGTGATAGCGCACGGTATTGGCAAACAGGCGGCTGAACGACACCACGGCGTCGTTTAAGGTAATCAGCTCCAGATAATCAGATTTTGGCTCATCGCGCATAGTGCAATAAAACTCAACTTTTACCCCTCTGCACGCCTTTATAAACCACCTTTTTAAATTTTCTCAACTGCGAGTTTATTCATCTTTCGTGGCTGTGACGTGGCTAACATTTCTACGCGCCAACGATTCACTATCCTTGAGCCACTTTGTTAAGAGGCTGATGCGGAAATGGAAACATCAAATGTATTGTCGTCCCGACAGCACATGGTTGAGTTGGTAACGGACATGCTGAGCGCGCTGGATAAACAGTTTCCTGAGGGGCAGTCACGCTTCGCATTAGGCAGCACCTGCGCCCACTACAGCGTTGAGATCGCCAACATGGAAGGGTTGTCGCGCGCGCTGTGGGGCCTGTTTCCACTGCTGGCGGGCGGAGAGGAGACGCCGCTCAGCGGTAAATACATTGCTGCCATCAAGCAGGGGACCGATCCGCACAGCCCAGGCTACTGGGGCGAGACCGGGCCTTATGACCAGCGGCTAGTGGAGATGGCGGCCTATGGCTTAGGCCTGGCGCTGATGCAGGATCGCCTGCTGGCCTGCTTTACCCCGCGCGAGCAGGCGAACCTCCACGCCTGGCTCAACCAAATTACCGACGCTGAAATGCCCGACAGCAACTGGAACTACTTTGCCATCATGGTGCAGCTTGGCTTTAAACGCGCCGGTCTACCCTGGGATCGTGATGCGGTAGAGCGGCGCTTTACGATGATGGAGGCTTACTATCTTGGCGACGGCTGGTACTCCGACGGTCCGGGACGGCCCAGGGATTACTACATCTCAATGGCGTTTCACTTTTACGGCCTGATCTACGCCACGCTCAATGCCGAGGACGATCCGCATCGTGCTGCTATCCTGCGGGAGAGAGCGCAGCGGTTCGCCCAGGACTTTATCTACATGTCGGCGGCAGAGGGCGAGTCGGTACCCTTTGGCCGCAGCCTGACCTACCGCTTTGCGATGGTGGCCTTCTGGAGCGCGGTGGCCTTTGCCGAACTGGACGTATTTACGCCGGGAATAGTGAAAGGGATCGTTCTTCGCCACCTGCGCTGGTGGCTGGCGCAGCCTGTCTTTGACCGGGACGGCATTCTGACCCTCGGCTTTGCCTACCCGAACCTCACGATGTGCGAAGACTACAACTCTCCCGGCTCGCCCTACTGGGCATTAAAGGTGTTCCTGATCCTCGCTCTGCCCGAAGCGCATCCGTTCTGGCAGGTGGAGGAGCAGCCTTTACCGACGCTGGCGGCGCGGCGGGCGCTTCCCCATGCCGGGCAGATCCTGATGCACAGTGAAGCCTCACGACACGTCTGCATGCTCGCCTCTGGCCAGCTTGAGCTGAACAACTACGTCAATACCGAGGCGAAATACACCAAGTTTGCCTACTCCAGCCGCTTCGGTTTCACCATCGAGCGCGGTCGCTACGGGATCAAGCACGCCGCCTGCGACAGCATGCTGCTGCTGGCGGAGGGGGATGAGTACTACCGGGGCCGCCGCGGCTGCGACGAGACCCGCATTCACGATGATTACATCTTCTCGCGCTGGTCACCGTGGCACGACGTGCAGGTTGCTACCTGGCTGATCCCCTACGGCGACGGCCATCTGCGCCTGCACCGCATCGATACCGCGCGTCATCTGAACAGCGTCGAGGGTGGTTTCGCGGTGATGAAAGCCCCGCACCAGAGCCAGGCGTCGGGCTGCGTGGTGCACGCCGTGAACGGCAGCAGCGCTATCTACGATCTCTCGTTCGGCCTTGCGCGCCACGGCGACTGCGTCATTACGCCGCCCAACAGCAGCGTGATGTTTGCCGAGTGTGCGGCGATCCCGGTATTAACCGCCACCCTGACGCCGGGGCGTCACTGGCTCTGCTGCGCGGCTATCGCGGGCGATCCAGCATACAGCGATATGACCTCTCTCCCCGAGGTGCTTCTGGATAACGAAACGCTGACGGTGCGCCACGTTGGCCACCCAACGGCGTTAGTCATTACGTTATAAAAAACTCTGACCCCTACATGCTTTCGTCGAGGATAGTATGGATAAAATAATTAAAACCAACCGGACTGAATATTACAAAATCAGCTCCTTTATCTTTCTCTACTTCTTTACCTGGTCGGCCAGCATTGGGCTGCTGGCCATCTGGCTCGGGCAAAAAGCGAACTTGAGCGGGACGGTGATCGGCACGGTGTTTGCCGTCAACGGCATCTTCTCGGTGATCCTGAAACCGATCTACGGCTACATCCTGGATAAGATCGGCATGAGCAAATATCTGCTCTACTTCGTGGTTGCCGTGTCAGCCCTGATGGCGCCGTTCTTTATCTACGTCTACCAGCCGCTGCTGCTCTCCAATACGCTGCTGGGGATCGTCGTCGGCGCAATCTATTTAAGCTTTGCCTGGTACGCGGGCGTGGCGGCCTGCGAATCCTATACCGATCGCTACAGCCGCCTGAACGGCATGGAGTTTGGCCAGATCCGCATGTGGGGATCGCTGGGCTGGGCGGTGGCTTCCTCCTTCTCTGGTCTGCTGTTTAACCTCTCTCCGGCCTATAACTTCATTATGGGCAGCGTGGCCTCCCTCGTGATGCTGGTGGTGCTGTTTAGCCTGAAGGTGGATACGCGAACCGAGCGTGCGGGCGAGGTGCTGGCGAAGGAGAAGATCGTTCCCGCCGACGTCTATGCCTTGCTGAAAAACCGCAAGTTCTGGGCCTTCTGCCTCTATGTGGCGGGCGTAGCGTGGATGATGTTTATCGCCGAGCAGCAGTTCTCCCGCTACTTCGTTACCTTCTTTGACGATGTGCATCAGGGCAACGCCGTGTTTGGCTACCTGGGCACCGTGCAGTCGGGGATGGAGTTTGTGATGTACATGATCATCCCAATGTTTGTGAACTACGTCGGGGCCAAGCGCGGGCTGCTGATTGTCGGGCTGGTGGTGGGTGCGCGGCTGATCATCTCCGGGCTATGTGATTCCCACCTCTTAATCTCCGTGCTCAAGCCGCTCTACGGTCTGGAGATCTGCCTCCTGCTGGTGTCGGTCTTTAAATACATCGCTGAGCATTTCGATAAGCGTGTGAACGCCACCATGTACCTGCTGGGGTACCAGGCGATGCTCTACGTCGGCAACGTGGTGGTCTCCTCCCCGGCAGGGATCCTCTACGACAAAATCGGCTTTGAGCAGACCTATATCATCATGGGCGCGATAGCCCTGACCTTTACCCTTATCTCTGCCTTTACCCTGTCGGCCTGTCAGAGCAAGCGGCGCGGTGCGCCTGCGGTCAACGTCGCCGGGTAGATCATTTATTCACAAGAAGAAGGACCGGAATATGTTAAATCGTATCGTTGAGGAGCGTCTGGGAGAGGTGCCTGCGCCGGTGGATGAGCACGCCTTTCAGGATGAGCTGATTACCGCCCGCCGTCAGACTCTTGAACTGATAAGCCGTCATTTAACGGAGTTCGGTGAAAAGTTTCCAGCCGAAACCTGCGTCAAAGGCTACTACCCGCTCACCGATAACGTGGAGTGGACCACCAGCTTCTGGACCGGCCAGCTGTGGCTGGCGTGGGAGCTGAGCGGCGAGGCGTCCTATCGCGCGCTGGCGGAGAAGCACGTGCGCTCCTTTGGGCTACGCATTGCCGGACGGCAGGATACCAACACCCACGATCTCGGTTTTCTCTATACGCTCTCCTGCGTGGCGGCCTGGCGCTTGACCGGCAACCGCGACGCGCGCGGCTTTGCGCTTCAGGCAGCCGAGGCGCTGCTGGAGCGGTTCCATCAAAAGGCGCAGATCATCCAGGCGTGGGGCGATCTTAGCGATCCACAGCAGGCGGGAAGGATGATCATCGACTGCAACATGAACCTGCCGCTGCTCTACTGGGCCAGCGAGCAGACCGGCGATCCGCGCTTTGCCGAGGCGGCGCAGGCCCATGTTCAGCAGGCGGCGGCATATTTGATCCGCGACGATGCGTCGACCTTTCACACCTATTACATGGACGTGCAGACCGGTGCACCGCGCTACGGCAATACCCAGCAGGGCTATGCCGATGATTCGTGCTGGTCGCGGGGGCAGGCGTGGGGGATCTACGGCTTCCTGCTGAGCTACCTCTACACCGGTGATAGAACGATGGTTGCGCTGTCAAAAAGGCTGGCGAACTACTTCCTTAACCGCTTGCCGGAAGATGGCGTCTGCCACTGGGATCTGGCCTTAGTGGGCAGCGATGCGCTGCGGGACTCCTCGTCCGCCGCCATTGCCGTCTGCGGCCTGCTGGAGCTGGTGAAACAGCTGCCGGTGAGCGATCCCGATCGCGCCCGCTATCAGCAGTGGGCGATGCACATCATGTCGTCGCTAAATAAGCACTATCTGATGGGGGTTAACGAACCTGGCAACGGGCTGCTGAAGCACTCGGTGTACCATCTCGCCAGTAACAAGGGCGTGGATGAGTGTGCTAGCTGGGGGGATTACTTCTACGTCGAGGCGCTGATGCGGTTTAGCCAGAGCTGGAAGCTCTACTGGTAACGGGTACGGGTGGTAAACGCCCGGTGGCGCTGTGCTTACCGGGCCTACGTCGTATAACATGCGGGGGCCTGGCCCCCGCCTGATTAAACCCCTTGCTCCAGAATTCGGATATGGGTTTCTAACACGTCGCTTTTAACCGCCTCGCCCCACGCTTTCATGTGCGGGGTTTGCAGGTGCGCTTCAAGATGAGCAACGGTCTCCCACTGCTCCACCATCACGATAGAGTCCGGATTGGTGGCCTGAAAGCTCACGTTAGCGGCGGTATCTACCATTGGCGCATAGCCGTGGCAGCCCGCTTCCTCTAATACGGTGGGGATAATTTTCGCAAACTCGTCCAGCACGGCCTGGCGATGATGCTGGCCCGGACGGGTGCGAATCTCTGCAATCACTGTCAACATGGTCAACTCCTTCTTTGTACCGCCAAACAGTTAAGCAAAAATTTCCGCAAGATGCTTGCGATATTCTGCGGTATAGCGAGGCACGTCCGGCATTTTAATCACATCGTTAGCGATAAAAGTCGGCAGCGCGTCCATCCCAAGGAACTGATTTGCCTTGTGGAACGGCAGGTAAACGCCATCAACGCCGACGCCATGGAAGAACTGCTCTTTATCGGTGAAGGCCTGTAGCGGTGCGTTCCAGGTCAGCGACAGCATGTAGGTTTTGCCCTGAATCAGGCCGCCAGAGCCATATTTTTTCGCATCGTCGGAGCGAGTACGACCATCGCTGGCGTACAGGGAGCCATGACCTTCGGTAAAGACGTCATCAATGTACTTTTTCACCGTCCACGGTGCACCCATCCACCAGCCCGGCATCTGCCAGATCACGTTGTCGGCCCACAGGAAGTTCTGCACTTCCTCTTTCACGTCGTAGTCGCCATCGGTGCGAACCACTTTCACGTCGTGACCGCTGTCGCGCAGGAAGCTGGCGGCCACGTCGGTCATGGTGTCATTCAGCTGGCCGTTAGAGTGGCCGAATTTTTTAGCGCCGTTGATAATTAAGATGTTGCTCATTATTTGTCCCGTTAGAAAACGAATTTGCCGACTATTCTAACGGTCACGACCCTATTGAAAAATAAGCAAAATGTGCAAAGACTTTTGCACTCACAGCAATAATCCAGCTACCAGCTAACCTGGATCATAGCGCCACCGTCTGCCGCATTGTCTACCTTCACCGTCATGTTGTGCAGCGTGGCAATACGTTTCACAATCGACAGCCCCAGGCCGCTGCCCGTCTCCTCCTGTCCCGGCGGACGGTAAAAGCGCTCGCCGAGACGCGGTAGCGCCTGAGGTGGAATACCCGGTCCGTTATCGCGTACGGTAAAACAGCACTGCTCCAGGGTGACGTCAATCCGGCTGCCACGCGGGCTGTAACGCACCGCGTTGTCCAGCAGGTTACGCACCAGCAGGCCGAGCAGCAGCGGTTGGCCGGGGCGCGTCACCTCTGGCGCATGGATACCAAGGTGGATGGCAATGCCAGCCCGGTGCGCCGAGGCATCAATATCCATTACCGCCGATTGCAGGAGATCCGCCAGCGGGATCTGCTCGACATCGTCCAGATTATCGAGCGAGTCGAGGCGCGAAAGGGTAAGAAGCTGATCCACCAGCCGTGTCGCGCGATCAATGCCGGAGTGCAGCTGGCTCAGCGCACGCTGCTGACCCTCGGCATCGTCCCACGAGAGCTGTGCTACTTCAGCCTGGACCTTCAGCGCGGCAAGGGGGGTGCGGAGCTCATGAGCTGCGTCTGAGGTAAAGCGCCGCTCGCGGGCCATCATCTGCTGGGTACGGGCAAACAGGCTATTTAACGCGTCCAGCAGAGGCCGCACCTCCGGTGGGATCGCCTCAGTGGGAAGCATGTCGGTGGTATCTGGTGCACGCTGATGCAGTGTCCGCGCCAGTTTTTTCAGCGGATGCAGCTCGCGGCTGAGCAACACCACCAGGCACAGCAGCATCAGCGGCAGCGCCACAAGCCACGGGGTAAGCTGGGAGGTCACGATCTCCATGGCCATCTCTTCGCGATACTCCCACTCCTGGCCCACCACAATGCGGTATCTCCCGTCAGGGGCAGTGAGCCAGAGAAGACGCCAGGCATCGTTATCGTCTTTGAGCTGCCCGTTACTGAAGCCGTCCCGACGATAGTGATAGGGTATATCCCGACCGTTTTCGCCATCGTGCAGAAGCAGTTTGCCGTCGCGGGAGTAGATAGCAAAAGCCAGCGCGTCATCATCGAGATGACCATGTCTGACCTTGTCCGGCGTGGAGACCTGGCGCAGCGGAGCAGGGACCTCGTTGAGATCCATCGCCAGCAGGCGTTTGGCAAAAAGCATCTGCTGGGTATCGAAGAGCTTATCCAGCTTGTGAGTGGTCTGCTGCCACGCGGCCACGCTTGCAACCAGCCAGGCGGCTAACGCCAGCAGGCAAAAAAGCAGGGTGAGCCGAACCCGCAGGCTTAAACGTTGCGTCAGTTTCATTCGCCGTCCAGGGTGTAACCAATGCCGTGCACGGTGCGGATAAACTCCGCGCCCAGCTTGCGGCGCAGATGATGGATATGTACCTCAACGGCGTTGCTCGATACCTCGTCATCCCAGCTGTAGAGCTTCTCCTCTATCGCTTTGCGCGGCAGCACGCGCCCAGCATTGCGCATCAGCAGCTCCAGCAGGGCAAACTCTTTTGGCTTCAGGATCAGCGTTTCGCCAGCGACGAGGACCGTCAGACGAGTGGGATCGAGCGTGACGTTGCCGTGGCGTAGCTCGCTGTGGATCTGGCCATGGCTCCGGCGGATTAGCGCTTCAAGTCGCGCTGCCACTTCAATCAAAGCGAAGGGTTTACACAGATAGTCGTCCGCCCCAAGGCGTAATCCCTCGATGCGCTGGTTGAGGGCGTCGCGTGCGGTCAGGATCAGCACCGGCTCGCTGCGACCAGCCTGACGCCAGTCGCGCAGGATCGCCAGCCCGTCGACCTCGGGCAGGGTCAGATCGAGGATCACCGCATCGTAAGGCGCGCGATAGAGTGCCTCTCTCCCTATGCCGCCTGCGGTAAACCAGTCAACGGTAAAGCCCATTTTACCCAGTCCGGCTTTGATGCCATCGCCTATCAGCTTGTCATCTTCCACCAGTAAAATTCGCATCTGCCTCTCCTTGCCGTAGCCTGCTTTTAGGCAGTAAACCTCCTGTAACCCACGGCTGTACAGTAAAAAAATTTAAATTTTCCGCTTAAGAACTCGTTAAGATCTACCCTGTTTAATGGAGCATGACTTGAGACAAAAAGGAGATACACGATGAAAAAATTTGCTGCTATTGCCGCCATCGCCATGATGGCCTCTGCCCCCGTTTTCGCTGCCGAGGGGGGCTTCAGCGGGCCATCGGCCACGCAAACCCAGACGCAAAACCAGACCCAGCAGGGCGGGTTTGTGGATAACAACGTCAGCCCGACGACGGCGGCGAAGGCGAAAGATCTGAAAGATGACAGCTGGGTGAAGCTGCGGGGCAACATTACCGAGCGCCTCTCTGACGATCGCTATGTCTTCCGCGATGCCAGCGGTACGGTCAATGTGGAAATCGATCAAAAACGCTGGAACGGCCAGAACGTGACTCCGCAGGATCAGGTTGAAATTCAGGGTAAAGTTGACAAAGACTGGAACGAGTTTGAGATTGAAGTGAAGCAGATCACCAAGCTCGCTAAGTAAATCGCTGAAGGGCCGGTTATCCGGCCTTTTTCTTGTGACTCAGGAGGGCAGATAAGGTAAAATCTGCGGCAATATTGCCCCTGAATAATTGGGTGCAAACGCTGAGGAATCACACGTAATGAGCGATATGGCAGAGCGCCTCGCGCTACATGAATTCACTGAAAACGCCTACCTAAACTACTCCATGTACGTCATCATGGACCGTGCGCTGCCGTTTATCGGCGACGGCCTGAAGCCGGTGCAGCGGCGTATCGTGTACGCCATGTCTGAACTGGGCCTCAGCGCCAGCGCAAAGTTTAAAAAATCCGCCCGTACCGTGGGCGACGTGCTGGGTAAATACCATCCCCACGGCGACAGCGCCTGCTACGAAGCCATGGTGCTGATGGCCCAGCCGTTCTCCTATCGCTATCCGCTGGTTGACGGCCAGGGGAACTGGGGCGCGCCGGACGATCCGAAATCCTTCGCGGCGATGCGTTACACCGAGTCGCGTCTCTCTAAATACGCCGAGCTGCTGCTGGGTGAGCTGGGGCAGGGGACGGTCGATTGGGTGCCTAACTTTGACGGCACGATGCAGGAGCCGAAAATGCTACCTGCCCGCCTGCCAAACATTCTGCTGAACGGCACCACCGGGATCGCCGTTGGCATGGCGACGGATATTCCGCCGCACAACCTGCGCGAAGTGGCCCAGGCGGCCATTACGCTAATCGACCAGCCCAAGACCACCCTCGATGAGCTGCTGGATATTGTCCAGGGGCCGGACTACCCGACCGAAGCGGAGATCATCACCTCCCGGGCCGAGATCCGCAAAATTTACCAGAACGGTCGCGGCTCCGTGCGCATGCGCGCGGTGTGGAAAAAAGAGGACGGTGCGGTGGTGATTACCGCCCTGCCGCACCAGGTTTCCGGGGCGCGGGTGCTGGAGCAGATCGCGGCCCAGATGCGCAATAAAAAGCTGCCGATGGTGGACGACCTGCGCGACGAGTCCGATCACGAGAACCCGACCCGTCTGGTGGTGGTGCCGCGCTCCAACCGGGTAGATATGGATCAGGTGATGAACCATCTGTTCGCCACCACCGATCTGGAGAAGAGCTACCGCATCAACCTGAACATGATCGGCCTCGACGGACGTCCGGCGGTGAAAAATCTGCTGGAGATCCTCACCGAGTGGCTGGCGTTCCGCCGCGATACCGTGCGCCGCCGCCTGAATCATCGCCTGGAGAAGGTGCTCAAGCGCCTGCATATCCTCGAAGGTTTGCTGGTGGCGTTCCTCAACATCGACGAGGTGATTGAGATCATCCGTGGTGAAGATGAACCTAAGCCGGTGCTGATGTCGCGTTTTGGCATTAGCGAAACCCAGGCTGAAGCGATCCTCGAACTTAAGCTGCGCCATCTCGCCAAGCTGGAAGAGATGAAAATCCGTGGCGAGCAGAGCGAGCTGGAAAAAGAGCGCGACCGTCTGCAAAGCACGCTGGCCTCCGAGCGTAAGATGAGCACCCTGCTGAAGAAAGAGCTGCAGGCCGATGCCGAGGCGTTCGGCGACGATCGCCGTTCGCCGCTGCACGAGCGTGAAGAGGCGAAGGCAATGAGCGAGCATGACATGCTGCCGTCCGAGCCGGTGACTATCGTGCTGTCGCAGATGGGCTGGGTACGCAGCGCCAAAGGCCATGACATCGATGCCCAGGGCCTGAGCTACAAAGCGGGCGATAGCTGGAAAGCGTCCGCAAAAGGCAAAACCAATCAGCCGGTGGTGTTTATTGATACCACCGGGCGCAGCTACGCCGTCGATCCGCTGACGCTGCC
The DNA here is from genome assembly GCF_024656065.1 of Pseudescherichia sp. L3. NCBI lineage: Bacteria > Pseudomonadati > Pseudomonadota > Gammaproteobacteria > Enterobacterales > Enterobacteriaceae > Pseudescherichia > Pseudescherichia sp. L3. Next base: position 232,714 of record NZ_JANKYC010000004.1, read on the forward strand.
GTCGGCGCGCGGGCAGGGCGAACCGGTGACCGGCAAGCTGACGCTGCCGCCGGGTGCCACCGTTGAGCATATGGTGATGGCCGGTGAGGAGCAGAAGCTGCTGATGGCCTCTGACGCGGGCTATGGCTTCGTCTGCACCTTCAACGATCTGATTGCCCGCAACCGGGCCGGTAAGGCGCTGATCACCCTGCCGGAAAACGCGCATGTGCTGCCGCCGCTGGAGATAGTGGACGACAGCGACCTGCTGCTGGCGATCACCGCCGCCGGGCGCATGCTGATGTTCCCGATTAGCGATCTGCCGCAGCTGTCGAAAGGTAAAGGGAATAAGATCATCAGCATTCCGTCAGCCGAAGCGGCGAAGGGGGAGGATAGCCTGGCGCACCTCTTTATCCTGCCGCCGCAGAGCACGCTGACCCTGCACGCCGGCAAGCGCAAAATCAAAATGCGCCCGGAAGAGTTGCAGAAGGTGCACGGCGAGCGTGGCCGTCGCGGGACGCTGATGCGCGGACTCCAGCGTATCGACAAGGTCGAGATCGACTCGCCGCGTCGGGCAACCCCTGGCGACAGCGAAGAGTAATTCCTGTGTGCTTCTCCCCCTTCGCGCCGAAGGGGGAGCTATCCATAAAATTTCCCGTAAAGTCATTGTTAAATCGCAGGTTACGATTAACAATACCTTTTTCACGGACCCGATGGAACAAAGCCGTACGCCGTCAGCCGCTACACTATAATGGGCGGGTGTCCGGGCTTTCGAGGTAGCTATGCTATTCATTTTACGTGCAATCATTATTGTTATTTACAGCATCCTGGTCTGTATCTTTGGCTGTATCTACTGCCTGTTTAGCCCACGGAATCCAAAACACGTCGCCACCTTTGGCCATCTGTTTGGCCGTCTGGCACCGGTTATGGGCTTAAAAGTTGAGCTGCGTCTGCCGCCGGAGGCGGCGACGTATGGCAATGCGATCTACATCGGCAACCATCAGAACAACTACGATATGGTCACCGCAGCCAGCATTGTGCAGCCGCGCACCGTCACCGTTGGCAAGAAAAGCCTGCTGTGGGTCCCGTTCTTTGGTCAACTCTACTGGCTAACCGGTAACCTGCTGATCGACCGCGATAACCGCGCCAAAGCGCACGGAACCATCGCTCAGGTAGTCAAAAACATTCAAAAGCGCGATATCTCTATCTGGATGTTCCCGGAGGGTACACGTAGCCGCGGACGCGGGCTGCTGCCGTTTAAGACCGGCGCATTCCATGCGGCCATCGCCGCTGGCGTGCCCGTTATTCCGGTATGTGTTTCGAACACCTCCAATAAAATTAACCTTAACCGTTTAAATAACGGCCTGGTGATCGTCGAAATGCTGCCGCCGGTGGACACCAGCCAGTTTGGCAAAGATCAGGTGCGCGAGCTGGCAACCCATTGTCGTGCACTGATGGCGGAAAAGATTGCCGAACTTGATAGTGAAGTCGCCGCCCGCGAGGCCGCTGGCAAGCGCCAGGTGTAGCCGTACCTTTTTACGCGCTTTAGTCCGTTTTACAGGGAGCAAGATATGTCACTCAGTCGGCGTCAGTTTATCCAGGCCTCCGGCGCTGCGCTTTGTGTAGGCGCGGTTCCGCTGCGGGCCAACGCTGCCGGGCAGCAGCAGCCGCTGCCTGTACCGCCGCTCGTTGAATCTCGCCGTGGGCAACCGCTGTTTCTGACCCTGCAGCGGGCGCACTGGTCCTTTACGCCGGGTACCCGCGCCCAGGTGTGGGGCATTAACGGGCGCTATCTTGGGCCGACTATTCGCGTCTGGAGCGGCGATGACGTGAAGATGATCTACAGCAACCGGCTGGCAGAGAACGTTGCCATGACCATCAGCGGCCTGCAGGTTCCCGGCCCCCTGATTGGTGGTCCGGCGCGGATGATGTCTCCCAGCGCTGACTGGGCACCGGTGCTGCCGATCCGCCAGAGCGCAGCAACGCTCTGGTATCACGCCAACACGCCAAACCGTACCGCTGAACAGGTCTATAACGGCCTGGCCGGAATGTGGCTGATTGAGGATGAGGTGAGTAAATCCCTGCCGATCCCCAATCACTACGGCGTGGATGACTTTCCCGTTATTATTCAGGACAAGCGGCTTGATAACTTCGGCACACCGGAGTACAGCGAGCCGGGCAGCGGCGGTTTTGTTGGCGATACGCTGCTGGTTAACGGCGCGCAGAGTCCCTATGTCGAGGTGTCACGCGGCTGGGTGCGCCTGCGCCTGCTGAACGCCTCCAACGCCCGCCGCTATCAGCTGCAGATGAGCGATGGCCGGGCACTGCACGTTATCTCCGGCGACCAGGGCTTCCTGCCTGCGCCGGTATCGGTGAAACAGCTCTCGCTGGCCCCCGGCGAGCGGCGTGAAATTCTCGTGAATATGACCGATGGCGACGAGGTGTCGATTACCTGCGGCGAGGCGGCGGGCATTGTCGACCGCATCCGCGGTTTCTTTGAGCCATCGAGTATTCTGATCTCCACCCTGGTGCTGACGTTGCGTCCTACCGGGCTGCTGCCGCTGGTAACCGATACGCTGCCGCTGCGGCTGCTGCCGACGGATCTGATGAGCGGGGCAGCGGTGCGCAGCCGCGATATTGCCCTCGGCGACGATCCGGGGATCAACGGCCAGCTGTGGGATATCAAGCGTATTGATATTACCGCCCAGCAGGGGACGTGGGAGCGCTGGACGGTACGCGCCGATACGCCGCAGTCGTTCCATATTGAGGGCGTCAGCTTCCTGATCCGCAACGTCAACGGCGCGATGCCGTTCCCGGAGGATCGGGGCATGAAGGATACCGTCTGGGTGGATGGGCAGGTTGAGCTGCTGGTCTACTACGGCCAGCCTTCGTGGCCGCATTTCCCGTTCCAGTTCTTTAGCCAGACCCTGGAGATGTCAGACCGTGGCTCTATCGGCCAGCTGCTGGTGAACCCGGCTCCTTAACCTTATTGAAACCTGTAGGCCCGGTAAGCGCAGCGCCACCGGGCGTTAATCTGTCTGCATGAAACTTCTTCATTCTCCCCACTGTTCAAGCGTATAATCCCCGCCCTTTTGTTTATTTTTTCTTCGGAAGCATTATGAGCGCTATTTCCCTGATCCAGCCGGATCGCGACCTCTTCTCATGGCCGCAGTATTGGGCTGCCTGTTTCGGCCCCGCGCCGTTTTTGCCCATGTCACGAGAAGAGATGGATCAGCTTGGCTGGGATAGCTGCGACATTATTCTGGTTACCGGAGATGCGTATGTTGATCACCCGAGCTTCGGCATGGCGATCTGCGGACGGATGCTGGAGGCTCAGGGCTTCCGGGTCGGCATCATTGCCCAGCCGGACTGGAACAGCAAAGAGGACTTTATGCGCCTCGGCAAACCGAATCTGTTCTTCGGCGTCACCGCGGGCAACATGGACTCGATGATTAATCGCTACACCGCCGATCGTAAGCTGCGCCATGACGATGCCTATACGCCGGATAACGTAGCGGGCAAGCGCCCGGATCGCGCCACCCTGGCCTATACCCAGCGTTGTAAAGAGGCGTGGAAAGATGTGCCGGTGATCCTTGGCGGCATTGAGGCGAGCCTGCGTCGTACCGCGCACTACGACTACTGGTCGGATACCGTCCGTCGCTCGGTGCTGGTGGATTCCAAAGCCGATATGCTGATCTTCGGCAACGGTGAACGTCCGCTGGTTGAGGTCGCCCATCGTCTGTCGCAGGGCGAGCCGGTGTCCAGCATCCGTGACGTGCGCAACACCGCGATTATGGTCAAAGAGGCGCTGCCGGGCTGGAGTGGGGTAGACTCCCGCATCATTGATATGCCAGGCAAGATTGATCCGATCCCCCATCCTTACGGGGACGATCTGCCGTGTGCCGACAACAAACCTGTCGAACCCAAAAAGGCCGAAGCGAAAGCCGTCGTCATCCAGCCGCCGCGTCCGAAACCGTGGGAAAAGATCTACGTTCTGCTGCCCTCCTTTGAGAAGGTGAAGGCTGACAAGGTACTCTATGCCCACGCCTCGCGCATCCTGCACCATGAAACCAACCCGGGCTGCGCGCGAGCACTGATGCAGAAGCACGGCGATCGCTACATCTGGATCAACCCGCCAGCGATCCCACTCTCTACCGAAGAGATGGACAGCGTTTTTGCGCTCCCCTACAAGCGCGTGCCGCATCCGGCCTACGGCACCAGCCGCATTCCCGCCTATGAGATGATCCGTTTCTCGGTCAACATCATGCGCGGCTGCTTTGGCGGCTGCTCCTTCTGCTCCATCACCGAGCACGAAGGGCGCATTATCCAGAGCCGCTCTGAAGAGTCGATCATCAACGAGATCGAAGCGATTCGTGACACCGTGCCTGGCTTTACCGGCGTGATCTCCGATCTGGGCGGCCCGACGGCCAACATGTATATGCTGCGCTGCAAGTCGCCACGCGCCGAGCAGACCTGCCGCCGCCTGTCGTGCGTCTATCCGGACATCTGTCCGCATATGGATACCAACCATGAGCCGACGATCAACCTCTACCGCCGCGCTCGCGATCTGAAGGGGATCAAGAAGATCCTTATCGCGTCCGGCGTGCGCTACGATATCGCCGTGGAAGATCCGCGCTATATCAAAGAGCTGGCGACCCACCACGTCGGCGGCTATCTGAAGATTGCGCCAGAGCATACTGAAGAAGGCCCGCTGTCGAAGATGATGAAGCCGGGGATGGGCAGCTACGACCGCTTCAAAGAGCTGTTTGATACCTACTCGAAGCAGGCCGGTAAAGAGCAGTACCTGATCCCGTACTTTATCTCCGCGCACCCAGGAACGCGTGATGAAGATATGGTGAACCTCGCCCTGTGGCTCAAAAAGCACCGCTTCCGCCTCGATCAGGTGCAGAACTTCTATCCGTCGCCGCTGGCCAACTCGACGACCATGTATTACACCGGCAAGAACCCACTCGGCAAAATTGGCTACAAGAGTGAGAACGTCGTGGTGCCGAAGGGCGAGAAACAGCGTCGCCTGCATAAAGCGCTGCTGCGCTATCACGATCCGAAAAACTGGCCGCTGATCCGCCAGGCGCTGGAAGAGATGGGTAAAAAGCATCTGATCGGTAGCCGTCGCGACTGCCTGGTGCCCGCGCCGACGCTGGACGAGATGCGTGAGGCAAAACGCCAGAACCGCCATACACGCCCGGCGCTCACCAAGCACACGCCGATTGCCCACCAGCGCCAGACGCCGGCAGGCAATAAAGTGCGCAGCAAGGCTGGCGCTAAAGGTTAATACAGCCCAATCATCTTCCACCAGGCGAGTCCGACGCTAATAAAGACCGCCTGGTTGAAGAGGCTGACCAGAAACCCCGTGCGCCACCAAACCCCGGTGGGCACGTAGCCCGCACCGAACAGGATCGGGCCGCGAGCGTGGGTGTACTGAGTCAGGGAGCAGTAGAGGCTGCTGGTAAACGCCAGCATCAGCGCGCACGGCGCTGCCGGGATCCCCAGATGCAGCCCGACGCCAAGAAACACCGCGTAGAGCGCGGCAATCTGCGCGTTGCCGCTGGCAAAAAAGTAGTGGGTGTAGAAGTAGGCCGCGTTCAGCAAGAGCAAAACCACCACCCAGCTGGTGCCGTGCAGTGAGCTGGCAAGGCTATCGCCAATCAGATTACCAAACCAGGTGGTGAACCCGAGCTTTTTCAGCTGGTTGGCCATCATCAATAGCGCTGCAAACCAGATCAGCGTATCCCATGCCCCTTTTTCGCTCTTCACATCTTCCCAGCTCAGCACGCCCGAGAGCAGCAGGATGGAGAGGCCAACAAACGACGCCGTTGTCGGGTCGATGCCGAGTGCATCGCCAAAAATCCACAGTATCAGCAGCACCACTACCGTAGCGAGCATCAGCCACTCGCCGCGTGACATGCTGCCCATCTGCGCCAGCTCCTGACGGGCCAGCGCTGGGGCATCAGGCGTATGGCGGATCGTCGGGCGGGTAAGCCAGTAGACCAGCAGTGGGACGATCAGCAGCGATACCAGGCAGGGCAGCAGGGCAGCCATAAACCAGCTTCCCCACGTCAAGGTTACACCGGCGTTAGCCGCCAGCTTCACCGCCAGCAGGTTGCCGGTATAGCCGGTCATGAACAGTGCGGCAGTGACGTCGTTGACGTTGCCGATACAGGTGATGAGAAAGGTGCCGATTTTACTGCGGGATTCGTCATCCGGGCGAGAGCCAAAGCTGCGCGCCAGCGAGTCGGCAATGGGGTAGATGACACCTCCGCAGCGGGCGGTATTGCTGGGCATTGCCGGGGAGAGGATCAGATCGGCAAACGCCAGCCCGTAGGCCAGCCCCAGGGTACGTTTACCCAGCAGGCGGATCATCTGTAGCGCGATCCGCCGCCCGAGGCCGGTTTTAATAAAACCGCGGGCGATCATAAAGGCGACGACGATCAGCCAGATCAGCGAGCTATTCAGTTCGCTGAGCGCCGTGGTAATGGCCCCGCTGGCGGTGGTGTCCCCGGCGGCATAGGCCAGTGCAAAGACGGTGATGCCGATAATGCCCACTGCGCCAATCGGCAGCACCTTTGCCACAATGGCGGCAATGGTTGCCACAAAAATCAGAGCCGAGCGCCAGGCCGCTACGCTCAAGCCAGAGGGAGGTGTCAGGTGCCAGAGAGCCGCCGCAGCGGCAACGATGATGATGAGCGGGAGCCAACGGACGCCCGATGTTTTTGTTTCCGCCACAGCCATATCCTTATTCATCGTGCGGATGAAATATAAAAATGAAATAGATTCTATGAATAATCAATGGGTTATATCGATAATATGCTGCATCGAGGCGGGTAAGAAATACACCTAATAATGAAGTGGAATTGTTGCAGGATATTTCTTGTGCAGGGAGATGGGCAATAAAAAACCCGGCGCACAGGCCGGGTTGAAAGATTGCAGAGGCGCTTAGCCGCCGAACTGATCCGGATCCGGACCAAGGCGTTTGCCTTGATCAAGCTTCGCGATTTCGCTCAGTTCGTCTTTATCGAGGCGGAAGTCCCACACCTTGAAATTTTCCGCAATGCGTGCCGGGGTAACCGATTTCGGGATCACCACCAGGCCCTGGTCAAGGTGCCAGCGGATCACGATCTGCGCCGGGGTTTTGCCGTACTTATCTGCCAGCTCGCGAATGATCTTCTGATCGAAGACGCCTTCGCCGCCCTGGGCCAGCGGGCTCCAGGATTCGGTCTGGATCTTGTGAGTGGCGTTCCAGGCATGAAGCTGACGCTGCTGTAACAGCGGATGCAGCTCGATCTGGTTGATCACCGGCGTCACGCCAGTCTCATCGATCAGACGCTGCAGGTGGCTAATCTGGAAGTTACAGACGCCGATGCTCTTCACCAGCCCCTGCTCCTGGAGCTTGATCATCCCCTTCCAGGCTTCAACGTAACGATCGCTAGCCGGTACCGGCCAGTGCATCAGGTAGAGATCAACATGATCGAGCTTCAGCTTGTCGAGGCTCGCCTGCAACGCTTCCTGAGGACGAGTCTGATCGTCATTCCACAATTTCGTAGTGATAAACAGATCGCTACGCGGGATCCCGGCGCTTTCGATAGCCTTGCCGACGCCCTCTTCATTTTTGTAGGCTGCAGCGGTATCAATCGAACGATAACCCACCTCCAGTGCCTTATGAATGGCGGAGATGACCTCCTCATTGCCCGCTTTCCATACGCCGAGGCCCAGCTGCGGCATGATGTTGCCGTCCTGAAGCTTAATCACGGTTGGATTTGCCATGCATTCCTCCTTATATGAAATCCACCCGGGCTGGCCCAGGTGGAGTTGAGTGACTTAAGTCTGGACGAAAAGCCCAAAAACGAAAGTATTAGAAGAAAAAACCTTTAACGCGCGGCTTCGTAGATGCGACGGCTAACGTCGAGGGTAATATCCTGATGTTCGCCTAGTTGGGTCATGCCGTGCTCGTTCAGCTTCTCAAGCAGGGCAGGGATAGAGCTACCGTCGAGGCCGTAGCCAGAGAGGCGGGTCGGGACACCCATCTGCTCGAAGAAGCTACGCGTGGCGGCAATGGCCGCGTCAATGCGCTCGTCATCGCTGCCTTCGGTAATGTTCCACACGCGCTCGGCGTACTGCAGCAGCTTGCCGCGTTTGGCGTCGCGTTTTTCATTCCACAGCGCGGGCAGGACTACCGCCAGCGTTTGAGCGTGATCCAGGCCGTGCATCGCTGTCAGCTCGTGGCCCAGCATATGGGTTGCCCAATCCTGCGGTACGCCTGCGCCAATCAGGCCGTTCAGCGCCTGGGTTGCTGCCCACATCACGTTGGCGCGTACGTTGTAGTTTTCCGGCTCCTGCAGCGCTTTCGGGCCATCCTCGATGAGCGTCAGCAGAATACCTTCCGCGAAACGATCCTGAATTTTGCCATCGACCGGATAGGTCACGTACTGCTCAACGGTATGGACAAAGGCATCCACCACGCCGTTTGCCACCTGACGCGGCGGCAGGGTGTAGGTGTAGACCGGGTCAAGAATGGCGAATACCGGCTGGACGAACGGGGAGTGGAACGCCTGCTTGTCGCCGGTGGCTTTACGGGAGACGACCGCGCCTTTGTTAGATTCGGAGCCGGTGGCCGGCAGGGTCAGCACGGAGCCCATCGGGATCGCGCTTTTGATTTCGCTACCGCCAGTTTGCAGAATGTGCCACGGATCGATGCCGTCAGCGTAGTGCGCAGCGGCAGCGATAAATTTTGTGCCGTCCAGCACCGAGCCGCCGCCGACCGCCAGCAGGAAGGTGATCTTCTCTGCCCGGGCAATGGCTACCGCTTTCATCAGCGTTTCGTAAGAGGGGTTCGGCTCAATGCCGCCAAACTCCAGCACGTCGAGGCCGTTCAGTGCACTATAGACCTGATCCAGCACGCCGGTTTTTTTGACGCTGCCGCCGCCGTAGGTGATCAGCACGCGTGCACCTGCCGGGATCTGGTCGCGCAGATCGGCAATAGCGTTTTTACCAAACAGGATGCGGGTGGGGGTATGCAGATTAAAGTTATTCATGACGCTTTCCCTTGTATCGGTGAAAAGACGAACGGCAGCGGGCTGCCTGCTGGAGACTATTGTGGTCCGCGCGTCCGGCGCTCTCAATGCACATTCCTGCCGATGTCTTGCCCATTTCTCCCGCCCACTGGAGAAAACGCACAAAAGCGCGCACACTGGACGCAATAAAAAACGCGAGTGGAGTGGGATGAAATGAACCGCGAAGCGATCTGCCTTCAGCTGACGGAGCAAATTAAGCAGCTGAAAAATAATGAAAACAGGCTCAGCGCTCTGTTGCCCGACGTGCGTCTGCTTTATGGCACCCAGCCGGGGACACGTACGCCAGTCATGTACCAGCCAGGCATCGTGATCCTCTTTTCCGGGCATAAAATCGGCTATATCAACGATCGTGTCTTTCGCTACGACACCAATGAGTATCTGCTGCTTACCGTGCCGCTGCCCTTTGAGTGCGAAACCTTCGCCACGCCAGAGGTGCCGCTGGCGGGGATCCGTCTGAACGTAGATATTTTGCAGCTGCAGGAGCTGCTGATGGACATCGGCGAGGATGAGCATTTTCAGCCGGCTATGGCGGCAAGCGGCATCAATTCGGCTACGCTATCCGGGGAGATCCTTTGCGCCATCGAGCGGCTGCTGGACGTCATGGCCCGGCCGCTGGATGCGCGGATTTTGGGTAAGCAGATCGTGCGTGAAATCCTCTACCACGTGCTGACCGGGCCGTGCGGCGGGGCGCTGCTGGCGCTGGTGAGCCGCCAGACCCACTTTAGCCTCATCAGCCGGGTGCTGAAACGTATCGAAAGCCAGTATACCGAGAGCCTGAGCGTGGACCAGCTGGCCGCAGAAGCGAACATGAGCGTGTCGGCGTTTCATCATAACTTTAAATCGGTGACCAGCACCTCGCCGCTGCAATATCTGAAGACCTACCGCCTGCATCGGGCGCGAATGCTAATGATCCACGACGGTATGAAGGCCAGTGCGGCGGCGATACGCGTTGGCTATGAAAGCCCTTCGCAGTTCAGTCGCGAGTTCAAGCGCTACTTTGGCGTGACGCCGGGAGAGGATGCAGCAAGGATTAGAGGGGGATGAGGACGATCCAGGCCGGATAAGCACAGCGCCATCCGGCTTTTACCCTAATGAAGAGATCACGCGTTGCAGTATTTCTTCTTAATCACTACCACCAGCGTGCCCAGCAGCCCGGCGACCAGCAGGAATACCGGCAGGATCATCAGGAAGGTCATGACCTGGTCTTCATGACGCTTCACAAAGGGGATCATGCTCAGGGCATAGCCGAGGCCAGTAACCACACCTACCCACAGCAGGGCGCTCAGCCAGTTAAACAGCTGAAAACGACGGTTTGACAGCCCGGAGATACCGGCCATGGTCGGCAGCAGGGTGCGCACGAAGGCGAGGAAGCGCCCGGCCAGCAATGCCAGCAGGCCATGCCTGTCAAACATGCAGGTGGCACGTTGGTGATACTTGGCCGGCAGCTGCGCCAGCCAGCCCTTGACTACCCGCGTATTACCGAGCCAGCGGCCCTGGATATAGCTCAGCCAGCAGCCAAGGCTGGCGGCAGTGGTCAGGATCACCAGCGCCGGGACAAAGTCCATCACGCCGCGGGCGATCAGCGCCCCGGTCAGCAGCAGCAGGCTGTCGCCGGGCAGGAATGAGGCAGGAAGCAGTCCATTTTCCAAAAACAGCGTCGCAAACATAACCAGGTAAACAACGCCAACAACATGTGGATTAGCTAACGCTGCGAAATCGTGTTGCCAGAGCGCAGCGATAATTTCTTGAATAACAGCCATGGACATTCCTGTGGAACCGCGTAATTAAGGCTTATTGTACTCCTGAAATGCCCGCAGCACCTTGATCGTTAGCGCAAGAAATGCAGACAATTCCACTGGTTTTATCTAAATTTGTACCAGCCTCATACACTTTACACGATACGTGCGGTATCTGCGTAATATTCGTTGACCTTCGTCAGTATGGCTTACGGGTTTTCAGCGTATTCTGTAAACCCTATGAAACGCGCATACAAATACCGGTTCTACCCGACAGCCGAGCAGGCTGAGCTACTGGCTCAGACGTTCGGATGTGTGCGTTTTGTCTATAACAGCATCCTTCGCTGGCGCACTGACGCGTACTACGAACGGCAGGAGAAAATTGGCTATCCTCAGGCCGATAAGCGACTGACAGCCCTGAAAGCCATGCCGGAATATGCTTTCCTGCGCGATGTTTCAGCCGTGCCGCTCCAGCAAGCCATACGTCACCAGCAGGACGCGTTTAAAAACTTCTTTGCAGGCCGCGCCGAGTATCCGGCATTCAAGAGCAAGCGCCATAAACAGGCCGCTACTTTTATGAATACGGCATTCAGATACCGCGACGGCAGGCTATACATGGCAAAGAGTGCCACCCCGCTGGACGTGCACTGGAGTCGCCCGCTGCCGTCTGCGCCTTCCTCCATCAACATCACCCGCGATGCCGCTGGACGATATTCCGTCTCCTGCCTCTGCGAATTTGAACGAAAATCACTGCCAGTCACCGCTTCCACGGTCGGCATTGATGTGGGTTTAAAAGATGTATTTGTCACCGATAGCGGATTCAAATCCGGCAATCCCCGCCATACCGCGAGATACGCGTCACGCCTGGCGCTGCTCCAGCGCCGGTTAAGCAAAAAGGCCAGAGGCTCAAAGAACCGCGCTAAAGCCCGCTTAAAGGTGGCCCGGCTCCACGCGAAAATTGCCGATTGCCGACTGGATGCCCTGCACAAGGCCACCCGCAAACTGATTAACGAGAACCAGGTTGTTTGCGTCGAATCCCTCAGGGTGAAGAACATGATGCGTAACTCGTCGCTGTCGAAAGCAATAGCAGACGTGGGCTGGGGCGAATTTGTGCGCCAGCTCCGGTACAAAGGCGAGTGGGCCGGGCGTAGCGTGGTCGCAATCGACCCGTTTTTCCCGTCTTCAAAACGCTGTAGCTGTTGTGGTTTTACCCTGCAAAAAATGCCCCTTAATTTGCGTAAATGGCACTGCCCGGAATGCGGCGCAGACCACGATCGCGACGTTAACGCGGCCCGTAATATCAAAGCTGCCGGGCTGGCAGTGTTAGCCCACGGAGAGCCTGTAAATCCTGCCCCGCTTAAAGCGGCTCAGGTACGGCTCAGTGAAGTGGGAATCCTCGTCCTTTAGGGTGGGGAGTAGTCAAACGATACGCTCGAATCCTGCCGCTAAATCAGCCATCAGATCGTCAACGTTTTCTAAACCAATATGTACGCGGATTAGCGTCCCGGTGAAGTCAACTTCTCCCTCAGGACGGATGGCGGCAATGTGCTCCGGCTGGTTAGCGAGGATCAGTGACTCAAAGCCGCCCCAGGAGTAGGCCATGCTGAACAGGCTGAAGTTATCCAGATAGGCCGCCAGCTCGTCGTTGCTCAGGCGTTTGTTCAGCACAAACGAGAAGAGACCGCTGCTGCCGGTAAAGTCCCGCTTCCAGTACTCATGGCCCTTGCTGCCTGCTAGGGCAGGGTGGTTCACCTGCGCCACCTGCGGATGCGTCGCCAGCCACTCGGCAATCGCCAGGCTGCTCTCCTGGTGCTGACGCAGGCGCACGCCCAGAGTGCGCAAGCCGCGGCTGGTCATGTAGGCGGTGTCCGCATCCACCATCTGGCCCATCAGATAAGCATTCTCGCGCAGCTGATCCCAGCAGCGGGCATTGGACACCGCCGTGCCAACCATCGCATCCGAGTGACCAATCAGGTACTTGGTCCCGGCCTGGATGGAGATATCGATTCCAAACTCCAGCGCCTTAAACAGGATGCCCGCCGCCCAGGTATTGTCGATCATGATGATCGCCTCTGGGGCCACGCGTCTGACCGCCGCCACAATCACCGGAACGTCGTGGACTTCCATGGTGATAGAGCCGGGCGCTTCGAGAAACACCACTTTTGTATTGGGCTGGATCAAATTAGCGATATCCGCACCGATCAGCGGATCGAACCAGCCGGTGGTGACGCCGAGCTTCGCTAAAATTTTGGTACAGAAGTCCTGCGTTGGCTCATAGGCGGTGTTAGTTATCAGGACATGGTCGCCCTGCTCAACAAAGGCGAGGAGAGTATTTGCCACGGCGGCTGCGCCGCAGGGGAAGAGCGCGCAGCCTGCGCCGCCCTCGAGCTCACACATCGCTTCCTGCAGGGAGAAGTGGGTCAGCGTTCCCCGGCGACCGTAGAACAGTTCGCCTTTGGCCCGACCGCGCGTTGCCTGCTTCTTGGCTTCCACCGTGTCAAAGACCAGCGACGAGGCGCGCTGGATCACGCTGTTTACTGAACCCTGGGTGTATTTTTTACTGCGTCCGGCATTTACCAGCGCGGTATCAATGTGCTTCGCTGTCATCTTCACGCTACCCTGATTTTTATACGTCTGGATGTCCAGACTACCACGGCAGGAGGTAAATTGGCCCCTGTAAGCACAGGGAGAGCGAAATTTTTTTAATACGATGTTGAATCGAAAACTCTGAAAATTACCTTTACCGCCTTTTTTACTGCGTAAGCGCAAGGAAACTTTGTCAAAATTAGGCCAGTATGTAAATACTAATGAGAACTACTATCAATTCGATGCTGTTTTGATATTATTACGCCAAGATTTTGTGATTTGCGTCCGGAGATACAGAGTGGGTAATAATTTGATGCAGACGGATCTCTCCGTTTGGGGTATGTATCACCATGCCGATATCGTCGTGAAGCTGGTGATGATTGGTTTGATTCTGGCGTCCGTGGTTACCTGGGCCATTTTCTTCAGCAAAAGCGTGGAGATGTTCTCGCATAAGCGCCGCCTTAAGCGCGAGCAGAAGCTGTTAAGCGCAGCGCGCACGCTGGATCAAGCAAGCGAAATCGCAGCCGGTTTCCACGCCAACAGCCTGAGCACGTTGCTGCTGAATGAAGCGCAGAACGAGCTTGAGCTCTCCGCTGGCTCGGAAGATAACGAAGGCATCAAAGAGCGTACCGGCTTCCGTCTGGAGCGTCGCGTCGCCGCTGTGGGCCGCCACCTGGGGCGCGGTAACGGCTTCCTCGCTACCATTGGGGCCATCTCACCGTTTATCGGCCTGTTTGGTACCGTATGGGGCATCATGAACAGCTTTATCGGTATCGCCCAGACGCAGACCACTAACCTCGCTGTCGTGGCACCCGGCATCGCCGAGGCGCTGCTGGCAACGGCTATCGGTCTGGTGGCTGCTATTCCGGCCGTTGTGATCTACAACATTTTTGCTCGCTCTATCGGCAGCTATAAAGCCATGCTGGGCGATGTCGCCGCGCAGGTGCTGCTGCTGCAGAGCCGCGATCTCGACCTGGCTGCCAGCCCGTCGGCTGCGCCGGTTCACTCCGCACAGAAATTACGTTTAGGTTAATTCCGTATGGCAATGCGTCTTAATGAAAATCTGGACGATAACGGTGAAATGCATGAGATCAACGTGACGCCGTTTATCGACGTCATGCTGGTGCTGCTGATTATCTTCATGGTGGCGGCCCCGCTGGCCACCGTTGATGTGAAGGTAAACCTACCGGCCTCTTCCAGTCAGCCGCAACCGCGTCCGGAGAAGCCGATCTACCTGTCGGTGAAAGCGGATAACAGCATGTTTATCGGTAACGATCCGGTGACCGAAGAGACGATGGTTAACGCGCTGAATACCCTGACCGAAGGCAAGAAGGACACCACCGTCTTCTTCCGGGCGGATAAAACCGTCAATTACGAAACGATGATGAAGGTGATGGACACTCTGCATCAGGCAGGCTATCTGAAGATTGGTCTGGTGGGTGAAGAGGTCACGCGCGCCAAATAAGCGCGGTATTCAGACAAAGAGAAGGGGGCCATGGCGGCCCCCTTTTTTATTGCCTACAAAACTAGCTCAAATGCATTCCGCCGGTGACGCCGTGTACTTCGGCAGTCACGTAGCTCGACTCCTGGCTTGCCAGGTAGACGTAAACAGCGGCGACCTCAGCAGGCTGCCCGGCGCGTTTCAGCGGTGTAGACTGGCCAAACTTAGGTAGCTTCTCCTGCGGCTGGCCGCCGGAGATCTGCAGCGCAGTCCAGACAGGGCCTGGGGCAACGCTGTTCACACGAATGCCTTTCTCGGCCACCTGTTTTGCCAGCCCGCGGGTAAAGTTAAGGATTGCCGCCTTGGTAGAGGCATAGTCCAACAGGGTCGCGTTTGGCTGGTAGGCTTCCACCGAGGAGGTGGTGATAATGCTGGCACCCGGCTGCAGGAACTTCAGCGCCTCCTGCGTGATCCAGAACAGCGAGAAGACGTTGGTTTTATAGGTCTGCTCAAACTGCTCTGAGGTAAGATCGGCAATATCTTCCACGGCGGTCTGTTTACCGGCAACCAGCGCCAGGATATCTAAGCCACCTAGCACATCGCGCGCCTGGTTAACCAGCGAGCGGGTAAAGGCTTCATCGGTCAGATCGCCTGGGATCAGCACCGCTTTGCGCCCTTCCGCTTCAATCAGCGCTTTGACTTCCTGCGCATCCTCTTCCTCAGCGGGCAAATAGTTGATAACCACATCAGCGCCTTCACGCGCGTAAGCGATGGCGGCAGCGCGTCCGATGCCGGAGTCGCCCCCTGTCACCAGTGCCTTACGATCCTTAAGGCGGCCGCTACCTACATAGCTCTTCTCGCCACAGTCTGGGACGGGATCCATTTTAGCCTGCACCCCTGGCGCGGGCTGTTTCTGCTTCGGAAATCCCTCAGTGTAATACTGTGTAGTGGGATCCTGAATTTTCGTCTGGTCGTTTGCCATAAGTCGTCTCCATCTGTGATATATCCTGATTAAGGATAGATGCTTATAGGGGAAATGCAGGCGATTCGGACGATTTCCTATGGCTAGCGATCGCGGCCTAAGCTCTTGCGAGGTTATGGTTTGGAGGAGGTAGAGGGGCGCGCAGGCATGCTTTCCTGCTCTTCAGGAAGTGCAACCACATTGACGTTGCCGGTGCGATACTCGCCGTCAGCAAGTTTGCGAGTGAGCCGTAGCGTGGCGGCTTCACGCTCCAGGATGTGCTGGTAGTTTGTTTCCAGCGTTGTCATGATCTTTTCCTCCAGGTCGGGACAGAGGGCGATAATTTCATTGATTGCCGCGCCGTAGATCTCCTCTTTAACCTGTAGGGCATAGATCTCACGGCGGTTCTGCCACTTCAGCTTTATCAATGCCGCCGGGATAGAGACTGACTCTCTGGCAATACGCTGAATCGTCTCATTTTTATTTTGAATTAACGCATCCAGATTTTGCTTTAAGATAAATTCATCCGTTTTTGTCTCATCTAAAGTCAAATAGACATTGTTATTCTTAATTTCTTTATCCACGCGAATCGTCCTGTAGCGTATAAAACATAGGCATATCTTTTTCGTGGGTGATGAGATTAAGCCAAATTTCATTTCCAGCATCATTAATCTCACTGGTTTTTTTTGCGATTATTTGACTTAAAAGCTGTGGGTCGATGTCGCCTGCGCCCTGGAGATCGTTTAGCAACCGACGAAAGCATTCAATTTTTACCACCCGGTATAGCCTGTCTTTTATATGACGGTCACGCTCTTCCAGCAACATATTACGTGATTGCCGGGTAGGGCTCACGTTAGTTAATATATCGCTTTCATAATCTGCGAGCGTTGTTTTCCCCTGGGCTAAATTGACATCTTTTTCTGCTTCTCCCGCGTCTGTTTTCTCCGTGCAAACGTGAAAACGTGCCGGGACAAGGTTCTCGGGCAGCATCGATAATATCCTGTTATTTCAACGAGGTGGAGAGGGTTAGGGCGTGAGTGTCGTTGACAATATCATGGAGCAATTTTAAAATCAAAAAAAATGGAGCCCGCTGATGAACAGTATCTTTTATTCTGTTATTGCCCTGCTGCTGCTTACCGGTGGCGTACTTTTAATGATGCGTGGGTTCAATGAAAGCTCGCCAGAGGCAGAGATAAGTCCCGATTACGGCCCCGAACCCTTAACAAAAGAGGAGGGGGAAGATCATTTTTCTATGCTGATGAATGCCATTACCCCCGTCTGGTACTGGCGCATTAACCATGAATATATTGATTTTCTCCACGCCACTATTAAGCGAATGAACATGGCGGATCTGAACCGCACGCCGGGCTTATTTGAAGCGCAGCGTCGCTGTAGCGATCTCAATTCGGCGGTGTATCGTTATTATGACAATATAAAAAAACGCTGTCTTAACGGTGAGAAGGTTTCCCATGCCGATCTGGACGTGCTCAATTTACGCCAGTGCTTTCGGGAATTTAGCCTTGAGGCCTACCCGACGCTGGTCGCGCTGGTGTGGCCTGAGTATCAGCGTCCGGATGTCGATCCCAATCAGGTCACAACCTTCCCCGTAGAGTAACCGCTCGGGTGGCTGACCCAGCAATCCACCCTCACCGTGTCTCCAGCCAGACGCGCCACACCTAAGTTGCTTAAGTGAAATTTAAGCAACTTATGTCAAAAAATCCTCGTCCTAAATCTCTATAATAACCTTCATATTCATATGGTTAATAAGACCTGTTACATGTCATAGGAAGGGGTGAACAGCTCATGGACGAAAGAGTGGCAGATACGCCTGCTGCACCGCAGGTGCAGCATTTTCCCTGTGTGGTGTATGAAACACAGAATAAAATGGATGATTATCAGGCCCCCGATATGCGTTACGGCGATCTCAACGCCCATCGCCTGATGACGTACTATGGACTCACCGATGTTTCAACCCTGGTAGACCCCTATACTCTGCAACAGCTTCCAGGGAATAGCGTCCACATTCCCCTCTATCAACCGTTACCGAAACGAGTAATGTTGAGCCGTGAGGAGTGTATTCGACGTATGTTTAATGAGATGCGTTCGCTCTCCCATATGCCGTTTTCGCTGTATGGGCCGTATCGCTATGTGATAAATGAGATGATTGATCATCTGCAATACGGTCACGGGCAGGTATTCCGTTCACCTCTGTTGAATCAGGCGCTTAGGGAGCAAATCACTCAGGACAGCTCAGAGAATAACACGCTAATAAGGATAAAAAGTGTCTTGGATGTCATCATTGATAAGCAAAAGAAAACCGTCCCAACCTCTTTAAAGCCACTTACTAAAGAAAGACTTTCAAGCGGGCGTTTACCAAAATTCAACCGTCTTGAGGACAGGACAAACGGGCTGGGCATTACCGTCCATGATACGTGGGCCACACATATCACTATAACTTCTTTCGTCTTTGGCACCACGAGTTGGAAAGCATTAGTCCATTACCGCATTCAGGATCACTTTGGACTGGATGACGACGACATCCTGAACTGGGAGTTTCGCCAGTGGCGCTTCTTCCGCCTATGGTTTGTCCTACAGCGGTACAGTGCCATGGCCCACAGACCCTTTATTACCGAGATGGAAACCACAATGGAGATAGCTGGCGCGCTATGAAATTTTCTTTTAAAAAATGCGGGATTGTTGCTTGCATAGCAGGAGTGCTGTTGCTGGCATGGATTAACCTCCGCCCGGTAGAGCTGGTTGCCGTGCATCAGCACGATGAATTTGCCTACATTCTGGTACGTAACTTCCCCCTCACGGATAGAGGCAAAATTGCGTGGTGGCTGGCTCACGCCGATGAGTTAAAAGCGAAATATGGTTTTCCCCGCCCCGGTCTGTACGGATTGTATTCCATCTCTTTCTGGGATTTCGATGATGGTTATAAAGAAGATGCATACGACCTTTTATGCTTTAGCGATATGAAAACCAAAAAAAACTGCATCGAAAAAAACGTTGTTTTTAGAGTTGATAACGCTCGTGACGGCACCGTTATTTTTACCACCGATAATGATGCATATACGCTGAAAAACGGAAAAATCGTCCCCTATAAGATTTAACATCTTGAATGGAAACGACAATGGAGATCGCTGGCACGTTATGAAATTGTCTCTCAAAAAATGCGGGATTGTCGCTTGCATTATGGCGGTGCTCTTACTGGCATGGATTAACCTTCGCCCTGTAGAGTTGGTTGCAGTGCATCAGGACGATGAATTTGCCTATATCCTGGTACATAACTTCCCCCTGACGGATAAAGGCAAAATTGCGTGGTGGCTGGCGCACGCCAATGAGCTGAAGGCAAAATACGCGATTCCCCGCCCTGGCCCATACGGGCTGTACTCTATCTCTTTCTGGGATTTCGGGGATGGCTATAAAGAAGATGCTTTTGATCTGTTCTGCTTTAGCGATATGAAAACCAGGAAAAACTGCATCGAAAAAAACATGGTTCTTAGCATTGATAATAACATTGAAGGAACAGTTATTTTTACCACTGATAATGATGCATACACGTTGAAAGATGGAAAAATCGTTCCTCATAAGATTTAACGTGTTTAACGGAAACGACAATGTAGATCGCTGGCGCATTATGAAATTGTCTCTCAAGAAATGCGGGATTGTCGCTTGTATCGCGGGAGTGCTGTTGCTGGCATGGCTTAATCTCCGCCCGGTAGAGGTGGTTACTGTGCATCAGGATAATAATTTTGCTGACGTCTTAGTGCATAACTTCCCCCTGACCGATAAGGGCAAAATTGCATGGTGGTTGGCTCATGCCGATGCGTTGAAAGTGAAATACGCGATCCCCCGTCCCGGTCCGTACGGGCTGTACTCTATCTCTTTCTGGGATTTCAAAGACGGATTTAAAGAAGATGCATACGACCTTTTATGCTTTAGCGATATGAAAACCAAGAAAAACTGCATCGAAAAAAACATTGTGTTTAGTGTTGATAATACCGTTGAAGGTATCGTTTTTTTTACTACCTACAATGGAAGGTACACGCTGAAAGACGGAAAAATCGTCTCTTTTACGCTCTGACTCGCTGAGCTGCCGGTTCCTCTCTCGGTTGCTCTTAAACGATAACCGCGCGTCATCATATAATTAATCAGATGTTACCCACGAAATAGTAAAGTTAAGGAACTGTTTAGCGCTGCTAAAATATCGCATTGCGCGATTGCATTCTGCTGCACCGGCAGCGCTTTCCAGTGATGCAAATAGTCTCTTTTCTACGAGTATCTTCGGCGTAAACAGATTGTGGTGCTCTGTCAGCCCCTCTCCTGCAGGTACGAAGCGAGCAGGGGCGCGGCTTGATGGTGAGATCCTCCTTTTCTTAACGTATTAGATGAATAGCCAGGTTAACTCCACAAGGCTTAGCCTAAATAAGCAAAATAGGTATACGGTAAATTACTCAACAAATATTTTTGGCATTTTTTGATATGCGCTATTTAATATTTTAAAACGCTTTTAAATTTTTAAGTTATTAGTAAATGATATTTTATCACTGTCAGTGTGGAAGCAGATCAGGGTAAAAAGTGCTTTTATGAACAACCCTGAAGCCTGACATTTTTTGTGCTTACTTTTCAGTAACTTGAGTTTAAGATAATTCTTAATGATCTATTTTTTCTTCTAAAATTATAGGCATAAATGCAGGGTGCGCACTATTATGGTTCGCCATGCCTTGTTGTAAGCAAGACAACCCATGGCGCGTTTTTTGATCAAAAAAATTACGCATTACTCTACATATTGTCATTTATATGCCGATAACTCTGCTAAGTCGCTTGCGACAAGAAGTATCCCCCTTATCGGCAAGGAATTAATTATGCGCATGCTGCAAAACTTCACCATTCGTTTGGTGATGCTGGTTATCCTCGGCGTCTTTTGCCTGATGTGGTCCGGCGTCGGACTGTATAGCGTCTTTTCGCTCTCAAAGGTGGCTGAAGGCAATGAGATAGATCGTCAGCTGGTTAACCAGATGACGCTGCTCAGCCAGGGCAACGATCAATACTTTCGCGTAGTGACCCGCCTCTCCCGCGCGCTGGAGACAAAAGCCGCTGGCGGCAACGCGGACTTCAGCCAGGTCGAGCTGGCGCTGGACAACATGAAAAGCAAGCTGGATGCGCTGAAAGCCATCTCGCCAGGCCCTATGGATGAGAAGGTCTCTGCCCAGGCCATTGCCAACTGGCAGGCGCTGCTGGATCAGGGCGTAACGCCGCAGGTTCAGCTGGCACAGCAGGGCTCGCTGGACGCTTATCGCCAGCAGGCAAATAACGTAACTCCTGCGCTGAGCCGCGCCTTTGGCGCATCGGCAGAAGCTTTTAATAATGCCGCCAGCGCACGTCTGGACGAGACGCGCGTGATGGTTGACGGGCAGACCAGCGTCACCCGCATCCTGATCCTGACCGCGGTGATCCTCGGCCTGCTGATCCTGCTGTTTACCGATCGCTATCTGGTGAACATGCTGGTAAAACCGCTGGCCATCATCCGGGAACATTTCCGCATCATCGCTCAGGGCGATCTCAGCCAGCCGGTGCAGGATCTTGGCCGTAACTGTGTCGGCCAGCTGGTACCGCTGCTGCGTGCAATGCAGGATAGCCTGCGTGAAGCGGTCAGCACTATCCGCCAGGGCAGCGACAACATCTGGCGCGGCGCGACCGAAATCTCCAGCGGCAATAACGATCTCTCTTCCCGTACCGAAGAGCAGGCGGCGGCCCTGGAAGAGACGGCAGCCAGCATGGAGCAGCTGACCGCGACGGTGAAGCTGAATGCGGACAACGCGCGCCAGGCCAGCGAGCTTGCGGACGTTGCCTCAACGCGAGCGAGTAAAGGCGGCGAGCTGGTCGAGGCGGTGATCGGCACTATGACCGGCATCTCCGATAGCTCGAAAAAGATTGCTGAGATCACCACGGTGATTAACAGTATCGCTTTCCAGACCAATATCCTGGCACTCAACGCGGCGGTGGAAGCGGCACGCGCGGGCGAGCAGGGACGTGGTTTCGCCGTCGTGGCCGGTGAGGTACGTAACCTTGCCAGCCGCAGCGCCGATGCGGCGAAACAGATCGAGTCGCTGATCGCTGATTCCGTTAGCCGGGTCGATAAAGGGGCGCAGCTGGTTAACGACGCCGGTACAACCATGGAAGGCATTCTGCGCGCGGTGACGGAAGTGACCACCATCATGAA
Organism: Pseudescherichia sp. L3; assembly: GCF_024656065.1. NCBI lineage: Bacteria > Pseudomonadati > Pseudomonadota > Gammaproteobacteria > Enterobacterales > Enterobacteriaceae > Pseudescherichia > Pseudescherichia sp. L3. The sequence continues at coordinate 254,729 of NZ_JANKYC010000004.1, forward strand.
GCAAATTGCTAACGCCTCCGCCGAGCAGAGCAAAGGCATCTCCCAGGTTGGCGTCGCGATTACCCAGATGGACAGCGTTACGCAGCAAAACGCCTCGCTGGTTGAAGAGGTCTCTGCAGCAGCGGCAGCGCTTGAGCGTCAGACCGAAGAGCTACAGCGTTCGGTACAGCGGTTCCGTCTCTCCGCCAATGAGCAGAAGAGCGAAGCCGTGGGCAACAACACGCCTGCCTTACGCCGTGCGGCCGTTGCTGGCCCTACAGATGATGAGTGGGTCGCGTTCTAAGCGCCGTTAAAAAAGTCAGTTAGCGGTGTGGCACCCAGTGCTGCACCGTTTTTACCGGCATGCTTGATCTGATACATCGCCTGGTCGGCACGCACCAGCGCATTGACAAAATCGTCCTGCGGTAACACCTGCTCAATACCGATAGAGGCACCGACGTTCGCCGTGCCGTTATTCAACTCAAACGGCGTCAGGGCCACCTGCAAACAGTCGCGAGCGGCATCGCTAACCTGTATATCACTCAGCATAAAGGGCAGCAGCAGCACAAACTCATCCCCGCCAAGCCGCCCAACGATCGTTCCCGGCGGGCAGGTCTCACGCAGACGCTGGCTAAGCTGCATCAGCAGCTCGTCGCCGCTACGGTGGCCAAAAGTATCATTCACGTTTTTAAAATCATCGAGATCGATAAACGCCACGCAGAGCGCCCCCGCCATCTTTAACGCCTCGAAATGCTGAATCAGGGCATGACGGTTGGCAAGACCGGTGAGCGGATCGTGGTTCGCCAGCAGGGCGAGCTGCTCCTCATACTGCTTCTCTTTGGTCATATCGATATGCGTACCGGTGACCTTCAGCGGCTGGCCGCTATCATCCCACTCGCTGACGCGCCCCCGGTCAAGAACCCATGTCACGGTGCCGTTTTTATGCTGCATGCGGTGCAGCGCTTCGTAGTAAGGGGTTTTCCCGTGCAGATGACCGTAAAAGGCATCCAGCACCCGCTCTCTGTCGTCCGGATGCAAATGCTCTTTCCAGACCTCAAAGCGGGCGTTGAGCTCTTTCGGCTGGTAGCCCAGCATCGATCCCCAGCGGCGGTTATAGATGATCAGCTTGCCGCTGGGCACGTCCAGCTGCCACAGACAGAGGCCGGTACCGTCCAGCGCCGCGCTGAGTTTGCTGCGGGCGTCACGCGCCAGCCGCACCAGACGGGCGTTGTGCTTCTTCAGATTCTGGATCTGCTGCTTAAGCGCGAGTTCAGACATACCGGCCGATTAGGTTTAAATAAAAACTATTCTTACTAGTTATTTTTTTGTTGTAAATACAGCAGGTAAAAAAGAGGAAACGTAATCGATTCCAAAAAGTGACCGGGCGGGAAATGCCCGGTCGGAAAGCGTTAGGCCTGGCGTTTATCTTGCGTGTTATTCGCAAAGTCGCTGGCGTCGTGGCGCTCGTGCAGCTGCTCGTTGAGCGGCCCGTTAACACGGTTAACGATGCGGCCACGCTGTACGCCGGGACGTTCAGCAACCTCCTTCGCCCAGCGCAGCACGTTTTTATAGCTGCCTGCGTCGAGAAACTCTGCCGCGTCGTAAACGTTGCCAAGCACGACGTTGCCGTACCACGGCCAGATGGCGATATCGGCAATGGTATATTCATCACCCGCCACAAACCTGTGTTCGGCAAGCTGCTTGTCGAGCACGTCGAGCTGGCGCTTGGCCTCCATCGTAAAGCGGTTGATGGCGTACTCAATTTTTACCGGCGCATAGCTATAGAAATGGCCGAAACCGCCGCCGAGGAACGGGGCTGAACCCTGCAGCCAGAAGAGCCAGTTCAGCGTTTCGGCACGGCCTGCCGGATCGGTTGGCAGGAAATAGCCGAACTTCTCAGCCAGGTAGAGCAGAATAGAACCGGACTCAAAAACGCGAGTCGGCGGCGTGGTGCTATGGTCGCGCAGTGCCGGGATTTTCGAGTTGGGGTTGACCTCAACGAAACCGCTGGAGAACTGATCGCCCTCGCCGATGCGAATCAGCCAGGCATCATACTCCGCCTCGCTGACGCCTTTTTCCAGCAGCTCCTCCAGCAGAATAGTGACCTTCTGGCCGTTCGGTGTGCCGAGGGAGTAGAGCTGCAGCGGATGTTTGCCCACCGGCAGCGTTTTTTCGTGCGTCGGACCGGAGATCGGGCGGTTGATATTGGCAAACGCGCCGCCGCCGGATTTATCCCACGCCCAGACTTTAGGTGGCTGATAGTTATTCTCTGACATAGCGATTCCCCTTTCATTGATGTGATAAGCAGTGTAGCAGGCGTTAGGCGTACAACTGTGCGTCAGGCAAGGATGCGCTCGGCCCAGACACCCACCTCGTCACCGCTGCCCAGATCGGCCTGCACCAGCCCGTTGACCATAAAGGTCGGCGAGACATGGACACCGTTCTGGCGGGCATACTTGCAGTGCCACTTAATCATGTTTTGTAAATCGGCGCGGTCAAAAGGCTCGCGGGCGTCAACCCCACTGTACTCTCTGAGACGCTCTAACATCTGCTTTGGCGTAACATCCAGGTTAGGGCCGCGACAGTGATCGGTAAACTCAAACTCTTCCCGACGATCCGCTATGGCCTGCATGACTTTATGCGCGGCTTCTCTGCCGTTCGGCAGCGTTGAAGCGGCAAGGATATAGCGGACAATTAATCCAGAGTAGATATGCCACGGCTGCGACTGCAGGCGAATTTTTACCGTGACCTTATCTTCCCCGACATGCCTGAGCAGCGCGTCCAGCTTGTTAAAGGCTTTTACTGAGAAAGGGCAGGTGGGTTCCAGAAAGACCTCAAAGGTGCGTGGACCGTGTCCCCACTCCAGTGGCTGTGGTTGTAACGCTGTTGGCTGGTTCATCTTTTCTCCTTTTTAATGATGTTGACAGCAGTCTACCCCACTTTTTTTGAGATGGGGTTAGCTAAAAAATACACTCATTTATAAGCGTACTACGCAAATATAATCGCTACAATTTTATGATGTATGGTCCCGATGATAGTGAGGAAAATATGAAGTTAACGCTAGTGCTCCTTCCCTTTTTAATGCCTGCGCATGTTCTGCTTTGCTTACTACAAAAAACGGCTTATTAATGGAGATGTTTAATGGCTTGCTCATAACACAAAATCCCATAAAAGTATTGCGCTATGCGCTTTTCTTTCTTTATGTCATAAAAAATGAAAGGCATGATATTGGCTTGACGGAAAGATGAAGTGGCTGACTATTTCCTGGTAAAGGAGGATTAATTCATATTCCAAAAAATGTTAGCACTATCATACTTTTTTGCCGATTTGAACGCCTGTTCTGACCATTTTAATAAGCTGAGGAGGGAGTATGAAATATCATCTTGATCCAAACCTAGTAGCCGTCTGGCAAGTAAATTTTCGTTTTTCTACAGTAGCAGTTTCGTGCGGGCAAGGCATATGTTTTGTCAAAGCTCAAGATAACGAGCCGATCAATCATCTATATGACCGAATCTTTGTCGAAGTTGACTCTGAACTGCGTGAGGAATATGGCGATTATCAATTCCGCGGCTGTTATGTCAGGCCTGCAATAATGAAAGAAAATTAAAGCTTTGTTTTGTATAAGGACTTGAATGGCATATTTATAATTAAATTATTTCTACTGGATTTAGGTGCGTTTAGCATATTCATTATATAACTTGCATGAGCGGCTTCACAAATTTAATGGCTCTTTTGTATTTCGATGGAATAGCTATTTGGGTGTTTTGTGGGCTTAACCTAATCAATGAAAAGAGATAGGGGGCTTCTTGAATTGTAATTATTTAAAAGGGATGTGTCATTTGGCTTTTGCAATGCTTCCCTAGGAAAGATGAGCCTCTTGAATTGTTTATAAACCCAGCTAGTTGAAGGTTTTTTTGCTGCAATGGATCTATGACCGGAATGACGTTTTTTAGCACTAAATCATTTCGGATAATGAAATTTTTAGAGTCATATTTTATTATTCATTGGGCATGTGATAGAAGTTTTACTTCACGCTTTTTATATACCCCATTTTCTAGGATACCTAGAGATTTTTAGGAATACTTAAAGCAAAAAAACATCTTTAGGGCAATGTTTTTAAATAGAGGTACTTGGACTAACAATGAACGCGGTTAACAGCGCTTGCGCTGGCCTACAGGGCGGGTCACAGGGATGCGATGAGTGCCTGAGCGAAGTTTGATGAAGGCTGCGGCCTGACAAAAGCAAAAAACCCGCCTTTTAGGCGGGTTCTTCTGAATAGTGGTGCCCGGACTCGGAATCGAACCAAGGACACGGGGATTTTCAATCCCCTGCTCTACCGACTGAGCTATCCGGGCAACGGGGCGCATTAAAACCGATTCGCCTCGTGTCGTCAACGAAATTTATTTAAATCGTTGCAGACTGCACAATCTATCACCACTTTGCCGCTCCTGCACCCGTTTTCAGGCAAAAAATGCGCTCCAGGCGGCGGAGATCGGCATGGCGATCACCAGCGCGGGCAGCATATTGGCGACGGCAAACATCTTGATGCCGCAGATCCGCAGCCCGGTAGCCAGCAGCAGGATCCCGCCGACGGCGGTGAAGTCGCCCATCATTGCGGGCGTGGTCAGAGGCATCACCAGCGTGGCGCAGGCACCCAGGCTGAGCTGGATCAGCAGCATTGGCACAGAGATCGCCGCGACTGCAATGCCCAGCGAGGTAGCAAAAATCACCGCGGTAAAAAAATCGAGGAACGCTTTAGCGATCAGGATGCTGGCATCACCGGTCATTCCCTCGCGCATCGCGCCGAAAATCCCGGTGCCGCTGGCGCAGAATAGGATGATGATCGCCACCAGGCTCTGGATAAAGGTTTCATGGGGGGCAGGGGCGTCCTGCTTGCCGCCGCGCTGCATCAGCCGACGCAGGCCGTTCACCGCACCGCCGATCCCGCGCTCAACGTAGCATATCTCGCCAATCAGCGTGCCGAGCAGCGTCGCCAGCACCATCACCGGCAGGTTAACGCACTTCATCACCAGCAGAATACCAATCCCCAGCGAGCAGAGGCCAAAGATAGCGGGCATAGAGGTACGCACTCGCTCCGGCAACCGCTGGCTCAGAACAGCACCAATCGTCCCGCCAATCAGCACGGCGGCGGCATTTATAAAGGGTCCGGTTAGCACGCTGTTTCTCCTGAAATATCGATTTACCTAACTGCATAGTATGCCGGAAAACCCCTCTGTTTACGCACTCATTGTGGGTTGCATGGGTAGATTAAAAGTGACATTATTGCGCGAAATTTCTCCTTATGCCGCTTCTTGAAATTCGGTGTTCTTAATGCGGGGGGCTGCCAGATGACACATCAATTTGCTCGCCGGACCCATCGCATACTTATGCGATCCTTAACCCCTACGTTCCCGATCTCTACTTTTCTCACCATGCGGTGAGGCTAACGGTTACCCATAGCTTATGAAAACAATGAAAATTGCCGCCAGCCGCGAGCTGGTCTCTACGCTTTCCACGCATCGGGAAGTGGTGACGCTGGACAACACGGACTTTGCCGATGTGGCGGCAGTCGTCATTACGCGGGCGGATAGCCATAGCGGCATCCTTGCACTGCTCAAGCGCACGGGCTTCAATCTGCCGGTGTTTATGTTTGCCGATGAGCAGGCAGAGACGCCTGCGGGCGTCGATGCGGTGATTAACGGCAAAGAGCAGGCGATGCTGGAGCTGGAAGCGGCCGCCTGCCGGTATGAAGAGAACCTGCTGCCGCCGTTTTTTGACACCCTGAGCCAGTACGTGGCGATGGATAACAGCACCTTTGCCTGTCCGGGACATCAGCATGGTGCGTTCTTTAAAAAGCATCCGGCGGGTCGCCAGTTCTTTGACTTCTTTGGCGAAAACGTCTTTCGCGCTGATATGTGCAACGCCGACGTCAAGCTGGGGGATCTGCTGATCCACGAAGGCTCCGCCAAGCACGCGCAGAAATTTGCCGCCAAAGTCTTTAACGCAGATAAAACCTACTTCGTGCTCAACGGCACGTCGGCGGCGAATAAGGTGGTGACAAACGCACTGCTCACGCGCGGCGATCTGGTGCTATTCGATCGCAACAACCATAAGTCGAACCATCACGGAGCGCTTATTCAGGCGGGGGCTACGCCGGTCTACCTGGAGGCAGCGCGCAACCCGTTCGGCTTTATCGGCGGGATCGATGCCCACTGCTTTGATGAAACGTACCTGCGCGAGCAGATCCGCGCCGTGGCGCCGGAAAAGGCCGATGCGCCACGCCCGTTCCGCCTGGCTGTGATCCAGCTCGGCACCTACGACGGCACGATCTATAACGCCCGGCAGGTGATCGATAAGATCGGCGCGCTGTGCGACTACGTGCTGTTTGACTCCGCGTGGGTGGGCTACGAGCAGTTTATCCCGATGATGGCGGACTGCTCGCCGCTGCTGCTCGAACTTAACGAGAACGATCCGGGGATCTTTGTGACCCAGTCGGTGCACAAGCAGCAGGCCGGTTTCTCCCAGACTTCGCAGATCCATAAGAAGGATAACCACCTGCGTGGCCAGGCGCGCTTCTGCCCCCACAAGCGGCTGAACAACGCCTTTATGCTTCACGCTTCGACCAGCCCGTTCTATCCGCTGTTCGCTGCCCTCGACGTGAACGCCAAAATTCACGAAGGGGAGAGCGGGCGTCGCCTGTGGGCCGAGTGCGTGGCGGTAGGCATTGAGGCGCGCAAAGCGATCATCGCTAACTGCAAGATGATCAAACCCTTCGTACCGCCGGAGGTGGCGGGGCGACCGTGGCAGGATCACCCCACCCACGCCATTGCCAGCGAGCGCCGCTTCTTCAGCTTTGAGCCGGGCGCGGCGTGGCACGGCTTTGAGGGCTATGCGCGTGAGCAGTACTTTGTTGACCCCTGCAAGCTGCTGCTCACCACGCCGGGCATTGATGCGGAAACCGGCGAGTACAGCGAGTTTGGTATCCCGGCCACGATTCTGGCGCACTATCTGCGTGAGAACGGCATCGTGCCGGAGAAGTGCGATCTCAACTCGATCCTCTTCCTGCTGACCCCTGCCGAAAGCGAGGAGAAACTCAACCAGCTGGTCGCGATGCTGGGGCAGTTTGAGCAGCATATTGAGGATGATACGCCGCTGGCGGACGTGCTGCCGACCATCTTCAATAAGTATCCGGTGCGCTACCGCGACTATACCCTGCGCGAGCTGTGTCAGGAGATGCACGATCTCTACGTCAGCTTTGGCGTGAAGGATCTGCAGAAGGCGATGTTCCGCCAGCAGAGTCTGCCGCCGATAGCGATGAACCCGCAGGATGCCAACAGCGAGTTTATTCGCGGCAACGTCGAGCTGGTGCGCATCAGCGAGGCGGAAGGGCGCATTGCCGCCGAGGGGGCGCTGCCCTATCCACCGGGGGTGCTCTGCGTGGTGCCGGGTGAGATCTGGGGTGGGGCAGTGCAGCGCTACTTCCTGGCGCTGGAGGAGGGGGTCAACCTGCTGCCGGGCTTCTCGCCAGAGCTGCAAGGGGTCTACAGTGAAACCGACCCCGACGGCATAAAGCGTTTATACGGATACGTCATGCAGCACGCGTAGGCCGGGTAAGCGCAGCGCCACCCGGCGTTTCATTGCGGCTTAAATCCTGCCCCCGCGATACCCCTTCTGCGCCGTATTCACCTTGTAGAGGTAGCGGCGCGACTCCGTCGACGGGTGACGGGTGGTGAGCGTCTCATAGACGTCGCCCGGCGACATGGTGTTAATGATGTTCGCCGCCTGCACCTTATCGTTAGAGAAGACCCGCAGCACGCTGCCCGCGCCGCCGTTATAGGCGGTGATCACCGCGTAGCGGCGTGAGGTCGGGTTGCTGATGCCAGCGAGGTAGATATTGTTCAGCATCGCCAGATAGGCGGTACCGGTATCGATATTGCTGGCGGGATCGAACAGGAAGCTGCGGTCCGGCATGCCGGAACGTCCCTGCGCCCGGAAGACATCTTTCCCGGCGCTGTGCTGCACCACCTGCATCAGGCCCAGCGCGTCAGAGCGGCTGACCGCATAGGGGTTGAACGAGGATTCGGTCTGCATAATCGCGAGGATCAGCGACTCATCTACGCCATACTTGCGTGCCGACTGACGCACCATGCCCACGTACTTATGCGCACGCTTATCGAGATGGTTAGCCACCAGGTTAATGGTCACGCTGTAGATAATCTTCAGGCCGTTGGTGCGGCTCTTCATCTGGTTTTGCAGCAGGTAGTCGGCATATTTCTCGGCGCGCCACTGCCAGCGGATCGCCTCGCCGTTGTTATCCACCACCTGGCCATAGAGGAAGGGTTGTTTAGAGATCTGGATATCATCAACGTCGGAGTAGAGATCGATAGAGCCGGGATCGTCGCCCATCAGCAGGGTTTTGATGATCGCCTTGCGCAGATGCGCCGCCGGCTCGGTACCGGCAATGGTCTCGATGGTGATCGTCCCGGCATCAAAGTTGATGTGGCTGCGGGTCTGATACTGGTCGGTATACTTTACGTAGTCCTTGGGTCCGGCAATCAGGACTTCGTTAAAACCCCAGATGTTTTCAATGTTATGGGCAAACTGACCCATCAGGATATCAAAACCGTTGGTGTCCTTTACCCAGGCCTCGTTATAGCTATCGCCCTTTTTATTGGAACTGGAACACGAGATGAGCAACGGCGCAATAAGGGCTAGCGCTAAATATTTTTTCATCATTCCTGGATGTATGTTGTGTTAAGTCGTTATTCTTTCCAAAAAAAGGGCCGAGGCCCTTAATCTTGTGGCTTATAGCCTTCGATGTGTACGTCTTTCCCTTCGAACAGGAAGTTCACCATCTCCTCTTCCAGCAGCTTGCGATGCTCCACGTTCATCATGTTGAGCTTCTTCTCATTGATCAGCATGGTCTGCTTCTGCTGCCACTGGGACCAGGCCTCTTTGGAGATGTCATTGTAGATCCGCTTGCCCAGATCGCCCGGATAGAGCTGGAAGTCCTGGCCTTCCGCTTCGCGGCCCAGGAAGGTACAAAAAATGGTTCTGCTCATGGTCATTCCTCGTGATGTCGCGGCGCTAAACGGGTGCGCCCGCGCGTAATTGTTGTAACAGGCGCTCTACCGGCGCGGCCAGGCCCACCGACGGCGGCTGGGCTAAGTTATACCAGAGACCTGTTCCCTCATCCATGCATGACGTGAAGGAGGACACGGGAAGCCACATTGGCACAATATCCAGATGGAAATGGCTGAATGTATGGCGAAATCCGTTGAGCTCGGTAAGAGTATCGGCCTGAATCTGCCGCTGCGCCAGCCAGTCGCGCAGGGCCGCTTCATCACTGAACTGCGGGAAGCAGTAGAGGCCACCCCACAGGCCAGACGGCGGTCGGCGATCAAGCCAGACCGTCTCGCCGTGCTGCATCAGCAGCAGGAAACCGGTGCGCTCCGGCAGCGTCTGCTTCGGCTTTTTGCCTGGGTACTGCGCCCAGCTCTCGTTGGCATACGCGATACAGCCATTATTCAGCGGGCAGAGCGTACACTTCGGTTTCGAACGGGTGCAGACCGTTGCGCCAAGATCCATCATCGCCTGGTTAAACTGCGCTACGCCCTCGGCAGGCGTGACCTGTTCGCTGATCTCCCACAGGCGCTTCTCCACCTCTTTGCGGCCCGGCCAGCCGTCAACGGCATAGCAGCGGGCCAGCACGCGCTTCACGTTACCATCAAGGATAGGAAAGTGTTTGCCGAGCGCAAGGGAGAGCACCGCCCCCGCCGTCGAGCGGCCGACGCCCGGCAGAGCGGCAACCTCCTCAAAGGTATCAGGGAACACGCCGCCGTGCTGGTCAGCGACCTGCTGCGCGGCCTTGTGCAGGTTGCGCGCCCGGGCGTAGTAGCCCAGTCCGGTCCACAGATGCAGCACCTCGTCGATAGGCGCATGGGCCAGATCGGTGACGGTTGGGAAACGCGCCATAAAGCGCTCAAAGTAGGGGATAACCGTCGCCACCTGCGTTTGTTGCAACATCACCTCAGAGAGCCATACTTTGTAGGGCGTTTTTTCAATTTGCCAGGGCAGGGTTTTACGCCCGTATTTGTCGTACCACTCCAGCACCTGGGCTGAAAACTGAGACGCGTGCATGGTCAAAGCAGGAGTTCCGAATTGCATGATTAAGGGGCCAGATTGCAGCACAGCGGCACCGGGCTGTAAACCGGAACTTTCCGGTGCTTGCATCCGGCTATTAACTTTGGATAATGCCCGTTTCCCGAACACTCTCACAAGCAGACTAAACACCTATGAACAACGACGTCATTTCACCCGAATTTGATGAAAACGGTCGCCCGCTGCGCCGTATTCGCAGCTTCGTCCGCCGCCAGGGCCGTCTGACCAAGGGGCAGCAGCACGCGCTGGATAACTTTTGGCCGGTGATGGGCGTTGAGTTTAGCGAGCAGCCGCTGGATTTCACCGCGCTGTTTGGCCGCGATGCGCCGGTGACCCTGGAGATTGGCTTTGGTATGGGCACCTCGCTGGTGGCGATGGCGAAGGCCAGGCCAGATCAGAACTTCCTCGGCATTGAAGTCCACTCTCCGGGCGTGGGGGCATGCCTCGCTCATGCCCACGAAGAGGGCGTTGAGAACCTGCGCGTGATGTGTCACGACGCGGTGGAGGTGCTGCATAAGATGATCCCGGACAACTCGCTGAACATGGTGCAGCTCTTTTTCCCTGACCCGTGGCATAAAGCGCGCCATAATAAACGCCGTATCGTGCAGACGCCGTTTGCCGAACTGGTGAAGGGCAAGCTGAAGCTGGGCGGCGTTTTCCATATGGCGACCGACTGGGAAGCCTACGCCGAGCACATGCTGGAAGTGATGTCCGCTATCGACGGATATCAAAACCGCTCTGAGAGCGGCGACTATGTACCGCGCCCGGAGACGCGCCCGGTAACCAAATTTGAACAGCGTGGTCATCGTCTTGGCCACGGCGTATGGGACTTAATGTTCGAGAGGGTAAAATAATGGCAACGAACCGTAGCCGTCGTCTGCGTAAGAAGTTACATATCGATGAATTCCAGGAGCTGGGCTTCTCCGTTGCCTGGCGCTTCCCGGAGGGCACCTCTGAGGAGCAGATCGACCAGACGGTTGATGCCTTCATCAACGAGGTGATTGAGCCAAACAAGCTGGCGTTTGACGGCAGCGGCTACCTGGTCTGGGAAGGGCTGATCTGCAAGCAGGAGATTGGCAAGTGTACCGAGGAGCATCAGGCTACCGTGCGTAGCTGGCTGGAAGGCCGCGGCTTTGAAGATGTGCGCATCAGCGAACTTTTCGACGTCTGGTGGGACTAAGTCACTATCGGGGCTGGCGATTGCCGGCCCGTTTTGTCTCTACAGGACAGGAGTTTTTATGATGCGTAAAGCGCTGCTGGCTGCGGCAATGGCGGCAACCGCCTTTACTGCCCAGGCAGAATACAAATGTAGCGTGAACCCGCGTGACGATGTGATCGTCAACCCGCAGACCGTGCAGGTGGTGGGCGAAAACGGCAATCTGGTGATGACGCCAGACGGCAACGTCATGTTCAACGGCAAGCAGTATAGCCTCAGCGCGGCCCAGCGCGAGCAGGCGAAAGATTACCAGGCCGATCTGCGTAACGCATTGCCGTGGATCGACGAGGGCGCGCGCAGCCGCGTTGAAAAGGGCCGCGTGGCGCTGGATAAGATCATCGCCAAGGAAGTGGGTCAAAGCAGCAACATGCGCGGGCGCTTAACCAAGCTCGACGCGCAGCTGAAAGAGCAGATGAACCGCATTCTGGAGCATCGCAGCGATGGCCTCGCGTTTCACTATAAGGCGATTGATGAGGTACGCGCCAACGGTCAGCAGCTGGTGAACCAGGCGATGGGCGGCATCCTGCAGGACAGCATTAACGAGATGGGTGCTCAGGCGGTACTCAAAGGCGGCGGTAATCCGTTACAGAGCGTAATGGGCAGCCTCGGCGGCCTGCAAACGGCCATTCAAAGCGAGTGGAAGAATCAGGAAGCGGACTTTGAGCAGTTCGGCAAGGCGGTATGTAGCCGTGTTATCTCTCTGGAAGAGAGCCGCAAGTCGCTGGTGAGCGGGCTAAAGTAACGCCCGCCCTCCGGCTCGCGCCTGCTAGAAATCGGCGGGCGCTTTAAACGTCATGCTGGTGCCGTACGCTGGGTGCGTGATGGTTAACATCTCGGCGTGAAGTTGCAGACGAGGCGCCATCGCCAGCGCCTCGGGCGTGGCATAGAAGCGGTCGCCGAGGATCGGATGGCCCAACGCCAGCATATGCACGCGCAGCTGGTGCGAGCGCCCGGTAATCGGCTTCAGCTGCACGCGAGCGGTGTTATCCGTCGCGTACTCCAGCACCTCATACTCGGTCTGCGCCGCTTTCCCGGTCTCATGGCACACCATCTGCTTCGGGCGGTTCGGCCAGTCGCAGATCAGCGGCAGATCGATCAGACCCTCTGCCTTCTCCGGATGTCCCCACACGCGGGCCACGTACTGCTTCTTCGGCTCGCGATCGCGGAACTGGCGCTTAAGCTCCCGCTCCGCGGCTTTGGTCAGAGCCACTACGATAACGCCGCTGGTGGCCATATCCAGACGATGCACCGACTCGGCCAACGGATAGTCGCGCTGAATGCGCGTCATCACGCTGTCTTTGTGCTCGTCCAGCCTTCCTGGCACGGAGAGCAAGCCGCTCGGCTTGTTAACCACCATAATGTGCTCGTCCTGGTATAACACGACCAGCCAGGGCGACTGCGGCGGATTGTAGGGCTCCATCAACATAACGGGTTCCTGTTACTGGTGCGTAACGACAATAAGACGCAGGGCATCGAGACGCCAGCCCGCCTGAGCAAGGCTATCGAGCACCTGCTGACGGTTGCTCTCAATGGCGGCCAGCTCATCATCACGGATGTTCGGGTTCACCGCCTTCAGCGCTTCCAGGCGTGACAGCTCTGCCGAGAGACGTTCATCTGCCTCCTGACGCGCCGCCGCAATCAGCGCCTTCGCCGCGCTCTCGATCTGTGCTTCACCCAGCTGCAGGATCGCGTGCACGTCCTGCTGCACCGCGTTCACCAGCTTGCTGCCGGTGTGGCGGTTGACCGCGCTCAGCTGGCGGTTGAAGGTTTCGAACTCCACCTGGGCGGCAAGGTTATTGCCGTTTTTATCCAGCAGCATACGCACCGGCGTGGCAGGCAGGAAGCGGTTGAGCTGAAGCTGCTTCGGTGCCTGCGCCTCGACGACGTAGATCAGCTCGAGCAGCAGGGTGCCCACCGGCAGCGCCTTGTTTTTCAGCAGTGAAATGGTGCTGCTACCGGTATCGCCGGAGAGGATCAGATCCAGACCGTTGCGGATCAGCGGATGCTCCCAGGTAACAAACTGAGCATCTTCCCGCGACAGAGCTACGTCGCGCTCGAAGGTGATAGTGCAACCATCTTCCGGCAGGCCCGGGAAATCCGGAACCAGCATGTGATCGGACGGGGTCAGCACGATCATGTTCTCACCGCGATCGTCCTGGTTGACGCCCACGATATCAAACAGGTTCATGGCAAAGCTGATCAGTCCGGTATCGTCATCCTGCTCTTCAATGCTCTCTGCCAGCGCCTGCGCTTTTTCACCGCCGTTGGAGTGGATCTCCAGCAGGCGATCGCGGCCCTGCTCCAGCTGAGCCTTCAGCGCCTCGTGCTGCTCGCGGCAGGTTTTGATCAGCTCATCGAAGCCGTCGGTCTCTTCCGGCGCGGCGAGGTAGCCAATCAGATCGCTGTGAACCTGGTCGTAGATAGTGCGACCGGTAGGGCAGGTGTGCTCAAAGGCGTCGAGGCCTTCGTGGAACCAGCGCACCAGCACCGACTGAGCGGTTTTTTCCAGATAGGGCACGTGGATCTGGATATCGTGCGCCTGGCCGATACGGTCCAGACGACCAATACGCTGCTCCAGCAGATCCGGGTTAAACGGAAGATCGAACATCACCAGGTGGCTGGCGAACTGGAAGTTACGCCCTTCGGAGCCAATCTCAGAGCAGAGCAGCACCTGTGCGCCGCTGTCCTCTTCGCCAAACCAGGCGGCGGCCCGGTCGCGCTCAACGATGGACATGCCTTCGTGGAACACGGCGGCACGGATGCCTTCACGCTCGCGCAGCACCTGCTCCAGCTGGAGGGCGGTGGCCGCCTTGGCGCAGATGACCAGCACCTTCTGCGAACGGTGGCTGGTCAGGTAGCCCATTAGCCACTCAACGCGCGGATCAAAGTTCCACCATGTGCCGGTGTCGCCCTCGAACTCCTGATAGATCTGCTCCGGGTAGAGCATGTCGCGGGCGCGCTCTTCGGCGCTTTTGCGTGCCCCCATGATGCCAGAGACCTTGATGGCCGTCTGGTACTGGGTCGGCAGCGGCAGTTTGATGGTGTGCAGCTCACGTTTCGGGAAGCCCTTCACGCCGTTACGGGTGTTACGGAACAGGACGCGGCTGGTGCCATGGCGATCCATCAGCATGGAGACCAGCTCCTGACGGGCCGCCTCTGCGCCGTCGCGATCGCTGTTAGCGGTTTGCAGCAGCGGTTCAATGTCCTGCTCGCCAATCAGCTCGCTCAGGGTGTTCAGCTCGCTGTCGCTCAGATGCTTGCCCGCCAGCAGCATGGCCACGGCATCGGCTACCGGGCGGTAGTTCTGCTGCTCTTCCACAAACTGCTCAAAGTCATGGAAGCGGTTGGGATCCAGCAGGCGCAGACGGGCGAAGTGGCTCTCCAGACCCAGCTGCTCCGGCGTCGCGGTCAGCAGCAGGACGCCCGGCACGCGCTCGGCCAGCTGTTCAATCGCCATGTACTCGCGGCTCGGTGCCTCTTCGCTCCACACCAGGTGGTGCGCTTCATCGACCACCAGCATATCCCACTCGGCGTCGCACAGGTGCTCCAGGCGCTGCTTGCTGCGGCGCACGAAGTCCAGGGAGCAGATCACCAGCTGTTCGGTCTCAAACGGGTTATCGGCTTCGTGCTGGGCTTCCGCGTAACGCTCGTCATCAAACAGCGCGAAGCGCAGGTTGAAGCGACGCAGCATCTCTACCAGCCACTGGTGTTGCAGGGTTTCCGGCACCACCACCAGCACGCGCTCTGCCGCACCGGCCAGCAGCTGCTGGTGCAGGATCATCCCTGCTTCGATGGTTTTACCCAGGCCTACCTCATCCGCCAGCAGCACGCGCGGCGCATGGCGACGACCCACATCGTGGGCAATGTGCAGCTGGTGAGGGATCAGGCTGGTGCGCTGGCCGCGCAGGCCGCTCCACGGCATCCGGTACTGCTCGCTCTGGTATTTACGTGCGCGGTAGCGCAGGGAGAAGCGATCCATACGGTCGATCTGCCCGGCAAACAGGCGGTCCTGCGGCTTGCTGAACACCAGCTTGCTGTCGAGCAGCACTTCACGCAGCGCCACGTCGGTTTCGCCGGTATCGAGGCGCGTGCCGGTGTAGGTCAGCAGACCGTTTTGCTCTTTTACGTCATCAATGGTGAGCTGCCAGCCTTCGTGGCTGGTCACCGTATCGCCTGGATTAAACATTACGCGAGTAACCGGGGAGTCACTGCGGGAGTAGAGACGGTTCTCTCCGGTTGAGGAGAAGAGCAGCGTAACGGTACGCGCATCCATCGCCACAACGGTTCCCAGTCCGAGTTCGCTTTCTGTATCGCTGATCCAGCGTTGACCAAGTGTAAAAGGCATAGTTATTCGGCTCTATATCTCAAATTGCAGGCAATAGTTAGACCACCGTCAGAGAGCGACAGCGCGTCAAAAAATTGGGGCCAGGGATTGGAAAGGGCGCTATGGTACTGGATGGCAATGCGTTCGTCACGTCTTCGTCACCATTCGAACCGCATTAAAATAGCCCCATCTGCCCCGTAACCAGTGTAGCAAAGTCATCCTCCATAAACGGCAGGATGCCCTCCGCCACCGGCTGTAGCTGTTTAGTTAAGTAGTGATCGTAGTCCAGCGGCGACTGCTGGTAGTCCACTGGCTCGGGGCCGTGGATGGTCCAGACATACTTGATGGTGCCGCGTTTCTGATACTGCAACGCCCGGCCGCGCTTCTGGTTCTGCTCATCCGCCAGCCTCGCCGCCCGCACGTGCGGCGGCACGTTGCGCTGATACTCCGCCAGCGGACGCCGCAGGCGCTTGCGATACACCAGCTGGCTATCAAGCTCGCCCGCCATCAGTTGGGCAATGGTTTCGCGAATGTAATCCTGATACGGCTCGCGGCGAAAAATGCGCAGGTAGAGCGCCTGCTGGAACGTCTGCGCCAGCGGCGTCCAGTCGGTGCGTACCGTCTCCAGACCCTTAAAGACCATGCGCTGGCTGTCACCCTCCTGAATCAGCCCGGCGTAGCGCTTCTTGCTGCCGGTATCCGCCCCGCGAATGGTTGGCATCAGGAAGCGGCTGAAGTGGGTCTCAAACTCCAGCTCCAGCGCGCTAACTAACCCCTTGCTGGCGAGATGCTCCCGCCACCAGTCATTGACCAGCGCAACCAGCGTCTGGCCGATGCGGGCGGCCTGCTCTTCGCTATGGGCGTGCTTCAGCCAGACGAAGGTCGAGTCCGTGTCGCCGTAGATCACTTCAAAGCCCTGGGACTCGATCAGCGTTTTAGTCTGAAGCATGATCTCATGCCCGCGCATGGTGATCGACGACGCCAGCCGGGGATCGAAGAAGCGGCAGGCGCTGGTGCCCAACACGCCGTAGAAGGCGTTCATGATGATCTTCAGCGCCTGCGAAAGCGGCTTGTTACCCTGGCGTTTGGCCTCGTCACGGCCGTGCCAGATCTGGCCGACAATCTCTGGCAGGCAGTGCTTCTCGCGGGAGAACCACGCCCCGAGAAAGCCCTCAATGCTGTGGGCTTCGTCCGGCTGCGCCATGCCCTCTATCAGCCCCACCGGATCGATCAGAAAGGTGCGGATGATCGACGGATAGAGGCTCTTGTAGTCCAGCACCAGCACCGAGTCATACAGGCCGGGAGTGGAGTCCATCACATAGCCGCCGGGGCTGGCCTGCGGCGGCACGTCACCGAGATTTGGGGCCACGTAGCCCGCCCGATGCATGCGGGGAAAATAGAGATGGCTGAAGGCCGCGACCGACCCGCCGTGGCGATCGGCAGGCAGGCCGTTGACCGAGGCGCGCTCCAGCAGGAAGGGCATGATGGCGGTCTTATGGAAGATGCGCGTCACCAGCTCGCAGTCTTTCAGGTTGTAGGTGGCAAGGGCAGGCTTATCTTCGTTAAAGCGTCGCTCAATCTCGTCCATGCGGTCCCACGGGTTATCGATCGACTTGCCTTCCCCGAGCAGCTCCCGGGCCACCGCTTCGAGAGAGAATGACGGGAAGTTCCAGAAGGCGGACTTCAGGGCATCGATGCCGTCGATAATCAGCCGGCCCGCCATCTGTGCAAAGAAGACGCCGTTCTTAAAGCCGTGCTCGCGCCACTCCAGCTCGCTGTTGCCGCGCCCCAGCCGCAGCGGAACGCCGTAGCGCTCGGCGTGCTTCTGTAACACGCGCAGATCGAACTGCACTACGTTCCAGCCGATCAACACGTCGGGATCGTGGGCGGCAAACCAGGCGTTGAGCTTCTCCAACAGCTGCCGACGGCTGGCAACGTACTCCAGATGGAAGTCGAGGCCCGTGGCGTCACCGTTTTCCGGCCCGAGCATATAGACCGTGCGCTGGCCACACCCTTCCAGCCCAATGCAGTACAGTTCACCGTGGCGGGTGGTTTCGATATCCAGCGACACCCACTTCAGCGGCGGGCGGTAGTGCGGGCTGGGCTTCAGGCGAGTATTCACCAGCTCGCCGTCGCGTGCCTCGCCGCTGACCCACACCGGAGCCGTGATAAAGCGCTCCATTAAGAAACGTTCGGGCGGGCGGATGTCGGCTTCGTAAAGCGTTACGCCGCCCTCGCGGAGCAGCTTCTCATAGCGCATTAGCTGACGATGGGCGCGACAGTAGAGGCCGTGCACCGGCTGGCGACTGAAGTCTTTCAGCTCAAGCGGCGTCAGGCGGTAGTGGCTTTCGCCCGCCAGGATCCGCTGCGCCTGAGGCACCTGCGCCGAGGGGATAAACGCTACCGACTCCTGAACGGGCAGCACCACCCGCAGCGGACCGTTATCGGTTGCCAGCCAGAACGCGATCTCGGTGCCTTGCGGGGTATCCCGCCAGTGTCGGGTCAGTAAAAAGCCTTCTTGCGCCTGCGCCACGCTCTCTTCTCATAAAATAAAACCAGGCATTATTATAGCCTGGTTTCACTGTTTTAGCTGGGTTTTTATACAGTCTTACTGTCCGTAATAGGCCTTCGCCCCGTGTTTGCGTAGATAGTGCTTATCCAGCAGCGTCTGCTGCATGGCTGGCAGATCCGGGGTGAGCTGGCGGCAGAAGATCCCCATGTAGGCGACCTCTTCCAGCACGATGGCGTTATGCACCGCGTCGTCAGCATTTTTGCCCCAGGCAAAGGGACCGTGGGAGTGCACCAGCACGCCAGGCATCTGGGCAGCATCGATCCCCTGGGTAGTAAAGGTTTCGACGATCACCTGACCGGTCTCCCACTCATACTCGCCGTTGATCTCGGCATCGGTCATCTTGCGGGTGCAGGGGATGGGGCCGTAGAAGTAGTCAGCGTGGGTCGTGCCGGTTGCCGGAATGGACTGTCCCGCCTGCGCCCAGATGGTCGCGTGGCGCGAATGGGTATGCACAATCCCGCCGATGGAGGGGAAAGCCTGGTAGAGCAGGCGGTGGGTCGGCGTATCGGACGAGGGTTTTTTCGTCCCCTCGACCACCTCGCCAGTTTCGATGCTCACCACCACCATATCCTCTGCCGTCATTACGCTGTAGTCGACGCCAGAGGGCTTGATGACAAACACACCGCGTTCGCGATCGACGGCGCTGACGTTGCCCCAGGTCAGGGTGACCAGATTATGTTTCGGTAGCGCCAGGTTGGCTTCCAGCACCTGGCGTTTGAGATCTTCAAGCATAGTTATCTCCACGTAGGCCCGGTAAGCGCAGCGCCACCGGGCGTTACGGACTTAACGTTTAGAGCCGTAATAGACTTCGTTCCAGCGCAGCGCATCTTTGAACGCTGGCAGGCGGGTGTCGTTGTCGATCACCGCCAGCTCAATGTCGTGCAGCTCGGCGAACTGGCGCATATCGCTGAGATCCAGCGCGTGGCTGAAGACGGTGTGGTGTGCACCCCCGGCAACGATCCACGCCTCAGAGGCGGTGGCGAGATCCGGCTGGGCTTTCCACAGCGCGTTGGCGACCGGCAGCTTCGGCAGCTGGTGAGGGGTCTCAACGGAATCAACGCAGTTCACCAGCAGGCGGAAACGATCCCCGAGATCGATCAGGCTGGCGTTGATCGCCGGGCCGGTTTTAGTGGAGAAGATCAGGCGGGCCGGATCGGCTTTGCCGCCGATGCCGAGGTACTGCACGTCGAGGATCGGTTTCTCATCCAGAGCGATGGTTGGACACACTTCCAGCATATGGGAGCCGAGCACCAGATCGTTGCCGTCCTCAAAGTGGTAGGTGTAGTCCTCCATAAAGGAGGTGCCGCCCTGTAGACCGGTCGACATCACCTTCATGATGCGAAGCAGGGCGGCGGTTTTCCAGTCGCCTTCGCCCGCAAAGCCGTAGCCCTGCTGCATCAGGCGCTGCACGGCGAGGCCCGGAAGCTGTTTCAGGCCGTGCAGATCTTCAAAGGTAGTGGTGAAGGCGTGGAAGCCGCCTTGTTCAAGGAAGCGCTTCATGCCCAGCTCGATGCGGGCCGCGTCAATGACGTTCTGGCGTTTATCACCGTTAACTTGCGCGGCAGCGGTCAGGCGGTAGCTGCTCTCATACTCGTCCACCAGCGCGCTGATATCGCCTTCGCTGATGTCATTTACCACCTGCACCAGATCGCCCACCGCCCAGGTATTGACCGAGAAGCCGAACTTGATCTGCGCTGCCACTTTATCGCCGTCGGTGACGGCAACTTCACGCATGTTGTCGCCGAAACGGCACACTTTCAGATGGCGGGTATCCTGTTTGGAGACCGCATGACGCATCCACGCCCCGATGCGCTGCTGGGCTTTTTGATCCTGCCAGTGGCCGGTCACCACGCTGTGCTGCTGACGCATCCGCGCGCCAATGAAGCCGAACTCGCGGCCGCCGTGTGCGGTCTGGTTCAGGTTCATAAAGTCCATGTCGATGCTGTCCCACGGCAGGGAGGCGTTGAACTGGGTATGGAACTGCAGCAGCGGCTTGTTAAGGATGGTCAGGCCGTTGATCCACATTTTGGCCGGGGAGAAGGTGTGCAGCCATACCACCAGGCCCGCACACTTGTCGTCGTAGTTGGCGTCGCGGCAGATAGCGGTGATCTCATCCGGCGAGGTGCCGAGCGGCTTCAGCACCAGCTTGCAGGGCAGTTTGGCTTCGCTGTTCAGCGCATTCACTACCTGCTCAGCGTGCTGCGTGACCTGGCGTAGGGTCTCCGGGCCATAGAGATGCTGGCTGCCAATCACAAACCATACTTCGTAGTTATCAAAAATAGTCATTATCGTGTCCTTAATGAGTCAGAGCGGCCTGCGACGCTGGCGCAGCTGAAGGGAGATAGTGTTGTTCGGCGCTGGCCGCCCAGTGCTGGTAGCGGCGATAGAGCTGTTCAAAGCGTTGCGCCTGAGCCGGAGCAGGCTGGAGCGTATTTTCGACGGCGCTGGCCATATGGCGCTGCGCGGTCGGGATATCAGCATGATCCCCTGCGGCTACGGCGGCGAAGATGGCCGCGCCTAAAGCGCAGCACTGATCGGAGGCGACGATCTGCAGCGGACGGTTGAGCACGTCGCAGCAGGCTTGCATGATCACCCGGTTTTTACGGGCGATACCGCCAAGGGCCATCACGTTGTTGACCGCGATCCCCTGTTCGGTAAAGCACTCCATAATGGCGCGCGCGCCGAAGGCGGTAGCGGCGATCAGCCCGCCAAACAGCAGTGGCGCGTCGGTAGCAAGGTTAAGGTCAGTGATCACCCCCTTCAGGCGCTGGTTAGCGTTAGGGGTGCGGCGACCGTTAAACCAGTCGAGGATCACCGGGAGGTGATCGAGGGAAGGGTTATCCGCCCAGGCCTGGGTCAGGGCAGGCAGCAGCTGTTTCTGGCTGGCCTGGATCTGGGTTTTCAGCTCTGGATGCTGGAGCGCAAGCTGCTCAAGCGGCCAGCCGAGAATGCGGCCAAACCAGGCATAGATATCGCCGAAGGCCGACTGTCCGGCTTCAAGGCCGATAAAGTCCGGGACCACGCTGCCGTCAACCTGGCCGCAGATGCCTTTTACCGCTCGCTCGCCGACGCTGGGCTTATCGGCAATCAGGATGTCGCAGGTTGAGGTGCCAATCACTTTGACCAGCGTGTTCGGCTGCGCCCCTGCGCCCACTGCGCCCATATGGCAGTCGAATGCGCCTCCGGCAATCACCACCTTCTCCGACAGGCCCAGACGCTGGGCCCACTCCGGGCTCAGGTTGCCCACAGGCAGATCGGCGGTCCAGGTTTCGGTAAACATCGGCCAGGCCAGATGCTTATTAATGATCGGATCCAGCTCGTCAAAGAAGCTGGCCGGAGGCAAGCCACCCCAGCTTTCGTGCCAGAGGGATTTGTGTCCAGCGCTGCAGCGTCCGCGGCGGATATCCTGCGGACGGACGGTGTTGGAGAGCAGGGCGGGGACCCAATCGCATAGCTCAATCCACGAGGTGGCGGCCTGGGCGACGGCGGCATCCTCACGGGTGACATGCAGGATCTTGGCCCAGAACCACTCGCTGGAGTAGATCCCGCCGATATAGCGTGAGTAGTCGGTTTTGCCCGGCTGGTGACAGAGGCGGGTGATGGCCTCGGCTTCCTCAACCGCCGTGTGATCTTTCCAGAGCACGAACATGGCGTTGGGGTTGTCGGCAAACTCCGGACGCAGCGCCAGCACGCGCCCCTCGGCGTCGATCGGGGCTGGCGTCGAGCCGGTGCTGTCCACGCCGATACCGCTGATCTGTTCGCGCTGGTCAGGGCTTAGCTGGGCCAGCACGCTTTTGATTGCCGCTTCCATCGACTCGATATAGTCGCGTGGGTGATGGCGAAACTGATTCCGCGGAGCGTCGCAATAACGCCCCTCCTGCCAGCGCGGATACCACTCCACGCTGGTGGCGATCTCTGTGCCGTGCTCGCAGTCTACTGCCAGGGCGCGTACCGAGTCGCTGCCAAAATCGAGGCCAATTGCAATTGCCATCGTCTTACTCCATCCAAAATAAGCGTATGGAGAAACATTAGAGACAGGGGGCAAAAAGCGTCAGGCAGGATCCGCTAATCTTATGGATAAAAATGCTATGGCAGCAGAAAGTGTGACTCACTGCAAATATTCAATGTGGACATTTCTGCCGGGTTTATAGACACTTTTGTTACCCCTTTTTATCGGTGTAGATTAGTCAAAACGGGGAAAGTGCTTTTATCTGGCGGGGTTGTCACGCTGCGGTTTTTATATCTGGTTCACCAGAGTCGCCGCGTAGTGAAATAAAACCCAATATGGACAAATGGTTTCCTTGACCACTACCTGGAGCGCGCTGTTTATGGCTGAATTACAAACCGATCCTCTGCTGCCTGGCTATTCGTTCAATGCCCATCTCGTGGCGGGACTGACGCCCATTGAGGCCGACGGCTACCTCGATTTCTTTGTCGATCGCCCGCTGGGGATGAAAGGCTATATTCTCAACCTGACGGTGCGGGGAGAGGGGATTGTCAATAACAATGGCCGCCAGTTTGTCTGCCGCCCCGGCGACATCCTGCTTTTCCCGCCAGGCGAGGTGCACCACTATGGCCGTCACCCTGAGGCGCGGGAGTGGTATCACCAGTGGGTCTACTTCCGTCCGCGGGCCTACTGGCATGAGTGGCTGGCCTGGCCAACCCTTTTTGCCCAGACCGGCTATTTCCGTCCTGACGAGGTGCACCAGGCACGCTTTAGTGAGCTGTTTGCGCAGATTATCAGCGCCGGGCAGAGCAGCGGGCGCTATGGCGAACTGCTGGCGATCAACCTGCTGGAACAGGTGCTGCTGCGACGGATGGACGCGATCAACGAATCGCTGCATCCGCCGCTGGATAACCGGGTGCGTGACGCCTGCCAGTACATCAGCGATCACCTGGCGGACAACCATTTCGATATCGCCGGTGTGGCGCAGCACGTCTGTCTGTCGCCGTCGCGGCTGTCGCACCTCTTCCGCCAGCAGCTGGGGGTGAGCGTGCTCAGCTGGCGGGAGGATCAGCGCATCAGCCAGGCCAAGCTGCTGCTCAGCACGACGCGAATGCCCATAGCCAGCGTGGGGCGCAACGTCGGTTTTGAGGACCAGCTCTACTTCTCTCGCGTGTTCAAAAAATGTACCGGAGCCAGCCCGAGCGAGTTCCGCGCCGGGTGCGAATAACGTAAAGAAACGAAATGCCGCCGCCGACCTCTGATACAGACAGTAAACTAATCAGACAATTGTGAGCTTGACGAGGCGTTACCGGCTCTGGAGAATCCCTGCTTCGTCACTAAAACGGACCGCGTATGCAGGCATTTCTGGAACATTTTATTACTCAATCAGCGACCTATACGCTCATTGCGATCGCTCTTGTGGCTTTTCTGGAGTCGCTGGCGCTGGTGGGCCTGATCCTGCCCGGTACGGTGATGATGGCCGGGCTAGGGGCGCTGATCGGCAGCGGCGAGGTGAACTTTTGGTATGCCTGGCTGGCGGGCATTGTCGGCTGCCTGCTGGGAGACTGGATCTCCTTCTGGCTCGGGTGGCGTTTTAAGAAGCCGCTGCACCGCTGGTCGTTTATGAAAAAGAACAAGGCGCTGCTCGATAAGACCGAGCACGCCCTGCACCAGCACAGCATGTTTACTATCCTTGTCGGCCGCTTTGTTGGGCCAACCCGTCCGCTGGTGCCGATGGTTGCCGGGATGCTCGATCTGCCCGTCAGCAAGTTTTTGCTGCCTAACATTATCGGCTGCCTGCTCTGGCCGCCGTTCTACTTTTTACCGGGCATTCTCGCCGGGGCGGCGATCGATATTCCTGCTGATGAGCAGAGCGGGGCGTTTAAGTGGCTGCTGCTGGGTGCGGCGCTGCTGCTCTGGATTGCGGTATGGCTCTGCTGGCGACTGTGGCGCAGCGGCAGGCCCGGCAGCGATCGGCTGACAAAATACCTGCCGCGCGGGCGGCTGCTGTGGGTGGCTCCCCTGCTGCTTGGCGTGGCGGTTATCGCCTGCGTGGCGGTGGCCCGTCATCCGCTGATGCCCACCTATTTAACGATCCTGGGTAAGGTCGTCAGCGGTCACTGACGTTCAATTCCCAGCAGCGCCGAGACCGGGGCGCGACCGCTGACCAGCTCATCGGTTGCGCCGTCCCAGGCGATGCGTCCCTCGGCCACGACCAGCGCCCGGCCGGCAATGCGTGCGGCATCCTCAATGCTGTGGGAGACCATCAGCAGGGTGATGTTTTGTCGCTTGCAGACGCTCTGCACCAGGGCCAGCATCTCCTGACGCAGGGCCGGATCGAGCGCCGAAAACGGCTCATCCAGCAGCAGGATGGGCTGCTCCCGCACCAGACAGCGCGCCAGTGCCACCCGCTGCCGCTGCCCGCCAGAGAGCTGGTCCGGCAGCCGGTCGAGCAGCGTCTCAA
Source organism: Pseudescherichia sp. L3 (assembly GCF_024656065.1). NCBI lineage: Bacteria > Pseudomonadati > Pseudomonadota > Gammaproteobacteria > Enterobacterales > Enterobacteriaceae > Pseudescherichia > Pseudescherichia sp. L3. The sequence continues at coordinate 279,391 of NZ_JANKYC010000004.1, forward strand.
GCCCCATCTGAGCGGCAATCTCCGCCAGTTTCTGCTGCTGAACGGCATTGAGCTTCAGGCCGGGATGCAGGCCGAGGCCGATGTTCTGCCGCACCGTCAGGTGGGTGAACAGGTTGTTTTCCTGAAACAGCATGGATACCGGACGGCGCGACGGCGGCGTAGCGGTATGCTCCCGCTCGCCAATTAAAATCGTGCCGCTCACCGGCTGGATAAAACCGGCGATGAGGTTGAGCAGCGTGCTTTTCCCCGCGCCGCTGGGTCCCAGCACGGCAATCTGCTCTCCCGCCTCGACGGCGAGAGTAAAGCGCATCGGCAGATGCTGATAGAGCCAGGTGACATCAGTGAGTTTTAGCATGGCGGCCCGGAAGTTTTTCAATAACGGTAAACAGAATAAAGCAGAGCGCCAGCAGGATCAGCGCCGTCACCGCGCCGTCCTGGCTGCGGTAGGAGCCAATCTGCTGGTAAAGATAGAAGGGGAGCGTGCGGAAGTCATCGTTGCCAAACAGCGCTACCACCCCAAAGTCGCCGATCGAGAGCACGCAGGCGAAGGCCAGCGCCTGGGCCAGCGGCCGCCGCAGCGCTCGCAGCTCTACCACTCGCAGGCGTGAAAAGCCGCGCATGCCCAACGACTCACACAGCAGGCCGTAGCGGGCGGTGATGTCCCGCATCGGGTTATCGAGCACCTTCTGGGCGTAGGGGATAGCCATTAAGGCGTTGGTAAAGATCACGATCCCATCCGCCGAAGTAGGCAGACCCACAGAGTTGTTGAGCAGCAAAAAGAAGCCGGTTGCCAGCACGATGCCGGGCATGGCGAGGATCAGCATCCCGCTCAGCTCCAGCGCCTGTCCCCGGCGCAGCTGTCCGCGCGCCCGCAGCTCGCGGCTGCTCCAGAGCAGCATCATGGTGAGGATCACACAGAGCAGACCGGCCAGCAGGGCAATGCGCAGAGAGGTCCACACCGCCTGCCACAGCACCGGCTGGGCCAGCACTTCGGGCAGGTTACGGTTTATCCCCTCGATAATCACCGCCAGCAGGGGCGGCAGGAGCAGGAGCAGCGCCAGGCCAATCAGCAGGCCATCCCCCAGCCGGGCGTGCCAGCTGTCCTGCGGATCGCGCCAGCCCTGGATTTGGCTGCTGCCCACCGGAATGGCCTTGCTCAGACGCTGGCTAAGCAGCACCAGCGCCAGGCAGCAGATCATCTGCAATAGTCCCAGCAGCGCGGCGCGGCCGGGATCGTAGTCGAAATTCAGGGCCTGGTAGATCGCCAGTTCAATGGTGGTCGCCCTGGGGCCGCCGCCCAGCGACAGCACGGTAGCGAAGCTGGCGAAGCAGAGCATAAAGATCAGCGCCGCCACCGGAGGGATCTGTCGCCGCAGCCACGGCCACTCGACGAAGCGGAAGAAGGCGAAACCACGCATCCCCAGCTGAGCGGCAAGCTGGCGCTGCTCGCCGGGGATCTGCTCCAGGGCTTGCAGCAGCAGGCGGGTCGCCATCGGCAGGTTAAAAAAGATGTGTGCCAGCAGAATGCCGCTCAGCCCGTAGGGTGAGAATCCCCACGGCAGGCCGAGCGAGTCACACAGCGACGCCAGCCAGCCCTGTCGGCCGTAGACGGTGAGGATGCCAAAGACCGCCACCAGCACCGGCAGGATCAGGGTCATCGCGCAGAGGCGGAGCAGCATCAGCCGCCCGGGAAAGCGGCGGCGATAGAGGGCGCGGGCCAGGAAAATAGCGGGCGTCACCGAGAGCAGGGCAGAGAGAAACGCCTGGCCAAAGGAGAAGGCCACCACGTGGCGCAGGTAACTGTCGTGCCACAACGCCGCGACGTCGGTGGTCGGCGCGTTGAGCCAGAGGGCAAGAAACGCTGCCAGCGCCACCGCTATCAGCAGGGTGGCAGCGGCAGCGCCGGGCAGCAGCCAGCCGGGAATTAGCGGCTGGTCGCGCGAAGCCACGTGTTAATCCACTCAGCGCGTTGGGAGAAGACCTGCTGCGGCGTGAACTCCAGGGTGGTCTTCGGCTTCGTCAGCGAGTCAAAGCCAGCGGGCAGCGTTACGTTGCTCACCGGGTACATCCAGTTGCCGGTCGGGATGGCGTTCTGGAACCCCGGGCTCACCATAAATTTGAGGAACTTTTCTGCCAGCTCGGGCTGCTTGCTGGCTGCGGTGCGGGCAGCGACCTCTACCTGCAGGTAGTGGCCTTCACTAAAGTCCGCCGCCGCGTAGTTATCCTTTTTCTCTTCGATCAGGTGATAGGCCGGGGAGGTGGTGTAGCTTAGAACCAGATCGCTCTCGCCCTTCAGGAACAGGCCGTAGGCTTCGCTCCAGCCTTTGGTGACGGTAACGGTTTTCGCCGCCAGCTTCTGCCACGCCTCAGGTGCTTTATCGCCGTAGACTTTTTGCATCCACAGCAGCAGGCCCAGCCCTGGGGTGCTGGTGCGCGGATCCTGATAGATTACCCGCCACTTCTGGTCGCTCTCTACCAGCTCTTTCAGGCTCTTCGGCGGATTCTTCAGCTTGTTCTTGTCATAGACGAAAGCGAAGTAGCCGTAGTCGAAGGGCACAAAGGTGTCGTTTTTCCAGCCGCCGGGGACGTTAACGGCGTCGGCCGCCACGCCGCTTTTGGCAAACAGTCCGGTCTGGCTGGCGGCCTCCAGCAGGTTATTGTCGAGGCCCAGCACCACGTCGGCCTTGCTGTTTTTGCCCTCCATGCGCAGACGGTTGAGCAGCGAGACGCCATCCTCCAGCGCCACCATCTTCAGCTCACAGTGACAGTCGGCTTCAAAGGCTTTTTTTACCGCAGGACCTGGCCCCCAGTCGGCGGCGAACGAGTCGTAGGTGTAGACGGTGAGAACGGGTTTATCAGAAGCCGGGGCGGCAAACACGGGGGCGGCCACGAGTAGCAGCAGCGGCAGACATTTTTTTAACACTTTGCACCTCAATAGAAAGAGAGTGGCAAAGGATTTTGAGTAGCAGCCTCAAATCCCTTCGCCGGCGTTATCCGGATCAGGTTCGACGGGTATTTTCTCAGCACACGCATCGCGCAGCACCCCGTTGAGCACGGCCTCATTGTAGTGATTATGTCAGCATTCTGAAAGCGCTAAGGATCTGGGGGCGCAAACCATGCCGATTTAAAATCAAACCAGCCGAGGGTGTTCATCCGCAGGCCGCGCATGCTGCGCTGCCCCTGGATCATCAGCCAGTGATGGATCAGCGGCACAATCGCCTTGCCCGCCAGCAACTGCTGGCACCAGGCGGCTAAGTTCATCTCGCCCGCTCGCCACTGCGTGGCATCTGCCTGCCAGTCGCGCGGAATACACTTCTGCAGCAGCGGCACCTCATAGAGGTGGGTAAAGAGTGAGAAATCCAGCGGCAGGGTAAAGTTAGCGCTGTTGAGCCAGATATCGCTCACCGCGTCGCCGCTGTGCCACTCCTCGTAGTCCACCTCCTGAATGTGCAGCGTCACCTGATGCGCCGCCAGCAGGGCGCTCATGGTCTGGGCCAGCACCCGGTGTTCGATGTGTTCCCGGTAGTAGGTCAGAGTCAGCGACTCCAGTCCGGCAGGCTTCTCGCTGCCGCCCGGCCGGGTATGATGCCAGCGCGGCAGCAGGCCGTAGGCCGGGAACCAGTAGCGCTGGTGATGCTCCTCGGCGTGAAACAGCAGGCTTGCTGGAGAGAGGATCTGGCTCACCCACTCTCGCACCTGCTGGCTGGCCCCGCGACCAGTGCGGGCATCAAACAGCAGGTAGTAGCACCCCTCTTCAAGGCGGCTCTCAACGGCTTTCTCCTCGCCACCGGGCCCCTCCAGCGTCAGGCCCGCGCTTAAATCGTCGTTGACGTCGGGCAGCACCCAGACATTCACCTCATCAATCAGCGCTCGAAAGCCAAAGTAGTCATCAAAAGCGTGGATTTTCAGCTGGTTGCTGTTATTAAGCGTGACCGCGTACGGTCCGGTGCCCACCGGCAGGCTGGCAAAGTTCTCCATGGTCGGCCACTCCTTGGGGAGGATCATCGACTGTACATGACCCAGCAGCCACGGTAGCCAGCTGTCGGGCTGGGAGAGATGAATATCCAGCGTCCAGGAGGTAGGTGAGACGATCCCGGTGATATGCGAGTAGAGCGGCAGGGCATTAACCCGTTGCAGGGAGGTGATGACGTCGCTCATCTCCAGCTCGCGGCCGTGGTGAAAGTGAATGCCGGGACGCAGATAAAAACGCCAGTGCAGCGGGGAGAGACATTTCCAGTGGTGGGCGATATCCGGCTCCAGTTCCCCGTTTTCCTCATTTATCCGCGTGAGCGCGCTGAAGATCTGGCGGGCAATGTGGGTTTCCGAGCGGCGCAGGGCCGTGCCGGGCAGCAGGTTGCGTAATGGCCGGTAGTAGAGCACGCGCAGAATATGCCGTCCCTGACGAAAGCTTCTGCCAAGGTGCGAAACCAGCATTTGTCGTACGGCGCTTTTATCGCCCACCAGCTGTACCAGCTGATCGATGCGATCCTGATCCAGCAGATCCTCTGCCCGCTGCTGCTGGAGCGCGAGGCCAGTATAGAGAAAGGAGAGGCGCGAGCGTTTGCCGCGACCGGCCTCCGCCTCCCATGTCAGCCAGCCGCGTTGCTGCATGGCGTTAAGCAGGGTACGCATATGGCGGCGGGAACAGCTTAGCTGCTCCGCCAGCTCGTTCAGCGTCGTCTCCTGAGAGGCACCGTTGCAGCACTGCCAGAGGCGGATAAACTGTTGTTGCAGACGACCAGAGGACATAAAAGGGGAACTCCCGGCAAAAAGTCAGCAATTTATTTTTCCCTATATTAAGCCAATAATCCTTGCAGATGAAAGCGGTGCCCAACTGCTTTCATCCTGTGTGACTGAGTATTGGTGCTTATCGCCACGCCAGCAGCTATGATCCTGCTGGCTTTTTTCTTTTCTCACACGCTAAAAGGATGCTTATGCTCTGGCTGATGACAATGGGAAGGCGGCTAAACGGGGTCTATGCCGCGTTTATGATCGTCGCATTTATGATGGGCATTGCCGGGGCGTTACAGGCACCGACGCTCAGCCTCTTTCTCAGCCGCGAGGTGGGGGCCGAGCCGTTCTGGGTAGGGCTGTTCTACACCGTCAACGCCATCGCCGGGATCCTCGTCAGCCTGTGGCTGGCGAAACGATCCGACAGCCAGGGCGATCGCCGCAAGCTGATCATGTTTTGCTGTGTGATGGCGGTGGGCAACGCGCTGCTGTTTGCCTTTAACCGCCACTACTTAACGCTTATCACCTGCGGCGTGCTGCTGGCTTCGCTGGCTAATACCGCCATGCCGCAGCTCTTTGCCCTTGCCCGCGAGTATGCCGACAGCTCCGCCCGTGAGGTGGTGATGTTCAGCTCCGTGATGCGCGCCCAGCTCTCGCTGGCATGGGTGATCGGTCCGCCGCTGGCCTTTATGCTGGCGCTGAACTACGGCTTTACCGCCATGTTCTCTATCGCCGCCGGGATCTTTATCATCAGCCTGGCGCTGATAGCGCTGATCCTGCCGTCGGTGGCACGGGTGGAGCAGCCAGCGGATGTGGCGGTCACGCAGATAAGCGGCTGGCGCGACGGCAACGTGCGCAAGCTGTTTGTCGCCTCCACGCTGATGTGGACCTGCAATACCATGTACATCATCGATATGCCGCTGTGGATCAGCGGGGATCTCGGCCTGCCCGATCGGCTGGCGGGGATCCTGATGGGCACCGCCGCCGGGCTGGAGATCCCGGCGATGATCCTGGCCGGCTACTACGTTAAACGCATCGGCAAGCGGCGGATGATGACCCTGGCGGTAGCGGCGGGAGTGCTGTTCTACATCGGGCTGATCTTCTTTCATAGTGAACATGCGCTGCTGCTCTTACAGCTCTTTAATGCGGTGTTTATTGGGATAGTTGCCGGGATCGGCATGCTCTGGTTTCAGGATCTGATGCCGGGACGGGCAGGATCGGCCACCACGCTGTTTACCAACAGTATCTCTACCGGAGTGATTTTAGCAGGGGTCATTCAAGGGGCGCTGGCGCAAAGCTATGGCCATGAGGTGGTTTACTGGGCTATCGCGGGGATATCACTGCTGACGCTGGGGCTGACAATGCGGGTGAAGGATGTGTAGGCCCGGCAGGCGTAATGCCGCCGGGCAATACAGCACTTATTTATACAGCTCAGCCGTCATATGCACGGTGTTGTTGACGTTGGCTTCGGTGATTTTATAGGAAGAAGCACCGGCCTGCTCTGCCTGAGCGGCGATTTTTGCTTCAGCATCATCAATAGTGGTACCGCTGGCAGTTACGCTCTGAGCAAACGCACCAAATGAGAGGGTAGAGAGGGCAACGGCGGCAACAAGCGTTTTAATCGATTTCATGGTGGTGTTCCTTAAGCTTGGTTTTGTCTGGGGTCGTTAATTAATTAACGATCGATAGACAAATGATAGGCGCGATCCATAACCCGCGTCAATACTATTTTATAACGAGCATTAATTAATTTAGGAAAGCTAAGGAATTCAATAGATAAAAAAGCGGCGGGGATCGCTCCCCGCCGCTTAGAAGGTCTCAAAACGCTAGCAAATTAGTTCATAAAGGCGGGCTGCCGCTGTTCGTAAGCAGAGATAGCCTCTTCGTGTTGCAGCGTCAGGCCAATGCTGTCCAGCCCGTTTAACATGCAGTGACGGCGGAATGCGTCGATATTGAAGCTGTAGGATTTCTCCCCGGCGACGACCTTCTGCGCCTCCAGGTCTACGACGAAGGAGATGCCGGGATTGCTCTGCACCAGGCTAAACAGCTCATCTACCTCGTCGTCGCTCAGCGTGACCGGCAGCAGCTGGTTGTTAAAGCTGTTGCCGTAGAAGATATCGGCGAAGCTCGGCGCAATAACCACTTTAAAACCGTAGTCGGTCAGGGCCCAGGGCGCATGCTCGCGCGAGGAGCCACAGCCAAAGTTCTCCCGCGCCAGCAGGATTGAAGCCCCTCTGTACTGCGGAAAGTTCAGCACGAACTCCGGGTTAGGCTGCTCGCCTTTGTCGTCGAGGAAACGCCAGTCGTTAAACAGATGTGCGCCGAAGCCGGTACGCGTCACCTTCTGTAAAAACTGCTTCGGAATGATCGCATCGGTATCAACGTTGGCGGCGTCCAAAGGGACGACCAGGCCGGTATGCTGGATAAATTTCTCTGCCATGGTGGTCTCCTTATTTGATGCTGCGAATATCGGCGAAGTGGCCGGTGACGGCGGCGGCGGCGGCCATGGCCGGGCTGACCAGGTGGGTGCGTCCTCCACGTCCCTGGCGACCTTCAAAGTTACGGTTGCTGGTTGAGGCGCAGCGCTCGCCCGGATTCAGACGATCGTTGTTCATCGCCAGGCACATAGAGCAGCCCGGCAAGCGCCACTCAAAGCCCGCCTCGATAAAGATCTGGTCCAGGCCTTCCGCTTCCGCCTGGGCTTTCACCGGGCCTGAGCCAGGCACGACCAGCGCCTGAACGCCTGGTGCAACCTTGCGCCCTTTGGCGATCTCTGCCGCCGCGCGCAGGTCTTCAATGCGCGAGTTGGTACAGGAACCAATAAACACCTTGTCGATGTTCACCTCGGTCAGCGGAATGCCCGGCTTCAGGCCCATATAGGCCAGCGCCTTCTCCGCGCTGGCACGTTCAACCGGATCGGCAAACGAAGCCGGATCGGGAATGTTTTCGCCGACGGCGATAACCTGACCTGGGTTAGTTCCCCAGGTGATCTGCGGGGCGATCTCTGCCGCCTGCAACGTGACCACGGTGTCAAAGGTTGCGCCTTCGTCAGTTTTCAGCGTCTTCCAGTAGGCCACCGCTTCATCGAAATCGTTGCCCTTCGGCGCGTGCAGACGGCCTCGCACATAGTTAAAGGTGGTCTCGTCAGGGGCGACAATACCCGCTTTGGCACCCATCTCGATGGCCATGTTGCACAGGGTCATCCGACCCTCCATGCTCAGTGCCTGAATAGCTTCGCCGCAGAACTCGACCACGTGGCCGGTACCGCCCGCACTGCCTGTCTTACCGATGATCGCCAGCACGATATCTTTTGCTGTGATACCCGGTGCGGCCTGGCCCTGAACTTCAATTTTCATGGTTTTGGCGCGGCCCTGCTTCAGGGTCTGGGTCGCCAATACGTGCTCAACTTCCGAGGTGCCGATCCCGAAGGCCAGTGCGCCGAAGGCACCGTGGGTGGCGGTATGGGAGTCGCCGCAGACGATGGTCATCCCCGGCAGGGTAATGCCTTGCTCCGGCCCCATCACGTGGACGATGCCCTGGTAGGGGTGATTCAGATCGTACAGCTCTACGCCAAACTCATTGCAGTTCTTGATCAGCTCCTGCATCTGAATGCGCGCCATCTCGCCTGAGGCGTTGATATCTTTCGTCTGGGTAGAGACATTGTGATCCATGGTGGCGAAGGTTTTACCCGGCTGGCGCACCGGGCGATGATGCGCGCGCAGGCCATCAAACGCCTGCGGAGAGGTCACCTCATGCACCAGATGCCTGTCGATATAGAGCAGCGGGGTTTCGTTTGGCGCTTCATAGACCACGTGGGCGTCAAACAACTTCTCATACAAACTCTTAGCCATGATTACACCCCTTCCGCTACGTAGCGGGCAATAATGTCGCCCATCTCATCAGTACTCACCGCCGCGCTGCCGCGGGCCAGGTCTCCGGTACGCACACCCTCTTCCAGCGCGCGATTAATAGCGGCTTCAATGGCATCCGCCGCATCGTTGGCGTTCAGGCTATAGCGCAGCAGCAGGGCCAGAGAGAGGATCTGGGCAATCGGGTTGGCAATGTTTTTCCCGGCGATGTCCGGCGCCGAGCCGCCTGCGGGCTCATACAGGCCAAAGCCCTGCTCGTTGAGGCTGGCCGAGGGCAGCATCCCCATCGAGCCGGTGATCATCGCGCACTCGTCAGAGAGGATGTCGCCAAACAGGTTAGAGCAGAGCAGGACGTCGAACTGGGACGGATCCTTGATCAGCTGCATGGTGGCGTTGTCGATGTACATATGCGCCAGCTCAACGTCCGGGTACTCTTTTGCAATGTCGTTTACGATCTCACGCCACAGCAGAGAGGTTTGCAGCACGTTGGCCTTATCGATAGAGGTCACTTTATTCCGGCGCTTGCGCGCAGACTCAAAGGCGATGCGGGCGATGCGCTCGATCTCGAAGCGGTGATAGACCTCGGTATCAAACGCTTTTTCATGCTGGCCGCTGCCTTCACGGCCCTTTGGCTGGCCAAAGTAGATCCCGCCGGTCAGCTCGCGCACGCAGAGAATATCGAAACCGTTGGCGGCAATGTCTGCCCGCAGCGGGCAGAAGGCTTCCAGCCCCTGGTACAGTTTCGCCGGACGCAGGTTGCTGAACAGCTTAAAGTGCTTACGCAACGGCAGCAGCGCGCCGCGCTCTGGCTGCTGGGCCGGGGGCAGGTGCTCCCACTTCGGGCCGCCGACCGAGCCGAACAGGATCGCATCGGCCTGCTCGCAGCCAGCCACGGTCGCCTGCGGCAGCGGATTACCGTGGCGGTCAATCGCAATACCGCCTACGTCGTAGTGGCTGGTGGTAATGCGCAGGGAGAAACGCGCCCGAATAGCTTCCAGTACTTTCAAGGCTTGCGCCATCACTTCCGGGCCAATGCCGTCGCCCGGCAAAACTGCAATATGATAATTTTTAGACATCACACGGTTTCCTGGTTGTTTTCTTTTATCGCTTTGCGCTGCAGCTCTTTTTCGACTTCATTGGCGCGCCAGATATTATTCAGCACGTGCACCATGGCGCGGGCAGAGGACTCCACGATATCGGTGGTCAGGCCCATGCCGTGGAAACGGCGGCCGTTATAGTTGACGACGATATCCACCTGGCCCAGGGCATCTTTACCGTGGCCCTTGGCGCTCAGACCATATTTCACCAGCTCGATGTTGTAGTCGGTGATGCGGTTGATCGCCTGATAGACCGCGTCAACCGGGCCGTTGCCGTTAGCCGCTTCGGCTTTCACGTCATCACCGCAGGCCAGCTTCACGGAGGCAGTGGCGATATCGTTGGAGCCGGACTGCACGCTGAAGTAGTCCAGACGGAAATGCTCTGGCTCCTCCTGCTGCTTGTTGATAAAGGCCAGCGCCTCCAGATCGTAATCAAAGACCTGGCCTTTCTTATCCGCCAGCTTCAGGAAGGCGTCGTACAGGTTATCCAGGCTGTAGTCGCTCTCTTTATAGCCCATCTCATCCATGCGGTGTTTCACTGCCGCGCGGCCGGAGCGGGAGGTCAGGTTCAGCTGCACCTGGTTCAGGCCGATAGACTCTGGGGTCATGATTTCGTAGTTTTCGCGATTTTTCAGCACGCCGTCCTGGTGAATACCCGAGGAGTGAGCAAACGCGCCAGTGCCGACAATCGCCTTGTTCGCCGGGATCGGCATGTTGCAGATCTGGCTAACCACCTGGCTGGTGCGCCAGATCTCCTGGTGATTGATGCGGGTTTGCAGGTTCATGATGTCCTTGCGCACCTTAATCGCCATGATCACCTCTTCCAGCGAGCAGTTACCGGCGCGTTCGCCGATACCGTTCATCGCACCCTCAACCTGGCGCGCACCGGCATGGACTGCGGCAATGGCGTTGCCGACTGCGAGGCCTAAATCGTCATGGGTGTGGACAGAGATAATGGCCTGATCGATGTTAGGTACGTGCTCATACAGGCCGGTAATGATATTGGCAAACTCAAAGGGCATGGTGTAGCCGACGGTATCAGGGATATTGATAGTTTTCGCCCCGGCGTTAATCGCCGCTTCAACCACTCGCGCCAGATCGGCAATCGGGGTACGGCCCGCATCTTCACAGGAGAACTCGACGTCGTCGGTATAGTTACGTGCGCGCTTAATCATATAGATAGCGCGCTCGATCACCTCGTCCAGGGTGCTGCGCAGCTTGGTAGCGATATGCATCGGCGAGGTAGCAATAAAGGTATGGATGCGGAAGGCCTCGGCGACCTTCAGCGACTCTGCCGCCACGTCGATATCTTTCTCGACGCAGCGCGCCAGGGCGCATACGCGGCTGTTTTTCACCTGGCGGGCGATGGTCTGGACAGACTCAAAATCGCCTGGGGAAGAGACCGGAAAGCCTACCTCCATCACGTCCACGCCCATACGCTCAAGCGCCAGTGCAATCTGCAGCTTCTCTTTTACACTCAGGCTTGCCTGTAACGCCTGTTCACCGTCGCGTAAGGTGGTATCGAAAATGGTAACGTGCTGCTGGCTCATGGTTTAGGTCCTTGTCTGTCGGAAGTCGCCTTGTGCTACGAGCATAAAAAAACCCGCGCATTGGCGCGGGTTCTCTGTTTTAACCGGAAGCTGACTTAACTCTGTTTGTCGCCCACCAGTCCACCGCGCAATGAGGATGCGTTTAGTAGTAGTAGACCGGCGATACGAGCGTTGCGAATCATGCGTCAGGCTCCAGATGAAATCGATATGCTTTAAGTGGTACTGGATATGGCCATTGATGTCAACAGCAGAGGCGGAAAAAACGCTGCGCGTGGGATCGGTGCAGTAGATTATTGTGCTATTCAGGAGAGCCTGCGCGAACATTTACATTTGTTGATTACCTGCGGTCTCGGTTGTTTTCCAGTAGACATATTTTATTTACAGAAATATATATATTGTCACATTTATAAAAGCGGGTTTATTTGATTGATTTGGCTGGTTTAAATGTTTTTATAATCTCTTTTTAATATATTTATTCACAATACTGGAACAATTAATATTCATTTTACCAATAATTAATTAGTTGAATTTAGTTTATCTGAATTTGCTTTTAAGTATATATTGCTTTGGTTATTCATGATGTTTATGTTTACATTGTCCCCATAGCGTCAAGGTTATGCGTTGTGCAATAAAAAAGCACGGCGTGACTTTCGCTTTTATCGCGTACGTTTTTCTCGCGAAGGTATCCAAAATTGCCCTGTATTTTTTCTTAAATTATACGATACTGCTTTTGCTTATTTATATGTTTAACAAATCATATTTATAGCCAAGCGCTACGCTTGCCGGCAAAAGGAGTTTAGCATGACAGTGGAGTCAAAAATGTCAGAAGCCAACAGTGAATATCTCTCGGTACCTTATGATATGAAATCAAAGCTCCGGCAGGTCGATCTGAATTTATTAACCGTTTTTGATGCGGTGATGCAGGAGCAAAATATCACCCGCGCCGCGCGTAATCTTGGCATGTCACAGCCAGCGGTGAGTAATGCGGTAGCCCGGCTTAAGGTGCTGTTTAACGACGATCTCTTCTCCCGCTATGGCCGCGGCATCAAGCCTACGGCCCGGGCCTATCAGCTCTTCGGCTCGGTTCACCAGGCGCTGCAGCTTATTCAGAATGAACTCCCTGGCTCGGGCTTTGACCCACTAAAAAGCGAGCGCATTTTCCATATTTGTATCTGCAGTCCGTTGGATACCTATCTGACGTCAACGATCTACAACCGGATTGAAAAAGAGGCACCAAATATACATTTAGTTTTTAGCTCGGCGCTCGATAAAAACATTGAACATCAGCTGCGCTATCAGGAAACGGGATTTGTTGTTGGCTATGAGGAGTTTAAGCGTCCTGAGTTCTCTTGCCTGCCGCTTTTTAATGATGAAATGGTGCTGGTAGCCAGCAAAAATCATCCGCGGATCCATCTGCCGTTAAAAGAGACTGATATATATATTGAAGAGCATGCGGTGGTTTCCCTTGAACGCTATGCCTCTTTTAGTCAGCCATGGTATGACACGCCGGATAAACAGAGCCGTATTGCCTATCAGGGCATGGCGCTGGTTAGCGTACTTAATGTCGTCTCGCAAACCCATCTGGTCTGTATTGCCCCGCGCTGGCTAAGCGAAAAATTTGCCGACAGCCTGGAGTTACAAATTATGCCGCTGCCGTTAAAGCGTAATAGCCGAACCTGTTTTCTGTCATGGCACGAGGCCGCCGGGCGTGACAAAGGCCATCAGTGGATGGAAGAGTTACTCATTGACGTTTGCCGCCGCGTATAGCTATTAATAAAACCGGATAGCTTCTATCCGGTTTATGCTGCATATGGCCTCATCTACGCTATTTTTGACTAATCTGCTATTTGCCTGCGCTTTGCCAGCAGGTGAAAAATGGATGAATCGCTGTACGTCGCCCGTTTTAAATGATGAACCATCATCAGCTTTCCCTATCGTAGTTGAATCCACCAATAACTTTTTATTCACCTCCCGCTTCCTCTTTTTTGCCGTCGCGACGCTAATCGTTTGCTAATTGCCTGCCCCGGAATCAACGGTTAAGGTAACTGACAATGAACAAATGCCTGGAGGCAAGTCATGGAGATGTTGTCTGGAGCCGAGATGGTCGTCCGATCGCTCATCGATCAGGGGGTAAAGCAGGTCTTTGGTTACCCTGGAGGGGCCGTCCTTGATATCTACGACGCCCTGCATACGGTAGGCGGGATTGAGCATGTGCTGGTGCGGCACGAGCAGGCAGCGGTTCATATGGCGGATGGGCTAGCACGCGCTACGGGCGAAGTGGGCGTGGTGCTGGTGACCTCCGGGCCTGGCGCAACCAATGCCATCACCGGCATTGCTACCGCCTACATGGACTCTATTCCATTGGTGGTGCTCTCCGGACAGGTTGCAACCTCGCTGATTGGCTACGACGCTTTTCAAGAGTGCGATATGGTGGGGATCTCCCGCCCGGTGGTAAAACACAGCTTCCTGGTTAAACAGGCGGAAGATATCCCCGGCGTGCTGAAAAAGGCGTTCTGGCTAGCTTCTACCGGCCGTCCTGGTCCGGTCGTGGTCGATCTGCCGAAAGACATTATGAGCCCGGCAAATAAGCTCCCCTACGTCTGGCCGGAGTCAGTGAGCATGCGCTCCTACAATCCCACCACCCAGGGCCACAAGGGGCAGATCAAGCGCGCACTGCAGACGCTGATCGCGGCGAAAAAACCGGTGGTTTACGTTGGGGGTGGGGCGATCAACTCCGCCTGTGACAAACAGCTGCGCGAGCTGGCCGAGAAGCTGAACCTGCCGGTCGTCTCGTCATTAATGGGATTAGGCGCATTTCCGGCCACCCATCGTCAGGCGCTCGGGATGCTGGGAATGCACGGCACCTATGAAGCCAACATGACGATGCACCACTCCGACGTGATCTTTGCCGTCGGCGTGCGTTTCGACGATCGCACCACTAACAATCTGATGAAGTACTGCCCGAACGCCACGGTGCTGCACATTGATATCGATCCGACCTCGATCTCGAAAACGGTAGCGGCGGATGTCCCCATCGTGGGTGATGCCCGGCTGGTGCTGGAGCAGATGCTGGAGCTGCTGGCCCAGGAAGAGAGCGTGCAGCCCCTCGATGACATTCGCGACTGGTGGCTGACGATTGATGGCTGGCGCGCCCGTCAGTGCCTGAAGTACGACACCCAGAGCGAGAGCATCAAGCCGCAGGCGGTGATTGAAGCTATCTGGCGCCTGACCGATGGCGATGCCTACGTCACCTCTGACGTCGGTCAGCACCAGATGTTTGCTGCCCTCTATTATCCTTTCGATAAGCCACGGCGCTGGATCAACTCCGGCGGCCTCGGCACGATGGGCTTTGGCCTGCCCGCCGCGTTGGGGGTGAAAATGGCCCTGCCGGAGGAGACGGTGGTCTGCGTAACCGGCGATGGCAGTATCCAGATGAACATTCAGGAGCTGTCCACGGCGCTGCAATATGAGCTGCCGGTGCTGGTGCTTAACCTTAATAACCGCTATCTCGGGATGGTGAAGCAGTGGCAGGATATGATCTACTCCGGTCGCCACTCACAGTCCTATATGCAATCCCTGCCGGACTTTGCCCGCCTGGCCGAAGCCTACGGCCACGTGGGTATCCGCATTACCCGCCCCGATGAGCTGGAAGCGAAGCTGAGCGAGGCCCTGGCGCAGGTGAAAAATGGCCGGCTGGTGTTTGTCGATGTCACCGTCGACGGCAGTGAGCACGTGTATCCCATGCAGATCCGTGGGGGCGGCATGGATGAGATGTGGTTAAGCAAAACGGAGAGAACCTGATTATGCGCCGGATATTATCTGTGTTACTGGAGAACGAATCAGGTGCGCTATCGCGCGTGATCGGCCTTTTCTCCCAGCGCGGTTACAACATCGAGAGCCTGACCGTAGCCCCGACCGATGACCCTACTCTCTCGCGCATGACCATCCAGACGGTGGGCGATGCCAAAGTGCTGGAGCAGATCGAGAAGCAGCTGCATAAGCTGGTGGACGTGCTGCGCGTCAGCGAGCTGGGGCAGGGCGCACACGTTGAACGCGAGATCATGCTGGTGAAGATCCAGGCCAGCGGCTATGGCCGGGAAGAGGTGAAGCGTAACGCGGAGATCTTCCGCGGCCAGATCATTGACGTCACCCCCTCGATCTATACGGTCCAGCTTGCCGGTACCAGCGATAAGCTGGATGCGTTTCTGGCCTCTATCCGCGACGTGGCGAAAATCGTCGAGGTTGCCCGCTCCGGCGTGGTGGGTCTGTCGCGCGGCGATAAAATCATGCGTTAGGTTGAAGGCAACGGCAAAATGAGCAGCCCGGCGGATCCCGTCGGGCTTTTTTTTGCGAAAACAGCCGGAAGGCTGATCGAAAGCGGTTGCCGCAGTGACTATTCTGCGTTTAGATGTGATGGATTAAACCTATATTCCAAAAAAGGTTATGGAGTATCCTTTTTTCTTTGAGAGGCAATTGTGAAACTGGATGAAATCGCCCGGCTTGCCGGCGTCTCACGTACCACAGCAAGCTATGTGATTAACGGCAAAGCGAAGCAGTACCGCGTCAGCGATAAAACCGTTGAAAAAGTCATGGCCGTCGTACGCGAGCATAATTACCATCCGAATGCGGTAGCCGCCGGGCTGCGGGCAGGACGCACGCGATCGATTGGGCTGGTGATCCCCGATCTGGAAAACACCAGCTATACCCGCATTGCTAACTACCTTGAGCGGCAGGCGCGCCAGCGCGGTTACCAGCTCTTGATTGCTTGTTCGGAAGACCAGCCGGATAACGAGATGCGCTGCATTGAGCATCTCCTGCAGCGCCAGGTTGATGCCATTATTGTGTCGACGTCACTTCCACCGGAGCACCCCTTCTACCAGCGCTGGGCCAATGACGCCTTCCCTATCGTGGCCCTGGACCGGGCTTTAGATCGGGAGCACTTCACCAGCGTGGTGGGTGCGGATCAGGACGATGCCGAGATGCTGGCGGCGGAGCTGCGTACCTTCCCCGCAGAAAACGTGCTCTATCTGGGCGCGCTGCCGGAGCTGTCGGTCAGCTTTTTACGCGAGCAGGGTTTCCGTACCGCCTGGAAAGACGATCCGCGTGAGGTCAGCTTTCTCTATGCCAATAGCTACGAGCGGGAAGCCGCGGCGCAGCTGTTCGATAAGTGGCTGGAGACTAACCCAATGCCGCAGGCGCTGTTTACCACCTCCTTTGCTCTGTTACAGGGGGTGATGGACGTGACGCTGCGCCGCGATGGTCATCTGCCTGCTAATCTGGCTATCGCCACCTTTGGCGATCACGAGCTGCTCGACTTCCTGCAGTGCCCGGTACTGGCCGTGGCCCAGCGCCATCGCGATGTCGCAGAGCGCGTGCTGGAGATTGTCCTTGCCAGCCTCGACGAGCCGCGTAAGCCGAAGCCTGGTCTGAGCCGCATCCGGCGCAACCTCTACCGCCGCGGCGTGCTAAACCGCATCTGATCTTGCTTAAGGGCAGCGAAAGCTGCCCTTTTCCGTTAGCGTCTTTTTTAATATGACAGCCGTTGGTGTATTAACGTAAATTAACGTTCGGATTAATCCTTAAAATCCGTAGGCCGCTATATTTTAAATTCCGCCTTATTTTAAAAAGGCCCTTTTTTAGAGAGGAAAGAGGTAACGGCGCATTAATTTTGTATTGTTTTGTTACATCTAACCGAGGGTTGTTGAATTAATGACCTTTTCTTTAGTATGACCATTCACTTCTACTCCTCCCAATCCACCTGCCGTCGCTCCGCCTGCAACTGTCGCTGTTAACCATTGACAATATGGCTTAAAATGCCGCCCGCGTCGCAAACTGACACTTTATATTTAATCCGTATCGTGGCCGAGGTCTTTAAGTGGTGCATGCGGAGGCACTATTTTTTTTGCAAATATTCATGACGTTAATTTGCAGCGCATGTTGAGCACATTTTGTGCGGGCCTGCTGTTCACAATTAATCGTGGTTGTTTCAGACACGTTAGCGTCAGTGCTGGCTTGACAAGCTTTTCCTCCGCTCCGTAAACTCCCTCGGTGGGGATTTGTGGGATAAAGTGGTGAAAGGTTGATTTTGAGGTGAAACTGGCATGTTCCGTGGGGCAACGTTAGTTAATCTCGACAGTAAAGGTCGGTTGTCCGTGCCTGTTCGCTACCGGGAACAACTTGTCGAGCATGCTGCCGGTCAGATGGTCTGTACCATAGACATCCATCACGCCTGCCTGCTCCTTTATCCTCTCCCGGAATGGGAAATTATTGAGCAAAAATTATCGCGTCTGTCGAGCATGAATCCCGCAGAGCGACGCGTGCAGCGTTTACTGCTGGGACATGCCAGTGAGTGTCAGATGGATAGCGCGGGGCGCTTACTGATTGCCCCCGTTTTACGGCACCATGCCGGACTGAACAAAGAAGTGATGCTGGTCGGGCAGTTCAACAAGTTTGAGCTGTGGGATGAAACGACCTGGTATCAACGGGTCAAGGAAGATATCGACGCTGAGCAGTCAGGCTCTGAACCGCTTTCAGAGCGATTGCAGGATTTGTCTCTATAACGATGATGGAAAATTTTAAACATACAACGGTACTGCTGGACGAGGCCGTAAACGGCCTGAACATTCGTCCTGACGGCATCTACATAGATGGAACTTTTGGTCGCGGTGGCCACTCGCGCCTGATCCTCTCCCAGCTGGGGGCGGAGGGGCGACTGCTGGCAATCGATCGCGATCCTGAGGCGATTGCTATCGCCAAAACCATTGACGATCCCCGCTTTACCATTATACACGGCCCTTTTTCCGGGCTGGCGGACTACGTGCGCGAGCGCGATCTCGCCGGTAAAATCGACGGTATTCTGCTCGATCTTGGCGTCTCCTCTCCACAGCTTGACGATCCTGAACGTGGCTTCTCGTTTATGCGCGACGGTCCGCTGGACATGCGCATGGATCCCACCCGCGGCCAGTCTGCCGCCGAATGGTTACAAACCGCTGACGAAGCCGACATCGCATGGGTGATTAAAACCTTTGGCGAAGAGCGTTTTGGCAAACGTATTGCCCGCGCCATCGTCGAGCGTAACCGCATTGAGCCGATGACCCGCACCAAAGAGCTGGCCTCAGTAATTGCTGCGGCAATGCCGGTGAAGGATAAGCATAAACATCCCGCCACTCGCACCTTCCAGGCGGTACGCATCTGGGTGAACAGTGAGCTGGAAGAGATAGAGCAGGCGCTAAAAAACTCACTCGACGTGCTGGCCCCAGGGGGACGGCTGTCGATTATCAGCTTCCACTCGCTGGAAGACCGCATTGTAAAACGCTTTATGCGTGAGCAGAGCCGTGGGCCGCAGGTTCCCGCCGGGTTACCGATGACCGAAGCCCAGCTCAACAAGCTGGGGGGCCGCTATCTGCGAGCCTTAGGCAAGTTAATGCCGGGCGAAGAGGAGGTGGCTGAGAATCCACGCGCCCGGAGTTCAGTGCTGCGTATCGCAGAGAGGACGAACGCATGATCAGCAGGGTGGCAGAGACGCTCAGTAAAGTAAAAGGGTCGTTAGGCAACACCGAGCGCCATGCCTTGCCTGGCGTGATCGCAGACGATCTTTTGCGTTTCGGGAAACTGCCGCTCTGCCTGTTCATCTGCATTATCGTGACGGCGGTAACGGTCGTCACGACCGCGCACCATACCCGTCTGCTGACGGCGCAGCGTGAACAGCTGGTGCTGGAGCGTGATGCGCTGGATATCGAGTGGCGTAACCTGATCCTTGAAGAGAATGCCCTCGGCGATCACAGCCGCGTTGAACGCGTCGCTACCGAGAAGCTGCAGTTGCAGCATGTTGATCCCTCACAAGAAAACATAGTAGTACAAAAATAAGGACTTACGCGACGCATGAAAGCAGCGGTGAAGACGCTTAAACCAAAACGTCAGGAAGAGCAGGCCAACTTTGTGAGTTGGCGTTTTGCGTTGCTTTGCGGATGTATTTTACTGGCGCTGGCGTTTCTGCTGGGGCGCGTCGCATGGTTACAGGTCATCAACCCGGATATGCTGGTGCGCCAGGGCGATCTGCGCTCGCTGCGCGTGCAGGAGGTCTCTACCTCTCGCGGCCTGATCACCGACCGCTCCGGCCGTCCGCTGGCGGTGAGCGTGCCGGTGAAGGCAATTTGGGCCGATCCGAAAGAGCTGCATGACGCCGGCGGCATTACGCTCGATAACCGCTGGAAAGCGCTGGCGGATGCGCTGCATCTCCCGCTCGATCAGCTGGCTGCCCGCGTAAATGCCAACCCGAAAGGCCGCTTTATCTATCTGGCGCGCCAGGTGAACCCGGACATTGGCGATTACATTAAAAAGCTGAAGCTACCCGGCATTCACCTGCGGGAAGAGTCGCGTCGTTACTACCCCTCCGGCGAAGTAACCGCTCACCTTATAGGCTTTACCAACGTTGACAGCCAGGGCATTGAAGGCGTTGAGAAGAGCTTCGATAAGTGGCTCACCGGCCAGCCCGGCGAGCGCATCGTGCGTAAAGACCGCTATGGCCG
Source organism: Pseudescherichia sp. L3 (assembly GCF_024656065.1). NCBI lineage: Bacteria > Pseudomonadati > Pseudomonadota > Gammaproteobacteria > Enterobacterales > Enterobacteriaceae > Pseudescherichia > Pseudescherichia sp. L3. The sequence continues at coordinate 299,166 of NZ_JANKYC010000004.1, forward strand.
CGTCATTGAGGATATCTCCTCTACTGACAGCCAGGCGGCGCACAACCTCGCCCTGAGCATTGACGAGCGCCTCCAGGCGCTGGTCTATCGCGAGCTGAATAACGCCGTGGCCTTCAACAAGGCGGAGTCCGGCAGTGCGGTGCTGGTAGACGTTAACACCGGCGAAGTGCTGGCGATGGCGAACAGCCCCTCCTATAACCCGAACAACCTCAGCGGTACGCAGAAAGACGTAATGCGTAACCGTACCATTACCGACGTGTTCGAACCCGGCTCTACCGTGAAGCCGATGGTGGTAATGACCGCTCTGCAGCGCGGCGTGGTCAGAGAGAACACCGTCTTAAATACCGTGCCATACCGTATTAACGGCCACGAGATCAAAGACGTGGCGCGCTACAGCGAATTGACCCTGACCGGGGTACTACAGAAGTCGAGTAACGTCGGTGTTTCAAAGCTGGCGTTAGCGATGCCCTCCTCAGCGCTGGTAGAAACTTACTCGCGTTTTGGATTGGGAAAAGCGACCAATTTGGGGTTGGTCGGAGAACGCAGTGGCTTATATCCTCAAAAACAACGGTGGTCTGACATAGAGAGGGCCACCTTCTCTTTCGGCTATGGGCTAATGGTAACCCCGTTACAGTTAGCGCGAGTCTACGCAACGATTGGCAGCTACGGCATCTACCGTCCGCTGTCGATCACCAAAGTTGATCCTCCCGTACCGGGCGAGCGCATCTTCCCGGAATCTATCGTCCGTACCGTGGTGCACATGATGGAGAGCGTGGCGCTGCCCGGCGGCGGCGGCGTGAAAGCGGCCATCAAAGGCTACCGCATCGCCATTAAAACCGGTACGGCGAAAAAGGTCGGGCCGGACGGGCGCTATATCAACAAATACATTGCTTATACCGCGGGCGTTGCGCCAGCCAGCCAGCCGCGTTTTGCGCTGGTGGTGGTCATTAACGATCCGCAGGCAGGTAAATATTACGGTGGTGCCGTTTCCGCACCGGTCTTCGGGGCCATCATGGGCGGCGTACTGCGTACCATGAACATCGAGCCGGACGCGTTAGCAACGGGCGAAAAAAGTGAATTTGTGATTAATGAAGGCGAGGGAACAGGTGGCAGATCGTAATTTGCGCGACCTTCTCGCTCCGTGGGTATCGAATCTGCCCGCGCGAGCTTTGCGGGAAATGACACTCGACAGTCGCGTGGCGGCAGCGGGCGATCTCTTTGTGGCGGTAGTGGGCCACCAGGCGGACGGGCGTCGGTATATCCCGCAGGCGATAGCGCAGGGCGTGGCGGCCATCATTGCGGAAGCCAAAGGCGAGGCTGCCGATGGTGAAATCCGCGAGGTTCACGGCGTGCCGGTTATCTATCTCAGCCAGCTTAACGAGCGCCTCTCCGCGCTGGCCGGACGTTTCTACAACGAGCCTGCTGAGCGTTTAAGCCTGGTCGGCGTCACCGGTACTAACGGCAAGACCACCACCACCCAGCTGCTGGCGCAGTGGGCTCAGTTGCTGGGTGAAACCAGCGCGGTGATGGGCACGGTGGGCAACGGCCTGCTGGGCAAGGTGATCCCAACCGAAAACACCACCGGTTCCGCCATTGACGTTCAGCATGTGATGGCCGATCTGGCAGAGCAGGGGGCAACCTTTGCCGCGATGGAGGTCTCCTCCCACGGTCTGGTGCAGCACCGCGTGGCCGCCCTGAAGTTTCGGGCGTCGGTCTTTACTAACCTGAGCCGCGATCACCTCGACTACCACGGGGATATGGCGGGTTACGAATCGGCAAAATGGCTGCTCTTCTCCGCGCACCACTACGGTCAGGCGATTGTTAACGCCGATGACGAAGTGGGCCGCCGCTGGCTGGCTAACCTGCCGGACGCCGTGGCGGTATCTATGGAAGGGCACATCAACCCGGACTGTCACGGCCGCTGGCTAAAAGCCGAGGCGGTAAGCTATCACGACAGCGGGGCGACAGTGCGTTTCACTTCCTCATGGGGCGAAGGCGAGATTGAAAGCCGCCTGATGGGGGCGTTTAACGTCAGTAACCTGCTGCTGGCCCTGGCTACGCTGCTGGCGCTGGACTTCCCGTTGAGCGACCTGCTGAAAACGGCGTCGCGCCTGCAGCCGGTATGCGGTCGCATGGAAGTCTTCAGTGCGCCGGGCAAACCAACGGTGGTGGTGGATTACGCCCACACCCCGGACGCGCTGGAGAAAGCACTGCAGGCCGCGCGTCTGCACTGCACCGGCACGCTGTGGTGCGTCTTTGGCTGCGGCGGCGATCGCGATAAAGGCAAGCGCCCGCTGATGGGAGCCATTGCCGAAGAGTTCGCCGACGTGCCGGTCGTGACCGACGACAACCCGCGTACCGAAGAGCCGCGCGCCATCATTAACGATATTCTTGCCGGCATGCTCGACGCTGGCCGCGCCCGGGTGGTCGAAGGCCGCGCCGAAGCGGTAACCAGCGCCATTATGCAGGCGAAAGAGAGTGACGTCGTGCTGCTGGCCGGTAAGGGCCACGAAGATTACCAGATTGTCGGCAACCGCCGTCTTGACTATTCCGACCGCGTCACTGCTGCGCGTCTGCTGGGAGTGGTGGCATGATTAGCGTAACCCTTAACGAGCTGGCACAGGTCCTCAACGGCGAGCTGCACGGCCAGAGTCTGACTATTGATGCCGTCACCACCGATACGCGTCAGCTGACGCCGGGCTGCCTGTTTGTTGCCCTGAAAGGCGAACGCTTCGACGCCCACGATTTTGCCGAGCAGGCGAAGGCGGGCGGCGCGGGCGCGCTGCTGGTCAGCCGCAAGCTCGACTGCGATCTGCCTCAGCTGGTGGTGAAAGATACCCGTCTCGCCTTCGGTGAAATGGGTGCCTGGGTGCGCCAGCAGGTGCCGACCCGTGTGGTCGCGCTCACCGGCTCCTCGGGTAAAACCTCGGTGAAAGAGATGACCGCCGCCATCCTCGGCGAGTGCGGCAATACACTTTATACCGCTGGCAACCTAAATAATGACATCGGCGTGCCGATGACACTGCTACGCCTGACGAAAGCGCACCAGTACGCGGTGATCGAGCTGGGGGCTAACCATCAGGGTGAAATCGCCTGGACCGTTAGCCTGACCCGCCCGGAAGCGGCGCTGGTCAATAACCTGGCGGCGGCGCATCTGGAGGGCTTTGGCTCGCTGGCGGGCGTGGCGAAGGCGAAGGGTGAAATCTTTACCGGCCTGCCGCTCAACGGCGTGGCGATCATGAACGCGGACAACAATGACTGGCTGAACTGGCAGAGCATTATCGGCGGGCGCAAAATCTGGCGCTTCTCACCGAATGCCGCCAACAGCGACTTTACCGCCAATAACGTGCATGTCACGTCGCAGGGAACCCACTTCACGCTGCAAACCCCGACCGGTAACGTTGAGGTGCTGCTGCCGCTGCCGGGTCGTCACAACATTGCGAACGCGCTGGCCGCTACGGCGCTGGCGATGGCGGTAGGTGCTCCGCTGGACGCGGTAAAAGCCGGGCTGGCGAAGCTGAAAGCCGTGCCGGGACGCTTGTTCCCGATCCCGCTTGCGGAAAATCAGCTCCTGCTTGATGACTCCTACAACGCTAACGTCGGCTCGATGACTGCCGCAGCGCAGGTGCTCTCCGAGATGCCGGGCTACCGGGTGATGGTCGTGGGTGATATGGCTGAGCTGGGCGATGAAAGCGAAGCGTGCCATCAGCAGGTGGGTGAGGCGGCGAAGGCGTCCGGCCTCGATCGCGTGCTGAGCGTGGGCGTCCAGAGCAAAGGTATCTCCGACGCTAGCGGCGTTGGCGAACATTTTAACGATAAAGCTGCGCTGATTGCGCGCCTCAAGGCGCTGATTGCCGAGCAGCAGATTATTACCATTTTGGTAAAAGGTTCACGTAGTGCTGCCATGGAAGAGGTAGTACGCGCATTACAGGAGAACGGGACATGTTAGTTTGGCTGGCCGAGCATTTGGTCAAATATTATTCGGGCTTTAACGTCTTTTCCTATCTGACGTTTCGCGCCATTGTCAGCCTGCTGACCGCGCTCTTCATCTCCTTATGGATGGGGCCGCGCATGATCGCCCGCCTGCAAAAGCTCTCGTTTGGCCAGGTTGTTCGTAACGACGGTCCGGAATCGCACTTCAGCAAACGCGGCACCCCGACGATGGGGGGGATCATGATCCTCACCGCCATTGTGGTGTCGGTCCTTCTGTGGGCTTACCCCTCCAACCCCTACGTCTGGTGCGTGCTGGTGGTACTGGTGGGCTACGGCATCATCGGCTTTGTCGACGACTACCGTAAGGTGGTGCGCAAAGATACCAAAGGCCTTATCGCCCGCTGGAAATATTTCTGGATGTCGGTCATCGCCCTGGGCGTGTCGTTTGCGCTCTATCTGGTGGGGAACGATACGCCAGCTACGCAGCTGGTAGTGCCGTTCTTTAAAGACGTCATGCCGCAGCTGGGCGTTCTCTATATCCTGCTGGCCTACTTCGTTATCGTCGGGACCGGCAACGCCGTGAACCTCACCGACGGCCTCGACGGCTTAGCGATTATGCCTACCGTGCTGGTAGCGTCAGGCTTTGCGCTGGTCGCCTGGGCAACCGGCAACATGAATTTTGCCAGCTATCTGCATATTCCCTATCTGCGTCACGCCGGTGAACTGGTGATTGTCTGTACGGCTATCGTCGGGGCAGGGCTGGGCTTTCTCTGGTTTAACACCTATCCGGCGCAGGTCTTTATGGGCGACGTCGGTTCACTGGCGTTAGGTGGCGCATTGGGCATCATCGCTGTGCTGCTGCGCCAGGAGTTCCTGCTGGTGATCATGGGCGGCGTATTCGTGGTGGAGACCCTGTCGGTGATCCTGCAGGTGGGCTCCTTCAAGCTGCGCGGACAGCGCATCTTCCGGATGGCTCCGATTCACCACCACTATGAACTGAAAGGCTGGCCGGAGCCGCGCGTGATCGTGCGCTTCTGGATTATTTCGCTGATGCTGGTGCTTATTGGCCTGGCTACGCTGAAGGTGCGTTAATCATGGCAGATTACCAGGGTAAACAGGTCGTCATCATTGGGTTAGGGTTAACCGGGCTATCCTGCGTGGACTTTTTCCTCGCGCGTGGCGTGACGCCGAGGGTGATGGATACGCGTAGCGCGCCGCCGGGGCTGGATAAGCTGCCGGAGTCGGTTGAGCGCCACCTTGGTAGTCTGAATGACGACTGGCTGCTGGCGGCCGATCTGATCGTTGCCAGCCCCGGTCTCGCACTGGCGCACCCGTCGCTGAGCGCGGCCGCCGAAGCTGGCGTGGAGATTGTCGGCGATATCGAACTGTTCGTACGCGAAGCCCAGGCACCGGTGATTGCGATCACCGGCTCTAACGGCAAGAGCACCGTTACCAAGCTGGTCGGCGAGATGGCGGAAGCGGCGGGCGTTAACGTTGGCGTTGGCGGCAACATTGGTTTGCCGGCGCTGATGCTGCTCGACAGCAACCGTGAGCTGTACGTGCTGGAGCTCTCCAGCTTCCAGCTGGAGACCACCTCCAGCCTGCACGCCGTGGCGGCAACGATTTTGAACGTCACGGAAGATCACATGGATCGCTATCCGTTTGGCCTGCAACAGTACCGCGCCGCCAAGCTGCGTATTTTTGAGAATGCCAAAGTCTGCGTGGTCAATGCCGACGATGCCCTGACCATGCCGGTTCGCGGCGCGGACGATCGCTGCATTAGCTTTGGCGTCGACGTGGGCGACTATCACCTCAACCGCCAGCAGGGCGAAACCTGGCTGCGGGTGAAGGGTGAGAAAGTGCTTAACGTCAAAGAGATGAAGCTCAGCGGCCAGCACAACTATACCAATGCCCTCGCGGCGCTGGCCCTGGCGGACGCCGCAGGCCTGCCGCGTGCCACCAGCCTGAAGGCGTTAACGACCTTTACCGGCCTGGCGCACCGTTTCCAGCTGGCGCTGGAACACAACGGCGTGCGCTGGATCAACGACTCCAAGGCGACCAACGTCGGCAGCACCGAGGCGGCGCTTAACGGCCTGCACGTTGAGGGTACCCTGCACCTGCTGCTGGGCGGCGACGGCAAGTCGGCGGACTTCTCGCCCCTGAGCCGCTACCTGAACGGCAATAATGTGCGCCTCTGGTGCTTTGGCCGTGACGGCGCAGAGCTGGCGGCGTTACGCCCTGAGATTGCCCAACGAACCGAGACCATGGAGCAAGCGATGCGCCTTATTGCCCCGCAGCTTAAGCCTGGCGATATGGTGCTGCTATCACCCGCCTGTGCCAGTCTCGATCAGTTTAAGAACTTTGAACAACGGGGCGATGAGTTCACCCGTCTGGCGAAGGAGTTAGGCTGATGCGCTTATCACTTCCTCGCCTGAGGCTGCCACGCATGCCGCATTTGCCGGGACTCGGTATCCTGGAGTGGCTGTTTGCGGCGCTTAAAGGCTGGGTCATGGGGTCGCGTCCGAAGGACGATGATAGCCTGGTCATGTACGACCGGATGCTGCTGTGGCTGACCTTTGGCCTTGCGGCCGTGGGCTTTATTATGGTCACCTCCGCATCGATGCCGGTAGGGCAGCGCCTGACCAACGATCCCTTCTTCTTTGCTAAACGCGATGCGCTCTACATCTTCCTCGCGTTTTGTATGGCGATGATCACCCTGCGCCTGCCAATGGAGTTCTGGCAGCGCTGGAGCTCGGCGATGCTGATCGCCTCTATTGTCATGCTGCTGCTGGTACTGCTGGTGGGGAGCTCCATTAACGGGGCATCGCGCTGGATTGACCTTGGCGTGATGCGCTTCCAGCCCGCAGAGTTCACCAAGCTCTCTCTCTTCTGCTATCTCGCCAACTACCTGGTGCGTAAGGTGGACGAGGTGCGTAATAACCTGCGTGGCTTCTTAAAGCCGATGGGCGTGATCCTGGTGCTGGCGGTGCTGCTGCTGGCGCAGCCTGACCTCGGGACAGTGGTTGTGCTGTTCGTGACTACCCTGGCCATGCTGTTCCTCGCCGGAGCCAAGCTGTGGCAGTTTATCGCCATCATCGGGATGGGTATCTCTGCCGTGGTCCTGCTGATCCTTGCCGAGCCGTACCGTATCCGCCGCGTTACCTCGTTCTGGAACCCGTGGGAAGATCCCTTTGGCAGCGGCTACCAGCTGACCCAGTCGCTGATGGCGTTTGGCCGGGGCGAGTTCTGGGGACAGGGGCTGGGCAACTCGGTACAAAAACTAGAGTACCTGCCGGAAGCGCATACCGACTTCATTTTCTCCATTATCGGCGAAGAACTGGGTTATATCGGTGTGGTACTGGCGCTTTTGATGGTATTCTTCGTGGCTTTCCGCGCGATGTCTATTGGACGGAAAGCGCTGGATATCGACCACCGCTTCTCGGGTTTTCTGGCCTGTTCGATCGGTATTTGGTTTAGTTTTCAGGCACTCGTCAACGTTGGCGCGGCCGCCGGGATGCTGCCAACCAAGGGTCTGACGCTGCCGCTGATCAGCTACGGTGGTTCCAGCCTGTTAATTATGTCGACGGCGATCATGATGCTGTTGCGTATAGATTATGAGACGCGTCTGGAAAAAGCCCAGGCGTTTACACGAGGTGTTCGATGAGTGGGCAACCGAAGCGGTTAATGGTGATGGCAGGCGGCACGGGCGGGCACGTTTTTCCCGGCCTGGCGGTTGCGCACCATTTAATGGCCCAGGGCTGGCAGGTTCGCTGGCTGGGCACCGCCGATCGTATGGAAGCGGATTTGGTGCCAAAACACGGGATCGAGATCGACTTTATCCGCATCTCTGGCCTGCGCGGGAAAGGGCTAAAGGCGCTGCTGCTTGCGCCGCTGCGCATCTTTAACGCCTGGCGTCAGGCGCGGGCGATTATGCAGCGCTTTAAACCGGACGTGGTGCTGGGGATGGGGGGCTACGTCTCCGGGCCGGGTGGCCTTGCCGCCTGGTCACTGGGTATCCCGGTGGTGCTGCACGAGCAGAACGGCATTGCCGGGCTGACCAACAAATGGCTGGCGAAGATCGCCACCAAGGTGATGCAGGCCTTCCCCGGTGCGTTTCCGCAGGCCGACGTGGTCGGTAACCCGGTGCGTACCGACGTGCTGGCGCTGCCGCTGCCGGCGGATCGCCTCTCGGGTCGTGAAGGGCCGGTACGGGTGCTGGTGGTCGGCGGCTCACAGGGCGCTCGGGTGCTGAACCAGACGCTGCCGCAGGTGGCTGCCCGGCTGGGTGATGCAGTGACGATCTGGCACCAGAGCGGGAAAGGAGCGCAGCAGACCGTTGAGCAGGCCTATGCCGATGCGGGCCAGCCGCAGCACCGCGTGACCGAATTTATTGATGATATGGCGGCAGCTTACGCTTGGGCCGACGTAGTGGTTTGCCGCTCCGGGGCGCTAACGGTGAGCGAGATCGCCGCCGCCGGGCTGCCAGCGCTGTTTGTGCCGTTCCAGCATAAAGATCGGCAGCAGTACTGGAATGCGCTGCCGCTTGAGCAGGCGCACGCGGCGAAGATCCTTGAGCAGCCGCAGTTTACCGTTGATTCCGTCGTCGAGACGCTGGCGAGTTGGGATCGCGTTACGTTACTGGGGATGGCCGAGCGCGCACGCGCCGCAGCCATTCCTGATGCTACCGACCGGGTAGCAAAAGCCGTAAGCCTTGCTGCACAGGCTTAACCATCGCGACGCCTTTTGCGTCGCACGAATTTTAGAAGTTTATGGCGTTTAGAGAATGAATACACAACAACTGGCGAAACTGCGTTCAATCGTGCCCGAGATGCGTCGCGTCCGGCACATTCACTTCGTTGGCATTGGCGGGGCCGGCATGGGCGGCATCGCTGAAGTCCTGGCGAACGAAGGCTATCAGATCAGCGGTTCCGACCTTGCGCCAAACCCGGTTACGCAGCAGCTGGCCGCCCTTGGCGCGACCATCTACTTCAACCATCGTCCGGAAAACGTACGTGACGCCAGCGTAGTCGTGGTCTCCAGTGCCATCTCTGCCGATAACCCGGAGATTGTTGCCGCGCACGAGGCGCGTATTCCGGTGATCCGCCGTGCAGAGATGCTGGCGGAGCTGATGCGTTTTCGCCACGGCATCGCCATCGCCGGGACGCATGGCAAAACCACGACCACCGCGATGGTCTCCAGTATCTATGCCGAGGCCGGACTGGATCCGACCTTTGTTAACGGTGGCTTGGTGAAAGCCGCGGGCGTACATGCTCGCCTGGGCCACAGCCGCTATCTGATTGCCGAAGCGGATGAGAGCGATGCTTCGTTCCTGCATCTGCAGCCGATGGTCGCCATTGTGACCAATATCGAAGCCGACCATATGGATACCTACCAGGGCGACTTCGAGAACCTGAAGCAGACCTTTATTAACTTCCTGCATAACCTGCCGTTCTATGGCCGGGCGGTGATGTGCGTGGACGATCCGGTGTGCCGCGAGCTGCTGCCGCGCGTGGGTCGTCAGACCACCACCTACGGCTTTAGCGACGACGCGGACGTGCGGGTAGAGAGCTACCAGCAGACCGGGCCGCAGGGACACTTTGTGCTGGTACGCCAGGACAAACCTAATTTACAGGTCACGCTGAACGCACCGGGCCGCCATAACGCCCTGAACGCGGCGGCGGCCGTTGCCGTAGCCACGGAAGAGGGGATTGACGATGAGGCGATCCTGCGGGCGCTGGAGAGCTTCCAGGGTACCGGACGCCGCTTCGACTTCCTCGGTGCGTTCCCGCTGGAGCAGGTAAACGGCAAAGCGGGCAGCGCCATGCTGGTTGACGACTACGGTCACCACCCTACCGAGGTGGATGCCACCATTAAAGCTGCGCGTGCAGGCTGGCCAGATAAAAATCTGGTGATGATTTTCCAGCCGCACCGTTTCACCCGTACCCGTGACCTGTACGATGATTTTGCCAACGTGTTGACCCAGGTCGATGCCCTGCTGATGCTGGACGTTTACGCCGCAGGCGAGACGCCGATCCCTGGCGCGGATAGCCGCTCCCTGTGCCGCACCATCCGTGGCCGGGGGAAAATCGACCCGATTCTGGTTCCCGATGCGACCCAGGTGGCGGCGATGCTGGCTCCGGTATTAACCGGGAACGATCTCATTCTGGTTCAGGGTGCAGGCAATATTGGTAAAGTCGCCCGCAGCCTGGCCGAGGGTAAACTGAAGCCGCAGCAGTCGCAGGAGGAAGAGCGTCATGGCTAATAAAGTTGCAGTCCTGCTGGGCGGCACCTCCGCCGAGCGCGACGTGTCGCTGAACTCCGGCGCGGCGGTGCTGGCTGGCCTGCGCGAAGGCGGCGTGGATGCCCATCCGGTGGATCCGCGTGACACCGATGTGACCCAGCTTAAGAGCATGGGCTTCGATAAGGTCTTTATTGCCCTGCACGGTCGCGGCGGCGAAGACGGTACGCTGCAGGGGCTGCTTGAGTTGACCGGCTTGCCCTATACCGGCAGCGGCGTGATGGCGTCCGCCATCTCCATGGATAAGCTGCGCAGCAAGCTGCTGTGGCAGGGCGCGGGCTTGCCTGTCGCCCCGTGGGCGGCACTGACGCGCAAAGAGTTTGAGCAGGGGCTGGACGAGAGCGTAACTCAGCACATTGCCAGCCTGGGCCTGCCGCTGATCGTTAAGCCCAGCCGCGAAGGTTCCAGCGTCGGCATGTCGAAAGTTGACGAGGCCGGTGCGCTGCATGCGGCGTTAGCTTTAGCGTTTCAGCACGATGACGAAGTCTTAGTTGAGAAGTGGCTGAGCGGGCCCGAATTTACCGTTGCAGTATTAGGGGAAGAAATTTTACCCTCAATTCGCATCCAACCCGCAGGAACCTTCTATGATTATGAGGCAAAGTATCTCTCTGATGAGACTCAGTATTTCTGCCCCAGCGGAATAGAAGCGGAGCGCGAAGCGCAGTTACGCGATCTGGTACTAAAGGCCTGGACCGTATTAGGCTGCCGTGGATGGGGTCGAATCGATGCCATGCAGGATCGCGATGGTCACTTCTATCTGCTGGAAGCGAACACCTCGCCGGGGATGACCAGCCACAGTCTGGTCCCGATGGCGGCTCGCCAGGCTGGATTAAGTTTCTCGCAATTGGTTGTACGAATTCTGGAGTTGGCGGACTGATATGTCGCAGGCTGCGCTAAACACGCGAAACCGCGAAGAGGAGGAGGTTATTGCCTCCCGGCGGAATAATGGAACGCGTCTTGCAGGAATTGTTTTCCTGCTGGCGGTGCTGTGCACCGTGTTGGTGAGCGGCTGGATGATTCTGGGCTGGATGGACGATGCGCAGCGCTTGCCGCTGTCGAAGCTTGTGGTCACCGGTGAGCGCCACTACACGCGCAACGATGATATTCGCCAGTCGATTCTGGCGCTGGGCGCTCCTGGCACCTTTATGACCCAGGATGTGAACATCATCCAGAGCCAGATCGAACGCCTGCCGTGGATCAAGCAGGCCAGCGTAAGAAAGCAGTGGCCGGACGAATTGAAGATTCATCTGGTTGAATATGTCCCGATTGCGCGGTGGAATGATCAGCACATGATGGACGTAGACGGAAATTCGTTCAGCGTGCCCACCGACCGGGCTAAAGAACAGAATCTTCCGCTGCTCTTTGGCCCGGAAGGAAGCGAAAGCGAAGTGTTGCAGGGCTATCGCGACATGGGGCAGGTGCTGGCAAAGGATAAATTTACATTGAAAGAGGCGGCGATGACCGCCCGTCGCTCCTGGCAGTTGACGCTTAACAATGGAATCAAGCTCAACCTGGGCCGGGGGGAGACGATGAAACGTCTGTCACGCTTTGTAGAACTCTATCCTGTTCTGCAGCAGCAGGCGCAAACCGACGGCAAAGAGATCAGCTATGTCGATCTGCGCTATGACTCAGGCGCGGCAGTCGGTTGGAAACCGGCACCTATTGTGGATCCTAATCAGCAACAGAATCAGGCACAGGCAGAGCAATAATGATCAAGGCGACGGACAGAAAACTGGTAGTAGGACTGGAGATTGGCACCGCGAAGGTTGCCGCTTTGGTAGGGGAAGTTCTGCCCGACGGTATGATCAATATCATTGGCGTGGGCAGTTGCCCGTCGCGGGGTATGGATAAAGGCGGGGTCAACGATTTAGAGTCGGTGGTGAAGTGCGTGCAGCGCGCCATCGATCAGGCCGAGCTGATGGCGGACTGCCAGATTTCGTCGGTTTACCTGGCGCTCTCCGGCAAGCATATTAGCTGTCAGAATGAGATCGGCATGGTGCCCATTTCCGAAGAGGAAGTGACCCAGGAAGATGTTGAAAACGTTGTGCACACCGCCAAGTCGGTGCGCGTGCGCGATGAGCACCGGGTTCTGCATGTCATCCCGCAGGAGTATGCCATTGACTACCAGGAAGGGATCAAAAATCCGGTAGGGTTATCCGGCGTGCGGATGCAGGCAAAAGTGCACTTGATCACATGTCACAACGATATGGCGAAAAACATTGTCAAAGCCGTTGAACGATGTGGTCTGAAAGTTGACCAACTCATTTTTGCCGGACTGGCGTCAAGCTATTCCGTGTTGACGGAAGACGAACGTGAGCTGGGTGTCTGCGTGGTCGATATCGGTGGTGGTACAATGGACATCGCCGTGTATACCGGCGGTGCGCTGCGCCATACCAAAGTGATCCCCTATGCGGGGAACGTGGTGACCAGCGACATCGCCTATGCCTTCGGTACGCCGCCAAGCGATGCCGAAGCCATTAAGGTTCGCCACGGCTGTGCCCTGGGCGCTATCGTCGGTAAAGACGAAAGCGTAGAGGTGCCGAGCGTGGGCGGACGTCCGCCGCGCAGCCTGCAGCGTCAAACGCTGGCGGAAGTGATTGAGCCGCGCTATGCCGAGCTGCTCAATCTGGTGAACGAAGAAATTTTGCAACTGCAAGAACAGCTCCGGCAACAAGGCGTTAAGCACCATCTTGCAGCAGGAATTGTATTAACCGGCGGCGCAGCGCAGATCGAAGGGCTTGCAGCCTGTGCGCAACGCGTGTTTCATACACAGGTGCGCATAGGTGCGCCGCTGAATATCACGGGTCTGACGGACTATGCCCAGGAGCCGTACTATTCAACGGCGGTAGGTCTGCTGCACTACGGGAAGGAGTCCCATTTAAGTGGTGAAGCAGAGGTGGAAAAACGTGCGTCAGTCGGCTCGTGGATCAAACGTCTGAACAGCTGGCTGCGAAAAGAGTTTTAATATTTTCAGAGACCGCACAAAATTAGCGGACTCAGGCGACAGGTACTTACATTGAATCCCTCTTGCAGCCGTAACGCAGTTTGAAGGATGATGTGTAAAATCGGAGAGAAAATTATGTTTGAACCTATGGAACTGACCAACGACGCGGTGATTAAAGTCATCGGCGTCGGTGGCGGCGGCGGTAACGCCGTTGAGCACATGGTGCGCGAGCGCATCGAAGGCGTTGAATTCTTTGCAGTGAATACCGACGCCCAGGCGTTGCGTAAGACCGCGGTGGGGCAGACCATCCAGATCGGCGGCGGCATCACCAAAGGTCTGGGAGCAGGCGCTAACCCGGAAGTCGGCCGCAATGCCGCCGAAGAGGACCGTGAAGCACTGCGCGCAGCGCTTGACGGCGCAGACATGGTATTTATCGCCGCAGGTATGGGCGGGGGTACTGGCACAGGTGCTGCTCCGGTCGTTGCCGAAGTGGCCAAAGATTTAGGTATTCTGACCGTTGCCGTCGTGACCAAGCCTTTCAACTTTGAAGGCAAGAAGCGTATGGCCTTTGCTGAGCAGGGGATCACCGAGCTCTCTAAGCACGTTGACTCCCTGATCACCATCCCGAACGACAAGCTGCTGAAGGTGCTGGGTCGCGGTATCTCTCTGCTGGACGCCTTTGGCGCAGCCAACGACGTGCTGAAAGGCGCGGTCCAGGGCATCGCTGAGCTGATCACCCGTCCGGGCCTGATGAACGTCGACTTCGCCGACGTGCGCACCGTTATGTCCGAAATGGGCTACGCGATGATGGGCTCCGGCGTGGCGAAAGGGGAAGACCGTGCGGAAGAGGCGGCCGAGATGGCTATCTCCAGCCCGCTGCTGGAAGATATCGACCTCTCCGGCGCGCGTGGCGTACTGGTCAACATTACGGCGGGCTTCGACCTGCGTCTGGATGAGTTTGAAACCGTGGGTAACACCATCCGTGCCTTTGCATCGGATAACGCTACCGTGGTTATCGGTACCTCTCTGGATCCAGAGATGAACGACGAGCTGCGCGTGACCGTTGTTGCCACCGGTATCGGTATGGACAAGCGTCCTGAAATTACCCTGGTGACCAACAAACAGCAGCAGCAGCCGGTGATGGATCGCTATCAGCAGCACGGTATGGCTCCGCTGAGCCAGGAGCAGAAACCGGCCGCTAAAGTCGTCAATGACCCGACGCCGCAGACCGCAAAAGAGCCAGATTATCTCGATATTCCGGCGTTCTTGCGTAAGCAGGCTGACTAAGAATTAGCTGGAAGTTGGGCATTGTCGCTCTTTGTGCTAAACTGGCCCGCCGGTTGTATAGTACAATTCGGTTGGATTAGTAACTAGGCGAGATTATACGATGATCAAACAAAGGACACTTAAACGTATCGTTCAGGCGACTGGCGTCGGTTTACATACCGGCAAGAAAGTCACCCTGACGCTGCGACCTGCGTCGGCCAACACCGGGGTCATCTATCGTCGCACTGACTTGAATCCACCGGTAGATTTTCCGGCAGATGCCAAATCTGTGCGTGATACCATGCTCTGTACCTGTCTGGTCAACGAGCATGACGTGCGGATTTCTACCGTAGAGCACCTTAACGCCGCGCTGGCGGGTCTGGGTATCGACAACATCATGATTGAAGTTGACGCCCCCGAGATCCCAATCATGGACGGTAGTGCAGCCCCGTTCGTTTACCTGCTGCTTGATGCCGGTATCGAAGAGCTGAACTGTGCGAAGAAATTTGTTCGCATCAAAGAGACCGTGCGTGTCGAAGACGGCGATAAATGGGCTGAATTCAAGCCGTACAATGGTTTTTCGTTGGACTTTACCATCGATTTTAACCATCCGGCGATTGATGCCAGCAACCAGCGCTACGCGATGAACTTCTCTGCCGACGCATTTATGCGCCAGATTAGCCGCGCGCGTACCTTCGGCTTTATGCGTGATATCGAGTACCTGCAGTCCCGTGGCCTGTGCCTGGGTGGCAGCTTCGATTGTGCCATCGTAGTCGATGACTATCGCGTGCTAAACGAAGACGGCCTGCGTTTTGAAGACGAGTTTGTGCGTCACAAAATGCTGGATGCGATTGGTGACCTGTTCATGTGTGGTCACAACATTATCGGGGCATTTACCGCTTATAAATCCGGTCATGCGCTGAATAATAAGCTGCTGCAGGCGGTTCTGGCTAAACAGGAAGCCTGGGAGTACGCGACGTTCCAGGACGACGCTGAACTGCCTCTGGCATTCAAAGCACCGTCAACGGTACTGGCATAATCCTCCAGACCGTTTAGTAAAAATTCGACTGGTTAACCTGGCACTCTCTCCGGTCAGGGGCGCCAGTCGTTTTTGTTTCCAGGTTTCGCGCTTCTCTTCTTTTCTTCTGACGCATAAACACAGACTTAAAATAGCGCCAAAAGCGGTGCGTTCGCTGTTTTCTTAAGCATTTTCACCCGGCTATGCCCCTCATTGTTACTGCCGTGTAGCGCCTTTAATGGTAATATTTGGTCGCAAAATAACGGATGTTGATGTGAACCGGGTCGGTTTAACCCATTAATGGTGGAGCAAGTGAGCGGATTACTGACGCGCTGGCGACAATTTGGCAGACGCTACTTCTGGCCGCATCTCTTTTTAGGGATGGTCGCGGCGAGTCTTGGCCTGCCCGCGCCCGGTACGCAGGAGCGCCCCACCCAGCCTGAGAAGGCAACCGCCAGCAACCATAACCGCACCAGCCCGGTCAATTTCACCAGCCTTGCGCTGCTCGAAGCCAGCCGCCGTCCGACCTTTACCGTCGACTACTGGCATCAGCATGCTATTCGCACCGTTATTCGTCACCTCTCCTTTGCAATGGCGCCCCAGGCGCTGTCGGTTGCCGAAGAGCCGCTGCCCGTCCAGGCACACCATTTAGCGCTGCTGGATACGCTTAATGCCCTGCTGACCCAGGAGGGCAAACCGCCGGTTATTGTCCGGCACAAGCCTGTCTCTACTCCCGAACCGCACGCTGCGTTTACCGTCGCCAGCTGGCTCGCGCAGGTGCAGGGGATCCGCGCCGGACCTCAACGCCTCAGCTAAATTAACCGCTTTAACACCTTAATTTATCTGCCCATTTTGGGGCGTTTGAGAATTTATTATGCTTATTAAACTGTTAACAAAAGTATTTGGTAGCCGTAACGATCGTACCCTGCGCCGGATGCGCAAAGCTGTCACTCTCATCAACAGCATGGAACCGGCCATGGAGAAGCTCAGCGATGATGAGCTGAAAGCCAAAACCGCCGAGTTCCGCGCCCGTCTGGAAAAAGGCGAGACCGTCGAGAGCCTGATCCCGGAAGCGTTCGCCGTAGTGCGTGAAGCGAGCAAGCGCGTGTTCGGCATGCGTCACTTTGACGTCCAGCTGCTGGGCGGGATGGTGCTTAACGATCGCTGTATCGCCGAGATGCGTACCGGTGAAGGTAAAACCCTGACCGCAACCCTGCCGGCCTACCTGAACGCGCTTAGCGGTAAAGGCGTGCACGTGGTCACCGTCAACGACTACCTCGCCCAGCGTGACGCCGAAAATAACCGTCCGCTGTTCGAGTTCCTTGGCATGAGCGTGGGTATCAACATGTCCGGCCTGCCTGCGCCAGCCAAACGTGAAGCCTATGCTGCCGATATCACCTACGGCACCAACAACGAATATGGCTTTGACTACCTGCGTGACAACATGGCGTTCAGCCCGGAAGAGCGCGTTCAGCGTAAGCTGCACTATGCGCTGGTGGATGAGGTCGACTCCATTCTGATCGACGAAGCGCGTACGCCGCTGATCATCTCCGGCCCGGCGGAAGACAGCTCCGACATGTACAAGCGCGTCAACAAAATCATCCCTAACCTGATCCGTCAGGAGAAAGAGGACTCTGACACCTTCCAGGGTGAAGGCCACTTCTCCGTGGATGAGAAAGCGCGTCAGGTGAACCTGACCGAGCGCGGGCTGGTGCTGATTGAAGAGCTGCTGGTGCGAGAAGGCATCATGGACGAGGGTGAGTCGCTCTACTCCCCAAACAATATCATGCTGATGCACCACGTCACCGCTGCACTGCGCGCCCACGTACTCTTTACCCGCGACGTGGACTACATCGTGAAAGACGGCGAGGTGATCATCGTTGATGAGCACACCGGCCGTACTATGCAGGGCCGCCGCTGGTCCGATGGTCTGCACCAGGCCGTTGAGGCCAAAGAGGGCGTGGAGATCCAGAACGAAAACCAGACGCTGGCCTCCATCACCTTCCAGAACTACTTCCGTCTGTATGAGAAGCTGGCAGGTATGACCGGTACCGCTGATACCGAAGCGTTTGAGTTCAGCTCTATCTACAAGCTGGACACCGTGGTGGTGCCGACCAACCGTCCGATGATCCGTAAAGATCTGCCGGACCTGGTCTACATGACCGAAGCGGAAAAAATTCAGGCTATTATCGAAGATATCAAAGAGCGTACCGCTAACGGCCAGCCGGTGCTGGTGGGGACCATCTCCATCGAGAAATCCGAGGTGGTCTCTAACGAGCTGACCAAAGCGGGTATCAAGCACAACGTTCTGAACGCCAAGTTCCACGCCAACGAAGCGGCAATTGTTGCCCAGGCGGGCTACCCGGCAGCGGTGACCATCGCCACCAACATGGCCGGTCGTGGTACCGATATTATGCTCGGCGGCAGCTGGCAGGCAGAGGTTGCCGCCCTGCCGGAGCCAACCGCAGAGCAGATCGCGCAGATCAAAGCAGACTGGCAGGTGCGTCATGATGCAGTGCTGGCCTCTGGCGGTCTGCACATCATCGGTACCGAGCGCCATGAATCCCGCCGTATCGATAACCAGCTGCGCGGCCGTTCCGGTCGTCAGGGTGATGCGGGCTCCTCTCGCTTCTACCTGTCAATGGAAGATGCCCTGATGCGTATCTTCGCCTCCGACCGCGTCTCCAACATGATGCGTAAGCTGGGGATGAAGCCGGGCGAAGCGATCGAGCACCCGTGGGTGACCAAGGCCATCGCCAACGCCCAGCGTAAGGTTGAGAGCCGCAACTTCGACATTCGTAAACAGCTGCTGGAATATGATGACGTGGCCAACGACCAGCGCCGCGCGATCTACACCCAACGTAACGAACTGCTGGACGTGAGCGACGTGAGCGAAACCATCGCCAGCATCCGCGAAGATGTCTTCAAGGCGACCATCGACGGGCACATTCCGCCGCAGTCGCTGGAGGAGATGTGGGACATCCCTGGCCTGCAGGAGCGTCTGAAGAACGATTTCGATCTCGACCTGCCGATTGCCGAGTGGCTGGACAAAGAGCCGGATCTGCATGAAGAGACGCTGCGCGAACGTATTATGCAGAGCGCCGTAGAGGTGTATCAGCGTAAAGAAGAGGTGGTGGGTGTCGAGATGATGCGCCACTTCGAAAAAGGCGTCATGCTGCAAACGCTCGACTCCCTGTGGAAAGAGCACCTGGCGGCGATGGACTACCTGCGTCAGGGTATCCACCTGCGTGGCTATGCGCAGAAAGATCCTAAGCAGGAGTACAAGCGCGAGTCCTTCGCGATGTTCGCCGCTATGCTTGAGTCGCTGAAGTACGAAGTGATCAGCACCCTGTCGAAAGTACAGGTGCGGATGCCGGAAGAGGTAGAGGAGATGGAGCAGCAGCGTCGTGAGGAGTCAGAGCGCCTGGCCCAGATGCAGCAGCTTAGCCATCAGTCCGACGACGCGCAGGCCGCCGCCGATCTGGCCGAGCAATCCGGCGAGCGTAAAGTGGGCCGTAACGACCCATGCCCATGCGGCTCCGGCAAAAAGTACAAACAGTGCCACGGCCGTCTGAGCTAAACGCAACACAATAAAAAACAAAGGCGCAGATTCTGCGCCTTTTTTATGGAGTCTACCTGATGAAAGTATTGAATATCGCCGCCGGGATCATTCGCAATCCGCAGGGCGAAATCTTTATTACCCAGCGTGCCGCCGACGCGCACATGGCCAATAAGAAAGAGTTTCCCGGCGGCAAGATTGAGGCTGGCGAAACCCCGGAGCAGGCGCTGGCGCGCGAGCTGGACGAGGAGGTGGGCATAACCGTCACCTCCGCGCAGCTGTTTGAGAAGCTGGATTATCAGTATCCAGAGCTGCACATCACCCTGTGGTTCTACCTGGTCGAGGGCTGGGAAGGGGAGCCGTGGGGCAAAGAGGGTCAGCCGGGAGAGTGGCTAACGCCGCAGGCGCTGAACGCGGACGATTTTCCACCCGCGAACCAGCCGATTGTCGCCCGCTTACGCGGCGAGTAAGTTTTAGTCCAGTTTGTAGGCCTGCTAAGCGAAGCGCCAGCAGGCGTTATTTCGGCGGATGGGTAGCGGTTACTGTTTCTCTTCGCTCCAGCCATCGCTGTCGGAGAGATCGCCCTCGCTGGGGATACGCTTCTCTTCTGCGGCCCACTCACCTAAATCAATAAGCTGGCAGCGCTTAGAGCAGAACGGGCGAAACGGGCTGGTCTCGTTCCAGATCACTTTCCGGCCGCAGGTGGGGCAGTTTACAACGGTTTCTTCAGACATCATTGCTCCTTAGCAGCAGGCCAGACCAAAATCGAGACGCTCGGGCACGTGGCCATTTTCGCTGTCCAGCGGCATAAAGCGGATAGCAAAGCGGCTCTTGTGCCCGGAGATTTGCGGATAGAGCTGGTCAGCAAGCGTTAGCTCCAGACGCAGCAGATCGGCATCGTCGCCGTTATCCTGGTAAAAGCCGTTCAGGCTGGTCTGCTTGCGGAAGGGGGCAGAGTTGCGGATCAGGTCGAGGATCAGCGTCAGCGTCTGGGTCAGCGGCTGGAGGCTGTCCAGCCAGACGGCAACCTGCTCATCACGCTGGGACTGAGGCGCATAGAGCCACAGGTGCAGCGTCGGCAGATCGAAACTGCAGCAGCCGCCGGGAATAGAGAGACGCTGGCGCACCAGGCCAATCAGCCGCTCTTCACGCAGCAGTTGCCCAACACGCGGAGCGGCCATCAGCGTACTGCTGCTCTGCTTAAGCTGGTCGCGTACCGCATCAATGCGGCTCTGATCGACGCCAGGCACTTCTACCCACGCTTTCAGCTTACGCTGCTGGCGCTCAAGCTCTTTCAGCAGCTCGGTGCGGATATCGCCGCGTTCGAACACATCAAGCAGGTCTCCGGCGTTACGAAAAAAGTGTAAGGCGTCAGCGTGATCGCTGACAGGGAGCCGGGCTTTGAGCTGCTGGAGCAAAAATTCAATGCGCAGCCAGGTGCGCATCTTTTCATTGAGCGGGTGTTCAAAAAGGACGTGGGTGTGCATTACGGTTTTTCCTGTGATACGACCTGGGAAGCGTAGCGTAGGTACGCCTCATGCAGGCGGGCAACATCCGATGCAACGGCATCTGGTGCGCCATTATTGTCAATAACGTCATCCGCGACGGCAAGACGGGCTTCTCGCGTGGCCTGAGCGGCAAGAATATGCTCGGCATGCTCACGCGTAACGCCATCGCGCGCCATCGTGCGGGAAATTTGTGTCTCCGGGGAGACGTCGACCACCAGAACCCGATCGGCTTTGGTGTGCAGCTGGTTCTCTACCAGCAGCGGTACCACCCACAGCACGTAGGGCGATGTCGCCTCAGCAATCTGCCGCTGGGTTTCTGCGTGGATCAGGGGGTGGAGGAGGGCATTAAGCCAGCGTTTGTCGTCTGGCGAGGCGAAGATGCGTTCACGCAGCAGGCGGCGGTTGAGCGTGCCATCCGGCTGGATCGTCTCTGGCCCAAAATGGGCCGCGATTGCGCGTAGGGCAGGAGCGCCAGGCTCTACCACCTGGCGGGCGATGACATCAGCATCAACGACGCTAACTCCATTTTTCAGGAATTCGTTGGCAATCGTACTTTTCCCGCTGCCTATTCCCCCGGTTAAGGCGACCGTATACCCCATAACGCAAAATCCCAGACTGCTCTGCCAGCTCACGAGCTCTTGATTTATTTTTTCACAAATCAAAAGGTTATAATTTGTACGGAAAACGAAACGTTCAATAATCCGGACTCTGCCCATTCGGCAGGTAAATTTATAGGATTGTAGCGTAAAAAAAGAGAATTTCGCAGTCTTGCGGACTCCTATTTAGTGCGTATGATAGCGTCACTGGAGTTGTGTGTTAGCTCGTATGCGTTAGTCGCCATTAACCCCAGGAATCCGTTCATGCGTATTGAAGAAGATCTGAAATTAGGCTTTAAAGACGTTCTTATCCGCCCTAAGCGCTCTACCCTCAAAAGTCGTTCTGATGTCCAGCTAGAACGTGAATATACCTTTAAGCACTCTGGCATGACCTGGTCTGGCGTTCCTGTTATGGCCGCGAACATGGATACTGTGGGAACCTTCGCGATGGCGAAAGCGCTGGCGTCGTTCGACATCCTGACAGCCGTGCACAAACACTACTCCGTTGAAGAGTGGAAAGCCTTTGTTAATGCAGAGTCCGTCGACGTGCTGAAACATGTGATGGTATCAACCGGTACCTCCGACGCTGATTTTGAAAAGACTAAACAGATCCTCGACGCCAGCCCGGCGCTGGGCTTTATCTGTATTGACGTGGCTAATGGTTACTCCGAGCACTTCGTGCAGTTCGTGACTAAAGCGCGTGCGGCATGGCCGAATAAAACCATCTGCGCCGGTAACGTAGTGACAGGCGAAATGTGTGAAGAGCTGATCCTCGCCGGGGCAGACATCGTCAAGGTCGGCATCGGCCCAGGCTCCGTCTGCACCACCCGTGTGAAAACCGGCGTCGGCTATCCGCAGCTCTCTGCGGTGATTGAGTGTGCCGATGCAGCCCACGGTCTCGGCGGCCAGATCGTCAGCGACGGCGGCTGTACCGTGCCGGGCGACGTGGCAAAAGCCTTTGGCGGCGGCGCAGACTTTGTGATGCTGGGCGGCATGCTGGCCGGTCATGAAGAGAGCGGTGGTACCGTCGTTGACGAGAACGGCGAGAAATTCATGCTCTTCTACGGCATGAGCTCCGAGTCAGCGATGAACCGTCACGTTGGCGGCGTTGCGGGCTACCGCGCTGCGGAAGGGAAAACCGTTAAGCTGGCCCTGCGCGGCCCGGTTGAGAATACCGCGCGTGATATCCTTGGCGGCCTGCGTTCAGCCTGCACCTATGTCGGGGCTTCCCGCCTGAAAGAGCTGACCAAGCGCACTACCTTTATTCGCGTCGCCGAGCAGGAAAACCGCGTTTTCAATAGCCTCTGATGCCTGTGCTGGCGCGGTTCGCTGCGCCAGCTTCTCTCCTGTCGTTATCCCACTCCACTCATCGCATCTCCCAGATGAAAAATCGGCAAATACATTGCGACGATCAGCGTTCCGATGATAACCCCGGTCACCACCAGCATCAGCGGCTCCAGCAGCGTGGCCAGGCTATCCGCCTGCTGCTGCGTCAGCTCGCTATGGTGACGAGCAAGGTTGTCGAGCATGGTATCGAGCGCTCCCGACGCCTCCCCGGTTTGCACCAGCTGAATGCACAGGGCGCTAAACTGCCCGCTGTTTTTTAGCGCTGCCCAGATGGGCGTTCCCTGCGCGATCTCCTGATGGATATGATGGATCGCTTCGCGCCAGTGGGGGCAGGTTAAGGTTGCCTCGACGCTCTCCACTCCCTGCAGGAAAGCAATACCCGCCCGCTGGGTGAGGGCCAACACGGTAAATATCTGGCTAAGTTTCTGGCCTCGCACCAGCCCACCGACAACCGGTATGCCCAGTAACAGCCGCTGCCGATAGCGGAGCCACGGCGGGTGCTTACGCAGGGCAAATCCGCTGGCGGCAAGCAGCAGAGCCGCCCCCAGCGTCCAGGGGCCAGCGCGGGTAATCAGCCCCGAGAGCGCCATGACGCCGCGGGTAAGTGCTGGCAGCGGCGTATTAAAGGTTTGGTAGATGGCGGCGAATTCGGGCAGCACCAGCAGGATCATCGCCAGCGTTACCGCTACGGCCAGGAGCAGAACGATCAGCGGGTAGCGCAGCGCCTTTTTTACCTTACCGGCCAGCGTTAGCTGAGTTTTCTGCTGGGCGGCAAGCTGGAAGCAGCACTCATCCAGCGCGCCGGTCAGCTCACCGGTATGGATCATGGCGATATAGATCGGTGGAAAGGCATCCGGCCAGCGGCGCATGGCCGCAGAGAGCGCGGTGCCCTGGGCCAGATCCTCCGCCAGGGTTTGCAGCAGCGCCTGCCACTGGCGTACCGGGTGCTGGCGGGAGAGCATCAGCAGCGCATCGGGCAGAGGCAGGCCCGCCTTGAGCAGCGTTGCCAGCTGATGAACAACCTCGCAGCGGTACGTCCCGCGCCAGGCTGCCGTTCGAACCGCGCTGCGCCTGAGGGCCAGAATAAAGATCTGCTCAGCCTGCAGCGCGTCGGCGACGGCCAGACGATCTGCCGCCCAGCGTGCCCCCTGGCAGCGCTGACCGCCCGCATCAAGGCCCCGCCAGTGCCAGAGCTGTTTAGCCTGCATGGGGCATCCCCAGCACCCGTAGCAGCTCCTCCAGGGTCGTTAATCCCTGCTCGACGGCAAGGCAGCCGTGTTCAAACAGGGTGAGCATACCCTCCTGGCGCGCCTCGTGCTCAATGCGCTCAGCAGGCTCGCCGCTGGCGATGGCCTGACGCAGGGCGCGGTTGACGCTCAGCACCTCAAAGAGGGCCACCCTCCCGCAGAAGCCGTGGTAGCACGCTTCGCAGCCGATGGCCTGCCAGTGGGGCAGGGCACGGGGCCACAGGCCTGGCGGCAGGGTAACCTCGTCCGAATGTTGGCGACGACAGTGCGGGCAGAGCTTACGCACCAGCCGCTGCGCCACCACCAGCGAGAGTGCGGAAGCGATCATCCAGCGCGCGACGCCCATCTGGGCGATCCTCACCAGCGCTTCGCTGGTCGAACTGGTGTGCAGGGTAGAGAGCACCAGATGGCCGGTCTGGGAGGCTTTAATAGCGATCTCCGCCGTTTCGCCATCGCGGATCTCGCCCACCATGATGATGTCTGGATCCTGGCGCAGCAGCGCCCGCAGCACGCTGTGGAAGTGCAGCCCCGCCCGGGGGTTAATCTGCGTCTGGTTTAGCCCTTCCAACGGGATCTCTACCGGATCCTCCACGCTGCAAATATTGACCTCGGGCAGGTTACGTGCCGCCAGCGCGCTGTAGAGCGTCACGGTTTTGCCGCTGCCCGTGGGCCCGGTGACCAGCATCAGCCCCTGCGGTCTGGCCAGCGCCGTCTGAAACTGAGCCAGCTGCTGCGGCTCCATGCCCAGCGCAGCGAGATCCAGCGGCTGATTCACCTGGTGCAGGAGGCGCAGGACGATCTTCTCCCCGTGGCGGCAGGGCAGCGTGGCGATACGAAACGAGATCGCCCTGCCGGAGATCGTAACCGTGAACTGTCCGTCCTGCGGCAGACGCCGCTCGGCGATGTCCAGACTGCCCAGTACCTTCAGGCGTGCCGTCAGCGTCTTTGCACTCTCCCGCGCCAGCGAGGGAAGCGTGTGGAGCACGCCGTCAATGCGTAACCGAATGCGGTAGTGCTCTTCCCCCGGCTCAAAATGGATGTCGGACGCCCGCTGCGCCAGCGCCTGCTGGAGCGTCTGGTTAAGCAGTTCAACCACGGAGGTGCTGCCCTCGCTGACGGCAGGCAAATGGCTTTGTGCAGCGAACGATGCGGAGATAGCCATGCTCCCTCCTTACTGATAGTCAAAGCGGAAAACGTCTTCGCAGGCCTGCTGGAACGTCGCGTCGTTTTGCACGTCGCAAGTCCGCTGCCAGCCGCTCACTCCGCTGCTGCTACTCCACTGGGGCACCAGCGTCACGCTCAGCCCGGTCAGGCTCTCCTGCCCGGTCAGCGTGACCGTGCCGTTCTCGACGCTCATCTCGGAAACGTAGCGCGTGGTGCCAGGAGAGGGGATACCGTTGCTGCCGCCGTCGCAGCTCTCCGTACCGCCGCGATCGAGCGCGCACAGCTCAATGGCGGTACGGTAGGGGATAAAGGTTTGCAGCATGTCGGTGAGGGCCGCTTTGCGCAGGTAATTCTGATAGGCGGGAATGCCGATGGCGCTGAGGATGGCAATAATACCGATAACTACCATCAGCTCGATTAAGGTAAAACCCTGCTGTTTTTCCAATGACTGTTTCATGATCTGCTCCCTGGTTGGTGTGGGGAGTGTGTCAGTCCAGGGAGAGTGTGACGAGGGAGCAAAGCGGCGTTCAGGAAGTCAGCTTCCCGAGTTTTTTACGCCGTTGCAGAGGTAAACAACGTTTTTGCGCGCAGGGACGCAATCCGTCGCCCCGGTTAGCGCAGCGCCACCGGGGCATTACCGGGACTAACGGAAACGCATCGAGAGATCGAGGGCGCGTACGTGCTTGGTCAGCGCGCCCACTGAGATATAGTCCACGCCGGTTTCAGCAAACTCGCGGATCGTATCAAAGGTGACGTTGCCGGAGACCTCCAGCCGTGCCTGCCCGTCGACGATCCGCACCGCCTCGCGCATCTGCTCGGTGGTGAAGTTATCCAGCATGATGATATCCGCCCCGGCCTTCAGCGCCTCTTCCAGCTCCGTGAGCGTCTCCACCTCTACCTCCACCGGCACGTCCGGGTGCAGCCAGAAGGCTTTCTCTACGGCCTGGCGCACCGAGCCGGAGGCGATAATGTGGTTCTCTTTGATCAGGAATGCATCGGAGAGGCCGAGGCGGTGGTTAGCCCCGCCGCCGCACAGCACCGCGTACTTCAGGGCGGTACGCAGGCCTGGCAAAGTTTTGCGGGTGTCCAGCAGCTGGGTTTTGGTGCCCACTAGCAGATCGACGTAGCGGCGGACCTCGCTCGCCACGCCGGAGAGCGTTTGTACAAAGTTCAGCGCCGTGCGTTCGCCGGTCAGCAGCACGCGAGATGTGCCGTCCAGTTCGAACAGCGGCTGGTTAGCGGTAACGCTCTCCCCGTCGGCAACGTGCCATTGGATCTGCACATCGTCGCCTGCCAGCTGAATAAAGACCTCTTCTACCCAGCGCTTACCGCAGAAGATGCCATCTTCACGGGTGATCACCACCGCGTGCGAGCGCGTATCTTCCGCCAGCAGCTGGGCGGTAATATCGTTGTTCGCATCCACCTCGCCGCCCAGGTCTTCACGCAGGGCCTGCGCCACGGCGGCGGGGATATCCAGATTTATACGTTCCAGCAGCGCTTCACGACGGCTATCGGGGTTGTAACGGCGAGGCGGCATGATAAAACTCCAAAAAGGGTAACGAATCAAAAGATTGAAACATGCTACTCTGAAGCGAGTATTAGAGCCATACTTGAGGAGATCCCGTATGCAGTTAAACGAGGGCTGGCTGGTCGGTGTGCGGCAGGTCCGCTCCCCGCATTATGACTGTCGCCCGGATGATGAGTGTCCCTCCCTGCTGGTTGTGCATAACATTAGCCTGCCCCCCGGTGAGTTTGGTGGGCCGTGGATCGACGCCCTGTTTACGGGCACGCTGGATGCCACCGCGCATCCCTTCTTTGCCGAGATTGCCCATCTGCGCGTCTCTGCGCACTGCCTGATCCGCCGCGACGGCGAAATTGTTCAGTATGTGCCTTTTGATAAGCGCGCCTGGCACGCGGGCGTCTCCCGCTATTGTGGGCGCGAGCGCTGTAACGATTTTTCCATCGGTATTGAGCTGGAAGGGACGGATACGCTGCCCTATACCGAAACGCAGTATCAACAGCTGGCGGCGATTACCCAGGCGCTGGTTGCGCTTTACCCCGCCATTGCTGACAATATGACCGGACACAGCAACATTGCGCCCGAGCGTAAAACCGACCCCGGCCCGGCCTTTGACTGGGCGAAGTTTCACGCTCTGGTTGCCCTCTCGTCAGATAAGGAGATGACATGACGCTATTCACGATGCTGCTGGTGTTGATCGCCGAGCGCCTTTTTAAGCTGGGTGAGCACTGGCATCTGGATCACCGCCTTGAGGTGCTGTTCCGTCGGATAAAGCGCTTCTCGATGCTGCGCACGCTGCTGTTGACCGCCGTGGCGATGCTGGTGACCTTTCTGCTGCTGCGTGCGCTCTACGGACTCTTTTTCAACGTGCCGCTGCTGGTGGTGTGGATTATGCTCGGCCTGCTCTGTATTGGTGCGGGTAAGGTGCGCCTGCACTATCACGCCTATCTGAAGGCGGCCTCGCGAGATGACAGCCACGCGCGGGATACTATGGCCAGCGAGCTGACGCTAATTCACGGCGTGCCGCCGGAGTGCGACGAGCGTGAGTACCTGCGCGAGCTGCAAAATGCCCTGCTGTGGATTAACTTTCGCTTCTACCTGGCACCGCTGTTCTGGTTTGTTGTTGGCGGCGTATGGGGGCCGGTGCTGCTGGTGGGCTACGCCTTCCTGCGCGCCTGGCAGTCGTGGCTGGCGCGATACATGACCCCGCACGCGCGGTTACAGTCCGGTATCGATGCTATTCTGCACCTGCTGGACTGGATCCCGGTGCGGCTGGTGGGCGTGGTCTACGCGCTCATTGGCCATGGTGAAAAAGCGCTGCCCGCCTGGTTTGCCTCGCTCACCGACTGGCGCACCTCGCAGTATCATGTCCTGACCCGGCTGGCCCAGTTTTCACTGGCGCGCGAGCCGCATCTCGATAAAGTCGAAACGCCAAAAGCTGCGGTATCGATGGCGAAGAAGACCTCCTTCGCCGTGGTGGTAGTGGTGGCGCTGCTGACTATTTACGGGACGTTGGTGTAGCTTTTAACGCCCGGCGGCGCTCGCTTGCCGGGCCTACAAAGCAACGTAGCACTATTAGCTATAAGGTATCCGCAGGCGGTACGCCAAAAATCGGCATGCCGTCTTTATCCCACTTAATTAGCTTCAGCCGCGTATGGCGGTTCGGATCGTAGAGCGGGTCGCCTTCAATCTCGGTGTAGTTACGCGCATGGTAAACCAGCACGTCTTCACCGTCCGCTGTACTGGTAAAGCTGTTGTGGCCCGGCCCGTACTGCCGGTTGTCGTAGCTGGTGGTAAACACCGGCTGCGGTGATTTATGCCAGTTTTCCGGCTGGCGTGGATCGGCAGCAATATCGATCCACAGCAGGCCCAGACAGTAGTTCTCATCGGTGGCGCTGGCGGAGTAGGTGACAAACAGCCTGTCACCATGAGTAATCACTGCCGGCCCCTCGTTGACCAGAAACCCCCGGCACTCCCACTCAAACTCCGGCTTGCTTAGCATCACCGGGTCGCCTTTCAGCGTCCACGGGTTCTCCAGCTCCGCCAGGTAGATGTTTGAGTTGCCTGCAATATCGGGGGCTTTCTGCGCCCACAGATACCACTGTTTGCCCTGGTGATTGAACGTCGTGGCATCCAGCGCAAAGGTATCAAACGGCGTCTGCACCTGCCCTTTCTCTGTCCAGCGCCCGGTTAAGGGATCGGCATCGGCACACTCCAGCGCAAACATGCGGTGCTGGAACATATTCAGCTCGTCGAGATCGTGCGTATGGGTTGCGGCAAAGTAGATGTACCACTTTCCGTCAATCTGATGCAGCTCCGGGGCCCAGATCAGCTGGCTCATCGGGCCGGTCTGCGGTTTACGCCATACCACCACCGGTTCGGCGTCGCGTAGCCCCTCCAGGGTAGCGGCGCGGCGGATCTCCAGCCGATCATACTCCGGCACGGAGGCGATAAAGTAGTACCCATCGCCGTGACGCAGAATAAACGGGTCGGCGCGCTGCTCAATAAAGGGGTTTGGCCAGTTTTGCATAGGACGCTCCTTATTTATTCTCTGCGGCTTTCAGTTCCTGATAGTCGCTCAGTTCACGGTAGTTGGTGCGACGCTTCTCCAGGTCCTCCTGGATCCGTGCCATCGTTTCGCGATCGACCTTCAGCAGCCGGACGACGCCCGCCGTAATCAGATAACCTACCCCCGGGATCACGGTGAACAGCAGGACGATACCGTTGATGGCATCAGGGCTTTGTGCCTTCGCACTGGCGTTATAACCATACCAGGAGAGCAGGAAGCCGACCATCGCGCCGGCAATGGCCAGCCCCAGCTTGAGGAAGAAGATGTTGCCCGAGAAGCTAATACCGGTAATGCGCTTACCGGTTTTCCACTCGCCGTAGTCGTCTACGTCGGCCATCAGGGACCAGTGCAGCGGGGAGGGGATCTGGTGC
This sequence comes from Pseudescherichia sp. L3, assembly GCF_024656065.1. Lineage (NCBI taxonomy): Bacteria > Pseudomonadati > Pseudomonadota > Gammaproteobacteria > Enterobacterales > Enterobacteriaceae > Pseudescherichia > Pseudescherichia sp. L3. The sequence continues at coordinate 328,505 of NZ_JANKYC010000004.1, forward strand.
AGGATATTAAGCAGGAAGTAGAGCACCACGATAGTGGTAGTCGCCTTTGGATCGAAGAAGTAGAACGCGCAGGAGAAGATAGCCAGCGCGATGTTGGTCCAGAAAAATACCTTCAGCTTGCACCAGCGGTCGGTCAGCACTTTTGCGAGCATGCTGCCCAGCATCATACCCACCACGCCCAGGCTGATAAACAGGGTGGCAAAGTGGGTGCTCTGACCCATCACCCAGGTGACGTAGTACATGGTTGCCGCCATGCGGATAAAGCCCGGGCATACATTACACAGCGTCAGCAGCAAAATGCGCACCCACTGGTCGTTTTTCCAGACATCTTTCAGATCGTTTTTCAACTCATCGTTGGTTTGTACCGCCGGGCGAACGCGTTCCCGCACCGTTGCGAAGCAGAACAGGAACATGCAGGTGCCAATCAGCGCCAGCACGGTCATTGCCATCTGGTAGCCTTTGGCTTTGTTATCCCCACCAAACCAGTCGGCCATCGGCAGCAGCGTGAGCGACAGCAGCAGGGTCGCCACACCGACCATCACGAAGCGGTAGGACTGACACGCCACGCGCTCTTTCGGATCGTTGGTGATGACGCCACCCAGCGAGCAGTAGGGAATATTGATCGCCGTATAGGTCAGAGAGAGCAGGAAGTAGGTGACGAAGGCATAGATAACCTTGCTACTGTAGCTCCACTCTGGCGTGGTAAACATCAGGATGCTGAACAGCGCGTAGGGCAGGGCGATCCACAGCAGCCAGGGGCGGAAACGGCCATATTTACTGCGGGTACGGTCGGCCAGCGCCCCCATAATCGGGTCCGTTACCGCATCAATAACGCGGATAGAGAGCAGAAGTACCCCTACCAGCGCCGGTGCCAGACCAAATATGTCGGTATAGAAGTAGTTAACGAACAGCATGATAGCGCCGAAAATGATATTGCACCCGGCGTCGCCCATGCCGTAGCCGATCTTCTCTTTCACTGACAGCTTGTTATTGTCCATCGCGAAATCTCCCGTTGATATAGGAAGAGATTATTTGCTCGCTACGGAATTTTTGCGTTACAGGATAGGGGCGCAGAGATGGACAAAACGGCTACGAAAGTGAATTTGTGAAGCGTCTTACATTTCACATCTGCCCTGCCTCCCTGGATTTAGGGGGCAGGGCAGAGCGTGCGGTTAGTGTGCCTTAACCGGCTTTCCTGCTTTTTGCTGCTTGATGAAGTAACCTACGGCAAGGATGGCCACCCAGACTGGGATCAGCCAGACGGAGATCGCCATGCCAGGCGTGATCGCCATGATCACCAGTACCGCCGCCATAAACAGCAGGCAGATCCAGTTCCCCAGCGGGTAGAAGAGCGCCGGGAAGCGCGTCTTCACCCCCTGCTTGTCTTTGGCGCGGCGGAACTTCATGTGCGCCAGGCTGATCATCGCCCAGTTGATTACCAGCGCGGAGACCACCAGCGCCATTAGCAGGCCAAAGGCTTCGCCAGGCGCCAGGTAGTTAATCAGCACGCACAGCGCGGTAAAGAGGGCAGAGGTGAGAATGGTCGCCACCGGTACGCCACGCTTATCGACTTTCGCCAGCGCTTTCGGGGCGTTGCCCTGCTTCGCCAGGCCAAACAGCATCCGGCTGTTGCAGTAGACGCAGCTGTTATAGACCGACAGCGCGGCGGTTAAGACCACGATGTTGAGGGCGTTAGCCACAAAGGTATCTCCCAGTTCGTGGAAGATCAGCACAAACGGGCTGGTGTCGGCGGTTACGCGCGTCCACGGCAGCAGCGAGAGCAGCACCGCCAGCGAGCCGATGTAGAAGATCAGGATCCGGTAGATAACCTGGTTAGTGGCTTTTGGAATGCTCACTTCCGGGTTATCCGCTTCGGCGGCGGTGATCCCCACCAGCTCCAGGCCGCCGAAGGAGAACATGATGATCGCCATCATCATCACCAGCCCGGTAAAGCCGTGGGGCAGGAAGCCGCCCTGTTCCCAGAGGTTACGCACGGTGGCCTGCGGGCCCGCGCTATCGCTAAACAGCAGCCAGCCGCCGAAGAGGATCATGGCGACCACAGCAATAACTTTAATAATGGCGAACCAGAACTCCATCTCCCCGAACACTTTGACGTTGGTCAGGTTAATGGCGTTGATGATCACAAAGAAGGCCGCCGCTGATACCCAGGTGGGGATCTCCGGCCACCAGAACTGAATGTATTTCCCCACGGCCGTCAGCTCAGCCATTGCGACCAGCACGTAGAGCACCCAGTAGTTCCAGCCGGAGGCAAAGCCAGCAAACCCGCCCCAGTATTTGTAGGCGAAGTGGCTGAACGAGCCGGCGACCGGCTCTTCAACCACCATTTCACCCAGCTGACGCATAATTAAGAACGCGATAAAACCGGCGATGGCATAGCCGAGGATAATCCCCGGCCCTGCGGACTGAATAACGGATGCGCTGCCCAGAAACAGACCCGTCCCGATAGCACCACCCAGCGCAATTAGCTGAATATGGCGGTTTTTAAGACCGCGCTTCAGCGTTTCACCGTGCTGTTGATCTTCCATCATGAAACCTCATATGTGGTTATTTTTTGTACGCTGTTGTGTGCGTGTACGTATAAAATTCCATTTTTGTATTTTTTTATTTACGTAAGCAGGATCTGAAATATCGGCCCATCTCTTTCGTAAGGCTCAGAATAATGATAAGCGCGCGGGAATGCACCTGCTTTATGCAGGGCCAGAAGCGGGTTGGATGAAAAGCAAACATTTGTAAATTCGCACCGACTACCCCCAGCTACTACCCTATCGATTATTTAAAATAATTAAGCGCTTTATTTGATTTAATATGCAAAATAATGACAACTGAATCGGTTCAATTAGTAATTTTAAGGTTTCAATGAGGTTAAATCTGCCTCTTAAGGGGTAACGGTATCTTTTGTGCAAAGTTACATTCCTGAAACGTCATTTCTGTAATGTTGTTAAAATGTGCAGGGTTCCCTGATTTCAATCAAAACCTGTATGGACAGAAGGTGAATACTTTGTTACTTTAGCGCTAAGAACATGAAATTGGTAAGACCAATTTACTCCGGGCTAATGGCAGAGACAGGGAATAATGGCCTACAGCAAAATCCGCCAACCAAAACTATCCGATGTGATTGAGCAGCAACTGGAGTTCTTGATCCTTGAGGGGACACTGCGCCCCGGTGAAAAACTTCCACCTGAACGCGAGCTGGCTAAACAGTTCGACGTTTCCCGTCCTTCGCTCCGTGAGGCGATCCAACGTCTTGAAGCCAAGGGCCTGCTGCTTCGTCGCCAGGGCGGCGGTACGTTTGTCCAGAACAGCCTGTGGCAGAGCTTTAGCGACCCGCTGGTCGAACTGCTCTCCGATCATCCTGAATCCCAATTTGACCTGCTCGAGACGCGCCATGCGCTGGAAGGGATTGCCGCCTATTACGCGGCGCTACGCGGCACCGATGAAGATCGGGTGCGTATCCGCGAGCTGCACCACGCCATCGAGCTGGCGCAGACGTCAGGGGATCTTGATGCCGAGTCCAGCGCGGTGGTCCAGTATCAAATTGCTGTCACCGAAGCGGCACACAATGTCGTGCTGCTGCATCTGCTACGCTGCATGGAGCCGATGCTAGCCCAGAACGTTCGCCAGAATTTTGAATTGCTCTATGCCCGCAGGGAGATGCTCCCGCTGGTAAGCAAACATCGCACCAGTGTTTTTGAGGCGATTATTGCCAGGGAACCGGAGCAGGCGCGTGAAGCGTCGCACCGCCACCTGGCATTTATTGAGGAGATATTGCTGGATCGCAGCCGTGAGCAGAGCCGTCGGGAACGCTCAATGCGCAGGCTTCAGCAACGAAAGGACTAAGCGTGGTTCTTTAAACGCGCGGCAACTCACGCAGAACCTGTCTTATTGCATTTTTGGTTGCCCAAAATAATTCAGGTTGTATCGCGGCGGCAAGCAATCGAATCCCCAGGAGCATAGTGAACTATGTGACTGGGGTGAGGAGCGTAGCCAACAAAGATACGGCCTGAAGAATGAAGGGCAAAAAGTGCAATGGGACAGGTTCCAGACAATTAACGTAATCAGATAGATAAGGAATACCCCCATGTCAGAACGTCTCCAAAATGACGTGGATCCGATCGAAACTCGCGACTGGCAACAGGCGATCGAATCGGTCATCCGTGAAGAAGGTGTTGAGCGCGCTCAGTATCTAATTGAACAGATGCTTTCTGAAGCCCGCAAAGGCGGCGTGAAAGTAGCTGCAGGTGCAGGGGCTAACAACTACGTAAACACGATTGCCGTTGAAGACGAACCGGAATACCCGGGCAATCTGGATCTGGAACGCCGCATTCGTTCTGCAATCCGCTGGAACGCCATCATGACCGTGCTGCGCGCGTCCAAAAAAGATCTGGAGCTGGGCGGCCACATGGCTTCCTTCCAGTCTTCTGCAACCGTTTATGAAGTGTGCTTTAACCACTTCTTCCGCGCGCGCACCGAGAAAGACGGCGGCGACCTGGTGTACTTCCAGGGCCACATCTCTCCGGGCGTCTACGCACGTGCGTTCCTGGAAGGTCGTCTGACTGAAGAGCAGATGAACAACTTCCGTCAGGAAGTGCATGGCAACGGCCTCTCCTCTTACCCGCACCCGAAACTGATGCCGGAATTCTGGCAGTTCCCGACCGTATCTATGGGTCTGGGCCCGATCGGTGCCATCTACCAGGCTAAATTCCTGAAATATCTGGAACACCGTGGCCTGAAAGATACCTCTCAGCAGACCGTTTACGCCTTCCTGGGCGACGGCGAGATGGATGAGCCAGAATCCAAAGGCGCAATCACCATTGCGACCCGTGAGAAGCTGGACAACCTGTGCTTCATCATCAACTGTAACCTGCAGCGTCTGGATGGTCCGGTAACCGGCAACGGCAAGATCATCAACGAACTGGAAGGCATCTTCGCAGGTGCTGGCTGGAACGTGATCAAAGTGATGTGGGGCGGTCGTTGGGATGAGCTGCTGCGTAAAGATACCAGCGGTAAACTGATCCAGCTGATGAACGAAACCGTTGACGGTGACTACCAGACCTTCAAATCCCGCGATGGCGCTTACGTGCGCGAACACTTCTTCGGTAAATACCCGGAGACCGCAGCGCTGGTTGCCGACTGGACTGACGAGCAGATCTGGGCCCTGAACCGCGGTGGTCACGATCCGAAGAAAGTCTACGCTGCACTGAAAAAAGCGCAGGAAACCAAAGGTAAAGCGACTGTAATCCTGGCCCACACCGTTAAAGGTTACGGCATGGGTGATACCGCAGAAGGTAAAAACATCGCTCACCAGGTTAAGAAGATGAACATGGACGGCGTGCGCTATATCCGCGACCGTTTCAGCGTTCCAGTCACCGACGAGCAGGTGGAAAACCTCTCTTACATCACCTTCCCGGAAGGGTCTGAAGAGCATACCTACCTGCACGCCCAGCGTCAGAAGCTGAACGGCTACCTGCCGTCCCGCCAGCCTAAATTCAGCGAGAAGCTGGAGCTGCCTGCGCTGGAAGACTTCAAATCGCTGCTGGAAGAGCAGAACAAAGAGATCTCTACCACTATCGCTTTCGTTCGTGCCCTGAACGTGATGCTGAAGAACAAGTCGATCAAAGATCGTCTGGTTCCGATCATTGCTGACGAAGCGCGTACCTTCGGTATGGAAGGTCTGTTCCGTCAGATCGGTATCTACAGCCCGAACGGCCAGCAGTACACCCCGCAGGACCGTGAGCAGGTTGCCTACTACAAAGAAGACGAGAAAGGCCAGATCCTGCAGGAAGGCATCAACGAGCTGGGCGCAGGTTCTTCCTGGCTGGCTGCGGCGACCTCCTACAGCACCAACGATCTGCCGATGATCCCGTTCTACATCTACTACTCCATGTTTGGTTTCCAGCGTATCGGCGACCTGTGCTGGGCAGCAGGTGACCAGCAGGCGCGCGGCTTCCTGATCGGTGGTACTTCCGGTCGTACGACGCTGAACGGTGAAGGTCTGCAGCATGAAGATGGTCACAGCCACATTCAGTCGCTGACTATCCCGAACTGTATCTCCTACGATCCGTCCTATGCTTACGAAGTGGCAGTCATCATGCATGACGGTCTGCAGCGTATGTACGGCGAAGCGCAAGAGAACATTTACTACTACATCACCACGCTGAACGAAAACTACTACATGCCGGCTATGCCGCAGGGTGCAGAGGAAGGTATCCGTAAAGGTATCTACAAACTCGAAACCGTTGAAGGCGCGAAAGGTAAAGTTCAGCTGCTGGGCTCCGGTTCTATCCTGCGTCACGTCCGTGAAGCAGCGCAGATCCTGGCGAACGACTACGGTATTGGCTCTGATGTTTACAGCGTTACCTCCTTCACCGAGCTTGCTCGTGACGGTCAGGACTGTGAGCGTTGGAACATGCTGCACCCGATGGAAACCCCGCGCGTGCCGTACATCGCTCAGGTGATGAACGATGCACCGGCAGTGGCGTCCACTGACTATATGAAACTGTTCGCCGAGCAGGTTCGTACTTATGTACCGGCTGATGATTACCGCGTACTGGGTACCGACGGTTTCGGTCGCTCTGACAGCCGTGAAAACCTGCGTCACCACTTCGAAGTGGATGCATCTTACGTGGTGGTAGCAGCGCTGGGCGAACTGGCTAAACGTGGCGACATCGATAAGAAAGTGGTAGCGGAAGCTATCACCAAGTTCAATATCGATGCAGATAAAGTTAACCCGCGTCTGGCATAAGAGGTAAAGAGAGAATGGCTATCGAAATCAATGTACCGGACATCGGGTCGGACGAAGTAGAGATCACCGAGATTCTGGTCAACGTGGGCGACAAAGTTGAAGCTGAACAGTCGCTGATCGTCGTAGAGGGCGATAAAGCCTCTATGGAAGTTCCGTCTCCTCAGGCTGGCGTTGTTAAAGAGATCAAAGTCTCTGTTGGCGACAAAACCGAGACCGGTAAACTGATCATGATTTTCGATTCCGCCGACGGTGCAGCAGCTGCTGCACCTGCGCAGGAAGAGAAGAAAGAAGCCGCTCCGGCCGCTGCTCCAGCAGCTGCCGCGGCAGCGAAAGAAGTGAACGTACCGGACATCGGCGGTGACGAAGTTGAAGTGACCGAGATCCTGGTAAAAGTGGGCGATACCGTTACCGCTGAGCAGTCCCTGATTGTCGTAGAGGGTGATAAAGCCTCTATGGAAGTCCCGGCACCGTTCGAAGGTACCGTTAAAGAGATCAAGATCAACACCGGTGACAAAGTCTCTACCGGCTCCCTGATCATGATCTTCGAGGTCGCGGGCGCTGCCCCGGCTGCCGCCGCTGCCAAGCCGGAAGTGAAAGAGCAGGCTGCCGTTGCGCCAGCTGCTGCCGCTGGCGCGAAAGAAGTTCACGTTCCAGACATCGGCGGTGATGAAGTTGAAGTCACTGAAGTGATGGTGAAAGTCGGCGACAAAGTCACCGCTGAGCAGTCACTGATCACCGTTGAAGGTGACAAAGCCTCTATGGAAGTTCCGGCCCCGTTCGCCGGTACCGTTAAAGAGATCAAAATCAGCACCGGCGACAAAGTCTCAACCGGCTCCCTGATCATGGTCTTCGAAGTAGAAGGCGCTGCGCCTGCTGCTGCACCGGCCGCTGCCGCTCCGGCGCCAGCTGCTGCACCGGCTCAGGCTGCTAAACCTGCTGCGGCTCCGGCTGCGAAAGCAGAAGGCAAATCTGAGTTCGCTGAAAACGACGCTTACGTCCACGCGACCCCGCTGATCCGCCGCCTGGCGCGCGAGTTCGGTGTGAACCTGGCGAAAGTGAAAGGCACCGGTCGTAAAGGCCGTATCCTGCGCGAAGACGTTCAGGCTTACGTGAAAGACGCCGTTAAGCGCGCTGAATCTGCACCTGCTGCTGCCGCAACCGGTGGTGGTCTGCCAGGCATGCTGCCGTGGCCGAAAGTGGACTTCAGCAAGTTTGGTGAAGTTGAAGAAGTTGAGCTGGGCCGTATCCAGAAAATCTCCGGTGCCAACCTGAGCCGTAACTGGGTGATGATCCCGCACGTTACCCACTTCGACAAAACCGACATCACCGATCTGGAAGCGTTCCGTAAACAGCAGAACGCCGAAGCTGAGAAGCGCAAACTGGACGTGAAATTCACCCCGGTTGTCTTCATCATGAAAGCCGTTGCCGCTGCCCTGGAGCAGATGCCGCGCTTCAACAGCTCGCTGTCCGAAGATGCACAGCGCCTGACGCTGAAGAAATATATCAACATCGGCGTTGCGGTTGATACCCCGAACGGTCTGGTTGTTCCGGTCTTTAAAGATGTGAACAAGAAGAGCATCACCGAGCTGTCTCGTGAGCTGACCGTGATCTCCAAGAAAGCGCGTGATGGCAAGCTGACCGCTGGCGAAATGCAGGGCGGTTGCTTCACCATCTCCAGCATCGGCGGCCTGGGTACGACCCACTTCGCGCCGATCGTTAACGCGCCGGAAGTGGCCATCCTGGGCGTCTCTAAGTCCGCGATGGAGCCGGTCTGGAACGGGAAAGAGTTCGTACCGCGTCTGATGATGCCGATCTCTCTCTCCTTCGACCACCGCGTGATCGACGGTGCTGATGGTGCGCGTTTCATTACCATCATCAACAACATGCTGTCTGACATCCGCCGTCTGGTGATGTAATCGTAAAAGCCGGCCTGACGGTCGGCTTTTTTCTGGTAATCTCATTATGTTGTTGAGGTTACTGGGACAAAGGACACTTCGTTTGCCGTTTGTTGTTTCAAAAATGTTAACAATTTTGTAAACTGCGGGCGGATAGAACGTCCCGGCGGGTGCAAAGCACAAGCACTTTGTACGGCCGGAAATAATTAAGAGGTCATGATGAGTACTGAAATCAAAACTCAGGTCGTGGTACTTGGGGCAGGCCCGGCAGGTTATTCCGCAGCGTTTCGCGCAGCGGATTTAGGTCTGGAAACCGTCATTGTTGAGCGTTACAGCACCCTCGGTGGTGTTTGCCTGAACGTCGGCTGTATCCCTTCTAAAGCGCTGCTGCACGTAGCGAAAGTGATCGAAGAAGCGAAAGCGCTGGCCGAGCACGGTATCGTTTTTGGCGAGCCGCAAACCGACATCGACAAAATTCGTACCTGGAAAGAAAAAGTCATCAACCAGCTGACCGGCGGTCTGGCGGGCATGGCAAAAGGCCGTAAAGTGAAAGTGGTTAACGGCCTGGGCAAATTCACCGGCGCGAACACCCTGGAAGTGGAAGGCGAAAACGGCAAAACCGTGATCAACTTCGACAACGCGATCATCGCGGCAGGCTCCCGTCCGATTGAACTGCCGTTCATTCCGCATGAAGATCCGCGCGTGTGGGACTCCACCGATGCGCTGGAGCTGAAAGAAGTGCCGAAGCGTCTGCTGGTTATGGGCGGTGGCATCATCGGTCTGGAAATGGGTACCGTGTACCATGCGCTGGGTTCAGAGATCGACGTGGTTGAGATGTTCGACCAGGTTATCCCGGCTGCTGACAAAGATATCGTTAAAGTCTTCACCAAGCGCATCAGCAAGAAGTTCAACCTGATGCTGGAAACCAAAGTGACCGCCGTTGAAGCGAAAGAAGACGGCATCTACGTTTCCATGGAAGGCAAAAAAGCCCCGGCTGAAGCGCAGCGTTACGACGCGGTGCTGGTGGCTATCGGCCGCGTGCCGAACGGTAAAAACCTCGACGCAGGCAAAGCGGGCGTCGAAGTGGACGACCGTGGCTTCATCCGCGTTGACAAGCAGCTGCGTACCAACGTACCGCACATCTTTGCTATCGGCGACATCGTCGGTCAGCCGATGCTGGCGCACAAAGGTGTTCACGAAGGTCACGTTGCCGCTGAAGTTATCGCCGGCATGAAACACTACTTCGATCCGAAAGTGATCCCGTCTATCGCCTACACCGAGCCAGAAGTTGCCTGGGTTGGCCTGACCGAGAAAGAAGCGAAAGAGAAAGGCATCAGCTACGAAACCGCCACCTTCCCGTGGGCTGCTTCTGGCCGTGCTATCGCTTCCGACTGCGCAGACGGCGTGACCAAACTGATCTTCGACAAAGAAACTCACCGTGTGATCGGTGGTGCGATTGTCGGCACCAACGGCGGCGAGCTGCTGGGTGAGATCGGTCTGGCTATCGAAATGGGCTGTGACGCTGAAGATATCGCGCTCACCATCCATGCGCACCCGACCCTGCACGAATCCGTGGGTCTGGCGGCAGAAGTGTTCGAAGGTAGCATCACCGACCTGCCGAACGCGAAAGCGAAGAAGAAGTAATCTTCGACGCAGTATGATTAAAGCGGCTCACGGAGCCGCTTTTTTTATGTCTGTAAATTGCAAAAGATGTACTAAGTGCACGAAAAGACAGATTTTATTACGCCTAATCCCTCTTCCGCGTTACAGAAACCGCATGAAAGCCGAAACTCCCTTGTTTTGAAAGAAATATCCCTTTGTATTTTGATACCGGCCGGAAATCTAATTTGTTCTACGCTGGCCTCTCACAACGAATACAAGGAGTGCATGGTGAAATTATTTTGGACAACTGCCGCATTAGCGACGGCGCTGGTTTCCGGTATGGCGATGGCTGACGATGCCACTATTCCCTGGGCTGATAACAGCGGCGGCACGCAAAGCACGCATATTGCGGCAATGGGCGAAAACCTGAACGCTCAGCATCAGCAGGTTACCCAGACGGGGGAAGGGGAGTGGGCGAAGAACTCCGGCAGCATTCAGGCCGATGAGGCGGTGCTCAACAGCGGCAAGCCGCCGGTGAAAGGCGACCCTGGTCTGATGCCCCATCAGGGCTGAGCATCGTAGGCCGGGCAAACGCAGTGCCGCCCGGCATGAAGGCATTAACCGATCAATGCCCGGTGGCGCTACGCTTATCGGGCCTACTCTGCTTAAGGTTCCACAGGCTGCCAGGGCTCAGCGGCGGCAAACGTATTGATCGCCTGCGCTTTCTTACCCGTCTCCTTGCCTAAATCCGCCTGATAGATCCGATCGTCCTGATTCACCATAAAGCTCATTACCCCGGTTTTTTGCCACTCTACCGGCCACGCCAGCAGGGCAAACCCCTGAGCACTGTCGCTCTGAATAATGCGGAAATGGTAGCCGTGGTAACCTACGCCCGGCTCGCCAGGGCTAAATGCCGGACCCAGCGGGCTGGGCGTTTCGCCTGGCTGTACCGGCCAGTAGAGACCGTCCTGCTGACCTTCACTGCTGATAAGCCTGGTGGCATAGACTTGCTTACGCTGGCGGTAATCATACTGAGCATTAACGTAGGCATGCATGGCTTCAATCGCCGACAGCTCGTTGCGGCCAATAGCGCGGGTGAGGATCTCCTCCTGAGCGGCAGACATATCGAAATGCCACCCTGTGGCGATTTTGACGATGGGGATCGGCAGCTGCCAGCCATGATCCCCAACGTTAAGATGGGCAACATCCGCCTGCTCGACGACCTCATGCTTCACCGCCCAGTCGCGGTTAAAGCGGGCAATGGCTTCGGGATCGACCTCTTCCTGCGGCAAAAACTGTCGCCAGTCATCACCCAGCACGGCAGCGAGCCGGGCCTCATTTTGGTCGGCTACCGCCGCCGCAAAAGCGTTAGCCGCCTCGTCAGGAGTGGAAAACAGCTGCTGGGCATCGCTCATAAAGGGCAGTGAGAGCAGCAGGGCACTTAACAGGATTTTTTTCATTGTTGGCTCCGGTTAACGACGGCGAAACTCGCGCTGTTCAGAGAGGCCTTCACGCCCCGCGCCACGCTGTTCAAGGTTGCCGCTGTTGATGCGGCGGCTCTGCTGGCCCCGCAGCTGCTGCGACTGCCACGAGGGCGAGCGGCTGTCGTTGCCGCTAAAGGCGTTGGCGCGGGTACTGGCCAGACGCTGTTCGCGCTGCAGATTCGTAGAGGTTGGTCGCTGCTGTCGCGTCTCGTGCCGCTGTTTCGCCTGCTGGGTAGGACGCGGCGTATCGCTATCGTAGCCGCGATAGTTATTCCGCTGGGCAACCTTGTTTAGCTGCTGCGAGGCGGCCTTACGCTGGGCCTCACGGGACGACACCCCCGCCACGCTGCTGGTGGGCGTGTGGCTGCGCTGTTCAAACTGCGCCATGGCTGCCTGGCGCTGGTTATCTCGTGAGGCAGCCGGTTGCTGCGTGGCGCTCAGTCCGCCGCTCACGTCAGTGGGGTGAAAACGCTGGGCAACCGCGCCGTTCTGGTAGGGGACGCCGTCGCGATACGCCGGGTTATGCTGCCAGGTCATATTCTGCCCGTGCAGATGCTGCCCTGAGATACGGTTAAAGTTATTAACGTTAATGTTGATGTTGTCCCCGTTATGCTGATAGCCGTTGCCGTGATAGTCGTCGTCATGGTGATGATCGTCATCGTGGTGGTGATCGTCATCATCCCAGTCGATGTTGCTGAACAGGGCATAGGTGGTGGCGACGCCCAGGCTATAGCCAAAGCCTTTGACGAAGCTGTCTGCAAACTGCTGGCCGGGAGGCGGGGGCAGATAGACCGGCGGGTAGGCCGTGTTTGGCCAACTGCCGTAGACCGTGGCGGGGTTGTAGTTAGGCACGTAAACCACCTGTGGATCGGCAGGTTCAATTTTGATTACCGTTGGGGCTGGCGCGGGCGCATTGCTGCTTTGCACCGTTGCAGGTGCGGATGCGCTCTTCGGCGTGCTGCTTACCGTCTGCTGCGGCGTCGATTTTAGCGTCCCGGTCTGCTGGGCCAGCTGCCGTAGGCGCTGTACGGAGTCCATGACATCCTGCGGCTGGGCCAGAAACGCATCGCCAAGATTTTGCACCCACTCTGGGTTCTCGCCCATCAATGCCATCAGCTGCGGAAAGGCGACCAGCGACTTCACGCTCGGATCCCAGGGCTGACCTGATACCGCCTGAATGGCCGCATCGCCTTTTAGAGTCGGATTATCCCGCGACCACTGCACGGCCTGCACGACGTTGGCCGGGTAGGTAGCAGCCATTAAAACCTGGGAGAGCAGCGGATCGGGGTAGAGCGCCACCGGCGCGACCCACTGATCGATCTGCGCTGAGGTAAACGCGGGCTTCGCTACCGGCGGCTGGGGTTGGGGAGTCACAGGCACTGTCTGGACAGGCGTTTCAGGTGGACGGCTCTTAACGTACAGTACGCCCGAGGCGGCAAAGAGCCCGGCGCTGCATACAAGGGCAAGCGCAGCGTATTTGAAGGGCAGGGTCATTTTCTCTCTCCCGATTTCCATAGAAATCGCAGGGTCAGGTTTAAGGTGAGTATGAGAGAGAAGCGAATTTATTTTTTGATTAATGTTGCGGGCGCTAAGAGCCAGCAAAAAAGGTAGCTAAAAATCCCTTTATCTTGCAAGGACAAAGGGCATTAGTTGAACCTTAACGATTCAGCTAATATTTAATGTTGCTTTTTTGTAAACAGATTAACACCCCCCCTAAATCCTGATATGCTGCCCAATGCGGTATCGGGCATTACCCTACAAACTACTGTTTACAGAAGCATGAAGAGATCGCCCGCCGCACTATGACAATGAGAGCGAGGAGAAATACCGTCGTGCTAGAAGAATACCGTAAGCACGTAGCCGAACGTGCTGCCCAGGGAATTGTACCCAAGCCTATCGATGCAACCCAAATGGCCGCACTGGTCGAGCTGCTGAAATCCCCGCCAGCGGGTGAAGAAGAGTTCCTGTTAGATCTGCTGTCCAATCGTGTTCCGCCGGGCGTTGATGAAGCCGCCTATGTAAAAGCCGGCTTCCTGGCCGCTATCGTAAAAGGTGAAGCCACTTCGCCGCTGATTACAGCGGAAAAAGCCGTTGAGCTGCTGGGCACCATGCAGGGTGGTTACAACATCCATCCGCTGATTGATGCGCTGGACAACGACGCGCTGGCCCCCATTGCTGCAAAAGCGCTCTCCCATACGCTGCTGATGTTCGACAACTTCTACGACGTAGAAGAGAAAGCAAAAGCGGGCAACGCCCACGCGCAGCAGGTAATGCTCTCCTGGGCTAACGCCGAGTGGTTCCTGAGCCGCCCGCCGCTGGCTGAAAAAATTACCGTTACCGTCTTTAAAGTGACCGGTGAAACCAACACCGATGACCTCTCTCCGGCACCGGATGCATGGTCACGCCCGGATATCCCGCTGCACGCGCTGGCGATGCTGAAAAACGCCCGTGAAGGCATTGTGCCGGACGTTGCCGGTGCCGTTGGCCCAATCAAGCAGATTGAAGAGCTGAACAAAAAAGGTTTCCCGCTGGCCTACGTCGGTGACGTGGTCGGTACCGGCTCCTCGCGTAAATCCGCCACCAACTCGGTGCTGTGGTTTATGGGCGACGACATTCCGTTCGTGCCGAACAAGCGCGGCGGTGGTCTGGTGCTGGGCGGCAAAATCGCACCTATCTTCTTCAACACCATGGAAGATGCCGGTGCGCTGCCTGTCGAAGTGGACGTGAACAACCTGAACATGGGCGACGTGATTGACGTCTATCCGTTCAAAGGTGAAGTGCGCAACCACGAGACCGGCGAGCTGCTGGCTACCTTTGAACTGAAAACCGACGTGCTGATCGACGAAGTGCGCGCCGGGGGCCGTATTCCGCTGATCATCGGCCGTGGCCTGACCACCAAGGCGCGCGAAGCGCTGGGCATGCCGCACAGCGACGTCTTCCGCAGCGCGAAGCCGGTCGAAGCCAGCAACAAGGGCTTCTCGCTGGCGCAAAAAATGGTGGGCCGCGCCTGTGGCGTGACCGGTGTTCGCCCTGGCGAATACTGCGAACCGAAAATGACCTCGGTTGGCTCGCAGGACACCACCGGTCCGATGACCCGTGATGAACTGAAAGATCTGGCTTGCCTCGGTTTCTCCGCCGACCTGGTGATGCAGTCCTTCTGCCATACTGCGGCCTATCCGAAGCCGGTGGACGTCACTACGCACCATACGCTGCCAGACTTCATCATGAACCGTGGCGGCGTCTCTCTGCGTCCGGGGGATGGCATCATCCACTCCTGGCTGAACCGTATGCTGCTGCCGGATACCGTCGGCACCGGCGGTGACTCCCACACCCGCTTCCCGGTAGGGATCTCCTTCCCGGCAGGCTCCGGTCTGGTGGCGTTTGCCGCCGCGACCGGCGTGATGCCGCTGGATATGCCGGAGTCGGTGCTGGTGCGCTTCAAAGGCACCATGCAGCCGGGCATTACCCTGCGCGATCTGGTGCATGCTATTCCGCTGTACGCGATCCGTCAGGGGCTGCTGACCGTTGAGAAGAAAGGGAAGAAAAACATCTTCTCTGGCCGCATCCTTGAGATCGAAGGCCTGCCGGAGCTGAAAGTAGAGCAGGCTTTTGAACTGGCCGATGCCTCTGCCGAGCGTTCCGCTGCAGGCTGTACCATCAAGCTGGATAAGGCACCGATCACCGAGTACCTGACCTCTAACATCGTGCTGCTGAAGTGGATGATTGCGGAAGGCTACGGCGATCGCCGTACCATCGAGCGCCGCATTCAGGGCATGGAGAAGTGGCTGGCAGATCCGCAACTGCTGGAAGCCGATGCCGATGCCGAGTACGCTGCAGTCATCGAGATCGATCTGGCCGATATCAAAGAGCCAATCCTCTGCGCGCCGAACGATCCGGATGATGCACGTCTGCTCTCTGACGTGGCCGGTGAGAAAATTGACGAAGTGTTTATCGGCTCGTGTATGACCAACATCGGTCACTTCCGCGCTGCCGGTAAGCTGCTGGACAGCCATCAGGGCCAGCTGCCGACCCGTCTGTGGGTCGCGCCGCCAACCCGTATGGATGCCGCTCAGCTGACGGAAGAGGGCTACTACAGCGTCTTCGGTAAGAGCGGGGCGCGTATTGAGATCCCTGGCTGCTCGCTGTGCATGGGTAACCAGGCGCGCGTAGCCGATGGTTCAACGGTGGTGTCGACCTCGACGCGTAACTTCCCGAACCGTCTGGGTACTGGGGCGAACGTCTTCCTGGCATCAGCGGAGCTGGCGGCGGTGTCGTCGCTGCTGGGTAAACTGCCGACGCCGGACGAGTACCAGATCTTTATGGCGCAGGTCGATAAGACAGCGGTGGATACCTATCGCTATCTGAACTTTGACCAGCTCGGTCAGTACACCGAAAAAGCCGACGGCGTGATCTTCCAGACCGCCGTGTAAGTCAGGCCAGACCTTAGGCCAGCATAAAACCCCTTCGTCTCCCGAAGGGGTTTTTTTATTTCCTCTCCTTCTCTCCGTTACGCTGTTTTTCTTCTCCGCGGCTGCGATAATTACTCTATTGCGGATGTGAGGAAAAAAACATGGATTACGAATTTTTACGCGACATCACGGGCCAGGTGAAAGTGCGCATGTCGATGGGCCACGAAGTGGTCGGACACTGGTTTAACGAAGAGGTGAAAGAGAATCTGGCCCTGCTGGATGAAGTGGAGCAGGCGGCGAAAACCGTCAAAGGCAGCGAGCGCCAGTGGCAGCGAATTGGTCACGAATACACGCTCTGGATGGACGGAGAAGAGGTCATCATCCGCGCTAACCAGCTGGAGTTCTCCGGGGATGAGATTGAAGAGGGGATGAGCTACTACGACGAAGAGAGCCTGTCGCTGTGTGGCGTTGAGGATTTTCTCCAGGTCGTCACCGCGTACCGCACGTTTATTCAGCAGAAGTAACGTGATTTAAAAAGATTGTCGGAGCGTCCCTGCTCCGGCTTCAGAAGAGATTACACGGCGGGAATATTGCGCGCGTAGTAGATCTCGCGCATCTCTTTCCACAGCGATTCGGTAATGGCTTTCCGCTCTTCGGCAGTAAGATCTTCCGGACGGGTGTGGAACATATAGTGCTTCAGGTCGAACTCTTTCAGCATCATCTTGGTATGGAAGATGTTCTCCTGATAGACGTTCACGTCCACCATGTCATACAGCGACTTCATATCCTCAGAGAGGAAGTTCTGAATCGAGTTGATCTCATGGTCAATGAAGTGCTTCATGCCGTTGATGTCGCGGGTAAAGCCGCGCACGCGGTAGTCAACGGTGACGATGTCCGACTCCAGCTGATGGATCAGGTAGTTCAGCGCCTTCAGCGGGGAGATGACGCCGCAGGTTGAGACCTCAATGTCGGCGCGGAAGGTGCACAGGCCCCCTTCCGGGTGGCTCTCTGGATAGGTATGCACGCAGATGTGGCTCTTATCGAGGTGGGCTACCACCGTCTCTGGCAGCGGGCCGGGGTGCGCGGTTTTATCAATCAGGGTCGGATCGACCGGCTCTTCGCTCACCAGAATCGTCACGCTCGCCCCCTGCGGCTCATAGTCCTGGCGGGCAACGTTGAGGATGTTCGCGCCGATGATTGAGCAGGTTTCGGTGAGGATCTCCGTCAGACGGTTTGCGTTATAGAGTTCGTCGATATAGGCGATATAGCCGTCACGCTCTTCGGCGGTTTTGGCATAACAGATATCGTAGATACAAAAACTCAGGCTTTTGGTCAGGTTGTTAAAGCCATGCAGTTTCAGTTTTTTCAATTTTCATCACCTCCTGAGGAGAGCGCATCTAGCAGGTATTGCGGCAGGGCGAAGGACGCCGTATGGACAGCCGGATTGTAGTAGCGGCAGGTCAGGGCAGCGTTGTGGAAGCGCGCCTGGATAATCTCCGTAGAGAGGTTACGCAGGATCTCGTTGTCCGTCGCCCAGGCGAAGGTCATGATGCCGCCGTAGTAGGTGGGCACCGCCGCCTGATAGAAACTCACATCGCTAAAGTAGTGGCTCAGCTTTTTGTGGCTGCCCACGGCTTCATCCTGCTGCAGGAAGCTTACGCCGTTCTGGGCAACGAAGATCCCGCCTGGATTCAGGCAGCGCTTGCAGCCCGCATAGAAGTCGGAGGTAAACAGGCTCTCGCCCGGTCCCACCGGATCGGTGCAGTCAGAGATAATGACGTCAAAGGTTTGCGCGGTCTGGTTGACGAAATTGACACCGTCGTCAATCACCAGCGTAAAGCGCGGATCGTCGTAGCTGCCTGCGTTGTGGTTCGGCAGATACTGACGGCAGAATGATACAACCCCTTCGTCGATCTCGACCATGGTGATGGCCTCAACGTTTTTATGCCGGCTCACTTCGCGCAGCATCGCGCCGTCGCCGCCGCCGATGATCAGCACATGCTTCGCCTGGCCGTGGGCCAGCAGCGGAACGTGGGTCATCATTTCGTGATAGATAAATTCGTCACGCTCGGTGGTCTGGACAACGCCGTCCAGCGCCATCACGCGGCCAAAGGCGGCATTCTCAAAGATGATCAGATCCTGGTGGTCGGTCTTCTCGTGGTAGAGCACATTATCAACGGCAAAGTACTGACCAAACTGGTCATGCAGCGTTTCATGCCACTGGCGGGTATCAGCCATGCATCCTCCTTCGTTAACATCCACACAAAATGGGCGCAACATCATAGCTAACTACAGCCGCTGATGCACGGCTATAACTTTAGCAGGGGAGGAGGGTTTATGTTACTTGACGTAGGCCAGCAGGCTGAGGGAGTCCCGGGCCAGCGCTTTGCACTTTTTGGCAACCGGAATGCCAATGCCGCTGAGATCGCGATAGCTATCTTCGCCGAGGGATTTCATATCAAAGGTGTCGTAGTTGCTCAGATCCCACTGGTTCTGCTGGGCAAAAAACACCAGCGCCCGGCGGATCTGGCCATTCGGTAGATTCTGGTAACCACAGTCGTTTTTCAGAAACACGAACACCGCCGTCAGATCGGCCATGTCCTCCGCTTCAGATTCGCTGAGCGCATAACTATTTGCTGACATCGCCAGCAGGCTGGTGAACACAACGGTTCTGAAAAACATCTTCATTCTTCTTACCAAAACATCACGGAAATTAAACGTTAGCATACTTGGGGGTAAGGCGACGATCTTTATTATTCGCCTTTCGCTTGACCTTGCCGCAGGGGCAGGGTTTAAGCTCAGGAGACCGTTTGCCGACGATAAGGATTCGACTATGCAACGCCGTGATTTTCTCAAATATTCCGCTGCGCTTGGCGTTATCGGTGCACTGCCGACGTGGGCGCGGGCCGCCGCAACAGGGGAGCAAACGACGCTGCCCATTCCCGATCTGCTCACTCCCGACGCCCAGAACCGCATCAGGCTTACCGTGCAGGTGGGTTCCTCTACCTTTGGCGAGAAAACCGCCACAACCTGGGGCTACAACGGCAACCTGCTGGGGCCTGCGCTTCAGCTGCGCCAGGGTAAAGCAGTGACGGTGGAGATCCGTAACCAACTGCGGGAGGAGACCACCGTTCACTGGCACGGGCTGGAGGTGTCGGGGGAGGTAGACGGCGGGCCGCAGGGGATCATCCCGGCGGGCGGGGCGCGGGAAGTGACCTTCACGCCCGATCAGCGGGCGGCCACCTGCTGGTTTCATCCCCATCAGCATGGCAAAACGGGCCATCAGGTCGCGATGGGGCTGGCGGGGCTGGTACTGATCGAGGACAACGAGAGCCGCATGCTGCGTCTGCCGAAGCAGTGGGGCATCGACGACGTGCCGGTGATCGTGCAGGACAAACGTCTGGCTGCCGACGGGCAGATCGATTACCAGCTCGACGTGATGAGCGCGGCGGTGGGCTGGTTCGGCGATACCCTATTGGCAAACGGGGCGGTCTATCCTCAGCACGCGGCTCCGCGCGGCTGGCTGCGTCTGCGGCTGCTGAACGGCTGCAATGCGCGTACCCTTAACTTTGCTCTCAGCGACGGACGTCGGATGTATGTTATCGCCAGCGACGGCGGTCATCTCGCCGAGCCGGTTGCGGTAACGGCGCTGCCGGTGCTGACCGGGGAGCGTTTTGAGGTGCTGGTGGATATCAGCGACGGCAAGCCAGTCGATCTGGTTACGCTGCCCGTCAGCCAGATGGGGATGGCCCTTCCACCGTTTGACCAGCCGCATCCGGTCCTGCGCATTCAGCCGCTGCGGGTTACCGCTTCCGGCACGCTGCCCGATACCCTGGTTAACGTGCCAGCGCTGCCGGAACTTACCGGTTTAACCCAGCGCACCTTCCACCTGTCGATGGATCCGATGCTCGATATGATGGGCATGCAGGCGCTGAAGGATAAGTACGGCGACAAGGCCATGACCGGGATGCACCACGGCGACATGATGGGTCACATGAATATGAACATGGACCACGGCGGCCACGGCGGCGAGTTTGATTTCCACAGCGCCAACCGAATCAACGGTAAAGCTTTTGATATGCATAACCCGCTGTTTGCCGCGAGCAAAGGGCAGTATGAGCGCTGGGTGATTTCAGGGGAGGGGGACATGATGCAGCATCCGTTCCATATTCACGGCACGCAGTTCCGCATTCTGTCTGAAAACGGCAAGCCGCCAGCGGCGCATCGGTCAGGCTGGAAGGATACGGTAAACGTCTACGGGGCGCGCAGCGAAGTACTGGTGAAGTTCGATCATGATGCACCGAAGGAGCATGCCTATATGGCGCACTGTCATCTGCTGGAGCATGAGGATACGGGAATGATGATGGGATTCACGGTATAAAAAAGGCCGGATAACGTTAAACGTCGGTCCGGCCTCGGTAGGCCCGGTAAGCATAGCGCCACCGGGCGTTAACTCTATTACTTCGCGTCGTCAGGCAGCGCGTAGGCAACGATATAGTCGCCCATCTTGGTACCGAACGAACCATGACCGCCCGCAGAGATGACAACGTACTGCTTGCCATTCACTTCATAGGTCATCGGCGTCGCCTGGCCACCCGCTGGCAGACGGCCCTGCCACAGCTTCTCACCGTTGCTCATATTGTAGGCGCGCAGGTAGTTGTCTGCGGTCGCCGCGATGAACAGCACGTTACCGGCGGTAGAGATTGGGCCGCCCAGCATTGGCATACCGGTAGTGAACGGCAGTGGGATCGGCATCGGGAACGGCAGGCTATCCTGCGGAGTACCGATACGTTTTTTCCACACCACTTCATTGGTTTTCAGATCCAGCGCAGAGATGTAACCCCAGGCAGGCTGTTTACACGGCAGACCAATCGGCGACAGGAACGGGTTCAGGGTGACACCGTACGGCACGCCGTACTGCGGCTGAATACCTGACTCAGAGCCGGTACCCTGGCCATTTTCAGGCTCTTCCATCGGATTACCCGGACCACGCGGCATCAGCTTAGAGACAAACGGCAGCGCCATCGGGTTGGCAATCGCCACCTGACGGTGCGGATCGACAGAGATACCGCCCCACTCGAACATCCCCAGGTTACCCGGGAACACCAGCGTACCCTGCTCAGACGGCGGCGTGAAAATGCCTTCGTAGCGCAGGTTCTGGAAGATCACGCGGCACACTAGCTGGTCAAACATAGTGGCACCCCACATGTCTGCCCCGCTCAGATCTTTCTTCGGACGGAAGCTCAGGTCGGAGAACGGCTGGGTTTTGGTAACGTAGTCGCCTTTGGCCGCACCCTGCGGAACCGGCTTCTCTGGCGCTGGAACAACCAGCTGACCGTTACGGCGATCCAGCACGAAGATGTTACCGGTTTTCGCCGGCGCGTAGATCACCGGTACGGTCTGACCCTTCACGGTAATATCCGCCAGCGTCGGCTGGGACGGCATATCCATATCCCACAGGTCGTGGTGTACGGTCTGATAGCTCCATACCAGCTTACCGGTTGTGGCGTTCAGCGCCACGATAGAGCTGGCGTAACGCTCCTGCTCCGGCGTACGGTTACCGCCCCAGATGTCTGGCGTGGTCACGCCCATCGGCAGGTAGACCATATCCAGCTTGGCATCATAGGCCGCAGGTGCCCAGGAGTTCGGTGAGTTCGGCGTGAAGTGATGTTCGTCCGCCGGAATGGCGTTCGGATCTTTCGCACCCGGATCGAAGGCCCACAGCAGCGCCCCGGTATTGATGTCGAAGCCGCGAATAACGCCAGATGGTTCACGGGTAGAGTAGTTGTCGGTTACCGCACCGGCAATAACAATCACCTTATCGGTAACGATCGGCGGTGAGGTCGGCTCGTACATGCCTGGGGTAGTGACTGGCATGTTGGTTTGCAGGTTCAGAATACCTTTGTTAGCAAAGGATTCACACAGCTTGCCGTTGTCGGCGTTGACGGCGAACAGACGACCATCGTTTACCGGCAGAATGATGCGGCGCGGGCAGTTAGCGACCACGTCCGGGCTGGCATTGTTAGCGTTCGCCTCATGATACGAGACGCCACGGCAGGTCACGTGCTGGAACGAAGGATTGGTGTTCAGCTGCGGATCGAAGTGCCACTTCTCTTTACCGGTCGCGGCGTCGAGGGCAAACAGACGCTGGTGCGCGGTGCAGAGGAACAGGGTGTCGCCAACCTTAATCGGCGTCACTTCGTTGGTGATCTCACCCGGATCGGTTGGCAGCTTCAGATCGCCGGTACGGAATACCCAGGCCTCTTTCAGCTTATGCACGTTGTCGGCGTTGATCTGCTTCAGCGGGGAGTAGCGCTGCCCCTCCTGGTTACGGCCATAGGCCGGCCAGTCGGCGTCTGCCACCTGAGAGATCGGTGCAGCAGGCGTCGCATCAGCGCTCAGCGTGCCGTTGATCTCCTGCGGATCGTTAAAGCCCGCCCAGGTCAGCATCCCGCCGCTGATCACCAGCGCCACCAGCAGGGCGGCAACGGCACCATTCGCAGGTACGATCAGGCGACGCCAGACAAACGGCAGCACCAGCCAGATCCCAAAGAAGACAAGGATGTCGCTGCGCGGGGTGAGCGCCCAGAAGTCGAAGCCGACTTCCCAGACGCCCCAGATCATGGTGCCGAGCAGGAGCGCAGCGTAGAGCCAGAGCGCTGCACGCTTGCTGCGCCACAGCAGCCAGGCGACGCCGAGCATAACGAGACCGGCGACAGGGTAGTACCAGGAGCCGCCAACGGCGACCAGCCAGACCCCACCGATCAGGAGAAATAGCCCGCATAGTGCTGCGAACAGGGCTGTTAACGTCACGAGCACGCGCGACGTCCGAGCTTTTGTTTCTGCCATAGAAAGACACTCTTCTTAATGTTTAATATTTTGATAGCAATTAATTATAGGATTTAACAAGTGTGACCGTCATCACATATTTGGCTTTTCTTAACTCACGCCCCTAATAAAAGCATTTGCTGGTATACTGGCGCGCTAATGAATTGATGTCGGAATAGACGCTATCCGCATCGAGTGAGTGGTTACAAAATCAAACGGTTAGCATATGAAACATACTGTTGAAGTGATGATCCCGGAAGCGGAGATCAAAGCGCGTATTAGTGAACTGGGTCGTCAAATCACCGAACGCTATCAGGAGAGCGGCAGCGAAATGGTGCTGGTGGGCCTGCTGCGCGGCTCGTTTATGTTTATGGCCGACCTGTGTCGTGAAGTACAGGTGCCGCACGAGGTCGATTTCATGACCGCCTCCAGCTACGGCAGCGGTATGTCCACCACCCGTGATGTAAAAATCCTCAAGGATCTGGACGAAGACATTCGCGGTAAGGACGTGCTGATCGTCGAAGATATTATCGATTCCGGAAACACGCTTTCTAAAGTGCGTGAGATCCTCAGCCTGCGCGAGCCGAAGTCGCTGGCGATCTGCACCCTGCTGGATAAACCGTCGCGCCGGGAAGTTGAAGTGCCGGTAGAGTTTGTTGGCTTCTCGATCCCGGACGAGTTTGTCGTGGGTTACGGCATCGACTATGCCCAGCGCTATCGCCATCTGCCCTACGTGGGCAAAGTGGTGCCACTGGAAGAGCAGGCATAAAAAAGCCCGGAGGCGATTCCGCCTTACCGGGCCTGACAAACGCGTGCCGCTATGGCACGCTTATTTGTGGTTAATGTGCTTCTGGCCGATATTGGACACGCCCTTGCGATAGCCCTGTTCAAGGGTGTCGCGGCTGGTGGCAGTGACGTCAAGATCGCGCAGCAGGCCGTCGTGGATACCGTAGGCCCAGCCGTGGATAGTGACATTCTGCCCGCGCTTCCACGCCGACTGCATGATCGTTGAGTGGCCCAGGTTATAGACCTGCTCCATCACGTTCAGCTCGCACAGGGTGTCGAGGCGACGCTCTTCCGGCATTTCGCTCAGCAGCGCGTTGTGCTTGAGCCAGATGTCACGGATGTGCAGCAGCCAGTTGTTGATCAGCCCCAGCTCAGGGTTCTCAACCGCCGCCTGTACGCCGCCGCAGCCGTAGTGGCCGCAGATGATGATGTGCTCAACTTCCAGCACGTCTACTGCGTACTGCACCACCGACAGGCAGTTCAGATCGGTGTGGATAACCAGGTTGGCTACGTTACGGTGAACGAACAGCTCGCCCGGCTCAAGGCCGGTCAAACGTTCGGCGGGAACGCGGCTGTCAGAGCAGCCAATCCACAGGAAACGCGGCTTCTGGGCTTTTGACAGGGTCTCGAAAAATCCGGGATCCTCTTCCACCAGCATTTTTGACCATAGTGCATTGTTACTGATGAGTGTATCTATATCTTTCATGGCGGTTAACGACCTGTAACCAAGTAATAGCGTTGAGCTAATATAGGTCAACTCCATTTAATTTTAAACCACACATAGAGTGTCAGAAAAAAGGTAAGCGAAACGACATGACCATTGCACTGGAGCTTGAGCAGCTTAAAAAAACCTATCCGGGCGGCGTGCAGGCGCTGCGCGGCATTGATTTAAAAGTAGAAGCGGGTGACTTCTACGCGCTTCTGGGACCCAACGGTGCGGGTAAATCGACCACTATCGGCATCGTCAGTTCGCTGGTAAATAAAACCTCTGGGCGGGTGAGCGTCTTTGGCTACGACCTGCAAAAAGACGTGGTGAACGCCAAGCGCCAGCTTGGCCTGGTGCCGCAGGAGTTCAACTTCAACCCGTTTGAAAGCGTGCAGCAGATCGTTGTCAACCAGGCGGGCTACTACGGCGTTGAGCGCTCCGAAGCGCTGATCCGTAGCGAAAAGTACCTTAAGCAGCTCGATCTGTGGGAAAAACGCAACGAAAAGGCGCGGATGCTCTCCGGCGGGATGAAACGCCGCCTGATGATCGCCCGGGCGCTGATGCATGAGCCAAAGCTGCTGATCCTCGACGAACCTACCGCCGGGGTGGACATTGAGCTGCGCCGCTCCATGTGGGGCTTCCTGAAAGATTTGAACGCCCAGGGCACGACCATTATCCTCACTACCCACTACCTGGAAGAGGCGGAGATGCTCTGCCGCAACATCGGCATTATCCAGCACGGCGAGCTGGTGGAGAACACCTCCATGAAGTCGCTGCTGGCCAAGCTGAAATCAGAGACCTTTATCCTCGATCTGGCCGCGAAAAGCCCGCTGCCGAAGCTGGAGGGTTACCAGTACCGGCTGGTGGACACCTCAACCCTGGAGGTTGAGGTGCTGCGCGAGCAGGGGATCAACAGCGTCTTTAGCCAGCTCAGCGCCCAGGGCGTTCAGGTATTAAGCATGCGTAACAAAGCCAACCGCTTAGAAGAGCTGTTTGTCACGCTGGTACACAATAAAAAAGGAGACCACGCATGATGCAGCTCTACTGGGTCGCGCTAAAAAGTATCTGGCACAAAGAGATCCAGCGCTTTATGCGCATCTGGATCCAGACCCTGGTGCCGCCAGTGATCACCATGACCCTCTATTTCATCATCTTCGGCAACCTGATCGGATCGCGGATTGGAGAGATGCATGGCTTCACCTACATGCAGTTTATCGTTCCTGGCCTGATCATGATGGCAGTGATCACCAACGCCTATGCCAACGTCGCCTCGTCGTTCTTCAGCGCCAAGTTCCAGCGTAACATTGAGGAGCTGCTGGTGGCCCCGGTGCCTACCCACGTGATCATTGCTGGCTACGTCGGCGGCGGCGTGGCGCGCGGGCTGTGCGTCGGCGTGCTGGTCACGGCGGTGTCGCTCTTCTTCGTGCCGTTCCAGGTGCATTCATGGCTGTTTGTCGGTTTGACGCTGCTGCTAACGGCGGTGCTCTTCTCGCTGGCGGGCCTGCTGAATGCGGTCTTTGCGAAAACCTTTGATGATATCAGCCTGATCCCGACCTTTGTGCTGACGCCGCTCACCTATCTCGGCGGGGTATTCTACTCCCTGACTCTGCTGCCGCCGTTCTGGCAGGGGCTGTCGCACCTTAACCCGATTGTCTATATGATCAGCGGCTTCCGCTTCGGTTTCCTGGGTATTAGCGACGTGCCGCTGGTGATGACCGTCGGCGTGCTGGCGGTGTTTATCGTCGGGTTCTACCTGCTCTGCTGGTATCTGATCCAGCGTGGACGTGGCCTGCGTAGCTAATCCCAATGCTCATGCGTCTACTCCTGGCGCTGCTCCTGGTATGGAGCAGCGCCGCCTCCGCCCGCCTGTTGGATCAGGACTCCCCGGCTCGCTATATGCAGACCACCGAGGCCGCTGCCGTCTGGGCGCAGATTGGCGACCGGGTGATCAACGTCGGCTATTTGCAGGCGGGGCAGATTATTGCGGTGACGAATGGAGAAGGGGACTACAGCGCCTTTCGCTTCGGCTTTGGCCAGGCCTTTATCGACAAAGGCCATCTGGAGCCGGTGCGCGGTAAAAAACGGGTGCAGGACCGGCTGGGGGATCTCAATAAGCCTCTCAGTAACCAGAACCTGATCACCTGGAAAGCGACCCCGCTCTACAGCGGGCCTAACGTCAGAAGCGCGCCTTTCGGCATGCTGGCGGAGAACCTGCGCTACCCCATCGTCGGTAAGCTGCGCGACGGGCTGAACCAGACCTGGTTCCAGATCCGCATCGGCGACCGGCTGGCCTATATCAGCAGCCTGGATGCGCAGGAGGATCACGGTATCCCGGTGCTCACCTACCACCACATTCTGCGCGATGAAGAGAACACTCGCTTCCGCCACACCTCAACCACGACGTCGGTGCGAGCCTTCAGCAACCAGATGACCTGGCTGCGGGAGCGGGGCTATACCACCCTGACCATGTATCAGCTGGAGGGCTACCTCAAGAACCGGCTCAACCTGCCGGCCCGCTCAGTGGTCATCACCTTTGACGATGGCCTGAAGTCAATTAGCCGCTATGCCTATCCGATCCTCAAGCAGTACGGCTTTAAGGCGACGTCGTTTACCATCTCATCGCGCATTAAAGCTTACCCGCAGCGCTGGGACCCGACATCATTACAGTTTATGAGTATCTCGGAGCTGCGCGGCATTCAGGACGTGTTTGACATCCAGTCGCACACCCACTTTCTGCATCGGGTTGATGCCGCTCGCCATCCAATTCTGCTCAGCCGTAGCTACCATATCATTGAGTTCGATTTTGCCCACTCGCGTCGGGCGCTGTCGCAGTTTAACCCGCACGTTAACTATCTCTCCTATCCCTTTGGGGGCTATAACGAGAAAGCGATCGAGGCCGCGCAGGATGCCGGTTTTCATATGGCGGTGACTACGGTGAAGGGGAAGGTGAAGCCGGGGGATAATCCGTTCTTACTGAAACGACTCTATATCTTAAGAACGGATTCGTTAGAGGAGATGGCACGGCTGGTCGGCAACCAGCCGTAGGGATCAGGCAACCTGCACCGGCACTGCTTTCGCTTTGCGGCTCATCTCGTTGTCGCCGTCAAAGTAGGCGACCTTCGGCTGCCAGCTGCGGGCCTGCTCGTCCGGCATCGTCACGTAGGTGGCGATGATCAGGATGTCACCTACGTCGGCACAGTGGGCCGCCGCGCCGTTGACCGAGATGATTTTTGAGCCGCGCTCGCCGGCAATCGCATAGGTGGAGAAGCGCTTGCCGTTGGTCACGTTGTAAATATCGATGGCTTCGTATTCCAGGATACCAGCCGCCTCAAGGAAATCCTGGTCAATAGCGCAGGAACCTTCATAGTGCAGATCTGCCTGAGTCACTTTGACACGGTGGAGCTTGCCTTGCAGCATAGTGCGGATCATAACGTCTACCTTTGTGCTTATGTTGGCCCGGCCGCCTGCGCCGCCGGGAGTAAAATATGGTGAAGCATCAGCCCGCTGGCGGCGGTGTCAGCGCTACCGTCACGTTGTCGATGAGACGCGCCTGGCCAAGCCATGCCGCCATCAGGATCACCGCCCGCTGGCTGGCATCGGTAAGCGCCAGCAGCGTGTCGGCATCGCGGATCTGGATCTCATCGGTACGAAAACCGGCTGCATCCAGCGCCTGTCCGGCCTCGGCAATCATCTCTTCCAGCTGGCGATTGCCCGCCCGCAGCTTCGCGGCAAGGGCGTTCATCTCTTTGCTCAGGGCCGGAGCGATTTTACGCTGCTCTGCCGTGAGGTAGCCGTTGCGCGAGCTGAGGGCCAGACCGTCTTTAGCACGCACCGTCGGCACGCCAACGATGTCGATGTCGTAGCCCATGTCGGCCACCATCTTGCGGATCACCGCCAGCTGCTGGAAGTCTTTCTCACCAAAGCAGGCGACGTCCGGCTGGACCAGGTTAAACAGCTTGCTGACGATGGTCGCCACGCCGCGGAAATGACCCGGACGGCTTGCGCCCTCCAGCATGGTAGAGAGGCCCGGAACGTCAACGTAGGTCTGCTCGCCAGTGCCCTGGGGGTAGACCTGGTCGGCGGCAGGGGCGAAGACAAAATCCACCTTGCGCTTGTTCAGCTTCTCGCAATCTTCCTGCAGGGTGCGCGGGTAGCGCTGCAGATCGTCAGGGCGATCAAACTGCATGGGATTAACAAAGATGCTCACCACCACCACATCAGCGTGGGTTTTCGCTTCGTCAACCAGCTGCATATGGCCATCGTGCAGGTTGCCCATGGTCGGCACCAGCGCAATGCGCTGGCCCTCACGGCGCAGCCTGCGGATGTGCTGGCGCAGCAGCGGCAGGGTTTCAATAATCAACACGCGTACGCTCCTTAGTGAAAACTGTGCTCTTCGCCGGGGTAGGTCCCCGCTTCGACTTCGCTCACGTACTGGCGCACCGCGGCGCGCATGTCGCCCGTGCCGGCCAGGAAATTCTTGGCAAATTTAGGAATATGGCCGCCGGTGATGCCAAACGCATCGTGCATTACCAGGATCTGGCCGTCGGTGACGTTGCCCGCGCCGATGCCGATCACCGGAATAGTCAGCGCCTCGGTAATACGCTTCGCCAGCGCGACCGGCACGCACTCCAGAACGAGCAGCTGTGCGCCAGCTGCCTCTAACGCCAGGGCGTCATCAAACAGCGTCTGGGCCGCGTCGCCGCGTCCCTGCACCTTGTAGCCGCCGAAGATGTTCACCGACTGCGGGGTTAACCCCAGGTGGCCGCACACCGGCACGGCGCGCTCGGTCAGCATGGTGACCGTCTCCGCCAGCCAGCGGCCGCCCTCGATTTTGACCATGTTGGCTCCGGCGCGCATCACCGTGGCGGCGTTGGCAAAGGCCTGCTCCGGGGTAGCGTAGGCCATAAAGGGCAGGTCGGCGAGCAGCAGGCAGTTCGGTGCGCCGCGGCGTACGCTCTGGGTGTGGTAGGCGATATCCGCGACCGTTACCGGCAGGGTGGAGTCATGACCTTGTACCGTCATCCCTAACGAGTCGCCGACCAGCATGACGTTAATGCCCTCTTCGGCAAAAAGCCTGGCGAAGCTGTACTCATACGCGGTGATGGTGGCAAAGCGTTTCTGTTCCTGTTTGCACTTTTGCAGCCAGGAGAGGGTGGTTGGTTTCATAGCGTTTCCTGATGGAGCCTTCAACTTTCCGGCATTTTATCAGTAACGTCAGGGCGGACAATGATTTTCAGCAGGTTTAAGAGGCGGAGTGGTATTACCAGCTCGCCGGTTTTGCTGCGCCGAGACGCGCAAGCACGCTGGCAAGCGTCTCGCCGTCGGGGAAGTGCAGTTCGGGCGCGATTTCAAACAGCGGCCAGAGCATAAAGCCACGGTTTTTCATATCGTAGTGGGGCACGGTGAGGCGCGGGGTGGCGATAGTCTCATCGCCGAACAGCATGATGTCGAGATCCAGCGTGCGCGGCCCCCAGCGCTCTGCTTTACGCACCCGGCCCTGGTCCAGCTCGATACGCTGGGTGTGATCTAGCAGCGCTTCAGGAGCCAGCGAGGTTTCCAGCGCCACGGCGGCGTTAAGGTAGTCGGGCTGATCCTGCGGACCCAGCGGCGGCGTGCGGTAGAAGCCGGAGACGGCAACAATCTGGCTAGCGGGGATCACGCCCAGCGCCTCGATTGCTGCAGTAACCTGGCTCAGAGGCGACGCCAGGTTACTGCCAAGGGCGATATAGACCCGTGTCATGCACTGCCTTCGCGACGCGGGGCGCGTTTACGCGGGCGGCGATGACGACGGCGAGTCTCTGGCTCATCGTCCAGCACGTCAAGCATACCTTTCTGCGCGGGCGGCGCAGCCACCTGAAACTCGCCCCACCACTGCACCAGACGTTGCAGCTCGTGGTTGCCCTCGATCTCGGCCCGCAGGGCGAGCAGATCGTAGGCGGCGCGGAATTTCGGATGCTCCATCAGCTTCCAGGCGCGTTTACCCTGGCGACGGGACATGCGCAGCTGCAGCTGCCAGATATCGCGTACCAGGGTGGTGATCCGTTTCGGGATCGCCAGCGTACGGCAGGCTTCGTCCAGCACGTCGTTCATCGCCAGCGCGAAGGCGTCGTGATAGGTCAGGCCGCTCTCCTGGGCGATCTTCTGCGCGGTCTCCAGCTGTGGATACCAGAGCATAGCGGCAAACAGGAACGCCGGATTGACGCGCATATCGTTCTGAATGCGGGTATCGGTGTTCTTCAGCACCAGGTTGATGATCCGCTCCATCGACGAATCGCCCTTCTCGGTGAAGAAGCGTGTGATGGTTGGGAACAGGGGCTGGAACAGGCTGTACTCGCGCAGCAGCTGATAGGTGTCAAAACCGTGGCCCGCCTGCAGCAGCTTCAGCGACTCTTCAAACAGACGCGCCGGCGGCACGTCGTTGATCAGCGTCGCGAGACGGGCGATCGGCTCGGCGGTCTCCGGGCTGATGCGCATATGCAGCTTGGCGGCAAAGCGCACCGCGCGCAGCATCCGCACCGGATCTTCCCGATAGCGGGTCTCCGGGTTACCGATCAGGCGAATAACACCCTCTTCAAGATCCTGCATTCCGCCGACGTAGTCGCGCACGGAAAAATCGGCGACGCTGTAGTAGAGGCTGTTGATGGTGAAGTCGCGGCGCTGGGCGTCGTCTTCAATCGAACCGAAGATGTTGTCACGCAGCAGCATGCCGTTCTGGCCGCGCTGGGAGGTGGTGCGGTCGGCAGGCTGATCTTCGTGATGACCACGGAAGGTGGCCACCTCAATGATCTCTGGACCAAACATCACGTGTGCGAGACGGAAACGACGGCCCACCAGGCGGCAGTTGCGGAACAGCTTGCGCACCTGATCCGGCGTGGCGTTGGTCGTGACGTCAAAATCTTTCGGTTTTTTGCCTAACAGCAGATCGCGGACGCCGCCGCCTACAAGGTAGGCTTCATAGCCCGCTTTGTTCAGACGGTACAGCACCTTGAGGGCATTTTCACTGATATCTTTGCGGGAAATTGTGTGCTGCTCGCGCGGAATAACCGTCATACGCGGCTCAACGATGACCTCCTCGGCCATGCTTTCCTCGCGGCTTAACACCTTGCGGCAAAAATTAGCGACTCGGGTAAAAATAGTGCACCTCGGTTGTATCAGTCTTTACGACAAAAAAATTGCGGCTAATCATAGCTCAGAGTGGGGCATTTAGGAATGCCGGATTGATCTGCGCTGTCTCAGGAACCCGTGACAGATCCCACTTCTCTACCGCACGCGCCAGCAGGGCCCCGGTGGGCAAATCCTGCCAGTTACTTGTTACATCCTGATTGAGAAATTGTAAAGCGCGGATCAGCACCGGACGCGGATCGCCTTCCGGCAGCGACGGGGCATGATTCTGCTTGGAGAGCTTGTTGCCGTCGCTATTCATCGCCAGCGGCAGGTGAACGTAGCCAGGCGGCTGCCAGCCAAGCTGCTGGTAGAGCGAAATCTGCCGCACCGTGGGCGCGATCAGATCCGCACCGCGCACGATCTCGGTGACGCCCTGAAAATGATCGTCCACCACCACGGCCAGGTTATAGGCAAACAGGCCATCCCGCCGGTGGATAATAAAATCCTCTCGCGCCAGCGCTTCATCAGCGTAGAGGTCGCCCCGCAGGCGGTCGTGAAAGTGCAGCACCGGCTGATGCTGCCACAGGCGCAGCGCGGCGTTCTCCGGGCCGTTACCGCGTAGGCGACAGTGGCCGTCATATACCCCGCCAATGCTCTGAATCCGCGCCCGCGTGCAGGTGCAGTAGTAGCTCAGCCCGCGCTGGCGTAAATCATTCAGCGCCTCGCGGTAGGCGTCATGCCGCTGGGACTGCCAGAGCACCTCGCCATCCCAGTGCAGGCCGTAGCGATCGAGCTGGCGCAGGATAGTGTCGGCCGCGCCGGGCACCTCCCGGGGCGGATCGATATCCTCAATGCGTACCCGCCACGTGCCACGCTGGGCGCGGGCCTGTAAATAGCTGCCAAGGGCGGCTATCAGCGAACCAAAATGGAGTTCACCGGAAGGCGATGGCGCAAAGCGCCCAATATAGTGTGATTCTGGCATGTCGGCAGGCGAGAGATAACAGGGCGGGAGAGACTCCCGCCACAGGGAACGGTGCGAAAACGCCGGGCTTAGCCCGCCATCTGTTTTTCGCGGATTTCAGCCAGT
This sequence comes from Pseudescherichia sp. L3, assembly GCF_024656065.1. NCBI lineage: Bacteria > Pseudomonadati > Pseudomonadota > Gammaproteobacteria > Enterobacterales > Enterobacteriaceae > Pseudescherichia > Pseudescherichia sp. L3. The sequence continues at coordinate 361,169 of NZ_JANKYC010000004.1, forward strand.
GTTTTGCAGTCAATGCACAGGTCGGCTGTCGGACGTGCTTCCAGACGACGAATGCCAATCTCAACACCGCAGGATTCGCAGAAGCCAAAATCTTCGTCTTCTACTTTCTTCAGCGTCTTCTCGATCTTTTTAATCAGTTTACGCTCGCGGTCACGGTTACGCAGTTCGAGGCTGAACTCCTCTTCCTGGGCGGCTCTGTCAACCGGATCCGGGAAGTTAGCAGCTTCATCCTGCATATGGGTGACGGTGCGATCGACTTCATCCCTGAGTTGATTACGCCACGCTTCAAGAATACGCTTGAAGTGCGCCAGCTGGGCTTCGTTCATATACTCTTCGCCCGGCTTCTCCTGATACGGCTCCACGCCAGCAATGGCGAGAATACTCAGGGACGATGTTTTACGGTTTTGCCCTTCTTGCATGTTGCTTCTCCTTAACACGCACTATCGATCCCCGTGTTCGGGGGAAAAATCAGGCCGCTATAAATAGCAGATGCTTTTCCGGATAGCAATTATCTAAACGTAACACTTGACAACCCTGTGAGGAAAAGCGTATTTGCGCACGTAGACCAGAATGCTATCTGGCTGGTCGCCGATCCTTAGCTTTCATAAGGTAAGGGCGATCTAAGACTTATCTCTTCGGCAGAAAGTTCCGCTTTGTAAACCAGAATTTCTACCCCCTGCCGCTGCGCTTCTTCTAAAAGCTGGGCGTATTTTGCATCAATATGGCGCGCCGGCGAGAAACGTTCAATGGCGGAGTGCAATACGGTAAACAGCATCACCGCCCGATCCCCACTGGCCGCCACGCTCATTAACTCCCGCAGATGCTTCTGGCCGCGAAGAGTCACTGCATCGGGAAAATAGCCGTATCCCTTGTCGGCAAGCGTGACCGATTTCACTTCAATATAGCAGTTGCGGCGAGCCTCCGCCTGCAACATAAAGTCTATTCTGCTATTTTCGGAGCCGTATTTTACTTCACTTTTCAGCACGCTATAGCCCTGCAGCTCAGGGATAACACCGGAAAGAATCGCCTCTTTGGCCAGCGTGTTGGCCCGTAATGTGTTGATACAAATAAACGTGCCGTTTTGCGTCTGGGTGATCTCCCAAGTGTGCGGATACTTACGCTTGGCATTGTCGGAGGTAGAGTACCAGACGGTGTCGCCGGGCGTGGCGCAGCCGGTCATCGCCCCGGTATTAGGACAGTGCAGCGTCAGGGCCGTGCCGTCCGGGGTAATCACATCCGCCAGAAAACGCTTGTAGCGCTGCACCAGGGTAGCAGGCTGTAACGGGGGGGAGAACTGCATCAGAACCTCTTATTCAGCAAGCTGCCAGCGTTCCAGCGGCGTATAGCGGGTGCGCCCTCGGGAAAACTGCGACTCATACAGCACAAATTCGTTAACGGGAAAGGACCAGCTAAACCCCGGCGGCGGAATAGCCACCGCGTGGCTGGCGTTGCGCAGCAGCGTAACGTGAGGATGAAACGGCTGTGGGCTTTGGTAGCAGCCGCTGCGGGCAGCCTGGGCGCGCAGCAGGTTGGCCAGCTGCAGCAGGCCGCGCGGCGGCTGGCGCGTGCCGAGCCAGACCACCCGCGAGCGCAGCCACTGTCCGGCATCGTCCAGGGTCAGGGTAAAGCCAGGCTGGCGGATGCGTCCGGCAAGCTGGCTCAGCGCACGCTGCTTCTCTGCGCCTACCTCACCGAGAAACGCCAGCGTCACGTGAAGATTCGCCGCCTCAACAGGACGTCCGGCCTCCGGGGCAAAGTGGGCCGCCCGCCAGTGAATAATCTGCTGCTGGATCTCGTCGGGCAGCGCAACGGCGAAAAACAGCTTTTTTGGCTCAGACATAAGCGATACTCGGTAATGAATTACGGCGATGCTACAATGCTCGCCGTTGAAATGAAAGTTAACCCCCTGGAGCCATGCGTGTCTTCTCTGCCCGTCGCTGCCGTACTGCCCGAACTGCTCTCTGCGCTTGCCCACGCGCCACAGGTCCTGCTCAACGCCCCCACCGGCGCGGGTAAATCAACCTGGCTGCCGCTGCAAATTCTTGCCGAGGGTAATATCGCCGGGCGCATTTTGCTGCTGGAGCCGCGTCGTTTGGCGGCACGCAACGTTGCCCAGCGGCTGGCGGAGCTGCTGGGGGAGAAGCCCGGCGAGAAGGTAGGCTACCGGATGCGCGGTGAAACCTGCGTGGGTGCAGCGACGCGTCTGGAGGTCGTGACCGAGGGGATCCTGACCCGCATGATCCAGCGCGATCCCGAGCTCGCCGGGGTTGGCCTGGTGATCCTCGATGAGTTCCACGAGCGCAGCCTGGAGGCCGATCTGGCTCTGGCCCTGCTGCTGGACGTGCAGCAGGGGCTGCGAGACGATCTCAAGCTCCTTATTATGTCGGCGACGCTGGATAACGACCGTCTCCAGCGACTGCTGCCGGACGCGCCGGTTGTCGCCTCGGAAGGGCGCGCGTACCCTGTGGATCGTCGTTACCAGCCGCTGCCCAGCCACGTCCGCTTTGACGAGGCCGTTGCCACGGCGACCGCCGAGCTGTTACGGGCCGAGCGCGGCTCGCTGCTGCTTTTCCTGCCCGGCGTCGGTGAGATCCAGCGGGTACAGGATCAGCTGGCCCAGCGCGTCGGCAGCGACGTGCTGCTCTGTCCGCTCTACGGCGCGCTGCCCCTGAGCGAGCAGCGCAAGGCGATCCTGCCCGCGCCGGAAGGATCCCGTAAAGTGGTGCTGGCCACCAACATCGCCGAGACCAGTTTGACCATCGAGGGGATCCGGCTGGTCATCGACAGCGCCCAGGAGCGAGTGGCCCGCTTCGACGCCCGCACCGGGTTGACGCGGCTGGTGACCCAGCGGGTGAGCCAGGCCTCAATGACCCAGCGTGCCGGACGTGCCGGACGGCTGGAGCCGGGCATCTGCCTGCACCTGCTGGCGAAAGAGCAGGCGGAGCGGGCAACGGCCCAGAGCGAGCCGGAGATCCTGCAAAGCGATCTCAGCGCCATGTTGCTGGAGCTGGTGCTGTGGGGCTGTCGCGATCCGGCCCAGCTCTGCTGGCTGGACATGCCGCCAGCGGTGAACCTGGCGGCGGCTGAGACCCTGCTGGTGCAGCTCGGGGCGTTGGAAAACCGGCAACTGACGGCGCGCGGGCAGAAGATGGCGAGGCTGGGCGTAACGCCGCGCCTCTCGGCTATGCTGGTGAGTGCCGAGACCGCTGACGAGGCGGCCACGGCGGCGAAGCTTGCTGCTATTCTGGAGGAGCCTCCGCGCGGCGGCAGTATCGATCTCGGGGTGGCCTTCTCCCGCAGCCAGCCGCACTGGCAGCGGCGCAGCCGTCAGCTGCTTAAGCGGTTGAACAGTGGGGAGGGCAGGGAAGATAGCGATCTGATCCCAACCCTGCTGGCACGTGGCTTTGCCGACCGCATTGCCCGTCGGCGCGGTCAGGAGGGGCGCTACCAGCTGGCGAACGGCATGGGGGCGATGCTCGACGTAGACGACGCTATGGGCCGCCACGAGTGGCTGATTGCGCCGCTGCTGCTCCAGGGCAGCCAGCAGCCGGACGCGCGCATTTTACAGGCGGTGTCGGTCAATATTGAGTCACTTATCACCGCCGCGCCGTGGCTGCTGCACAACGCCGATACCGTGGAGTGGGACGACGCCCACGGCACGCTGAAAGCGCTGCGCCGTAGCCAGATAGGCCAGCTGACGGTGAGCGTCAGGCCGCTGGCGAAACCGTCAGAGACGGAGCTGCACCAGGCGATGCTGAACGGCATTCGCGATAAGGGACTCCAGGTACTGAACTGGACCCCGGCGGCGGAGCAGCTGCGCCTGCGCCTCCACTGTGCGGCACAGTGGCTGCCAGAATATGCGTGGCCCGCGGTGGATGATGCCTCGCTTTTAGCGACGCTTGAGCTATGGTTACTTCCCGATATGCAGGGCGTTCACTCCCTGCGGGCGCTGAAAGCGCTGGATTTGATCCACGCGCTCAACCATTTACTGCCGTGGCCGCTGCGTCAACGGCTGGATAGTGCGCTGCCTGGGCATTACACTGTGCCGACGGGAAGCCAGATTGCCATCCGCTACCATGCAGAGAATCCGCCGGTGCTGGCGGTGCGGATGCAGGAGATGTTTGGCGAGGCCGCCACGCCGGTTATTGCCGAGGGGCGGATGCCGCTGGTGCTGGAGCTGCTCTCACCGGCGCAGCGCCCGCTACAGATCACGCGCGATCTCAGCGCGTTCTGGGCAGGTGCTTACCGTGAAGTGCAAAAAGAGATGAAGGGGCGCTACCCGAAGCATGTCTGGCCGGACGATCCGGCGAATACCGCGCCGACAAGGCGGGTTAAAAAATATTCGTAAATTAGCGAAAGCGAAATTGAGAGATTTCTTCTTCTGCCCTCCGGTAGAAGAAAAGAGAATCGGGCCCTTGCGCCTGAAATAATGTAGCGGAGAGTAAGCATGGCGGGGAATGACCGCGAACCTATTGGACGTAAAGGCAGACCTGCGCGTCCGGTAAAAGAGAAGGTAAGCCGTCGTCGTCTCAGAGATGAAGAGATGGACGATGCGTATGATGATGAGGACGACGCACCTGCGCCGCGCCGTGGTAAAGGCGGCGGTAGCGGCAGTGGCAAAGGAAAAGGCGGCAAACGTAAGCGCGGCTGGTTCTGGCTGCTGGTGAAGATCTTTATCGTTCTGCTGGTGCTGTTTGCGATTTACGGCCTCTATCTCGATCAGAAGATCCGCAGCCGCATCGACGGCAAAGTCTGGCAGCTGCCGGCGGCGGTGTATGGCCGGATGGTCAACCTCGAACCCGAGATGCCGATCAGCAAGAACGAGATGGTGAAGCTGCTGGAGGCAACCCAGTACCGCAAGGTGACGGCGATGACCCGTCCCGGCGAGTTTACCGTGCAGGCCAACAGCATCGAGATGATCCGTCGTCCGTTTGACTTCCCCGACAGTAAAGAGGGGCAGGTCCGCGCTCGACTGACGTTCAGCGATAACCACCTGGATACCATCGAGAATATGGAGAACAACCGCCAGTTCGGTTTCTTCCGTCTCGATCCGCGCCTGATCACTATGCTCTCCTCGCCGAACGGCGAGCAGCGTCTGTTCGTGGCGCGTAACGGTTTCCCGGATCTGCTGGTGGATACCCTGCTGGCGACCGAAGACCGTCACTTCTATGAGCATGATGGGATCAGCTTCTTCTCCATCGGGCGTGCGGTACTGGCGAACCTGACGGCGGGACGCACGGTGCAGGGGGCGAGTACCCTGACCCAGCAGCTGGTGAAAAACCTGTTCCTCTCCAGCGAGCGCTCCTACTGGCGTAAGGCGAACGAAGCCTATATGGCGCTGATCGTCGATGCCCGCTACAGCAAGGATCGTATTCTTGAGCTGTATATGAACGAGGTCTACCTCGGTCAGAGCGGCGATAACGAAATCCGCGGCTTCCCGCTGGCGAGTCTTTACTACTTTGGCCGTCCGGTAGAGGAGCTGAGCCTTGACCAGCAGGCGCTGCTGGTGGGCATGGTGAAAGGCGCTTCGATCTACAACCCGTGGCGTAATCCGAAGCTGGCGCTGGAGCGACGTAACCTTGTGCTGCGCCTGCTGCAGGAGCAGAAGGTCATCGACCAGGAGCTGTACGATATGCTCAGCGCCCGGCCGCTCGGGGTGCAGAAGCGTGGCGGGGTGATCTCACCGCAGCCGGCGTTTATGCAGATGGTGCGCCAGGAGCTGCAAGCGAAGCTGGGGGATAAAGTTAAGGATCTCTCCGGCGTGAAGATCTTTACTACCTTTGACTCGGTAGCGCAGGACGCAGCGGAGAAAGCCGCCGTGGAAGGTATTCCGGCCCTGATCAAGCAGCGTAAGCTGAGCGATCTGGAGACGGCGATGGTGGTCGTTGACCGCTTCAGCGGCGAAGTTCGCGCCATGGTGGGCGGGGCGACGCCGCAGTTTGCGGGCTACAACCGTGCCATGCAGGCGCGGCGCTCCATCGGCTCGCTGGCAAAACCGGCCACCTATCTCACCGCGCTAAGTCAGCCGAACCAGTATCGTCTGAACACGTGGATTGCCGATGCGCCGATCTCTCTGCCTCAGCCTAACGGCAAGGTATGGTCTCCGCAGAACGATGACCACCGCTTTAGCGGCCAGGTGATGCTGGTAGATGCGTTGACCCGCTCAATGAACGTCCCGACGGTAAACCTCGGGATGGCGCTGGGCCTGCCAGCGGTGACCGACACCTGGACCAAGCTGGGCGTGCCGAAAGATCAGCTGCATCCGGTTCCGGCAATGCTGCTGGGGGCACTGAACCTGACCCCGGTTGAGGTGGCGCAGGCGTTCCAGACCATCGCCAGCGGCGGTAACCGTGCGACGCTTTCCGCGCTGCGCTCGGTGATCGCAGAAGACGGCACGGTGCTCTACCAGAGCTTCCCGCAGGCAGAGCGTGCGGTGCCTGCTCAGGCGGCATACATGACCCTGTGGACTATGCAGCAGGTTATCCAGCGCGGCACCGGCCGACAGCTGGGGGCGAAGTATCCGGGCCTGCATCTGGCGGGGAAAACCGGGACCACCAACAACAACGTCGATACCTGGTTCGCCGGGATCGACGGCCGTGAGGTGACCATTACCTGGGTAGGACGCGATAACAACCAGCCGACCAAGCTGTACGGTGCTAGCGGGGCGATGGCAATCTACCAGCGCTATCTGGCGAACCAGTCGCCGATCCCGCTGGATCTGACTCCGCCGGAGGATATCGTCAACATGGGCGTGGACGAGGGCGGTAACTTCCTCTGCGGTGGTGGTGTGCGCTCGCTGCCGGTGTGGACATCGAATCCGGATGCCCTGTGCCAGCAGAGCGAGATGCTGCTCCAGCAGCAACAGCAACAGCAGAGCGGTAATCCGTTTGAGCAGTCGTCACCGCAGCCGCAACAGCAGCCTCAGCAGCAGCAACAACAACAGCCGCAGCAGCAGGAGAAGAGCGACGGCGTTGCGGGCTGGATCAAAGATATGTTTGGTAACTAAGTTGCCTTAAGAGTAAATAGCGCCGGGCGGCGCTCCGCTTGCCCGGCCTACACCTGTTCAGTTTTAACCTCATTTAACCCCTCTGTAACACCCTGTTATCCGTCTGGTTATTCCTTAATCCCTTAATTGTCGTAGGGGCGCATAACTCTTGCTATCTCCGCGGAGCCTGGCATATTATGCTGCGGTCATAATAATAATTATCGTTTACGTTATCATTCCATTATCCAGAGAGAAGCACCATGGCGCGTTCTGAAACTGCTCAGCCGGTCAACCTTTCGCTGCGTAAAATTGCCGTGGTCGTTGCCACTGCGGTAGGCAGCATCTCCTTTGCCGCACAGGCAGCTCCAAAAGAAGATACCATCACCGTTACCACTGCTGCCGCTGAGCAGGAGAGTGCCTGGGGCCCGGCACCGACCATCGCCGCCAAGCGCACGGCAACGGCGACCAAAACCGATACCCCAATCGAGAAAACGCCGCAGTCTATCTCGGTGGTCACCCGTGAAGAGATGGATATGAAGGATCCCTCCACGGTGAAAGAGGCGCTGAACTATACGCCGGGCGTATTCGCTACCCGCGGCAGCTCAGAAACTCTCGATGTGATCTCCATCCGTGGTTTCACCGCCTCGACCGGCGCGAACACCAACCAGTATCTCGACGGCTTGAAACTTCAGGGGGATAACTACTCTGAATCCTCCATGGATCCCTACTTCCTTGAGCGTATCGAACTGATGCGCGGCCCGACCTCGGTGCTCTACGGTAAGAGCAACCCTGGCGGCATCGTCTCTATGGTCAGCAAGCGTCCGACTACCGAGCCGCTGAAAGAGGTTGAGTTCCAGATGGGGACCGATAACCTCTACCAGACCGGCTTCGACTTCAGCGATGCCATCGACGATGACGGCGTGTTCTCCTACCGCCTTACCGGCCTGGGCCGCAGTGAAGATGCCCAGCAGACCATGGTTAAATCGACCCGCTATGCCATCGCGCCCGCCTTTAGCTGGCGTCCGGATGATAAAACCGACTTCACCTTCCTGAGCAACTTCCAGAGCGATCCGGATGCGGGCTACTACGGTTGGCTGCCGCGCGTGGGCACCGTGGTGCCGTACACCGACGCCAACGGTAAATCCCATAAGCTGGATACCGACTTCAACGAAGGCGAGCAGGACAACCGCATGTCCCGCCGCCAGCAGCAGATTGGCTACAGCTTCGCGCACGCCTTCGACGACACCTTCACGGTGCGCCAGAACCTGCGCTATACCCGTCTGCACACGCTCTATACTTCGGTCTACGGCAACGGCTTTACGGCACCGACGCAAATCAACCGCGCCTTTGTTCGCTCCGATGAAGACCTGAACTCCTTCACCGTCGATACTCAGCTGCAGTCTGCCTTTGCCACCGGCGCGGTGGATCACACCCTGCTGACCGGGGTTGACTACCTGCGCATGCGCAACGACATCAACGCCGACTACGGCACGGCCAACCCGATAGACATGGTCAATCCGCAGTACGGCAACGCTAACGTCAACGTTAACTTCCCGTATGCGGTGATCAACCGTCAGGAACAGACCGGGCTGTACGCACAGGATCAGGCCGAGTGGAACCACTGGGTGCTGACCCTCGGCGGCCGCTACGACTTCGCGAAAACCTCGACCTATACCCGCTCCAGCGGCTCGCTGAGCGAGATCAACGACCAGCAATTCACCTGGCGCGGTGGGTTGAACTATGTGTTTGATAACGGCGTCGCGCCGTACTTTAGCTACAGCGAATCCTTTGAGCCGGTCTCCGGGTCAACGAAGCAGGGCAAACCGTTCGATCCGTCACGCGGCAAGCAGTATGAAGCGGGCGTGAAGTATGTGCCGAAAGAGTTGCCGGTCACCGTCACGGCGGCGGTATTCCAGCTGACCAAAGACAAAAACCTGACGGCAGATCCGTCTGATAGCGCCTTCAGCGTGCAGGGCGGAGAGATCCGCTCCCGCGGCTTTGAACTGGAAGCAAAAGCGGCGCTGACCAGCAATATAAACCTGACGGCGGCCTACAGCTACACCGATGCTGAGTACACCGACGATACGCTCTACGAGGGCAAACGTCCTGTAGAAGTGCCGCGTAACATGGCCTCCCTGTGGGCGGACTACACCTTCCACGAGACGGCGCTGAGCGGCCTGACGCTGGGCGCGGGCGCTCGCTACGTGGGCGATACCTCCAGCTTCTACACCACCGGTGAGAACGTCAACGGCACCTTCAACGTCGGCAGCTACACGCTGGTGGATGCGACGGTGAAATACGATCTGGCGCGCGTCGGCATGCCGGGCTCCTCCGTCGGCGTGAAGGTCAATAACCTGTTTAACCGGGAATACGTCTCCAGCTGCTACCGCGACTACGCGTGCTACTGGGGTGCCGATCGCCAGGTTGTGGCTACCGCCAGCTTCAGCTTCTAATCTCCTCCTCTCAGGGCACGGTTAATCGTGCCCTTTTTTATTGATAAGTTGGTCCCATGCAGGAAAACAATACGCTTCCCGATACCACCTTTCAGCTCTCTGATGTCTCCTTTCATGTGCCCGGACGCACGCTGCTGCATCCGCTATCGCTCACCTTTCCGGCAGGCAAGGTCACGGGGCTTATCGGCCACAACGGCTCGGGTAAATCAACGCTGTTGAAGATGCTGGGTCGTCATCAGCCGCCGTCCGAGGGCGATATTCTGCTGGACGGTCAGCCGCTGGCGAGCTGGAACAGCAAAGCCTTTGCCCGCCGGGTCGCCTATCTGCCGCAGCAGCTGCCGCAGGCGGAGGGGATGACGGTGCGCGAGCTGGTGGCGATAGGACGCTACCCATGGCACGGGGCGCTGGGACGTTTTGGCGTGGCCGACCGGGAGAAGGTAGAGGAGGCGATTAACCTTGTGGGACTGAAACCGCTGGCCCACCGGCTGGTGGATAGCCTCTCCGGCGGCGAGCGCCAGCGGGCGTGGATCGCCATGCTGGTGGCGCAGGATAGCCGCTGCCTGCTGCTGGATGAGCCGACCTCGGCGCTGGATATCGCCCATCAGGTGGATGTCCTGGCGCTGATCCACCGCCTGAGTCAGCAGCGTGGGCTGACGGTGATCGCCGTTCTCCACGATATCAATATGGCGGCGCGCTACTGCGACTACCTGGTGGCGCTGCGCGGCGGCGAGAAGATTGCCGAGGGGACGCCGGAATCGCTGATGCAGGCCCAGACCCTGGAGCAGATCTACGGCATTCCGATGGGCATCCTGCCCCACCCGGCAGGGGCGGCACCGGTGAGCTTTGTCTACTGATGGCGGGCTTAGCAATGATTAGCCGCCGCCGTCTGCTGACCGCGATGGCCCTCTCGCCGCTGCTGTGGCGGGCGGGAACCGCACGAGCAGCAACCATCGACATCAATCGCATCGTGGCGCTGGAGTGGCTGCCGGTAGAGCTGCTGCTGGCGATGGGCGTTGCCCCCTACGGCGTTGCCGACGTCAATAGTTACAACACCTGGGTCAACGAACCCAAGCTGCCCGCCTCGACAATCGATGTCGGTCTGCGCACCGAACCCAACCTTGAGCTGCTTACCCAGATGCAGCCCTCGTACCTGGTCTGGTCGGCAGGCTACGGCCCCTCGGCAGAGGTGCTGGCGCGGATTGCCCCCGGCCAGGGCTTCAACTTCAGCGACGGCAAGAAGCCGCTGACCATGGCGCGCAACTCGATGAATGAGATGGCCCAGCTGCTCAACCTTGAGTCCGCTGCCCGCACGCATCTCGATAGCTTCGATGCCTTTATCGCCGCCATGAAGCCGCGCTTTGCCCGCCGCGGCGACAGGCCGTTGCTGATGGTCACCCTGCTTGACGCGCAGCATATGCTGGTCTTTGCCTCGAACTGCCTGTTCCAGGAGACGCTGGATGAATTTGGGATCCGCAATGCCTGGCAGGGGGAAACTACCTTCTGGGGCAGCACCACGGTGAGCATTGACCGGCTGGCAGTCTATAAAGACGCAGACGTGATCTGCTTCGATCACGGCAACGAGCAGGATATGCAGCGCCTGATGGCAACCCCGCTGTGGCAGGCGATGCCGTTTGTCCGTGCAGGGCGCTTCCAGCGCGTGCCGGCGGTGTGGTTCTACGGAGCGACGCTGTCGGTGATGCACTTTGTCCGTGTTCTGGATAACGCCCTGGGAGGTAAAGCATGAGCAAGCGTATCGCGCCGCTTCCCGCGCTGCTGCTGGCGATCCTGTTTATCGCCGCCGCCTGGCTGACCTGGATGAACCTCTCCCAGGCGCTGCCGCGTAACCAATGGTCGCAGGCGATCTGGCACCCGGATGTGGATGCCATTACCCAGATGATTTTCCACTACAGCCTGCTTCCCCGGCTGGCGATCTCCCTGCTGGTTGGGGCCGGACTGGGGCTGGTGGGCGTGCTGTTCCAGCAGGTATTGCGTAACCCGCTGGCAGAGCCGACCACGCTGGGGGTCTCTACCGGTGCGCAGCTGGGCATTACCGTCACCACCCTGTGGGCGATCCCCGGCGTGGCGGCCTCGCAGTTTGCCGCCCTGCTTGGCGCCTGCGCCGTGGGCGCGCTGGTCTTTGGCGTTGCCTGGGGCAAACGCCTGTCGCCGGTGACGCTGATCCTCGCTGGGCTGGTGGTAAGCCTCTACTGCGGAGCGGTGAACCAGCTGCTGGTGCTTTTCCATCATGAGCAGCTGCAAAGCATGTTTATGTGGAGCACCGGCACCCTGACCCAGACCGACTGGAGTGGGGTAGAGCGCCTCTGGCCTCAGCTGCTGGGCGGGGCGATGCTGACCCTGCTGCTGCTGCGTCCGCTGACCCTGATGGGGCTGGACGACGGCGTAGCGCGTAACCTGGGCCTGGCGCTGTCGCTGGCCCGGCTGGGCGCGCTGCTGCTGGCGATTATCCTCAGCGCGCTGCTGGTTAACGCGGTGGGGATCATCGGCTTTATCGGCCTGTTCGCACCGCTGCTGGCGAAGATGCTGGGGGCGCGTCGGCTCCTCTCTCGTCTGCTGCTGGCTCCGCTGATCGGGGCGCTGATCCTCTGGCTTTCGGATCAGGTGATCCTCTGGCTGACCCGCGTCTGGATGGAGGTTTCCACCGGCTCGGTGACGGCCCTGATTGGCGCGCCGCTGCTGCTGTGGCTGCTGCCGCGCCTGAAGAGCATGAGCGCCCCGGAGATGAATGCCGGGGACAATGTTCCCACTGAGCGCCAGCACCTGCCGCGCTGGGCGCTGGGCGGCATCGTCGTACTGCTGCTGACGGTGATGGCGGCCCTGGCGCTGGGCCGCGATGCCCAGGGCTGGCACTGGGCCAGCGGTGAGATGCTGGATGCCCTGGCGCAGTGGCGTTGGCCGCGCATCATGGCGGCGCTGGTGGCAGGCGTGATGCTGGCAGTAGCGGGCTGCATTATTCAGCGCCTGACCGGCAACCCGATGGCCAGCCCGGAAGTGTTGGGGATCAGCTCCGGCGCGGCCTTTGGTATCGTGCTGATGCTCTTCTTTGTGCCGGGGAACGCCTTTGGCTGGCTGCTGCCAGCCGGGAGCCTCGGGGCGGCGGTGACCCTGCTGATTATCCTGATCGCGGCAGGGCGGGGCGGTTTCTCTCCGCACCGAATGCTGCTGGCCGGGATGGCGCTTAGCACCGCGTTCACCATGCTGCTGATGATGCTCCAGGCAAGCGGCGATCCGCGTATGGCGCAGATCCTCACCTGGATCTCCGGCTCGACCTATAGCGCCACCGGCGAGCAGGTGGTTCGCTCGGCCATCGTGATGGTGATCCTGCTGGCGCTCGTGCCGCTCTGCCGCCGCTGGCTAACCATTCTGCCGCTGGGCGGCGATACCGCCCGTTCGGTAGGGATGGCGCTGACGCCGTCGCGTATCGGACTCCTGCTGCTGGCTGCCTGCTTGACCGCCACGGCGACGATGACCATTGGCCCGCTGAGCTTTATCGGCCTGATGGCCCCGCACATTGCGCGGATGATGGGTTTCCGGCGGACAGTGCCGCACATGGTGATCTCGGGGTTGATCGGTGGGGTGATGCTGGTGTTTGCCGACTGGTGTGGACGGATGGTGATGTTCCCGTATCAGATCCCCGCCGGGCTGCTGTCGACCTTTATCGGCGCGCCGTACTTTATCTACCTTCTGCGTAAGCAGAGCCGATAGTTTTCCCCGGTGGCGCTACGCTTACCGGGGCTACAGAGTCCGTAGGCCGGGTCAGGCGAAGCCGCCACCCGGCAATTAACGGTAGGGTTACAGCTGGGCAAACGCCTTGCGCGCGGCGTCGAGGGTTTTGTTGATATCCTCGTCGCTGTGGGCAATGGACATAAAGCCCGCTTCGAACGCCGACGGGGCCAGGTAGATCCCCTCATCCAGCATCAGGTGGAAGAAGCGCTTGAAGCGTTCCACGTCGCATTTCACCACGTCCTGATAGCAGTTCACGGTCTCGGCATCGGTAAAGAAGATGCCGAACATACCGCCGACGTGATTCACCACCAGCGGGATCCCCGCATCCTGTGCCGCGTCCAGCAGGCCGTTGGCGAGGCGAGTGGTCAGATCCGTCAGGGTTTCATGCACCCCCGGCTGGGACACCTCGGTTAAGCAGGCATAGCCCGCCGCCATCGCAATCGGGTTACCTGAGAGGGTGCCTGCCTGATAAACCGGCCCGGTGGGGGCCAGGGCGTCCATCACGTCGCGACGGCCACCAAATGCACCTACCGGCATCCCGCCGCCGATGATTTTGCCGAGGCAGGTCAGATCCGGCACCACGTTGTAGTGCGCCTGTGCGCCTGCCAGTGCGACGCGGAAGCCGGTCATGACTTCGTCAATGATCAGCAGCGCGCCAAACTCATCGCACAGCGCACGCAGGCCCGGCAGGAACGCCGGCTGCGGCGGGACGCAGTTCATGTTGCCCGCCACCGGCTCGACGATGATGCAGGCGATCTCCTGCGGATACTGCTCAAAGGCTTCGCGCACCGAGGCCAGATCGTTATAGGTGCAGGTCAGGGTGTGCTTAGCGAAATCTGCCGGCACGCCCGGGGAGTTGGGTTGACCGAGGGTGAGCGCGCCAGAGCCCGCTTTCACCAGCAGACAGTCGGCGTGGCCGTGGTAGCACCCCTCGAACTTAATAATCTTGTCGCGGCCGGTAAAGCCACGCGCCAGGCGAATGGCGCTCATGGTCGCCTCGGTACCGGAGTTCACCATCCGCACCATATCCATGGTCGGAACCAGCTCGGTCACCAGCGCCGCCATCTTCACTTCCATCTCGGTGGGCGCGCCAAAGCTCAGGCCGCGCTCCGCCGCTTCGATCACCGCGTTGCGGATCGCCGGGTGGTTATGGCCCAGCACCATCGGACCCCAGGAGCCGACGTAGTCGACATAGGCCTTACCGTCCGCATCATAGAGGTAAGCTCCGTCAGCGCGCTCGATAAACAGCGGCGTGCCGCCAACGCCGCTGAAGGCGCGGACCGGCGAGTTGACGCCGCCGGGGATAAGCTCGCGTGCCGCGCTGTAGAGGTTTTCTGACTTACTCATGGATTCGTTCCTGGTTGGTAGAGAAGGTAAGAAGACTATTCTAAGGTATTCCGCGTTTGTTATAAAAGGATCGCCCAGGTAAACTACCTGCCCTAATTGTATGACTAATTCATTTTCGGCTATGAAAATAAAAACCAATGCGATGCGAACGCGGCGGATCCTCCGTTTGCTGCAGCGAGATAAAACGCCGCTGGCGATTTTACTGATGGCTGCGCTGGTGGGAACCCTCGCGGGCGGGGTCGGCGTCGCCTTTGAGAAGGCGGTGAATGCGGTCAGCCTCTGGCGACTCGGCACGGTGACGCAGTTCGCTGATGACGCCGCCTGGCTGATGTGGCCCCTGGTCTTTGTGCTCTCGGCGCTGCTGGCGATGGTGGGTTACTTTCTGGTACGCCGTTTCGCCCCGGAGGCGGGCGGCTCGGGTATTCCCGAGATCGAGGGCGCGCTGGAGGAGCTGCGTCCGGTACGCTGGTGGCGCGTTCTGCCGGTTAAGTTCATTGGCGGCATGGGCACGTTAGGCGCGGGCATGGTGCTCGGCCGCGAAGGGCCGACGGTTCAGCTCGGGGGCAACGTGGGCCGCATGGTGCTGGATATCTTCCGCATGCGCGGCACCGAGGCGCGGCACACCCTGCTGGCCACCGGTGCGGCGGCGGGGCTGTCGGCGGCCTTTAACGCCCCGCTGGCCGGGATCCTGTTTATCATCGAGGAGATGCGACCGCAGTTTCGCTACAACCTCATCTCGATTAAGGCGGTCTTTACCGGCGTAATTATGTCGAGCGTAGTGTTTCGCTACTTTAACGGCGAGGCGGCGGTGATCGACGTAGGCAAGCTGACCAACGCGCCGATCAACACGCTCTGGCTCTACCTGGTGCTGGGGATGATCTTTGGCTGCATCGGCCCGCTATTTAACACCCTGATCCTGCGTACCCAGGATCTCTTTGGCCGCCTGCACGGCGGACAGATTGGCAAATGGGTGCTGATTGGCGGGGCCATTGGCGGCCTGTGCGGCGTGCTGGGGCTAATCGTGCCTGAGATCTCCGGGGGCGGCTTTACGCTGATCCCTATTGCGGCAGCGGGCAACTACACCGCCGGAATGCTGCTGTTTATCTTTGTGGCGCGGGTGATCACCACGCTGCTCTGCTTCTCGTCCGGCGCGCCGGGAGGCATCTTCGCCCCGATGCTGGCGCTGGGCACGCTGCTGGGTACGGCGTTCGGCATGGCCTGCGCGGAGATTTTTCCACTCTACCATCTTGAGGCGGGCACCTTTGCCATTGCCGGGATGGGGGCGCTGCTGGCCGCCTCGGTGCGCGCGCCGCTGACCGGTATCGTGCTGGTTTTGGAAATGACTGACAATTATCAGCTCATTTTGCCAATGATTATTACCTGCCTCGGTGCCACGCTACTGGCACAGTTTTTAGGCGGTAAGCCGCTCTACTCCACGATCCTTGCCCGCACGCTGGCGAGGCAGGGAGGCGATCCCGACGGCAAGCCTCGCCAGGAGAATACTTGAACGATTTACCAGGGTAATGGATAATATTCACAAAGATCGGGCGGGTTAACGTCCGCATCGCCGTATCAATGGGAGTTTAAAATGAGTGATGACGTAGCGCTGCCTCTGCAATTTACTGAAGCAGCAGCAAGTAAAGTAAAAAGCCTGATCGCGGATGAAGAGAATCCGAACCTGAAACTGCGCGTCTACATTACCGGCGGCGGTTGCAGCGGCTTCCAGTACGGTTTTACCTTTGACGATCAGATCAACGATGGCGACATGACCATTGAGAAGCAGGGCGTTGGGCTGGTTGTCGATCCGATGAGCCTGCAATACCTGGTTGGCGGCGCGGTAGACTACACCGAAGGGCTGGAAGGTTCTCGCTTTGTGGTCACCAACCCGAACGCCAAAAGCACCTGCGGGTGTGGCTCCTCGTTCAGCATCTAAAGCATGTTTTGTAGGCCCGGTAAGCGCAGCGCCACCGGGCAAAACCCCTCTACCGTCCCGGCTCATCCAGCGCAAAGGTAGGCAGCTTCAGGTGCCAGCGTATCGCCGCCAGGCGAATCACCAGCGTGACCACCATCCCTAGCATACTGGCGCTCTCCAGCGGTACGGCAAAGGTATAGAACGCCGTAGCGTGGACGATGCCGCCGATAATGCAGGCGGTGGCGTAGATCTCAGTGCGTAGGATCATTGGTATCTCCCGCGCCAGCACGTCGCGAATGATCCCCCCGCCGACGCCGGTCAGCACCCCCATGCAGATCGCCACCATCGGCCCGGTTTCCGCCAGAAAAGCCTTGTTTACGCCGATACCAACAAACACCGCCAGTCCGACGGCGTCCAGCACCGGTAGGATCCACTTTGGCAGCCTGCGCGGCTGGCGCACCAGCACGATCGTCAGCAGGCAGGTGACCATCGCCACCACCAGGTCGGTGGGATCTTTAACCCAGAATACTGGCCCATGGGCGAGCGCCATATCGCGGATCGTGCCGCCGCCGATGGCAGTCACTACCCCTAACACCAGCACGCCGAAGGGATCCATACGCAGCTTTCCAGCCAGAAGAACGCCGGAGATGGCGAAAACGGCCGTGCCGATGATATCCAGCCAGTAGACGAGCATTGCTTATCCTCGATTATTTCACTGCCGCCAGCGCGGTACAGAGTTGTTTTGCGGCGAGGATAATACGCGGGCTTGCGCGTTCAAACCAGTCGCTATTGAGGACAATAAGTGGAATTTTGAGCTGTTTATCCCAGAATTGCGCCACCTCTGCGGCCTGAGTAGCATTTCCTGCAAAAACAATCGCCTCGGGCTGGCGGGCCAGTACCTGCTCACGGCTCACCTGCGGCCAGGGTACCCGGCTGGCAGCAAAAATATTTTCGCCTCCGCACAGCTCCAGCACCTCGTTCTGAATTGAACCTTTGCCGCTGGTGAAGAGCGGGGTGCTGCCAAACTGCATAAATACTCGTCTGGGCGTGGCGCTGGCGTAGCGCGCCTTTAGCTCGGCGTAGTCGGCCAGCAGCGCGTCGGCGGCGTGGTTAGCTTGCTCAGGGACAGGGCTATAGGGGGCCAGCTGGCGCAGCGCTGCCGCGATCTGCGCCACGGTCTGGGCGTCGATCCACAGCACCTTGATGCCGAGGCCCGCTAGCTGGTTGACCTGCCGCTCGGCGTTGCCGCCGCGCCAGGCCAGCACCAGATCCGGTTTAAGTGCGACGATGCGCTCAAGGTTGATCCCCTGAAAGCTGGCCACCTGCTCGATCTTCTCTGCCGCGGGCGGGTAGTCAGAGAAGCTGCTCACCCCGACCGGCGCGATCCCCGCCGCGAAGGCAAGCTCAGTATTGGCCGGGGAGAGGGTCACTACGCGGGGGGCGGCCAGCGCCGACCCCGCCGCCAGCAGCAGCAGCAGGGCGACCAGCGCCCTAACGCAGCGGTTAGCCACGTGCCAGCTTCTGCACGAGGGTTTCAACCATCAGGCTGGACTGCTTCGCCGCCACCGCCAGGAACTCGTCAAAGCTCAGGTGCGATTCACGATCGGCCACGTCAGAGATGGCGCGAACCACCACGAAGGGCACGCCGAAGCTATGGCAGACGTGAGCGATAGCGGTCGCTTCCATCTCAACGGCCACGGCCTGCGGGAAGTGGCTGCGGATCTTTTCCAGACCAGCAGCACCGTTGATAAAGGCGTCGCCGCTGACGATCAGCCCGCTGGCGGCGTTGAGGTTATGCTCAGCGATGCAGGCTTTTGCGACGGCAATCAGCTTCTCGTCGGCCTTGAAACCCGCCGGGCAGCCTGGCAGCTGGCCGTACTCGTAGCCAAATGCCGTTACGTCGGCATCGTGGTAGCGCGCTTCGTCGGAGACCACGATGTCGCCCACGTTCAGCGTCGGGGCGAGGCCGCCGGCGGAGCCGGTGTTGATAATGGCATCCGGCTGGCAGCGCTCCAGCAGCAGGGCTGCGCCCATTGCCGCTGCCACTTTACCAATGCCCGATTTCAGCAGCGCAACGTCAACGCCGTGCAGCTGGCCGGTGTAAATTTCGCTGCCGCCCACGCTGTGGGTCTGACGGTTTTCGATTTTGTCGCGCAGGAGCGCAACCTCTTCTTCCATTGCACCAATGATGCCGATTTTCATAGATTTACTCGCGATAAGCCAGATTTGAGGGCATAGTCTATCATGCGCTTAAGGGGAAGCGCATTGCTCAGGGGGAGAGGATATGGCACAGATCGATTTCCGCAATAAGATTAACTGGCATCGCCGCTACCGGTCACCCCAGGGCGTGAAAACCGAACGCGAAGTGTTACGCATCTTCGAGAGCGATCGCGGCCGGATCGTCAACTCCGCCGCTATTCGCCGCCTGCAACAGAAGACCCAGGTCTTCCCGCTGGAGCGCAACGCGGCGGTGCGTACCCGTCTGACCCACTCGCTGGAGGTGCAGCAGGTAGGGCGCTATATCGCCAAGGAGATCCTTAGCCGCCTGAAGGAGATGAGGCTGCTGGAACGCTACGGGCTCGACGAGCTGACCGGCCCCTTTGAGAGCATCGTTGAGATGGCCTGCCTGATGCACGACATCGGCAACCCGCCGTTCGGCCACTTTGGCGAGGCGGCGATTAACGACTGGTTTCGCCAGCGCCTGCACCCGCAGGATGCCGCCAGCCAGCCGTTGACCGGCGACCGCTGCGAGGTGGTCTCCCTGCGCCTGCGCGACGGCGAGGAGGCGGCCAACGAGCTGCGGCGCAAGGTACGCCAGGATCTCTGCCACTTCGAGGGCAACGCCCAGGGGATCCGGCTGGTGCACTCCCTGATGCGCATGAATCTTACCTGGGCGCAGGTCGGCTGCATCCTGAAATATACCCGTCCGGCCTGGTGGCGGGGCGAGCCACCCGCCAGCCACAGCTATTTAATGAAAAAACCGGGCTACTACTTCTCTGAAGAGGAGTACGTGGCGCGGCTGCGTAAAGAGCTGGATCTGGATACTTACAGCCGTTTTCCACTGACGTGGGTGATGGAGGCGGCAGACGATATCTCCTACTGCGTCGCCGATCTGGAAGATGCGGTAGAGAAAAACATATTTACCGTGGAGCAGCTCTATCAGCATCTCTATAACGCCTGGGGCCCGCACGAAAAGGGATCGCTATTTTCTCAGGTGGTAGAGAATGCCTGGGATAAATCTCGGGCTAACTCCCTCAGCCGCAGCGCGGAAGATCAGTTCTTTATGTATCTGCGGGTCAACACCTTAAATAAGCTGGTGCCCTACGCCGCCCAGCGCTTTATTGATAATTTACCGCAGATCTTCTCCGGCGAATTTAACCATGCTCTGTTAGAAGACGACAGCGGCTACAGCCAACTGCTTGAATTGTATAAGAGCGTCGCGGTTGAAAATGTCTTCTGTCACCCCGATGTTGAACAGCTGGAGCTGCAAGGCTATCGCGTCATCAGCGGGCTGCTGGATATTTATCGTCCGCTGTTGCAGATGACGCTGGCGGACTTTACCGAGCTGGCGGAAAAAGAGCGGGTGAAGCGTTTCCCCATCGAAACCCGCCTGTTTCATAAGCTCTCAGGACGTCACCGCCTGGCCTATGTAGAAGCCGTAAGTAAACTAGCGCGTGATGAAACAGACTTTCCGGTGCTGGAATATTATTACCGCTGTCGTCTTATTCAGGACTATATCAGCGGCATGACCGATCTCTATGCCTGGGACGAGTACCGACGGCTGATGGCGGTTGAATAATATCTGAGCGATTGTAAAGGCGCTCAATAAATTTTTACTTTTAACAACACGTTATACCGGAACTTCGCGCTATAAATTGACTCTTATCGATACTTACACGCTGTTTTGCGTTATCAGTAAATAGAGATTAAGCGACATGAAAAAAACCACATTAGCAATGAGTGCCCTGGCTCTGAGTTTAGGTTTAGCCCTGTCCCCGCTGTCCGTATCAGCGGCCGAAACCGCCTCAGCGATCCCGCCATCACAGCAGATGCCAAGCCTGGCACCGATGCTGGAAAAGGTGATGCCGTCGGTAGTGAGCATCAACGTTGAAGGCAGCACCACGGTAAATACCCCGCGCATGGGGCGTAACTTCCAGCAGTTCTTTGGCGAAAACTCACCGTTCTGCCAGGAGGGCTCTCCGTTCCAGAGCTCGCCTTTCTGTCAGGGCGGGCAGGGTGGCGCTGACGACGGTGGCCAGCAGCAGAAATTTATGGCGCTGGGCTCCGGCGTCATTATTGATGCGGCGAAAGGCTATGTCGTGACCAACAACCACGTGGTCGATAATGCCAGCACGATTAAGGTCCAGCTGGGCGATGGGCGTAAATTTGACGCCAAAGTGGTGGGTAAAGATCCGCGCTCCGATCTGGCTCTGGTGCAGATTCAGGATCCGAAAAACCTGACCGCCATTAAGCTCGCCGACTCCGATGCCCTGCGCGTGGGTGACTACACGGTGGCCATCGGTAACCCGTTTGGCCTCGGTGAGACGGTCACCTCGGGCATCGTCTCGGCGCTGGGCCGTAGCGGCCTGAATGCCGAGAACTACGAGAACTTTATCCAGACCGATGCGGCGATCAACCGCGGTAACTCCGGCGGCGCGCTGGTGAACCTCAACGGTGAGCTGATCGGTATCAACACCGCGATCCTCGCCCCGGACGGCGGCAACATCGGTATCGGCTTTGCGATCCCGAGCAACATGGTGAAAAACCTCACCGCGCAGATGGTGCAGTATGGCCAGGTGCGCCGTGGCGAGCTGGGTATTCTCGGTACCGAGCTGAACTCTGAGCTGGCGAAGGCCATGAAGGTTGACGCCCAGCGCGGGGCCTTTGTTAGCCAGGTGATGCCGAACTCATCGGCGGCGAAAGCCGGCATCAAAGCAGGGGATGTGATCACCTCCCTGAACGGTAAGCCAATCAGCAGCTTCGCAGCCCTGCGGGCGGAAGTGGGCTCGATGCCGATCGGCAGCAAAGTCTCGCTGGGCCTGCTGCGTGAAGGCAAGCCGGTTACCGTTAGCCTTGAACTGCAGCAGAGCAGCCAGAACCAGGTGGATTCCAGCACCATCTTCAGCGGCATTGAAGGCGCAGAGATGAGCAACGCGGGCCAGAACCAGGGCGTCACCGTCAGCAGCGTGAAGGCGAACAGCCCGGCGGCGCGCATCGGCCTGAAAAAAGGCGATGTGATCATCGGCGCGAACCAGCAGCCGGTGAAGAACATTGCCGAACTGCGTAAGATCCTCGACAGCAAGCCGTCAGTGCTGGCGCTGAATATCCAGCGTGGCGATACCTCTCTCTACCTGCTGATGCAGTAATCGCATGACCCCTTCTCCGTTCGGGGAAGGGGTCTCCTCACAGAATCTGTGAGGCTTTCCACAACTCCACACTTCCGCATCGTGCTTTGTGCTTTTGCACAATGCAGCGCGCTGGCAACTCCCTTATTCTTGTGATCTGCTCAGGGGAGGGATTACATGGCTGGCTGGCATCTTGATACCAAAATGGCGCAGGATATCGTTGCGCGCACCATGCGCATAATCGATACCAACATCAACGTAATGGATGCGCGCGGGCGCATTATTGGCAGCGGCGATCGGGAGCGTATTGGGGAATTGCACGAAGGTGCGCTGCTGGTGCTCTCTCAGGGACGCGTGGTGGATATCGACGACGCGGTGGCTCGTCACCTGCACGGCGTACGCCAGGGGATCAACCTGCCGCTGCGCCTGGAGGGGGAGATTGTCGGGGTCATCGGCCTGACCGGCGAGCCGGAGACGCTGCGTAAGTATGGCGAACTGGTGTGCATGACCGCTGAGATGATGCTGGAGCAGTCCCGCCTGATGCATCTCCTGGCCCAGGATAGCCGCCTGCGCGAGGAGCTGGTGATGAACCTGATCCAGGCCGAGGAGCACACGCCGGCCCTGACCGAATGGGCGCAGCGTCTGGGGATCGATTTGAACCAGCCGCGCGTGGTGGCGGTGGTGGAGGTCGACAGCGGTCAGCTAGGGGTCGACAGCGCCATGGCCGAGCTACAGCAGCTGCAAAATGCGCTTACCACACCGGAGCGTAACAACCTGATTGCCATCGTCTCCCTAACCGAGATGGTGGTGCTGAAACCCGCCCTCAATCCGTTTGGCCGCTGGGATGCCGAAGACCATCGCAAGCGCGTAGAGCAGCTCATCGCCCGCATGAAAGAGAACGGCCAGCTGCGCTTTCGCGTCGCGCTGGGCAACTACTTTACCGGTCCTGGCAGCATTGCCCGCTCTTACCGTACAGCGCGTACCACCATGATGGTGGGCAAGCAGCGTATGCCGGAGAGTCGGAGCTACTTCTATCAGGATCTGATGCTGCCGGTGCTGCTGGATAGCCTGCGCGGCGGCTGGCAGGCCAACGAGCTGGCGCGTCCGCTGACCCGCCTGAAGGCGATGGATAATAACGGCCTGCTCAGGCGAACTCTGGCAGCATGGTTTCGCCACAACGTGCAGCCGCTGGCGACCTCAAAGGCGCTGTTTATTCACCGCAATACGCTTGAGTACCGCCTGAACCGTATCTCGGAGCTGACCGGGCTGGATCTGGGGAATTTTGACGACAGGCTGCTGCTCTATGTCGCGTTGCAATTAGACGAACAAAGATGATTTTTGCCCGGTGGCGCTTTGCTTACCGGGCCTACGGGTAAGTGCCTGTAGCTATTGTAGGCCGGGCAAGCGCAGCGCCGCCCGGCGTATAACCGCTACTTATTACGCGTTAACTTCTCAAGGTCGGATTCGATCTCGTTGATCTTGTTGGTCACTACGCTCTCAAGGTGGCGAAGATCGTCGAGGATCTTCCGTTTCAGGTCGATTTCGCTGCGATCGCGCTGGCAGATCTGATCCAGCTCGTCGATCACATACCGCAGGTTCGGGCTGATCTCCTGAACCTCTTTGTAGCCCTGGCCAACGCCGTCGGCGACCACGGTTTTACGCTGGCGTGGATACTTAAACTTCACGCTTTTAGCAAAAAACTCGCCCCTGTCCTTATGAAAATAGATTTTCAGAATATCGTTATTGGCCTCCTGGCGAAGGCTATAGCGATCGATTTCATCCGGATTGGTAATGCCTAAACTTTTCAGATTATCGTACATAGCGGTACCCTTAAGCTCAACATAACCTATGAATAATTAACGAAAAATTCTATTTTGGCCACCAGCAAATGTAAAAAAAGCGGGGTAGCCCCCGCTTTTTTATCGCGCATTAGTCGATGGTACGCAACAGTTCGTTAATACCAACTTTGCCGCGCGTCTTCGCATCGACCTTTTTCACGATAACCGCGCAGTAGAGGCTGTATTTGCCATCTTTTGATGGCAGGTTGCCGGAGACCACCACCGAGCCCGCCGGAACGCGACCGTAGTGCACTTCACCGGTTTCACGATCGTAAATACGGGTGCTCTGGCCGATGTAAACGCCCATGGAGATCACTGAACCCTCTTCAACGATCACGCCCTCAACGACTTCTGAGCGCGCACCGATGAAGCAGTTGTCTTCGATGATGGTTGGATTTGCCTGCAGCGGCTCAAGAACGCCGCCAATGCCCACGCCGCCGGAGAGGTGAACGTTTTTACCGATCTGCGCACAGGAGCCAACGGTAGCCCAGGTATCGACCATAGTGCCTTCGTCAACGTAAGCACCGATGTTAACGTAGGAGGGCATCAGCACGGTATTGCGGGCAATAAACGCGCCCTGGCGCACGGCTGCCGGAGGCACTACGCGGAAGCCCTCTTTCTGGAAGCGCGCTTCGTCGTAGTTGGCGAACTTCATCGGCACCTTATCGAAGTAGCGGCTTTCGGCTCCGTCGATAACCTGATTATCGTTGATACGGAAAGAGAGCAGCACCGCTTTCTTCAGCCATTGATGCGTTACCCACTGGCCGTCGATCTTCTCGGCGACGCGCAGCGCGCCGGAGTCCAGCAGGGAAATCACCTGGTTTACCGCTTCACGGGTCACGGTATCCACATTCGCCGGGGTGATCTCGGCGCGACGCTCAAAAGCGGACTCAATAACGTTCTGTAACTGCTGCATTGTTAAACTCTTTCCATATAAATAAACACACTACCCTTTATCGTTTGGATTGAGGGCCTCTGTCAACCGTTGTTGTACTTCCTTCTGCAACACATTATTAAGACCACGCCGGTCGGCGGTAGCGATTATAAATAAATCTTCTACTCGCTCGCCGATTGTCGAAATTCTCGCCCCGTGAAGCGAGATCCCGAGGTCGGCAAACACCTGACCGACGCGGGCGAGCAGGCCCGGCTGGTCGAGGGCGATAAGCTCAAGGAAGCTCTTTCTGTCGGTGTGGGTCGGCAGGAAGTTAACCTCGGTATCGACGGTAAAGTGGCGCAGCCTCGGCGGCTGGCGGCGCGGCTGCGGCGGCTGCCAGCTGCGCTGGGTAATGGCCTGGATCAGCCCCTGCTGGATCGCCTGGTGGCGATCCGGGGAGAGCGGGCTGCCGTCCGGCTCCAGCACAATAAAGGTATCCATCGCCATGCCATCGCGGGTGGTAAAGATCTGCGCGTCGTGAACGCTCAGGTTACGGCGGTCCAGCTCGGCGCAGACGGCGGCAAAGAGGTAGGGCCGATCCGGGCTCCAGATAAAGATCTCGGTGCCGCCGCGCGTCGCCTGCGGACTAAGCAGGATCATCGGCTGGGTGAGATCGTGTCGCAGCAGGTGCCGGGCGTGCCAGGCCAGCTGGTTTGGGCTGTGACGGACAAAGTAGTTCGCCCGGCAGCGCGCCCAGATGTGGTGCAGCGCCTCTTCGTTGATGTTGTCCATCCGCAGCAGGGCCAGCGCCTGCAGCTGATGATGGCGCACGCGCTCGCGCATATCCGGCGTGCTCTGCACGCCACGACGCAGCTGCTTCTCAGTGGCAAAGTAGAGCTCGCGCAGCAGGCTCTGCTTCCAGCTGTTCCACAGGGTTTCGTTGGTGGCACAGATATCCGCCACCGTCAGGCAGACCAGGAAGCGCAGGCGGTTTTCCGTCTGCACCTCTTCGGCAAACTGCTTGATCACCTCGGGATCCTGAATATCGCGGCGCTGGGCGGTGACGGACATCAGCAGATGCTGACGCACCAGCCAGGCCACCAGCTGCGTCTCCCGCGAGTTGAGACCGTGCAGCTCGGCAAACTTCAGCACATCCTCCGCGCCAAGCACCGAGTGATCGCCCCCGCGCCCTTTGGCGATATCGTGGAACAGGGCGGCAATTAAGATCAGTTCCGGATGGGTGAGGCGCGGCCAGAGATCGACGCAGAGCGGATGCTTCTGCCGCGTCTCCTCCTGCGCAAAGCTCTCCAGCTTCAGCAGTACGCGAATGGTGTGCTCATCCACCGTGTAGGCGTGGAAGAGGTCGAACTGCATCTGGCCAACGATATGCGACCACTGGGGCATGTAGGCCCACAGCACGCTGTGCCGATGCATCGGCAGCAGGCCACGGCTCACCGCGCCGGGGTGGCGCAGCATGCTGAGGAACAGGGTCCGCGCCTCTGGAATATAGCACAGCGGCTGGGTCAGATGACGGCGGGCGTGGCGCAGGTGGCGCAGGGTAGTGGAGTAGATCCCGGTGATGCTGCTGTTGCGCACCATCATGTAGAACATGCGCAGGATCGCCTGCGGCTCGCGGATGAACAGCGTCTCGTCGCGCAGGTCGATCAGCGTGCCGCGCAGCTGGAAATCATCGTCAATGGGACGGGGCTTCTCGTCGGTGGTGAGGGCCAAAATTGCCTCATCAAAGAGCTGGAGCAGCATCTGGTTCAGCTCGGATACCCGACGGGTGACGCGATAGAAGTCCTTCATCATCTGCTCTACCGGCTCGTTGCCCTCGCCGAGGTAGTTGAGCCGCTGGGCCACGCTGAGCTGGCGGTCGAACAGCAGACGGTTGTCGTAGCGGTTGATCTCCAGATGGAGGGCAAAGCGGATGCGCCACAGCAGATGCTGACACTCATTAAGCTCGTTACGCTCGGCCTGGGTTAAGAAGCCGAAGCCCACCATTTCGCTCAGGGAGGTGGCCCCGAAGTGGCGGCGCGCTACCCACTGGAGGGTATGGATATCCCGCAGGCCGCCGGGGCTGCTCTTGATATCCGGCTCCAGGTTATAGCTGGTGCCATGGTAGCGCTGGTGGCGCTCGGTCTGCTCGTTGACCTTGGCGGCAAAAAAGGTCTCTGAAGGCCAGAAGCCATCGCTAAAGATGTGCTTCTGTAGCTCAAGGAAGAGGGCGACGTCGCCAATCAGCAGGCGGGACTCAATCAGGTTGGTGGCCACGGTGAGATCGGCCAGCCCCTCCAGCAGGCACTCTTCCAGGGTACGCACGCTGTGGCCCACCTCCAGCTTTATGTCCCACAGCAGGGTCAATAGCTCGCCGATCTTCTGCGCCTGCTCGTCCGGCAGCTTTTTACGGCTGAGGATCAGCAGGTCGATATCCGAGAGGGGATGCAGCTCGCCGCGGCCGTAGCCGCCCACCGCCACCAGCGCCGCATCGCCGTATTCTGCAAAGCCATACTCCACCCACAGGCGCTGCAGGAGCTGATCGATAAATTCGGTTCGGGCTTCAATGAGCTGCTCGGCAGAGAGGCCCTGGTCAAAGACGTGGCCCAGCCACTGCTGGAAGGTATCGATATGCGCTTTGATATCCACGCAGTTCAGGCTGCTCTGTGGCCAGGAGGAGGGGTTAGCAGGCTGGCCGGGGAGGGAGGGCGCCGTGTGGCTTAACTGTTCTGAAAGAGTGTGGCTCATATCGCGTTGCGCTGCCCCCAATATAAGTAAAAGCTATCGCCATAAAAAAAGCCGGCAATCGCCGGCTTCTTATCATTCGTTGTGCGAGAGTATCGCCGGGATGGTGTCATCCTTGCGGAGCGTCATGATTTCGCAGCCGGTCTCTGTCACCACAATAGTATGCTCGTACTGCGCCGACAAGCTCCGGTCTTTGGTTTTTACCGTCCAGCCATCTTTCATGGTGCGGATACGGTAGTCGCCTGCGTTGACCATCGGCTCGATGGTGAAGGCCATACCGGCCTGCAGCACCACGCCGCCGTCGTCAGCATCATAGTGCAGCACCTGCGGCTCTTCGTGGAAGCCGCGGCCAATGCCGTGCCCGCAGTACTCGCGCACCACAGAGAAGCCTTCCGCTTCGACAAACTTCTGGATCGCCGCGCCGAGAGTGCGCAGGCGGATGCCCGGCTTCACCATCTTCAGCGCCAGGTAGAGGCTCTCCTGGGTCACACGGCACAGGCGCTCACCCAGAATGGTCGGCTTGCCAACGATAAACATTTTCGAGGTGTCGCCGTGGAAACCGTCTTTGATCACGGTAACGTCGATGTTAACGATGTCGCCGTCTTTCAGGCGTTTCTCGTCGTCCGGAATACCGTGACACACCACTTCGTTGATCGAGATGCAGACGGATTTCGGGAAGCCGTGGTAGCCGAGGCTGGCGGAAACCGCGTGCTGCTCGTTAACGATATGATCGTTACAGATACGATCCAGCTCGCCGGTGCTTACGCCCGGTTTAATGTGCGCTTCGATCATCTCCAGCACTTCCGCAGCGAGGCGGCCTGCCACGCGCATTTTTTCGATATCTTCCGGGGTCTTAATTGGGATAGCCATGAATTCTGTCCATTAGCGTCGATGTCATTGACAATAAAAGTCATCGACAATAATTGTGTAAGTGTTGTCAATGTTACCAGTCCGAGACATAACCTGCCAAATTGAGAATTTCTGGCAGCACGCTACGCCAACAACTGTTGGAGTCTGCGGCGATTTTATGGTATAAAGCGCGCCGGACTTCCGTTCCTTCTTGTGGAGCGTGAGCCACAAATCTCACTTTGTGTAATAACACACACGTATCGACACATATTCCGGGGTGCCCTTTGGGGTCGGTGATATGGGATACGTGGAGGCATAACCCCAACTTTTATATAGAGGTTTTAATCATGGCAACTGTTTCCATGCGCGACATGCTCAAGGCTGGTGTTCACTTCGGTCACCAGACCCGTTACTGGAACCCGAAAATGAAGCCTTTCATCTTCGGCGCACGTAACAAAGTTCACATCATCAACCTTGAGAAAACTGTACCAATGTTCAACGAAGCCCTGGCTGAGCTGAACAAGATCTCTTCCCGTAAAGGTAAGATCCTGTTTGTTGGTACTAAGCGCGCTGCGAGCGAAGCGGTGAAAGAAGCGGCTAACAGCTGCGATCAGTTCTTCGTGAACCATCGCTGGCTGGGCGGTATGCTGACTAACTGGAAAACCGTTCGTCAGTCTATCAAACGTCTGAAAGACCTGGAAATTCAGTCTCAGGACGGTACCTTCGACAAGCTGACCAAGAAAGAAGCGCTGATGCGTACCCGTGAGCTGGACAAGCTGGAAAACAGCCTGGGCGGTATCAAAGACATGGGCGGCCTGCCGGATGCACTGTTTGTTATCGACGCTGACCACGAGCACATCGCGATCAAAGAAGCAAACAACCTGGGTATCCCGGTATTTGCTATCGTTGATACCAACTCCGATCCGGATGGCGTTGACTTCGTTATCCCGGGTAACGACGACGCAATCCGTGCAGTTAGCCTGTACCTGAGCGCTGTTGCTACTACCGTTCGTGAAGGCCGTTCTCAGGATCTGGCTTCCCAGGCGGAAGAGAGCTTCGTAGAAGCTGAATAATAAGGCACGCTCTCTGAGCCCCTTATTGAGCAGGTAGTACCGAGTTTGGTTAGGGGGCCTGTTTATGGCCCCCTTTTTCACTTTTAAGGCTGTTTGGTTTTACGACCAGGCAGGTCAAATCTTCCGAGGATTTTAGAATGGCTGAAATTACCGCATCCCTGGTAAAAGAGCTGCGCGAGCGTACTGGCGCTGGCATGATGGATTGCAAAAAAGCGCTGACCGAAGCGAACGGCGACATTGAGCTGGCAATCGAAAACATGCGTAAGTCTGGTGCGATCAAAGCAGCGAAAAAAGCAGGTAACGTTGCTGCTGACGGCGTGATCATCACCAAAATCAACGGCAACTACGGCGTGATTCTGGAAGTTAACTGCCAGACCGACTTCGTTGCAAAAGACGCTGGTTTCCAGGCGTTCGCTAACAAGGTTCTGGATGCAGCTGTTGCTGATAAAGTTACCGACGTTGAAGTGCTGAAAGCACAGTTCGAAGAAGAGCGCGTAGCGCTGGTTGCTAAAATCGGTGAGAACATCAACGTTCGCCGTGTAGCAATCCTCGAAGGCGACGTGCTGGGCTCTTACCTGCACGGCGCGCGCATCGGCGTTCTGATCGCTGCTACCGGCGCTGACGAAGAGCTGGTGAAACAGCTGGCAATGCACGTTGCTGCAAGCAAGCCTGAGTTCGTTAAGCCGGAAGACGTGTCTGCTGAAGTGGTAGAGAAAGAGTACCAGGTTCAGCTGGACATCGCCATGCAGTCCGGTAAGCCGAAAGAGATCGCAGAGAAGATGGTTGAAGGCCGCATGAAGAAATTCACCGGCGAAGTCTCTCTGACCGGTCAGCCGTTCGTAATGGACCCGAGCAAAACCGTTGGTCAGCTGCTGAAAGAGCACAACGCTGACGTGACCAACTTCGTTCGTTTCGAAGTGGGTGAAGGCATCGAGAAAGTTGAGACTGACTTCGCAGCAGAAGTTGCTGCCATGTCCAAGCAGTCTTAAGTGGTCTGAAAGAAGCCGCCTGAGGGCGGCTTCTTTTTGTATCCAGCGAAAGCTGTATA
This sequence comes from Pseudescherichia sp. L3, assembly GCF_024656065.1. NCBI lineage: Bacteria > Pseudomonadati > Pseudomonadota > Gammaproteobacteria > Enterobacterales > Enterobacteriaceae > Pseudescherichia > Pseudescherichia sp. L3. The sequence goes on from NZ_JANKYC010000004.1 coordinate 391,379, forward strand.
CTACAAAAGTTGTATCCGGAATTAACCCCCTCTCAATCGTTGAACGTCTCAGGAAAGAATCATGGCTACCAATGCAAAACCCGTCTATAAACGCATCCTGCTTAAGCTCAGCGGCGAAGCGTTACAGGGCACCGAAGGCTTCGGTATCGACGCAAGCATCCTTGACCGCATGGCTCAGGAGATCAAAGAGCTGGTGGAGTTGGGCATCCAGGTAGGCGTCGTCATTGGTGGTGGTAACCTTTTCCGTGGCGCAGGTCTGGCGAAAGCGGGGATGAACCGCGTAGTGGGCGACCACATGGGTATGTTGGCAACGGTCATGAACGGCCTGGCAATGCGTGATGCGCTCCACCGCGCCTATGTGAACGCCCGCCTGATGTCCGCTATTCCGCTGAATGGCGTGTGTGATAACTACAGCTGGGCTGAAGCCATCAGCCTGCTGCGTAACAACCGGGTGGTGATCCTCTCTGCCGGTACCGGTAACCCGTTCTTTACCACCGACTCCGCAGCCTGCCTGCGCGGGATCGAGATCGAAGCGGACGTGGTGCTGAAGGCGACCAAAGTCGACGGCGTGTTCACTGCCGATCCGGCAAAAGATCCGGCGGCTACCATGTACGATCAGCTGAGCTACAGCGAAGTCCTGGATAAAGAGCTGAAGGTGATGGATCTGGCGGCCTTTACCCTGGCCCGTGACCACAAGCTGCCGATTCGTGTTTTCAACATGAACAAGCCAGGCGCGCTGCGCCGCGTGGTAATGGGCGAAAAAGAGGGCACTTTGATCACGGAGTAATTTCCGTCAGCAACAAATAGAGGTAAGATTCCGCCTTAACTGTAAAGCGGTTCTTATCAGACACTTTTTACCGTGTCATAGATTAAACGGGGCTATACTTAGCACTCCTTTACGGCGTGCTGGCGTATGGTCTGCCTGAGACAAGTTTTCAAGGATTCGTAACGTGATTAACGATATCAGAAAAGATGCCGAAGTCCGCATGGATAAATGCGTTGAAGCATTCAAAACCCAAATCAGCAAAGTGCGCACCGGTCGTGCTTCCCCAAGCCTGCTCGACGGCATTATGGTGCCGTACTACGGTACGCCGACGCCGCTGCGCCAGCTGGCTAACATCACCGTTGAAGACTCCCGCACGCTGAAAATCAACGTGTTCGATCGCTCGCTGAGCCCGGCGGTTGAGAAGGCTATCATGGCGTCAGACCTCGGTCTGAACCCAAGCTCTGCTGGCACCGACATCCGTGTTCCGCTGCCGCCGCTGACCGAAGAGCGTCGTAAAGACCTGATTAAAGTGGTGCGTGGCGAAGCCGAAGGCGCGCGCGTAGCGGTACGTAACGTACGCCGTGATGCCAACGACAAAGTGAAAGCGCTGCTGAAAGATAAAGCGATCAGCGAAGATGAAGATCGTCGCTCACAGGACGACGTGCAGAAGCTGACCGACGTAGCCATCAAGAAGGTGGATGCGGCGCTGGCGGAAAAAGAAGCGGAACTGATGCAGTTCTGATCCCGCGCACGTGATTAAACAAAACGCCGTTCAGAGAAGCCCCCTCGGGTTTTTGCTGGCGGCGTTTTGCTATGTTGCTCTTCTTAAGCCACCTTTGGACACCTCTCTCTCATGAAGCAGCTCACCCTCCTTGGCTCAACCGGCTCTATCGGTTGCAGTACCCTTGATGTGGTTCGCCACAATCCCGACAGCTTTGCCGTCACGGCGCTGGTTGCTGGCAAAAACGTGGCCCGTATGGCAGAGCAGTGCCTGGAGTTCACGCCGCGCTACGCGGTGATGGACGATGCCGCCAGCGCTCGCGAACTCAAAGAGACGCTGGCACAGCACGGTAGCCGTACCGAGGTGCTGAGCGGCCAGCAGGCCGCCTGCGACATGGCCGCGCTGGAGGAGGTCGATCAGGTGATGGCCGCTATCGTCGGGGCGGCGGGCCTGCTGCCGACCCTGGCGGCGATCCGCGCCGGGAAGCGGGTGCTGCTGGCTAACAAGGAGTCGCTGGTCACCTGTGGCCGCCTGTTTATGGAGGCGGTGAAAGAGAGTGGGGCGCAGCTTCTGCCGGTGGATAGCGAGCACAACGCCATTTTTCAGAGTTTACCGCAACCCTTCCAGCGCAACCTGGGGTACGCTGACCTCGAGCAAAATGGCGTCGCATCCATTCTGCTTACCGGGTCTGGTGGCCCCTTTCGTGAGACGCCGCTGTCTGAACTGGCTGCAATGACGCCGGATCAGGCCTGCCGCCATCCGAACTGGTCAATGGGACGTAAAATCTCCGTTGATTCCGCCACCATGATGAACAAAGGTCTGGAATATATTGAAGCGCGCTGGCTGTTTAACGCTTCTGCCCGCCAGATGGAAGTGCTGATCCACCCTCAGTCGGTGATCCACTCCATGGTACGTTACCTGGATGGCAGCGTGTTAGCGCAGCTGGGTGAGCCGGATATGCGTACGCCTATCGCCCATACGATGGCCTGGCCGGATCGCGTCAGCTCCGGAGTGAAGGCCCTCGATTTTTGCTCGCTCAGCACGTTGAGCTTTGCAGCCCCGGACTATGACCGCTATCCCTGCCTGAAGCTGGCAATGGAGGCGTTTGAACAGGGCCAGGCTGCGACAACGGCGCTGAATGCAGCAAATGAGGTGACGGTTGCCGCATTCCTGGACTCGCGCATTCGCTTTACCGATATCGCTGCCCTTAATCTATCCGTACTAGAACGTATGGATCTGCGCGAACCGCAGAGCATCGAGGATGTTCTGGCTGTGGACGCGCTGGCCCGCGAGACGGCGCAAAAACAGGTGAGCCATCTCGCAAGCCGGTGATATTACTGCCATGAATGGCCGTGATATTTGTTAGCGTTCGGCTTCAGTGATATAGTCTGCGCCACCCGATCGCTGGTCTCAGGGCCGGAGCGGTCAGGTAAGCCGTGGTTTGACACGGCTTTTTTTACGTAAAGGCTTCAGTATTTCTGAGTACCGCTAAATCCTTTTCAGGGACTTAAAACGCGTTATGTTGTCAATGAACCTTCCTTTAAGCGAGAATTTGCCAGCACATGGCTGCCGCCATGTGGCGATAATTATGGATGGCAATGGTCGCTGGGCAAAAAGACAAGGGAAGATACGAGCCTTTGGACATAAAGCCGGAGCGAAGTCCGTCCGCCGCGCAGTCTCCTACGCTGCGAACCACGGCATCGACGCGCTAACGCTGTATGCTTTTAGCAGTGAGAACTGGAACCGTCCGGCGCAGGAGGTCAGCGCGCTGATGGAGCTGTTTGTGTGGGCGCTGGATAGCGAAGTAAAAAGCCTGCACCGTCACAATGTACGCCTGCGCGTCATCGGTGACACCAGCCGTTTTAACTCACGTCTGCAAGAGCGTATTCGCAAAGCGGAGGCGTTAACCGCGCAAAATAGCGGGCTGACGCTGAATATCGCCGCGAATTATGGCGGGCGTTGGGATATTATTCAGGGAGTACAGCAGTTAGCGGTACAGGTACAAGAAGGGCTGTTACGCCCGGACCAAATTGATGAAGAGGCGCTGAGTAAGCAAATCTGCATGCATGAACTGGCTCCAGTGGATTTAGTGATAAGGACAGGGGGGGAGCACCGCATCAGTAACTTTTTGCTGTGGCAGATTGCCTATGCTGAACTTTACTTCACGGATGTTCTTTGGCCTGATTTCGATGAACAAGACTTTGAAGGTGCGCTGCATGCCTTTGCCAATCGAGAGCGTCGTTTCGGCGGCACCGAGCCTGGTGGCGACAAAGCCTGATGGGGGTAGCTTTTGCTGAAGTATCGCCTGATTTCTGCTTTTGTATTAATACCCGTCGTCATTGCGGCGCTATTTTTACTCCCCCCGGTGGGGTTTGCTCTGGTCACGCTCGCGGTCTGTATGCTGGCCGCATGGGAGTGGGGCCAGCTTAGCGGCTTTACTTCACGCACGCAGCGGGTATGGCTGGCCGTGCTCTGCGGCCTGCTGCTGGCGGTGATGCTGTTTACGATCCCGGAGTATCACCATAACGTGCATCAGCCGCTGGTTGAGGGCTCGCTATGGGCTTCGCTGGGCTGGTGGATCGCTGCGCTGCTGCTGGTGCTGTTCTATCCTGCCTCGGCGGCGCTGTGGCGTCACTCTAAGGCGCTGCGCCTGCTGTTTGGCATCCTGACCATTGTGCCCTTTTTCTGGGGCATGCTGGCTCTGCGCGCCTGGCACTATGATGACAACCACTACAGCGGTGCGCTGTGGCTGCTCTACGTCATGATCCTTGTCTGGGGTGCGGATTCCGGCGCGTATATGTTCGGCAAGCTGTTCGGCAAGCATAAGCTGGCGCCGAAGGTGTCGCCGGGGAAAACCTGGCAGGGCTTTATCGGCGGTCTGTTTACGGCGGCGGTGATCTCATGGGGTTACGGCATGTGGGCAAACCTTGAGGTGACGCTCTCTACGCTGCTGATCTGCTCGGTTGTCGCGGCGCTGGCCTCGGTGCTGGGCGACCTCACCGAAAGCATGTTTAAGCGTGAAGCCGGAATTAAGGACAGCGGACACCTGATTCCAGGACATGGCGGCATTCTCGATCGCATCGACAGCCTGACGGCGGCGGTACCGGTGTTTGCCTGCCTGCTGCTGCTGGTCTTTGGGACGATTTAACGGATGATTTTATGCTGAGCATTCTCTGGAATCTGGCAGCGTTTATTGTTGCGCTGGGCGTGCTAATTACCGTGCATGAATTTGGCCATTTCTGGGTTGCTCGCCGCTGCGGCGTCAGGGTTGAACGCTTTTCCATTGGTTTTGGCAAAGCGCTCTGGCGTCGTACCGACAAGCAGGGCACTGAGTTTGTTATCGCCCTCATCCCGCTGGGGGGCTATGTCAAAATGCTCGACGAGCGCGTCGAGCCGGTGATCCCCGAGCTGCGTCACACCGCCTTTAATAACAAAACCATCGGCCAGCGCGCCGCCGTGATCGCCGCGGGTCCCGTGGCTAACTTCCTCTTTGCTATCTTTGCCTACTGGCTGGTGTTCATCATCGGCGTCCCTGGCGTTCGTCCGGTTATTGGTGAAATTACGCCCAACTCCATTGCCGCTAGTGCACAAATCGCCCCTGGGATGGAACTTAAAGCCATTGACGGTATCGAAACGCCAGACTGGGATGCTGTGCGTCTGCAGCTGGTGGATAAAATCGGCGATGAGCAGACCACCGTTAGCGTTGCACCTTTTGGCAGCGACAGTCGCCAGCAGAAGACGCTGGATCTGCGCAACTGGGCGTTTGAGCCAGACAAGCAGGATCCGGTAGCGTCGCTGGGCATTCAGCCACGCGCGGCACAGATTGAATCCGTGCTGGCAGAGGTGCAGTCCGGGTCGGCGGCACGTAAAGCGGGTTTGCAAGCTGGCGACAGGATCGTTAAAGTCGATGGTCAGGCAATCACGCAGTGGATGACCTTTGTGACCCTGGTGCGCGATAATCCGGGTAAACCATTGGCGCTGGATATAGAAAGGCAGGGAACTCCCTTGTCTTTAACCCTGATACCAGATACAAAACCGGGTAGCGGCAAGGATGAAGGGTTTGCGGGCGTCGTGCCAAAGGTTATCCCGCTGCCGGACGAGTATAAAACAGTACGCCAGTATGGGCCGTTTGATGCCGTTGTCGAAGCCACGGGTAAAACCTGGCAGTTGATGAAGCTCACGGTCAGCATGCTGGGCAAATTGATCACCGGCGACGTCAAACTGAACAACCTCAGCGGGCCGATCTCGATCGCCCAAGGGGCTGGGATGTCTGCGGAGTTTGGGTTGATCTACTACCTGATGTTCCTCGCCTTAATCAGCGTGAACCTCGGGATTATCAACCTGTTCCCTCTACCGGTGTTAGATGGGGGACACCTGCTGTTTTTAGCGATAGAGAAGCTAAAAGGCGGGCCGGTATCCGAGCGGGTTCAAGACTTTAGTTATCGCATTGGCTCAATTTTGCTGGTGCTGTTAATGGGGCTTGCACTTTTCAATGATTTCTCTCGGTTATGAGAGTTAGTTAGGAAGAACGCATAATAACGATGGCGATGAAAAAGTTGCTTATAGCGTCGCTGCTGTTTAGCAGCGCGACCGTATACGGTGCTGAAGGGTTCGTAGTGAAGGATATTCATTTCGAAGGCTTACAGCGTGTCGCCGTTGGTGCGGCCCTCCTCAGTATGCCAGTGCGTCAGGGTGACACGGTGACTGATGAAGACATCAGTAATATTATCCGTGCGCTGTTTGCCACCGGCAACTTCGAGGACGTTCGCGTCCTGCGCGATGGTGATACGCTCCTCGTGCAGGTTAAAGAGCGTCCTACTATTGCCAGCATCACCTTTTCGGGCAACAAGTCCGTAAAAGATGACATGCTGAAGCAGAACCTCGAAGCTTCCGGCGTGCGCGTGGGTGAATCACTTGACCGCACCACCCTGGCCGATATCGAAAAAGGTCTGGAAGATTTCTACTACAGCGTCGGTAAGTACAGCGCCAGCGTGAAAGCGGTCGTTACGCCGCTACCGCGTAACCGCGTCGACCTGAAGCTGGTCTTCCAGGAGGGCGTCTCCGCCAAAATCCAGCAGATCAACATCGTCGGTAACCATGCATTCAGTACCGAAGAGCTGATCTCAACCTTCCAGCTGCGCGATGAAGTGCCGTGGTGGAACGTGGTGGGCGATCGCAAATACCAGAAGCAGAAGCTGGCAGGCGATCTGGAAACGTTACGCAGCTACTACCTCGATCGTGGCTACGCGCGTTTCAACATCGACTCTACTCAGGTCAGCCTGACGCCGGACAAAAAAGGCATCTACATTACCGTTAACGTCACCGAAGGCGATCAGTACAAGCTTTCCAGCGTTGAAGTCAGCGGTAACCTGGCCGGCCACTCCGCCGAAATTGAGAGCCTGACGAAAATTCAGCCGGGCGAGCTCTATAACGGCACCAAAGTGACCAAGATGGAAGACGACATCAAGAAGCTTCTGGGTCGCTATGGCTACGCCTACCCGCGCGTACAGTCTCAGCCTGAGATCAACGACGCGGATAAGACCGTGAAGCTGCACGTCAACGTCGATGCGGGCAACCGCTACTACGTGCGCAAAATCCGCTTTGAGGGTAACGATACCTCCAAAGATGCCGTTCTGCGCCGTGAAATGCGTCAGATGGAGGGCGCATGGCTGGGCAGCGATCTGGTCGATCAGGGTAAAGAGCGTCTGAACCGTCTCGGCTACTTCGAAACGGTGGATACCGATACCCAGCGCGTATCAGGCAGCCCGGACCAGGTTGACGTGGTCTACAAGGTCAAAGAGCGTAACACCGGTAGCTTCAACTTCGGCGTAGGCTACGGCACCGAGAGCGGCGTGAGCTTCCAGGTCGGCGTCCAGCAGGATAACTGGCTGGGTACCGGTTACTCGGTCGGGATCAACGGCACTAAGAACGACTATCAGACCTACTCTGAGCTGTCTGTGACCAACCCGTACTTCACCGTTGACGGCGTGAGCCTCGGTGGTCGTATCTTCTATAACGACTTCGAAGCGGATGATGCGGATCTGTCGTCGTACACCAACAAGAGCTACGGCCTTGACGGTACGCTGGGCTTCCCGGTCAACGAGTACAACACCCTGCGCCTCGGCTTAGGTTACGTGCACAACGACCTGTCCAACATGGAGCCTCAGGTGGCCATGTGGCGTTATCTCGACTCGGTGGGGCAGAGCGCCAACACCCAGGACAACGATAACGGCTACAGCGCAGACGACTTCACCTTTAACTACGGCTGGACTTACAACCATCTTGACCGCGGCTACTTCCCGACGGACGGCTCGCGCGTCAACCTGAACGGTAAGGTCACCGTACCGGGCTCGGATAACGAGTTCTACAAGGTTACCCTGGACACCGCGACCTACGTCCCGCTGGATGACGATCACAAGTGGGTGGTTCTGGGCCGTACCCGTTGGGGCTACGGTGATGGCTTAGGCAGCAAAGAGATGCCGTTCTATGAGAACTTCTACGCCGGCGGCTCCAGCACCGTGCGTGGCTTCCAGTCCAACAACATCGGTCCGAAAGCGGTCTACTACGGTGGTAACAACCAGGAGAACTGCCAGACGAGCCAGCCAGGCACGCTCTGTAAGTCTGATGATGCTGTCGGCGGTAACGCCATGGGCGTCGCCAGCCTGGAAGTGATCACTCCGACTCCGTTCGTGAGCGAGAAGTATGCTAACTCGATCCGTACCTCAGTGTTCTGGGATGCGGGCACGGTGTGGGATACTAACTGGGAAGATACGGCACAAACACGCGCCGCTGGCGTGCCGGACTATAGCGATCCAAGCAACATCCGTATGTCTGCGGGTGTTGCACTACAATGGATGTCTCCGCTGGGACCGTTGGTCTTCTCCTACGCCCAGCCGTTTAAGAAATACGAAGGAGACAAAGCAGAACAGTTCCAGTTTAACATTGGTAAAACCTGGTAATTGCGCTGCGCAACGGAATGCACAGGTAGTGTAGCGCTGATGCAGGCGATCGAGAGGTCGCCTCGCCACGCAAAGAACGGTATCTACGGATACATTGGGATGGTAAGGAGTTTATTGTGAAAAAGTGGTTATTAGCTGCAGGTCTCGGTTTAGCGATGGTTACCTCTGCTCAGGCAGCGGACAAAATTGCGATCGTTAACATGAACAGCCTGTTCCAGCAGGTCGCTCAGACTACCGGTGTGTCCAAAACGCTGGAAAACGAGTTCAAAGGCCGCGCCAGCGAACTGCAGAGCCAGGAAAACGATCTGCAGGGTAAAATGCAGCGTCTGCAGCGTGACGGCTCAACGATGAAAGCGTCCGATCGTAGCAAGATGGAAAAAGACATCATGTCTCAGCGCCAGGCTTTCTCTCAGAAAGCACAGGCATTTGAGCAGGATCGTGCGCGTCGTTCCAACGAAGAGCGTGGCAAACTGGTTAACCGTATCCAGTCTGCTGTGAAAAAAGTGGCAGCCGACCAGAGCATCGATCTGGTTGTTGACGCAAATACCGTTGCTTACAACAGCAGTGACGTAAAAGACATCACCGCTGATGTGCTGAAACAGGTTAAATAAGTAATGTCTACAATTCGACTGTCTGATTTAGCTCAACAGTTGGATGCAGAGTTACACGGTGATGGCGATATCGCCATCACCGGCGTTGCGTCCATGCAGTCCGCTAAAGCAGGTCAAATCACCTTCATGGTAAATCCAAAATACCGTGAACATCTGGCTGCTTGCCAGGCCTCTGCTGTCGTGATGACGCAGGACGACCTTCCCTTTGCCCACGGCCCTGCGCTGGTAGTGAAAAACCCCTACCTGACGTATGCCCGAATGGCACAAATTCTTGATACCACGCCGCAGCCGGCGCAGGACATCGCCCCGAGTGCGGTGATCGATCCCACGGCGAAGCTGGGTAAAAATGTCTCTGTTGGCGCAAACGCCGTTATTGAATCAGACGTCGAGCTGGGCGATAACGTGGTGATTGGCGCAGGCTGCTTCGTGGGTAAAAAGACAAAAATCGGTGCAGGCTCGCGTTTGTGGGCCAACGTGACCATTTACCACGAGATTGAAATCGGTGAAAATTGCCTCATTCAGTCCAGCACTGTGATCGGTGCGGATGGCTTTGGCTATGCTAACGATCGCGGTAACTGGGTGAAGATCCCCCAGCTTGGACGGGTGATCGTCGGCGATCGTGTTGAGATCGGCGCCTGTACCACCATTGACCGCGGTGCACTTGACGACACCATTATTGGCAACGGCGTTATCATTGATAACCAGTGTCAGATTGCACATAACGTCGTGATTGGCGACAATACCGCAGTTGCTGGCGGCGTCATCATGGCGGGCAGTTTAAAAATTGGCCGCTACTGCATGATTGGCGGTGCGAGCGTGATCAACGGTCACATGGAAATCTGCGATAAGGTCACCGTAACGGGCATGGGGATGGTAATGCGTCCTATTACTGAACCGGGCGTCTACTCATCAGGTATCCCGCTGCAACCCAATAAAACCTGGCGAAAAACAGCAGCGCTGGTGATGAATATTGATGACATGAGTAAGCGTCTCAAGGCTCTTGAGCGCAAGGTCGTGCCGCAAGACGAATAATTCACCCGTTTTACGCCCAAACTTCTCGGCCTGACGGCATTAGATTGCCGCAGGCCGTGTTATTATTGCCATTCAGTATTTTTTTTGACAGGAAGAGTATTTTGACTACTGACACTCATACTCTGCACATTGAAGAGATTTTAGAGCTTCTGCCGCACCGCTACCCGTTTTTACTGGTTGACCGCGTGCTGGATTTCGAAGAAGGTCGTTTTCTGCGCGCAGTAAAAAATGTTTCGGTTAATGAACCCTTTTTCCAGGGGCACTTCCCTGGTAAACCGATTTTTCCGGGCGTTTTGATTCTGGAAGCCATGGCTCAGGCCACCGGCATTCTGGCGTTTAAAAGCGTAGGAAAACTGGAACCTGGCGAGCTGTACTACTTTGCCGGTATCGATGAAGCCCGCTTCAAACGTCCGGTAGTGCCAGGAGATCAGATGATCATGGAAGTCACGTTTGAGAAAACGCGCCGTGGTCTGACCCGCTTTAAAGGCGTGGCAACGGTCGACGGTAAAGTTGTTTGTGAAGCTACTATGATGTGTGCACGTAGCCGGGAGGCCTGATACGTGATTGATAAAACTGCCTTTGTTCATCCTACCGCCATCGTGGAAGAGGGTGCCGTTATTGGCGCTAACGCCCACATTGGCCCGTTCTGTATTGTTGGACCCCATGTTGAAATTGGTGAGGGTACCGTACTGAAATCTCACGTTGTCGTAAATGGCCACACCAAAATTGGTCGCGACAACGAGATCTATCAGTTCGCCTCCATCGGTGAAGTGAACCAGGATCTCAAATATGCTGGCGAACCGACCCGGGTGGAAATTGGCGATCGTAACCGCATTCGCGAAAGCGTAACCATTCACCGTGGTACCGAACAGGGCGGTGGTTTGACGAAGGTGGGCAGCGGTAACCTGCTGATGATCAACGCACACGTTGCGCACGATTGTACGGTAGGGAACAACTGTATCCTCGCTAACAATGCGACGTTAGCGGGCCACGTTTCGGTCGACGATCATGCCATCATCGGTGGCATGACGGCGGTGCACCAGTTCTGCATCATCGGTGCACACGTGATGGTGGGCGGCTGCTCTGGCGTTGCCCAGGACGTGCCACCGTATGTGATTGCCCAGGGCAACCACGCCACGCCGTTCGGGGTTAACATCGAAGGGCTGAAACGTCGCGGCTTCAGCCGTGAAGCGCTGATTGCCATTCGCAACGCCTACAAGCTGCTTTACCGCAGCGGTAAGACGTTGGAAGAGGTTAAGCCGGAGATCGCCGAGCTGGCGGAAGCGCACCCGGAAGTCCGCGCGTTCAGCGAGTTCTTTGAGCGCTCGACGCGGGGCCTGATCCGTTAATGGTTGACGATCGTCCGCTTACGATTGCCCTGGTCGCCGGAGAAACCTCCGGCGATATTCTTGGTGCCGGTCTTATCCGTGCGCTCAAGCAGCGCGTGCCCAATGCCCGCTTTGTCGGCGTGGCAGGCCCGCTGATGCAGGCCGAGGGCTGCGAGGCCTGGTACGAGATGGAAGAGCTGGCGGTGATGGGTATCGTGGAGGTACTGGGCCGACTGCGTCGCCTTTTGCATATCCGCGCCGATCTGACCCGCCGCTTTACCGCGCTTAAGCCGGACGTTTTTGTCGGCATCGACGCCCCGGATTTCAACATTACCCTTGAGGGCAACCTCAAACAGCAGGGTATTAAAACGATTCACTACGTCAGCCCCTCTGTCTGGGCCTGGCGACAGAAACGCGTTTTCAAAATAGGCAGATCCACCGATCTGGTGCTGGCTTTCCTGCCTTTCGAAAAAGCGTTTTATGACCGCTTTAACGTGCCGTGCCGCTTTATCGGCCATACCATGGCGGATGCCATGCCGCTGGATCCCGATAAAAATGCCGCGCGCGACGCGCTTGGGCTTTCGCACGACGCCCACTGTCTGGCCCTGCTGCCAGGCAGCCGCGGCGCGGAAGTGGAGATGCTCAGCGCTGACTTCCTGCGCACCGCGCAGATCCTGCGCCAGCACTATCCTGATTTAGACGTGGTCGTGCCGCTGGTCAACGCTAAGCGCCGGGAGCAGTTCGAACGCATCAAAGCCGAGGTTGCGCCTGATCTGGTGGTTCATCTGCTGGATGGCAAAGGCCGCGAGGCGATGGTGGCCAGCGACGCCGCACTGCTGGCCTCCGGTACCGCCGCGCTAGAGTGCATGCTGGCAAAATGCCCGATGGTGGTCGGCTATCGCATGAAGCCGTTTACCTTCTGGCTGGCAAAACGGCTGGTGAAAACCGACTACGTTTCGCTGCCTAACCTGCTGGCCGGGCGCGAGCTAGTGAAAGAGCTGCTGCAGGACGAGTGTCAGCCGCAGCTGCTGGCGGATGCGCTGCTGCCGCTGCTGGCCCGGGGCAACACCAGCCACGCCATGCACGACACCTTCCGTGAACTGCATCAGCAGATCCGCTGCAATGCAGACGAACAGGCGGCGGATGCTGTGCTGGAGCTAGCAAAATGAATGAATTTATTTATCCGCACCACCACTTAGTGGCGGGTGTGGATGAGGTGGGCCGTGGCCCGCTGGTCGGCGCGGTCGTTACGGCGGCGGTGATCCTTGACCCTGCCAGGCCCATTATCGGCCTGAACGACTCCAAAAAGCTGAGTGAAAAACGCCGCCTGGCGCTGTTTGCTGAGATTCAGGAAAAAGCGCTATGCTGGAGTCTGGGCCGCGCCGAGCCGCATGAAATTGACGAGCTGAACATTCTGCATGCGACCATGCTGGCAATGCAGCGCGCCGTGGCCGGGCTATCCGTTGTTCCCGAATACGTGCTGATCGACGGCAACCGCTGTCCGGCCCTGCCTATGCCTTCCATGGCGGTGGTGAAAGGGGATAGCCGGGTAGCAGAAATTAGCGCGGCCTCCATTATTGCCAAAGTCACGCGCGATGCCGAGATGGCTGCGCTTGACCTGACGTTCCCTCAATATGGCTTTGCGCAGCATAAAGGGTATCCGACCGCTTTCCACCTGGAGAGACTGGCGGAGCACGGCGCGACAGAGCATCACCGGCGTAGCTTTGCGCCAGTAAAACGCGCGCTGGGGCTGGTCTCCTGATTGCTGCAGTAAACTAAGTAAACTGGAAGAAGATGGCTGAACCACGTTTTGTCCACCTACGGGTGCACAGCGACTACTCCATGATCGATGGGCTGGCTAAGACCGGGCCGCTGGTAAAAAAGGCGGCCGCATTGGGTCAGCCTGCACTGGCGATCACCGATTTTACCAACCTCTGCGGTCTGGTTAAGTTCTACGGAACGGGCCACGGGGCAGGGATTAAGCCAATCGTTGGGGCGGATTTTCACGTCCAGAGCGATATCATGGGCGACGAGTTTACCCAAATTACGGTGCTCGCGGCCAACAACACCGGCTACCAGAACCTGACGCTGCTCATCTCCCGTGCCTACCAGCGTGGCTACGGCGCGCTGGGGCCGTGGATCGACCGGGAGTGGCTGGCGGAGATGAACGAGGGGCTGATCCTGCTCTCCGGCGGACGTATGGGCGACGTGGGCAAAAGCCTGCTGCGCGGCAACGCGGCGCTGGTGGATCAGTGCGTGAGCTTCTACGAGACCCACTTCCCGGATCGCTTCTATCTGGAGCTGATCCGTACCGGCCGTCCTGACGAAGAGAGTTACCTGCACGCGGCGGTAGAGCTGGCCCAGGAGCGTGGTCTGCCGGTCGTGGCGACCAACGACGTCCGCTTTATCGACAGCGGCGATTTTGACGCCCACGAAATTCGCGTGGCGATTCACGACGGTTTTACCCTCGACGATCCCAAGCGCCCGCGCCTCTATTCGCCGCAGCAGTATATGCGCAGCGAAGAGGAGATGTGCGAGCTCTTCTCCGATATCCCGGAAGCGCTGGAGAACAGCGTCGAGATCGCCAAACGCTGCAACGTCACCGTGCGTCTCGGCGAGTATTTCCTGCCGCAGTTCCCCACCGGCGACATGACCACCGAAGATTTCCTGGTCCTGAAGTCGAAAGAGGGGCTGGAGGAGCGTCTGGAGTTCCTCTTCCCGGACCCGGCGGTGCGCGCCGAGAAGCGCCCCGCGTACGATGAGCGCCTCGACGTTGAGCTGAAAGTGATCAACCAGATGGGCTTCCCGGGCTACTTCCTGATCGTGATGGAGTTCATCCAGTGGTCGAAGGATAACGGTGTCCCGGTAGGGCCAGGGCGTGGTTCCGGTGCAGGCTCGCTGGTCGCCTATGCGCTGAAGATCACCGACCTCGATCCGCTGGAATTTGACCTGCTGTTCGAACGCTTCCTGAACCCGGAACGTGTCTCGATGCCTGACTTCGACGTTGACTTCTGCATGGAGAAACGCGACCAGGTTATCGACCACGTGGCAGAGATGTATGGTCGCGAGGCGGTGTCACAGATTATCACCTTCGGTACGATGGCGGCGAAAGCGGTGATCCGCGACGTGGGCCGCGTACTGGGCCACCCCTACGGCTTCGTAGATCGCATCTCCAAGCTGGTGCCGCCGGATCCGGGCATGACCCTGGCAAAAGCCTTCGAGGCCGAGCCGCAGCTGCCGGAGATCTACGAGGCCGATGAAGAGGTCAGAGCCCTCATCGACATGGCGCGCAAGCTGGAAGGGGTGACGCGTAACGCCGGTAAGCACGCCGGTGGGGTGGTGATCGCGCCAACTAAAATTACCGATTTTGCACCGCTCTACTGCGACGAAGCCGGGCAGCACCCGGTGACACAGTTCGATAAGAACGACGTGGAATACGCGGGGCTGGTGAAATTCGACTTCCTCGGCCTGCGTACGCTGACGATCATCGACTGGGCGCTGAAGATGATCAACCCGCGCCGGGCGAAGCAGGGGCTGGAGCCGATTGATATCGCCGCCATCCCCCTCGACGACAAGAAAAGTTTTGATATGCTGCAGCGCTCGGAGACCACCGCGGTCTTCCAGCTTGAATCCCGCGGCATGAAGGATCTGATTAAACGCCTGCAGCCCGACTGCTTCGAAGATATGATCGCCCTGGTGGCCCTGTTCCGCCCTGGTCCGTTGCAGTCCGGGATGGTAGATAACTTTATCGACCGTAAGCACGGCCGGGAAGAGATCTCCTATCCTGACGTGCAGTGGCAGCACGAGTGCCTGAAGCCGGTGCTGGAGCCGACCTACGGCATTATCCTCTACCAGGAACAGGTGATGCAGATTGCCCAGGAGCTCTCCGGCTATACGCTGGGCGGCGCGGACATGCTGCGCCGTGCGATGGGTAAGAAGAAGCCGGAAGAGATGGCCAAACAGCGCTCGGTCTTTGAAGACGGGGCGAGAAAGAACGGCATTGACGGTGAGCTGGCGATCAAAATCTTTGACCTGGTAGAGAAATTCGCCGGCTACGGATTTAACAAATCGCACTCCGCTGCCTATGCTTTGGTGTCGTACCAGACGCTGTGGCTGAAGGCCCACTATCCCGCTGAGTTTATGGCGGCGGTTATGACGGCGGATATGGACAACACCGAGAAGGTGGTCGGGCTGGTGGATGAGTGCTGGCGGATGGGGTTAAAGATCCTGCCGCCGGATATCAACTCCGGGCTGTACCATTTTCACGTTAACGACGACGGCGAGATTGTCTACGGGATCGGCGCAATCAAGGGCGTGGGTGAAGGCCCGATTGAAGCCATTCTGGAAGCGCGAAATAAAGACGGCTACTTCCGTGAGCTGTTCGACCTTTGCGCCCGCACCGACACCAAAAAGCTTAACCGTCGGGTGCTGGAGAAGCTGATTATGTCCGGGGCGTTTGACCGCCTTGGGCCGCACCGCGCCGCGCTGATGAACTCGCTAAACGATGCGCTAAAGGCCGCCGATCAGCATGCTAAGGCAGAGGCAATCGGTCAGGTAGATATGTTCGGCGTGCTGGCGGAGGAGCCGGCGCAGATCGAGCAGTCCTATGCCAACTGCCAGCGCTGGCCGGAGCAGGTGGTGCTGGACGGGGAGCGTGAAACGTTGGGGCTCTACCTGACGGGCCACCCGATTACCCAGTATTTAAAAGAGATTGAGCGCTATGTCGGCGGGCTTCGGCTCAAAGACATGCACCCCACAGAGCGTGGTAAGATCACCACCGCTGCGGGGCTCGTCATTGCGGCGCGGGTTATGGTCACCAAGCGCGGCAATCGTATCGGTATCTGTACGTTGGATGACCGTTCCGGCCGTCTGGAGGTGATGTTATTCACCGACGCGCTGGATAAATACCAGCATTTGCTGGAAAAAGACCGCATACTCATCGTCAGCGGACAGGTCAGCTTTGATGACTTCAGCGGGGGGCTTAAAATGACCGCCCGCGAAGTGATGGACATTGACGAAGCCCGGGAAAAATATGCTCGCGGGCTTGCTATCTCGCTGACGGACAGGCAAATTGATGACCAGCTTTTAAACCGACTCCGTCAGTCTCTGGAACCCCACCGTTCGGGAACAATTCCAGTGCATCTCTACTACCAGAGAGCGGATGCGCGCGCCCGGTTGCGCTTTGGTGCAACATGGCGTGTCTCTCCGAGCGATCGTTTACTTAACGATCTACGTGGCCTGGTTGGCCCGGAGCAGGTGGAACTAGAGTTTGACTAATACAGGAATACTATGAGTCTGAATTTCCTTGATTTCGAACAGCCGATCGCCGAGCTGGAAGCGAAAATCGATTCCCTGACGGCTGTGAGCCGCCAGGATGAAAAACTGGATATTAACATCGACGAAGAGGTGCATCGTCTGCGCGAAAAAAGCGTAGAGCTGACGCGCAAAATCTTTGCCGATCTCGGCGCATGGCAGGTCGCGCAACTGGCGCGTCATCCACAGCGTCCGTACACCCTGGATTATGTCCGCCTGGCGTTTGATGAGTTCGACGAGCTGGCCGGTGACCGCGCCTACGCTGACGATAAAGCCATCGTTGGCGGCATCGCGCGTCTGGATGGGCGTCCGGTGATGATCATTGGTCATCAGAAAGGGCGTGAAACCAAAGAAAAAATCCGCCGTAACTTCGGTATGCCAGCGCCGGAAGGCTACCGTAAAGCGCTGCGCCTGATGGAGATGGCCGAGCGTTTCAACATGCCGATCATCACCTTCATCGACACCCCGGGTGCTTACCCTGGCGTGGGCGCGGAAGAGCGCGGCCAGTCTGAAGCCATTGCCCGCAATCTGCGTGAGATGTCGCGTCTGAACGTGCCGGTGATCTGCACCGTCATCGGTGAAGGCGGCTCTGGCGGCGCGCTGGCTATCGGCGTGGGCGACAAAGTTAACATGCTGCAGTACAGCACCTACTCGGTTATCTCCCCGGAAGGCTGTGCGTCTATTCTGTGGAAGAGCGCCGATAAAGCGCCGCTGGCGGCAGAGGCGATGGGCATTATCGCTCCGCGTCTGAAAGAGCTGAAGCTGATCGACTCCATCATTCCAGAGCCATTGGGTGGCGCACACCGCAACCCAGAGGCCATTGCCGCGTCGCTGAAGGCGCAGCTGCTGGAGGATCTGGCCGATCTGGACGTGCTGAACAAAGAGGAGCTGCGTGACCGTCGTTACCAGCGCCTGATGAGCTACGGCTACGCCTGATCTCTGTAGAACGCCGGGCGGCGCTCACGCGTGCCCGGCCTACAAAACCCGCTCGCCTCAACTATGCTTACCTGTGAATTCGCACGGAGGTAAGCATTGAATATCATCGCCATCATGGGGCAGCAGGGCGTTTTTTATAAAGACGAGCCCCTCAAAGAGCTTCACCTTGCGCTGGAGCAGCAGGGTTTCCAGCTCATCTACCCCACCAGCAGCAACGACCTGTTAAAACTCATCGAACACAACCCGCGCATCTGCGGCGTCATCTTTGACTGGGACCAGCATGGCCTGGATCTGTGCAGCGACATCAACCAGCTCAACGAGTATCTACCGCTCTACGCCTTTATCAATACCCACTCCACGATGGACGTCAGCGCCCACGATATGCGTATGGCGCTCTGGTTTTTTGAGTACGCCCTGGGCGTAGCCGACAGCATTTCGACGCGTATCCGCCAGTATACTAACGAGTATCTGGACCAGATCACGCCGCCTTTTACCCGCTCGCTGTTCACCTATGTGAAAGAGGGTAAGTATACCTTCTGTACCCCCGGACACATGGCCGGCACCGCCTACCAGAAAAGCCCGGTAGGCTGCCTGTTCTATGACTTTTTCGGTGGTAATACCCTCAAGGCCGACGTCTCGATCTCCGTGACCGAGCTGGGATCCCTGCTCGATCATACCGGCCCACACCTGGAGGCCGAAGAGTATATCGCCCGCACCTTTGGCGCAGAGCAGAGCTACATGGTGACCAACGGCACCTCGACCTCCAACAAGATTGTGGGCATGTACGCCGCGCCTGACGGCAGCACGCTGCTTATCGATCGCAACTGCCACAAGTCGCTGGCTCACCTGCTGATGATGAGCGATGTGGTGCCGATCTGGCTCAAGCCGGGACGCAACGCGCTGGGTATTTTAGGCGGCATTCCCCGCCGCGAGTTTAGCCATGAGAGCATTACAGAGAAGGTGGCGGCGACGCACGGAGCCAGCTGGCCAGTGCACGCGGTGATCACCAACTCCACCTATGACGGGCTGCTCTACAACACCAACTGGATCAAAGAGACCCTGGATGTGCCGTCGATTCACTTCGATTCGGCATGGGTTCCCTACACCAACTTCCACCCCATCTACGAAGGCAAGAGCGGCATGAGCGGCGATCGCGTGCCGGGCAAAGTCTTCTTTGAAACCCAGTCGACGCACAAGATGCTGGCCGCGTTCTCCCAGGCATCGCTGATCCACGTCAAAGGCGAATATGACGAAGAGACCTTTAACGAAGCCTACATGATGCATACCACCACCTCGCCCAGCTATCCGCTGGTGGCCTCTATCGAGACGGCCGCGGCGATGCTGCGGGGTAATCCGGGTCGGCGGTTGATCAACCGCTCCGTCGAGCGCGCGCTCCATTTCCGCAAAGAGGTGCAGCGACTGAAAGACGAGGCGGAGGGCTGGTTCTTCGATATCTGGCAGCCGGAGGATATTGAAGAGGCTGACTGCTGGCCGGTTGCTCCCGGTGAGGCGTGGCACGGCTTCCGCGAAGCGGATGACGACCATATGTTCCTCGATCCAGTCAAGGTGACTATTCTGACACCGGGCATGGACGAGCAGGGCAACATGGGTGAGGAGGGCATTCCCGCCGCGCTGGTCGCGAAATTCCTCGACGAGCGCGGCGTGGTGGTAGAGAAGACCGGCCCCTACAACCTGCTGTTCCTGTTTAGCATCGGCATTGATAAAACCCGGGCGATGGGGCTGCTGCGCGGTCTGATGGAGTTTAAACGCGCCTACGATCTCAACCTGCGGGTGAAGAACATGCTGCCGGACCTCTACGCGGAGGATCCAGACTTCTACCGCAACATGCGCATTCAGGACCTGGCCCAGGGGATCCACAAGCTGATCTGCCAGCACGAGCTGCCGCGCCTGATGCTCCAGGCCTTTGACGTGCTGCCGCATATGATCATGACCCCGCACCAGGCGTGGCAGCTCCAGGTGAAAGGCGAGGTGGAGACCGTCGAGCTCGAGGCGCTGGTGGGAAGAGTCTCTGCCAATATGATCCTGCCGTATCCGCCGGGGGTCCCGCTGCTGATGCCAGGGGAGATGATCACCGAGCGTAGTCGGGCGGTGCTCGATTTTCTGCTGATGCTCTGCGCCATCGGCCGCCATTATCCTGGTTTTGAAACGGATATCCACGGTGCGAAGCGCGATGAGGACGGCGTTTACCGGGTAAGGGTCTTAAAACAGGCCTGACCCCCTTGCGCAGGGATGCGCAGCGTCGTAACGTTGGCATGAAAAAAGGAGGGGTTATGCTTGGTTTAAAAAAGGTTCACCACATCGCGATCATTGCGACAGATTATGCAAAGAGCAAAGCGTTTTACTGCGACATCTTAGGCTTTACGCTGCAGAGCGAAGCGTATCGTGAGGAGCGGGACTCATGGAAGGGCGATCTGGCGCTGAACGGCGAGTATGTGATTGAGCTTTTCTCCTTTCCTTTCCCGCCTGCGCGCCCCAGCCGCCCTGAGGCCTGCGGCCTGCGCCATCTGGCCTTCAGCGTGGACGACGTAGAGCGGGCGATGACGCACCTGCAACAGCACGGCGTTGAGTGCGAGCCGGTGCGTATCGATCCCTTCACCGGCAAGCGCTTCACCTTCTTCAGCGATCCCGATGGTCTGCCGCTGGAGCTGTACCAGCAGGAATGACGCCTTCAACGCTTATGCAGAGCCTGCACGCCCGCCACCGTTTTCTGGTAGCGTTTAGCGGCGGGCTGGATTCCACCGTTCTGCTGCACCAGCTGGTGCAGTGGCGCATGCAGCAGCCTGACGTTTCCCTGCGGGCGATCCACGTTCATCATGGGCTTAGCTCAAACGCCGATGCCTGGGTGGCGCACTGCCAGCAGGTTTGCAGCCGCTGGGATGTGCCCCTGAGCGTAGTCCACGTGACGCTGGCGGCGGACGGTTTAGGGATTGAAGGCCAGGCGCGTAAGGCGCGCTATCAGGCCTTTGCCGAGGCGCTGCTGCCGGGAGAGGCGCTGCTTGCCGCCCAGCATCAGGATGACCAGTGCGAAACGCTGCTGCTGGCCCTGAAACGGGGTAGCGGTCCGGCTGGGCTGGCGGCCATGCCGGCCGAGCTGCCCTTCCACGGCACCCAGCTGCTGCGCCCGCTGCTCAATGAAACCCGAGAGACGCTGGAGCAGTGGGCCTGTGCCCATCGGCTAAGCTGGATCGAAGATGAGAGTAATCAGGACGCCAGCTACGATCGCAACTTTATCCGCCTGGAGGTTTTGCCCCTGCTGAAGCAGCGCTGGCCGCACTTTGCCAACGCGGCAGCGCGTAGCGCGGCGCTGTGCGGTGAGCAGGAGCAGCTTCTGGACGAGCTGCTGGCAGACGAGCTGGCGGGCCTGGTCAGCGTGGAAGGCGCATTAACCGTTGCGCCCTTGATGACCATGAGCGCCAATCGCCGGGCGGCGCTTCTTCGCCGCTGGTTGAGCGGCCTGGGTGCGCCAATGCCGTCGCGGGATCTGCTGACCCGCATCTGGCAGGAGGCGATCCTGGCCCGGGAAGATGCATCCCCGCGGCTAGTGCTGGGATCCCATGAGATCCGTCGTTTTCAGGGCCAGCTTTGGTGGGTGAAAAGCACACCCAGCCAGCGGCAAACCGTTATTTGCTGGCCCGCGACCCTGGCGCCACTGACGCTACCCGCCGGGCTGGGAGAGCTGGCGCTGGTGCCGGGGGGCGATATTCGCCCGCCGCAGCCAGATGAGCCGGTGACGGTGCGCTTTCATGCGCCGGGGATGCTCTACATTGCAGGACGCCACGGCGGGCGCAAGCTGAAAAAAGTCTGGCAGGAGCTCGGGGTCGCGCCCTGGCTGCGGGATACCACGCCCATCCTGTTTTACGGCGAAACGACAATCGCGGCGGCAGGGCAGTTTGTGACGCAGGCAGGGCTGGCGGAGAGGAGTGACGGGTTACGGCTGACGT
Source organism: Pseudescherichia sp. L3 (assembly GCF_024656065.1). NCBI lineage: Bacteria > Pseudomonadati > Pseudomonadota > Gammaproteobacteria > Enterobacterales > Enterobacteriaceae > Pseudescherichia > Pseudescherichia sp. L3. The sequence goes on from NZ_JANKYC010000004.1 coordinate 413,007, forward strand.
GGCGGAAATAACGGGCAGCATGCTGCCCGCTGGAACAGGATCAGGATTCGCTCACCACAACGGTGCCGATATCCGGGTGGCTAAAGCTGGCAATTTTGTCGAGACGGAGTTCACGCGTTTCACCTGCTGCATCGACGAGCAGGTACTCAACGTTCTTACGCGAGACTAAATCGCTGGCTTTGCCTTTGAGCTCTTCGCCATCTTTCAGCGTCAGCGTCAGTAACAGATGATGCTGGCAGGCGAGTTCAAGGTTGTCATAGTCATCGCAGTTGATAGGTTGATACGTTTCATTCATTGACATAATCGCTCACCAGTAAGTTCGCGGCAGCATAGGCTGCCTTTTCCCTGACGGGCTCAGGAAGCACATCGTCCGATGCCACTTCATTGAGCGCTTTTAACACGCAGCCCAGCGCATCCGGGATATACCCTAAGTCTCCGCTGGCAATCTCCGCATACCGCTTGCGTATTAACTCACAATAATTGTCCACATGCCCTCCTGTCAGTGTACTGACTTCACCGTGGGATGTAAGTTTAAGCCTACGAAGATAAACTCTGTTTCGCAAGCTGACTATACCATACTCATTCCGGCAATATCAGCGGACTGAATGTTTGCTACAATAGGCGCTATTTTGCGAAGGAGCGACAACATGGCATTGAAAGCAACCATTTATAAAGCGACGGTGAACGTGGCCGATCTGGACCGCAACCAGTTTCTTGATGCCACCCTCACCCTGGCGCGCCACCCTTCTGAGACCCAGGAGCGCATGATGCTGCGCCTGCTGGCGTGGATTAAATTTGCCAACGAGCGATTGCAGTTTAGCCGTGGGCTTAGCGCGGAAGATGAGCCGGAAGCCTGGCTGCGCAACGATCACATGGGGATCGATCTGTGGATTGAGCTGGGGTTGCCGGAAGAGCGACGCATCAAGAAAGCCTGCTCCCAGTCGAAAGAGGTGGCCCTCTTTACCTACAACAGCCGGGCGGCACAGGTCTGGTGGCAGCAGAATCAGAACAAGCTGTCTGGATTCAGTAACCTGAGCATCTGGTATCTTGATGATGAGCAGCTGGCCCAGCTCAGCGCCTTTGCCTCCCGCACCATGGTGCTTCAGGCCACCATTCAGGATGGCGCAATCTGGCTCTCGGATGCGGAAAACAACGTGGAGATCCATCTGACAACCTGGCAGAGCGCAGCATGATCGAGATTTCACGCAGCGTCGCTATTCCCGACAGCGAGATCGAGCTAACCGCCATTCGCGCCCAGGGCGCGGGTGGACAGCACGTGAATAAAACCTCTACGGCGATCCACCTGCGCTTCGATATCAAAGCCTCCAGCCTGCCGGAAGCGTACAAAGAGCGCCTGCTGGCGGCCAGCCATCATCTCATTACCAGCGATGGCATGGTGGTGATCAAGGCCCAGGAGTACCGCAGCCAGGAGATGAACCGCGAAGCGGCGCTGGCCCGTCTGGTGTCGTTGATTCAGGAACTGATGGTGGAGCAGAAGAGCCGTCGTCCTACGCGCCCGACGCGGGCGTCGAAAGAGCGGCGTCTGGCAACCAAGTCGCAAAAGTCGTCGGTAAAAGCGATGCGCGGCAAGGTGCGCGGCGGAGAGTAGGGGAAGCAAGCCCGGCAGACAGCGCCGCCGGGCAGAGCAGGGTTTAGCCTTTGATGGCTTTAACCAGATAGTTGAGAATGTCGCCGGTTTTAATCATCTGCTTCTCGCCGTTACGACGGTATTTGTATTCGATCTCGTCGCTGTCGAGGTTGCGGTCGCCGATCACGATAGTGTGCGGAATACCAATCAGCTCCATATCAGCAAACATCACGCCCGGACGCTCTTTACGATCGTCCATCAGCACCTCAATCCCCTGCGCGTTCAGCTCAGCGTAAAGCTTCTCGGCCAGCTCCTGTACGCGGAAAGATTTGTGCATGTTCATCGGCAGAATGGCAACCTGGAACGGCGCAATCGCGTCCGGCCAGACGATACCGCGCTCGTCGTGGTTCTGCTCAATGGCCGCCGCTACTACGCGCGTCACGCCGATACCGTAGCAGCCCATGGTCAGGATCTGGTTACGGCCATCTTCGCCCTGGACTGACGCTTTCAACGCTTCAGAGTACTTGGTGCCCAGCTGGAAGATATGTCCTACTTCGATACCGCGCTTGATCAGCAGCGTACCCTGGCCGTCCGGGCTTGGGTCGCCAGCGACCACGTTACGGATGTCAGCCACTTCTGGGGTAGCGACGTCGCGATCCCAGTTAATGCCGAAGTAGTGCTTGCCGTCGACGTTCGCGCCAGCAGAGAAGTCGCTCATCACGGCAACGGTACGGTCAATAATCACCGGGATCGGCATGTTCACCGGGCCGAGGGAGCCTGGACCGGCGTTGACGATAGCGCGGATCTCAGCTTCAGTGGCGAAGGTCAGCGGGCTGGCAACCTGCGGCAGCTTCTCTGCTTTCACTTCGTTCAGCTCGTGATCGCCACGCACCAGCAGGGCCACCAGCGGGTAAGCACTGCCCTCTACCGCTTTTACCAGCAGGGTCTTAACGGTTTTTTCAATTGGCAGATTAAACTGCTCTACCAGCTCGGCGATGGTTTTCGCGTTCGGCGTATCGACCAGGGTCATCTCCTGAGTGGCCGCCGCGCGCGCTTCTTTCGGTGCAAGCGCTTCGGCAAACTCGATGTTGGCCGCGTAGTCAGAGGTGTCGGAGAAGATCACATCATCTTCACCGCTCTGGGCCAGTACCTGGAACTCGTGCGAGGCATTGCCACCGATAGAGCCGGTATCCGCCTGCACGGCACGGAAGTCGAGATCCATGCGGCTGAAGATTTTGCTGTAGGCGGCGTACATCGCATCGTAAGTGATCTGCAGTGATTCCTGAGAGGTATGGAAAGAGTAGGCATCTTTCATCAGGAACTCACGGGAGCGCATCACGCCAAAACGCGGGCGTACTTCGTCACGGAATTTGGTCTGGATCTGATAGAAGTTCAGCGGCAGCTGCTTGTAGGAGCTCAGCTCGTTGCGGATCAGATCGGTGATGACCTCTTCATGCGTAGGGCCGAGAACAAATGGGCGCTCGCCGCGATCGGCAATGCGCAGCAGCTCCGGACCGTACTGCTCCCAGCGACCGCTCTCCTGCCACAGGTCAGCGGGCTGAACCACCGGCATTAACACCTCGATCGCACCGGCGTTGTTCATCTCTTCACGCACGATGTTTTCGACTTTTTTCAGAACGCGCACGCCGGTCGGCAGCCAGGTGTATAACCCGGAGGCCAGCTTGCGGATCAACCCGGCGCGGAGCATCAGCTGATGGCTGATTACTTCGGCGTCGGCTGGTGTCTCCTTCAGTGTGGAGAGCAGATATTGGCTAGTACGCATGTTATTACGATTCCATTTGGACGATGGGCACAGGCCCAAAGCGGGCCTGACACAAAAAAAGTGATTCAGTTTACCAGCGAGACAGCTATGTCAAAAGAGAGCGGGCAGAATTTACCGCGCTTCCAGTGCAAAGACCTCAAAGCCCGCGTCGGTCACCCGCCAGCGGACGTTAAAATCGAACAGCCAGACGGCATACTCCTTGCCTGCCTCTTCCTGCTGGCGATAGGCGGGGCGAGGATCCTGCGCCAGCACCTCAACGATAAACTGTCGAAGATGCGGATAGCGCTTCTCCAGCTGCGGCAGGCGCTCTGCAAGCTCGGGAGTAAAGCTCACCGGCATAGTAGCCTGCGGAGCGTGCTGGGCGTAGCTGGCTTTGGCCTCTGGCAGCGCTTCGGCAAAGGGCAGGTAGGGTTTGATATCCACCACCGGCGTGCCGTCCACCAGATCGAGGCTACCCAGATCAAGGATCACCTGCTCACCCTGGCAGCGGATGCCTTTTAGCTCGACCAGCGACATACCGATGGGATTCGGGCGAAAGGTCGAGCGGGTGGCAAACACCCCCATTCTGGCGTTGCCGCCGAGCCGGGGAGGGCGCACCGTGGGCCGCCAGCCGCCTTCCATCGTTTGATGAAAAATAAAAAGTAGCCAGAGGTGGCTAAACGCCTCCAGCCCGCGCACCGCATCGGCCTGATTATAGGGGGCGATGAGATGAAGCTCACCGCCGCCGCTTTTCACCAGCCCCGGCTGACGCGGAACGGCAAACTTCTCTTTATAGGGGGAGCGAATAACGCCTATCTGCGCAAACTGAAAGGTGCTCATTTCGCCGAAACGTTAAGCGCCGATCCGATGCACACGGCCTGGCGATAGCAGCCTGGCGTGCCGCTGGTCACTTCGCAGCTGTGCTGAAGTACCGCGTTGGCTTTCATTTTGGCCGCGTTGATCTGCATACGCTTGCGGGCGGTCGGGATATTCGGCGGAGAGTCCTGGTTGCTCGCCTGGCAGGAGTCACCGGAGACCTCACCCAGATCGCGGAACGTTTTGCCAATCAGCTCTTCCGGATTAGTGATGACCCTGACCGGGGCCGGAGGAGACACCTTCGCTTTCACTGGCTCCGCTTTCGACGGCGTTGCTGCGTTGCTTTGAACGGGTTCGACGGGAGATCTGCTTAGCATGGAGCAGCCGCTGAGCATGAGTGCCAGTAAACAGATCGGTAAAGCACGCATAGTATTTCCTCAATGAGTGATCAAATTGTCAGTTATTGAACCAGTTGCCTGCATAAATGACAAGGCGGGCTTGCGCCCGCCCTGAATGATATTATACCGAGGAGAGATTACCAGCCTTTAACCGCGCCGCCGTTAAAGACCTTGTTCGCCGCCTGGTCAACTTCGTCAGACTGATAGGCCTGCACGAATTTCTTCACGTTTTCCGCGTCTTTGTTGTCTTCACGGGTCACGATCATGTTCACGTACGGGGAGTCTTTGTCTTCAACGAAGATACCGTCTTTCGCCGGGGTCAGGTTGATCTGGCTGGCGTAGGTGGTGTTGATCACCGCCAGGGCGATCTGCGCGTCGTCCAGCGAACGCGGCAGCTGCGGTGCTTCCAGCTCAACAATCTTGAGGTTTTTCGGATTCTCGGTCACGTCCAGAATGGACGGCAGCAGGCCAACGCCATCTTTCAGTTTGATCAGACCCTGTTTTTGCAGCAGCAGCAGAGAGCGGCCAAGGTTGGTCGGATCGTTCGGAACCGCAATCTGCGCGCCATCCTGCAGTTCGCTCAGGGCTTTGATCTTCTTGGAGTAGCCCGCGATAGGGTAGACAAAGGTGTTGCCTGCGGAAACCAGCTTATAGCCGCGATCTTTGATCTGCTGATCCAGATACGGTTTATGCTGGAAAGCGTTAGCATCGATATCGCCCTTGCTCAGCGCTTCGTTTGGCAGCACGTAGTCGTTGAAGGTCACCAGCTCAACGTCGAGGCCGTATTTGTCTTTTGCCACTTTCGCAGCTACTTCAGCAACCTGCTGCTCAGCACCGACGATAACGCCGACTTTAATATGGTTCGGATCTTTTTCATCCTGGCCGCAGCCTACCAATGCCAGAGCACCAATTAGCGCACCCGCCGCCGCAAAGGTCTTAAATTTGAACACCATGCTATTTCCTTAACTCACTGAGTCGATTGTGTTGTGTACAACGCTATTTATGCGTCACTGCCCGGACGATACGATCGCCAGAGAACTGAATCAGATAAACCAGCACGACTAATAATATCAGCACCGTGTTCATTACGGTGGCGTTATAGCCGATATAACCATACTGATAGCCGATCTGGCCCAGGCCGCCTGCGCCAACCGCGCCGCCCATGGCGGAGTAGCCCACCAGGGTAATTAACGTGATGGTGGCCGCGTTAACCAGTCCCGGCATGGCTTCAGGCAGCAGCACCTTGCGCACGATCTGCATCGGCGTCGCGCCCATGGCACGGGAAGCTTCAATCAGACCGGTCGGGATCTCCAACAGCGCGTTTTCCACCATACGGGCAATAAAGGGCGCAGCGCCCACGGTCAGGGGGACTATCGCCGCCTGCAAACCGATGGAAGTGCCGACAATCACGCGGGTGAAGGGGATCATCCATACCAGCAGGATAATAAACGGAATGGAGCGGAAGATATTCACCAGCGCAGAGAGGGTGCGATAAAGCTTGGCGTTCTCAACGATCTGCCCCGGACGGGTCACGTACAGCAGCACGCCCACCGGCAGGCCAATCACAAACCCAAAGAAGCCGGAGACAAAGGTCATCGCCAGCGTCTCCCAGACGCCACGCGCCAGTAACCACATCATTGGCTCAGACATAACCCAGTACCTCTACTTTTACATGATGTTCCTGCAGCCAGGCGATGGCGGCCTGGGTATCCTGCTGCGAGCCGTGCATTTCGGTCAGCATAATGCCGAACTTCACGCCGCCGGCGTAATCCATCTGCGCACTGATAATGTTGTTGTTGACGTTGAACCGACGCGCGGTCTCGGAGAGCAGCGGCGCGTCTACCGACTGACCGGTAAACTCCATGCGCAGCATCGGCACGCTGTCGGCCTCTGCCTCGGCCTTCAGGCGCTGCTGGTAATCTTCCGGAATATCCAGATGCAGCGTGGACTGAATAAACTGCTGCGCCAGCGGCGTCTTCGGATGAGAGAACACTTCGCTGACCGTATCCTGTTCGATCAGCTCACCGTTGCTGATCACCGCCACGCAGTCACAGATACGCTTCACGACATCCATCTCATGGGTAATAAGAAGAATGGTTAAGCCGAGACGACGGTTAATGTCTTTCAGCAATTCCAGAATAGAGCGGGTCGTCGCCGGATCCAGCGCGCTGGTGGCTTCATCGCAGAGCAGCACTTTCGGATTGCTTGCCAGCGCACGGGCAATGGCCACGCGCTGCTTCTGACCGCCGGAGAGGTTAGCCGGATAGCTGTCGTGCTTATCGGCCAGGCCGACCAGGTCCAGCAGTTCGCTCACGCGACGCTTGATTTCGGGCGCCGGGGTGTTGTCCAGCTCTAGCGGCAGCGCCACGTTGCCGTAGACCGTACGGGAAGCCAGCAGGTTGAAGTGCTGGAAAATCATGCCAATCTGACGGCGTGCGCGGGTAAGCTGCGCTTCCGACAGCGTCGTCAGCTCTTCGCCGCTCACCTGAACGCTGCCCTGCGTTGGGCGCTCAAGCAGATTGACGCAGCGAATCAGCGTACTTTTACCAGCACCCGATGCGCCGATGACGCCATAAATTTGCCCGGCAGGGACATGCAGGCTGACATTGTTCAGCGCCTGAATGGTGCGGTTCCCCTGCTGGAACACTTTGGTGATATTCGAAAGTTTAATCATTAGAATATTTTTATCGTAAGAGTTAGCCGTGGCATTTTGTTCTGCCAGATACGGGCAGTGACCGTAAACAAAGCGGATGGTAAGGCATCCAGACGTCTAATTCAATGTAACTCGCTCTCATGAGCACTTTCTTGCCGCGTGAAACATGAGATACTAGCGTGACACGTCTTTTCCAGGAGTAAGCCGGTGGCACAATCAGTACCCGCAATTTTTCTCGATCGTGATGGCACGATTAACGTCGATCATGGTTACGTCCACGAGATTGACGATTTTGAGTTTATCGATGGCGTAATAGATGCCATGCGTGAATTAAAAGCGATGGGCTTCGCGCTGGTGCTGGTAACCAATCAGTCCGGCATCGCCCGGGGCAAGTTTACCGAAGCGCAGTTTGAGACCCTGACCGAATGGATGGACTGGTCGCTGGCGGATCGCGGCGTCGATCTGGACGGCATCTACTACTGCCCTCATCACCCTCAGGGCACCGTGGAAGAGTATCGCCAGGTGTGCGACTGCCGTAAGCCGCATCCGGGCATGCTGATCTCCGCAAGCGACTTTTTGCATATCGACATGGCTGCCTCTTATATGGTGGGCGATAAAGTAGAGGATATGCAGGCAGCGGCAGCGGCTGGCGTCGGCCATAAAGTATTAGTGCGTTCCGGCAAACCGGTAACCCCTGAGGGGGAAAATGCAGCAGATTGGGTGCTTAATAGCCTTGCAGAGCTGCCTGCAGCGATTAAAAAGCAGCAAAAGTAGTCGTTATGACGAAAAGATGAGCGATTGAAATAAAATTGTATTTTTCCGCTTGTCAGCGCCGAATAACTCCCTATAATGCGCCTCCATCGAAACGGCAAACGTGAATCACTTCACGGAAACAGCCGGTCCGGTTGAAGAGAAAAAATTCTGAAATTGAGGGTTGACTCTGAAAGAGGAAAACGTATTATAC
>NZ_JANKYC010000005.1:0-112390 GCF_024656065.1 Pseudescherichia sp. L3
GGTGGTCCCACCTGACCCCATGCCGAACTCAGAAGTGAAACGCCGTAGCGCCGATGGTAGTGTGGGGTCTCCCCATGCGAGAGTAGGGAACTGCCAGGCATCAAACAAGCAGAAGGCCATCCGTAAGGATGGCCTTTTTGCGTTGTGTTGCTGAACGCCCGGTGGCGCTGTGCTTACCGGGCCTACAAATGACGCCTGTCCTACCTTACTTACTCTGACGCTTTAACCACTGCACGATAAAATCGGCAATATTTGGCACGTCATTCAAATCTAACACCGGAACGGCAGCGTCAATCACAACGTCACTGGCGATCGCAATAACACGATCGTCAATCGCCAGCTCCTCTATCTGGTGCCCGGTATCTGTGCGAAAAAGTAGGATCTTCGCTACCGGCTCATGTTTGAACCCCTCTACCAGAACCAGATCTAATTTCGTGTGATCCATTCTGCTGGCCAGAAATGCTAAGTCTAACGGCGCTTCATCCGGCGTTTCGGTCATTAGTGCCCACCGCTGCTGGCTGGCGACGAGGGTTTGTGCTGCACCCGCCTTACGTAACTCATAGCTATCCTTGCCGGGCTTATCGACATCCATATTGTGATGCGTATGCTTAATCAGGCCCGGACGAATACCCCGTTCACAGAGAGCAGGGATTAGACGCTTAAGCAGCGTGGTTTTACCTGTACCGCTCCATGCGGCAATGGCGAGGATCGGCTTCATTATTTCTCCTGTCTGGCGATGAGATCGTCCGGCGTATTGATATTGATAAATGCCGACCGGCAATCGCTAAAGTCCACGGCATGCCCTCCGACCTGGCGCATAAACAGCATCACCCGCCGTTCACCGGCGGCCAGATAAGCCGCAAGCTGTGGGATCACCCGGCGATGAACTAGCGCAACGGTGGGGTGATCGCGTTCGCCGTCCGTCACCCATACTACCGGCGCGTCTTTACGCCCAGAGGCTAGCCGTGCTGCCAGATCGGACGGTATGCCCGGTGTATCGCACGGACAGAACAGAAACCAGTCGGCTGCCGTCTGATGCATCACGGCCAGCATACCGGCCAACGGGCCGGGGAAGTTCTCCAGCGTATCTTCAATAACGACCAGGCCGCTTGCCCGATAGCGATCGAGGTTGCGGTTAGCGCTCAGTACGACACGGTCTACCTGTTTAGCCAGACTGTCAGCGACGTGCTGCCAGAGCGGAATGCCGTTGAGCAGCAATAATCCTTTGTCTTCTCCGCCCATACGCGACGCTCTGCCGCCAGCCAGCACGACGCCCGTAATGTCTAGTCCACTATTCACCAATATCGCCTCTTTTATTGTGGGTTTGACCCTGCTAACGTGTCTCTCTCAAGAGTAAGGAGCACTGGCCATGAAATGTAAACGTCTGAACGAAGTAATTGAACTCCTCCAGCCCGCCTGGCAAAAAGAGCCCGAGCTTAACCTGATGCAATTCTTGCAAAAATTGGCGCAGGAGTCAGGCTATGACGGTGAGCTAACCGATCTTTCTGACGATATCCTGATCTATCATCTCAAAATGCGCGACTCGGCAAAGGATGCGGTTATTCCCGGGATCCAGAAAGATTATGAAGAGGATTTCAAAACCGCTCTGCTGCGTGCCCGGGGCGTCATTAAAGAGTAAAAGGTTGTAAGCGGTGCAACGGAAAACGCTACGAAATGATATCCTGAACTATTCGTAGTAATTTCCGGATGATGGGATGAACGACAACGCTTTTACTTTCCAGACGCTACACCCGGATACCATCATGGATGCGCTGTTCGAACAGGGGATCCGGGTGGATTCCGGTCTTACCCCGCTCAACAGTTACGAAAACCGTGTCTATCAGTTTCAGGATGAAGATCGCCACCGTTACGTGGTGAAGTTTTACCGTCCGCAGCGCTGGTCGGCAGAACAAATCAGCGAAGAGCACCAGTTCGCCCATGAGCTAATGAACGATGAGGTTCCGGTTGCTGCCCCGCTTGAATTCAACGGCCAGACGCTGCTGACGCATCAGGGGTACTACTATGCCGTATTCCCCAGCCTTGGCGGTCGTCAGTTCGAAGCCGATAGCCTGGATCAGATGGAGTGGGTAGCGCGTTACCTCGGCCGCCTGCATCAAACCGGGCGTAAAAAACGCTTCACCCATCGCCCCTCCATCGACGTTAATGAGTACCTGATTGAGCCTCGTAACGTCTTTGAACAGTCGACGCTTATCCCCTCAGGCCTGAAAGCCGCCTTCCTTAATGCCACGGATTCTCTTATCGAGGCGGTAATGGCGCACTGGCATACGCGTTTCGATTTGCTGCGCCTGCACGGCGACTGCCATGCCGGGAACATTCTCTGGCGTGATGGACCGCTGTTTGTCGATCTCGACGATGCCCGTAACGGTCCGGCCGTTCAGGATCTGTGGATGCTGCTCAACGGCGATAAGGCCGAGCGGCGTATGCAGCTTGAGACGATCGTTGAAGCCTATGAAGAGTTTAGCGAGTTCAACACTGATGAAATCGCCCTCATCGAACCTTTACGTGCCATGCGTATGGTTTATTATCTGGCATGGCTGATCCGCCGCTGGGACGATCCCGCATTCCCCAAAAATTTCCCGTGGCTTACCGGGGAAGACTATTGGCACAGGCAAACTCTGACCTTTATTGAGCAGGTTAAGGTTCTGCAAGAACCGCCTTTGCAACTTACGCCGATGTATTAATTTGACACGTTCAGGAGAGTATTAACCATGAAGAAAATTTGGCTGGCGCTTGCAGGTCTCATTCTGGCATTTAGCGCATCTGCGGCTCAGTTCACCGAGGGCAAACAGTATATCGCCCTTGATAAACCGGCGGTGGGAGAGCCGCAGGTGCTGGAGTTCTTCTCCTTCTACTGCCCGCACTGCTACGATTTTGAACGCGTGTGGCATGTTTCTGACACGGTGAAACAGCAGCTGCCGGAAGGCACTAAAATGACGAAATATCACGTCGAATTCCTTGGCCCATTGGGTAAAGATCTGACCCAGGCATGGGCTGTCGCGATGGCGCTGGGCGTAGAAGATAAGATCACTGCCCCGATGTTTGAAGCGGTGCAGAAGTCCCAGACCGTGACTTCCGTCGCCGATATTCGCAAAGTGTTTGTTGATGCCGGTATTAAAGGCGAAGACTATGACGCCGCGTGGAACAGCTTTGTGGTGAAATCCCTGGTTGCCCAGCAGGAGAAAGCGGCCGCCGATCTGCAGCTGCAGGGTGTTCCAGCCATGTTTGTTAACGGTAAGTACCAGGTTAACCCGCAGGGTATGGATGCCAGCAGCATGGATATCTTCGTTCAGCAGTATGCCGCAACGGTAAAATATCTGGTTGGCCAGAAGTAATCAGAAAGCCGGTCAATGACCGGCTTTTTTATAGGTTCTATATCAGGAGCAAAGCTTATATCCACATGGAGTAAATTGTCACCTAATGGACATAAGGATCGCGATCCTTTTTCTATTTATATGATTTAAATAGATAAATAAACCGCCCCGCCAAATTCACATGGTCTATTATTTCTTCAGCAAAAAAGCATGCACAAAGTTATCCACAGGATAATAATGCGAACGATCGCGACGATCCGGAAATCTTTTCCACGAATTACCGTGAAAAACTCAAGTTTTCGTCCGGTATGTGGCATCCTTTAACCATAAATTATTAAACAGGCACGGATATCATGGTTCAGATCCCAGAAAACCCGCTAATCCTCGTTGATGGCTCCTCCTATCTCTATCGCGCTTACCACGCGTTTCCACCGCTGACTAACAGCGCAGGAGAGCCAACCGGCGCTATGTACGGGGTGCTGAACATGCTCAGAAGCTTGATCATGCAGTATCAACCCACGCATGCCGCAGTGGTGTTTGATGCCAAAGGGAAGACGTTCCGTGACGAACTGTTTGAGCACTATAAATCCCACCGACCGCCGATGCCTGACGACCTGCGCTCGCAGATCGAGCCGCTGCATGCGATGGTAAAAGCGATGGGCCTGCCGCTGATGGCTGTTTCCGGCGTTGAGGCAGATGACGTTATCGGTACGCTGGCGCTGGAGGCCGAAAAAATGGGTCGCCCGGTACTGATCAGCACTGGCGATAAAGATATGGCCCAGCTGGTTACGCCGAACGTGACCCTGATTAACACCATGACCAACACCATTCTCGGCCCGGAAGAGGTGATCAATAAATATGGCGTGCCGCCTGAGCTGATCATCGATTTCCTGGCATTGATGGGTGACTCCTCAGATAACATCCCCGGCGTGCCGGGCGTGGGTGAAAAAACCGCACAGGCGCTGCTGCAGGGGCTGGGCGGTCTGGAAACGCTGCTAAACGAGTCGGATAAGATCGCCACTCTCAGCTTCCGCGGGGCGAAAACCATGGCGGCGAAGCTGGAGCAGAATAGAGAGGTGGCTCGCCTCTCCTATCAGCTGGCGACCATCAAGACCGACGTTGAGCTGGATCTCTCCTGCGAACAGCTGACGGTACAGCAGCCTGCCGCAGATGAGCTGCTGAGCCTGTTTAAACGATACGAATTCAAACGCTGGACGACGGATGTCGAAGCGGGAACCTGGCTGCAGGGTAAAGGCGCGAAACCGGCCGCGAAGCCGCAGGCGGCACCTGTCGCTGAGGTTGAAGACGATGAACCTGCGACACCGCTCTCCGCAGAGCATTACGTTACCGTTCTGGATGAGCCGACGCTGAACGAGTGGATTGCGCGACTGAAAAGAGCGCCGGTGTTTGCCTTCGATACGGAAACGGATAGCCTGGATAACGTTAGCGCTCAGCTGGTGGGCCTGTCGTTTGCTACCGAGCCGGGTCTGGCGGCCTATGTGCCGGTTGCACATGACTACCTTGATGCACCAGAGCAGCTCTCCCGCGATCGTGTCCTGGAACTGCTGAAGCCGCTTCTGGAAGATGAAAAAGCACTGAAGGTCGGACAGAACCTTAAGTTCGATCGCGGCATTTTGCAGAACTACGGCATCGAGCTGCGTGGCATCGCCTTTGACACCATGCTTGAGTCCTATATTCTCGACAGCGTCGCTGGACGTCACGATATGGACAGCCTCTCCGCTCGCTGGCTGAAGCACCAGACCGTGACCTTTGAGCAGATTGCCGGCAAGGGTAAAAACCAGCTGACCTTTAACCAGATCGCACTGGAAGAGGCCGGTCACTATGCGGCGGAAGATGCTGACGTCACGCTGCAGCTGCATCTCAAGATGTGGCCAAAACTGGAGAAACATGCAGGCCCGCTGAATATTTTCCAGAACATCGAAATGCCGCTGGTGCCGGTGCTCTCCCGCATCGAGCGTAACGGGGTGAAGATCGATCCGGCGGTGCTGCACAAGCACTCCGGCGAAATCACGCTGCGTCTGGCCGAGCTGGAGAAAAAGGCCCATGAGATCGCGGGCGAAGCGTTTAACCTCTCTTCAACCAAACAGCTGCAGGTTATCCTGTTTGAAAAGCAGGGCATCAAACCGCTGAAGAAGACGCCGGGTGGCGCACCGTCAACCTCAGAAGAGGTGCTGGAAGAGCTGGCGCTGGACTATCCTTTGCCGAAGGTTATTCTGGAGCATCGCGGCCTGTCGAAGCTGAAATCGACCTATACCGATAAGCTGCCGCTGATGATCAACCCTAAAACCGGGCGCGTGCACACCTCCTATCACCAGGCGGTCACCGCAACGGGACGACTCTCATCTACCGATCCGAACCTGCAGAATATTCCTGTGCGTAACGACGAGGGACGGCGCATCCGTCAGGCGTTTATTGCGCCGGAGGATTACGTCATCGTCTCTGCGGACTACTCGCAGATTGAGCTGCGCATCATGGCGCACCTGTCTCGCGATCGGGGGCTGCTCTCTGCTTTTGCCGAGGGCCAGGACATCCACCGAGCCACGGCGGCAGAGGTATTTGGCATGCCGCTGGAGAGCGTATCAAACGAGCAACGCCGCAGCGCGAAGGCGATTAACTTTGGCCTGATCTACGGCATGAGCGCCTTTGGTCTCTCGCGCCAGCTGAACATCCCGCGCAAAGAGTCGCAGCGTTATATGGATCTCTACTTTGAGCGCTATCCGGGCGTGCGTGAGTATATGGAACGCACCCGGGCGCAGGCAAAAGAGCAGGGCTACGTTGAAACGTTAGAGGGGCGTCGCCTCTACCTGCCGGACATCACATCCAGCAACGCCGCGCGCCGGGCTGGCGCTGAGCGTGCTGCGATCAACGCCCCGATGCAGGGCACGGCGGCAGATATCATCAAGCGGGCAATGATCGCTGTGGATGCCTGGCTACAGGCGGAGCAGCCGCGCGTGCGTATGATTATGCAGGTTCACGATGAACTGGTGTTTGAAGTGCACAAAGATGATGTGGAGCAGGTTTCCCAGAAGATCCATGAGCTAATGGAGAACAGCACCCAGCTGGATGTTCCGTTGCTGGTGGAGGTGGGCAGTGGTGAAAACTGGGATCTGGCGCACTAGCCGTTGGCGTAATGACGCAGTTTTATGTAAGTAAGCAACATAAGATAGAGCTTTTTGTGATGATCATTAGAATTACCTATGTAAAGAATGAAAAAAAATTACAAAAAGCGTTTGTAACTGTCTAAAAAAAGAGTAGAGTTAAAGACGTAGGGTACAGAGGTAAGATGTTCTATCTTTCAGACCTTTTACTTCACGTAATCGGATTTGGCTGAATATTTTAGCCGCCCCAGTCAGTAATGACTGGGGCGTTTTTTATTGGATCACGCTTCGGCGTCTGCTTCCGTCACCGGCGTCAAACCGCTAAACCAGCTATCCAGCTTCGCCTTCAGCTTGTCCACGCCCAGCTTCTTCAGGGATGAGAACGCCTCAACCTGGACGTCACCGTTAAACGCCAGCACCGCCTCACGCACCATATTCAACTGCGCTTTTCGCGCGCCGCTCGCCAGCTTGTCGGCTTTGGTCAGCAGCACCAGCACCTGAATTTCGCTCTCAACCGCCCACTGGATCATCTGCTGATCGAGATCTTTCAACGGATGGCGGATGTCCATCAGGATTACCACGCCCTGCAGACACTGGCGCTTCTCCAGATACTCACCCAAGGCGCGCTGCCATTTGATCTTCATCTCTTCCGGAACTTCGGCGTAGCCGTAGCCGGGCAGGTCAACAAGACGCTTGCCTTCTGTGACCTCAAACAGGTTGATAAGCTGGGTACGACCCGGCGTCTTGGAGGTTCGCGCCAGGCTCTTCTGATGCGTCAGGGTATTCAGGGCGCTCGATTTACCCGCATTGGAACGGCCAGCAAAGGCCACTTCTATTCCGGTATCGGCAGGTAAGTGGCGAATATCAGGCGCACTGGTAACA
Organism: Pseudescherichia sp. L3; assembly: GCF_024656065.1. NCBI lineage: Bacteria > Pseudomonadati > Pseudomonadota > Gammaproteobacteria > Enterobacterales > Enterobacteriaceae > Pseudescherichia > Pseudescherichia sp. L3. The sequence goes on from NZ_JANKYC010000005.1 coordinate 7,334, forward strand.
AAGTGCGTCTGTTGATAATTCAAATTAGTCAAAGCGGTCGTCTCCATAAGTAAAGCTTTGGGGGATTATACCTGAACGCAGGAAAAAGGCGGCTTTTCTCGCCATACCCCTTTCATGACCTTACTGGCTAGTGACCTTGTAAGAGATTGGCTACTTTACGTCTGCGATATTTCAGAGTAATTGCAGGTTTGATAAAGGTGTAACTCTATTTAAATCAAATAGATGGTTGATTAGAATTTTCTGAATTTAGCTTTTTATGCCACTTTGCGTCTTGTTACTTTTTTCTAACACGGTAAAGTAGCGGGCAAAGGCGAGGAGCGCCGAGGAACGTGACTTAGGGAAAAGGGGTCAGGAGCGCCAGGAGGCGAAGACGCTGGATAGCCAGGATGGCGAACGTCAGGAGACGTGTTACACAGGGAAATGGACCGCAACAGGGAACGTTCATGCTAAGGGATAAACAGGGTCGGTTGTAAGCAAACACGGAATAGTTAACCCGCTGAGGGTGGGTGGTCAAGAAAAAAGGCGACAGTTTACTCTGTCGCCTTTTTTCTTTGCTTGCTTTCTGCTAGATTCCGCCGCAATTCTATACTGAATAAAACGGCTCAAAGACCAACTATGATGAATAAACCCGCATCGTCTCCGCGTGGCAAAGGCCCCGCAAAAGCGCACCGCAAAACGCGCGATGAAATCAATCAAGAAGCACGCGACCGTAAGCGTGATAAAAAGCATCGCGGCAACGCGGCAGGCAGCCGTGCAACCGGCAGCGATGGCGCATCCGGCTCGCGCGGCCAGAAGCAGCAGAAAGATCCCCGTATCGGCAGTAAAACTCCCGTACCGTTGGGCGTAACCACTACTCCGGTCACCCGTCAGCACAAACCCAAGAGCGAGAAACCTATGCTTTCACCGCAGGCTGAACTGGATTTGCTGGAAACTGATGAGCGCCTGGATGCGCTGCTGGAACGTCTGGAGAATGGCGACACCCTGAGCGCAGAAGATCAGGCATGGGTTGACGCTAAACTGGACCGCATTGACGCGCTGATGCAGCAGCTCGGTCTCTCCTATGACGACGATGAAGACGAAGAAGAGGAAGAGGAAAAAGAGGATATGATGCGCCTGCTCAAAGGTGGCAACTAATAATCCCTGGACTACTCGCTTTACAGCATGGACTTGCTCGTCCTGCTTATAACCCTTCCGGTTATGTGTTATCTGGCGTGGTTATTCGTTAAACTACGCCGGTTGTCGCAGCGACAAAAGTGGCTGCGCAACCGGCTTGCACTTCGTCATGGGGGCAGGCCAGGCCGTCGTCGTCGTCAGCGACGCTACCCGAAGGAGTGAGCATGTCTTCGCAGTTAATCGACTGGGATCTGGCCCTGATCCAGAAATATAACTATTCTGGGCCGCGCTATACCTCATACCCGACCGCCCTTGAGTTCGCCGATACCTTTGGCGAAGCAGATTTCCAGCAGGCCGTGACCCGCTATCCTGAGCGTGCGCTGTCGCTCTACGTGCATATCCCATTTTGCCATCGCCTGTGCTACTTCTGCGGCTGCAATAAGATCGTCACCCGCCAGCAGCATAAGGCAGACCAGTATCTTGATGCGCTTGAGCAGGAGATTATCCACCGTGCACCGCTGTTTGCCGGTCGCCATGTTAGCCAGCTGCACTGGGGCGGCGGAACGCCAACCTATCTCAACAAAGCGCAAATTAGCCGCCTGATGGGGCTGCTGCGCCACCACTTCCATTTTAACGCCGACGCTGAGATCTCTATTGAGGTCGATCCGCGTGAAATTGAGCTGAACGTGCTCGACCACCTGCGCGCCGAGGGCTTTAACCGCCTGAGCATGGGGGTACAGGACTTCAACAAAGAGGTGCAGCGGCTGGTCAACCGCGAGCAGGATGAGGAGTTTATCTTTGCGCTGTTACGTCATGCGCGCGAGATCGGCTTCACCTCGACCAATATCGATCTGATCTACGGCCTGCCGAAGCAGACGCCGGAAAGCTTCGCCTTTACCCTGAAACGCGTTGGGGAGCTCAACCCGGATCGGCTGAGCGTATTTAACTATGCACACCTGCCAACGCTTTTTGCCGCGCAGCGGAAGATTAAGGATGCCGATCTGCCTTCGGCGCAGCAGAAGCTGGATATTCTGCAGCAGACGATTACCTCGCTCACCGAGGAGGGCTATCAGTTTATCGGCATGGATCACTTTGCGCGCCCGGATGACGAGCTGGCCGTGGCCCAGCGCGAAGGGGTGCTGCACCGCAACTTCCAGGGTTACACCACTCAGGGCGATAGCGACCTGTTAGGCATGGGCGTATCGGCTATCAGCATGATTGGCGACTGCTACGCGCAGAACCAAAAAGAGCTGAAGCACTATTATCAGCAGGTGGACGAGACCGGTAACGCGCTGTGGCGGGGCATTGCCCTGACAAGAGATGACTGCATCCGCCGGGACGTCATCAAGTCGCTGATCTGCAACTTCAGGCTGGATTTTAGCGCAGTAGAAAAACAGTGGGATCTCGATTTCGCCGACTACTTTGCGGAAGATTTAAATCTGCTTGCCCCGTTGGCGAAGGACGGGCTGGTGGCGGTGGATGCGCATGGCATTCAAGTAACGGCGAAAGGTCGGCTGCTGATCCGCAATATCTGCATGTGCTTTGACACCTATCTGCGTCAGAAGGCGCGACTGCAGCAGTTTTCCCGCGTAATTTAATAGAGCGGTATCGGTAGGCCCGGTAAGCATCGCGCTACCGGGCGTTTTCCCGCTACTCCATCCCTAACTCTTTCAGCTTGCGCGTCAGGGTATTGCGTCCCCAGCCGAGCAGCCTTGCCGCCTCCTGCTTATGTCCCTGAGTATGACGCAGGGCCGTGGTCAGCAGGGTACGCTCCATCTCCGGCTGCGCCTCAGAGAGCAGGTTTTGATGACCGGAACGCAACGCGCGATCCGCCCACTGCGCCAGCAGCGTGGCCCAGTTGTCCGGCAGCGTCTGGGTCGGGCTGTCGGGTACCGTTGTCTCAAACAGCTCGCTGGGGAGATCCTGAATCAGCACCTCCTGACCCGCGGCCATCACCGTCAGCCAGCGGCAGGTGTTCTCCAGCTGGCGAACGTTGCCCGGCCAGGCAACGCGGGTCAGCGCCGCCTCGGTCTCCGGATGCAGCTGCTTGGCCTCTACCCCCAGCTCACGGGCGGCCACCTGTAAGAAGTGACGCGCCAGGCGAGGGATATCTTCCCGCCGCTCACGCAGGGGCGGGAGATGCACGCGGATCACGTTCAGGCGATGGAAGAGATCCTCACGGAACTTGCCCTCCTGCACCCGCAGCTCAAGATTCTGGTGGGTGGCGGCAATGATGCGCACGTCCACCTTCACCGGCGCATAACCGCCGACGCGGTAAAACTGCCCGTCTGCCAGCACGCGCAGCAGACGCGTCTGCACGTCCAGCGGCATATCGCCAATTTCGTCCAGGAACAGCGTCCCGCCGTCGGCCTGCTCAAAACGCCCCTGGCGAACGGTATTCGCGCCGGTAAACGCCCCCTTCTCATGGCCAAACAGCTCGGACTCAATGAGATCCTTTGGGATAGCGGCCATGTTGAGGGCGATAAAGGGCGCTTTAACGCGCGGGCTATGGCGATGCAGCGCGTGGGCAACCAGCTCTTTACCGGTTCCGGACTCGCCGTTGATCAGTACGCTAATCGACGAGCGGGAGAGGCGGCCAATGATGCGAAACACATCCTGCATGGCGGGCGCTTCGCCGATGATGTCCGCGGTCGGGCCAAAATCCTGCACGTTACGCGGCTGCTGCTGCTCCTGATAGTGGCTGATGGCTCGCTCAACCAGCGCCACCGCCTCGTCGATATCGAACGGTTTAGGCAGGTAATCAAACGCTCCCTGCTGGTAGGCGCTGACGGCCGCATCGAGATCGGAGTGCGCGGTCATAATGATGACCGGGAGCATGGGATGCCGCTGTTTGATCTGCTTCAGCAGTGCCAGGCCGTCCATGCCTGGCATGCGGATATCCGACAGCAGCACGTCCGGGGTTTTAGTGGTCAGCGCATCGAGCACCTCATTCCCACTCTCAAACGTTGTACAACTCAAGCCAGCACCGGCAAGGGCGCGTTCAAGCACCCAGCGGATGGAACTATCGTCATCAACAATCCATGCTATCCCTCGTTGCATCATCGTCACCTTTATTTTTTAATTGGCAGGTAAACCGAAAACTCGGTATGACCCGGCCAACTGGTAAATTCAATTTTGCCGGAGTGTTGATCAATCAAACTGCGGGCAATTGACAGCCCAAGCCCGGTGCCACCTTCGCGTCCGCTTACCATGGGGTAAAACAGCGTGTCCTGCAGATGCGATGGGATACCCGGCCCGTTATCTTCGATATCAATACGCGCCGCCAGACGATAGCGTGCGCCGTGCAGCGTAAGCTGGAAAGCCGTACGGGTGCGCAGCGTAATTTCGCCGCCTTCTGGTCCCAGCGCCTGCAGAGCATTGCGTACGATATTCAGCAGAACCTGCTCAATCTGGTCGGGATCGTGCGGTAACTCTGGCAGGCTGGGATCGTAATCACGCACCAGCGTAACGTTCTCCGGCAGCTCCATTGAGACCAGCTTCACCACGCGCTCCGCGACTTTGTGAATGCTCTCGGTCACGTGCATGCCAGGATGCTGCGGCCCCAGCAGGCGATCCACCAGGTTACGTAGCCGGTCCGCCTGCTCAATAATGACGTTGGTGTATTCGGTTAGCGCCGGATCGGGCAGCGCTTTGCTCAGCAGCTGCGCCGCGCCGCGCAGGCCGCCCAACGGATTTTTAATCTCATGGGCGAGGCCACGTACCAGATCGCGTGCGGCGACCTGCTGGGCCTGCTGAAGCTGCTCCTGGCTCAGGCGTCGCTGGTTATCCATTGGTGCCATCTCCAGCAGGATCAGCCCCTCAGGCAGTCGTTGTGCCGTGACGGAGAGAATGTGCGAGCGGGCATCGATCACCAGAGTGACTTCGTTATCGGTAAAGCCTTGTCCGGCCTCCAGGCTCTCCTGCATCAGGGCGACGTTCAGGGAGAAGTAGCTCAGCAGCTCCGGAAGAGGTGTACCAAACAGCTTGCGTGAGCTTTGTGCCAGCAGCTGTTGAGCGGCAGGGTTCGCGTAGTGAATCGCCAGCTCGTCATCAACCAGCAGGATGCTGTTGATCAAAGCGTTGAGGATCTGCCCAGCATCGGGCAGCGTGCCAGTTGCCATTAAGCAGTCTCCTGAAATGAGGTGCACTGTTTTAGTGCATTATAGCTTTTTATACTTAAAAAGCGCGTATTATCAGGCCGTTGGCGGAGAAAAAAGCCCATCAGGGATGGGCTAAAGTTTCCACGGCAACTAAAATTCTCTGCACTTTCACGCAGAGCATTACTAAATTAAACGCTGTAGTAGAGTTCGAACTCAACCGGGTGCGGCGTCATACGAACGCGGTCATTCTCTTCGATACGCAGGGCGATGTAGGCATCGATCGCGTCGTTAGTGAACACGCCGCCTGCGGTCAGGAACTCGCGGTCTGCATCGAGCGCCTGCAGGGCCTCTTCCAGGGAGCCAGCAACCTGCGGAACTTCTTTCGCCTCTTCCGGCGGCAGGTCATACAGGTTTTTGTCCATGGCTTCGCCCGGGTGGATCTTGTTCTTGATACCGTCAAGACCCGCCATCAGCAGGGCAGCGAAGCACAGGTACGGGTTAGCCGCCGGGTCCGGGAAGCGCACTTCGATACGGCGCGCTTTCGGCGAGGTTACAACTGGAATACGGATAGAGGCAGAGCGGTTACGCGCAGAGTAGGCCAGCATAACCGGTGCTTCGTAACCCGGGACCAGACGCTTGTAGGAGTTAGTGGTCGGGTTCGCCAGGGCGTTGATCGCTTTAGCGTGTTTGATTACGCCGCCAATGTAGTACAGGGCTTCTTCAGACAGGCCAGCATATTTGTCGCCAGAGAACAGGTTGGTGCCGTTCTTGGACAGAGACATGTGGCAGTGCATACCGGAACCGTTATCGCCAAACATCGGTTTTGGCATAAAGGTCGCGGTTTTGCCGAAGCGGTGCGCGACGTTGTGCACGACATATTTGTAGATCTGAATTTCGTCCGCTTTTTTGGTCATGGTGTTGAAGCGGGTCGCCACTTCGTTCTGACCTGCGGTCGCTACTTCGTGGTGGTGCGCTTCAACGACCAGGCCCATCTCTTCCATCACCAGACACATGGTAGAGCGGATGTCCTGAGAGGAGTCAACCGGCGGAACCGGGAAGTAACCGCCTTTCACCGCCGGACGGTGACCTTTGTTACCACCTTCGTATTTGGTGGAGGTGTTCCATGCGCCTTCGATATCGTCGATAGCCACGTGGGAACCGGAAATGTTGGCGCCAAAGCGAACGTCGTCAAACAGGAAGAACTCTGGCTCTGGCCCGAACAGAACGGTGTCTGCGATGCCGGTGGAGCGCAGGTACTCTTCAGCGCGTTTCGCGATGGAGCGCGGGTCGCGATCGTAGCCCTGCAGCGTGCCTGGCTCAAGAATATCGCAACGGATGATCAGGGTAGTCTCTTCGAAGAACGGATCAATAACTGCGGTAGAGGCGTCCGGCATCAGCACCATGTCGGATTCGTTGATGCCTTTCCAGCCACCAATCGAAGAACCATCAAACATTTTGCCTTCTTCAAAGAAGTCAGCGTTAACCTGATGGGCTGGGATAGTGACATGCTGCTCTTTACCTTTGGTATCAGTGAAGCGCAGATCGATAAACTTCACTTCATGTTCGTTCAGCATCGTCAAAACGTGTTCAGCGGACATACTTAACTCTCCCGGAATTTTTGGTCGTCGTGGTAACGAGGTTCTACACTTTATAAGTGGCACAATCGCCTTGCCTAAGATAAAGCGAAATCTGTGCCAACTTTTAAAACACCCCCAAAAGGCGCTATCATGCACGTCATAGTGCAAAAGGGCTGCACCATAATGGTTATCTTGCATCAATATAGTGCATATGCGCGATCGTAGTGCACTGTATTGGTGCAATTTACATTAAGGCGGCTCTCTACCGCTTCGTGAAACCGATCACAAAGCCCTACTTTCTACATTGTTTGTAAAGGTTCTTTGTGATCCTGTTCTGTACTGCGATTAATACGTGTACAATAACGCGCTATTTCTAATGCCTGAGGCAAAGTTGTGATCGAAAATTTGCGTAACATCGCCATCATTGCGCACGTTGACCATGGTAAAACGACCCTGGTTGACAAGCTGCTGCAGCAGTCTGGTACCTTCAGCGAGCGTGCTGAGACTACCGAACGCGTGATGGACTCCAACGATTTGGAGAAAGAGCGTGGGATTACCATCCTCGCGAAAAACACCGCTATTAAATGGAATGACTACCGTATCAACATCGTTGATACCCCGGGTCACGCCGACTTCGGTGGTGAAGTTGAACGTGTCATGTCCATGGTAGACTCCGTACTGCTGGTGGTCGATGCTATGGACGGCCCAATGCCGCAGACCCGCTTTGTAACCAAAAAAGCGTTTGCGCACGGCCTGAAGCCAATTGTCGTTATCAACAAGGTTGACCGTCCGGGCGCGCGTCCTGACTGGGTTGTGGATCAGGTCTTCGATCTGTTCGTTAACCTCGACGCCACCGACGAGCAGCTGGACTTCCCGATCATCTATGCATCTGCACTGATGGGTATCGCGGGTAACGACCACACTGACATGGCGGAAGACATGACCCCGCTGTATCAGGCGATCGTTGACCACGTTCCGGCACCGAACGTTGACCTTGACGGTCCGTTCCAGATGCAGATCTCTCAGCTGGACTACAACAACTACGTTGGCGTTATCGGCATCGGTCGTATCAAGCGCGGTAAGGTTAAGCCGAACCAGCAGATCACCCTGATCGACAGCGAAGGTAAAACACGCAACGGTAAAGTGGGTAAAGTACTGACCCACCTCGGTCTGGAGCGTATTGAATCCACCGAAGCTGAAGCGGGCGATATCATCGCGATCACCGGTCTGGGCGAGCTGAACATCTCCGACACCCTTTGCGATCCGCAAAACGTCGAAGCGCTGCCGGCACTCTCCGTTGATGAGCCGACCGTAACCATGTTCTTCAACGTCAACACCTCACCGTTCTGCGGTAAAGAAGGTAAGTTTGTGACCTCGCGTCAGATCCTTGACCGTCTGAACAAAGAGCTGGTGCACAACGTGGCGCTGCGCGTAGAAGAGACTGAAGATGCGGACGCATTCCGCGTATCCGGTCGTGGCGAGCTGCACCTGTCAGTTCTGATCGAAAACATGCGTCGTGAAGGCTTTGAGCTGGCGGTTTCCCGTCCGAAAGTTATCAACCGTATGATCGATGGTCGTATGCAGGAGCCGTTCGAGAACGTGACCCTGGATATCGAAGAGCAGCATCAGGGCTCGGTTATGCAGGCAATGGGCGAGCGTAAGGGCGATGTCAAAGACATGATCCCTGACGGCAAAGGCCGTATTCGTCTGGACTACCTGATCCCGGCACGTGGCCTGATCGGCTTCCGTACCGAGTTCATGACCATGACCTCTGGTACTGGTCTGCTGTACTCCACCTTCAGCCACTACGACGACGTGCGTCCGGGCGAAATCGGCCAGCGTAACAACGGCGTGCTGATCTCCAACGGCCAGGGCAAAGCCGTCGCGTTCGCGCTGTTCAGCCTGCAGGATCGCGGTAAGCTCTTCCTGGGTCACGGTGCTGAAGTGTATGAAGGCCAGATCATCGGTATTCACAGCCGTTCTAACGACCTGACCGTGAACTGCCTGACCGGTAAGAAACTGACCAACATGCGTGCGTCGGGTACCGACGAAGCAACGGTTCTGGTTCCGCCGATCAAGATGTCCCTGGAGCAGGCGCTGGAGTTCATCGATGACGACGAACTGGTAGAAGTCACCCCGACCTCTGTCCGTATCCGTAAACGTCACCTGACCGAGAACGACCGTAAACGTGCGATGCGTGGTCCTCGCGACGCGTAATCTGTTTTTCGCATGACGATAAAAGCCGCTGAATATCAGCGGCTTTTTTTATGCAATGCTGGCAGGAGTGTTCTCTCTGTCTTCGGTCTCTCTGGCGGAGGAAGCGGATGTTTTGCGCTGCGCAATCTCAGCGATAATAGAGGCGAAACGCTGTTCACTGAGCTTATAGAAAAGCCCCATGATAACGGCAGCCATGATCGCCAGGGCGCAAGGCCAGAGGAATATCAGCTGGCGCAAGCCTAATAGCGTGGTGGCGCTTTGCACGGCATTCGGAATATAACCAATTTCCGTCAGCATGATGCCCGGCAGGAAACCGGCAAGCGCGGCAGAGATTTTGCGTGAGAATGTATAACCCGTATAGACCGACCCCTCTGCACGGATACCTGTTTTCCACTCGCCATAGTCTACGGTATCCGGTACCAGGGCCCAGTTCAGGCTATTCACAAAGGCAGTGCCGAAAAAGGCCATGCAGGAAAAGAGCACGAACAGCAGCGAGCTGGTTCCCCAGAAGAAGTTCAGCACATCGCCCACCGCCCACAGCGCCAGCCCGCCCAGATAGACCGGCTTCTTGCCAAAACGCTTCACCGCACCGGGCACCAGAAACACGCCAATCAGAATGCACCCCATGCTGAAAAAGCCCATCCACGACAGCAAATGCAGATCGTTGAGCACGTACTGGGTGTAATAGACCTGAATCGCCAGCTTGATGTTAAACGCCGCCAGGGTGCAGAGGTTCGCGATGCACAGTACCAGCAGCGGTGGGTTGCGGAAGATAGCGCAGAAGGACTTCAGGATGCCGGGCTTATGGTGATCGGGCGAGATCTCGACATACCGCTCTTTTACGCCGCTGTAGCACCACCACATGCAGAATAAGCCGCCGGTGACAAACACCAGCGCGGCCACCAGATAGCCGAGGGAGGGCTGGTTGATGAACAGCGCCTGAATGGGCATAAAGCCGACGGTGCAGAGTAACAGCCCCACCGTCGCGCCGCCCTGGCGCCATGCCGCAAGCTGCGCCCGCTCGTTCGGATTTTTGGTCATGGCCGGTACCATTGCGCCGTAAGAGCAGTTCATCAGGCTATAGCACAGGCCGAACATCATAAAGAGCACGGTGGCGAGGGCTGTTTTCACCGTCAGGCTAAAATCGTTGGCCATAAACTGCGCCGTGGCAACCAGCGCCACCGGCACGGAGGCATACAGAATGAATGGCCGGAACTTTCCCCTCGCGCCGATATGACGTCGGGAGTCCAGCACTACGCCGGTCAGCATATCGGTAAACGCTGTGAAAAACTTTGCGACCAGGAAGATAATCCCGCCGTAAAATGCAGGCATACCTAACTCATCGGTGTAAAACTTTAGCAAATAGAGCGTGCCAATACAGAGCATGAGGTTAGAGCCAAAATCGCCCATCCCATAGGCACATTTTTCGCGCAGGCTTAGTTTTAGGGTCAACGGATCAGGGAGGCGGTTCATAGTCGATCCTCATAGCGCCCTGAAGAGCGCTATCTCAAGTTATTCAGGCCGGATGCTTACGCAGCTCTATCTCCTTAACGATGCGCATATACATCTTCTCGTTAAGGTTATAGAAGCATCCCATCGCTACAATGGTGATCACCGCCAGAATACTGGGGTAGATGAAAATCAACTGCCGCAGGCCTTCAACCGTTCCCGTAGACTGCACCACGTTCGGTACATAGCCAATTTGCGTGAGCATAATCCCCGGGAAGAAGCCCGCCAGCGCCTGGGACACCTTACGGAAGAAGGTGAATCCGGTATAGACCGTTCCTTCCGAACGTACGCCGGTACGCCATTCGCCATACTCCACCGTGTCGGAGACCAGCGCCCAGTTCAGGCTGTTCACAAACGCCGATCCGAAGAACGCCAGGCAGGAGAATGCGACAAAGCTGACCGAGCCGCCGCCATAGAAATAGTTAAGGAGATCGCCTGCTACCCAGATCAGGAGGCCAGTGATATAGACTTTCTTCTTGCCGAAGCGACGCACCGCACCGGGCATCATAAATACGCCGATAAAAATGCAGCCCATGCTGAAGAAACCCATATACGACAACAGGATCGGGTCGTTGAGCACATATTGCGTGTAGTAAACCTGAATGGCGAGTTTGACGTTGAACGCCCCTAACGTGCACAGGTTGGCGATGCACAGAATAAACAGCGGACGGTTACCGGCGATGGCGCGAAACGACTGCAGCAGCCCGGGCTTATGCGTCGCACTGGCGGGCTGCGCCTCGACGTAACGCTCGGTCACGCCCTTATAGCACCACCACATAAAGAACAGCCCGAACAGCGAGAAGAGGGTAGCGGCAAAGATGTAACCCAGCTGGTCATTGCCTTCAATCAGGTTCATTACCGGCACAAACCCGACGGTACAGAGCAGCAGACCCAGCGTGGCACCGCCCTGACGCCAGGCGGCCAGCGACGCACGCTCATCCGGGTTTTTGGTAATGGCGGGCACCATGGCCCCGTAGGAGCAGTTCATCATGCTGAAGAACAGGCCGTACAGCATGAACAGCACCGTCGCCATCACCGTTTTGCCGGTGATTTCAAACGGCGTGCCGACAAAATTGGCGATGGCCAGCAGCGTGACCGGAAACGCCGCATAGAGCACGAACGGACGGAACTTGCCTTTGGGGCCAATTTTGCGCCGCGAGTCGAGCATGATCCCGGTACCCATGTCGGTAAAGGCGGTAAAGAACTTAGCGATCAGGAAAATAATACCGCCATAGGTGCCGGGCAGACCCAGCACGTCGGTGTAGAACTTCAGCAGGTACAGCGTGCCGATATCCAGCAGGATGTTAGAGCCGAGATCGCCCATCCCGTAAGCAAGTTTTTCTTTAAACGGCAGGCGTAGGGTTGCCGGGTCAGATGATTGTTGACTCATTATTGTTCTCCATCTGCCCGCAGGGTGCCCTGCGGGCGAGCCTGATCAGATATGACGCAGAGTGCTAAACAGATCTGCCCATTCGCTTTGCTGGCGATAGAAGACCGGCGGCTTGCCGAGCGGGGCATCAACGGTCACGTCACCGCCACGGTAAATTTCCCCCGTCCAGGCATTGACCCAGCTGTCCTCTGGCAAATAGAGCGTCCACTCGCTGCGGCCCTCTTCATAAACAGGCGCCACCAGCAGATCGCGGCCAAACAGATACTGATACTTCAGCGAGTAGGCGCGCGCGTCGTCCTCGTAGTGCAGGAACAACGGACGCATCACCGGCAGGCCACGCTGTGCGTTCTGCGCCACGGCATCTTTGATATAGGGCTTCAGGGTGGTGAAGACGGTAGTCATACGTGCAAAATGCGCAATGGTTTCGGCATCACCGTCAAACTGCCAGTTATCGCCAGGGCGGTTTCCTTCATGGGTGCGCATCATCGGCGTGAAGGCGCTGAAATCACACCAGCGCAGCAGCAGCTCTTTACTGCGTTTCATCTCGAACAGGGTGGTATAGCCACCGATATCGCTGTGGTGCAGGCCATGTCCGGTCATCGCCAGAGAGAGCGCCGCAGGGACCACGGAGGCCAGCCCATCATCCAGGCTCCAGTCGACGTTTTGATCGCCCGCCCACATCATCACGGAGTGTTTCTGGCTGCCGGTATAGCCCGCACGCATGAAGAACAGGATCTCTCCGAGCTTACCGGTCTCCTCCAGCGCCTCGTAGTTACATTTCGCCCATAGCGCTGGCCAGGCGTTATGCATGATCTCCGCGCTTACGCCGTTGTGCAGGAAGGTGTCGGTCGGCAGATACTCACCGAAATCGGCCATCCAGCCGCCGCAGCCCAACTCAATCAGGTTCTTTTTAATGACCTCTTTGTACCAGTCGTAGGCTTCAGGGTTAGTCAGGTCGATAACGCCCGCGTAGAACTCACCGAACTCGACGTGATAATCCTCGCCGCTGGCATTTTTGGTGAGATAGCCACGCGCCGCCGCCTCTTCGCATAGATCGCGATCGCTGGCGACATACGGGTTGATATAGGAGAGGAACTGCACACCTTCCTGTTTCCACTGCGCAATGCGCTTATCCAGCTGCGGGTATAGCTCACTGTTCCACTTCCAGTTCCACATCACGCGTTTGCCGAAGGAGGTCATGCGAATGCCGGACCAGTCCTGCGCCCAGATGCCGTTAACCTTCACGCCGCCGTTACGCAGCTTATCCAGCTTCTGCTGACACACCTCGGTGCCGCCCTGAATACCCAGCGTCACGCCGTCGTACACCCAGTCCGGCAGCTCTGGCTGGCGGCCCAGCAGCGCGGTCAGTTTTTCCAGCAGATCGACGTAGGTTTCTGCACATTCGAAGCGCAGCGTGGCGTTATCTTCCCAGAAGGCCAGCTCGTGGAAATCCGCGGCGCTGAAGTCGAAATTCATATAACAGCTGTTATCCACGTGGCAGTAGTACTTCTGGGTGCTGACGAAGGTTGGCTGTGGGAAGAAGGTCCAGTAGTAGTCACCGCCCGCATTCTCTTTGCAGTCGGCCTGCCAGGTCACATAGGTCTGCTTATTACGGCCTACGCCCTGCTCGCTGGTCCACAGCGGGAACGGTTTGCCTCGCAGGTCGAAATATGAGAACTGCTCGCCGCAGCCGTAGATATGATCCTCAGGCTGCGCTGCCAGCCGCAGCCAGATGCGGTTATGGCTGGTGGCGTCGTTTTTCAGCTTGAGCTCCAGTCGACCCTCTGCATCCACACCCACCCGCAGCGTGGCGCTCACCGCGTCGCCGCGGGTGAAGCGGATCGCCCAGCCCGCGTCTTGCTGCGTAACCGTAGCCTCAGTCAGCGCGATCTTCTCGTTCAGGCGGTCTTTGATGCTGAAGTTGCCGCGAAACATTTCGATATCCGCCTCACCCGCACCGATCCACAGGCAGGGCGCATCGGCGGAGTGGGACAAAATCAGGCGGTTTTGCCAACGTAGGGTGAAACCATTTTCACTATTTTTCAGATCTATATTGTGTAGGGTACGCATAAAAACTCCGTCTTTCTTATTTGGCCTGGCTATCCAGTAAACCGGCGGCAACAGCCGGGGCGAGTCCCGGTGCCAGCGGCAGGCGGGGGATCACCAGACAGTGCAGCAGGTGATAGATATCCTGCTTGCCGTCCCAGACTTTGGTGGTCACTTTGTTATTGGTATCCAGCTCCTGCCACCATGAACCGTTTTCGTAGTCCATCAGGTACGTGATGCAGTAATCCCACCATTTTTGATACCAGGCTTCGTACTGCGCCTCGCCGGTCACGGTGTAGAGGGCATAGGCCGTGCCCATCGCCTCGACAATTGGCCAGCGTACGCGCTCGCGCACGATAGGCTTGCCGTCCCAGCCCACCGAGTAGACAAAACCATCCGCCCCGTCGGGTGCCCAGGCATCGCGGATAGTGGCGTGGAAAAGGCCTTTTGCATCCTCCAGCAGCCAGTCAGGTGGGGTTTCAAAGCGGGCTTCCAGCGCGGCGCGCAGGTGCAGCATCAGGCGGCCCCACTCAATCCAGTGGCCCGGAGTGCCGCCGTAGGCGCGGAAGCGGTGGGCGGGGTTATCGATGTTGTAGTCGCGGATCGGGTTCCAGTGAGTGTCGAAATGCTCGTTAACGCGATACTCCCCTTTGCGGGCCACGTCGTGAATAATGACCGAGGCGATGCGCAGGGCGCGGTCGAGCCATTTACGGTCGTGGGTGACGTCATAGACGATGAGGAACGCTTCTACGGCGTGCATATTGGCATTGCCCCCACGGTAATCCTCTGTTTTGCTGAACGCTTCGTCCCACGACTCGAGGCACATCTGCTCCTCTTCACTCCAGAAGTAGCGCTCGATCACCGCAATCGCCTCGTCGAGGAGAGGACGCGCCTGTGGATGGCCGGTGGTCACCGCGCTCGCCGCCCCCAGCAGCACGAAGAAGTGCTGGTAACCCTGCTTGGAGGCATCTATCACGCCTTCATCGTTTACGCAGGCGTACCAGCCGCCGTGCTGCGTGTCGCGCAGCGGGCCGTTGAGGGCATTAATGCCGTGCTCAACCAGCGCATACGCACCGGGGCGGCCCATATTCGCCGCCACCGCGTACACGTGCAGCATACGGGCGGTGATCCAGAGATGGGTGCCCATGTCGCTGCGTACCTGGCCGTTATTGCCGAGCCAGCCGAAGCCGGTCGGCACGGCGGCGTTTTTACCGAAATCGAGAATGCGGTCGGTCTCTTGTTCAAGCCAGCGGTTGTGGCTCAGGGTGTTAAACCATTTCATGTTCAGATCCTTTCTTAACGGCGAGCCATCATTTCGTCGACGATCTCACCTAAACGCTGCAGTTTCGGTACAGAAATATCACGAAGCATCATTTCGGTGTCCGGCAGGCCCACCACTGACGACCAGACGGCTCGGCCAGCAAGGAAACCGGATGCGCCCGCCTGCATAGCAACCTGTACCGCACGGGGGAAGAGTTTGTCGTCCACGCCGGAGGAGAGGATCACCCACGGCATAGCGATGTTCTCGTTCAGCCTCTGCGAGGCGGCCAGCAGCGCCTGCTGCGAGCCTCTACCAAACAGCGGCATCTCCACCTTGTAGAGGTCGGCCCCGCTGTCACCCAGCTCTTTCGCCGCCTCGATAATGGCCTGCTCGCGGTCGAAGGTGTCACCCCGACGCGGAGGACGCACCACCGGCTCAATAATGCTCAGCAGCCCGTGGTTGTGGCACAGCGTGTTGAACGCCTTCACCATCTCCAGACGCTGCTGCGGATCCTCATCGCTGCGCCAGAGCACCAGCAGCTTCAGCGCCTTGCCGCCGTCGCGCTTCACCGCCTGCGCGTCGATATTTTTATCAATCACCACGCTGTCGACCGGAATACCGTTGCCTGGAATAAACTCGTCGGCTGCGACAATCATCGCGCAACTTTTGGCTATCGCGTGCTGCTCAACGACCTGGCGATAGCAAAACTGCTGGTCGACGAGGATCGCTGAAGCGTACGGCGACAGAATCTTCGCCGCGTTGACCTTAAAATCGGTCAGATGCTGGTCGCTAACCGGCACCGGGGCACCCGCTGCGGCAAACATCAGGCGCATCGCTTCGCGCTGATCCACGGCCAGCATCGCAAAACCGCCGGAGGGTCGGGTGATATCTTTCAGGGTGTACGTCGTCATTCCTCAGTCCTTTCGTATCAGTGTGATTTTTTCAGCCCGGCAGATGCGCGAACCTGTTCAAGAATGGCCGTCCAGTCTTCGCGCCCGCGCCCGGCGGCGCGCGCCTGGTTGTAAACTTCGCGGGAAGCCGCGCCCAGCGGCATTGGAACGTGCAGCTGGTTGGCGACATCCAGGGCAATGCCCAGATCTTTATGCGCCAGATCGATCATAAAGGCGGGTGAAAGATCCCCCTTCAGCACCTTGTTCGGCCACGACGTGGTGAAGTGCCCTTTTCCGGCAGGCGTCCCGCTCATCACCTTCAGCGCGACATCGAAGGAGAGTCCCAGCGCCTCGCACAGCACGGCGGCTTCAGCGGAGAGCGCGTTCAGAGCGATGCTCATGTAGTTGTTGATAAGCTTCACGCGGATGCCCATGCCTGGCCCGCCAGCGTTAATGAGCTCGTTGCCCATCGCCATTAATACGGGTGTCGCACGTTCAACCTGCTGCGCCGTGCCGCCTGCCAACAGGAGCAGCGTTCCAGCAATAGCATGGTCAGACGTACGTCCGACGGGGACGTCCATCATGCTGAAGCCTCGCTCAGCCATGTCGCGGATCAGCGCGTCGGTTTGCTGTGGATGAATGGTAGACATATCAATCACCAGCGCTTCACGGGATAATCCTTCGCAAACGCCGTGCTCGCCGAACAGTACGCTGCGCACCAGGTCGCCGTTTGGCAGCATGGTGATCACAAATTCGGCATCCGTTGCTGCCTGCGCTGGCGTTCCCGCCGCCTGCGCGCCGCTCTCCACCAGCGCCTGAACCGCGTGCGGGTTCACATCAAAGACCTGAAGCTGGTGACCTTGTTGCAACAGATTCTTCGCCATTGGCGCGCCCATCTGCCCTAAACCGATAAATGCGATTGCTGACATGCCTCTCTCCTGTCACATCGTGTCAATTTCTGCGCGTTTGTGTTGTCTGTTTTTGATCGTATTTGTAATTTAAAGTCAAAAAATAGACATGGGTCACTTTTTAAACATTTGGTCAAATTAAAATGTCACTATCAGAAAACAGGAGAAACTCACTATGGCTCGAATAGCCTGTATCGGTATTACCGTACTGGATCGCATCTGGTATCTCGCTGATTTACCTGTCGAAGGGGGAAAGTATGTGGCGCATGACTATACGGAAGTGGGAGGCGGGCCAGCCGCAACGGCAGCGGTGGCAGCGGCAAAGCTGGGCGCGGAGGTGGATTTTATTGGCCGCGTGGGGGATGACGATACGGGGAGGAGACTGCTGTCGGAGCTGGACGCCCTGGGGGTAAATACACGCTATACCCGGGTTGTGCCGGGCGCACGCTCATCCCAGTCGGCGGTGCTGGTTGATGGAAAGGGAGAGCGGATCATTGCTAACTACCCCAGCCCCGATCTGCCAGAGTCGGCGGACTGGCTTGACGCTATCGACTTCTCCCGCTGGGACACGGTACTCGCGGACGTGCGCTGGCACGAGGGAGCTAAGCGCGCGTTTACGCTGGCCCGGCAGCAGGGGGTGACTACGCTGCTGGACGCGGATGTGACCCCGCAAAATATCGCTGACCTGGTGGCCTTAAGCGATCATGTCGCCTTCTCTGCGCCGGGCCTGCAACGCCTGACCCAGGAGAGGGAGACCGTTGCCGCTCTTAAACGCGCACAAATGCTCACAAAGGGTCGCGTTTATGTTACTCAGGGCGCAGAAGGGTGCGTCTGGCTGGAAGGTGACCGCGTATGCCATCAGCCAGGTTTTAAGGTAGAGGTCGTGGATACCACCGGGGCGGGAGATGTTTTTCACGGCGCGCTGGCGGTAAGCCTGGCGCAGCATGACGCCTCTGCCGAGGCGGTACGTTTTGCCAGTGCCGTTGCCGCGTTAAAATGCACCCGGCCCGGTGGACGTGCAGGGATCCCTGACTGTGATCAAACCCGCTCTTTTTTGTCCCTTTTTGTATAGAATGCGAAACGTAATGGTTTTTCGAGGACAATCCATGAGCCTTACCGAACTGACCGGCAACCCGCGGCACGATCGCCTGCTGACGCTGATCGCCGATCGTGGCTACATGAATATTGACGAACTGGCGCAGCTGTTAGCGGTCTCTACGCAAACCGTGCGCCGCGACATCCGCAAGCTTAGCGAGCAGGGGCTGATCACCCGTCATCACGGCGGAGCGGGGCGCGCTTCCAGCGTGGTGAATACCGCGTTTGAGCAGCGGGAAGTGTCGCTGACGGAGGAGAAGCGTGCCATTGGTGAGGCCATTGCCGACTATATCCCAGATGGATCGACGATATTTATTACCATCGGCACTACCGTCGAGCATGTTGCACGTGCGTTACTTAACCATAATCATCTGCGTATTATCACCAATAGCCTGCGCGTGGCGCATATTCTGTATAAAAATCCCCGCCTTGAGGTGATGGTACCCGGCGGTACGCTGCGCTCCCACAACGGCGGTATTATCGGGCCTGCTGCCACGGCATTCGTCTCCGGCTTCCGGGCTGACTATCTGGTCACCAGCGTAGGCGCGGTCGAAACCGACGGCGCAATGATGGAGTTTGACGT
This sequence comes from Pseudescherichia sp. L3, assembly GCF_024656065.1. Classification (NCBI taxonomy): domain Bacteria; kingdom Pseudomonadati; phylum Pseudomonadota; class Gammaproteobacteria; order Enterobacterales; family Enterobacteriaceae; genus Pseudescherichia; species Pseudescherichia sp. L3. The sequence continues at coordinate 26,023 of NZ_JANKYC010000005.1, forward strand.
GAACGAGGCCAGCGTAGTGAAGGCAATGATGGCGCATTCGCGTCATATTCTGCTGGCTGCCGATCATACGAAATACCACGCCTCTGCTGCCGTTGAGATCGGCAACGTCTCGCAGGTAACGGCGCTCTTTACCGATGAGCTTCCCGGCCCGGTGCTACAAAAACTGCTTAAAGCAAGCCAGGTAGAGACGGTAGACGTCATGGCTGACGAGCAGGCGAGCCAGGCCCCGCTTTAAATCTACTCTACAGGCTCTCTTCCTGAGGGAGCCTGCCCCCTTTCAGGCTGACGCTAACGCATAGCCAAAGCGTATCTTTCCCGCTACAGTTATTTTTCCACGGCAAGCAAGGAGAGAAACATGCTCTATATCTTTGATTTAGGTAACGTGATTGTTGATATCGACTTTAATCGCGTGCTGGGCGCATGGAGCGATCTCAGCCGGATCCCACTGGCGACGCTGAAGCAGAGCTTTACCATGGGAGAGGCGTTTCACCGCCACGAGCGGGGCGAGCTGTCGGATGAAGATTTTGCCGAGGCGCTGTGTCTGGAGATGTCGCTACCGCTGAGTTATGAGCAGTTCTCCCACGGCTGGCAGGCGGTGTTTGTCGGGCTGCGTCCGGAGGTGATCGACATCATGCATAAGCTGCGTGCGCAGGGGCACCGTGTGGTGGTGCTCTCCAATACCAACCGCCTGCACACCACCTTCTGGCCAGAGCAGTATCCTGAAGTGCGCGCCGCAGCGGATAAGATCTACCTCTCCCAGGAGATGGGGATGCGTAAGCCCGAGGCGCGTATCTACCAGGCGGTGTTGCAGGAAGAGGGTTTCTCGGCCGAGGATGCGGTCTTTTTTGACGATAATGACGATAATATAGAGGGAGCTAATCAGTTAGGTATTACCTCAATTCTGGTGACCGGAAAAGAGACGATACCGAACTACTTTGCAAAACAGCTATGCTAAAAACCGTTCATCATAAAGCCAGCCACCATGCCCGCCCGCTGTGGGCGTGGCTCCGGCTGCTCTGGCAGCGCATCGACGAAGACAATATGACGACGTTGGCGGGTAATCTCGCCTACGTTTCGCTGCTTTCACTGGTACCGCTGGTGGCGGTAATTTTTGCGCTTTTCGCCGCATTTCCGATGTTTAATGACGTCAGCATGCAGCTGCGGCACTTTGTTTTTGCCAATTTCCTGCCATCAACCGGCGATATCATTCAGCGCTATATCGAACAGTTTGTTGCTAACTCCAGCAAAATGACGGCGGTAGGGGCGTGCGGCCTGATTGTCACCGCGCTGCTGCTGATGTATGCCATTGATAGCGCCCTGAATACCATCTGGCGTAGCAAGCGGGCGCGGCCAAAAGTCTACTCCTTTGCCGTCTACTGGATGATCCTGACCCTGGGGCCGCTGCTGGCGGGGGCAAGCCTGGCGATTAGCTCCTATCTGCTCTCGCTGCGCTGGGCAACCGATCTGAATAGCGTGATCGATCACGTCCTGCGTATCTTTCCGCTGATCCTGTCGTGGCTCTCGTTCTGGCTGCTCTACAGCATCGTGCCGACCACTCGCGTGCCCAACCGCGATGCCGTCGTTGGCGCGCTGGTGGCCGCGCTGCTCTTTGAGCTGGGGAAAAAGGCGTTCGCGCTCTATATCACCATGTTTCCCTCCTACCAGCTCATCTACGGCGTGCTGGCGGTGGTGCCCATTCTCTTTGTCTGGGTCTACTGGACCTGGTGTATCGTCTTGCTTGGTGCAGAAATAACTGTCACTCTCGGGGAGTACCGCAAACTCAAATTAGCCGCAGAGCAAGAGACATTAGACCAACCATGATTGCATTAATTCAGCGTGTTTCCCGTGCCAGCGTGACCGTGGAAGGTAACGTGACGGGTGAAATTGGCCCCGGACTTTTGGTGCTGTTAGGTGTCGAAAAAGAGGACGATGAGCAAAAAGCGAACCGTCTTTGCGAACGCGTATTAGGCTACCGTATCTTCAGCGATGCCGACGGCAAGATGAACCTCAACGTTCAGCAGGCCGGTGGCAGCGTGCTGGTGGTATCGCAGTTTACGCTGGCAGCGGATACCGAGCGCGGCATGCGTCCGGGTTTCTCTCGGGGCGCAGCCCCGGATCGCGCCGAAGCGCTGTATGACTACTTTGTCGAGCGCTGCCGCCAGCAGGAGATCGTTACGCAAACTGGGCAGTTCGCTGCCGATATGCAGGTTTCGCTAGTCAACGACGGTCCGGTTACCTTCTGGCTGCAAGTATGAGCCAACAGTTAGCCTGGCCCCAGGTCACAAGAGAGAGTGCTGCTATGTATCATCTTCGCGTACCGCAAACCGAAGCAGAGTTAGAGCGCTACTACGCGTTTCGTTGGGAAATGCTGCGTAAGCCCCTTCATCAGCCGCGCGGCTCCGAGCGCGATGCCTGGGATGCGATGGCGCATCATCAGATGGTGCTGGATGAAGAGGGCCAGCTGGTTGCCGTTGGGCGGCTGTATATCAACGCCGACAACGAAGGCTCGATTCGCTTTATGGCCGTGCACCCTGACGTGCAGGATAAAGGGCTCGGCACGCTGATGGCCATGACCCTGGAGTCGGTGGCGCGCCAGGAGGGGGTTAAGCGAGTCACCTGTAGCGCCCGCGAGGACGCCGTTGAGTTTTTTGCCAAGCTTGGGTTTGTCAACGAAGGTGAGATCACCGCCCCGCAAACCACACCGCTGCGCCACTTTCTCATGATGAAACCCATCGCCTCGCTGGACGATATTCTGCATCGCGGCGACTGGTGTGGGCAGTTACAGCAGGCCTGGTATCAGCACATTCCGCTCAGCGAGAAGATGGGCGTGCGCATTCAGCAGTATACCGGGCAGAAGTTTATTACGACCATGCCGGAGACGGGTAACCAGAATCCACACAATACGCTGTTTGCCGGGAGTCTTTTCTCTCTCGCCACGCTGACCGGCTGGGGGCTGATCTGGCTGATGCTGCGCGAGCGTCACCTCGGCGGCACCATTATTCTCGCTGACGCCCATATTCGCTACAGCCACCCTGTCACCGGCAGACCCAGCGCGATTGCCGACCTGGGTTCGCTCAGCGGCGATCTCGACCGTCTGGCCCGCGGCCGCAAAGCTCGCGTGCAGCTGCAGGTTGAGCTGTTCGGCAACGACGTCGCCGGCGCCATTTTTGAAGGCATCTTTATCGTGCTGCCAGCGAAACCCTTCGGTTCGTACGAAGAGGGCGGTAACGAGGAGGAGTAACGGCAATCCCGGCGCGTCATGCGCCGGAAACGATCTATTTTATCGGCAAAATATAAAAATCACTTTAGAGTATTGCTGCCCCGACCTGTTTTTATAATGCGATCGCAATATTATCCATTTTGGGGAAGATTATGAAAACAGTGACTTATTTGAAAGCGTATTTACTGAATAGCACCAGTGCCAACGTTGAGCTGGCGTTAAAAGACGATACGAAGAATATAAGAATGCAGAGTAAGCTGATAAAAAAACTCGAGAAAGTTAATAATAGTGAGGTTCGTTACGAACTGAAAAAAGCGCAGAAATATAACGATCAGCTGACAGCGTTGAGAGGGGGTAAGTACATGTTTCGCGCCCTCGACGCTGCTGAACGTTCTGAAAAATCCGCAGCGTCTGCCACTGAAACGCAGGGTATAACAAAGCCAGCATTACCGCCGGAGATGATCGGTTTTATGAGCTCGCCCAAACAGGTGAATATAACAATGAATCAACTCAGTGGGCATCTGGATGCTATTCTGGCATGTGCAGATCGCGATGCCGTGAACGCTCAAAAGGGGATGCGTAAGGTCACCACCGCCCTGCAATATCTTAGCAATTTCAATACCAGCGCTGAGGATAAAAAAAACGCGCACGCGCTATTACATCATTCTGTTGCAGATAAAGATTTCTGTATATTTGGCAACAATAATATCGATACTGATGTGCAGTATGATGCGGTAATGGCGCATTTAAGCACTATTAAGTCCTGGCTCGATAAGAACAATTAAAACCGTGCACCCAAAAATAACCCATGCGTTTTTATTGAGAATGCCGGGCAAGCGTCGCGCCGCCCGGCATTGTTAAAGAGGACTACTCCCCTTCACCCGGGAACAGGAACGGGTTGATGGAGCTGCGGGCGAAGCCCTCCTGCTCCATGCGCGCGTCCAGCACCAGCGAGGCCAGATCGTCTGCCACCGGCTCGACGTTCGGATCTTTTTCCTGATACAAAATCTTCAGGTAGGTACCGCAGTCGCCGCAGCTCTCTGCTTTGACCGAAGCCTGCTCGTTGTCCAGCGACCAGTAATGCAGATCGCGGGTTTGCTCGCAGTTGCTGCACTTCACGCGTACCACGTGCCACTCGGTTTCACACAGGTTGCAGTGCAGATAGCGCAGCCCCTGTGAGGTACCAATCTGCACGATGCTGGACACCGGCATTGAGCCGCAGACCGGACAGAACTGACGCTGCTCACCGTACTCGGCGCGGGCTTTACCCGGGATCAGGCTGGCCATTTGCGCCCAGTAGAGCGACAGCGCCGCCCAGATGAACGGCGACTTATCGCTGCTCACCGTCGCGAAGTTGCTGGCGAACAGGGCGCTCGCCATCTCTTCCAGCTCCTGAGTCGAAGCCTTCTCCAGATTCTCAATCACCGCCAGCGCCTGGCCGCTCATCTCTGGTTTCAGCTCGGCAATCAGAGAGTGCAGCAGCTTGTGCCAGTGGGTGTCGCGTGGCAGGACGTGAATATCCAGCGGCGGCTTGCCCTGGTCAGCAGCCTCTTTGATGCGTGCGGTCAAATCCATGGTTAATGGATGATCGTACAGCACCACCTCCTGGGCATGGGCCACCAGCGCGGCGAAGCGCAGATAGTCACCCAGCGGATTGCTCTCGGCCAGCGTGCGCAGGCGTTCTGCTCGACGGTTATAGAGATTTTTCAGCCGGGGAAACAGCAACGGCGGAATGGCTTCCGCCGCACGTTTCTCGCCTTTCTCCAACGCATCTTGCGGGATTATGCGAATACTCATTCAGCCTCTTTTTCCGATTTGCTCCGGACTTCACGATACCAGCGCGGGTGATGTCTCTCCGCCCAGGTTTTCGTTACCCATCCTTCTACCATGGCGGTAATCGTGCCTTTTACCCAGAGGGCGGCGTAGATATGCACCATAATAACCACAATTAGCCCAACTGCGGCAAATGAATGCAGCATGATCGCCAGGCGGATTGTTGGGATGGAGAAGTAAGGCGCGAGCCACGGACGCCACATGATAATTCCGCTGACCAGCAGCAGCACCAGCAGAATAATCGCTGCCCAGAAGACGCACTTCTGACCAAAGTTATAGCGCCCGGTGTCGCCAACCTCTTCGTTAACGATGATTTTCTGGATGTTTTTCGCCCAGAAGATATCGTCCCGGTTGATCAGGTTGTGGTGCCAGTAGCGGAAAAACATGATGATAAACGAGGCAAACATCACCACCCCAACGAAGGGGTGGAGGATCCGCGCCAGCTGCGGCGTGCCGAGAATATTCATCAACCAGTTAAAGGAGGGGAAGAAAAACCCCAGCCCGCTCACCGACGCCAGCACGAAGCAGAAGGCGGTGACCCAGTGGTTGATGCGTTCCGGCGCGGTATAGCGCACGATGGTGTCACGTTTTCTCATTTGCGCACCTCATCATCTTTTTTGTCGTGAAGATTGTCTTCATCATCGTCAGCGCGGTTTGGCCCGACGCCCACGTAGTGGAAGACGCTGGCGGCAAAGGTCGCCGCAAAGCCAACGGCGGCGAGCGGTTTCCAGATACCTTTCCAGAACTTCACGGTGGCGCTGATCTCCGGGTTTTCCGGCAGGCCATGATAGAGATTCGGCTTGTCGGCATGGTGCAGCACGTACATCACGTGCGTACCGCCAACGCCTGCCGGATCGTACAGGCCTGCATTATCGTAACCACGGGTTTTCAGCTCATTGACGCGCTCGCCCGCCAGCGTTTTCATATCCTCTTTGGAACCAAAGTGGATAGCGCCGGTTGGGCAGGTCTTCACGCAGGCTGGCTCCTGGCCGACGGTCACGCGATCCACGCACAGGGTGCATTTGTAGACGCGGTTATCTTCCGGGTTCAGGCGCGGAACGTCGAACGGACAGCCAGCGATGCAGTAGCCGCAGCCGATGCACTGCTCAGACTGGAAGTCGACGATGCCGTTAGCGTACTGAATGATTGCCCCTTCAGACGGACAGGCCTTCAGACAGCCAGGATCGGCACAGTGCATGCAGCCATCCTTACGGATCAGCCACTCCAGTTTGTCGTTCTGCTCGACTTCCGAGAAGCGCATCACCGTCCAGGATTTGGCCGTCAGATCCGCCGGATTATCATATACCCCGACGTTATGACCCACGTCATCACGGATGTCGTTCCACTCGGAACAGGCCACCTGACAGGCTTTACAGCCGATACAGGTGGTCACGTCGATGAGCTTCGCCACCTCGAGCTGGTGATCCCGCGCCTGAGGCGCGGGGGTAAAGCTGTTAGTCGCGGAACGACGAATAATGTCTTGCGATTGATAAGCCATAGGTCGTCTCCGTTACACCTTTTCCACGTTCACGAGGAACGCCTTGAACTCCGGCGTCTGCGTGTTCGCATCACCAACAACCGGCGTCAGCGTATTGGCAATAAAGCCCTTCTTCGCCACGCCTTCATAACCCCAGTGGATAGGTATCCCGATGGTGTCGACTTCCTGGCCGTGCACGTTCAGGGTGCGAATACGTTTGGTCACCACCGCTTTGGCCTTGATATAGCCGCGGTTAGAGGAGACCTTCACCGTATCGCCCTGGGCAATGCCCAGCTTGCCCGCCAGCTTCTCGCCGATCTCCACAAACTGCTCTGGCTGCGCAATCGAGTTCAACAGCGCGTGCTTGGTCCAGTAGTGGAAATGCTCGGTCAGGCGGTAAGTGGTCCCGACGTACGGGAACTTATCCGCTTTACCCATCGCGTCCATATCATCTTTGAACACGCGAGCGGCCGGGTTAGAGATCACATTCGGATGCAGCGGGTTGGTACCCAGCGGCGTCTCAAACGGCTCGTAGTGCTCCGGGAACGGTCCTTCCGCCATCTTATCGATCGCGAACAGACGTCCGACGCCCTCTTGCAGCATGATAAACGGCCCAACGTTGCTACCCGGAGGCGCGGTGTTGTAGTCCGGAATATCAGCCCCTACCCATTTACCATTGGCATAGGAGAGCAGCTGGCGTTTCGGATCCCACGGTTTACCCTGCGGGTCCGCCGAGGCGCGGTTATAGAGGATGCGGCGGTTCAGCGGCCACGCCCATGCCCAGCCAAGGGTATTCCCCAGCCCTGACGGATCGGCGTTGTCACGGCGCGCCATCTGGTTACCGTCCGGCGTCCAGCTACCGGCAAAGATCCAGCAGCCGCTGGAGGTGGTACCGTCATCACGCAGATGGGCAAAGGAGGAGAGCTGATCGCCCTTCTTCGCCAGCACCTTGCCGCTCGCCGGGTCGATGATATCTTCCAGCGCTTTGCCGTTGCTCTCCATCGCCACTTCCTGTGGGGAAGGGTTCTCTGGCGTGGTGTAGTTCCAGGACATGTTCAGAACCTGGTCCGGGTTCGCACCGCCCTCGGCCGCGTACATCTTACGCAGGCGCAGGAAGATACCCGCCAGGATCTCGCCGTCGTTCAGCGCTTCGCCCGGAGCGTCCTGACCTTTCCAGTGCCACTGCAACCAGCGCCCGGAGTTGACGATAGAGCCGTCCTCTTCCGCAAAGCAGGTTGATGGCAGACGGAACACTTCAGTCTGGATTTTCGATGAATCAACGTCGTTCTGCTCGCCGTGGTTCTGCCAGAAGGTCGAGGTCTCGGTACTGAGCGGATCGATAGTGACCAGGAACTTCAGCTTCGACAGCGACGAGACAACCTTGTTTTTGTTCGGGAACGATGCCACCGGGTTAAAGCCCTGGCAGATGTAACCCGTCACCTCGTTTTTCGCCATCATGTCGAAATACTGCAGGACGTCGTAGCCTTTATCCCACTTCGGCAGCCAGTCAAAGCCCCAGCTGTTCTCCGCCGTCGCTTTGTCGCCGTAGAAGGCTTTCATCATCGACACGAAGAATTTCGGGTAGTTGCTCCAGTAGTTAACCTGGCCTTCCAGCAGCGGCTTGGTGGTGTTGCCGGCGAAGTAGGTTTCCAGATCGTTCTGCTTATCGTTCGGCAGCGTCATGTAGCCCGGCAGACTCTGGGTCAGCAGGCCAAGGTCGGTCAGACCCTGAATGTTGGAGTGACCGCGCAGGGCGTTAACGCCGCCGCCTGCCATCCCCATGTTGCCGAGCAGCAGCTGGATCATCGCCATGGTACGAATGTTCTGCGCACCGACCGAGTGCTGCGTCCAGCCGAGCGCGTAGAGGAACGACGCGGTCTTATCGTGGGCGCTGGTTTCGGCGATGTATTCGCAGACCTTCAGGAAGTCGGCTTTTGGCGTACCGCAGATGTTTTCCACAACCTCAGGCGTATAGCGAGCCAGATGCTTTTTCAGCAGGTTCCATACGCAGCGAGGATGCGTCAACGTCATGTCGCGTTTCGCATAGCCGTTTTCATCCAGCTCATAGTTCCAGCTGGCTTTGTCATACTTGCGCTTATCCGGGTCATAGCCGGTAAACAGACCGTCATCAAAGCCGAAATCTTCCCGCACGATCAGGCTGGCGTTGGTATAGGCTTCGGTATATTCACGGTTATATTTTTCGTTATTCAGCAGGTACAGCATGACGCCTGACAGGAAGGCGATGTCAGTACCAGAACGAATAGGCGCATAGAAATCCGCGACCGAGGCGGTTCGCGTAAAGCGCGGATCGACGACAATCAGCTTCGCGCCATTGTGGATCTTGGCTTCCATCGCCCAGCGGAAACCCACCGGATGCGCTTCTGCCGCGTTCCCACCCATCACGACGATGAGGTTGGCGTTCTTCATGTCGACCCAGTGGTTGGTCATCGCACCGCGACCAAATGTTGGAGCAAGACTTGCTACCGTTGGTCCGTGTCAGACACGCGCCTGGTTGTCGACGGCTAACATGCCGAGTGCGCGGGTAAATTTCTGGGATAAATAGCCGGTTTCATTGCTGGCCGCAGAGGCGCACAGCATACCGGTAGAGAGCCAGCGGTTAACGGTCACGCCCTGCTCATTCTGCGCGATATAGTTGGCGTCGCGGTCCTCTTTCATCAGTTTGGCGATGCGATCGAACGCCTCATCCCAACTGATACGCTGCCATTTATCAGAACCTGGCGCGCGGTATTCCGGGTATTTCAGGCGGCTTTCGGAGTGGATAAAGTCCACCAGACCGGCCCCTTTTGGACACAGCGCACCGCGGTTCACCGGATGATCCGGATCCCCTTCAATATGGAAGATGGATGATTTGGCATTTTTTGCACCGTCGCCAAGGCTATACATTAATAGCCCGCAGCCAACGGAGCAGTACGTACAGGTGTTACGTGTTTCGCGGGTGCGCAGCAGCTTATACTGCCGTGTTTCCGCCAGCGCGACGCTGGGTGCAAAGCCCAGTGCGGCTGCCGTTGTACCTGCCATACCGCCAGCACAGATCTTAAAGAACTGCCTTCTGCTGACCTGCATGGGGTCGCTCCTTACTTTTTTATTTATGTCGACATTGTCTCGAATGGTGATCTCGAGTCTTTACGCTTTGCGGGCATGGCCGTAAAGGTTCAGAATAGAATGGTCCTCCTCGCCCTGGAGGAATTGCCGCCAGAATACCACAATGTCACCAGGCCTGTTCCCATACAGTTAACAAAAAGTGAACAATAAAATGCTCTCTACTCCTAAAAAGTCGACCGATATCACAGGGTGCCGCCAGGTGACGCTGTGGAAACGTGAAGATTTACAGCATCCTCAGCCGGACAGCGTGGCGGAAGAGGTGCCCGTCGCGCTGGTCTACAACGGGATTTCACACGTGGTGATGATGGCCTCGCCGAAGGACCTCAGCGAGTTCGCCATTGGGTTCTCTCTTTCGGAAGGCATCATCGACGCTCCGGCGGAGATCTACGGGATGGACGTGGTGCCCTCCTGTAACGGTCTGGAGGTGCAGATTGAGCTCTCCAGCCGCCGCTTTATGGGACTGAAAGAGCGTCGTCGGGCGCTGGCGGGCCGTACCGGCTGCGGCGTATGTGGCGTGGAGCAGCTTAATGATATCGGCAAGCCGGTTACCCCGCTGCCTTTTACCCAGACGTTCGATCTGGCGAATCTGGATCGGGCGCTTCGCCAGCTGAGCAGCGTCCAGCCGGTCGGCCAGCTTACCGGCTGTACCCATGCTGCGGCGTGGATTGCGGCCGATGGCGAGCTGATGGGCGGGCACGAGGATGTCGGCAGGCACGTGGCGCTGGATAAACTGCTGGGCCATCGCGCCCGGGAAGGCGCTGGCTGGCAGCAGGGGGCGGCGCTGGTCTCCAGCCGGGCGAGCTATGAGATGGTGCAGAAGTCGGCCATGTGCGGCGTGGAAATTCTGTTTGCGGTCTCGGCGGCTACAACGTTAGCGGTCGAAGTTGCCGAACGCTGCAACCTGACGCTGGTGGGTTTTTGCAAGCCTGGCAGGGCAACGATCTATACCCATCCACAGCGGTTGGTGGGCGCATAATGAACATTCAAAAAATTTGAATGTAGTAAGCAAATCCCTTTACTTTTAGTTGGTGATGAACCGGTCTATTATTTATCACATCAAGGCGACACGCCTTATCCAAACAACTTAATTAAAGGGTAACCATCATGAAAAACATCAAAACTTTTGTTGCAGTTATCGCTCTTGCCGCTTCCTTCGGTTCTTTTGCTGCCCAGTCCGTCTCCGCGACTGACACTACGCTCTCCGGTGCGGAAGCAAAAATCGCCGCTCAGGCCGAGCAGGCTGGCGCGTCATCTTACAAAATTACCCAGGCTTACTCAGGTAACTATGTACACATGACCGCTGAGTTGACCAAATAACATCTTCATCGTTGAAAGAGCGCCTACGGGCGCTTTTTTTATGCCACGCCCGCCAGCCGCAGCAGCGCCGTCACCACCGCTGCCGCCACGATCACCACAATTAACGGCATCTTACGCCAGGCCAGGAATACGGCAAAGGCGACGCCGATCACCCGCGCCATACCGGCGAAATGATCCCCTTCGTAAAAGGTGGTTGCCAGCGCCACGGAAAACAGCAGCACGGTGGCCGCATCGGAAAGCAATGCCTGCGAACGTTCAGAGAGGGCCAGCTGGCTACCGAGTTTGGCTCCGCCCAGGCGCATCAAATAGGTACCTGCTGATAACAGGACGATGCCGAGAATAAATACCGTCATGTTTTCCACTATTTTTTCCTTGCGGCCAGGCCGAGCAGAGAGAGCAGGACCGGTAAACCTACCGGCGCAAAGGGTACGGCGGCAAGTGATAACGCTGCACCGCTACAGGCGCGAATAAGCGTGGTGCGATTTTTAAAAGCCGGTACCACTAACGCCAGCAAAATAGCCGGGAAGACCGCATCCAGGCCGATGGTCTCTGGATCGGGCAGCAGTTTACCCACTACCGCACCCAGCAGTGCGCCAAGCGGCCAGATAATCGCCACCCCTAATCCGCACAACCAGTAGGCGGCTTTACGCTGTTCAGGCGTTTTCTGCGACAGGCCAAACACCACGCTTTCGTCATTCATGATATGGCAGCCGAGCAGGCTGGCACCGCGCTTGCCGACCAGGTCGCGCACCGTCACGCCAAACGGCACATGGCGGGCATTAACCAGTAAACCAGCGGCGGCGGCGGCCAGCGGATTACCGCCGCTGGCAACGATGCCGATGAACATAAATTCAGACGCGCCCGCCAGCACGGTAATAGAGAGCACAAAGGGTACCCAGATCGGGAAGCCGTACGCCATTGCCAGCGAACCGTAGGACATGCCGACAATACCCACCGCCAGGCAGACCAGAACGATCGCCTTTATCGTGTCGCCTTTCAGGCAAGAGAGATGATGTTTCATACTGTTTTAGCCGTATTGGTTTAGCCATATCGAACGAATATCCATTATAATGAACGCATCCAGATCGTTTTACAAGATGAACGATTCGTTCGATATATAGAGCAAGGGCCGTTATATGACGCAGCCGATTAGTGTGATCGCTAAAAGTTTAGTGCGAGAACGTCTGCGAACCGGACTTTCCCTGGCAGAAATTGCGCGCCGGGCCGGGATCGCCAAATCCACGCTCTCTCAGCTAGAGTCAGGCAACGGCAACCCGAGCCTGGAGACGCTCTGGTCGCTGTGCGTGGCGCTGGACATTCCTTTCGCCCGTCTGCTGGAGCCGCAGCAGCCCGCGACGCAGGTAATTCGCCGGGGAGAGGGAACGAAGGTGGTTGCCGGGCAGGCGAACTATGAGGCAATTTTACTGGCCGCCTGTCCACCGGGCGCGCGGCGTGATATCTATTTACTGCTGACCCAGCCAGGCGCGGATCGCATCTCCCAGCCTCATCCGCCGGGATCGGTGGAGCACATCATTGTGACCCAGGGTCGGGCGCTCGTGGGGCTGACCGACGCGCCGGAAGAGCTGGGGGAAGGGGATTACATCTGCTATCCCGCCGATCGGCCGCATATCTTTAAAGCGCTTGAGCCGGATACGCATGCGCTTCTGGTTGCGGAACAAAATTAAACAGCAAGACACGGAAAAACATGTCGCTTAAAGCCATTGCCAAAGAACTGGGGCTGTCCGTTACCACCGTTAGCCGTGCACTCAACGGGTATGATGATGTCTCCAAAGAGACGCGTGCCCGGGTTGAAGCGGAAGCACAGCGCCGCGGCTATCGTCCGAATACCTTTGCCCGCCGTCTGAAGATGGGCAAAATCGACGCCGTTGGGCTGGTTTTCCCGGTGCATCCGGTTCCGCTCAATAACAGCGTATTTATGGAGATGGTCGGCGAAATTAGCCACGAGCTTGCGCGGCATGAGATTGATTTGCTGCTCATTGCCGACGACGATCTGGCCGATAAGCACAGCTATATGCGCATGGTACAGAGCCGCCGCGTGGATGCGCTGATCGTAGCCCATACGCTTGACCACGATCCGCGCCTTGAGCAGCTTCAGAGTATCGGTTTTCCTTTCCTGGCGCTGGGCCGCAGCCAGCTGCCGCTGCCGTATGCGTGGTTTGACTTCGACAACTACGCCGGGATGTATCACGCCACGCGCTGGCTGATTGATAAGGGCCATCAGCGTATTGCCCTGCTGGGCGAAAATAATTCTCAGGCTTTTATCACCCAACGCCGCCAGGGCTACCTTGATGCCCTGGCCGAAGCGGGGCTGTCCAGCGAATGGCTGCGCACCATGCCGCCTTCACGGCGTGCAGGCTATACCACGACGCGGGATCTGCTCTCGCTGGCATCGCCTCCAACGGCCATTCTTACCGACTGCAATACCCACGGCGATGGGGTGGCGATGGCCCTGTCCCAGCTTGGCCGATTAACCGGCGATAATGCCGTTTCGCTGGTGGTTTACGACGGTCTGCCGCAGGACAGCATCGTGGATGTCGACGTGGCGGCGGTGATCCAGGCTACCCGTCAGGGCGTCGGCAAACAGATCGCCGACATGGTGCTGCGGTTAATTAACGGCGAGGATATCGCCCAGCTTCAGGTGCTGTGGCAGCCAGGCTTTTCTGCCGGGCAGACGGCGTAAATCTCCTGAAACTCTAAACCCGATCACAAATCCGAAACGTTTTGGTTTGTATCCGAAACGTTTCGGATCAACACTCAAGACATCCCGACGACAGGAGATGTCTGATGCATGATTCGATTTTACGACTGGAAAGCAAGTCGGTAGACGTGGTGTTGAAAACGCATCCGTTTGCTGAAATTCTTTACTGGGGCCCGCACCTTAACCACTTTTCGCCGCAGGATGCAGAGAGTTTGTCTCGCCCGGTTGCCAACGGCAGACTAGACGTTGACTCGCCGGTCACGCTGATGGCCGAGCTGGGTCACGGTCTGTTTGGAACGCCTGGCATTGAAGGCCATCGCGATGGTTTAGACAGCTCGCCAGTATTCAAAACCACACACGTGCAGCAGCAGGGGCAATCCCTCACCGTGACCGCGGAAGATGAGCATGCTGGCCTGCGTCTGGTCAGTGAGCTTGCCCTCGACGCCAGCGGCGTGCTGGTGGTATGCCACGGTTTAACCAATCTGCGGGCGCAGGCGTGGCAGGTCGATCGCCTTGCCGTCACGCTGCCCATTGCCGAGCGTGCCGGAGAGGTGATGGCCTTTCACGGACGCTGGATCCGCGAATTCCAGCCGCACCGCGTGAAGCTCGAGCATGACAGCTTCGTGATTGAAAACCGTCGCGGTCGCACCTCTCATGAACACTTCCCGGGGCTAATTAGCGGTACCCAGGCATTCAGTGAAATGCACGGCGATGTGTGGGGCGTGCACCTTGGCTGGAGCGGCAATCACCGTCTGCGGGCCGAGGCCAAAACCGATGGCCGCCGCTATCTGCAGGCCGAAGCGCTCTACCTGCCGGGAGAGATAGCCGTTGCCGAGGGGGAAACCCTCTGGACGCCGCGCCTGTATGCCAGCTACTCCGCAAACGGACTGAACGGGATGAGCCAGCAGTTCCACCGCTATTTGCGGGACAACGTTATCCGCTTCCCGGAAAATAAGCCGCGCCCGGTGCACCTCAATACCTGGGAAGGGATCTATTTCGACCACGATCCGCACTACATCATGCGGATGGCGGACGAAGCGGCAGCGCTGGGCGTGGAGCGATTTATTATCGACGACGGCTGGTTTAAGGGGCGCAACGACGACCACGCCGCGCTGGGTGACTGGTATCTTGATGAGAAAAAGTACCCCAACGGCCTGATGCCGGTGATTAACCACGTTAAAAACCTCGGCATGGAGTTCGGTATCTGGGTCGAGCCGGAGATGATCAACCCGGACTCCGATCTCTACCGGACGCACCCGGACTGGGTGCTGGCAATGCCGGGATATACGCAGCCCACTGGACGCCATCAGTTCGTCCTCAATCTGAATATTCCGGCAGCGTTCGAATATCTGCTGGAACGTATCTCCTGGCTGCTGGGTGAGCACCCGGTGGACTATGTGAAGTGGGACATGAACCGGGAGCTGGTGCAGCCGGGGCACAACGGCAAGGCCGCCGCCGATGCGCAAACGCGCCAGTTCTATCGCCTGCTCGATATCCTTGGCCAACGCTTCCCACAGGTCGAGTTTGAGTCCTGCTCCTCGGGCGGAGGACGTATTGACTACGAGGTGCTGACCCGCTGCCATCGCTTCTGGGCATCCGATAACAACGACGCGCTGGAGCGTAATACCATCCAGCGCGGGATGAGCTACTTCTTCCCACCGGAGGTGATGGGCGCGCATATCGGTCATCATAAATGCCACGCCACCTTCCGCCAGCACAGCATTGCGTTTCGCGGGCTGACGGCGCTGTTTGGCCACATGGGGCTGGAGCTGGATCCGCTCAGCGTCGACCAGCAGGAGCGTGAGGGCTACCGGCATTACGCCGCGCTGCACAAGCGGTGGCGCGAGGTGATCCACACGGGTACTCAGTGGCGCGTGGATATGCCGGATACCACTACGCTGGTGCAGGGCGTCGTGAGTCAGGATCGAGGCCAGGGCTTGTTTATCGTCAGCCAGCTTCAGATGCCAGATTACACCCTGATGATGCCGCTGCGTATGCCGGGGCTGGAGGCGGGCGCGCAATACCGTATCACGCTGCTCGATCATCCTGACATTCGCTTAACCGGCGAGGGCGGACATACCATGCGCAAACTACCTGCATGGATGGAAGCCCCGCAGACGGTAAGCGGTGAGTGGTTGATGCAGGCGGGCATTGCACTGCCGATTCTGGATCCGGAAAGCGCCATCCTGATTGGTGTCGAACGGGTGTAATGGTGATGGGCCGGGGAGCCGGCCCAGGCTGAGGATAATAATAATGAGCACAACAACCTGTACCCATAAAGACAACCCTAACTTCTGGATCTTCGGGCTGTTTTTCTTTTTCTACTTCTTCATTATGGCCACCTGCTTTCCGTTCCTGCCGATCTGGCTGTCGGATATCATCGGCCTGAATAAAACCCATACGGGGATCGTCTTCTCCTGTATCTCGCTCTCTGCTATCGCTTTCCAGCCCGTACTGGGCGTGATTTCGGACAAGCTGGGGCTGAAAAAACACATGCTGTGGATCATTGCGGTGCTGCTGTTTCTATTCGCACCGTTTTTCCTCTACGTTTTCGCCCCGTTGTTGAAAACCAGCATCTGGCTGGGGGCATTAAGCGGCGGCCTGTACATTGGCTTTGTTTTCTCGGCGGGTTCGGGGGCTATCGAAGCCTATATTGAGCGCGTAAGCCGCAACAGCTACTTCGAATATGGCAAGGCGCGCATGTTTGGCTGCCTTGGCTGGGGACTCTGCGCTTCGACAGGTGGGATCCTGTTCGGTATCGACTCATCATACGTATTCTGGATGGGCTCGGCGGCGGCACTATTGCTGATGCTGCTGTTGATTATCGCCAAACCAAAACCAAATCAGACGGCAGAGGTGATGAACGCGCTCGGGGCCAACCAGCCGCAAATCACGGCGAAAACGGTATTTAATCTGTTCCGCCAGCGCAAAATGTGGCTGTTTATTCTCTACGTGGTGGGCGTTGCCTGCGTCTATGACGTATTCGACCAGCAGTTTGCCACCTTCTTCAAATCCTTCTTTGCTACGCCGCAGGAGGGCACCCGCGCCTTTGGTTTTGCCACCACGGCCGGGGAGATCTGCAACGCTATCATCATGTTCTGCTCGCCGTGGATCATTAACCGCATCGGGGCAAAAAACACGCTGCTGATTGCCGGACTGATTATGGCGACGCGTATTATTGGCTCGTCGTTTGCCACGACGGTGGTTGAGGTGGTCGCCCTGAAGATGCTGCATGCGCTGGAGGTGCCGTTCCTGCTGGTAGGGGCCTTTAAATACATTACCGGTGTATTTGATACCCGTTTGTCTGCCACTATCTACCTGATTGGCTTCCAGTTTGCTAAGCAGCTCGCGGCGATATTCCTCTCCGCTTTTGCCGGGAATATGTATGACCGGATCGGCTTCCAGGATACCTACCTGATGCTGGGCTGCTTTGTACTGGCAATTACGGTGGTATCGGCGTTTACGCTGAGCGGCAGAGGGCGTACAGAGAACACCTCAGACACAACGCCGCTTCCAGCCAGGCGCTGATCGGTAAGGTGTTTAAAAAGGTAAAACCCACCAGAGGTGGGTTTTACCGATAGCATTGCAGATACGCATCCCATAATCGATTTTTGAAAGACAAAAAATAGCGGTAGCTAAAAAATACGGCGCTTTTAAAAATCATGGGAAAATGCAAAGTATGCCTGTTATTAATAATACCAATTTGACGCCAACTCATTATCCTGTCGCCGTTGTTGAGGCAAAAACGGACAGTGGTAATGAATGTTTTTTGATTGATAAAAACAAAGGGCTGGTATATCAGCTCTCAGCAGTGACAAACAGTAGTGTAAAACTAAACCCGGTCGCTTTCTCCACGGTGGAGGCAATGGGCATAAATTTTATAGATAAGATCACCCACTGTAATGCCATGGAGATAATTAAAAATCCGAACTTGATTAATACCGTTCTTAGCCAGTATAGCTTTAGTACTGCGCAGCCTAGCCGATTCCAGGCTATCACCGATTTAGGCGAGGTTGAAAAGAGCCAATATAAACAGCTATCAGACACTGACAAAACGGCGCAGCTCCGGCTGGAGCTCCTCTCCCTCGTTGACGACGATCTGAAAGGCTCTTTTAATACGCTGTTAAAAGAGTGGGGAACCTATGGCGTTTCTGCCAGCGAGATCGACAGGGAAACCTATGCCGATTTCAAACAATTCTATGACGAAAAAATGGCAAACCACGCGGTTAAAAAGGACGACTACGCGAAACTGGATTTTGCTGCGCAAAATATCAAATCGCAGATTACCGACCCGCGCTGTTTAAATGCCAAACTGACGCCGCTGCAGCTGTTCAAGGCAGCTTATCAGCTAGGCGATATTCCGGGAGTGTCCAACTTCCGCTTTATGAACAATCCGGCCAGTAAAGAAGACGGAAAATACCGGGAGTGGATGTATCACTTTGACAACAGTAATTATGCTGCCGAGTTTAAGCTGATTACCACACGTACCGCCGGTACCGATCGGGCCAACACGGAACAGTGCCTGGCCGCGTTTCCTTATGATACCGAAAAAAGTATCCGTTTTACCCAAAACGAAGCGGCAACTAAATTCCCAACCATGGACGATCTGCAAAAAGAGTTCAGCCATATTCCGGGGGCGAGCTATGTAGTTATTCACAACCCAGACAGTACAACACCGATTGAAACGGGTATTCGTACTGAAATGATCGCGCATCACCGCTCTGCAAGCAGCCAAAACGAAACGGAATCACGCGATTCTGAATTAATGACCTTCCATGGTACCGACCGGTGCCAGCCTTTTCTTACCGCAGAAGAGCTGGACCAGGCCTCGCATCTCACGTCATTACAACGTTTTGTCTTGGGCAAATTCCGTGATGCCGATCCCCAACAGTTTGTCGCAGCATTAAAAGAACAGAAAGAGATCCTCAACGCACAAATAAGGCAAAATCTGACGGCCAATACCTTTAAACCGCTGGAAAAAATAACCGTGGCTAAATTCAGCGGGCAGGGGCTACAAATTACCAACGAGGCTTTATTCAATAAGCAGCTTACCACTTACGATAACCTACCCGAAGTTCTGGATAAGATCCCTAAACTGGATCTCTCCTCTGCCGATTTACCCGAGACGGTGCTCGCTGTCGTTCCCCTGCTAATGAACTACGATCAAAATGCCGAGTTGAAGCCCGATTGTTCCGAGAACAGGGCATTTCCAGCCAGAACCCAACTGCGGGAACGCACCAACGAACAGTTCAAGGCGCCGCTGAAACGCGATTTGCCACACATCCAGTTCAGTAACAGCCCCAATAATCTGTTGCCGATGGATAAACTGATTGATATCACCCATGACATTCAGGGCTTTTACCAAACGGCAACTCAGTCCCTCAACGCACTCAAGGCCGACCCGAAGCTGACGGCGTTGTTTGACAGCCGGGCAGAGTTGGCCCGGGAGTATGTTAGCCAATTCCCGCTGCGCGCAAGCCAGCCCGAAACCCATCAGGTGCTGTCACTATTCACCTACTACATGATTGACGATCTGGACCAGGCCGTTTCCGCCCTGCATAACTTCCGGGCCAACGTCGATAGCACCCTGTTTGACCGCATCAAAGAGCAGCAGCAGCCGCTACTGCAGCATTTCATTACCCACCGTCTGTTAAACGATCGGCTGGCAGCCTGATCCGGTTTACCTGGGGCCATCATGGCCCCTTTCTCCCCCAATAAAGAAATAACTAATATGATTAACCATAATTACCGATCCACGATCGGCCAATTTATACCGCTCCAGCAAGAGAGCAATAAACCCCGTACGGCACATCTAACCCAGGAGAGGCCAGCCGGGGAATGTATCAAAATGGATGTCGTGCCGGGTAATAGCACCAGCAGCATTGAGAAAATGACCCATCCGCTGGCAGGGTGCAGTGAAGAGGGGGGCATGTCGCCCTATATGATAGCCCTGCTTGGCGATCAAAAAGCGCTGAATTTTGCTGAAAAAGTGCTTCAGGCGCCGAGAAAACGCCTGCTGGACCAGCTGGGTATTGATGACCGAAATAAAGCCGAGCGCCATGCCCAGCTACACGCCGAACTGACGTCTCTCACTCGCTTCTATCAGCGTGATGACGCATTACAACCCAAAAGGATCGCATTAAACGGCCAGCCTTTTATTGAACAGGAGCCTACCCGACCTTACTTTGCTGGACAGAAAATCGTCACGCCAGATTTCACTCTGTACCGAGCGGAGCAAAAGCAGCAAAGAAATAATCTCTTATTGTGCAAAACGCGTGATGATAGCGCGCTCTATTTCAATCAGGCTCCGATCGCTGAGCTAAAAACGTATAACGATGATGTTTTTGCCAATGAGTCAGCGCTGCGTGCCGGCGACAATTTTTTGAATAAAACGCAATACTTCACCGCGATGGTCGAGTATTTAACCCGCTACAGCCAGGCTGGGGATATTTTGGTACAAAACTCGCTGGAAACCAGCAGCGATAGAAATACGCCTCATCTACAGTTTATTCCTGGCGATGTCCCTTTACCCCTGTTCTATCAACGCGCTCAGGCACTCACCGACGGAGAATATCAGCAGATTGACTGGTATTTACCCACCCTGGCGATGACCGTGGATAGCCGACAGCATGGCTGGCAAGCAGAGACAGAACGGGCGCAGGCAGTATGCCAGGCATTACTGACCAATCAACACATCAGTACCACTCCGGTGTTCAGAAGCCTGGGTGACGGCCTGGCAACGCTGTATTTGATCTTCAAACAGGACGGCAGCGATATGGCACCAGAACTGCTGCAGCAGGCCCCCGGCTGGCTGGAGGCCTGCGGTATTTTTATTGCCAATACGCCAAAAGCAGTAATGTTCACCGCCCAGGGCGCAGAGCAATATTATGCCTCATACGCGGTCACGGATAAGGAGCAGCTGCTGACAAGTCTGGCGCAACGCCTCAGCGACTGAGCACAAACGTTTGAACAGGAGTAGCCTGGCAACACCTCACGCCAGGTAGAACACCTCTTTTAGCTCGGCGCTTACCGGGCTGTTATCGGCGTTAGTCGGCATTACATCGCGCATATGTTGCCACCAGCGCTGGCAGACGTCGGTGTTAGCGACCGCGTTCCAGCGCTCCTCAGACTCGATCTCTACGCTGGCGAACAGCAGGTTACGCGCCTTATCGAGGTAGATCGCGTAGTGATGCGCACCGTGGTCCTTCAGGACCGCCTCCAGCTCGGGCCAGATAGGAGTATGGCGGCGCTCGTACTCCTCGTGGGCGTTGGCGTTGACCTGCATCACAAAGGCTTTGCGGATCATAATGCCTCCAGATAGAGCTCACGCACCTCGTCCCGGCTGGCGGTACGCGGGTTGCAGGGGGCGCAGGGGTCGGCCAGGGCCTTGTCCAGCCAGCCTTCGATATCCTCTTTGGTCACGCCGAGCTGGCTGAAGCCGGAAGGGATACCTACCCGAGCGCTGAGATCGCGAATCGCCTGAATGGCCGTCATGCTGGCGGCTTCGTCGCTCATGCCGCGGGTATCGACCCCCATCGCCTGAGCGATGCGGGCAAAGCGCGCCACCGCGTTCGGGCGGTTAAAGTTTTCGATGATCGGCAGCAGGATGGCGTTGCAGACGCCGTGAGGCAGGTTGTGCGTCGCCCCCGGCTGGTGTGCCAGAGCGTGTACCAGGCCCAGCCCGGCGCTGTTAAACGCCATCCCCGCCAGATACTGGCCGAAGGCCATCTGTTCCCGGGCCTCGATGTTTTGCCCGTCGCCAACCGCTTTCGGCAGCCAAAGGTTGATCAGCCGAATTGCCTCCAGCGCGTTGGCGTCGGTTAGCGGATGCGCGCCGACGGAGACAAAGGCCTCTACCGCGTGGGTCAGGGCATCCATGCCGGTGGCGGCGGTGACCGATGCCGGGATCGCCAGCATTACGCTGGCGTCGTCGACAGCGATATCCGGAATGATGTTGGCGTCGATAATCACCTCTTTTACCTGACGCGCCGAGTCGATGATCACCGCGTTACTGGTCATCTCCGCCGCGGTACCGGCGGTAGTATTAATGGCTACCAGCGGCACGCCGGGATTAACCACTTTACCGACACCGGAGTAGGCGGTTGAGGGGCCAGGGTTAGCGGTGAGGATTTTTACCGCTTTCGCGGTATCGATCGGACTACCGCCGCCGAAGGCGATGATGTAGTCACACTCCGCCGCCTGCCAGGCCGCGTAGCCCGCCTGCACCAGCTCCTCGGTGGGGTTAGGGAAGACGCTATCGAAGAGGTGGTAGGACATCTGGTGCGCATCCAGGGCGGCAAACAGGCTGTCGAGCAGGCCCAGCTTAACCAGCTGACCGTCGGTGACAACCAGCGCCTTGCCCCACTGCTTGTTTGCTACCAGATTAACCATATCGCCAATTGCGCCTGCGCCATGCAGGCTGATTTTAGGCAGTGCCAACATAAAGCTCATGATAGATCTCCGTTCATTACTGTGATTTTTATGCCCGGCGGCGCTGCGCTTGCGCGGGCCTACAGGATCGTAGGCCGGGTAAACGTAGTGCCACCCGGCAGCTATATTCGTCTTCGTTGCACAATCCGGCGGGTGATGATCGGCAGGGAGATGACCACAATCAGCATCGCGCCAATGATGATCGACATCACGATGCCCGGCACGTTGAGCAGGCTCAGGCCAAAGGTCACCAGCCCCATCAGGAAGGCGGCGATAATCACGCCCACCATGCTGCCGGAGCCGCCAAGAATATTGACCCCACCCAGCACCGCCATAGTCACTACCGCCAGCTCCCAGCCGGTAGCGATAGTGGGGCGGGTACTGCCGAGGCGCGAGGTGAGCAGCACCGAGGCCAGTCCGGCCATCAGCCCCACCAGGGCAAAAAGCAGCAGGTTGTGACGCTTGACGTTGATGCCGGAGTACCATGCTCCAGTTGGGTTATTGCCGATGGCGTAGGTGCGGCGGCCAAAGTTAGTGCGGTGCAGCACGAACGCAAAGATGCCCGCCAGCACGATAAAGAGCGCAAACTCAAACGACAGCGCCCCCCAGACGTAGCCCTGGCCGAACCACGCGAAGCTTTCGGGGTATGCGTTCAGCGCCTTATCGCCAAGCAGAATGTAGGTGATGCCGCGATAGAGGCTCATGGTGCCGATGGTGATGACGATAGAGGAGAGATTAAACCGCGTCACCAGCAGGCCGTTAAACAGCCCGCACAGCAGACCGACACCTAACCCCACAACGACCAGCAGCGGTGTATCCACTCCCGCCTGGGCGCAAAAGCCCATCACGGTAGAGCTCAGGGCGATAGTGGAGGCTACCGACAGGTCAATCTCCCGGGCGATAATCAGCATCGCCATCGGCAGAACGATGATCGCCTTCTCGGTGAAGTTAAAGGTGGCGTCAGAGAGGTTCCAGATATTGAGAAAGTAGGGAGAGGCGAAGGCGTTAATTAAAAACACCAGCAGCGTGACGGCGAGTAAGAAACCCTCCCAGCACAGGAGCCGTTTCAGCAGCGGCAGCGTTGCGGGAGGGTTGCCTGGGCCGTCAGTGGTTAACATTTTACTCATGATTTCACCGCCTGTTTCTGTCGGGCCAGCGCCGCGTCGCGCAGGATCAGCCGACCTTTACGTTTATTGCCGCGCTCATTAAGCAGAACCGCTATCACAATCACCGTGCCGGAGATGGCCATCTGCCAGAAGGGTGAGATACCGATCACCGGCAGCGCGTTGTTGATCACGCCGAGGAACAGCGCACCAAACAAGCAGCCGAGCACGCGGCCCGTACCGCCCATGGTGCTAACCCCACCGATTACGCAGGCGGCCACCACCTGCAGCTCAAAGCCGTTAGCGACGTCGACATAGGCCACGGCGAAGCGGGAGATCCACAGGTAGCCGCAGAACCCGGCCAGCGCGCCAGAGAGGCAGAAGCTGACGAACTGCATTTTTCCAGCGTTGATGCCGGTGTAGTAGGCTGCCGTGGCGTTGCCGCCTGCGGTATAGAGCGCCCGCCCGGTGCGGCTGTAGCGCAGGAAGTAGCCTACCAGCAGCAGCGCGGCGACGGCGCACCAGCTCAGCAGCGGCAGCCCCAGCACGCTGGCACGCGGCAGGGCAAGGAAATCACCGCTCATCTGGTGGGAGTTGATCCAGCCCCCGTCAGAAAGTAGAAAGATAATGCCGCGATAGATGCTCATGGTGCCGAGCGTCACCACAATCGACGGGATGCCCATCTTCCACACCAGCAGGCCGTTGATCGCGCCCATCACCAGTCCGAGGCCGGTCGCCAGGATCAGCAGCGCCCAGACCGGAATATCAGGATGATGGAAGTTGAGCAGGGCGACAATCATCCCGGTCAGCGCCAGGTTGGCGGCCATCGACAGATCGATGCCCTTGGTCAGCAGCACCATCATCTGGCCGAGGGCGAGAATAATCAGGATCGCCGTATCGTTAAACATCTCTGCCAGGTTGCCCGGGGCGATAAACGACGGTACGCGGCTGCCGATAGCCAGCACCATCAGGACGATCACCGCGGCCAGCAGCGCCTCGCGGTTTTTAAGCAGTTGTTGCCACATTATGCTGCCTCCTGTTTCGCACCGCTGGCAGCGCTAACGATGGTCTCGGCGGTGGCTTCACCCGCCGCGTATTCGGCGACCATCCGCCCCTCATGCATCACCACGATCCGATCGGCCATGCCCATTACCTCAGGCAGCTCCGAGGAGACCATGATCACTGCCAGCCCCTGGCCGACCAGCTCGGACATAAACTGATGTACGGCCGCCTTCGAGCCGATATCGATGCCTTTGGTAGGCTCATCAAGAATGATGACGTCGGGGTGCGTGGCGAGCCATTTACCGATCACCACCTTCTGCTGGTTGCCGCCGGAGAGCGTCTCCACCGGCTGTTGCCAGCTGAACGCTTTGACCTGGAGCCGTCTGGCATACTCGTCGGCGAGTCGCCACTCACGGTCGTCGTGCAGCACGCCATTCGGATTTAGCTTGCCGAGCTGCGGCAGGCTGATGTTCTGGGCGATAGGCAGGGCAATAATGGCACCCTGCTTCTGCCGCTCCTCCGGCACGCAGACGATACCGGCCCGGATGGCATCCGCAGGCTGGTGGAACTGCACCGTTTTGCCGTTAAGCACGATGCTGCCGGAAGAGGGGCGCGACACGCCGGAAAGCGCCTGCATCAGCTCGGTACGACCTGCGCCCACCAGTCCGTAAAAGCCAAGGATCTCGCCCTTGCGCAGGGTAAAGTTGATGTGGGCAAACTCGGTGGGATGGCAGAGATCCTTCACCTCCAGCACCGTTTCGCCAGGATCGCAGGCGATCTTGGGATAGGTCTGGGTAATGGCGCGGCCTACCATCATCGTCACCATCCGCTCTTCGCTAATCTCGCTCATCGCCCCGGAGCCGACGTACACCCCGTCGCGTAGGATGGTGTAGTGATCCGCCAGCTCAAAAATCTCGTCGAATTTATGGGAGATAAACAGGATCGCCTTGCCCTCCTGCTTCAGGCGCTCAACGATCTGGTAGAACTCCAGAATCTCGTGCTGGGAGAGCGCGGCAGTAGGCTCGTCGAGGATCACTACCTGCGCATCAAAGGAGAGGGCGCGTGCAATGGCGACCATGTGGCGCTGGGCGATGCTCAGGGTTTTCAGGGTCGCATGGGGATCGATCTGCACTTCGAGGCGAGCGAGGATATCCCGGGCTTTCTGGTGCATGGCGGGCCAGTCGAGCTTTTTCAAAAAGCCCTTATAGAGGTACTGACCGACAAAAATGTTCTCCGTTACCGACAGCTCATCAAACAGCACGGTCTCCTGGTGGATCGCCGTAATGCCCACCCGATGGGCGGATTCCGGCGCGGGTAGTTGGATAGGGATCGCCTTATAGAGGATTTCACCCTCTTCAGGCTGATAGATGCCGGTCATCACTTTAACCAGCGTGGATTTGCCTGCGCCATTTTCACCAATCAGCGCGGTAACTTTGCCAGGCCAGAGGTCAAGCTGTACGTTCTCAAGAGCGCGCACGCCAGGGAACACCTTGGTGATCCCCTTGAGCTGAAGCAGTGGTGTCATGATAAGTCTCCGTATCGACGGGGGATCGTAGGCCGGATAAGCGCAGCGCCATCCGGCAGAACGGCGGTTGATGCTGGCGCTTATCTCTCCTACAAATCACATCAGAAAATTTTGGAAAACTTATCAATATTGCTGGCATCGTAGACAAACGGCTCAGACATCGCACCACTGCCGTCTGCATCCAGCTTCACCTTGCCGAGTTTGCCCATATTGGCTTCCGTTTTAGTGGCCGTGCCTTTGACCAGATCGTCCGCCAGATAGGTAGCGGCATAGCCCAGATCGATCGGGTTCCAGATAGCAAAGCTCTTGGTTGCGCCCGATTTCACCGCGCCCGCCATCTCAGACGGCAGGCCTAATCCGGTGACGTACACCTTGCCAATCTTGCCCTGATCTTTCACCGCCTGGGCGGCAGCCACGATACCTACCGAGGAGGGGGAGACGATCACCTTCAGATCCGGGTAGGTTTTCAGCAGGCCGACCGCTTCGCGGTAGCTCTTATCGGAGAGGTCATCGCCGTAGGCCACTGTCACCAGGTTGACGGAGGGGTACTTCGGCAGCACCTTTTTCATCTCTTCAATCCAGATGTTCTGGTTGGTCGAGGTTGGCGTTGCGCTGAGGATCGCCACGTCGCCTTTCTCCACGTTCAGCGCCTTCAGCGCCTCGGCGGCGAGCTTAACGTTGGTTTCCCCAATCAGCGCATTGTTGGATGGATTGAGATGGATCTGGCGACCCGCTTTCGCCACGCCGGAGTCCCACGAGACAACTTTGATCCCGCGCTGCATCGCTTTTTTCAGTACCGGCACAACGGCGTCCGGATCGTTTGCTGAGATAGCGATCGCATCTACCCCCTGAGCGATCAACCCGTTAAGCACTTCGATCTGCGCTTCCGCCGTGGTGGTGGTCGGGCCGGTATAAATGACTTTAACATCCCCTAACTCTTTAGCCGCCTCCTGGGCACCGACGTTCGCTGCCTCAAAAAAACCATTGCCGAGGGATTTTGCGACCAGGGCAATTTTGACTTCTGCTAATGCGGAACCGGACAACGCCAGAGCGGCAACGGTGAGGATCAAGCTTGTCTTTATTCTCATTGCTTTTACTCCACTGATATTGAGTGAGTTATGTAGGGCTTGCAGGTGTGGTTTCGCCCCGTCTCAATGAGCGGGGCGCGATGTTCTTATTTATAAAGCTGTAGTGCGCTGGCCATCGGGGTGACGCCAAAACGTTTACCGAGGGCAATTAACTCCTCTTGAGTGATGGTCTGCTTCATGCCGCCCATCGAGTAGACCTTCACCAGTACCTCGGCAGACTTCTCGGCGGTGTCGATCAGGCCAAAGGCTTCGTCCAGCGTTGGACCGCTGCCGAAGACGCCGTGGAACGGCCACAGCACCAGCGAGTGCCGTGACATCTGCCCTGCGGTGGCCTGGCCAATCTCATCGGTGCCGGGGACCATCCATGGCAGAATGCCAACGCCATCAGGAAACACAACCAGGCATTCGGTACTGCCTTCCCACAGTTTGCGGGTGATCACATCCGTATCGTTTTCCAACACATAGGTGAGGGCGATCAGGTTGGTGGCGTGGCAGTGCATAATCACCCGGTCTTTGCCATCGGTAGCCTTGATGCGCTCGCAGTGGGAGAGAAAGTGCGCCGGCAGCTCGGAGGTAGGAACCGCTTCATCGGTGAGCCCCCAGAGAATGTGGTAGCCCGCGCCGTCGCTGTCGACTTTAACGATCCCGAGGTTAGCTACCGGGTCGAGCTGCACGTTACGGAAAAACTTGCCGGAGCCAGTGACGATAAACGGCGTATTGGCCAGCAGTGGCATCGGCTGGCTCAGGGCGATATAGCGCGGGCTGGCGTGGAATTCGGCCGTAAACGGGGCGATATCGCCGTCGTCCAGCCGCAGGGTCAGGTTGCCGCCGTTGCGCTCGTCCCAGCCCTTCAGCCAGGCGTCAGAGGTCGCTTTGATCATCCCCTGGACGAACCATGAAGTAGTGATGGTCTGCATAGTCTTATAGTTCCTTTGAAAATGCCGGGTGGCGCTGCGCTTACCCGGCCTACTGTTTATTTACGGTGACTTAAAATCTCTTTTTCATAGGCCCGCACGCTGTCCAGCCACTGGCTCCCCGCCGGGGTATCGTGACGCTGGCAGTACATCTCCCATACCGCCTGCCACGGCAGCGATTTTTGCTCTTCCAGCAGCGCCAGCCGGGCGGTGTAGTCGCCCTCGGCCTCCAGCGTGCGCAGCTGGTCGGTCGGCTCCAGCAGGGCACGCAGCAGGGCTTTTTTCATATTGCGGGTGCCGATCACCCAGGCGGCGATGCGGTTGATTGACGCATCAAAGAAGTCGAGACCAATGTGCACCCGGTCAAAGAGATCGTGGCGAATGATTTCGCTGGCAATGGCCTGGGTTTCGTCATCCAGCAGCACCACATGATCGCTGTCCCAGCGCACCGGGCGGCTAACGTGCAGCAGCAGGCGCGGGATATAGAGCATGGCGGCGGAGATCTTGTCGGAGATCACCTCCGTCGGATGGAAGTGGCCCGCATCCAGGCAGAGCGCGGTCTGGCGGCTGGTGGCGTAGCCCATATAAAACTCGTTCGAGCCGACGGTGTAGCTCTCCGCACCGATACCGAACAGCTTGCTCTCTACGGCATCGATGTGGTGGTCGAGGCTCAGCTTTTCGCTCAGGGCTTCATCCAGCGCGGCAAGCAGGCGCTGACGCGGGGCGAGGCGGTCAACGGTGACGTCTTTCATGCCGTCCGGAACCCAGATATTCATCACCGACGGCGTACCCAGCTGCTCGCCAAACCAGGCAGATACGCGGCGGCAGGCTTTAACGTGGTCGATCCAGAACTGGCGGATCTCGTCGTTGGCGTGGGAGAGGGTAAAGCCATCGGCGCTCAGCGGATGCGAGAAGCAAGAGGGGTTAAAGTCCAGGCCCAGCTTCTGCGCTTTTGCCCACGCCACCCAGTTGGTAAAGTGCTCGGGCCTGATGGCGTTACGCTCCACCGGCGTCTCTGATTCAAGGTAGATTGCATGCAGATTCAGACGTATTGGCCCGGGGATCAGGCTCAGAGCCTGCTCCAGATCCGCCCGCAGCTCCTGGGCGCTGCGCGCTTTGCCAGGGTAGTTGCCGGTGGCCTGGATCCCGCCGGTCAGGCCGCCCTGCGGGTTCTCAAACCCAGCCACGTCATCGCCCTGCCAGCAGTGCATGGAAACCGGCAGGCGATCGAGCTGGCGCAGCGCCTCCTCAACGTCAACGCCTACCGCGGCAAACCGCTGCTTAGCAAGTTCCCAGGCTTGTTCAATGGGAGTGGTCATGCGCAAAGCTCCTTTCTCTGTTGTTTGGTTTGAAACTGCGCGACGTGGCGGGCAATTTCACTGTCAGGTTGTGGAATAAAGGTTGTCAGGGGGTAATTGGCCGTCACGACCTGACGGAAAGCGTCGACGTTGTCCAGCTCGTCCAGGGTCATGAGTTGAATACCGATATTGCCCAGCGTTGAGGCTTCGATGGGGCCCGCGACCACCGTGACGCCGCAGGCGTCGGCGCAGAGCTGGTTGAGGAGACGGTTCTGGCAGCCGCCGCCAACAATGTGCAGCTGGCTGAACCGTTTGCCGCGCAGCGCCGCCAGCTCGCCGAGCACGTCGGCGTAGAGCAGGGCAAGGCTGTCGAAGATGCAGCGCGCCAGTTCAGCCTGGCTGGCTGGCTCTGGCTGGCTTGACTCGCGGCAGGCAGCGCGGATCTCGGCGCTCATGTTTTCCGGGTTGATAAAGCGCTCATCGTTGGGATTAATCAGCATCCGGCATGCGGTTAGCTGCTCGGTTTCCGCAATCAAGGCGGGCAGGTCGGTGACGTTCTGCTCTTTCAACACGCGCTGTAGCAGCCACAGGCCCATGATGTTTTTCAGCACCCGGTAGCGCCCTTCGGCACCGCCCTCGTTGGTGATATTGGCCGCCAGCGCCGCCTCGTCGGTATAGGGGGTTTGGCTCTCAAAACCCATCAGGGACCAGGTTCCAGAGGAGAGGTAGGCGCTGTCCGCATCGCTCAGCGGCGAGGCGATCACGGCGCTGGCGGTATCATGGCTGGCGACGGCCACGACGGGAATTTCACTCCCCTGCGGGCCTCGCCAGTGGCCAATCACGTTGCCCGGCTGGGTCGGTGTGCCAAACCACGCTGGGTTAGCGCCGGTCCAGGCCAGCAGGATGTCATCCCAGTCATTGCTATTGATATTCACCAGTTGGGTCGTGGTGGCGTTGGTGTACTCCCAGTTCATTTTGCCCGTCAGACGAAAGCTGAAGTAGTCTGGGATCAGCAGGGCATGAGCTACCTGCGCCGCCTGCTCTGGCTGCTGTTCGACAAATGTGTGCAGCTGATAGAGCGTGTTGAAAGGCAGAAACTGGATACCGCTGCGGCGGTAAATTGTCTCTCTGCCGAGCTGCGCCTGGGCGCGGGCCATTACGCCGTGGGTGCGCCCGTCGCGGTACGACACCGGCAGACCGACGCGCTGGCCGTGTTCATCAAGCAGCACATAGTCCACGCCCCAGGTATCAATGCCGATGCTATCGATCTGAATACCCTGCTCGCTGACCTTGTTTAGCCCAAGGCGAATCTCACTCTCCAGGCTGTCGATATCCCAGGTAGCAAAGCCGTTCACGTTTTGCAGGCAGTTGACGAAGCGGTGAATTTCACGCAGCCTCAGGGCGCGCTGTTCACTGTCGTAACGCGCCAGCATGACGCGCCCACTGGATGCGCCGAGATCGACCGCGACACAATGGCGAAAGGTCATAGTGGAGTCCTCTGAGAGTCAATGCCGACAGTCTACGAACCCCCTCAGCGGCGTACCTTCTTGCTATGGACAGGCAAAATTAGGCGCTGGCAAGAAAGCAAAGATGAACGTGATAGCGTTCACAATTTCCAGTAATAGCGCCTCTTATCACTGGTGTGACGCCAGCCGCATTTCCGGATCTTTCCCACCGTTTCTTGAAAAAGCGACCGGGTTTGCGCGCTTTGATGTCAAAAATTCAAGGTGGGATTGCCAGCCTTTCATTACTCTTTTTGGCATGTTCTCCATTTCAGGAAGCCGTCATGACCGTACTCCACAGCGTAGATTTTTTTCCGTCAGGTAAAACGCCTGTGGCTATTGAGCCGCGCCTTCCCCAGTCGGCGTTTCCTGAGCATCACCATGATTTCCATGAGATTGTTATTGTTGAGCATGGTACGGGCATTCATGTTTTTAACGGTCAGCCCTACTCCATCAGCGGGGGCAGCGTCTGTTTCATCCGTGACCACGATCGCCATCTCTACGAACACACGGATAATCTCTGTCTGACCAACGTGCTCTACCGCTCGCCGGAGGCTTTCCAGTTCCTGACGGGGCTGAACCAGCTGCTGCCTCAGGAGCAGGACGGACACTATGCCTCCCACTGGCGGGTTAACCAGGGGGCGCTACAGCAGGTGCGGCAGATCGTCGGCCAGATGGAGCAGAGCGCCGAGGAGGAGAGCACCGCCGCTCTTGCCAGCCGGGAGATCCTGTTTATGCAGCTGCTGGTGCTGCTGCGGAAGAGCAGTCTTGAGGAGGGGGCCGTTAACAACGATGCCCGCCTGAATCAGATGATGGCGTGGCTGGAGGATCACTTCGCGGATGAGGTTTGCTGGGCGTCGCTGGCTGACCGTTTCTCTCTCTCGCTGCGTACGCTGCACCGTCAGCTGAAGCAGCACACGGGCATGACCCCGCAGCGCTACCTCAACCGCCTGCGCCTGATTAAGGCCCGCCACCTGCTGCGCCACAGCGATGAAAGCGTTACCGACATTGCGTTTCGCTGCGGTTTCGGCGACAGCAACCACTTTTCGACGCTTTTTCGCCGCGAATTTAGCTGGTCACCGCGGGATATCCGTCAGGGGCGGGATGCTCCGCTGCAATAGCCGTAAACGAGAAGAGAGTCACCGTTTTTTTGCTAAAAAACAGCTAAATATAGAAGGTTGAAGGCTGTTGAGGTGACGCTGTGGCAGGTCAGTTAATTCTGCGGAGGGATGATTTTTTTGCCAGGCCCGGGCAGGCGGTCGCGGTGGCCGATCGCTATCCGCAAAACGTCTTTGCTGAACACACCCATGAGTTCAACGAGCTGGTGCTGGTCTGGCGCGGCAACGGCCTGCATATTCTTAACGATCGCCCGTATCGTATTACCCGGGGCGATCTCTTCTATATCCGCGCCGAGGACCGTCACGCCTACGCCTCGGTAAACGATCTGGTGCTGCAAAACATCATCTACTGCCCGGAGCGGCTGACGCTCAACCTTGACTGGGCTGCGCATATCCCCGGCCTGGACGGCGGAGAGCCGATACCCTACTGGCGCATGGGCAGCAGCGGTATGGCCCAGGCCCGGCAGGTGATTAGCCAGCTTGAGCATGAGAGCACCAAAGCGGATCCGCTCTCCGATCCGCTGGCAGAAACGCTGTTTGCCCAACTGGTATTAACCCTTAAGCGCCATCGCTACGCCACCAATAATCTTTCGGCGACCCGTAGCGAAGCGTTGCTGGATAAACTCATCACCGCCCTGGCCAGCAGCCTCAACCGCGCCTTTTTGCTTGAGCAATTTTGCGAGCAAAATCAGTGCAGTGAGCGTACACTACGCCAGCAGTTTCGTACCCAGACCGGCATGACAATCAACCACTATCTGCGCCAGCTGCGCATCTGTCACGCTCAGTATCTGCTCCAGCACAGCGAGCTGATGATCGGTGAAATTGCCACACGCTGTGGTTTTGAAGACAGCAACTATTTTTCCGTAGTTTTTACCCGTGAAACCGGCGTGGCACCGAGTCAGTGGCGGCATCGCAGCAGGACGCTCTCGGGTACATAACAAAAGGTTATAACCATATAAAAACTACGGCATTGATAAACATTTTCAATACTACTTAATTAACTATAATGAACCAACTGCTTACGCGGCGTTAACAGTATCGCCGCCCGACAATTAATGGAGATGATTATGAGTTACACACTGCCATCACTGCCGTACGCTTATGATGCACTGGAACCACACTTCGATAAGCAGACGATGGAAATCCATCACACTAAACATCACCAGACCTACGTTAACAACGCTAACGCCGCACTGGAAAGCCTGCCTGAGCTGGCTAACCTGCCGGTAGAAGAGCTGATCGCTAAGCTGGATCAGGTTCCGGCCGACAAAAAAACCGTCCTGCGTAACAACGCTGGCGGTCACGCTAACCACAGCCTGTTCTGGAAAGGCCTGAAAACCGGCACTACCCTGCAGGGCGATCTGAAAGCCGCCATCGAGCGCGACTTCGGCTCCGTTGAGAAATTCAAAGAAGAGTTCGAGAAAGCAGCGGCAACCCGCTTTGGCTCCGGCTGGGCATGGCTGGTACTGAAAGGCGACAAGCTGGCCGTTGTCTCTACCGCAAACCAGGATAGCCCGCTGATGGGTGAAGCGGTTTCTGGCGCATCCGGCTTCCCGATCCTGGGCCTGGACGTGTGGGAACACGCTTACTACCTGAAATACCAGAACAAACGCCCGGACTACATCAAGGCATTCTGGGAAGTTGTG
The DNA here is from genome assembly GCF_024656065.1 of Pseudescherichia sp. L3. Classification (NCBI taxonomy): domain Bacteria; kingdom Pseudomonadati; phylum Pseudomonadota; class Gammaproteobacteria; order Enterobacterales; family Enterobacteriaceae; genus Pseudescherichia; species Pseudescherichia sp. L3. Next base: position 59,338 of record NZ_JANKYC010000005.1, read on the forward strand.
AACTGGGACGAAGCTGCTGCCCGTTTCGCTGCTAAAAAATAAGGTTGCATTGTGACCAGTGAAAAGCGAGTCTTATGACTCGCTTTTTTTGTATCTGGATAAGGCGCGGTGATGCATCATCAGGTTAACGTTTTTACTGGTAAAGTAAGCGATTACGCAGGCAGTCGGCCAAGCGCTATTGCCAAAGTGCAGGTTGACGGCGAGCTGACGTTAACCGAGCGAGGGCTTGCGGGGGATGAGCAGGCCGAGAAGAAGATCCACGGCGGGCCAGATCGTGCCCTGTGTCACTATCCACGCGAGCACTATCGCTACTGGGCAAGCGCATTTCCTGAACAGGCGGAGCGCTTTGTCGCGCCAGCGTTCGGCGAGAACCTCTCCACCGAGGGAATGACCGAGCAAAACGTCTATATCGGGGATATTTTTCGCTGGGGTGAAGCGCTAATTCAGGTGACCCAGCCGCGTTCGCCCTGTTTCAAAGTTAACTACCATTTTGCCATTCATGATCTCTCCTCCCTGATGCAGGAGAGCGGCCGCACGGGTTGGCTCTACCGGGTAATTGCCCCGGGCAGCGTCTCCAGCGATGCGCCCCTTGAGCTGGTTTCCCGCTGTAGCGACGTGAGCGTCTATGAGGCCGCCGCCATCGCCTGGCATCTGCCGTTTGACGACGAGCAGTACCACCGCCTGCTCTCTGCCGCTGGCCTCTCGGTGAGCTGGGCCAGAACCATGCAGAAACGACGCCTGAGCGGCAAGATTGAAAGCTTTGCGCCCAGACTGTGGGGCAGGAAATAGCAGGCCGGGGGTTGCCCGGCCTGGAGACTCTACACGTTTAAACTATGAACGCTTATGCAGCGGTAGCCACATGGTTAAGCGTAAGCCGCCTAACGGGCTGTCGTCGGCCTTCACCCAGCCGCGGTGCTGCTGGATAGCCGTCTCGACAATCGCCAACCCGAGCCCGCTGCCGCCGGACTCTCGGTCACGCGCTTCGTCGGTACGATAGAACGGGCGGAAAATTTGCTCGCGATCTTCCGCACTGACGCCCGGACCGTCGTCATCTACGTTAACCGTCACGCCCTCTTTATCCACCGCAAAACTCACCTCAATCTTCGTATGCGAGTAGCGCAGGGCGTTACGCACGATATTTTCCAGCGCGCTCTCCAGCGCACTCGGGTTGCCGTACAGCGGCCACGGTCCCGGCGGGAAGTTGACGGTCAGTGATTTGCCCATCTGCTCGGCTTCAAAGGCGGCGTTATCCAGCACGTCATTCCACAGGTGATTGGCCTTAACGGTTTCGCTCACCAGCGCATTTTTCTGCTGATTACGCGACATCACCAGCAGATCGTTAATCATGCTGTCGAGACGCTGCGCTTCGGTCTCAATGCGGGCCAGCTCCTTGCTCTCACCGCTGCGGCGGCGCAGCAGGGCGGTACCCAGCTGTAAACGCGTAAGCGGCGTGCGCAGCTCGTGAGAGATGTCAGAGAGCAGGCGCTGCTGAGTGGTCATCATGCGTTCAAGTGCCGTGACCATCTGGTTAAAGCTGGCCCCGGCAGCAAGAAACTCCTGCGGCCCGGCTTCCAGCTCTGGATGCTGGCGCAGGTTGCCCTGAGCTACTTCGTCCGCCGCGTTTTTCAGCTTACGCGCCGGTTTGGCCAGGCTCCACGCCAGCCAGAGCAGCAGCGGAGAGCTGATCAACATCGTCACAATCAGCAGCAGAAGCGGTCGGTCAAACAGCAGGTTGATAAAATCGGACTGGGAGTTGCTCGCCGGACGGATAAGGTAGAGCTGGTAGTTATCTTCCCCGTCGCGGATGGAAAACGGCCCTACCAGCTCTACCCGTCCATATTTTTTCTTCTGCGGATGATCGGAGTTATCCGCCTGGCCAATAAAGTTACGAATGATCTGCATTTCGCTACGTTCAGCGCCGATCACCCGGCCTTCACTGGTCACCAACAGCAGGCGCTGCCCCGGCGGGGCCCACTTATCAATTGCGCGAAACAGCCGCCGCCACCACATCAAATCGTTCGGTGGATCAAGGGCCAGCTCCGCCTCAACGTGCTGCTCAATCATAATGCCCTGGCGCTGCTCGCTATCCAGCAGCTCCGTCATTTGCCGGGAGTCCAGCTTGGGCACCATTAAGACCAGCATTAGCACCAGTGCCAGCGTTAGCCAAAAAATGGCAAAGATGCGTGCCGTCAAACTTCCTATCATGAAGCCGCAACCATCAGATAGCCGCGTCCGCGCAGCGTTTTAAACCACGGATGGCCATCTTTACGCTCCGGCAGCTTACGGCGCAGGTTAGAGATATGCATATCGATCGCGCGATCGAACGGCGTCAGGCGTTTACCCAAAACCTCCTGGCTAAGATGCTCCCTGGAGACCACCTGGCCGAGATGCTGCGCCAGCAGGTAGAGCAGGGTGAACTCGGTGCCGGTCAGCTCCAGCGACTGGCCATCAAAACTGGCCTCCTGACGGCCTGGATTCAGGCTCAGGGCGTCCACTTCCAGGGTCGGTGAACCGTTATCGCTGTTCTGCTGCTGCTCACTCCAGTGTGAACGGCGCAGAATAGCGCGAATACGGGCCACCAGCTCGCGATCGTTAAAGGGTTTAGGCAGATAGTCGTCCGCGCCCAGCTCAAGGCCGAGAACGCGATCCAGCTCGCTACCGCGTGCCGTCAGCATAATGACGGGTGTCTGGTGTGTCTGGCGTAGCTCTTTAAGGGTGTCGATACCATTCTTCTTTGGCATCATTACGTCGAGCAAAAGCAGATCGATGCTGTCGTCCAGGAGGTCGAGCGCCTGCTCCCCGTCATGGGCAACCTGCACATTGAAGCCTTCCATGTCGAGCAGCTCCTTTAAAAGGGAAGTAAGCTCTCGGTCATCGTCAACTAACAAAATTTTATTCATTATTTAAATACCTCCGAGGCAGAAATTACGTCATCAAGGCTCGCTAATCCATGACTTTACGTTGTTTTACACCCCCTGACGCTAGTTTGCAGCCTGAATCGTAGACTGAGTTCAGTTGATTGGCGACACAAACGATTTTGGGAGCAAGTGATGCGCATTGTTACCGCTGCCGTCATGGCCTCAACGCTGACGTTAAATACCGTTGGCCACGCAGCTGAAGGTGTAACAGGCGAGAGCTGGCACGGCTCTGAAGAGCTGGCACCGCGTAGCACCCAGAGCCATATGTTTGACGGTATTAGTTTAACTGAACAACAGCGCCAGCAACTGCGTGATTTGATGCAGCAGGCGAGGCACAAGTTGCCACCTGTTAATGTTAGCGAAATCGAGACGATGCACGGCCTCGTGACCGCAGAAAAATTTAATGAAAGCGCCGTACGCGCTCAGGCAGAAAAAATGGCGCAGGAGCAGGTTGCCCGCCAGGTCGAAATGGCCCGGGTTCGCAACCAGATGTATCACCTGCTCACGCCCGAGCAACAGGCGGTTTTACACGACAAGCACCAACAGCGAATTAACCAGCTGCGCGACGTTGCAAAAATGCAGCAGGAATCGCCGCTAACGTTATCGAGTAGCAGTACCGGTAGTAAGTAGTAACCAGTAACAACCCTGTTTTCCTTGCCATAGACACCATCCCTGTCTTCCCCCTCATGATGAGGGGGTTTTTTTTGTCAGTCACTTAGAAAAATGGCTTATAAATCAATCATCCGTGCAACAGCCATAAGTAGTTGCAAGGAGGATATCGCGTTATGTGGACCGATCCCGTAAAGCCAGGTAGGTCAGTTAAAGGGCTTTGATCTCAGTTAGTAAGAATTGAGTTTATGCCATGTATAAGTTCAGGAAAGTAGCTTTGATCAATGAGCATGCCACCTTCCAGCGTCCAAAGAGTTAGCCTATTCGGCGTGATTTTGAAATTGAACCCAATAGCGTAAGCGTCTATTGCATGGTGAATATCAAATTGAAAGGTATTAACGCGAGGTGCATAGACTACAGGCGCTGGAGCCCGATGATCAGATAAGCAGTGCCAGAATTGGGTCAGCTTGTCCCGGAGTTCATCAAGATCAAAAAGGCTAAATTCACATTCGCACCCCAGGTTTACGCCCGAACCTTGTACTTCCAACCAGCATATAATCAAATCCTGACGCCTGTCTTCCGGCTCTTCAACCCTTTCAACAAAGGAAAATCGGAAAAGTGCGTCATCGGTTTTTATCTCAAACATAAACGTGGCTCGCTGAGGCTTAATCGTAGTGAAAGTGCATGAAGCGGCACAGGTAAGAGCGCTGATTAAAAAGCATTTCTGGGCGATGGCTGATGATACTTCCATCAGTACGGGAAGTAAGCTTGTCCTGCCTGAAGATGCAGCTGAGTTTATCGACGAGTACAGAGAGACGCTGGGCGTAGATATGTCTGGCTTCAATTTTAACCGCTATTTTCCCAACGCAGGCATTCGTTTCCTGCCCAATGCCATACTTCCGCGCTATCTAAAAACAGATCATCACGTACCCGAACCCCTCACTGTCAGCATGCTTATTGAGTCGGCCGAGGCTGGCCGCTGGTTATTTTAGTGGTTCAGCTAATTTTCTGTTGAAGATGGCCTGGTTAAGGCCATAGCCACCCGCTAAGGCTTAATAGCAGTTAAACCCCTGGCATCCGCCCCGTTTTTTGTCACATTGCCTGATTTATCATCCGTTATACTACTCCCCATGTCCGGGTAGGAGTGCGTATGAATCAAATGTATGGGCAGCTGGTGAGCCGGGCAGCTATTGCCGCGACGGTAATGGCCTCGTTGCTGCTGGTAATTAAAATTTTTGCATGGTGGTACACCGGATCGGTGAGCGTGCTGGCGGCGCTGGTCGATTCGCTGGTGGATATTGCCGCCTCTTTAACCAACCTGCTGGTGGTGCGTTATTCCCTCCAGCCAGCGGATGATGAGCATACTTTCGGGCACGGCAAGGCCGAGTCGCTGGCGGCGCTGGCCCAGAGCATGTTTATCTCCGGCTCGGCGCTGTTCCTCTTTTTAACCGGTATTCAGCACCTTGTTAGTCCTGAGCCAATGAAAGCGCCGCAGATCGGTATCATCGTGACGTTGGTTGCGCTGGTGTGTACTGTGATCCTCGTCACTTTTCAGCGTTGGGTGGTACGAAAAACGCAAAGTCAGGCCGTGCGCGCCGATATGCTTCATTATCAGTCTGATGTTATGATGAATGGCGCTATTCTCATCGCGCTGGGGCTGTCGTGGTACGGCTGGCACCGGGCCGATGCGCTCTTTGCGTTGGGTATCGGAGCCTATATCCTCTACAGCGCGCTGCGTATGGGGTATGAAGCGGTTCAGTCGCTGCTGGATCGTGCGCTACCCGATGTAGAGCAACAGGAAATAATCGCTATCGTTACTCGTTGGCCGGGGGTCAGCGGAGCACACGATCTTCGCACGCGGCAGTCAGGGCCGACTCGCTTTATTCAGATTCATTTGGAAATGGACGACAATCTCCCGCTTGTTCAGGCGCATCTTGTAGCCGAGCAGGTTGAAAAGGCGATTTTGCGGCGTTTCCCGGGTTCCGATGTGATCATCCATCAGGACCCTTGTTCCGTAGTATCCCAAGGATGAATTTCCTGGCGTAAGCCCAGGTTACAAGGTGTAAAAAGGTGAAGCAGACCAGCATTTTGTGGATAAATTACCGCCATTTGGTCTGACCTGAATCAATTCAGCCAAGGGAGATTGATATACTATGCGCAGCATAGCCATTCACTCCCAGGGGCGTCGCTTCGGGCAAGAATTTATTTTGCATTCCTAAGTTCAGAGGTAGTCATGATTAAGAAAATCGGTGTGTTGACAAGTGGCGGTGATGCGCCTGGCATGAACGCTGCAATTCGTGGCGTAGTTCGTGCAGCATTGACTGAAGGTCTGGAAGTTTGCGGCATTTACGACGGCTATCTTGGCCTGTATGAAGATCGCATGGTGCAGCTCGACCGCTACAGCGTCTCTGACATGATCAACCGTGGTGGTACGTTCCTCGGCTCGGCTCGTTTTCCGGAGTTCCGTGAAGAGCACATCCGTGCCGTGGCTATCGAAAACATGAAAAAACGCGGCATCGACGCGCTGGTGGTCATCGGCGGCGATGGCTCCTATATGGGGGCGAAACGCCTGACCGAGATGGGCTTCCCGTGCATCGGCCTGCCGGGCACCATCGATAACGACGTTGCCGGGACCGACTACACCATCGGCTACTTCACCGCGCTGCATACCGTTGTTGAAGCGATTGACCGCCTGCGTGATACCTCCTCTTCCCACCAGCGTATCTCCATCGTTGAAGTGATGGGCCGTTACTGTGGCGATCTGACCCTGGCGGCGGCTATCGCCGGCGGCTGTGAGTTCATCGTCCTGCCGGAAGTTGAGTTTAACCGTGAAGATCTGGTAAGCGAAATCAAGGCCGGGATCGCGAAGGGTAAAAAGCATGCCATCGTTGCGATTACCGAGCACATCTGCGATATCGACGAACTGGCGAAGTACATTGAATCTGAGACCCAGCGTGAAACCCGCGCGACCGTTCTCGGCCATATCCAGCGCGGCGGCTCTCCGGTTCCTTATGACCGTATTCTGGCTTCCCGTATGGGGGCCTACGCCATTGAACTGCTGCTGCAGGGCTATGGCGGCCGCTGCGTCGGTATCCAGAACGAGAAGATGGTGCACCATGACATCATCGACGCTATCGAAAATATGAAGCGTCCGTTCAAAGGCGACTGGCTGGACTGCGCTAAGAAACTTTACTAGCAGGGATTTTCGCCCGGTGGCACTGAGCTTACCGGGCCTACCGTCTCGCTCCTGTAGGCCGGGTAAGGCACAGCCGCCACCCGGCTTTTTTTCATCCAACGATATCTTTATTCCCCAAGGTTATAGCCAATCTTTTTTTATTCTTTAATCATTGATTCGCTTTCTGGCACGCTGCATTCATCACAACACAATTCCATATATAAGCGAGTGAGCGATGAACAAATGGGGTGTAGGGTTAACGTTGCTGCTGGCCTCCGGCAGCGTTCTGGCAAAGGACATTCAGCTTTTAAACGTCTCATACGATCCAACGCGTGAGCTGTACGAGCAGTACAACAAGGCGTTCAGCGCGCACTGGAAGCAGGAAACCGGTGATAACGTCACCATCCGCCAGTCGCACGGCGGCTCAGGCAAGCAGGCGACCTCTGTTATCAACGGTATTGAAGCCGACGTGGTGACGCTGGCGCTGGCCTATGACGTTGATGCTATCGCCGAGCGTGGGCGCATCGATAAAAACTGGATCAAACGCCTGCCGGATAACTCAGCGCCCTATACATCGACCATCGTTTTCCTGGTGCGTAAAGGCAACCCGAAACAGATCCACGACTGGAACGATCTGATTAAGCCGGGCGTCTCGGTGATCACACCGAACCCGAAAAGCTCCGGCGGCGCACGCTGGAACTACCTGGCGGCGTGGGGCTATGCTCTGCACCACAACAACAATGACCAGGCTAAAGCACAGGACTTCGTGAAGGCGCTGTTTAAGAACGTAGAAGTGCTGGACTCCGGCGCACGCGGTGCGACCAATACCTTCGTTGAGCGCGGCATCGGTGACGTGCTGATCGCCTGGGAGAACGAGGCGCTGCTGGCAACCAACGAGCTGGGCAAAGACAAGTTTGAAATTGTCACTCCGAGTGAATCTATCCTCGCCGAGCCGACCGTCTCCGTGGTGGACAAAGTGGTTGAGAAGAAAGAGACCAAAGCCGTGGCCGAGGCCTACCTGAAGTATCTGTACTCCCCGCAAGGGCAGGAGATCGCCGCGAAAAACTTCTACCGTCCGCGTAACCCGGACGTAGCGAAGAAATATGACAGCGAGTTCCCGAAACTGAAGCTCTTCACCATTGATGAGGAGTTTGGCGGCTGGACAAAAGCCCAGAAAGAGCACTTCTCCAACGGTGGTACCTTCGACCAGATCAGCAAGCGTTAAGACGACCGGCCCTGCGGGGCCGTTTTCTTGCCCCACCATTAATGGCGTTTACTGAACCTGCCTGTCGCCGTAGACTCGGTGAAAAAATAGCAGGAGACAGGTATGTCACTCTGGTTAACGCACCCTCTGTTCCTTCCCTCACTGATTATCGGCGTCACCATCGTGCTGTGGGCGACCGCTCTGCTGCCGGAGTTTATTACCGCGCTGCTCTTCTTTGCTGCCGCCATGGTGGCCAAAATCGCCCCGGCGGATGTTATCTTTGGCGGCTTTGCTTCGTCGGCGTTCTGGCTGGTCTTTAGCGGCTTTGTGCTGGGCGTGGCGATCCGCAAAACCGGCCTGGCGGACCGGGCGGCGAGGGCTCTCTCAGCAAGGCTGACCGATTCGTGGCTACTGATGGTGGGCAGCGTGGTGCTGTTGAGCTACGCCCTGGCGTTTGTCATGCCGTCCAACATGGGACGCATCGCTCTGTTAATGCCTATCGTTGCCGCGATGGCGGCGCGAGCCGGGATCCTCGAGGGATCGCGGGCATGGTTTGGCCTGGCGCTGGCGGTGGGCTTTGGCACCTTCCAGCTTTCCGCGACCATTCTGCCCGCTAACGTGCCGAATCTGGTGATGAGCGGCGCGGCAGAAGGGGCCTTTGGTATCCATCTCAACTATGTTCCCTATCTGCTGCTGCACACGCCGGTGCTGGGCATTTTAAAGGGGCTGATCCTGATTGCCCTTATCTGCTGGCTCTTTCCCGGCAAACCGCATGCGGCGCGCGATCTTGAACCTGCTACGCCGATGAGCCGGGATGAGAAGCGGCTCGCCTGGATGCTGGCGGTGGTACTCACTCTATGGGTGACGGAGAGCTGGCATGGCATCGGCCCGGCCTGGACCGGTCTGGCGGCGGCCTGCGTTACGCTGCTGCCGCGCATCGGCTTTATTAACGGCGAGGAGTTCGCCGCCGGGGTAAATATCCGCACCTGTATCTACGTGGCGGGCATTCTGGGTCTGGCGATCACGGTGACGCAAACCGGTATTGGCCGCGCCGTAGGGGATGCGCTGCTGCACGTTATGCCGCTGGATCCACAAAACCCGTTCACCAGCTTTGTGGCCCTGACCGGCATTACCACCGCGCTTAACTTTATCATGACCGCCAACGGCGTGCCGGCGCTCTATACCAGCCTGGCGCAAAGCTTTTCTGACGCCACCGGTTTCCCGCTGCTGTCGACGATTATGATTCAGGTGCTGGGTTACTCGACGCCGCTGCTGCCATATCAGGCCTCGCCGATCGTAGTGGCGATGGCGTTAGGCAAGGTGCCTGCGCGGGCGGGAATGCTGCTCTGTCTGGCGCTGGCGATAGCGACCTATCTGCTGCTGCTGCCGCTGGACTATCTGTGGTATCAGGCATTGGGAAAACTCTAACCCTCCGTCTGTGAATGTCGTTATCTTAATCCTTTATTTTTGTGAGGTGATAGAGGGATTTATCCTTGATGATGCTGGTTAATACCACGGCGCGCATCAGCGCGCTGAACATTCAAGGATGGATTTATGGACAGATTAACCCCTGTACGATGTTGGCCCGCCATCATTGCTATTGCTATCACTCTGACCATCTCGTTTATTATCCCCGTCCCTGCCGATGTGACGCCTGAGGCGTGGCAGCTGCTGGCGCTGTTTATCGGCACTATCGCGGCGATCATCGGTAAAGCCATGCCTATTGGCGCGATTGCGATAGTGGCGATTATGCTGGTGGCAATGACCGGCGTCACTCATCCCGGTAAGCCTTCTGCGGCGCTTAACGATGCGCTGAGCGGCTTCTCCAATCAGCTGATCTGGCTGATTGGGCTGTCGATTATGCTCTCGCAAAGTTTGCTTAAAACCGGGCTGGGAGCGCGTATTGGCTACGGATTTATTGCCCTGTTCGGCAAGCGGACTCTCGGCATCGCCTGGGCCTTAACCCTGGCGGAAACGCTGATTGCACCGGTGACGCCAAGCAATACCGCACGCGGCGGCGGCATTATCCACCCTATTATGCGAGCGATTGCAGAAAGCCTTGGCTCGCAGCCTGGCAGCCGCGAAAACGGCTCAACGGGGCGCTACCTGGCCCTGGTGAATTACAATATTAACCCTATCAGCTCTGCCATGTTTATCACCGCGACCGCGCCAAATCCGCTGATTGTCAGCTTTTTGACCAAAGGCAGCGATGGCGTACTAACGATGACCTGGGGAATGTGGGCCGTTGCCGCTTTGCTTCCGGCGGCAGTCTCGCTGGTTGTCATGCCGGTTGTTATCTGGTGGCTCTATCCACCCGCGATTACGCGTACGCCGGATGCGCCACGTTTTGCCCGGCAACGGCTGGATGCGCTGGGTCCCTTATCTCTTGCCGAGAAGATTACCCTGACGGTTTTCATTTTACTGCTCTGCCTGTGGGCCGGGGTGCCAGAGATGGTAATGGGGGGAGGCTGGGCCGTTAACCCAACCAGCGCAGCGTTAATCGGCCTGTCAATTCTGTTACTTACTGGGGTACTCAGCTGGGAAGATATTCTTAAGTGCCGCGGTGCCTGGGATACTATCGTCTGGTTCGCGGCGCTGGTCATGATGGCGGATTTCCTGAACAAGCTGGGTCTGGTGAGCTGGCTGGCAACCAGCGTCGGCAGCGTTATCAGTCAGTTAGGCCTGCACTGGAGCATCGCGACGCTGCTGTTGGTTCTGCTCTACGTCTATGCGCACTACTTTTTCGCCAGCACCACTGCCCATATTACCGCCATGTTTGCTGCGTTCTTCGCGGCGGGGCTGGGTTTGGGGGCGCCGCCCGCGCTGCTTGGGCTGATGCTCGGTTTTTCTTCGTCGCTAATGATGTCGCTGACGCACTATGGGACGGGAACGGCACCCATTATTTTTGGTTCCGGCTACGTTACGCTTGCGGAGTGGTGGAAAGCGGGGCTGGTGATGAGTATCGTTAATCTGCTGATTTGGGGGGTTATGGGTGCCTTCTGGTGGCACTGGCTGGGATACTGGTAATGCGAGAAGAGAGTATGACGGGGGAGGCCCCCGTCATAACAGCATTACGCCTGCTTAGCCGCTTCCGCTGCTTTCACAATCACTGCAAACGCATCAGCTTTCAGGGAAGCACCGCCAACCAGCGCGCCGTCGATATCCGGCTGGGTGAACAGTTCAGCCGCATTAGAGGCGTTAACCGAGCCGCCGTACTGAATGATCACCTGCTCAGCCACTTTCGCGTCAGCTTTTGCAATGTGGTCACGGATAAACTTATGCACCGCCTGCGCCTGCGCCGGGGTCGCTGATTTGCCGGTACCGATAGCCCATACCGGTTCGTAGGCAATCACTACGCCTTCGAACGCTGCTGCGCCCTGGGTTTTCAGCACGGCGTCAATCTGACGCGCGCACACTTCTTCGGTTTTACCCGCTTCGTTCTCTTCTTCGGTTTCACCGATGCACAGAACCGGGATCAGACCCTGCTCTTTCAGTACGGCGAATTTTTTCGCGATCAGCTCGTCAGACTCGGCGTGGTAGGTGCGACGCTCAGAGTGACCGATAATGATGTACTGCGCGCCCACGTCTTTCAGCATCTCAGCGGAGGTTTCACCGGTGAAGGCACCGGAGAGGTTCACGTCAACGTTCTGCGCGCCGAGGATAATGTGGCTGCCCGCTGCGGCCTGTTTTGCCAGGTCCAGATACATTGCCGGCGGCGCGATGGCCACGCCGCAGCCGGTGACGCCAGCCAGCTCTTTACGCAGGTTAGCTACCAGCTCGTTTACCATGTGGCGGCTGCCGTTCAGTTTCCAGTTACCCATCACTAAAGGATGTCGCATTTTTATTCTCCACGCTTTGTCAGCGAATCAAGGAATATGGCTGCCGTTTGCAGGCAGCATGGTTGTCAAACAGTATAGAGATTCATCCCTGCAAAGGCTTTGCTTTTTATCATTTATTGTTACCTTCAGCACTATCAGATAGCGTCAGCTTAATCGGTTCAACAGCGAAGGTCAGCCCTTTTTCACCGTTATCTGCTGCAACATAGCGCAACGCACCCTCGGTCTCGGCATACCAGGCTTTGCCTTTGCCTCTGTTCAGCAGTTTCTGCAGTTTTTGCAGGCTATTGGCTTTGCTCAACTGGGGTGAAAAGGCGCGTAATACCGCCGCCATATACTCCTGCGCTTTGGCTTTCGACGCTTTCAGCTCCGGCCCCTGAACAGGAAGCCAGGTAATCTGCATCGACTTGATCTTCAGCGTACCGCGCTCAAGAGCCGTAGAGGCGTAGAGCGACTCGTTGATTTTGCTGGCGGCCCGCGTCAGGTTCGCCCGATCGTTGTGCGATTCGATGGCGCGAAACTCGTTGAGCGCCAGCCCAGGATTATCGGCGTTGAACTTCTCCCGGAACTGACTAATAGATTGATCGAAGGTTGGCGCACCCGCCAGCAGATAGGGGGCCGTGGCCGCCAGGGGAACCTCTACCGCCAGTGCAGGCAGGCAACACGCCAGCCATGCCAGCAATATGCTCCATCTTTTCATGATCTCTCCCTCTGTTTAGCTATCCCGATTAAAACGATAACCGTCTGGCTTGTCAAAAGCTGACCCGACTAAGGTAAACTACGCAGCACTACGATTATAAGGAACCTTACATGACCATACAGCAGTGGTTATTCTCATTTAAAGGACGTATTGGACGTCGTGACTTCTGGATCTGGATAGCGCTCTGGGCGCTGTCGATGGTGGCACTCTTTTCGCTGGCGGGAAGCGGGCTGGTGGATCTGCAGCTGGCAGCCTTTGCGCTGGTCAGCCTGCTCTGGCCCACCACCTGCGTGGTGGTAAAACGGCTGCACGATCGCGGTAAGTCTGGCTACTGGGCCTTGCTGCTGGTGCTGGCGTGGGTGCTGCTGGCCGGGCGCTGGGACGTGCTAGGCGGCGTCTGGACGTGGGCGGTGGGGCGCTTTATCCCGACGCTGATTATGGTCATGCTGCTGGTGGACCTCGGCGCGTTTCTCGGCACGCCGGGCGAAAACAAGTTTGGTAAAACGGCGCTGGACGTTAAGTTCCGTTAATTACCCGGTTCGTTAATTACCAATAGTGCTCAGCGGTCATATGGCCCGGACGGCGGCGCAGGTGTTTGGCCATCTGCCGGGTCTCTTTCAGCAGCTGCTGAGTATCACGTACCATCTGCGGATTGCCACACAGCATCACATGGCTATCTTCCGCGCGCATTGTCAGCCCGACGGCGTGCTCTAACTCTCCGCTCTCAATCAACGCCGGTACGCGCCCGTGCAGTGAGCCCGCTACCGTTTCGCGACTGACGACCGTCTGGATCCGCAGTTTACCCTCATAGCGCTTTTGCAGCTCCAGCATCAGCGGCAGATAGCTGAGATCCTCGGCATAGCGCGCGGCATGGACCAGCACCAGGTTTTTAAAGCGCTCCAGGTCTTTTCCTTCCTGCAAAATCGACAGATAGGGGCCGATGGCCGTCCCGGTTGCCAGCATCCACAGGGTGTCACACTCAGGGATCTCCTCAAGTACAAAAAACCCTGCGGCCTCGCTCACGATCAGCACCTCATCACCCGGCTTTAGCGCCGCAAGGCGCGGACTGAGCTTGCCGTCCGGTACGGTGACCAGGTAAAACTCCAGATTAGGATCGCTGGGGGCGTTAACGTAGGAGTAGGCGCGCTGGACGCGCTCGCCGTCAATCTCCAGACCCAGCTTGGCAAACTGGCCCGCCTTGAAGGGGTGGATGGGAGCATGAACGGTGAGACTAAAGAGCGCGTCGGTCCAGAATTCAACCTTCGTAACTTTTCCTGTAACCCAATCCGCCATGATCGTCTCCTGTTCTGTATAACCTTATCTTCGTCGCTTAAAGCGAACTTTTCCAGCCCGAGCGGGCCGGAAAGCTCGATTGATCAAATGACCTTAAAGAATGTGGCGCTGTACGTCCGTATCTTTGCGATCGAGGTAATGAATGGACTGGATCCGGCGGATAGTGCGAGATTTACCGCGGATCAGCAGGGTTTCGGTAGTGGCCATATTGCCCTTGCGGCTAATGCCGTCGAGCAGATCGCCCTTGGTGATGCCGGTGGCAGAAAAAATCACGTTATCGTTGCGGGCCATATCATCCAGCTGCAGCACGCTGTCTGCGTCAATACCCATCTCTTTACAGCGCGCCAGCTCTTGCTCGCCGATGCGGCGATTCTCTTCGCTATCGCCCTTCACGTGATGACGTGCCAGCAGGCGGCCCTGCATATCACCGTCCAGCGCGCGGATGGCGGCGGCAGAGACCACGCCCTCTGGCGCACCGCCGATGCCGTAGAGCACGTCCACTTCGCTGTCTGGCATGCAGGTCAGAATGGAGGCGGCCACGTCGCCGTCGGGAATGGCAAACACGCGCACGCCGAGCTGCTGCATCTGGGCGATGACCGCATCGTGGCGCGGCTTCGCCAGGATGGTCACGGTCAGCTCGTCGAGGGGCTTATCGAGCGCGGCGGCCACGTTACGCAGGTTCTCTTCCAGGGGTAGGTTAAGATCGATAGCGCCCTTTGCGCCAGGACCAACAATCAGCTTCTCCATATACATATCTGGCGCATTCAGGAAGCTGCCCTTGTCGCCCACGGCCAGCACTGCCAGCGCGTTGGCCTGGCCCATCGCTGTCATGCGGGTGCCTTCGATAGGGTCGACGGCAATATCTACCGCATCGCCCTGGCCGGTACCGACGCGCTCGCCGATATAGAGCATCGGTGCTTCATCGATCTCACCCTCGCCAATCACGATGGTCCCGTCAATGTTGACCTGATTGAGCACAATGCGCATGGCGTTAACCGCTGCGCCGTCGGCAACGTTTTTATCGCCCCGGCCCAGCCATTTGTAACCGGCCAGCGCGGCCGCTTCCGTCACGCGGGAAAATTCAATCGCAAGCTCTCGTTTCATTGCACACTCGTCATTTAAGAACGTCATTAAAGAAATTGTGCAAAGTTTAACACAGAGAGAGAGGCGGTATGCCCCCTCTCCGGACGGAGAGGGGAGCGGGGTGATGATTACTCGTCGTGTTCTTCCCACGCCATGGCGCGTTTCACGGCTTTTTTCCAGCCGCTGTAGCGGTAGTTACGCTCGGTGGTTTCGATACCCGGCCGGAACTCGCGCTCGATAACCGCTTTCTCCTGCAGCTCGTCGAGGTTCTGCCAGAAACCGACCGCCAGGCCTGCAAGGTAAGCGGCGCCCAGGGCCGTAACTTCGCGAACTTCCGGACGCTCAACGCGGGTGCCGAGGATATCGGACTGGAACTGCATCAGGAAGTTATTGGCTACCGCACCACCGTCCACACGCAGGGCGTGCAGACGAATGCCGGAGTCGGCCTGCATGGCCTCCAGCACGTCGCGGGTCTGATAGGCAATGGATTCCAGCGTCGCGCGGATGATGTGGTTCGAGTTGACGCCACGGGTCAGGCCGAAGATTGCACCGCGGGCATAGGGATCCCAGTAGGGCGCGCCGAGGCCGGTAAAGGCCGGCACCACGTACACGCCGTTGGTATCTTTCACCTTGGTGGCAAAGTATTCCGAGTCGAACGCGTCGCTGATCAGCTTCATCTCGTCGCGCAGCCACTGAATGGATGCGCCCGCCATAAATACCGCGCCTTCCAGGGCGTAGTTCACCTCGCCACGCGGGCCGCAGGCGATGGTGGTCAGCAGGCCGTGCTCGGAGGCTACCGCCTTCTCGCCGGTGTTCATCAGCATAAAGCAGCCGGTGCCGTAGGTGTTCTTCGCCATCCCCTGCTTGACGCAGAGCTGACCAAAGAGCGCCGCCTGCTGGTCACCGGCGATCCCGGCGATAGGAATACGCGTGCCGCCCTTGCCGCCGATGTTGGTCTGACCGTAAACCTCGGAGGATTTACGCACCTCTGGCAGCATGGCGCGCGGAATATCCAGCACCTCCAGCATTTTGTCATCCCACTCCAGGGTGTGGATGTTAAACAGCATGGTACGGGAGGCGTTGGTGTAGTCGGTGACGTGAACGCGTCCCTGGGTCATCTTCCAGATCAGCCAGCTGTCGACGGTGCCGAACAGCAGTTCGCCGCGCTTAGCGCGTTCACGGGAGCCGTCTACATGGTCGAGGATCCACTTCACCTTAGTACCGGAGAAGTAGGGGTCGATGACAAGGCCGGTGGTGGCGCGGATATAGTCTTCCAGGCCGTCGCGCTTCAGATGCTCGCAGATGTCGGCGGTGCGACGGCACTGCCAGACGATGGCATTGTGAATGGGCTTACCGGTCTCTTTATCCCAGATCACCACGGTTTCACGCTGGTTGGTAATGCCGATAGCGGCAATCTGATCGGAGCTGATGTCGGCTTTCGCTAACACTTCTACCAGCGTTGAGCTTTGGCTGGCCCAGATCTCCATCGGATCGTGCTCAACCCAGCCTGGTTTAGGGTAGATTTGTTCGAATTCGCGCTGTGAAACGCTGATGATATTGGCGTCGTGATCCATTACCACGGCGCGAGAGCTGGTTGTACCCTGGTCCAGCGCAACGATATATTTTTTCTCAGTCATCTTTTTTTCCCGTAGTCACATTACAGCGACGCTTTGTGTTGTGCGGCAGTGGCAGCTGGCTCTTTCACCTCTTCCTCGCAGGTGTCGCAGGGCAGATGGCGGCCAATCAACTTACGATAACCAAACGCGCCGAGCGCTGCACCTGCTACCGGCCCGAACAGCGGCACCAGGAAGTAGGGGATATCCTTACCGCCGGTAAAGGCGATGTCGCCCCAGCCTGCAAGCCAGGCGAAGGCTTTTGGCCCAATATCACGCGCCGGGTTCATCGCAAAACCGGTCAACGGCCCCATCGAGGCGCCAATTACCGCGATCAGCAGGCCAATGAGCAGCGGAGCCAGCGGGCCGCGTGGAATACCGTTGCCATCATCGCCGAGCGCCATGATCACGCCCATCAGGATAGCGGTAATCACCATTTCAACCGCGAAGGCCTGCACAAAATTGATGTGTGGGTTGGGGTAGGTTGAAAATATCCCGGCAAGATCCAGGCTTTCAACGCTGCCGCGTACCATGTGGTGGGTCTGTTCAAAATCATAAAACAGGTTGTAGTAGAGGCCGTAGACCAGCGCGGCGGCACAAAACGCGCCTGCAAACTGCGAGGCGATAAACGGCGCGACTTTGCGCCCGTCGAAGCAGGCGAACAGCCACAGCGCAATGGTTACTGCCGGATTAAGATGCGCACCGGAGACCCCGGCGGTCAGGTAGATGGCCATCGCCACGCCCAGACCCCAGATAATACTGATCTCCCACTGGCCGAAGGAGGCACCCGCCACCTTCAGCGCCGCAACACAGCCAACCCCGAAGAAAATCAACAACCCGGTACCGAGGAACTCGGCGATGCACTGGCCTTTTAAGGTCGATGTTTGACTCATAATCGGATCCTGAAGTGTGTAATGGTTATTGTTATCATGGCGAGCAGAGACAACCATGATGTCTGTAGACACAGTGTTAATTTATCGTTAACGAGCAAAAACGAGAAATATCGAAATTAAAATGTGTGTGCTGCGTCAACAAAATGAGCGTTTTCGCGCTATGGAGCTCATATTTGCTCCGGAAGATGATTTGAGGCTGAATCATTTCATTAACGAATCGATTAACAAATCATACGGCACGGCAGGGTGTAAACCAGGCGAAGGATGAAAAGTGTTGCAAACCGCAAACTACGCGCCCTGGCGCTGGACAGGGGCGACGGGGCTTCATACAATCGGGGCTATGTTGTGCGCGTTTACATTAAAGCGTCGCCTTGCAATTCAGGAGAGGTATGACCATGTCATTAGAAGTGTTTGAGAAACTGGAAGCAAAAGTACAGCAGGCGATTGACACCATCACGTTACTGCAGATGGAAATCGAAGAGCTGAAAGAAAAAAACAACGGCCTGTCGCAGGAAGTGCAGAATGCGCACCACCATCGCGAAGAGCTGGAGCGTGAAAATCATCAGCTGCGCGAACAGCAGAACGGCTGGCAGGATCGCCTGCAAGCGCTCTTAGGTCGAATGGAAGAAGTATAACTGTTTCGAAATGCCCGGCGGCGCACAGCTTGCCGGGCCTACAGAGTACGTAGGCCGGGTAAGCGAAGCGCCACCCGGCTTTTTATTACTCAATATCGAGCGGATCTTCAGAGAGGATAATGCCGGTGTTATCGGCATAGAGGTGGTCGCCGGAGAAGAAGGTGACGCCGCCAAAGTTCACGCGGATATCGCTTTCGCCAATGCCATCACCTGCGGCACCCACCGGGATCGCGGCAATCGCCTGGATACCGATGTCCAGCTCTTCAAGATCGTCCACCTGGCGCACCGCGCCGTAGACCACCAGCCCTTCCCACTCATTCTGGGCGGCAAGGCGTGCCAGCTCGGCATCAATCAGTGCGCGACGAACGGAACCACCGCCATCAATCAGCAGGACACGACCACGGCCATTCTGTTCGAGCAGATCGTAAAGCAACCCGTTATCCTCGAAACATTTCACCGTGATGATCTGTCCGCCAAACGAAGACCGCCCACCAAAGTTGGAGAACAGCGGTTCCACGACGTTGACATCTTCCTGGTAGATGTCACAAAGCTCGGAAGTATCGTATTTCATAGGATTTACGTTTAGTTGCTGCGAGAACTGTCAGTATATCGCGCATAATGCATTGTTGGCAAAATCATCAATTGTTAATTGATATTTGTCAGCTAAAGCAGCGTCTTGCTGAGCACAATCCCGACGACAAACAGCAGGTTAGTCAAAAGCGTGCCTTTTACAGTGCGTTCCAGCATCGGCGGCATGGCAGCGGGATCCTGCTCACGCAGGATAAAGCGCGCCTGACGCACCAGCAGCGGAGCGGCCAGAATGAACAGCCAGCCCCACAGGCTATGCAGATAGAGCAGATTGAACAGCCCAAAGCAGAGCAGCGCGCCCAGCAGCAGACAGGCGTGATAGCGGCGGGCGTTTACCGGCCCCAGGCGCACCACCAGCGTGTTTTTACCGTTGGCGCGATCGCTGTCGATATCCCGCAGGTTGTTGACGTTTAGCACCGCCGTTGCCAGCAGGCCGCAGGCGGTAGCCGGTAAGAACATCGCCGGGATCAGGGTATGCGTCTGGAGATAGCCGCTGCCCATCACGCTGAGCCAGCCAAAAAAGAGCAGCACCGAAATATCCCCCAGGCCGAGATAGCCATACGGGCGGCGGCCAATGGTGTAGGTAATAGCGGCGACGATCGATAATCCGCCCAGTATCATGAAGCCGATAAAATCCCCGACCGTTTGATACGCAACCAGCACCAGCGTCAATCCAGAGAGGCAGCTGAGGGCGACGGTAACCAGCAGGGCGCGTTTCATCTGCGCCAGGCTGATAGCCCCTTTCTGCATGCCACGTAGCGGCCCGATACGGTCCGGTTTGTCGCTGCCCTTCACCGCGTCGCCGTAGTCGTTAGCCAGGTTAGAGAGGATTTGCAGCAGCCCGGCGGTGGTGAGCGCCAGCACCGCGACTCGCAGATCAAAATGGCCCTGCCACCAGGCAAGCGCGGTGCCCACCACAATCGCGGCAAACGCAAGGGGAAGGGTCTTTGGACGCAGGCTTTCCAGCCAGGCCTGGGTACGCGTCAGGGTATATTCAGTCATAGGATTCAGCCAATAAAAATGGGGCTATATAGCCCCATCAACAGTAATGAAAACGTGCTGAGCGCGATTATAAGATAAAACGGCTCAAATCTTCATCTGCTACTAGCTCATCCAGGTGCTTGCTCACATAAGCGGCGTCGATTGTCACCGATTCACCGTTCAGATCGCTGGCGTCATAGGAGATATCCTCCATCAGACGCTCCAGAACGGTGTGCAGACGACGCGCACCGATGTTTTCGGTGGTCTCGTTCACCTGCCATGCGGCCTGGGCAATGCGTTTGATACCGTCATCGGTAAAGTCGATGTTTACGCCCTCGGTAGCCATCAGCGCCTTGTACTGTACGGTGACGGAAGCATTTGGCTCGGTCAGAATGCGCTCAAAATCTTCCGTGGTCAGCGGCTGCAGCTCAACGCGGATCGGCAGACGACCCTGCAGCTCAGGGATCAGATCCGACGGCTTCGCCACCTGGAATGCGCCGGAGGCGATAAACAGGATGTGGTCAGTTTTCACCATGCCGTGCTTGGTGGAGACGGTGCAGCCTTCTACCAGCGGCAGCAGGTCGCGCTGAACACCCTCACGGGAAACGTCCGGGCCAGAGGATTCACCGCGCTTACAGATTTTATCGATCTCATCGATAAACACGATACCATGCTGCTCAACGGCGTCGATGGCGTCCTGCTTCAGCTCTTCCGGGTTCACCAGCTTGGCCGCTTCCTCTTCGATCAGCAGCTTCATGGCGTCTTTGATCTTCAGCTTGCGCGGCTTCTGCTTCTGACCGCCCAGGTTCTGGAACATCGACTGCAGCTGGCTGGTCATCTCTTCCATGCCTGGAGGTGCCATGATCTCTACGCCCATCGGCGCAGCGGCGAGGTTGATCTCTACCTCTTTGTCATCCAGCTGGCCTTCACGCAGCTTTTTGCGAAACGCCTGGCGGGCGGCAGAGGGCTCCTGGGACTGTTCAGCCTGGCCCCAGTTATCTTTCGCCGGTGGGATCAGCACGTCGAGAATGCGCTCTTCCGCCATCTCTTCCGCACGGTAGCGGTTTTTCTCGATCGACTGCATACGCACCATTTTCACGGCGGCATCGGTCAGATCGCGGATAATCGAGTCAACTTCTTTACCGACGTAGCCCACTTCGGTGAATTTAGTCGCTTCTACTTTGATGAAGGGCGCATTGGCCAGCTTCGCCAGACGACGGGCGATTTCGGTTTTACCGACGCCGGTTGGACCGATCATCAGAATGTTTTTCGGCGTCACTTCGTGGCGCAGCTCTTCGTCGAGCTGCATACGACGCCAGCGGTTACGCAGGGCAATAGCAACAGAGCGCTTGGCATTGTCCTGACCGATAATGTGTTTGTTCAGTTCGCTGACAATTTCGCGTGGGGTCATTTCAGACATGGGAGATCCTTACGCTTTAGAGTTTAATTCTTCGATGGTGTGGTTATGGTTGGTATAAATGCAGATATCACCTGCAATATCCAACGCCTTCACCGCAATGTCGCGCGCGTTCATGTCGGTGTTTTCTAACAGGGCGCGGGCGGCGGCCTGGGCGTACGGGCCACCAGAGCCGATAGCAATCAGGTCGTTTTCTGGCTGCACAACGTCGCCGTTACCGGTGATAATCAGCGAGGCGTTTTCATCCGCCACCGCCAGCAGCGCTTCGAGCTTGCGCAGCATACGATCGGTACGCCAGTCTTTGGCCAGCTCAACGGCGGCTTTTACCAGGTGGCCCTGGTGCATCTCCAGCTTGCGCTCAAACAGTTCGAACAGCGTGAAGGCATCTGCGGTACCGCCTGCAAAACCGGCGATCACTTTGTCGTTATACAGGCGACGCACTTTTTTGACGTTGCCTTTCATTACGGTATTGCCCAGCGTGGCCTGGCCATCACCGGCAATCACGACCTGGCCGTTACGGCGAACACTTACAATTGTTGTCACGAGCAGACCCCTTTGTTGCAATCAGATGAGTCGCCCCGCACGGTGTACGGGGCAGAATGCAATTATAGATGGGGGAGATTTTGGGGGTTTCAACCCCCGGAGGCGAGACGAATGCAGTTTGCGTGACCAGCCAGCTTCAGGCGGTTGATAGTACCATCGGCGTTATCTTTGCCTTTGACCGGGCCAATTACCACGCGATTCCAGCCGTTGTTGGTGGTGATCCGTGAGTCAAAGCCTTCAAACGCCAGCTGGGCGCGGACGGTCTCCGCCTGCTCTGCGCCTTTAAACGAACCGCACTGCACCATCCAGCGACGCTCATCTTTTTTCTCAGCGGCAGGCTTCGCCGCTTCCGGCTCACGGGTGATCGGGGCAGCCTGCTGCGTTTTCGGCGCGGCGGCAGCGGTATGCGCCGGCGTTTGCAGCAGATCCTGATACGGCTGGCTGTTTGCTGCGGGCTTCGGCTGCTGCGTCTGGCGTGGTGCCTGCGCGCTCTGCACCGTGCGAGTCTGCGGCTGCTCCGTCAGGCGCGGCTGGGTTTTTGGCGCAGCGGCGGCCCATTGCTGCTGGGTCTGCTGCTGAGTTTGCTGCTGTTGCAACTGCTGCACCTGACGCTGGCGCTGCAGAGTCTGCTGGCGTTGAGCAGGCGTCTGCTCGTTCCACGGCACTTCGTTAAGCTGGGTAGGCTGCTGGCGCATATCGGCCTGCATCTGCTCTAACAGCTGACGCTGCTCGTTGGTCAGCTGATCCGGGTTCATCACTTCCCCGCCCGCTGACGGTTCGGTTGGCGCACGTACGCCCGGCTGACGGCTCTCCAGCTCTTTAATATAACGCCAGCGCTCTTCCGGCTTCGGCGGTAGCCCGTTGCCCGTGACCTTCTGGCTCTGCAGGGTCTCGGACTCCTCTTTTTTATGATGGGTAATAAAGTAAAGGCCACCGAGAAAGGCCACCAGCACGGCGGCTGCAATCGCCACCATAGCAGGCGAGACAGCAGGCGTATTACGTTGCTTCTTCCTTGAGGTGCTCGTTTTTCGCCGCGAAGGAGCCGATTGGCTGCGGCGTACATAATCTCGTTGGGCCACTATCGTTTCGCTGTATTCATTCGTTTATTGGGCCGTCATGTTACTTAAGCGACGGGACTTTGACCAGACGCGGAAGTCCGAAAGCAGGCGCTGTTACGTAAGCGCCTGTGTCGACCCGCGCACGATTAATTCGCAATCCAGCAGGCGCGATCCGCTGCTGACTACCTGGCCATGTAGCTGATCTAACAGCAATAGCATCGCCTCACGGCCAATCTCAAAGCGCGGCTGGGCGACCGTCGTCAGCGGCGGATCGCAGAACTGGGCGAGTGAAATATTATCGAAACCAATAATAGAGAGATCCTGCGGAATTTTAAGACCCTGCCGTTTCGCGCAGGAGAGTGCGCCAAGGGCCATGACGTCGCTGTGGCAGAATACCGCCGTAGGCGGCTTCGGCAGCGCCAGCAATTGCTCCATGGCACTGCTCCCCGCCTCGTAGGTGAAGTTGCCGCGGGCGATATAGTGCGGGTCAACGGTGATGCCGGATCGGCGCAGCGCCTGGACGTAACCCTGCAGGCGGTAGTGGCACAGCGGCATCTCTTCCGGCCCGGCAATACAGCCAATCCGCTGGTGCCCCTGCTCCAGCAGGTAGTTAACGGCGTTAAAGGCCGCCGTCAGGTTATCGATGTGCACCGTGGGCAGCTCCAGCTCCGGCGCGAACTCGTTGGCCATCACCATCGGCGGCAGGTTGCGCTGCTCCTCGATGCTGGCGTCAAAGGGCAGGCGCGAGCCGAGCAGCAGCATACCGTCAATCTGCTTGGTGATGATCAGATCGATGAACGTCTTCTCCTGCTGGTTCTGGTGGGCGCAGTCGCCAATCAGTACCAGATAGCCCTGCTCGGCGGCGGTCACTTCAATACCGCGAATGATTTCGCTGAAAAAGGGATCGCAGATATCCGGCACGATGACCAGCAGCGTGCGCGATTCGTTGCGTTTAATGTTGCGGCCCATCGCCTGTGGCAAATAGCCCACCTCCAGCGCCGCCTGCTCAACGCGATTGCGGGTCGCCTGGGAGACTTTATCCGGGTTCATCAACGCCCTGGACACGGTTGCCGTAGAAACTTTCGCTTTCTGGGCCACATCTTTCATGGTCGCCGCAGCAACCTCTTTCTTAACCTTCAACTCTTTCTCCTCGCATGCCTGGCATAAGCGCAGGCGCATCCCTTATGTGCGACATTACCCACATTTTTAGCAGATCGTTTATCAGTACGGTTACACTATTTTCAGGAAAATTGTGATGGAGGTTGAATTTTTCGATCCGACTCGCATCCCTGGCCTCGCTAACCCTCAATCGGATCCACGTCCAGCACCCACTTCACCTTGCGCGCCTCCGGCAGGGTATTAATCAGCGCCAGCGCGCCGCTGACGATATGCTGCAGGCGAATACGCGAGGGGTGCTGAAGCAGCAGCTGCCAGCGATAGCGACCGCCGCGTTTCGGAGCAAGGGCAGGCACCGGGCCGAGTAGCCAGAGATGGCTATCCACCAGCGGGCTGGCCTGCAGCAGATTGCGCAGCTGCTGCAGAAAGAGCGGGGCCTGCTGGTTGTTATGATCCTCTGCGCGGATGATGACGTGGCTGGTCCACGGCGGCAGCTGTAGCGTCTGCCGCTCTGCCAGCGCCTCTTCGGCAAAAGCATCATAGCCTTTATAGAGCAGGGTTTGCAGAAGCGGGTGCTCAGGGTGGTGGGTCTGTAAAATCACCTCCCCCTGTTTGCCCGCGCGTCCGGCACGGCCGGAGACCTGGGTGTAGAGTTGGGCAAAACGCTCGGCGGCGCGGAAGTCAGCCGAGAACAGCGCTCCGTCGACGTCCAGCAGTGCCACCAGGGTGACGTCCGGGAAGTGATGCCCCTTCGCCAGCATCTGCGTGCCGATCAGAATACGCGCGCCGCCACGATGCACCTCTGCCAGATGCTGCTCCAGCGCCCCTTTGCGGCTGGTGGTGTCACGATCGATACGCGAAATAGCCACGCCAGGAAAGAGAGGCGTGAGCGCCTGCTCAAGCTGCTCCGTGCCCAGTCCCACCGGGACCATATGCGTGGAGCCGCAGGCGGGGCACTGGCGCGGCACCGGGCGCTGGCTGTCACAGTGGTGGCAGCGCAGCTGGTGCTGGGCCTGGTGTAGGGTGTAGTAGTGATCGCAGCGCGGGCACTCGGCAATCCAGCCGCAGTCGTGGCACAGCAGCGCCGGAGCAAAGCCACGACGGTTGAGAAACAGGATCACCTGGTTATTGGCCTGCAGATGCTGGCGCATCCGGCTGATTAATGCCGGGGAGAGACCCGCCTGCAGCTGCTGACCCTTGAGATCGAGCACGTGCTGGTTAGCCGGTCGCGCGTTGCCTGCCCGGCGGGTGAGGCGCAGCAGGCGGTACTTCTTCTGCCGTACGTTGTGCAGGGTCTCCAGCGCAGGCGTGGCAGAGCCGAGGATAATCGGGATCTGTTCGCTGTGGGCGCGGTAGACCGCCAGATCGCGAGCGTGGTAGCGCCACCCCTCCTGCTGTTTATAGGAGCTGTCATGCTCCTCGTCGATCACAATGACGCCGAGGTTTTTAAACGGGGTAAACAGCGACGAGCGGGTACCAATCACAATCGCCGCCTCGCCGTTCCTGGCCTTCAGCCAGCTGCTCAGGCGCTCGCTGTCGTTCAGCCCGGAGTGGAGCACCTCTACCGGGGCGTTAAACCGCTCACGGAAGCGGGCGATGGTCTGCGGCGTCAGGCCAATCTCCGGCACCATCACCAGCGCCTGCTTGCCCTGGGCCAGAATATTCTCCAGCACGCTCAGGTAGACCTCGGTCTTCCCGGAGCCGGTCACGCCCGCCAGCAGCCAGGCGGAGAAGGTATTGGCCTCGCTGTGAATCGCCCCCACGGCCGTGGCCTGCTCGGTGTTGAGCCGCAGGCGCTCGCCGCTGACGGCGTAGCCTTCGCGCCAGTCGCGGGGGACGGGCGCTTCGCTGTTCAACTCGCACAGGCCTTTGTTGCGCAGCGCCTGAAGCGCCGCATCGTTAAATTCCAGATCCGCTACCTGATGTCGCCAGATCTTCCCCTGGCGCAGAGCAGAGAGCGCCTGCTGCTGCTTTGGCGAGCGCTTCAGGCTGTTGATATCCACCGCCTGGCCCTGTTCAGTGGCGAACCAGTACCAGAGCGGTGCGGCGCTGGCGGGTTTCCCCTGGCGCAGCAGCACGGGCAGAGCGTGAAACAGCACGTCACCCAGCGGGTGGTGGTAATACTCCGCTGCCCACAGCAGCAGTCGCCAGACCGAGGGGGAGAACACGGGCTCAATGTCCAGCACCTCCGCCACGCTCTTAAGCTCGGCCAGAGGCAGCTCGCTCTCGTCGCTTACCGCGACCACGATGCCCACCCGCTGCTGCTTGCCGAACGGCACGCGCACGCGGCAGCCCGCACGGGCAGACAGATCGGCGGGCAGCAGATAGTCAAAGGTGCGGGGCAGCGGGACGGGTAGGGCAACGTGAGCAACGGGCATTTTTTTATCCATGCACTTGAAATTGGCGGGATAGTATACACATTGTAAGAAGGCAGATGCGGATCTGTTTGCATACGGCGGTTAATTTCTGTATGATTCGCCGCCTTTGGTGTTGCATTCTGCCGCCAGAGCTTAAATTAATTATCTCGCATGGTGTCCGGCGTTAGGGCTGGAAGAGCGATGCGGCCTTAACTGAGGTTTCTCCCATGAAAAAAGGTATTCACCCGAATTACACTGCGATTACTGCAACCTGTTCTTGCGGTAACGTGATCAAAACCCATTCAACCGTGGGTCACGATCTGAACCTGGACGTGTGCGGCGCTTGCCACCCGTTCTACACTGGCAAGCAGCGTGACGTTGCTACCGGTGGCCGTGTTGACCGCTTCAACAAGCGCTTCAGCATCCCAGGCAGCAAGTAAGAATCCGCTGCTTAGAAAAAACCGCCTTCGGGCGGTTTTTTTGTGCCTGAATGTTGCCCATCATTATTACCCATAATTTAATCTGCTCGGTGTTCACCCATTTGCTGGCTGGCTAATCATGAGCATAAGCACTTTCCCTCAAAAAATTCTTCAGTGAACAGGATTACACTCAGAATGAGTAGTACGTCAGATTGCAGTTTGCTGACAGATGGACAGGGAGTTACCGATAGCGCTCGTTTTATCTTCCTGTGCACTAAAAGAGCTAACATACAAAGAGGGAATGCGAATGATTTTAGGAGCGGCAGAAAGGCATGAACCAGGACGGTATTACACTTTTGAGTCAAGATTACCCCAAGGGGAGTTCTTTGAGCTTCGACCACATCATTTACCGCGTAATGCTCAACCAATATTAGATGAGACAAGCGGCATTTGTATTGGATACACTGTGGTCCAATCTCCTGGCCTTTGGCAAGTTTATGACACTCACGGTCATTTTGTTCGGCTTGAAGAGGCCCCGCTTGAAACCCCCTTAATTGATCCAACAGATATTGCGCTGCTCGCCTTTGGTGTCTTCCGCATTTTCCGTACTGGCAGCGCCTTATTTGAGGCTGGCACAAAAACCGCTATTACAGCTAAACTTAGCCAAAGCACCGTTTTATTTTTACGAACCAGATTTAAGCTTGGCTTGTCAGCACGTAATTTGAAAATGACCGAAACGGCTGCCAGGCACATGTTGGAACCGGGTCGGTATGTTCCTTTGTATATTCAAGAAAAAGCTATTCGCTACGGTAAGCGCATGGCCGATCCTCGTAAGATTAAAGGACTGTACAGATACGAAATTGAGATGTACAAGCTATATCGTAAAAAAGCCGCTACTGAGTATAAAAAATACACCCTGGAAGTTGTGGTAAGGGAGTCTGACTGGACGATTACCCATTTCATGTATTTTTGAATGATGATAGGAGTCTATCGATGTTCGATATTAAAAATGAAGAGCTTACTTTTACAGTATCTCCTTTTGAGAGAGTTATTGATAACGAAATTGACCCCGAGCATCATCGTTGGGATTGGATTAAGTCTTTTATTGAATTTTCAGTTCCGGGCCTCACCGCACAATTCCAGACTGAGTTTACGGTAGGTGAGTTACAGACGCTGCGTAAGCAGTTTTCTGCTCATTATGATGCACTCATCACCCGACGTGAAATAAAGCCCTTTGAGTTTCGCAGCGAACGGCGTCAGCTGAATATGATAATCAGAAAAATGGCTGGCACTGACAGTGTGATTATCGAATATGAGCTTCGACCGGAAGCACATGCT
Organism: Pseudescherichia sp. L3; assembly: GCF_024656065.1. Lineage (NCBI taxonomy): Bacteria > Pseudomonadati > Pseudomonadota > Gammaproteobacteria > Enterobacterales > Enterobacteriaceae > Pseudescherichia > Pseudescherichia sp. L3. The sequence continues at coordinate 87,114 of NZ_JANKYC010000005.1, forward strand.
GATAGTGTTCAGGTCAAAGGTGATTTTAGTATTAACGAGAGCTATTTCGCCGATATTTTGAAGCGGTTGGATGAAATGATTGCATGGCAAAATTAGCGCTCAGGTAGGCCGGGTAAGGCGACAGCCGCCATCCGGCGTATCACGTCCAGCAAAAAGGGGCCGCAGCCCCTTTTCCATTAGTATTCCCATGTGTCCGGGTCGATGCCCAGCTCGCGCATGATAATCTTCGCCTCTTCAGGGATTTCGTCGCTGCGCTCTTTGCGCAGGTCTTCATCGTTCGGCAAAGGCTGGCCGGTGAACGCATGCAGGAACGCTTCGCACAGCAGCTCGCTGTTTGTGGCGTGACGCAGGTTATTGACCTGACGACGGGTACGTTCATCGGTGAGGATCTTTAACACCTTCAGAGGAATGGAAACCGTAATTTTTTTTACTTGCTCACTCTTCTTACCGTGCTCAGCGTAGGGGCTGATATATTCGCCGCTCCATTCAGCCATGAGATACCTTAATCCTCTTTCTCATTAATAAATGGCCAAAACCCGACTTACCGCAGGGACAGGGCCGTAATCTCGCGTAGTTTACCGTAGAGACGCCACCGTGACACGGAGTATTGGCTCCGGGGATGTGCGCTAATGCAGATAATTTTAACGGTTATTCGCGGTTTGCTCAATCTATACGCAAAGAAGTTTAGATGTCCAGATGTATTGACGTCTATTGTCACAATGCTATTCTGTGGCCTGATTTTTCATCCATTAAGCCAGGAAGCCTTCACATGACGCGTAAACAGGCCACCATTGCAGTGCGTAGCGGATTGAATGATGACGAGCAGTACGGCTGCGTTGTCCCGCCGATTCATCTCTCCAGCACCTATAACTTCACCGATTTTAACGAGCCGCGCGCGCATGACTACTCCCGCCGCGGTAATCCGACGCGTGATGTGGTCCAGCGTGCGCTGGCGGAGCTGGAAGGTGGGGCGGGGGCCGTGCTGACCAATACCGGCATGTCCGCTATCCACCTGGTGACCACGGTTTACCTGAAGCCTGGCGATCTGCTGGTGGCCCCGCACGACTGCTACGGCGGCAGCTACCGTCTGTTTGACAGCCTGGCGAAGCGCGGCTGCTATCGCGTTCTCTTTGTCGATCAAAATGATGAGCAGGCTCTGAAGGCGGCGCTGGCTGAACAACCGAAGCTGGTGTTGATCGAAAGTCCAAGTAATCCATTGTTGCGCGTCGTGGATATTGCGAAAATCTGTCAGCTGGCCCGCGAAGCCGGTGCCGTGAGCGTGGTGGATAACACCTTCCTCAGCCCGGCGCTGCAAAACCCGCTGGCGCTGGGGGCGGATCTGGTGCTGCACTCCTGCACCAAGTACCTCAACGGTCACTCCGACGTGGTTGCGGGTGTGGTGATTGCCAAAGAGGAAGCGACCGTCACCGAACTGGCATGGTGGGCGAATAATATTGGTGTAACCGGCAGCGCGTTTGATAGCTACCTGCTGCTGCGCGGCCTGCGTACGCTGTCGCCGCGTATGGAAGTGGCCCAGCGTAATGCCCATGCGATCGTTGCGTTTCTGAAGACGCAGCCGCTGGTGAAGAAGCTTTATCACCCGTCGCTGCCGGAAAACCAGGGCCATGAGATTGCTGCCCGCCAGCAAAAAGGCTTCGGCGCGATGCTGAGCTTTGAGCTGGACGGTGATGAGCAGACCCTGCGTCGTTTCTTAAGCGGCCTGTCGCTGTTTACGCTGGCAGAGTCGCTGGGCGGGGTGGAAAGTTTGATCTCCCACGCGGCCACCATGACGCACGCGGGCATGGCCGCCGAAGCGCGCGCTGCTGCCGGCATCTCCGAGACGCTGCTACGCATCTCGACCGGTATTGAAGATGGTGAAGATTTAATTGCCGATCTGGAAAATGCATTCCGGATCGCAGCGAAGGGGTAAACATGAGTGTGATTGCGCAGGCAGGGACGAAGGGTCGTCAACTGCATAAGTTTGGTGGGAGTAGTCTGGCGGATGTGAAGTGTTACCTGCGTGTCGCCGGTATCATGGCGGAGTATTCGCAGCCTGGCGATATGATGGTGGTCTCGGCCGCCGGCAGCACCACCAACCAGTTGATCAGCTGGCTGAAGCTCAGCCAGACCGACAGGCTCTCTGCGCATCAGGTTCAACAGGCGCTGCGCCGCTACCAGTCCGAGCTTATCAGTGGATTACTTCCCCCTGAGACAGCCGATGGATTAATCAGCGAATTTATTCACGATCTGGAGCGTCTCGCCGGCCTGCTCGACAGCGGCGTTACCGATGCGGTCTATGCCGAGGTGGTAGGCCACGGCGAGATCTGGTCCGCGCGATTGATGTCCGCCGTACTTAATCTGCAGGGGCTGAACGCCGCCTGGCTGGACGCGCGGGAATTTTTACGCGCCGAGCGCTCTGCCCAACCCCAGGTTAACGAAGGGCTTTCTTATCCGCTGCTGCAACAGCTGATGGTGCAGCACCCTGGCAAACGGCTGGTGGTGACCGGTTTTATCTGCCGCAACGATGCGGGAGAGACCGTACTGCTGGGGCGTAACGGCTCTGACTACTCGGCAACGCAGATTGGCGCCCTGGGCGGCGTCTCTCGGGTGACCATCTGGAGCGACGTGGCCGGGGTCTACAGCGCCGACCCGCGTAAGGTAAAAGATGCCTGCCTGCTGCCGCTGCTGCGTCTCGACGAAGCCAGCGAGCTGGCCCGTCTGGCCGCGCCGGTGCTGCACGCCCGCACGCTACAGCCGGTCTCCGGCAGCGATATCGATCTTCAGCTGCGCTGCAGCTACAACCCGGAACAGGGCTCTACGCGCATCGAGCGCGTGTTGGCTTCCGGGACAGGCGCGCGCATCGTCACCAGCCACGATGACGTCTGCCTGATTGAGTTCCAGGTTCCGCCGAGCCAGGACTTCAAGCTGGCGCATAAAGAGATCGACCTGATCCTGAAGCGCGCCCAGCTCCGTCCATTGGCGGTAGGCGTGCATACCGATCGCAACCTGCTTCAGCTCTGCTATACCTCAGAGGTTGTCGACAGCGCCCTGAAGCTGCTCGACGAAGCCGGGCTGCCGGGCGAGCTGCGTTTACGCCAGGGGCTGGCGCTGGTGGCGCTGGTTGGCGCGGGCGTGTGTCGTAATCCACTCCATAGCCACCGCTTCTGGCAGCAGCTCAAGGGTCAGCCGGTAGAGTTTATCTGGCAGTCCGACGACAGTATCAGCCTGGTGGCGGTGCTGCGCGTGGGCCCAACGGAGAGCCTGATTCAGGGCCTGCACCAGTCACTTTTCCGCGCCGAGAAGCGCATTGGCCTGGTGCTGTTCGGCAAAGGCAACATCGGTTCGCGCTGGCTGGAGCTGTTTGCCCGCGAGCAGAGCGCGCTTTCAGCCCGCACCGGCTTTGAATTTGTGCTGGCGGGAGTGGTAGACAGCCGTCGCAGCCTGCTGAGCTACGAGGGGCTGGACGCTAGCCGCGCGCTGGCCTTCTTTAATGACGAAGCGGTGGAGCACGAAGAGGACTCCCTGTTCCTGTGGATGCGGGCGCACCCCTATGACGATCTGGTGGTGCTCGACGTCACCGCCAGTGAGCAGCTAGCCGATCAGTACCTCGACTTTGCCAGCCACGGTTTTCACGTTATCAGTGCCAACAAGCTGGCCGGCGCGAGCACCAGCGACAAGTATCGCCAGATCCACGACGCCTTCGAAAAAACGGGCCGTCGCTGGCTCTACAACGCCACCGTGGGCGCGGGCCTGCCGGTGAACCATACCGTACGCGATCTCATCGACAGCGGTGACTCAATTCTCTCTATCAGCGGCATCTTCTCTGGAACCTTGTCGTGGCTGTTCCTGCAGTTTGACGGCACCGTGCCCTTTACTGACCTGGTCGATCAGGCCTGGCAGCAGGGGCTGACCGAGCCGGATCCACGCGTGGATCTCGCCGGTAAGGATGTCATGCGCAAGCTGGTGATCCTCGCCCGCGAGGCGGGGTATAACATCGAGCCGGATCAGGTACGCGTTGAGTCGCTGGTACCCGCCGGGTGTGAAGAGGGCTCGGTGGATCACTTCTTTGAAAACGGTGATGTGCTGAACGAGCAGATGGTTCAGCGTCTGGAAGCCGCGCGTGAGATGGGGCTGGTGCTGCGCTACGTGGCGCGCTTTGATGCCAACGGCAAAGCGCGCGTTGGCGTAGAGGCGGTGCGTCCCGAGCACCCGCTGGCGGCGCTGCTGCCGTGCGATAACGTCTTCGCCATTGAGAGCCGCTGGTACCGCGATAACCCGCTGGTGATCCGTGGCCCAGGCGCAGGGCGTGACGTCACCGCGGGCGCTATTCAGTCGGACATCAACCGCCTGGCGCAGCTGCTGTAGTTAATATTTATCCCCTCTCTGCCAGGAGAGGGGCTTTCTGCCTCTGACATGCGCTTTTTTCATCATCCCTGAATACTCCTCACCTATAACCGCGATATTTCTGTTGACGTTATCCTGCTTTTACGTCATTTTGGCATCTGGACGTCTAAACGTATAGAAGTTCACACGACAACAACCAAGACACGCGATTGATGAGGTAAGGTATGAGCTTTTTTCACGCCAACCAGCGGGAAGCCCTGAATCAGAGCCTGGCAGAAGTGCAGGGGCAGATTAACGTATCCTTTGAATTTTTCCCGCCGCGCACCAGTGAAATGGAACAAACCCTCTGGCACTCCATCGATCGCTTAAGCAGCCTGAAGCCGAAGTTTGTCTCGGTCACCTACGGGGCGAACTCCGGCGAGCGCGACCGCACTCACAGCATCATCAAGGGCATTAAAGATCGTACCGGCCTTGAGGCCGTGCCGCATCTGACCTGTATCGACGCGACCCGTAACGAACTGCGCGCGATTGCTCAGGATTACTGGAATAACGGTATTCGCCATATTGTAGCCCTGCGCGGCGATCTACCGGCAAACGGCGGCAAACCAGAGATGTACGCTGCCGATCTGGTTGCGCTTTTAAAAGACGTTGCCGATTTTGATATCTCTGTGGCCGCCTATCCTGAAGTGCATCCCGAGGCCAAAAGCGCCCAGGCAGATCTGCTCAACCTGAAGCGTAAAGTCGACGCCGGTGCGAGTCGGGCCATCACCCAGTTCTTTTTTGACGTCGAGAGCTATCTGCGTTTTCGCGACCGCTGCGCGGCGACCGGCATTGACGTTGAGATTATCCCGGGCATTCTGCCGGTCTCTAACTTCAAGCAGGCGAAAAAGTTTGCCGACATGACCAACGTGCGTATTCCGGCCTGGATGTCGCAGATGTTTAACGGCCTCGATGACGATGCCGAAACCCGCAAGCTGGTGGGGGCAAGCATCGCCATGGACATGGTGAAGATCCTGAGCCGCGAAGGGGTAAAAGATTTCCACTTCTATACCCTGAACCGCGCTGAAATGAGCTACGCTATTTGCCACACGTTGGGTGTACGTCCAGCGCTGTAAAAACCGCTTCGGTGGTTTTTTATTGTCCAATTGATTCGGGTGATGAATGCCATTGTCAGAACCCATATCTGCCACTTAATTACTAATAAAAACAGACGGATTTAACTATCAAATCTGTGGATGAATTCAACTATCTCTCATTAACAGTGGTGTATATCGTAGCGGTAACACCATATTGGGAGCAGATAGATGAGTGCATCAGACGATATCCATAACACACTTTCCACAGGCAAATGTCCGTTTCACCAGGGCAGCGTCGACCGCAGCGCCGGGGCGGGAACAACCAGCCGCGACTGGTGGCCGAAACAGCTCCGCGTTGACCTCTTAAATCAGCACTCAAACCGCTCTAATCCGCTGGGCGACGATTTTGACTACCGTAACGAATTCAGCAAACTCGACTACGCTGCACTGAAAGGCGATCTCAAAGCGCTGCTTACCGATTCACAGCCCTGGTGGCCTGCGGACTGGGGCAGCTACGTCGGTCTTTTCATCCGTATGGCATGGCACAGTGCAGGGACCTACCGCTCTGTCGACGGGCGCGGCGGCGCGGGTCGCGGTCAGCAGCGTTTTGCCCCTCTTAATTCATGGCCCGATAACGTCAGCCTGGACAAGGCGCGCCGTCTGCTGTGGCCGGTTAAGCAGAAGTATGGCCAGAAAATTTCCTGGGCCGATCTCTTTATCCTCGCCGGTAACGTGGCGCTGGAGAACTCTGGTTTCCGCACCTTTGGTTTCGGTGCCGGACGTGAAGACGTTTGGGAGCCGGATCTGGACGTTAACTGGGGCGACGAAAAAACCTGGCTGAAGCATCGTCATCCTGAAGCGCTGGCAAAAGCGCCGCTGGGCGCAACCGAGATGGGCCTGATCTACGTTAATCCGGAAGGCCCGGACCATAGCGGGGAGCCTGTCTCTGCCGCTGCCGCTATTCGTGCCACCTTTGGCAACATGGGGATGAATGACGAGGAGACCGTGGCGCTGATTGCAGGCGGCCACACGCTGGGCAAAACCCACGGCGCGGCGGCAGCTACGCACGTTGATGTCGATCCTGAGGCCGCGCCTATTGAAGCGCAGGGCCTGGGCTGGAGCAGCAGCTACGGTAGCGGCAGCGGCGCAGATGCCATCACCTCCGGGCTGGAAGTGGTCTGGACGCAGACGCCAACCCAGTGGAGCAACTACTTCTTTGAGAACCTGTTCAAATACGAGTGGGTGCAGACCCGCAGCCCGGCGGGCGCGATCCAGTTCGAAGCGGCTGATGCCCCGGAAATTATCCCCGATCCTTTCGATCCGGCGAAAAAGCGTAAGCCCACCATGCTGGTGACCGATCTGACGCTGCGTTTCGATCCCGAGTTCGAGAAGATCTCCCGTCGCTTCCTGAACGATCCGCAGGCTTTCAACGAAGCCTTTGCCCGGGCCTGGTTCAAGCTGACGCACCGTGATATGGGGCCAAAAGCGCGTTACATCGGCCCGGAAGTGCCAAAAGAGGATCTGATCTGGCAGGACCCGCTGCCGCAGGCGATCTTTAATCCATCTCAGGACGATATTGCCAGCCTGAAAGCTGAGATTGCCGCCTCTGGCCTCTCGGTAAGCGAGCTGGTGTCGGTTGCCTGGGCTTCTGCCTCTACCTTCCGCGGTGGCGATAAGCGCGGCGGCGCGAACGGGGCACGGCTGGCGCTGGCTCCGCAACGTGACTGGGAGGTCAACGCAACGGCGGTTCGCGCTCTGCCGGTGCTGGAGGCCATTCAACGCACGGCAAACAAGGCATCGCTGGCGGACATTATCGTTCTGGCTGGGGTGGTCGGCGTTGAGCTGGCGGCGAAAGAGGCGGGCGTGGCTATCGATGTGCCGTTCGCACCGGGTCGCGTGGATGCTCGTCAGGATCAGACCGATATCGATATGTTTGAGCTGATGAACCCCATTGCCGACGGTTTCCGTAACTACCGCACGGCGCTTGATACGTCGACCACCGAGTCGCTGCTGATCGATAAAGCGCAGCAGCTGACGCTGACCGCGCCGGAAATGACGGCGCTGGTAGGTGGCCTGCGCGTGCTGGGCGCGAACGCCGACGGCAGCCAGCACGGCGTCTTTACCCAGCGCGTGGGCGTACTCAGCAATGACTTCTTTGTTAACCTGCTGGATATGCGCACCGAATGGAAGGCAACGGATGATAGCGCTGAGCTGTTTGCGGGGCGGGATCGCCTGAGCGGCGAGGTGAAATATACCGCTACCCGTGCCGACCTGGTGTTTGGCTCTAACTCCATCCTGCGGGCGCTGGCGGAAGTCTACGCCAGCAACGACGGCCACGAGAGGTTTGTGAAGGCCTTCGTCGCCGCCTGGGTGAAGGTGATGAACCTCGACCGCTTCGATCTGCGCTAAACGCTAAATATGAAAATCCCCGCTTGTGCGGGGATTTTTTTAGGCGTTATTGCACGGTGTCCAACGGCAGTGCATCAAAGTCATGCAGGGCGTTTTTCTTGTACGGGTTACCAATCCAGCGCGTGGCCTGCACAAACTGCGGGCTGGTGATTGACCGGGTAGGGTCAAAGCCATCGTAGCGCAGCCCTGCCAAATCGGACCAGGTATGGATCAGCTGTGAGCTGCTGTACTTGCGGTCGACGTCGGCGGCCAGGTCGCGCGGGTGCGTCTCCTGCCATGACGGTGAGGTCCACAGAATAAACGGGATGGTATACATATGCCGCGTCGGGGCCTCTTCATTACGCCCTTGAATATTATGCGGCGGTGTATCGTAGACCTCTTCCCCATGATCCGAGAAGTAGAGCAGGAAGCCGTTGGGATCGGTGGCTTTGTAGTCGTTAATCAGGCTAGCCAGCACATGGTCATTGAAATGGTTAGCGTTATCATAGGCATTATACGATGCCAGCTGATCCGGGCTTAGGCCTGCCGGTGCACCTTCGGTTTTGCCATCAAAGGTGTTCCACTGTTCCGGGTAGCGGTATGCGTATTTGATATGCGTACCCAGCAGATGCACGATGATGAACTTCTTCGGCGCGGGATCGGCCAGCACCTTCTTAAACGGATCCAGCACGTTGGTGTCGTACTCGCGAGCGCTCTGAGTGCGCTGCTGGTTCATATAAAACTGCTTGTCTGTCTGCTGTGAGAACACCGTCAGCATGGTGTTGCGTTCGGTCATGGTCTGCTGGTTGGTGATCCAGAACGTCTTATACCCGGCCTGCTTCATCAGGTTCATCAGCGACGGTTTGGTCAGGTAGAGATCCGGGTTTTTCTCGTCGGCAAAGGTCAGCGCCTGCTGCAAAATCTCAATGGTGTAAGGGCGCGACGTCACCACGTGGTTGAAGACCGTCAGGTTCTTGTCGGTTTTATGCATCTTATCCAGCTCCGGCGTGGTTTCACGCGGGTAGCCGTAGAGGCTCATATGGTTACGCTGCGTTGACTCACCAATGACCAGTACCAGCGTGCGCGGTGCGCTGCCGGAGCTATCCTGCAGGTTCGCCAGCGGCGGCAGGGCACTGTTGCTGTCTAACAGTTTGGTCAGGCTCGCCAGCTGATGGCGATATTCGACATAGCCCGAGACAAACTGCCACGGGGCGGCGGGCTCAAGGCGACCTGAGAGACTGATCAGCGCCCGCTTAACGCTCTTCTTCTGGAACAGCACCTTATGCGCGATCGGGTTAACGATCAGCCCATAGAAGATGGCAACACAAACCAGCCAGCGCCATGGCTTCGGAACCGTGACCGGACGCAGGCGCGTCCACAGGAAGATGGCCACTGCCGTATAGCCCAGCGCCACCAGTACCAGCTTCAGGCTGAAGTACTGGCTCAGAAATTCACTGGCCTCGCTGGTGTTGGACTCAAACATGACGTACAGAACGCTCTGAGAGAACTCCTGCCCGTAAATAACGTAGTAGCCCAGCGCGGCGAGCGAGGGGAGCCACAGAATAACGCCGATAATCGCCGCCGTCGTACGGATCCGTTGCGGAAAGAGCAGCAGCGGAATCAGCCACAGGGAACTGAACAGCAAGGAGTCGCGCAGGCCCACGGAGCCGCTGTAGCCGGTGACAATAATGGCGACCTGCAGGACGGAAGAGAAGTAACAGACAAAGAGCAAGGCCCACAATAAGGCCTTCCAGCTAAAAGCGGCCTTCGCCGGAGAAGATGTAGAGAGCATAACAAAAACGTGCCTTATCAAAGTCGCTGGAGTAGCGCGCAAAGATTAAGCAGGGTTGCTTAAGTTAACCTTAACGAGGCGAGGGTAATGTAAATAGCGCTTCCCCCGCCCGATTGCGGAGGAAGCGGAGAGGAGCAGGATTAACCGGTGTTACGCATGCCAGCTGCCACGCCAGCGATGGTGACCATCAGCGCCTGCTCAACGCGCGGATCGGGCTCCTGACCTTGCTCTTCCGCCTGACGCGAGCGGTGCAGCAGCTCGGCCTGCAGCACGTTGAGCGGATCGGTGTAGATGTTACGCAGCTGGATAGACTCGGCGATCCACGGCAGATCGGCCATCAGATGCGAGTCGTTGGCGATGGCCAGTACCACCTTGATGTCATCTTCCAGCAGCTGACGTAGCTCGCTGCCCAGCGGCCACAGCGCCTGTTTAACCAGACGGCGGTCGTAGTAGTCCGCCAGCCAGAGGTCGGCCTTAGCGAAGACCATCTCCAGCATCCCCAGACGGGTGGAGAAGAACGGCCAGTCGCGGCACATCGTTTCCAGATCGCTCTGTTTACCCTCCTGCATCACCTTTTGCAGGGCTGCGCCCGCGCCTAACCAGGCAGGCAGCATCAGGCGGTTCTGCGTCCAGGCAAAGATCCATGGAATAGCGCGCAGGGACTCCACGCCGCCGGTAGGGCGACGTTTTGCCGGACGCGAGCCGAGCGGCAGTTTGCCCAGCTCCTGCTCCGGCGTGGCGGAACGGAAGTAGGGGACAAAATCTTCATTTTCACGTACGTAGCCGCGATACATCTCACAGGAGATATCCGACAGCTCGTCCATGATGTGACGCCACTCCTCTTTCGGCTCCGGCGGCGGCAGCAGGTTGGCTTCCAGAATGGCGCTGGTGTAAAGCGACAGACTGCTGACGGTGATTTCCGGCAGGCCGTACTTGAAGCGGATCATCTCGCCCTGCTCGGTCACGCGCAGGCCACCTTTCAGGCTACCCGGCGGCTGGGAGAGCAGCGCCGCATGGGCCGGAGCACCGCCGCGGCCAATGGAGCCGCCGCGACCGTGGAACAGCGTCAGCTCAATGCCCGCTTTTTCACAGGTCTTGATCAGCGCATCCTGCGCCTGGTACTGAGCCCAGGAGGCAGCCATCACGCCCGCGTCTTTCGCGGAGTCGGAATAGCCAATCATGACCATCTGCTTGCCCTGAATAAAGCCGCGATACCAGTCGATATTCAGCAGCTGGGTCATCACATCGTTGGCGTTGTTCAGGTCGTCGAGGGTTTCAAACAGCGGCGCAACCGGCAGGGCAAAGGTGATCCCCGCTTCTTTCAGCAGCAGGTGCACGGCCAGCACGTCGGATGGGGTTTTCGCCATGGAGATGACGTAGGCGGCAACGGAGCCCTGCGGTGCATCAACAATCGCTTTACAGGTGTTGAGCACTTCACGGGTTTCGTTGCTTGGCTCCCAGCTGCGCGGCAGCAGGGGACGCTTCGAGTTCAGCTCGCGGATCAGGAACGCCTGCTTGTCGGCTTCGGACCAGCTTTCGTAGTCGCCAATGCCGAGATAACGGGTCAGTTCGCCCAGCGCTTCGGTATGGCGGGTGCTCTCCTGGCGAACGTCGATACGCACCAGTGGCACGCCAAAGCACTTCACGCGACGCAGGGTGTCCAGCAGCTCGCCGTTGGCGATAATACCCATGCCGCAGGCCTGGAGTGATTTATAGCAGGCGTAGAGCGGCTCCCACAGCTGCTCGTTCTGGCTGATCAGGCCAGCCGGCTTCGGCAGGCGCTGGCCCTTCAGACGCGCTTCCAGCCAGACCTGGGTCGCCATCAGCTGGCCACGCAGGCCTTTCAACAGGTAGCGGTACGGCTCGCTTGCGCCGGCTTCGCCAACCAGCTCGCTCAGCTCATCGGTACACTCCACCATCGACAGCTCGGAGATGAGCACCTGAATATCTTTCAGGAACAGATCGGTGGCTTTCCAGCGGCTCAGCAGTAACACGTGGCGGGTGATCTCTGCGGTGACGTTCGGGTTGCCGTCGCGGTCGCCGCCCATCCAGGAGGTGAAACGCACCGGGACAAAATCCACCGGCAGCTTATAGCCGAGGTTTTCGTCGAGCTGCTCGTTCAGCTCGCGCAGGTAGTTCGGCACCCCTTCCCACAGGCTGTTTTCCACCACCGCAAAGCCCCACTTGGCCTCGTCAACCGGGCTGGGACGGTGCTTGCGGATCTCATCGGTATGCCAGGACTGGGCAATCAGCTGGCGCAGACGGCGCATCAGCTGATGGCGTTCGTAATCGGCAATCTCTTTATTATCCAGCTGCTTGAGGCAGTTGTTGACCTCTACCATCTTGTGGATCAGGGTCCGGCGGGTGATCTCTGTCGGATGCGCGGTCAGCACCAGCTCCAGCGACAGCGACTCCACCGCTTTTTTAATGATGCCTTCATTGAGATCGGGCTGATCTTTCAGCTTTCTGAGGGTGCGGGCAATCACTTCCGGGTTGCTGGCCGCTTCGCCCTGCGGCGAAATGCTGTGGTACTGCTCGGCGGTATTCGCCAGATTCAGAAACTGGCTAAAGGCGCGGGCGACCGGCAGCAGTTCGTCATTTGACAGATTTTGCAGCGTGGTAAGCAGCTCCTGGCGGTTGGCTTCGTTGCCCGCGCGTGAGGATTTAGACAGCTTACGGATCGTTTCGACGCGGTCGAGAATGTTCTCGCCCAGCGCCTCTTTGATGGTCTCTCCCAGCAGCTTGCCGAGCATACTGACATTACTACGCAAAGCGGAATATTGTTCGTTCATGTTAACCCAGACACCCCATCTCAATTATAAATGTCCTGTATCTGAAACCTGCCGGACATTTTTCTCAGTTGTTCTTTATAAAGCCACGTAAAACCCCGGGCGTCAATTGCGGCGAAATCGGTTCAGCAAACGAATAAACGTGCGTAATTTACGAAATTTAATTCGCTTTAAAGCAGATAAGTAGAACTTATGTTAACGGCGGCGTTTTACCCTCTCCCGCAGGAGAGGGTAGCGTGTTTAGTGCCAGCAAAAGTGGTGCACGACCTGGGTAATCAGCTCCCGGGTGGGCTTGATAAAGCGTGTCTCCAGGTACTCATCCGGCTGGTGGGCCTGGTTGATCGACCCTGGACCTAATACCAGAGTTGGACAGAGCGTCTGAATAAACGGCGCTTCGGTGCAGTAGTTCACCACGTCGGTCCTGGTGCCGAGCAGCTTTTCCACGACCTGAACCAACTGGTGATCCGGCGGGCATTCGTAGCCTGGGATCGGCGGATGCAGCTCGGCAACGTTCAGACGTCCCGGCCAACGTTCGCTCACGGGGGCCAGCGCGTCGTTCACCAGACCGTTGAGATCGTTCAGCGTCATGCCCGGCAGAGGGCGAATATCCATGTGCAGCTCGCAGCAGGCGCAGATGCGATTTGAGGCATCGCCGCCGTGCAGGCTACCGAGGTTCAGCGTCGGATAAGGTACGGTAAAGGCCTCAAAGTGATAGCGCTCTTTCAGCGCGTCGCGCAGCTGCATCAGGCGACCAATGGCGTCATGCATCAGTTCAATGGCGTTGACGCCGCGCGCCGGATCGCTGGAGTGGCCTGACTGGCCCAGCACCCGTACCGCCGTAGAGATATGGCCTTTATGGGCGCGGATCGGTTGCAGCGAGGTCGGTTCGCCAATGATCGCGCAGTCCGGACGAATGGCAGCATTCTCAGAGAAGTAGCGCGCCCCCGCCATGCTGGTCTCTTCATCGGCGGTTGCCAGAATATAGAGCGGCTTTTTCAGCCTGGTCACGTCCACGTCACGCAGCGCATCAAGAATAAAGGCGAAAAAGCCTTTCATGTCCGCTGTGCCGAGGCCGTAGAGCTTGTTGTCATGCTCGGTCAGGGTAAAGGGATCGCGGGTCCAACGACCATCATCGAAGGGCACCGTATCAGTATGTCCGGCCAGCAGCAGGCCGCCTGCGCCCTCGCCAATGCTGGCCAGCATGTTAAATTTGTTGCGCGTGTCGGGTACCGGCTGGATCTCTACGTTAAACCCGAGGTCACCAAACCATCCGCCAAGCAGATTGATTAAAGACGCATTGCTCTGATCCAGCGCTTCTTCCGTTGCGCTGATGGACGGCGTGGCTATCAGGGCGCGGTAGATCTCGATAAATGGCGGTAAATTCATTTTCATTGTTGACACACCTTAGGTCGTGATAGTATCAATATTCATGCAGTAAATGTGAATAAAAATACATTAACGTAGAGCATAAAGGAACCCGATGTTGAATACGCTGATTGTAGGCGCTAGCGGTTATGCGGGCGCAGAGCTTGTAAGCTACGTGAATCGCCATCCTCATATGACCATAACCGCTTTGACCGTGTCAGCGCAAAGCAATGATGCAGGAAAATTAATCTCCGATCTGCATCCGCAGCTGAAAGGCATTGTCGACCTGCCCCTGCAGCCAATGTCCGATATCAACGAGTTTGTTGCGGGTGTCGACGTGGTGTTCCTGGCTACCGCCCATGAGGTGAGCCATGACCTCGCCCCGCAGTTTTTAGCCGCGGGCTGCATCGTGTTCGACCTCTCCGGCGCGTTCCGCGTTAACGATGCCGCTTTCTATGAAAAATTCTACGGTTTTACCCACCAGCACCCGCAGCTGCTTGAGCAGGCGGTATATGGCCTGGCGGAGTGGAGCGCTGACAGACTGAAAGAGGCGAAGCTAGTCGCGGTGCCGGGCTGCTACCCGACGGCGGCGCAGCTGTCGCTGAAGCCGCTGATCGACGCCGGGCTGCTGGATCTCAACCAGTGGCCGGTGATCAACGCCACCAGCGGCGTCAGCGGTGCCGGGCGCAAGGCGGCCATCTCAAACAGCTTCTGTGAAGTAAGCCTGCAGCCGTACGGCATCTTTAACCATCGCCATCATCCAGAGATCACCACTCACCTCGGCACGGATGTGATTTTTACCCCACATCTGGGTAGCTTTCCGCGTGGGATCCTCGAAACCATTACCTGTCGCCTGAAGCCGGGCGTGACCAAAGAGCAGGTTGGGGTCACGTTCCTGCAGGCGTACGCCGATAAGCCGCTGGTGCGCCTCTACGATAAAGGTGTACCAGCGCTGAAAAACGTGGTGGGTCTGCCGTTCTGTGATATCGGTTTTGCCGTGCAGGATGAGCACCTGATTATCGTCGCCGCAGAAGATAACTTACTCAAAGGCGCTGCCGCCCAGGCAATGCAGTGTGCAAATATTCGTTTCGGCTACCCTGAAACGCAGTCTCTTATTTAAGGTGTGATGATGAATCCATTAATTATCAAACTCGGTGGTGTACTGCTGGATAGCGAAGAGGCGCTGGCGCGTCTGTTTACCGCCCTGGTTAACTATCGTGAGGCGCATCAGCGTCCGCTGGTGATCGTTCACGGCGGCGGCTGCGTGGTGGATGAGCTGATGAAGCAGCTTAACCTGCCGGTGACCAAGAAAAACGGCCTGCGCGTCACGCCTGCCGACCAGATCGACATTATTACCGGCGCGCTGGCGGGCACCGCCAACAAAACCCTGCTGGCCTGGGCGAAGAAGCATAAGATTGCCTCGGTGGGTCTGTTCCTCGGCGACGGTGATAGCGTCAAAGTGACCCAGCTTGATGACGATCTGGGCCACGTGGGCCAGGTGCAGCCGGGTTCGCCGGTGCTCATTAACTCCCTGCTGGCGGGTGGTTTCCTGCCGGTTATCAGCTCCATCGGCGTGACCGACGAAGGTCTGCTGATGAACGTCAACGCCGACCAGGCAGCGACGGCGCTGGCGGCAACGCTCGGTGCGGATCTGATCCTGCTCTCCGACGTGAGCGGCATTCTGGACGGTAAGGGCCAGCGCATCGCCGAGATGACGGCGGCAAAAGCCGAGCAGCTGATCGATCAGGGCATTATTACCGACGGCATGATCGTCAAGGTCAACGCCGCGCTGGATGCCGCCCGCACGCTGGGCCGCCCGGTGGATATCGCCTCTTGGCGTCACGCGGAGCAGCTTCCGGCACTGTTCAACGGCACGCCGATTGGCACGCGCATTTTGGCATAATCGATTTATTGTTTTGTAGGCCCGGTAAGCGCAGCGCCACCGGGCAATGAAATTCAAAGATATTAAGGAAGCATGTTATGGCACTTTGGGGTGGGCGTTTTACACAGGCAGCGGATCAACGGTTCAAACAGTTCAACGACTCTTTGCGCTTCGACTACCGCCTGGCCGAACAGGATATCGTCGGCTCTGTGGCCTGGTCCAAAGCGCTGGTGACGGTGGGCGTACTGACCGCCGATGAGCAAGTGCAGCTAGAAGCGGCGCTGAACAACCTGCTGGAAGAGGTGCGTCTTAACCCGGAGCAGATCCTCGAGAGCGATGCCGAAGACATCCATAGCTGGGTGGAAGGCAAGCTGATCGACAAGGTTGGCCCGCTGGGTAAAAAACTGCACACCGGCCGGAGCCGTAACGACCAGGTGGCAACCGATCTGAAGCTGTGGTGTAAAGAGACCGTGGCCGAGCTGCTGGCGGCAAACCGTCAGCTGCAGGGCGCGCTGGTTGAGACCGCGCAGGCTAACCAGGATGCAGTGATGCCAGGGTATACCCACCTGCAGCGTGCGCAGCCGGTGACCTTTGCCCACTGGTGCCTGGCCTACGTTGAGATGCTGGCCCGTGACGAAAGCCGCCTGCAGGATGCGCTGAAGCGTCTGGACGTTAGCCCGCTGGGCTGCGGGGCGCTGGCAGGAACGGCCTATGAAATTGACCGCGAGCAGCTGGCGGGCTGGTTAGGCTTTGCCAGCGCGACCCGTAACAGCCTCGATACCGTATCCGATCGCGACCACGTGCTGGAGCTGCTCTCTAACGCCTCTATCGGCATGGTGCACCTGTCGCGCTTTGCCGAAGATCTGATCTTCTTTAACACCGGTGAAGCAGGCTTCGTTGAGTTGTCTGACCGCGTCACCTCCGGCTCTTCGCTGATGCCGCAGAAGAAAAACCCTGATGCGCTGGAGCTAATCCGTGGCAAATGCGGTCGCGTGCAGGGGGCACTGACCGGCATGATGATGACCCTGAAAGGTCTGCCGCTGGCCTATAACAAAGATATGCAGGAAGACAAAGAGGGGCTGTTTGATGCCCTGGACACCTGGCTGGACTGCCTGCACATGGCCGCGCTGGTGCTGGACGGCATTCAGGTGAAACGTCCGCGCTGCCAGGAAGCGGCGCAGCAGGGTTACGCTAACGCCACCGAGCTGGCGGACTACCTGGTCGCGAAGGGCGTGCCGTTCCGTGAGGCGCACCATATTGTGGGTGAAGCCGTGGTAGAAGCGATTGCCCAGGGTAAACCGCTGGAGGATCTGGCTCTCGCCGATCTGCAAAAATTCAGCAGCGTGATTAGCGACGACGTCTATCCAATCCTCTCTCTGCAATCCTGCCTGGATAAGCGTGCGGCGAAGGGCGGGGTATCGCCAACGCAGGTTGCGCAGGCCATCAACGATGCTAAAGCTCGCCTGATTTAATCACGCCATCGCAAGAGACGCCGGGCCTGTGCCCGGCTTTTTTTTGTACAAAAAATGGCATGCAGGGTCAGAGAGTGCTTGATAGGGATAATCATTGATTGCTATTCTATCTATCGCCATGAACTATCGTGGCGTCGGAGGATGAATAATGAATATTCGTGATCTTGAATACCTGGTAGCGTTAGCCGAACACCGTCATTTCCGCCGGGCGGCGGACTCCTGCCACGTTAGCCAGCCCACGCTCAGCGGGCAGATCCGCAAGCTGGAGGATGAGCTTGGCGTGATGCTGCTGGAGCGTACCAGCCGTAAAGTGCTGTTTACCCAGGCTGGCCTGCTGCTGGTAGATCAGGCGCGCACCGTATTGCGTGAGGTCAAGGTGCTCAAGGAGATGGCAAGCCAGCAGGGGGAGGCCATGTCTGGACCGCTGCATATTGGCCTGATCCCGACCGTTGGACCCTACCTGCTGCCGCAGATTATTCCGCTGCTGCACCAAACTTTCCCTAAGCTGGAGATGTATCTGCACGAAGCGCAGACGCAACAGCTGCTGGCCCAGTTGGACAGCGGCAAGCTGGACTGTGCCATTCTGGCGCTGGTGAAAGAGAGCGAAGCCTTTATTGAAGTGCCGCTGTTTGATGAGCCCATGATGCTGGCAATCTATGAGGATCACCCGTGGGCGAACCGCGACCGCGTGCCGATGGCAGACCTCGCTGGTGAGAAGCTGCTGATGCTGGAAGATGGCCACTGCCTGCGCGATCAGGCGATGGGCTTCTGCTTTGAGGCGGGTGCGGACGAAGATACACACTTCCGCGCAACCAGCCTTGAAACGCTGCGTAATATGGTTGCTGCAGGCAGCGGGATTACCCTCCTGCCAGCGTTGGCCGTGCCGCCTGAACGCAAGCGCGACGGGGTGGTTTACCTGCCGTGCATCAAGCCGGAGCCGAAGCGCACCATTGGCCTGGTTTACCGTCCGGGATCGCCGCTGCGCAGCCGCTATGAGCAGCTGGCTGAGGCCATCCGTACAACAATGGATGGCCATTTCGACAGAGCGTTAAAAGAGGCGGTTTAAGCCATTTAACGCGGCTACCCGATAGGCTTCCGCCATGGTTGGGTAGTTAAAGGTGGTGTTAACAAAATACTCAATGGTGTTACCGCCGCCTTTCTGCTCCATAATCGCCTGGCCGATATGAATAATTTCGGCTGCGCGCTCACCAAAGCAGTGGATCCCCAAAATCTCTTTCGTCTCACGATGGAACAGGATCTTCAGCGTCCCGACGCTCATCCCCACAATTTGCGCCCGCGCCAGGTGCTTAAACTGCGCCCGACCCACCTCATAGGGCACCTTCATGGCGGTGAGCTGCTGCTCTGTTTTACCGACCGAGCTGATCTCCGGAATGGTGTAGATCCCGGTGGGAATATCTTCCACCAGATGCGCCGTCGCTTCGCCTTTGACCATCGCCTGAGCAGCAATGCGCCCCTGATCGTAGGCGGCAGAGGCCAGGCTTGGGTAGCCGATAACGTCACCCACGGCGTAGATATGCGGCTGCGCGGTCTGGTACATGCTGTTAACCTTGAGCAGTCCCCGGCCGTCAGCGTCCAGGCCAACGTTGGCCAGCTGCAGGCTATCGGTATTACCGGTGCGTCCGTTGGCGTAGAGCAGGCAGTCGGCCTTAAGCTTTTTGCCTGACTTCAGGTGCATAATCACCCCGTCGTCCGTACCCTCAATCTGCTCGTACTCTTCGTTGTGGCGGATCACGACGCCGTTGTTCCAGAAGTGGTAAGAGAGCGAGTCCGACATCTCCTGATCGAGGAACGCCAGCAGACGATCGCGGGTGTTGATCAGATCGACTTTGACATCCATTCCCCGGAAGATCGACGCGTATTCACAGCCGATCACCCCTGCACCGTAGATGATCACATGGCGTGGCTCATGCTGCATGCTTAGGATCGAGTCGCTGTCATAAACGCGAGGATGGGAAAAGTCGACGTCTGCCGGATGGTAGGGGCGGGAGCCGCAGGCAATGACAAACTTCTCTGCCGTCAGCGTCTCTACCGTACCGTCATGGCACTCCAGCGCCAGCGTGTGCGCATCAACAAAGTGGGCATCGCCCTGCAGAATTTCACAGCGGTTACGCTCGTAAAACCCCTGACGCATGCGCGTCTGCTGATTGATAACGCTGTCGGCGTGGTTAAGGATGTCGGCAAAAGAGGAGCGCAGAAGGCGGGAGTGGTCGCTGTACAGAGGGTTTTGATTAAATTCGATAATCCGGCTGACCGCGTGGCGAAGCGCCTTCGAGGGGATGGTGCCCCAGTGGGTGCATCCACCGCCCACGTTATGGTATCGCTCAAGGACGGCGATCCTGGCACCTTGTTTCACCAGCCCCATGGCAGCACCTTCGCCACCGGGACCGGAACCTATCACTATTGCATCGTAATCGTAAGTGTGTGGCATGGTAGGGCTTACCTGTTCTTATACATAAAAACAACATAATACTAACATCGTTAGGGTGATAACCCAATTATCGCGCTGTTTTTTTGCCGTGCTATTTTTTAATTCTGCTGGCGCGCGCATTAACATCATTAAAGGTGCAACAGTATGTAAACAATCATTCACAAAGCCAGGCAAACCGATTAGCTTATCTCTGGTATAGTGCCAGCAGGCCTTTGGAAGGATTCAGACATCGTGATGGGCGTTAGAGCGCAACAAAAAGAACGAACCCGGCGTTCGCTGGTGGAAGCGGCATTTAGTCAGCTAAGCGCTGAGCGTAGTTTTGCCAGCCTGAGCCTGCGCGAAGTGGCGCGTGAGGCGGGCATTGCCCCAACGTCATTCTATCGCCACTTCCGCGATGTCGATGAGCTCGGCCTGACCATGGTCGACGAGAGCGGCCTGATGCTGCGCCAGCTGATGCGCCAGGCGCGCCAGCGCATTGCCAAAGGCGGGAGCGTGATCCGCACCTCCGTCTCTACCTTTATGGAGTTTATCGGCAATAACCCCAACGCGTTTCGCCTGCTGCTGCGCGAACGTTCAGGTACCTCCAGCGCTTTTCGTGCTGCCGTCGCCCGCGAGATCCAGCACTTCATCGCGGAACTTGCCGACTATCTTGAACTCGAAAGCCATATGCCGCGGTCATTCACCGAGGCACAGGCCGAAGCGATGGTCACCATTGTATTTAGCGCCGGCGCAGAAGCGCTGGACGTCGGTCCGGAGCAGCGCAGGCAGCTGGAAGAGCGCCTGGTACTGCAATTGAGGATGATTTCGAAAGGCGCTTACTACTGGTATCGCCGTGAGCAGGAAAGAATGTCGCACCAACCCGAAGAGTGAAGGACGAGTAATGAAACAGTCAGGTCAAGATAAAGGTACGTTGCTGCTGGCGCTGATCGCTGGCTTATCGATTAACGGCACGTTTACGGCGATTTTTAGCTCGATTGTGCCGTTTTCGCTGTTCCCGGTTATCTCGCTGGTGCTGGCTGTCTACTGCCTGCATCAACGCTATCAAAACCGCACTATGCCGCTGGGGCTGCCGGCGCTGGCCGCCGCCTGCTTTATCTTAGGCGTGCTGCTCTACAGCGCGGTGGTGCGGGCCGAGTATCCGGCCATTGGCTCTAACTTTGTCCCTGCGGTGCTGTCGGTGGTGCTGGTATTCTGGATTGGCTACCGCATGCGTAACCGCAAGTACGAGCTGACAGAGTAGACGAAGCGTCAGGGTTATTAAGTAGGCCGGATAAGCGTAGCGCTATCCGGCGTTTTCAGCAGGCAGTAGGTTTATTTTCTGGTCAGCAGCACCCCGCACTCCATATGGTGCGTATAGGGGAACTGATCAAACAGCGCCAGGCGTTCAACCTGATGCGTCTGGCTGAAGGTTTCCAGATTCTGGCACAGCGTCTCCGGGTTGCAGGAGATGTACAGAATACGTGGGTAGGCCTGCACCATCTTCTCTGTTTCACTATCCAACCCGCTGCGCGGCGGATCGACAAAAATCGTTTCACAGCGATAGCTCTTCAGATCGACGCCCTGCAGGCGGTTAAATTCACGCACCCCGTTCATCGCCTGGGTAAACTCCTCTGCCGCCATGCGGATAATCTGCACGTTGTCGATCTGGTTAGCGGCGATGTTGTACTGCGCCGCTGCCACCGACGGTTTGGCGATTTCGGTCGCCAGCACGCGCTCGAAGTTGCGTGCCAGCGCCAGAGAGAAGTTGCCGTTACCGCAGTACAGCTCCAGCAGGTCGCCGGTTGACCCTGCAGTCACGTTCAGCGCCCACTCCAGCATCTGAATGTTCATCGCCGCGTTAGGCTGGGTAAAGCTGTTCTCTACCTGACGATAGATCATCTCCTGGCCCGCTACCGGCAGACGCTCGTCAACGTAGTCCCGATCCAGCATGACCTTGGTTTTGGTCGCCCGACCAATGATATGCACGTCCAGTCCCTGCTCACGCAGCGCAGCGCGCAGAGCCTGCGCCTCGGCATGCCACGCTTCGTCCAGCTTTTTATGGTACAGCAGGGTCACGATAGCCTGACCGCTAAGGGTGCTGAGGTAGTCGATCTGGAACAGCTTGAAACGCAGGACATTATTACCCCGCACGCTGTTCATTATTGCAGCCATTAACTGGTTGATCAGAGCGCTGGCGGCTGGGAAACTATCTACACGGATCCGGCTTTTGGTCTGCTGATCGAAGATGATGTGGTACAGGTCATCTCCGTCGTGCCAGATACGAAACTCGGCCCGCATCCGGTAATGGCTTACAGGAGAGCGAAACACCTCCGGCGCAGGCGCGGAAAAGGGCGTCATCATCTTTTGCAGACGGACCACTTTTTCGGCCAGCTGAGCGTCGTACTGTTCTATCGGGAGGTGTTCGGGGGTCATGATGCGTCCTGAGTGAAAATAGATTACGCGGGGATTGTAGGGATTGCGTGCGTATTGTCCAGTCCCAGCGTTTTTACTTTTCTTCTCTTAGCAGTCTGGACATCTATAAGTACCTACAGGTAGCATCCACGCTCCGGTCCTGTGAGTTAAAAGGGAATCCAGTGAAAATCTGGGGCTGACGCGCAGCGGTAAGGAGAGTTGGAGTGATAGCAAAAGCAGACACTGCCGCAAGGCGGGAAGTCATCACTCCGGAAAATCTCCAAGCCCGAAGACCTGCCGGTATACGTCGCATTTGGCTTTCATCATCGCGAGCTATTGATGGGCCTGCGGCATCCTTCTTATATTGTGGATGCTTTTACAATGATAAAAAAAGCTTCGCTGATGACGGCGCTCTCCGTCACAGCATTTTCCGGCTGGGCGCAGGACAGCAATCCAGACACCTTGGTCGTTACCGCAAGCCGTTTTCAGCAGCCGGTAAAAACGGTGCTGGCACCAGTCAGCGTTGTCACCCGCCAGGATATCGATCGCTGGCAGTCAACCTCCGTAACCGATGTGATGCGTCGTCTACCTGGCGTAGATATCTCGCAGAACGGCGGCCTGGGGCAGATCTCTTCTCTTTATGTGCGCGGCACTAACTCCAGCCATGTGCTGATCCTGGTCGACGGCGTGCGCCTCAACCAGGCCGGCGTCAGCGGCTCGTCCGATCTCAGCCAGTTTCCGCTGGCCTTAGTACAGCGCATTGAATACATTCGTGGCCCGCGTTCGGCAGTGTACGGCTCCGACGCTATCGGCGGGGTGGTGAATATTATCACTACGCGCGAGAAAAACGGCACGACGCTGTCGGCAGGCATCGGCTCGAAAGGCTATCAGAACTACGAAGCCAGCACGCAGCAGGATCTGGGAGACAGCACTCGTGTGACGCTGGCAGGCGACTACACCTACACCAAAGGCTTTGATATCGGTGCTGAAGGGAACACCGGTGGCCTGACGCAGCCTGACCGCGACGGGTTTATGAGCAAGACGCTGTACGGTGCGCTGGAGCATAGCTTCTCTGAACAGTGGAGCGGCTTTGTGCGCGGCTACGGCTATGACAACCGTACCGACTACGAAGGCTACTACAGCAGCTTCACGCCGGACGTGTTGGTAGATACGCGCCAGCTCTACAGCCAGACCTGGGACGCGGGTCTGCGCTTTAACGGCGATATCTTCCGCTCTCAATTGCTGACCAGCTATGGTCACAGTAAAGACTTTAACTACGATCCGCATCTGGGGCGTTATGACTCTAACGCCACGCTGGATGAGATCAAGCAGTACAACGTACAGTGGGCCAATACCGTTGACGTCGGGCAGGGCAACGTCGGGGCGGGCTTCGACTGGCAGAAGCAGAGCACCGAGCCGGGCACCAACTACGTTACCGACGGTTACGATCAGCGTAACACCGGCGTCTACCTGACCGCGCTACAGCAGCTGGGTGACTTCACTTTGGAAGGCGCGGTGCGTAGCGATGACAACTCGCAGTTTGGTCGTCACGGTACCTGGCAGAGCAGCGCCGGCTGGGAGTTTATCGAAGGCTATCGCTTTATTGCCTCCTACGGTACTGCGTATAAAGCACCGAACCTCGGTCAGCTGTATGGCTTCTACGGCAACGACGATCTCAACCCGGAAGAGAGCAAGCAGTGGGAAGGCGCTTTTGAAGGCCTGACGGCGGGCGTGAACTGGCGCGTCTCCGGCTACCGTAACGACGTAGACAACCTCATCGATTATGACGATGGCGCGATGAAGTACTACAACGTGGGCAAGGCGCGCATTAAAGGCGTGGAAGCGACGGCATCTTTCGATACCGGCCCGCTGGGACACAGCCTGAGCTACGACTACGTCGATTCACGTAATGCGGTGACTGACGAGCCGCTGGCACGCCGTGCGAAGCAGCAGGTGAAGTATCAGCTCGACTGGCAGGTCTACGATCTGGACTGGAGCGTAACCTATCACTACCTGGGCACGCGCTACGATACGGACTACACCACCTATCAGCGGATCAAGATGGGCGGCGTCAGTTTATGGGACGCAGCAGTATCGTATCCGATCACCTCACAATTCACCGTTCGTGGTAAAATAGCTAACCTGTTCGATAAAGATTACGAGACAGTTTATGGCTACCATACTGCAGGACGAGAATACAACGTCTCTGGCAGCTACACCTTCTGACCCAAGACCCACCGTGCTGGTGTTTGACTCTGGCGTCGGTGGGCTATCCGTCTATGATGAGATCCGGCGTCTCCTGCCGGACCTCCATTACATCTATACGTTTGATAACGTTGCCTTCCCGTACGGGGAGAAGTCAGAAGCATTTATCGTTGAGCGCGTGGTGGAGATTGTCACCGCCGTTCAGGCCCGTTATCCGCTCTCTCTGGCGGTGATTGCCTGTAATACTGCCAGCACCGTCTCACTTCCTGCGCTACGCGAGAAGTTCGGCTTCCCGGTGGTGGGCGTTGTGCCCGCTATTAAGCCTGCGGCACGCCTAACCGCCAACCGCATCGTTGGCCTGCTGGCAACTCGCGGCACGGTAAAGCGTCCTTATACGCACGAGCTTATTCAGCGCTTTGCTAATGAATGTCACTTTGAACTGCTGGGCTCGTCTGAGCTGGTGGAGATAGCCGAAGCGAAGCTGCATGGCGAACCGGTCTCTCTCGACAAGCTACGTCGTATTCTTCGCCCGTGGTTACGGATGCCGGAGCCGCCGGACACCGTTGTCCTCGGCTGCACCCACTTCCCGCTTCTCCAGGAGGAGCTGCTGCAGGTGCTCCCGGAAGGAACGCGGCTGGTGGATTCCGGCGCGGCGATTGCGCGTAGAACCGCATGGCTGCTTGAGCATGATGCACCCGATGCTAAATCCTCTGATGAAAACATCGCATACTGCATGGACGTAACGCCGGAGACTGTACAATTACTGCCCGTTTTGCAGCGATACGGCTTCAAATCGCTTGAAAAACTCGCAACAGATAGCGGGTTTGCACAAAAAAGAGACGCTTGAAAGATTTTTTGAAATTAGCTCTTGTCAGCCCGGAATAACTCCCTATAATGCGCCTCCACTGACACGGAACAACGGCATACAGGCCGCCGGGTCAGCGGGACTTCTCCGGAAGTTCTGACAGAGAAAAGCGAAAAATAAACGCTTGACTTTGAATGAGGAAAACGTATTATACGGGACCTCGCAACGGTGAGCGAAAGCCGCGTTGCACTGCTCTTTAACAATTTATCAGACAATCTGTGTGGGCACTCGAAGACATGGATTCTTAACGTCGCAAGAC
>NZ_JANKYC010000006.1:0-92253 GCF_024656065.1 Pseudescherichia sp. L3
ACCGGGACACAATACCCGGTTAGTGACAAAGAAATTCGGTGGAGCGGTAGTTCAGTCGGTTAGAATACCTGCCTGTCACGCAGGGGGTCGCGGGTTCGAGTCCCGTCCGTTCCGCCACTTATTATAAAATTAAGCCTGCTCAGTTATAGCAGGCTTAATAGTAAGAAAATTTAGGGGCGTAGCTCAGTTGGTAGAGCACCGGTCTCCAAAACCGGGTGTCGCGAGTTCGAGTCTCTCCGCCCCTGCCATATTAAGATCCTTTGCTTAGGCAAAGGATTTTTTTTGCCTGCAATTTGGGGTTCCCTCCCTTATCACTCTCTCTTGTCAAACTCATCTCTACGATGCGTCCCTGCACCGTATCCTTGAATCATTCCATCACACTGTTTTTTAAAAGATCTTTAATCTGGCTCTGTTTGTCGCTGTTTTGCAGCCAGATAGCGTAAAGCGGGCGTGAGAGCGTCAGCGTATCAGCCACCATATGCAGATCGGCCTTATCCTTAGCCCAGGAGACTGGCAACCACGTGCAGCCATCAAGCGCTCCTAGCTGCTGGCGTGCAATTTCGGCAGAGCTGGTTGTCAGGAGCGGGATCTCATCGCTGGCAATCAGGCCAGACTCATGCTGTTGAAAATCAGGGCCCCATTCGAGCCGCAGGTAGTTCAGAGTCGATTTCAGGCGCGACGGTACGGTACAGTAGAGCGCAAGGGCAAAATGCCCCAGCAGTTGGCTACTGAACTCATCCATTTTAGGAGCTTCAGTGGTAATCAGCAGATCCAGCTGCCGCTCATGCAACTGTTTTACCAGCGATTGCCGCTGTGCGATACGAGCCTCAAACTGTAAGCTTTTATGTGTCTGATAGAGCCGACCCAGCCAGCCGTTCAGCATACACTCCCATAGCGATGCGCTGGCACCAATAGAGAACTCATTGTGCTGCGAACTGTGCGCTACCTCCTTGCGCGCTGCTTGCCAGGTATTCATTAGCATCTCTGCATAAGGAAGAAGTTTCTCACCTGCCACCGTAAGACGAATATTATTCCGGTGGCGGGTGAACAGGTTTACCCCAAGCTGGTTCTCAAGCTGGCGAATACGAAAACTGACCGCTGATTGTGTCAGATAGAGCGCTTCTGCAGCGCGTCCAAAGTGACGAGTCCTGCTTACTTCCAGGAAAGTTTTTAGCAATTCCGTATCCACAGCTTTCTCCGCAAAATTATTTGTCGTTATGATTTAAATGTTTTGTTTTACACTCTGTCAAGCGTAACTAATACTCCGCGCCATAAATAGCTCGGCCAAAGAATTAGGAGTGTGTAGGATGGCGGAAAGCTTTACGACGACTAATCGTTTTTTCGACAACAAATACTACCCGCGCGGGTTCTCTCGTCATGGTGATTTCACCATCAAAGAGGCGCAGCTGCTGGAGCGGCACGGTTATGCTTTCAATGAACTCGATCTCGGTAAACGTGAGCCGATGACCGAAGAGGAAGAGCTGTTTGTCGCCGTCTGCCGTGGTCAACGCGAGCCCGTCACCGAAGCGGAACGCGTCTGGAGTAAGTACATGACGCGCATTAAACGTCCGAAGCGCTTCCATACCCTCTCCGGCGGTAAGCCGCAGATGGAAGGTGCGGAAGATTACACCGAATCCGACGATTAAGATGCAGGGGCTACGGCCCCTGTTTTTTTATCCCATCATCTTCTGCAGGTGAATGAGCAGGCGGTCAATAGCGCGATAGCCCAGCGCCTCCTGGAGATGCTCTCTGCGTATCGTCTCACTCTCTTCCAGATCGGCAATGGTACGTGCCACCTTAAGCAGGCGCTGCCAGGCGCGTATCGATAGCCCAAGCTGCGTAAGCGTCTCTTCAAGCCAGTCGGCATCCTCGGGCACCAGCTGACAGTAATCGCGTATAGCGGCGCTTTCAAGCCGGGCGTTAAGCGTCTGCTGCCGTTGGTACTGGATCGCCTGTGCAGCAAGCACACGGGCGCGTACCGCCTCGCCAGGTTCGCTACGATTATCCGTCTGGCGCAGTAGACCCGGCGGGGGAAGGGGGATCTCCAGAGAGAGATCGAAGCGATCGAGAAACGGTCCGGAGAGCTTGCTCAGGTAGCGCAGCGTCTGCTCTGGCGTTGCACGATTATGGTTCCCCTGATAGTGGCCAGTAGGGCTGGGGTTCATCGCGGCTATCAGCTGGAAGCGGGCGGGGTAGGTCACCTTGGCGCGGGTTCGGGAAATATGGATCTGTCCGGACTCAATGGGTTCGCGCAGAGCATCAAGCACGCGCCGTTCAAACTCTGGCAGCTCATCCAGAAACAGGATGCCGTTATGCGCCAACGAAATTTCGCCGGGCCCGGGAATTGCCCCCCCGCCTACCATAGCGGTCAGGGATGCACTGTGATGCGGTGAGCGAAAGGGTCTGCGCCGCCACTGTTTTTTTAGCATGGCGGTATTGATCAAGCTTAGGATCGCCGCGCTCTCAAGCGCCTCACGGTTATCTAAAGGCGGCAAAAGGCTATTCAGTCGGCTGGCCAGCATGGTCTTACCCGTGCCGGGTGGGCCAATCAGTAACAGGTTATGCCCGCCTGCTGCCGTGATCTCCAGCGCCCGTTTACCTTGCTCCTGACCCATCACGTCGCTGAGATCGTTTTCAGCTGCAGGAATGGCGTCGATGTCAGGTACGGCCTCCCGAAGCTGATGTTTCCCTTCGAGAAAGGCACACACCTCCTGCAGATGTCCCGCGATCAGGCAGTGGGCGGATTCGATGAGTCCCACTTCAGCTTCGTTATCGCTGGCAACGATAATTTGTCTGCCGGCGCGCGTGGCCTCCTGAGCGCTGGGGATCGCCCCGGGAACGCCACGGAGCGCGCCTGTAAGCGCGAGTTCGCCAACAAACTCATACTGACTTAAGTGAGATGCACTGAGCTGCTCAGAGGCCGCCAGAAGCGCAATAGCGATAGGTAAGTCATAGCGTCCCCCCTCTTTAGGGAGATCGGCGGGGGCAAGGTTAATAGTGATCTTCTTTGCCGGGAACGTATAGCCACTGTTGATGATGGCGCTGCGCACGCGATCGCGGGCCTCCTTGACCGTGGTTTCTGGCAGCCCAACGATGGTAAGGCCGGGAAGTCCGGCGCTAATATGCACCTCAACCGTAATAAGCGGCGCGGTGACGCCCAACGCCGCACGGGTATAGATAACCGACAGTGACATAGCTCCTCCTGTGACTGCAGGATTATGCCGCTGCGTTTTTTCACCGGCAGCTACGCATCTGCGTTTTTACGGCCTGGGTTCCGCACTAATTGTGTCAGAGATGCAACGCATGCTTAACGCTGGAAGCAGGTGCGCAGCCGCGAAAAATCGTTCGCAGGTGAATTATTTTCACTTAATCTTTTTCTTATATAAAACAATACGTTTTATGAATACTTGCCGTCACGCCACTAAAAAACTTATAAAAAAATCTTGTGTCGTTAGCAAAAACTGTGATAACTCTTTAGGTATTCCTTCGAACAAGAAGCCAGAAAGTATAGAAAATGACAGCCCTTCTACGAGTGATTAGCCTGGTCGTGATTAGCGTGGTGGTGATTATTATCCCACCGTGCGGGGCTGCACTTGGACGAGGAAAGGCTTAAAAAACAAGCCTTAACGAACTAAGACCCCCGCACCGAAAGGTCCGGGGGTTTTTTTATGGCCTTAAAACAACAGCGAGGAGCAAAGAATGCGTTGTAGCACAAAATTCTGTTTCTCACGATTTACGACGGGGAACTGACTATGAATGGGGCACAATGGGTAGTACATGCATTGCGAGCGCAGGGGGTCGAAACGGTCTTCGGTTACCCAGGCGGCGCAATTATGCCGGTTTACGATGCGTTGTATGACGGCGGCGTGGAACATCTGCTGTGTCGCCACGAGCAGGGAGCGGCCATGGCGGCCATCGGCTATGCCCGCTCTACCGGCAAAACAGGCGTCTGCATCGCTACGTCAGGTCCCGGTGCCACCAACCTGATCACCGGACTCGCCGATGCCCTGCTCGACTCCGTTCCCGTTGTGGCTATCACCGGCCAGGTTGCCTCGCCGTTTATGGGTACCGACGCATTTCAGGAAGTGGACGTCCTCGGTTTGTCGCTGGCCTGCACCAAGCATAGCTTTTTGGTGCAGTCGCTGGAGGAGCTGCCGCGCGTAATGGCGGAAGCGTTCCAGGTGGCAAACTCAGGCCGTCCAGGTCCAGTGCTGGTCGATATTCCAAAAGATATCCAGGTTGCCGTGGGTGAGCTGGAGCCGCATTTCTCTACTGTTGCAGATGATGACGCCTTCCCACACGCCGACGTTGCGGAAGCCCGCAAGATGTTAGCCCGGGCACAGAAGCCGATGCTGTACGTGGGCGGTGGCGTGGGTATGGCGCAGGCCGTTCCGGCGCTGCGGGAGTTTATCGCCGCGACGCAGATCCCTGCCACCTGTACGCTGAAAGGGCTGGGGGCGGTTGAGGCCGATTACCCGTACTACTTAGGCATGCTGGGGATGCACGGCACCAAAGCTGCCAACCTGGCGGTACAGGAGTGCGATCTGCTTATCGCCGTAGGCGCACGCTTCGACGACCGGGTGACCGGCAAGCTGAACACCTTT
Source organism: Pseudescherichia sp. L3 (assembly GCF_024656065.1). NCBI lineage: Bacteria > Pseudomonadati > Pseudomonadota > Gammaproteobacteria > Enterobacterales > Enterobacteriaceae > Pseudescherichia > Pseudescherichia sp. L3. The sequence continues at coordinate 4,605 of NZ_JANKYC010000006.1, forward strand.
GCACCGCACGCCAGCGTGATCCATATGGATATCGACCCGGCAGAGATGAACAAACTGCGCCAGGCACACGTTGCGCTGCAGGGCGATCTTAATGCGCTGCTGCCCGCGCTGCAGCAGCCGTTAGCGGTTGATGGATGGCGTCAGCACGCGGCAGAGATGCGCCATGAATATGCGTGGCGTTACGATCACCCCGGTGACGCCATCTATGCACCACTGCTGTTAAAACAGCTCTCCGACCGCAAGCCGCAGGATAGCGTGGTCACCACTGACGTGGGCCAGCATCAGATGTGGTCCGCGCAGCACATGACCTACAGCCGTCCGGAAAACTTTATTACCTCCAGCGGCTTAGGCACGATGGGCTTTGGCCTGCCAGCCGCCGTTGGCGCGCAGGTGGCGCGCCCGGATGATACCGTAATCTGTATCTCCGGTGACGGCTCCTTCATGATGAACGTGCAGGAGCTGGGCACCGTGAAGCGAAAGCAGCTGCCGCTGAAGATTGTCCTGCTGGATAACCAACGCTTAGGCATGGTTCGCCAGTGGCAGCAGCTCTTCTTCCAGGAGCGCTATAGCGAAACCACCCTGACCGATAACCCCGATTTCCTGATGCTGGCTCGTGCCTTCGGCATTCCCGGCCAGCACATCACCCGTAAAGACCAGGTTGAAGCGGCACTTGACGCCATGCTCGCAAGCGAGGGGCCTTACCTGCTTCATGTCTCAATCGATGAGCTTGAGAACGTCTGGCCCCTGGTGCCACCCGGTGCAAGCAACGCACAAATGCTGGAGAAATTATCATGATGCAACATCAGGTCGCCGTTCAGGCCCGCTTCAATCCGGAAACGTTAGAGCGTGTTTTACGCGTGGTTCGCCACCGTGGCTTTCAGATTTGCGCCATGAATATGGAGACAGCCACCGATGCGCAGAGCATAAATATTGAATTGACCGTTGCCAGCCCGCGCTCTGTCGAATTACTGTTTAGCCAGTTGAGCAAACTGGTCGACGTGGCGCGCGTTGAGATCCAACAACGTTCAACCCCAACACAACAAATCCGCGCCTGAGCGCAAAAGGAAGAAAAATGACGACGAAGAAAGCTGATTACATTTGGTTCAATGGCGAGATGGTTCCGTGGGGTGAAGCGAAAGTACACGTGATGTCCCATGCGTTGCACTACGGTACGTCTGTATTTGAAGGCATCCGCTGCTACGACTCGCACAAAGGACCAGTGGTGTTCCGCCATCGCGAACACATGCAGCGTCTGCGTGATTCAGCAAAAATCTATCGTTTCCCGGTTTCACAAAGCGTTGATGACCTGATGGAAGCCTGCCGGGCGGTGATCCGCAAAAACAACCTGACCAGCGCCTATATTCGTCCGCTGGTCTTCGTGGGTGACGTGGGCATGGGCGTGAACCCACCAGAGGGTTACGGCACCGATGTGATCATCGCCGCTTTCCCATGGGGCGCATACCTGGGCGCGGAAGCGCTGGATCAGGGTATCGATGCGATGGTCTCCTCCTGGAACCGCGTTGCGCCAAACACCATCCCGACCGCGGCGAAAGCCGGCGGTAACTACCTCTCCTCCCTGCTGGTGGGCAGCGAAGCACGCCGCCATGGCTATCAGGAAGGGATTGCGCTGGACGTTAACGGCTACATCTCTGAAGGCGCTGGCGAAAACCTGTTTGAAGTGAAAGACGGCATTCTGTTCACCCCGCCATTCACCTCTTCCGCGCTGCCGGGCATCACCCGCGACGCAATCATCAAGCTGGCGAAGGATCTGGGTATCGAAGTGCGCGAGCAGGTGCTCTCCCGCGAATCCCTCTATCTGGCCGATGAAGTGTTCATGTCAGGTACCGCAGCCGAGATCACCCCGGTGCGCAGCGTAGACGGTATCCAGGTGGGCGAAGGCCGCTGTGGTCCGGTAACCAAGCGCATCCAGCAAGCGTTCTTCGGCCTGTTCACCGGCGAAACAGAAGATAAGTACGGCTGGTTGGATCAGGTTAACCAATAAGCATAAATATGGGACGGCACGCACCGTCCCATTTATTAAATAGAGTTGGGAGTAAAGCATGCCTAAGTACCGTTCCGCTACCACCACCCACGGCCGTAACATGGCAGGTGCCCGCGCGCTGTGGCGCGCCACTGGGATGACCGACGCCGACTTCGGCAAGCCGATTATCGCCGTGGTGAACTCATTTACTCAGTTTGTGCCGGGCCACGTGCACCTGCGCGACCTGGGCAAGCTGGTTGCCGAGCAGATTGAAGCCGCAGGCGGCGTGGCGAAAGAGTTCAATACCATTGCGGTCGATGACGGCATCGCGATGGGCCACGGAGGCATGCTCTATTCACTGCCGTCTCGCGAGCTGATCGCCGACTCGGTGGAGTACATGGTCAACGCCCACTGCGCGGACGCCATGGTCTGTATCTCCAACTGCGACAAGATCACCCCGGGGATGTTGATGGCCTCATTGCGCCTGAACATTCCGGTTATTTTTGTCTCCGGCGGCCCGATGGAGGCCGGAAAAACCAAGCTGTCTGACAAGATCATCAAGCTCGACCTGGTCGATGCCATGATCCAGGGCGCGGACCCGAAAGTGTCCGACGAGCAGAGCGAGCAGGTAGAACGTTCCGCCTGCCCGACCTGTGGCTCCTGCTCCGGCATGTTCACGGCTAACTCCATGAACTGTCTGACGGAAGCGCTGGGCCTGTCGCAGCCGGGCAACGGCTCGCTGCTGGCGACCCACGCCGATCGTAAGCAGCTGTTCCTCAATGCCGGGTCACGTATTGTTGAACTCACTAAACGTTATTACGAGCAGGACGACGAGAGCGCGCTGCCGCGCAACATCGCCAGCAAAGCCGCGTTTGAAAATGCCATGACGCTGGATATCGCCATGGGCGGCTCCACCAACACCGTGCTGCACCTGCTGGCGGCGGCCCAGGAAGCAGAAATTGATTTCACTATGACCGACATCGACCAGCTCTCTCGCAAGGTGCCGCAGCTCTGTAAGGTCGCACCAAGTACCCAGAAATATCATATGGAAGACGTGCACCGTGCGGGTGGCGTTCTGGGTATCCTGGGCGAGCTGGATCGTGCGGGATTGTTGAACCGTGAAGTGAAAAACATACTTGGCCTGACGCTGCCGCAGACGCTGGAGCAGTATGACGTGATGCTGACCCAGGACGAGGCGGTGAAAAAGATGTTCCGCGCGGGTCCGGCGGGCATTCGTACTACCCAGGCATTCTCGCAGGATTGCCGCTGGGACACGCTGGATGACGATCGCGCTGAAGGCTGTATCCGCTCGCTGGAACACGCCTACAGCAAAGACGGTGGGCTGGCGGTGCTGTACGGCAACTTTGCCGAAAACGGCTGCATCGTTAAAACCGCCGGCGTGGACGACAGCATCTTGAAATTTACCGGCCCGGCGAAAGTATACGAGAGCCAGGACGATGCGGTAGAAGCCATTCTCGGCGGTAAAGTTGTGGCGGGCGACGTGGTAGTGATCCGCTACGAAGGGCCAAAAGGCGGGCCGGGAATGCAGGAGATGCTCTACCCAACCACCTTCCTGAAATCAATGGGCCTCGGCAAAGCCTGCGCGCTGATCACCGACGGACGTTTCTCTGGCGGCACCTCTGGCCTCTCTATTGGCCACGTCTCCCCGGAAGCCGCCAGCGGCGGCAACATCGCGCTGATTGAAGATGGCGATATGATTGCCATCGATATCCCAAACCGTGGCATTCAGCTGCAGGTAAGCGATCAGGAGCTGGCCGCACGTCGGGAAGCACAGGACGCACGCGGTGCGGCAGCGTGGACGCCGAAAGCGCGTGAGCGCCAGGTCTCCTTCGCGCTGCGCGCCTATGCCAGCCTCGCAACCAGCGCAGACAAAGGCGCGGTACGCGATAAATCCAAACTGGGAGGCTAACCGTGGCCGAATCCCAACCCTTGTCCGCCGCCCCCGAGGGGGCGGAGTATCTGCGGGCGGTACTGCGCGCGCCGGTCTATGAAGCGGTGCAGGTCACGCCGCTGCAAAAGATGGAGAAGCTCTCGTCGCGGCTGGATAACGTGATCCTGGTGAAGCGTGAAGATCGCCAGCCGGTACACAGCTTCAAGCTGCGCGGTGCCTACGCCATGATGGCCGGGCTCACCGACGAGCAGAAGGCGCGGGGCGCGATCACCGCGTCGGCGGGCAACCACGCCCAGGGCGTCGCGTTCTCTGCCGCGCGTCTTGGGGTGAAGGCGCTGATCGTCATGCCGGTAGCCACCGCCGATATTAAAGTCGATGCGGTACGCAACTTTGGCGGCGAAGTGCTGCTCTACGGCGCTAACTTCGATGAGGCAAAAGCGAAGGCTATCGAGCTGGCCCAGCAGCAAGGCTTTACCTGGGTGCCGCCGTTCGATCACCCGATGGTGATTGCCGGACAGGGTACGCTGGCGCTGGAGCTGCTCCAGCAGGACGCACACATTGACCGCGTCTTTGTGCCGGTTGGCGGCGGTGGCCTGGCGGCAGGCGTGGCGGTGCTTATCAAACAGCTGATGCCGCAGATTAAAGTGATTGCAGTGGAAGCGGAAGACTCTGCCTGTCTGAAGGCCGCGCTGGACGCCGGGCAGCCGGTGGATCTGCCCCGGGTTGGGCTATTTGCCGAAGGGGTGGCGGTTAAACGCATCGGCGACGAGACCTTCCGCCTCTGCCGGGAGTATCTCGACGATATCATTACCGTCGACAGCGACGCGATCTGCGCCGCCATGAAGGATCTGTTCGAGGATGTGCGGGCGGTAGCGGAACCTTCCGGCGCACTGGCTCTGGCGGGCATGAAGAAGTACATCGCCCAGCACAACATCCGCGGTGAACGGCTGGCGCACGTGCTCTCCGGGGCGAACGTCAACTTCCACGGTCTGCGCTACGTTTCCGAACGCTGCGAGCTGGGTGAACAGCGTGAAGCGCTGCTGGCGGTCACCATTCCCGAAGAGAAGGGCAGCTTCCTGAAGTTCTGCCAGCTGCTGGGCGGCCGCTCGGTGACCGAGTTCAACTACCGCTTTGCCGATGCCCACGACGCCTGCATCTTTGTCGGTGTGCGCCTGAGCCGCGGGCTGGAGGAGCGTAAAGAGATCCTTGCTCTGCTCAGCGAGGGGGGCTACAGCGTGGTCGATCTCTCCGACGATGAGATGGCCAAGCTGCACGTGCGCTACATGGTGGGGGGGCGTCCGTCGAAGCCGCTTAAGGAGCGTCTCTACAGCTTTGAGTTCCCTGAGTCTCCCGGTGCGCTGCTGAAGTTCCTGCATACGCTGGGCACCCACTGGAACATCTCCCTGTTCCACTACCGCAGCCACGGTACGGACTATGGCCGCGTGCTGGCCGCCTTTGAGCTGGGGGAACACGAGCCGGATTTCGAAACCCGGCTAAGCGAACTGGGTTACTACTGTCATAACGAGAGCGATAACCCGGCGTTCCGCTTCTTCCTCGCCGGTTAAGGGTTCGGCAGGATCTCCCAGAACGCGCTAATAAGCGGCTCATGCAGCCGCTTTTTTTGTGCGCAGACGCCAAGCTCGAACGGCGTCTTCTCATCGCTGCGCTCTAAAATCATCACGCGGTTGCGCACCGGCTCGGGGCTGTTTTCCAGCACTACTTCCGGGATCAGCGCCACGCCGCAGCCGAGGGCTACCATTGAGACCATCGCCTCATGGCCGCCGACGGTGGCATAGATCGATGGATTACTGATCTTCTGCCGCCGGAACCACAGCTCAATGCGTTTTCGTACCGGCCCCTGATCGGCCATGATAAAGGGCACCGTTGACCAGTCAGGTTCCGGCACCGAAATTTGGCTGCGTACCGGGCAGGGCAGCGCCGGGGCAATCAGCACCACCGCCAGGTTTTCCAGCATCGAAAAGGCCACCGCGCCGGGCAGCGCCTCTGGCTTACCTGCAATCGCCAGATCCGCTTCGCCGGTGACCACGCGCTCTACCGCATCGGCGGCATCGCCGGTGGTGAGTTTGATCTCAACCGAGGGGTGCTCGGCGCGGAAACGGTCAAGGATCGGTGGCAGATGGCTGTAGGCGGCGGTTACCGAGCAGAACAGCCGCAGCTCTCCGGAGAGTGAAGGACCCTTCTGGTCAATGGTGTGACGCAGCTGCTGATACTGGAGCAGGGTCTGCTGGGCGAAGGTCCGCAGCTCGTCACCTGCCTCGGTCAGGGTAACGGTGCGATTGTCTCGCACAAACAGCGGCTGGCCGAGATCTTCCTCCAGGCGCTGGATCTGACGCGACAGCGTCGACGGGCTGACGTGCATCGCCCGTGCGCTGCGGCCGAAGTGGCGGCTCTCCGCCAGGTGGAGAAAGATTTTTAGATCGCGCAGATCCATATGCAGAGCCTCTGTGTTTACGTTGCAGAAAGTGCAATGTCATATTGTGAATATATCAATTTCAGCAACGCATTTCCTGTCATATAGTGGATTCATTCTCGCGAGAACGCGACCCGAACAATAAGCACGACACAACATCACGAGGTATCACCATGGCTAACTACTTTAATACACTGAACCTGCGCCAGCAGCTGGCCCAGTTGGGTAAATGTCGCTTTATGGGACGCGATGAATTCGCCGATGGCGCGAGCTACCTGCAGGGTAAAAAAGTGGTTATCGTCGGCTGTGGCGCTCAGGGCCTGAACCAGGGCCTGAACATGCGTGACTCCGGTCTGGATATCGCCTACGCGCTGCGTAAAGAGGCGATTGCGGAGAAGCGTGCGTCATGGCGTAAAGCTACCGAAAACGGTTTTAAAGTAGGCACCTATGAAGAGCTGATCCCTCAGGCGGACCTGGTGGTTAACCTGACGCCGGACAAGCAGCACTCTGACGTGGTGCGTACCGTACAGCCGCTGATGAAAGACGGCGCGGCGCTGGGCTACTCCCACGGCTTCAACATCGTGGAAGTGGGCGAGCAGATCCGTAAAGATATCACCGTGGTGATGGTTGCCCCGAAATGTCCGGGCACCGAAGTACGTGAAGAGTACAAGCGTGGTTTTGGTGTGCCGACGCTGATCGCCGTGCACCCGGAGAACGATCCGAAAGGCGAAGGCATGGCGATCGCTAAAGCCTGGGCTGCGGCCACCGGCGGCCACCGTGCGGGCGTGCTGGAGTCCTCCTTCGTTGCCGAAGTAAAATCTGACCTGATGGGTGAGCAGACTATCCTCTGCGGTATGCTGCAGGCGGGCTCGCTGCTGTGCTTCGACAAGCTGGTGGAAGAGGGTACCGATCCGGCCTACGCTGAGAAACTGATTCAGTTCGGCTGGGAAACCATCACCGAAGCGCTGAAGCAGGGCGGCATCACCCTGATGATGGATCGCCTCTCTAACCCGGCGAAGCTGCGTGCCTATGCGCTCTCCGAACAGCTGAAAGAGATCATGGCTCCGCTGTTCCAGAAGCATATGGATGACATCATCTCCGGCGAGTTCTCCTCCGGCATGATGGCCGATTGGGCCAACGACGATAAGAACCTGCTGACCTGGCGCGAAGAGACCGGCAAAACCGCGTTTGAGACCGCCCCGCAGTTTGACGGCAAAATCAGCGAGCAGGAGTACTTCGACAAGGGCGTACTGATGATCGCCATGGTGAAAGCGGGCGTTGAGCTGGCATTTGAAACTATGGTCGATTCCGGCATCATTGAAGAGTCCGCCTACTACGAGTCGCTGCACGAGCTGCCGCTGATCGCCAACACCATCGCGCGTAAGCGTCTGTATGAGATGAACGTGGTGATCTCCGATACCGCAGAGTACGGTAACTACCTCTTCTCCTACGCTTGCGTACCGCTGCTGAAAGAGTTCATGACCACCCTGCAGGCAGGCGATCTGGGCAAAGCGGTAGAGGGCACGGCGGTAGACAACGCCCAGCTGCGTGACGTGAACGAAGCAATCCGCAGCCACGAGATCGAGAAGGTGGGCCAGAAGCTGCGCGGCTATATGACCGATATGAAGCGTATCGCCGTAGCGGGTTGATCGAAAAAGGGTCGGGTGGCGCCACGCTTACCCGACCTACAGAAGTGCAAAATCGTAGGCCTGGTAAGCATCTCGCTACCGGGCCGTTTTTTATTCGCGACGCAGCGCCACCACTGAGTCGGATACTTCATCCTGCTGCCCTTCTGGCCCAGCCATCACCCGTGAAACCTCTTCGCAAAATTCGACTTTCCAACCTTGTGGCAGTGGCTTCAGCGTGGCGAGAACCTCACTGGCTGAAAGGAACGGGCGTGGGTGTTTGGACCAGCTCGGAGCCTTACCGTGTGAAGTTATGAGGAGGAGACCACCTGGAGCAGTATGATCCAACGCGGTACGGAAAATGGTGGCACGATCGAAGTCTAGCGGTGACTCCAGGAAGGAGGCGACAATCAGGTCATATTTACCTGCCGGGAAGCTTTGCGTGAGGTCATGGCATTCGAAAGTAATGTGAACGCCCGCGCGCTCGGCGTTTGCCGAAGCATATTCAAGCGCCCGATGAGAAAGATCCACCGCCGTTACCTGCCAGCCCCGCCTGGCTAGCCAGACCGCATCATCTCCCCGTCCGCAGCCCAGTTCCAGTGCGTTACCCGGTGTTAATCCTTCGGTGAAGCGCACCAGAATTTTTCCCGGAATACCATTAGACACAGGGGACATGGCATCGTAGTGCGACTCCCAGAAGCATTCCGGCGTTTGTTCAGCGTTGTGCATAACGGCCTCGTTGTTAGTGTTAAATATCATGTAATATTTAAAGTAACATAAGATGATATTTGATCAATGACTACGAGGAAAAAAATAATTAACCATAAATATCAATGATATATTTTTTTGTTGGTATGATTATGCGTTTGGGGATTGTCGTTGGCTACTCTTATGTAATATTGTAAATTACATGAAAACAAATAACTCATTCTCCGCGACGCTACATATCCTGCTTCACCTGGAGCAGATGGATAAACCTCTGACGTCAGAACAGATGGCTGCCTTTATCGACGGAAATCCGGCGTTCATCCGCAAGCTGCTTGCCGGACTTCGGGAAAACAATATTGTCTGTGCCACTAAGGGGCATCACGGCGGCTGGCGGCTGTGCCGTCCAGTTGGGGATATTACGCTTTACGATATCTATAAGGCGCTGGGCGAGCCGACGCTGTTTGCGCTAGGTAACCGCAGCGAAAACCCGCAGTGTCTGGTGGAGCAGGGGGTAAATAGGGTCATGTCAGCGACACTTGCCGACGCACAAACGCTAATACTTGACCGCTTCAAAAGCCTGACGTTGCAGGATATCGGCAGCGAATTTATCAGCTACTTCAACGACAAAGGCCATGACCTATGATGACTACCTTAACCACCTGCCTGATGATTGCCCTGGCGGCCAGCAGTATTTCTATGACGGTGACGCAGACCGAACTATTCGCCGCGTTTCGCGAATGGACGGTAAAGAAAAACGCGCTGATAGGCCACCTGTTTCAGTGCTTTTACTGCTTGAGCCACTGGGTGGTGTTTGGCGGAATGGCAGTATACCGCCCGGCGCTGCTCAGCAGCGGTTTTGTGCTGATTGACTGGGTCATGACGGCATTCATCACCATCACTATCACAACGCTGATTAATGGCCTGATGTTTAAAGTGTTTCAGGCAGCAATTAGTACGCACGTGATGAAGCACAATGCGCAGCAGACGTTGCAATCGCAGAAATAAAAAAGGCTTTTTTATCGGTGGCGGCAGGGCAATGCCGCCACACGGATAATTAGTTACGGTACAACACTTTGATAATGTGGTAACCGAACTGGGTGTGCAGCGGGCCGGTCGGCTCCAGCACCGGGCAGGAGAACACCACTTTATCGAAGGCTGGCACCATCTGGCCCTGGCGGAATTCACCCAGGTGACCGCCCTTTTTGCCCGACGGGCAGGTAGAGTGTTTCTTCGCCAGCTTCTCGAAATCGCCGCCGTTTTTGATCTGCTCCAGAAGATCCAGAGCCAGTTTCTCTTCTTTAACAAGGATATGCATCGCTGCCGCTGTTTTTGCCATGATCGTGCCTTGAGTGGTATGGATTAGGCTGGCTATACTACCACGCGTTTTTTCTCCTCTCCCGACTTTCATTGAGTGATCCCATGCGTCTAAATCCAGGGCAACAGCAAGCCGTCGAATTCGTCACCGGACCCTGCCTGGTACTGGCAGGAGCTGGATCCGGTAAAACCCGCGTCATTACCAACAAGATAGCGCACCTGATCCGCGGCTGCGGCTACCAGGCCCGGCATATCGCGGCGGTCACCTTTACCAACAAAGCCGCACGCGAGATGAAAGAGCGCGTGGGCCAGACGCTGGGACGCAAAGAGGCGCGCGGGCTGATGATCTCCACTTTCCACACCCTGGGGCTGGATATCATCAAGCGCGAGTATGCCGCGTTGGGCATGAAATCTAACTTTTCGCTTTTTGACGATACCGATCAGGTCGCACTGCTCAAGGATCTTACCGAAGGGTTGATCGAAGATGAGAAAACGATCCTTCAGCAGCTGATCTCGACGATCTCTAACTGGAAAAACGATCTGATGACCCCGGCGCAGGCAGCAGCGCAGGCCAGGGGCGAGCGGGACCGCATTTTTGCCCACTGCTACAGCCTGTATGACGCCCATATGAAGGCCTGCAACGTGCTGGACTTCGATGACCTGATCCTCCTCCCGACCCTGCTGCTCCAGCGCAATGAAGAGGTGCGCGAGCGCTGGCAGAACAAGATCCGCTATCTGCTGGTGGATGAGTATCAGGATACCAACACCAGCCAGTACGAGCTGGTTAAGCTGCTGGTGGGTGCCCGGGCGCGCTTTACGGTGGTAGGCGATGACGATCAGTCGATCTACTCCTGGCGCGGGGCACGTCCACAGAACCTGGTCCTGCTTAGCCAGGATTTCCCGGCATTGCAGGTGATCAAGCTGGAGCAGAACTATCGTTCATCGGGGCGTATCCTGAAGGCGGCCAACATTCTGATCGCCAACAATCCACACGTTTTTGAAAAAAAGCTCTTTTCAGAGCTGGGCTACGGGCCAGAGCTGAAGGTGATCAGCGCTAACCATGAAGAGCATGAGGCCGAGCGCGTCACGGGCGAGCTGATTGCGCACCACTTTATTAATAAGACCCAGTACAAAGATTACGCCATTCTCTATCGCGGGAACCATCAGTCGCGGGTATTTGAAAAATTCCTGATGCAGAACCGTATTCCGTACCGTATTTCGGGCGGAACCTCGTTCTTCTCCCGTCCGGAAATCAAAGACCTGCTGGCCTACCTGCGGGTGCTGACCAATCCGGACGACGACAGCGCCTTCCTGCGTATCGTTAACACGCCTAAGCGCGAGATTGGGCCAGCGACGCTGCAAAAGCTGGGGGAGTGGGCCAACTCGCGCAACAAAGGTCTGTTTGCTGCCAGCTTTGACATGGGCCTTACCCAGACGCTGAGCGGGCGCGGATACGAGTCGCTGACCCGCTTTACCCACTGGCTAAGCGAAGTACAGCGTCTCGCTGAACGGGAGCCGATTGCCGCAGTGCGCGACCTAATCCATGGTATCGACTACGAATCCTGGCTGTTTGAAACGTCGCCCAGCCCCAAAGCAGCGGAGATGCGGATGAAAAACGTCAACACGCTCTTTAGCTGGATGACCGAGATGCTGGAAGGGTCGGAGATCGACGAGCCGATGACCCTTACTCAGGTGGTGACGCGCTTTACCCTGCGCGACATGATGGAGCGGGGTGAAAGCGATGAGGAGTCGGATCAGGTTCAACTCATGACCCTGCACGCCTCCAAGGGACTGGAGTTCCCTTACGTTTTCCTGGTCGGCATGGAAGAGGGGCTGCTGCCTCACCAGAGCAGCATCGATGAAGAGAACATCGACGAAGAGCGTCGGCTGGCCTATGTCGGCATCACCCGGGCGCAAAAAGAGCTCAACTTTACCCTGTGTAAAGAGCGTCGTCAGTATGGCGAGCTGGTGCGTCCCGAGCCGAGTCGCTTCCTGCTGGAACTGCCGCAGGACGATCTGCTCTGGGAGCAGGAGCGTAAAGTGGTGAGTGCAGAAGAGCGGATGCACAAGGGGCAGGCGAGTATTGCCAATATTCGGGCGATGATGGCGAAAGCCAAAGCTAAATAGTGATGGAACCGGTGGGTCGGGTAAGCGCAGTGCCACCCGGCACAACTGACTAATTGACCGCCAGCGCCCAGTGAACGTAGCTCTGCCACTGGCACTCCTGAACGAGTGTCTCAGCACCCAGCGGGTGCGTCGCCAGCCAGCCCTCCGGCAGCGTCAGCGTTATCGCCTCACCGTGAGCGGCCAAAGAGACATCGGGTAAAAACTCATCCCGGCGACGGCTGGCAAAGATGATCGCCAGGCGCAGCAGACGACAGAGGTGCTCCGCGGTACGCGGCGGCACAGCGTTTTGCTGATGCAGCGAAGAGAGATCGACCGGGTTAGTCTGATTGAGCAGGAGGGTGGCCAGCAGCTTCTTCTGCGCAGGCGTGAAGCCGGGCAGATCCAGGTTACGCACCAGGTAGGCGGCGTGCTGGGAAGCGTGCTTAAAATCGACGCTCAGGCCAATCTCATGCAGATGGCAGGCACCCATCAGCAGCTCGCGGCTTAACGACTCCAGCTGCCATTCAGCCTGAACCTGCTCCGCAAAACGGGAGGCCAGTTGAGCCACGCGCTGGGCCTGACCGGAGTCGACCATAAAACGGCGCTGAAGATTGCGCAGCGTGCGGCTGCGAATATCGTGATCGACGGGCAGATGCAGCATGCCATAAACCAGCCCTTCACGCAGCGCGCCGCCGGCCAGGGTCATGCCCTGAACCTCCAGCTCGCTAAAGATAGCGATCAGAATGGCCAGGCCGCTGGGGAAGACCAGCGCCCGCTCAAGCGTTAGCCCTTCAATCTCCAGCTCTTCCAGACGGCCGCACTGAATAGCGCGCTGCTTTAGCTGCTGCAGTTTGGCAAGGGTGATGCACTCATCCATGCCCTGCGCCATCATGATCTCCTGCAACGCCTGAACGGTGCCGGAGGCCCCTACGCAGATTTTCCAGCCGTGAAGACGCAGCGCATCGGCTACCGGCAGCAGAACCTCCCGCGCTGCCTTTTCCGCCGCGTCGAAATTTTCCTGAGCCAGGTTGCGATCGGCGAAGAAGCGTTCGAGCCAGGTAACACAGCCCATCGACAGGCTAAAGAGGGAGGTAGCGTGCGCGCCGGTGCCGGTGACCAGCTCGGTGCTGGCCCCGCCGATATCGACGACCAGGCGGCGATCGTCCCCGCCAGTCGTATGGGCCACGCCCTGATAGATAAGCCGCGCCTCATCTTCACCGCTAATCACCTGGACAGTCGTGCCTAAAATCTCCTGCGCGGTGGCAAGAAACTCCCCGGCATTAACGGCCAGGCGCAGCGTTGCCGTGGCGACCACCCGGATCTGCATGGGTGGGATATCCTGTAGCCGTTCAGCAAACAGGCGCAGACACTGCCAGCCACGCGCCATGGCATCCGGAGAGAGCCGGTTATCGCGGTCCAGCCCTGCCGCCAGGCGTACTTTACGTTTGATGCGGGTCAGGGTCTGTATACTCCCCGCTACCTCGCGCACTACCAGCATATGAAAACTGTTCGAACCTAAATCAATAGCGGCGTAGAGCGAGTTAGAGGTGAGCATAAGGCATTAACCTGAACGACGTCTGTTACGTGGTGCACCACCACCGGTGCGGCGTGGGCCATTGCCTGGACGCGCGCGAGGCAGGCGCTTCGGCGGTGGCAGCTCGCTCAGGAGCGCATCCGGATTGTATTTACTGACTGGAATCGAGTGACCGATGTAGGTCTCGATAGCCGGCAGGTTCAGGGCATACTCTTCACAGGCAAGGCTGATTGAATTGCCGCTTGCGCCCGCACGACCGGTACGGCCAATACGGTGAACATAGTCTTCGCAGTCGTCTGGCAGATCGTAGTTAAAGACGTGGGTCACGGCCGGAATATGCAGGCCACGCGCGGCAACGTCGGTCGCTACCAGAATGTCTATATCACCACTGGTAAACTCTTCGAGAATGCGCAGGCGTTTTTTCTGCGCCACGTCGCCGGTCAGCAGGCCAACGCGGTGACCATCGGCAGCCAGGTGGCCCCAGATATCTTCACAGCGGTGCTTGGTATTGGCGAAGATGATGGCGCGATCCGGCCACTCCTCTTCGATCAGCGTTTGCAGCAGACGCATTTTCTCTTCGTTGGACGGATAGAAAAGCTCTTCTTTAATACGGTGGCCGGTTTTCTGTTCCGGTTCCACTTCCACATACTCAGCGTTGTTCATCTGCTCAAACGCCAGCTCACGCACGCGGTAAGAGAGCGTCGCCGAGAAGAGCATGTTCAGGCGCTGGTTTGTCGCAGGCATGCGACGGAACAGCCAGCGGATGTCTTTAATAAAGCCGAGATCGTACATGCGATCGGCTTCGTCCAGCACCACGACCTGGATCGCGCCCAGGTTGATATGGTTCTGTTTCGCGTAATCGATCAGGCGTCCGGTGGTGCCGATAAGAATATCAACGCCGCTCTCCAGCACCTTAAGCTGTTTATCATAGCCGTCGCCGCCGTAGGCGAGGCCCAGTTTCAGGCCGGTAGTCTGGGCCAGCGGCTCAGCATCGGCATGAATTTGCACCGCCAGTTCACGGGTTGGAGCCATGATCAGCGCGCGCGGTTGGTTCACCTTGCGGTCTTCGATCGCCGGGTGAGAGAGAAGATAATGAAACGTTGACGTCAGAAACGCCATCGTTTTGCCGGTACCGGTTTGCGCCTGTCCCGCTACATCCCGACCCGCCAACGTCAGCGGAAGGGCGAGTGCCTGGATGGGGGTGCAGTTATGAAAGCCTTTATTTTCAAGGGCTTCAATCACCTTCGGGTGCAGGGCGAAGTCGGAAAACTTCTGTTCTGTTAAATGTGTTTTGCTCATAGTGTGGTAGAATATCAGTTTACTATTGCTTTACGAAAGCACATCCGTTCAAATAAACGGGGTGAAATAACGTCAACCTTTAGCCAGGCTATGCTACAGACCTTAATAAGGTAGACATAATCCTGTGGAGTAAATATGAGCGATAAAATTATTCACCTGACCGACGACAGTTTTGACACGGACGTACTCAAAGCGGAAGGGCTGACCCTCGTCGATTTCTGGGCAGAGTGGTGTGGTCCGTGCAAAATGATCGCCCCGATTCTGGATGAGATCGCTGACGAGTACCAGGGCAAGCTGACCGTAGCGAAGCTGAACATCGACCAGAACCCAGGCACCGCGCCGAAATACGGCATCCGCGGTATCCCGACCCTGCTGCTGTTCAAAAACGGCGAAGTGGCGGCCACCAAGGTAGGCGCGCTCTCTAAAGGGCAGCTGAAAGAGTTCCTCGACGCTAACCTGGCGTAAGGGCTCTCCCCACCTGGCGTCTGGCTCTCCTAATTTTAGTGGATTGCTGGACGCCCGGCTTTAGTCGTGCTAAGTTAGTTTTGACTTCGAAATAAACATATCTTTGTCGTTTGGACCTTGTCAGTTTGAACCGTGTTGTACCCGATGCTTCCCGCCAGCCACCGCGCCGCGAGAGAAG
Organism: Pseudescherichia sp. L3; assembly: GCF_024656065.1. Classification (NCBI taxonomy): domain Bacteria; kingdom Pseudomonadati; phylum Pseudomonadota; class Gammaproteobacteria; order Enterobacterales; family Enterobacteriaceae; genus Pseudescherichia; species Pseudescherichia sp. L3. The sequence goes on from NZ_JANKYC010000006.1 coordinate 20,158, forward strand.
TGGATAGATTCCGGGCTCGTCACTCAATCCGTCTTGTCGTTTCAGTTCTGTGTTCTTCCTGTAAGCAGGCAGCGAACAGACATGAGTTGATGGCCGCTAAAACAGGCATGGATGACCCTGCCATACCATTCACAAATTAAGTTCGAGATTTACCCCGAGTTTAAGAACCCACACCACTATGAATCTTACCGAATTAAAGAATACGCCGGTTTCTGAGCTGATTACTCTCGGCGAAAATATGGGTCTGGAAAACCAGGCTCGTATGCGCAAGCAGGACATCATTTTTGCCATCCTGAAGCAGCATGCTAAGAGTGGCGAAGATATCTTTGGCGACGGTGTGTTAGAGATATTGCAGGACGGATTTGGTTTCCTCCGTTCTGCAGACAGCTCCTACCTCGCCGGTCCTGATGACATCTACGTATCCCCTAGCCAAATCCGCCGTTTCAACCTCCGCACTGGTGACACCATTTCAGGTAAGATTCGTCCTCCGAAAGAGGGTGAACGTTACTTTGCGCTGTTGAAGGTTAATGAGGTTAACTACGACAAACCGGAAAACTCGCGCAATAAGATCCTGTTTGAAAACTTAACCCCGCTGCACGCTAACTCACGTCTGCGTATGGAGCGTGGTAACGGTTCAACAGAAGATTTAACCGCCCGTGTTCTGGACCTGGCATCGCCGATTGGCCGTGGCCAGCGTGGCCTGATCGTTGCACCGCCGAAAGCGGGTAAGACCATGCTGCTGCAGAACATCGCCCAGAGCATTGCCTACAACCACCCGGACTGTGTCCTGATGGTGCTGCTGATCGACGAACGTCCGGAAGAAGTGACCGAGATGCAGCGTCTGGTTAAAGGCGAAGTGGTTGCCTCTACCTTTGATGAGCCAGCGTCTCGCCACGTTCAGGTTGCCGAGATGGTTATCGAGAAAGCGAAGCGTCTGGTTGAGCATAAAAAAGACGTTATCATTCTGCTCGACTCCATCACCCGTCTGGCGCGTGCTTATAACACCGTCGTGCCGGCTTCTGGCAAGGTGCTGACCGGTGGTGTGGATGCCAACGCCCTGCACCGTCCGAAACGTTTCTTCGGTGCTGCACGTAACGTGGAAGAGGGCGGTAGCCTGACCATCATCGCTACTGCGCTGGTGGATACCGGCTCTAAAATGGATGAAGTTATCTACGAAGAGTTTAAAGGTACCGGTAACATGGAGCTGCACCTCGCGCGTAAAATCGCTGAGAAACGCGTCTTCCCGGCTATCGATTACAACCGCTCCGGTACGCGTAAAGAAGAGCTGCTCACCACTCAGGAAGAGCTGCAGAAAATGTGGATCCTGCGCAAAATCATTCACCCGATGGGAGAGATTGACGCAATGGAGTTCCTCATCAATAAACTGGCGATGACCAAAACCAACGACGACTTCTTCGATATGATGAAGCGCTCGTAACTTAAATAAAGCCTGTAAACGCCACGTTTTTACGTGGCGTTTTTTATTTATGGAATATAGGCTATAGCCAGGGGATCCGCTGTCGGCCATGGCTGGCGGTGGTAATGCAAAGCATTCAAGCTGATTATGTTCTAATTGAATGAAAAATATACAATAGAGCCCGTTTGTGACCTGCTTTATCTCTTTTGGAGAGGGGGCATCGTCGTTATACTTCCGGGATCAACATTTGCTGAGAGCATGCATTGTGAATTTACTCACTGCGGTTACTGAGTTATTCAGTATTTTTTTACTCACGTTTATCTTTCTCTTTTTTGCCCGCAAGGTGGCAAAAAAGATAGGGTTGGTCGATAAACCAAATTTTCGTAAACGTCACCAGGGACTGATTCCCTTAGTGGGCGGTATCTCTGTCTATGCGGGGATCTGCTATACGTTTGCTATTGCTGACTACTATATTCCGCATGCTGCACTCTACCTGATGTGTGCCGGGGTTCTGGTTTTCATTGGGGCGCTGGACGACCGCTTTGATATCAGCGTAAAAATTCGTGCCACCGTACAGGCGGTCATCGCTATTATCATGATGGTGGTGGGTAAACTCTATCTCAGCAGTCTCGGCTACATTTTTGGCACCTGGGAGATGGTTCTCGGGCCGTTTGGCTTCTTCCTGACGCTGTTTGCCGTCTGGGCTGCCATCAACGCCTTTAATATGGTTGACGGTATTGATGGTCTGCTGGGTGGGCTCTCCTGCGTCTCCTTCGCCGCTATCGGCATCATTCTGTGGTTTGACGGTCAGCTGAGCCTGGCGATGTGGTGTTTTGCCATGATTGCCGCCATTCTCCCCTATATCCTGCTTAACCTGGGTATCCTCGGTCGCCGCTATAAGGTCTTTATGGGCGATGCGGGCAGTACGCTGATTGGCTTTACGGTAATTTGGATCCTGCTGGAAACGACCCAGGGCCAGACGCACCCGATTAGCCCGGTGACGGCACTGTGGATCATTGCTATTCCGCTGATGGACATGGTTGCCATCATGTACCGCCGCCTGCGCAAAGGGATGAGTCCTTTCTCGCCTGACCGTCAGCACATTCACCACCTGATCATGCGCGCCGGGTTTACCTCCCGTCAGGCCTTTGTGCTGATTACGCTGGCCGCCGCGCTGCTGGCTGCGGTGGGTGTCGTGACAGAATATCTGCATTTTATTCCCGAATGGGTGATGTTGGCACTGTTTGTGCTAGCTTTCTTCCTGTACGGCTGGTGCATTAAACGTGCATGGAAAGTGGCGCGCTTTATCAAACGCGTCAAACGTAAAATGCGTCGTAATAGTGGACATAAACCAACTCTAACCAAGTAATTCTGGGATAGCGATGACTCAACCATTGGCGGGAAAACATACAGGAAGTATGGAGAATGAACTGGATATTCGCGGTTTATTTCGTACTTTATGGGCGGGGAAATTGTGGATTGTCGGCGTGGCGCTGGCCTTCGCGCTTATCGCGCTGGCCTACACCTTTTTCGCCAGGCAGGAGTGGGGCGCAACGGCCATCACCGATCGTCCAACGGTAAACATGCTGGGCGGGTTCTACTCCCAGCAGCAGTTTCTACGCAATCTTGACGTCAAAGCTAACCTGGCACCGGTCGATCAGCCCTCGGTCATGGACGAAGCGTATAAAGAGTTCATTATGCAGCTGGCATCATGGGATACGCGCCGTGACTTTTGGCTGCAAACTGACTACTACAAGCAGCGGATGGTGGGCAACAGCAAGGCGGACGCCGCGCTGCTGGATGAGCTGATTAATAATATTCAGTACACCCCCGCCGACGCGCAGCGTAACCTCAGCGACAGCGTTAAGCTGACGGCAGAGACCGCGCCTGACTCAAATAACCTGCTGCGCCAGTATATTGCTTTCGCCAGCCAGCGTGCGGCCAGCCATCTTAACGATGAGCTGAAAGGCGCATGGGCGGCCCGCACTATCCAGATGAAAGCGCAGGTGAAACGTCAGGAAGAGGTTGCGAACGCGATTTTTAAACGTCGGGCGCACAGCGTTGAGCAGGCGTTAAAAGTGGCCGAGCAGCACAATATCTCCCGCAGCGAGACCGAGGTCCCACCTGACGAGCTTCCCGACTCAGAGATGTTCCTGTTAGGGCGTCCGATGCTGCAGGCGCGACTGGAAAACCTGCAGGCAGTGGGGCCCGAGTTCGATCTGGACTATGATCAAAATCGAGCCATGCTGAACACCCTCAACGTAGGCCCCACGCTCGATCCCCGTTTTCAGACATATCGTTATTTGCGGACGCCTGAAGAGCCGGTAAAACGCGATAGCCCGCGCCGTGCCTTCCTGATGATTATGTGGGGAATGGTAGGGGCGTTGATAGGTGCTGGTGTTGCGTTAACGCGCCGTCGTTCACTGTAAGCGCTGCCTGATATGAAGGCCACTGGGCCTTCATCATCTAATCGAAGAGAATCGTTGTGAAAGTACTTACCGTATTTGGCACACGACCAGAAGCCATCAAGATGGCACCTCTGGTACATGCGCTGGCAAAGGACCCTTATTTTGAAGCCAAAGTCTGCGTGACCGCGCAGCACAGGGAGATGCTTGACCAGGTTTTGAACCTGTTTTCCATTGTGCCGGATTATGACCTGGATATTATGCAGCCGGGCCAGGGGCTGACGGAGATAACCTGCCGCATTCTCGAAGGGCTAAAGCCGATCCTCGAATCATTTAAGCCTGACGTCGTGCTGGTCCACGGTGATACCACAACGACGATTGCCGCCAGCCTGGCGGCCTTTTACCAACGTATTCCCGTTGGGCACGTCGAGGCCGGGCTGCGCACGGGCGATCTCTCTTCGCCCTGGCCGGAGGAGGCAAACCGCACGCTGACGGGCCACCTGGCGATGTATCACTTCTCCCCGACGCAGAACGCCCGGCAGAATCTGCTGCGCGAAAATATTCTGGATAAGCAGATCTTTGTCACCGGTAATACGGTGATCGATGCGCTGTTCTGGGTGCGCGATACGGTATTGAATAACGAAAACCTGCACAGCGAGCTGGCAGCGCGATATCCATTCCTTGATGAATCTAAAAAGCTGGTGCTGGTCACCGGCCATCGTCGCGAAAGCTTTGGCCAGGGCTTTGAGCAGATCTGCCATGCGCTGGTCGACATTGCGGCGAAACATCAGGATGTCCAGATCGTCTATCCGGTACACCTGAACCCCAACGTCAGCGAGCCGGTGAACCGTATCCTTGGGCATGTTAAAAACATTATCTTAATTGAGCCGCAGGACTACCTGCCGTTCCTCTGGCTGATGACCCATGCCTGGCTGATCCTGACGGATTCAGGTGGTATTCAGGAAGAGGCGCCGTCGTTAGGCAAGCCGGTGCTGGTGATGCGTGAAACCACCGAGCGACCAGAGGCTATCGAAGCCGGAACGGTAAGGCTGGTGGGTACCGATCGCCAGCGTATCGTTGAAGAGGTGACGCACCTGCTGCAGGACAATGACGCCTGGCAGGCGATGAGCCGGGCACATAACCCTTACGGCGACGGGCAAGCCTGTGAACGTATTCTGCACGCACTTAAAAATAATCAGGTAACACTATGAGCTTTGCAACCCTCTCCGTTATTGGCCTGGGCTATATCGGACTGCCCACCGCAGCAGCTTTCGCCTCCCGCCAGAAGCGCGTCGTCGGCGTTGATATCAATCAGCACGCGGTAGATACCATTAACCGTGGGCAAATTCATATCGTTGAACCCGAGCTGGATCGGGTGGTGAAAGCCGCGGTAGAGGGCGGCTATCTGCACGCCAGCACCACGCCGGTCGAGGCGGATGCTTACCTGATTGCCGTGCCGACGCCATTCAAAGGCGATCACGAGCCGGATATGGCCTATGTCGAGGCGGCAGCAAAATCTATTGCTCCCGTCCTGAAAAAAGGTGCGCTGGTGATCCTTGAGTCGACCTCACCGGTAGGCGCGACCGAGCAGATGGCACAGTGGCTGGCGGATCTGCGCCCGGATCTCACCTTCCCCCAGCAGGCCGGCGAGCAGGCAGATATCAACGTTGCCTACTGCCCGGAGCGCGTACTGCCAGGCCAGGTGATGGTTGAGCTGATTAAAAACGATAGGGTCATTGGCGGTATGACGCCGGTGTGCTCTGCCCGCGCCAGCGAACTGTATAAGATCTTCCTTGAGGGCGAGTGTGTGGTTACTAACGCCCGCACCGCTGAGATGTGCAAGCTGACCGAGAACAGTTTCCGCGACGTGAATATCGCTTTTGCTAACGAGCTGTCGCTGATCTGTGCCGACCAGGGCATCAACGTCTGGGAGCTGATCCGCCTCGCTAACCGCCACCCGCGCGTCAATATCTTACAGCCGGGGCCGGGCGTAGGCGGTCACTGTATCGCGGTCGACCCGTGGTTTATCGTGGCGCAAAACCCGCAGCAGGCGCGGCTGATCCGTACCGCTCGTGAAGTTAACGATAGCAAACCGCACTGGGTGCTTAATCAAGTTAAAGCAACGGTGGCAGACTGCCTCACGGCTAACGACAAGCGGGCCAGCGAAATTAAAATCGCCTGCTTTGGCCTCGCCTTTAAGCCCAATATCGACGATCTGCGGGAAAGCCCGGCGATGGAGATTGCCCACAGCATTGCCCAGTGGCACAGCGGCGAGACGCTGGTGGTAGAGCCTAACATTCAGCAGCTGCCGAAGAAGCTGGCGGACAGCTGCCAGCTGGTCGGTCTGGAGGCGGCGCTGGCCGACGCGGATGTGCTGGTGATGCTGGTGGATCACCGTGAATTTAAAGCCATTGCCGGTGAGCAGGTTACCCAGCAATACATTATTGATACCAAAGGCGTCTGGCGCTAAGGCGACAACATGACGGTACGCGGGACGGTTGAAGCTTTAACCTGGGAGAACCAGTTCTTTGGTATCTCCAGCGCCATCGTGCGCCTGAGTGACAGTGCCGCACCGCTGAACGAGACGCAGCTTGCGGCCTGGCAGCGGGTGCAGGTCAAGATCCCGGCGACGGATACCGCGCGGCTGGATGCGCTCCAGCAGCTGGGTTTCCAGCTGGTAGAGGGTGAGGTAGATCTGGCTCTGACCGTACCGGCAACGATAACCGACCCCGGCGCGCAGGTGGCGACCGCAACGGATATCGCCCCGCTGCGCCAGCAGGCCGCCACTGCCTTTGCGCAGAGCCGGTTTCGTACACCCTGGTACTCTGCGGACGCCAGCGGGCGTTTCTACGCCCAGTGGATTGAAAACGCCGTTAACGGCGCATTCGACCATGAGTGCCTGGTCTTACGCGCCGCCAGCGGCGAGATCCGCGCCTTTGTTTCGCTGCGCCAGCTGAACGACAGCGAGGCGCGTATTGGCCTGCTGGCCGGACGCGGTGCGGGGGAGGCCCTGATGCAGGCGGCGCTTCTCTGGGCGCAGCGGCGTCAGCTTTCGGTTCTGCGCGTCGCGACCCAGGTGGGGAATACCGCGGCGCTTAAACGTTACATTCAGAGCGGTGCCAACGTGGAAAGCACTGCCTACTGGCTATACAGGTGACTCTATGATCCCTTTTAACGCGCCCCCGGTTGTGGGTACAGAACTCGATTACATGCAGTCGGCGATGGGCAGCGGCAAGCTGTGCGGCGACGGCGGCTATACGCGCCGCTGCCAGCAGTGGATGGAGCAACGTTTCGGCAGCGCCAAAGTGCTGTTGACCCCCTCCTGTACCGCCTCGTTGGAGATGGCGGCGCTGCTGCTGGATATCCAGCCCGGCGATGAAGTGATCATGCCCAGCTACACCTTCGTCTCTACCGCCAACGCCTTTGTGCTGCGCGGAGCGAAAATCGTCTTTGTTGATGTCCGTCCGGACACCATGAACATTGATGAACGGCTTATCGAGGCGGCGATCACCGAGAACACTCGCGCCATTGTGCCGGTCCACTATGCGGGCGTAGCCTGTGAGATGGACACCATTATGGCTATCGCGAAACATCATAACCTGTACGTGGTAGAGGATGCCGCGCAGGGGGTAATGTCGACCTACAAAGGGCGCGCGCTCGGCACCATCGGCCATATCGGCTGCTTTAGCTTCCATGAAACCAAAAACTATACCGCCGGCGGCGAAGGCGGCGCGACGCTGATCAACGACCGTGCGCTGGTTGAACGCGCCGAGGTTATTCGCGAGAAGGGCACCAACCGCAGCCAGTTCTTCCGCGGTCAGGTTGATAAATACACCTGGCGCGATATTGGCTCCAGCTATCTGATGTCGGATCTGCAGGCAGCCTATCTGTGGGCGCAGCTGGAAGCGGCGGATCGTATCAACCAGCAGCGTCTCTCGCTGTGGCAGACCTACTTTGACGCCCTGACGCCGCTGGCTCGTGCCGGGCGTATTGAGCTGCCGTCGATTCCTGCCGAGTGTGAACACAACGCGCATATGTTTTATATCAAGCTGCGTGACGATGAGGATCGCAGTAAGCTGATCGCTTTCCTCAAGGAGGCGGAGATCCTGGCGGTGTTCCACTATATCCCGCTGCACTCCAGCCCGGCCGGTGAGCGCTTTGGTGAGTTCTTCAGCGAAGATATCCATACCACGAAAGAGAGCGAGCGCTTGCTTCGCCTGCCGCTGTTCTACAATCTCTCGCCTGTTAACCAGCGCACGGTGATCAATACGCTGCTGAGCTACTTCAACTAAGATGTCGCTGGCAAAGGCTTCACTGTGGACCGCGGCGAGCACGCTGGTCAAAATCGGCGCGGGACTGCTGGTGGTTAAGCTGCTGGCCGTCTCCTTTGGTCCCTCGGGCGTAGGGCAGGCGGGTAACTTCCGCCAGCTGGTGACGGTACTGGGCGTGCTGGCCGGGGCTGGCATCTTTAACGGCGTCACCAAATTTGTCGCCCAGCACCACGACGATCCGGCGCAGCTGCGCACCGTCGTAGGCACCTCATCCGCCATGGTGCTGGGGTTCTCGACGCTGTTGGCTATCGTTTTTCTGCTGGCCGCTGCGCCCATCAGTCAGGGGCTATTCGGGCATACCCATTTTCAGGGGCTGGTAAGGCTGGTGGCGCTGGTGCAGATGGGCATCGCGTGGGCCAACTTCCTACTGGCAGTCATGAAAGGTTTTCGCGACGCCGCCGGGAATGCGCTGTCGCTGATTAGCGGCAGTATTATCGGGGTTATCGCCTACTACGCCTGCTACCGGTTGGGCGGTTACCAGGGCGCGCTGCTGGGCCTGGCGCTGGTTCCGGCGCTGGTCGTCGTCCCGGCGCTGCTGCTGTTTATCCGCCGTAAAACCGTGCCGTTAGGCTATCTTAAGCCACGGTGGAGCGGCGCGCTGGCCGGGCAGCTGGGCAAGTTTACCCTGATGGCGCTAATCACCTCCGTGACCCTGCCCGTCGCCTACGTGATGATGCGAAATCTGCTGGCGACGCACTACGGCTGGGATGAGGTCGGGATCTGGCAGGGGGTGAGCAGCATCTCCGATGCCTATCTGCAATTTATCACCGCCTCGTTCAGCGTCTATCTGCTGCCTACCCTGTCGCGGCTGACGGAGAAGCAGGCAATAAGCCGCGAGATCGTCAAGTCGCTGCGGTTTGTACTGCCTGCGGTGGCGGCGGCAAGTTTTACCGTCTGGCTGCTGCGTGACGTTGCAATCTGGCTGCTCTTTTCAGAGAAGTTTATCGCCATGCGCGATCTCTTTGCCTGGCAGCTGGTCGGTGACGTACTGAAAGTCGGCGCATACGTTTTTGGCTATCTGGTGATTGCCCGGGCCTCGTTAAGCTTCTATATCCTGGCGGAAGTGAGCCAGTTTATGCTGCTGACGGCCTTCTCCCGCTGGCTCATTCCGGCGCACGGTGCGTTAGGTGCGTCACAGGCCTACATGGCTACCTATATCGTTTATTTCGCCACCTGTTGTGGCGTATTTCTACTCTGGCGTAAAAGGGTATGACTACACTGATTCACGTTCTGGGATCGGATATCCCACACCATAACCTGACCGTGCTGCGTTTTTTCAACGACAGCCTTGCGGCAACGGGCGAGCACGCTCGCGAATTTATGATCTGCGGCGACGACGAGCGCTGGCGCACGCAGTTCCCTGCACTTACGCTGCGCTTCTTTAGCAATAAGAAGGCGCTGGCCCAGGCGGTGATTGCCCTTGCCAAAGCCGATCGCCTGCAGCGCTTCTTTTTTCACGGCCAGTTCAATACCGACCTTTGGCTGGCCCTGCTACGCGGATCCATCAAGCCTCAGCAGTTTAACTGGCACGCCTGGGGAGCCGATCTCTACGAGGTTTCCCAAAGCCTGAAGTTTCGTCTTTTCTATCCGCTGCGGCGTCTCGCCCAGCGGCGAGTCGGCTGTATCTTTGCCACCCGTGGCGATCTACACTTTTTTGCCCGCCGCCATCCGCAGGTGCGCGGCGAGCTGCTCTACTTCCCGACGCGAATGGATCCCGCGCTCAACACGATGGCGCAGGAGACGCAGCGCGCGGGCAAGCTGACGGTACTGGTCGGCAACTCCGGCGATCGCAGCAACGAGCATATTGCCGCCCTGAAGGCGGTTCATCAGCAGTTCGGTGATACGGTCAACGTCATCGTGCCGATGGGCTACCCGGCCAATAATGAAGCGTATATTGACGAGGTGCGCCAGGCGGGTCTGGCGCTCTTTAGCGCGGAGAATCTGCGCATCCTGGCCGATAAGCTAGAATTTGACGACTACCTGGCGCTGCTGCGCCGGTGCGATCTTGGCTACTTTATCTTTGCCCGCCAGCAGGGGATCGGCACGCTCTGCTTGCTGATCCAGGCAGGCATCCCCTGCGTGTTAAACCGGGAGAACCCTTTCTGGCAGGATATGGTTGAGCAGCACATTCCGGTGCTGTTTACCGGCGACCGGCTCGATGAGGCGGTCGTCCGCGAGGCCCAGCGGCAGCTGGCGGCGGTGGATAAAAACGCTATCACCTTCTTTAGCCCCAACTACCTTGCGCCCTGGCACGAGGCGTTACGTATTGCTGCAGGAGGCGCGCAATGAGCCAGCTTGCGTTCTCGGGTCTGCTGGCCATCTGGCTACTGGCATCGCTGTTTATCGCCACGCTGACCTGGTTTGAATTCCGCCGGGTACGTTTTAACTTTAACGTCTTCTTCTCGCTGCTGTTCTTGCTGACGTTTTTCTTTGGCTTTCCGCTCACCAGCATTCTGGTCTTCCGCTTCAACGTCGGCGTCGCGCCGCCAGAGGTGATGATGCAGTCCCTGCTAGCCGCGGTCTGCTTTTACGCTATCTACTACGTCACCTATAAAACGCGCCTGCGGCCCTCGTCCGCGGTCACGCCACGCCGTCCTCTGTTCACCATGAACCGAGTGGAAACGCATCTGGCGTGGGTAATGCTGATGCTCATCGCTTTAGTAAGCGTCAGCATCTTCTTTATGCATAACGGCTTCCTGCTGTTCCGGCTGCACTCCTACAGCCAGATCTTTTCGAGTGAAGTCTCTGGCGTGGCGCTTAAGCGTTTCTTCTACTTCTTTATTCCCGCCATGCTGGTGGTCTATTTCCTGCGCCAGGATGGCCGGGGCTGGATCTTTTTCCTGGTGAGCACCGTTGCCTTTGGCCTACTGACCTACATGATTGTGGGCGGCACGCGGGCTAACATCATCATCGCCTTCGCTATTTTCCTGTTTATTGGCATTATTCGCGGCTGGATCTCGCTGTGGATGCTGGCGGCGGCGGGCGTGCTGGGCATCGTCGGAATGTTCTGGCTGGCGCTGAAGCGTTACGGATTGCAGGTGAGCGGTGACGAAGCGTTTTACACCTTCCTCTATCTCACCCGCGACACCTTCTCGCCGTGGGAGAACCTCTCTCTCCTGCTGCAAAACTACGACAAAATTGACTTCCAGGGGCTTGCGCCCATCGTGCGCGATTTCTACGTCTTTATTCCCACCTGGCTGTGGCCGGACAGACCTGGTATTGTGCTGAACACGGCGAACTACTTTACCTGGGAAGTGCTGAACAACCACTCCGGGCTGGCGATCTCGCCGACGCTGATCGGCTCCCTGGTGGTGATGGGCGGCGTCTGGTTTATTCCGCTGGGGGCGGTCGTGGTCGGACTGATCATTAAGTGGTTTGACTGGCTTTATGAGCTGGGCAACCGGGAGAGCAACCGCTATAAGGCAGCGATTTTGCACAGTTTCTGTTTTGGTGCCATCTTCAATATGATCGTGCTGGCGCGCGAGGGGCTGGATGCCTTTGTTTCTCGCGTTGTCTTTTTCCTCGTGGTCTTTGGCGCCTGCCTGCTGATGGCGAAGCTGCTCTACTGGCTGTTCGATAGCGCGGGGCTGATTCACAAACGTGCCGGGCGATTACCGCAACCGCTCTCGCAAGCCTGACAAGGATATCATCATGACGGACACCACTACTGCGCCAACCTATACGCTGCGCGGTCTGAAGCTGATTGGCTGGCGTAACATGGCCCACGCGCTGGATTTCCTCTTTGCCGGTGGCGAGCTTAAGCAGGGCACGCTGGTGGCGATTAACGCCGAGAAGATGCTGACCCTTGAGGATGACGCCCAGGTTCGGGCCCTGATTGAGGCGGCAGAGTTTAAGTATGCGGACGGCATCAGTGTGGTGCGCTCAATGCGCAAAAAGTACCCGCAGGCGGTGGTTGAGCGGGTGGCGGGGGCCGATCTCTGGGAAGCGCTCATGGAGCGCGCCGGGAAAGAGGGGACGCCGGTTTTCCTGATCGGCGGCAAGCCTGGCGTGCTGGCCCAGACGCAGCAGCAGCTGCGCGACCGCTGGCAGGTAAACATTGTCGGCGGCCAGGATGGCTATTTCCAGCCCGAGCAGCGCCAGGCGCTGTTTGAACGCGTCCGCGACAGCGGGGCGAAGATTGTCACCGTAGCGATGGGCTCCCCGCGTCAGGAGCTGCTGATGCGTGACTGTCGGGAAGTTTATCCTCACGCGCTCTATATGGGCGTTGGCGGTACCTATGACGTCTTTACCGGCCACGTTAAGCGTGCGCCGAAGGTGTGGCAGCGGATGGGCCTGGAGTGGCTCTATCGCCTGCTATCACAGCCCAGCCGCATCACGCGCCAGCTGCGACTGCTGCGCTACCTCGCCTGGCACTATCGCGGCCAGCTCTAACCCTGTGACGGCGCAGCGATTCTGCTGCGCTGTACCTGCCCTCTGTTTGCTGCTTTATTGTGCTTTCTACTGATTTTTCTTATGCATCGTTTGCCATTTTAGCGAAATTAAGAAACCATTCGCTCACTCAACGCGGCCCGGCAGTGCTATTTGCATCGCCCCGCGACCGCAGTGAGCTGAGATTGCACTCATAACGATAACCCGCAGCGTCGGGACAGTAGTAAACACGACAGAGGATTTATGGCCGAGAGTAAACCGGAGCTTCAGCGTGGGCTGGAAGCACGACATATCGAACTTATCGCCCTGGGCGGTACAATAGGCGTTGGCCTGTTTATGGGGGCGGCAAGCACCCTGAAATGGGCAGGGCCGTCAGTATTACTGGCCTATATTGTGGCCGGGCTTTTTGTTTTCTTCATCATGCGCTCAATGGGCGAAATGCTCTTTCTTGAGCCGGTAGCCGGGTCGTTCGCCGTCTATGCCCACCGCTATATGAGCCCGTTCTTTGGCTATCTCACCGCCTGGTCATACTGGTTTATGTGGATGGCGGTAGGGATATCAGAGATCACCGCGATTGGCGTCTACGTTCAGTTCTGGTTCCCGGAGATGGCGCAGTGGATACCGGCCCTGATTGCCGTTGGGCTGGTGGCGCTCGCTAATCTGGCTGCTGTGCGGCTGTATGGCGAGATTGAGTTTTGGTTTGCGATGATCAAAGTCACCACTATCGTGGTAATGATTATTGTCGGACTTGGCGTGATCTTCTATGGCTTCGGCAACGGCGGGCAGGCCATTGGCTTCGGTAACCTCACCGAGCACGGCGGCTTCTTTGCCGGCGGCTGGAAAGGCTTCCTGACCGCGCTCTGTATTGTTGTCGCCTCGTATCAGGGCGTCGAGCTGATCGGCATTACCGCCGGTGAGGCGAAAAACCCGCAGGTCACGCTGCGCAGCGCGTTGGGCAAGGTGCTGTGGCGTATTCTGATCTTCTACGTAGGGGCGATTTTCGTTATCGTCACCATCTTCCCGTGGAATGAGATCGGCAGCAACGGCAGCCCGTTTGTGCTGACCTTCGCTAAGATCGGTATTACCGCAGCGGCAGGGATCATTAACTTTGTGGTACTCACCGCTGCGCTCTCGGGCTGCAACAGCGGAATGTACAGCTGCGGACGCATGCTCTATGCGCTGGCCAAAAACCGTCAGCTGCCTGCTGCGGTGGCAAAGGTATCGCGCCACGGCGTGCCGGTAGTAGGCGTCGCTATTTCGATTGCTATTCTGCTAGTGGGCTCCTGCCTCAACTACATCATTCCTAACCCGCAGCGCGTGTTTGTCTACGTCTACAGCGCCAGCGTACTGCCGGGAATGGTGCCGTGGTTTGTCATTCTGATTAGCCAGCTGCGTTTCCGCGAGGCTCACAAAGCCAGGATTGCCACGCATCCGTTCCGTTCGGTCCTCTTCCCGTGGGCGAACTATTTAACGATGGCGTTCCTGATCTGCGTATTAATCGGCATGGGTTTTAACGACGACACCCGTATGTCGCTGTTTGTCGGCATCATCTTTTTGGCTGTGGTATCGCTGGTCTACAAGGTTTTACGTCTCAATCAGCATACTGCAGCGCAAAAAGCGGAGAAATAAAAGACAAAATGCACAAAGCGTAACCAAACGCGCATTTTATTTAAAAAGGCACTAGACAGCGGGGGGGGAAGTCCGTAATATCCAGCCCCGCAACGGCGCTAAGCGCCCGTAGCTCAGCTGGATAGAGCGCTGCCCTCCGGAGGCAGAGGTCTCAGGTTCGAATCCTGTCGGGCGCACCATTTTACCCGGTGCTGGAGCTGCGGTGGACTGTGAAGTTAACAGGACCGCGTAAAAGAATTTGTAGTGGTGGCTATAGCTCAGTTGGTAGAGCCCTGGATTGTGATTCCAGTTGTCGTGGGTTCGAATCCCATTAGCCACCCCATTATTTAAAGTTGTGAAATGCGAAGGTGGCGGAATTGGTAGACGCGCTAGCTTCAGGTGTTAGTGTCCTTTGGATGTGGGGGTTCGAGTCCCCCCCCTCGCACCACGACTTAAAATGAATTGAACTAAAAATTCAAAAAGCAGTACATCGGCGAGTAGCGCAGCTTGGTAGCGCAACTGGTTTGGGACCAGTGGGTCGGAGGTTCGAATCCTCTCTCGCCGACCACATTTAGAAACCCCGCTTTATAGCGGGGTTTTTTTTCGCCCAAATTTCACAGAGGATGAGAACCTCCGGGGCAGGAGGTTCGACTCGAGCGAAGCGAGAGAGCGTTGCTTCAGCAACGACCCGCAGGGCGAAGCCACGAAGTGGCGAGTCATCCTCTCTCGCCGACCACATGCCTGACAATTTCCGACTCATCGTGCGTCTGTGGCAGCGGCAGGCCATAACCTTATCATTTCATTACTTGCTCCCAGCGCATTCTGCAAAACAATGTCTCGCGATACGGTGTGCGGTTGATGAGCGACTTCTATAATTAACTCTCCAGATGATGTCATTTCATATCTGGACGTTTCCATACGACCATTTATCTCCAGGCCTATTAATCCTAATTGAGAACGACCTCGCAGAAATTGGATTGTTATAAAATCATAGGCTTCTTGCCAGCTATCTGTTGCGGCTGCTCTCGTAACCTGCTGAAAAACATGATAACTTTCATGTGGCAGACTTTCAGGCGGCGTGTTTCTGTCTATTAAGCTGATTTGGCCTGACTGATAATCCAGAACATAAATATTTTCATTGCTTCTTGTCACTGTAACGACATGCCCCCCTCCGGGAGAAAAAACGTTCTGCTGAACGTTGGCCGGTCGTCGATAAGCTAACCCAACGGCTTCATTGTTGGCTAATTCTCTATTCAAATAATCATACGTTGCCTGCCAGCGATCTTGAGGAGAACCCATATGGTCATTAAAATTCTGCGCACTAACGTGTACGCCTACTTGGTTAAATAGTAAGTCAATTTCATCCAGTGAAGCAGAGTCCTGTTGCATGGTCTCCGTATGGTTAACAATATTATTTACATCTGTATTTATTAACGCTGCTATCGTGCAGTAATAACAATTCTGGTTTAACTGATGAGGATTCATAACCCCGGCGACGATGGGGAACATCGCAGCAAATTGCTCCATTAAATTAGTACCAAAAAAATGGGTGAAATTTTCAGGTAATGGTCTGAGATTAAACGCATTCATTACTTCGAGCATATGACTGGACCACTCTTCGTTTGTATAGAGGCCAGTACTATCTTTGAGCGTTACCGGATTATTACCTACCATCCGAAACAGATTCAGACCATCCACCTCGCCTGCCGGGTCGGCGCTCATCCACCGGCACAGCCACGGGGCATAGTAGCGGTGGCCGTAGTAGTACAGCCCGGTGCCGTCCCGCTCCTTGCCCGAGTAGCGCACGGTCTTGTAGCTGGCTTCGGTTTCACTGCGCCCCGTCCATACCGCTGTGCCGCCGAACGGGTAATACTCCTCCCGGCTGATAAGCTGGCCTTCGGCATCTAACTCCAGCGACAGCGAGCCGATGTTATCATCCACGCTCCAGCGCACCTGGTTATTCTCGATACCGCTCGGTTGTCCGGTTTCCCAGTGCAGGACCCGGATACCTGCCCGTCCCGCCTGACCGGTAATTACGTGCAACTCCTCTGACAACGCACTATCACTCTCCGCCGTCTCCTGCCAGCTCTTACGCAGCTCCAGTCCCGGCAGGTAGCGTACCTCGTCCACGTTCCACAGCCCACTACTGCTGTTCACCAGAGTCCGGGTCTGTTTACGCACCCGCTGGCGGCCGCTGTACTGATATAGCTCCCGGTCGTTCTGCGTAATGTCGGTGCTGCGGCTGACGAGGGTCACCGACTGCAGGTTGTTGCTGCCGTCCCACGTCAGGCCGTCGCTGCCTGCGGCGCTGGCCTGGAGTTTTAACAGATTGCCGTTACCGTCAAACCAGTCCACGACCTCATCCGGCGTCTGCGGCCCGCCATCGCTCTGTTGCACGCTGCGGTTGGAGGTGCTCTCCGTGGTCATGATGCGGGTGAAACTTCCCGCACCGGTATGCTTCAGGGTGGACAGATTGCCGCTGTCGTCATACGCATAGCTGCGGCTGTAGTTCACATACTGGCTGCCGTCTGACATCGCTGGCAGGCTGCTGTATTGCATCCCGGTGTTATTCGCGTTCTCGCGCCCGGTGGCGCTCAGCAGCTGGTAGAGGGCGTCATAGGTGAACAGCCGCGAACCGTCAGTGGCCTGGTTACGGTAATAGCGCGACGTCACGGTACCGTCGCTAATGGAAGTAACGTTGCCGGTGGAGTCATATCCGTAGCTCAGGGCCTGAAGCGTCGTCTTATCCGCACGTTGCGTCGTGATGGTGGAAAGCCACTGATTCTGGAGGTCATAGCCGTAACTGGTTGTCACGCCGTTCCCTGCAGACTCCGTCAGCAATCGTCCCGCCGCGCTCCATGTTACGCTATTAAGTAGAGTCTGCGTCACTCCGCCTGCCGGGGTAACGTCCTGATAACAGACGTTGCCGCTAACGTTATAGCGCCAGGCCTGCATATGGCTTTCGGCATCCGTCTGGTTCAGGACAGCGCCGCGGGCGTCGGCGGTGACGGACGTGGTGTATGTCTCCGCCTCCAGCAGCGCCTCCCGCCCGGCCTCATCCTCAGGCCAGTCCGGTAACGCCTCCGCTGACGCCAGGAAGCGCTGGCCTTGGCTGAGCACCGCCCCGCTCAGCGCCACCGCGTTCACCTGTACCAGGCCGCCATCGTTATACTGCGCTACGCAGACGCCGCGCTGGTTGTTCCCCTGCGAGCCGTCATCCGCCGGACCGCTGTCACCATATTCGTTGCGCCAGCTGACGCGAATGTCATGACTTCCACCCGGTTGCTCCCTGCCGTACTCAGGTCGTCCCAGTTCATCGTACGCTACGGTCTGCACTGTGCTGCACCCGTCCTGGACCCATGCCGGGCGGTCCGTTGAGTCAAACAGCGTCACCTGGCTGCCGCTGTCGCTGCTCTCCCGCCGCAGCACCTGGCCCGCCAGCGAAACCATAGTTCGCAAGTTTGCCGGAGACGCGCTGGCTGTTGTCCAGGCCGTAAACAGGCGCGGATCGCGATACGCCGCTACCCGGCTGGCGTCATCCACATACGCATGACCAACCAGCAGGCGTAGCGGGTCCGCAGACTGCCCTCGGTTCCAGTTGAGGGTGCGCACGGTCAGTCCCCGATTATCAGTGACGTTGACTATCGGCGTGCCGATGGCAATGGTTGGATTGCTCATTTCGATTCCTTTTTATTTTATTAAGCATACCTGGTGCAATATTAAACAAAAGGTACAGCATCCAGGCCTGTGGAAATGAGCAAAATAGAGAGGCTGAAAACTATTAAGCAGACGAAGGCTATGTCAGGTGTCGTTAATGAAAGACACTTAATTTATTGTTTTAAGTAATCTTATTATGGAAGTGTCTTTTTTGTCGCCATAAGGTGACACTTTTGCTATTTTATGCGCACTTCACCCTGCTTCTCAGCGTAATTTCGTGACGCCTTCCATAATTCCTAAATGAATACAGGCTGCTAGTTTTAGGAGTGAAAAAGTGGCACGGCTTGTGCAATAATATACCTGTAGATGCTCATTCCATCTCTTATGCTCGCCGCAAGGCCTCATAAACTCAGGAATGACGCAGAGCCGTTTAATGGTGCTTATCGTCCACAGACAGATGTCGCTCCGGCCTCATCAAACACCATGGACACAACGTTGAGTGAAGCACCAAATTTGTTGTCACGCAGACCTGTTTAATGCCCGCTCTGGTTTCAGAGCGGGCGTTTTTTTATGGCGGGTTTACTGCGGGGGATTGTTCTGCAGGGTATGCATCAGGCCGTCGCGGCGCATGGCGGCTGCCTCTTCCGGCTGCTGCAGACGATCAAGGGTATCGGCCAGCCAGGCATAATCAAACGGATCCGGGCGCTGCTTCAGCGCGGCGCGGAACGCCAGGCTCGCCTCTTTCCACTCACCGTGCTTCATCAGCGACTGGCCAAGCGTACTCCATAACAGCGGGCGATCGCCCTGGGTTTTGATCTGCTGACGCAGCGCCTTCTCTACCTGCTCTGGGTTGTTGGTTTTCAGACGCGGGATCAGCAGTACCAGACGGTCGTCATACTGACGCTTCAGCCCGTCGAGCAGGATCGCCTGGGCGGTATCATGATCGTCACACTCAATAAGATGCTCGGCCATGGCCGCCTGGAGCGCAACCTGATGACGGGTCTTGCGGCTCTGGTGCTTCCACCAGGTCTTCAGGCCGTCGCTGCCTCCTTCGGCCCGCGCCTGATCCATCATGCCAATCCACGCCTGCTGGGCCAGCGCCTCGCGGTGGGCTTCGTCACCGACGCCCGCTTTCGCCATGGAGGGGAGACAGTCCAGCAGCGAATTCCAGGCTCCAGTACGAATATAGGCCTGCTCGGCCAGACGCAGCACTTCCGGGTGGCGAGGCGTAATCTCAAGCAGGTTATCAACGCCGTGGCGCGCCGCGTGGTTTTCGTTACGCGCCAGCTGCAGACGCACGCGCGTGATCTCAACCGGAATTGGATCGTGGCCAGCAAGCTCGGTAGCGCGCTGCAAATGCTGATTAGCCCGGGCCTCATCGCCGCGCTGCTGGGCAGCCTCGGCGGCCAGCAGATAGTTGACCATCGGCTGTTCGGCGTGATCGGCGTTCTTCGCCATCAGCTTTTCAACCTGCTGATAATCACCCTCAGCCAGCTTCAACAGCGCCTGCTCGGTCTGCTTGCGGGCGCGGCGGCGTTTGCGGCCTGTGAACCAACCGCGGGTGCGCGCACCGGTATGGAAAATACGGCGCAGCAGCCACTCAACGGCAAACAGCACCACCATGGCGAGGATCAGGATAATCACCAAACCCGTGACGCTGGTTTCAATATTGTAGGTATCGGTCTGGATCAGCACATAGCCCTGATGCCCGGCGACCATAGGCCCGACAACGATCCCGGCAAGCAGCAGTGCAAAGAGGAGCAATACTTTTAGCATGATTATTCCCCCTGCTGCGGCGCAGCGGCAGGCGCTGCTTCATTCGCCGCCGGAGCTGGCGGAGCTTCATTCGCCGCTGCCACTGGCTGTGCCAGCAGGTTACGCACGCGCGTCTGCATCAGCTTCTCCAGAATCGGCTGGCTTTGCAGCGAATCCGGCAGCTCCATGGTGATATTTTGCTGGCTGAGCTTATCGACCTCTTCAAGGAACGCTTTGGTGCTCGCATCATCGGTATCGTAGTACGCGCGTACCCAGCTGGAGACGTTATCCAACGCCTGCTTGTAGGTCTCTTCCTGATGACGCGGCACGGCCTGCGCGGCAACCAGCAGACGAGAGCGGATGTTCTCGCGCAGGTAGATATCCTGGTTCGGAGCGAGCAGCGGGACCGCGGTCTCATCGCGGCGGCGAACGGTAATAAAGCTGTCCATAAAGTTGTGCCAGCTCTTTTGCAGGTTTACCCGCCACTCGCTCAGCGAACTGGAGAGCTCGCTGCTGTCGTTATCCATCGGCGCATCGTCGTCGTTGTTATCCGCCAGGCGCAGATTGTCGATCTGGTTGGAGAGCTGGTTAACCTTGAGGATGATACCATCGTAATCCACCTGTGCCACGCCGGAGAGGCTGGCCACGTCGTCGGTAATAGCGCGGCGGGCGGCGATCAGGCTGGGATCGTTCATATCGGCCAGGCTCGCGTCGGCGCTTTTCAGCAGCGCGGCAGCGGTAGTGACGTCGCCATCGCTCCACAGCTTACGACCGGCCAGCTTCACCAGGAAATCGGCCTGGGCCAGCAGCCAGGTTTTGGCGTCGGTTCCGGAGATGGTCGCGACCTTCTGCGATAGCTCATCAAGCTGCTTGTTCTGCTCGGCCTGCTGGCGCTCTGCGGCGGCCAGGGCATCGCTCTGCTGCTTGATAATGCCTTCAAACTGCGTTTTTTGCGTCTCCTGCGCTTTTTGCAGGGCGGTAATTTGGCTCACCAGCGCGTCGCTGTTAGCGGACTGCGTTGAGGTCTGCTGTTTCACCCAGCCATAAAGCCCTACGCCCGCCGCCAGCGCAATGGCGATGGCAATCGCGCTCAGCGCGAGACTGGTCTTAATGGCGCGATCTCTCTTCTCAGTTTTTTCTGGCTGTGGCGTCATCTCCACGGCCTCCCTGGTCTCTTCAACCCCGGCAGAGGTGTTTTCTTGTTCCGTCATTATGGCTTCCCATTATGAGAGTTATTGTAATGCGCGCAGCAGCGCATCGTTGTCAGCGTTATCAGCGACCTGAATATCCTGCCAGCCCAGATCCCGGGCGAGGTGCGCCAGACGTTCGCTTACCACCAAAAGACGGCAGCGAAGTAACCAGTTTTCGCGATACCAGGCTGGAATCAATGAGAAAAGCTGCTGGAGCATCTCGCCGCTGGTCACCACAAGGGTGGTGACGCCGCGAGCCTGCCAGCGCATTGCCTCTTCCGCGCCGTCATAATACTTCGCACTACGTTGATAACATTCACAAAATGTAACATCAGCACCGCGTGCCGCCAGCGTGTCGCCTAACAGCTCGCGTCCACCGTTGCCACGTAACAGCATTGCACGCTTACCTGCAATATTTTGTAATTCAGGTAATTGTAGCAACACTTCGCTAATTTCCCGATCCAACGGATAGCGTACATTGATGCCGCTTACGGTATGAAGTGCCAGGGCGGTAGTACGCCCAATGGCAAAATAGCGGGGCGCAAGCGGCCAGTGGAGGCCGTGATGCTGGAGATGCGCGTGAGCAAATGCCACCGCATGCTGCGACAGCACAAAGATAAGGTCGTTAGCAGAAAATGCGGCAAGGCGGTCGGGCAGCGTAGCCAGCTCCCGGCCAGGGGTAAATTCGATCAGCGGAAAGCTCCAGGCCACCTTGCCCAGTGCGCGCAGACGGCTCACTAATTCCTCCCCGGCGGGAGAGGGGCGGGTGACCAGGATACTCATGCAGGCGCTTCTCCGTTATAGACCTCGGCCAGGATTTCACGCGCGCCGTTAGCCAGCAGCTCTTCAGCGAGAGACACGCCCAGCTGCTCCGCCTCTTCCGGCTTGCCACGGCGTTCGCCCCGAACCATCACCGAACCATCCGGTGCACCCACCAGCGCTCGCAGCCAGATCTCTCCGCCGACCAGTTCAGCATAGCTGCCGATA
Organism: Pseudescherichia sp. L3; assembly: GCF_024656065.1. Taxonomy (NCBI): domain Bacteria; kingdom Pseudomonadati; phylum Pseudomonadota; class Gammaproteobacteria; order Enterobacterales; family Enterobacteriaceae; genus Pseudescherichia; species Pseudescherichia sp. L3. The sequence continues at coordinate 41,897 of NZ_JANKYC010000006.1, forward strand.
GGCACCTGGCAGCCACCTTCCAGCCGCATGTTCATGGCCCGCTCGGCTTTGACGCGCAGCGCCGTATCATCATGGTTAAGCGGTGCCAGCAGCGCGCGGGTGCGCTCATCGTTCAGACGGCATTCAATGCCTACCGCACCCTGGCCCACGGCGGGCAGAGAGAGCTCCGGCGGCAGCGCCACGCGAATGCGCGATTCGAGATCGAGACGTTTGAGCCCGGCAACGGCAAGAATGATGGCGTCGTAGTCGCCGTTATCGAGCTTGCCCAGCCGGGTGCCGACGTTGCCGCGTAGCGAACGGATCTGCAGATCCGGGCGGCGTTCGGCCAGCTGACACTGGCGGCGTAAACTTGACGTGCCAACCACGCTGCCCGCAGGCAGGGCGTCCAGGCTCTCGTAGTGATTAGAGACAAAGGCATCGCGGGGATCTTCCCGCTCGCAGATGGTGACCAGGCCTAGCCCTTGCGGGAATTCAACCGGCACATCTTTCATCGAGTGGACGGCCAGATCGGCGCGGTTCTCAATCAGGGCCAGCTCCAACTCTTTAACGAACAGCCCTTTACCGCCGACTTTCGCGAGGGGGGTATCGAGGATCACATCGCCACGCGTAACCATCGGCACCAGCTCAACGTTGAGCCCTGGATGGCAGGCCATCAGGCGCTGCTGAACATAGTGTGCCTGCCAGAGCGCAAGAGGGCTTTGGCGTGTGGCGATTCTTAAAATAGTGTCTGGCATGCTTGTTACCGTCATTGTCGTCCATTGACCATCCTAACACTGTTGTCTTAGGGTGTCAGTTTTCACGGGTGATTGCGCAGGAGGGCGAAGTGGCCGTATTCTGAGATTTACACGTAACGAACGATGCTACACTTGTATGTAGCGCATCTTTCTTTACGGTCAATCGGCAAGGTGTTAAATTGATCACGTTTTAGACCATTTTTTCGTCTGTCCTCACATAATCATAAGGACGAAAAAGGGTGACGGGTATCTTTGTAATACTAAAAATCTGAACCGGACCGCGATTGCCGACGTTGCTGTCAGCATGGCGCTACGGAAAGGTTTAAAACATCAGGCGATACGTCTTGTACCTCTATATTGAGACTCTGAAACAGAGACTGGATGCCATAAACCAACTGCGTGTCGATCGCGCGTTGGCCGCTATGGGGCCTGCTTTCCAGCAGGTATACAGTCTGCTGCCTACATTGTTGCATTATCATCATCCGCTGATGCCGGGTTACCTTGAAGGTAGCGTTCCCTGTGGCATCTGCCTCTACACGCCCGATGAAAACCAGCTCCACTACCTTAACGAGCTGGAGCTAAGTCGCGGCCTGCCGGTGCAGGAGTCGCTTAAGGGCGAACTGCCGATCACTGGCCTCTATACTATGGGCAGCACCTCATCGGTCGGACAGAGCAGCTCTTCCGATCTTGATATCTGGGTGTGTCATCAGTCGTGGCTCGACAGCGATGAGCGCCAGCTATTACAACGTAAATGCAGCCTGCTGGAGAGCTGGGCCGCCTCGCTCGGCGTAGAGGTGAGCTTCTTCCTGATCGACGAAAACCGCTTCCGCCATAACGAAAGCGGCAGCCTCGGCGGGGAGGACTGCGGCTCTACTCAGCACATCCTACTGCTTGATGAGTTCTACCGTACCGCCGTACGGCTGGCGGGGAAACGTATTCTGTGGAATATGGTTCCCGGCGATGAAGAGGCCAACTACGACGACTATGTGATGTCGCTGTATGCCCAGGGCGTGCTGACGCCAAACGAATGGTTGGATCTCGGCGGGCTGAGCTCGCTGTCGGCGGAGGAGTACTTCGGGGCTAGCCTGTGGCAGCTCTATAAAAGTATCGACTCTCCTTATAAAGCGGTGCTGAAAACGCTGCTGCTGGAGGCCTACTCCTGGGAGTACCCGAACACGCGCCTGCTGGCAAAAGATATCAAACAGCGGCTGCACGACGGGGAGATCGTCTCCTTTGGGCTCGATCACTACTGCATGATGCTGGAGCGGGTCACTCACTATCTGACGGCGATCGAAGACTTCACGCGCCTTGATCTGGTGCGTCGCTGTTTTTACCTAAAAGTGTGTGAAAAGCTGAGCCGCGAGCGCGCCTGCGTTGGCTGGCGACGCGAAGTGGTGAGCTCGCTGGTGAAGGAGTGGGGCTGGGACGAAGCGCGTCTCGCCATGCTCGATAACCGTGCCAACTGGAAAATCGGGCAGGTGCGCGAGGCGCATAACGAACTGCTTGATGCCATGATGCAGAGCTATCGTAACCTGATCCGCTTTGCACGCCGTAACAATCTTAGCGTCTCCGCCAGTCCGCAGGATATCGGCGTCCTGACCCGTAAGCTGTATGCCGCGTTTGAAGCGCTGCCGGGGAAAGTGACGCTGGTCAACCCGCAGATTTCGCCGGATCTCTCTGAGCCGAATCTGACCTTTATTCATGTGCCGCCTGGCCGGGCCAACCGCTCTGGCTGGTATCTCTATAACCGCGCCCCGAGCATGGATTCGATTATCAGCCAGCAGCCGCTGGAGTATAACCGCTATCTGAACAAGCTGGTGGCGTGGGCATGGTTTAACGGCCTGCTGACGTCGCGCACGCATCTGTTTATTAAGGGCAACGGCATTGTCGATCTGGCGAAGCTGCAGGAGATGGTGGCCGACGTGTCGCACCACTTCCCGCTACGTCTGCCTGCACCGACGCCGAAGGCGCTCTACAGTCCGTGTGAAATTCGTCACCTGGCGATCATTGTGAATCTGGAGTACGACCCGACGGCGGCGTTCCGCAATCAGGTGGTCCATTTTGACTTCCGCAAGCTGGACGTGTTTAGCTTCGGCGAGCAGCAAAACTGTCTGGTAGGCAGCGTTGATCTGCTCTATCGCAACTCGTGGAACGAGGTGCGTACCCTGCACTTTAACGGCGAGCAGGCGATGATCGAGGCGCTGAAGACGATTCTCGGCAAGATGCATCAGGACGCCGCGCCGCCGGATAGCGTGGAGGTGTTCTGCTATAGCCAACACCTGCGTGGATTGATTCGTACTCGCGTGCAGCAGCTGGTGTCAGAGTGTATCGAACTGCGCCTCTCCAGCACCCGCCAGGAGACCGGACGCTTTAAAGCGCTACGCGTCGCCGGGCAGACGTGGGGCCTCTTCTTTGAGCGTCTGAACGTCTCGGTGCAGAAGCTGGAGAATGCTATTGAGTTCTATGGCGCGATCTCCCACAACAAGCTGCACGGCCTGTCGGTGCAGGTAGAGACCAATCAGGTCAAACTGCCGCCGGTGGTGGATGGGTTTGCCAGCGAAGGGATTATCCAGTTCTTCTTTGAAGAGTCGGGTGACGAGGCGGGCTTTAATATTTATATCCTGGACGAGAGCAACCGGGCAGAGGTGTATCACCACTGCGAGGGCAGCAAAGAGGAGCTGGTGCGCGACGTAAGCCGCTTCTACTCTTCATCCCACGATCGCTTTACCTACGGCTCCAGCTTTATCAACTTCAATTTGCCGCAGTTCTATCAGATTGTAAAAGTTGACGGGCGTGCGCAGGTGATCCCGTTCCGCAACCAGGCGATTGGCGTAGTGCCGCCGGCCAGTCCAAACAGCGACGCGCCACTGCTGCAGCACTATTTTTCCTGAGGACAGTTCTCTTAAGGTAACGCCCGGTGGCGCTGCGCTTACCGGGCCTACGAGGGCGCGTAACCGTTATTAACGGAAGCTCACCGGCTCCCCGGCCTGCTGCGTTGCTGCCTGCTCCAGCACATCCCAAAACTCGTCGCCGGTGCGATCGCAGATCCACGCGTCGCCTTTCAGGTCGAAGTGGTAGCCGCCCTGTTTCGTTGCCAGCCACACCTGGTGCAGTGGCTCCTGACGGTTAATGATGATTTTGCTGCCGTTTTCAAAGGTTAGGGTCAGCACGCCACCGTTGATCTCGCAGTCGATATCGCTGTCGCCGTCCCAGCTATCCAGGCGCTCTTCAATGTTCTGCCACAGGCCATCGGCAAGGCGGTGAAACTCAGAGTCGTTCATTTTTTTTCCTTCTGATCGTGATGGCGGCAGTATAACGCGAAATAATTCCCATTGCAGGCGGCGTGCAAACTCTTGCTTTTGTGCCCTCTCCTGCGATGATAGAAAACATAAAGCATGAACTTACAGGCAACCATAATGAAAAACGTTTTTCGTTCGCTGGCGGTACTTCTGACCCTCTTTAGCCTGACGGGCTGCGGTTTGAAGGGACCTCTCTATTTCCCGCCCGCTGACAAATCTGCTCCGCCGCCAACCAAGAAAGTGGATAACCCGGCCCAGACGGGCACGCCGACGCGTAACGATCGCGGGACCGCCGATGGCCCAACCCAGGTGATTTACTGACGGTAACATTCTGTTTCTGTGCAATGGAGTCAATGATGCAGTTCTCTAAAATGCATGGCCTTGGCAACGACTTTATGGTCGTCGACGCGGTAACGCAGAATGTCTTCTTTTCGCCAGAGCTGATCCGCCGGCTGGCGGATCGCCATCTGGGCGTTGGCTTCGATCAGCTGCTGATCGTCGAGCCGCCTTACGATCCGGATCTCGACTTTCACTACCGGATCTACAACGCCGATGGCAGCGAAGTGTCGCAGTGCGGCAACGGTGCACGCTGCTTCGCCCGTTTTGTCCGTCTGAAAGGGCTGACCAACAAGCGTGATATCCGCGTCAGCACCGCCAACGGGCGTATGGTGCTGAGCGTCACGGAAGATGAGCTGGTACGGGTGAATATGGGCGAGCCCAATTTTGATCCCTCTGCCGTGCCGTTCCGTGCGAACAAAGCGGAAAAAACCTATATCATGCGCGTCGCTGAACAGACCATTCTGTGCGGCGTCGTTTCGATGGGGAATCCGCACTGCGTGATTCAGGTGGACAATGTTGACACCGCCCCGGTTGAAACCCTGGGTCCGGTGCTGGAGAGCCACGAGCGCTTCCCGGAGCGCGCCAATATCGGCTTTATGCAGGTCGTTAAGCGCGAACATATTCGCCTGCGCGTCTTTGAACGCGGCGCGGGCGAAACCCAGGCCTGCGGCAGCGGTGCCTGTGCGGCAGTGGCCGTAGGGATCCAGCAAGGTTTACTGGCAGAAGAGGTACGCGTGGAGCTTCCAGGCGGCCGTCTTGATATTGCCTGGAAGGGTCCGGGCCAGCCGCTGTTTATGACCGGCCCGGCAACACACGTCTACGACGGATTTATTCATCTATGAAGCACATTGAGGAAGAGCAGCAGGCGGCCCTGGCCGAACTAACCGATCGTGAGGTCGTGGATTACCTGCTGCGCAATCCTGAGTTTTTTATTCGCAATGCCCATGCGGTCCAGATGATCGAGGTCCCGCACCCGGTGCGTGGCGCGGTATCGCTGGTTGAGTGGCAGATGATGCGCGCGCGCAATCATATTAACCTGCTGGAAGAGAACATGACCCTGCTGATGGAGCAGGCGAGCAGTAATGAAGATCTCTTCTCCTGCCTGCTGCGTCTGCAGGGGCAGATGGCTTCGGCCAGCAGCCTTGAGGATCTGCTGGTGCGTTTCCAGCGCTGGGCAAAAGAGATGGGTCTGGCCGGTGCCAGCATCCGTCTGTTCTCCGATCGCTGGCGCATCGGCGCGCCCTCTGACTTTACCCATCTGGCGCTGAGCCGGCAGGCGTTTGAGCCGCTGCGTATTCAGCGCCTGGGCCATGAGAACCACTATCTGGGGCCGCTTAACGGACCTGAGCTGCTGCTGCTGCTGCCCGAGGCACGTGCTATCGGCTCCGTGGCGCTCTCCATGATGGGCCGCGACGGCGATCTCGGCGTGATTATTTTCAGTAGCCGGGATGTGACCCACTACCACCCGGATCAGGGCACCCAGCTGCTGCAAGAGGTGGCGGCCATGCTGCCGGAGCTGCTGGCGCGCTGGATTGAACGCATATGATCGACTCGCCGCTGCAGCCGCTGGTCGCCCGTTTTCTGCGCTACCTGAGCGTTGAGCGGCAGCTGAGTCCCATCACTCTGCTGAACTATGAGCGCCAGCTCGCTGCCATTATTACGCTGGCGGACGAGAGCGGCGTGAAGAGCTGGCCGGAATGCGATGCCGCTGTAGTGCGCAGCTTTGCGGTGAAGAGCCGACGTAAGGGTCTGGGCGCAGCAAGCCTTGCGCTGCGGCTCTCGGCCCTGCGCAGCTTTTTTGACTGGCTGGTGAGCCAGGGCGAGCTGGTGGCCAACCCGGCGAAGGGGATATCTGCCCCGAAAGCGCCGCGCCACCTGCCGAAAAATATCGACGTTGATGACGTTAACCGTCTGCTGAATATCGATCTTAACGATCCGCTGGCCGTGCGCGACCGGGCGATGCTGGAGGTGATGTACGGCGCGGGTCTGCGTCTGTCTGAGCTGGTAAACCTGGACATCCGCCATCTCGATCTCGACACCGGTGAGGTGTGGGTGCTGGGCAAAGGCAGCAAGGAGCGTCGTCTGCCGATAGGCCGCAACGCGGTCATCTGGGTTGAACACTGGCTGGATCTGCGCGGGCTGTTTGGTACGGATGAAGACGCGCTGTTTCTGTCGAAGCTCGGCAAGCGTATTTCGGCGCGCAACGTGCAGAAGCGGTTTGCCGAGTGGGGCATTAAGCAGGGGCTGAACAGCCACGTGCATCCGCATAAGCTGCGCCACTCCTTTGCCACCCACATGCTGGAGTCGAGCGGCGACCTGCGCGGCGTGCAGGAGCTGCTGGGCCACGCGAACTTATCCACCACGCAAATCTATACCCATCTTGATTTTCAACACCTTGCCTCGGTGTACGACGCGGCGCATCCACGCGCCAAACGGGGGAAATAATGCGTTTTTATCGTCCACTGGGTCAGATCTCGGCCCTGACCTTTGACCTTGATGACACCCTGTACGATAACCGTGAGGTGATCCTGCGGACCGAGCACGAGTCGCTGACCTTTGTGCAAAACTATCACCCCTCGCTTAACCATCTGCAGAATACCGATTTCCATCGGCTGCGGCAGGCGCTGCGTGAAAGCGAGCCGGATATCTACCATGACGTCACAGAGTGGCGGCGGCGGTCGGTAGAGCGCGCCATGCTGGATGCTGGCCTGAGCGCGGAAGAGGCGCAAGAGGGGGCCACGGCGGCGATGGCAAACTTTGCTATCTGGCGCAGCCGGATCGACGTCCCGCAGGCGACGCACGATACGCTGGCGGCGCTGGCCAAAAAGTGGCCGCTGGTAGCGATCACCAACGGTAATGCGCAGCCGGAGCGCTTTGGCCTCGGCGACTACTTTGAGTTTGTCCTGCGCGCTGGCCCGGACGGGCGTTCGAAGCCGCATCAGGATATGTATCATCGGGCGGCGGAGAAGCTCTCCCTGCCGCTGGGCGAGATCCTGCACGTGGGCGATGACCTCACCACCGACGTGGCGGGCGCGATCCGCTGCGGGATGCAGGCCTGCTGGATCAAACCGGAAGGCGTTAGCCTGCTGACCGCGACCGACAGTCGCTTATTACCCCACGTTGAAATTTCCCGGTTGGCATCTCTGACCTCGCTGATATAATCACCAGATAATCTGTATATATTAACAGGGGTCTGTACGGCCCCTCTCTCCCGGCGGTGCCAATGGACGTTTCTTACCTGCTCGACAGCCTTAATGACAAACAGCGTGACGCCGTAGCCGCGTCGCGCAGCAACATGCTGGTGCTGGCGGGCGCAGGCAGCGGTAAGACGCGCGTGCTGGTTCACCGTATCGCCTGGCTGCTGAGCGTAGAGAACTGCTCGCCGTACTCGATTATGGCCGTGACCTTTACCAACAAAGCGGCGGCAGAGATGCGCCACCGTATCGGCCAGCTGATGGGCAACACCCAGGGCGGCATGTGGGTCGGTACCTTCCACGGGCTGGCGCACCGCTTGCTGCGCGCCCATCATCTGGACGCCAACCTGCCGCAGGATTTTCAGATCCTCGACAGCGAGGATCAGCTGCGCCTGCTGCGTCGTCTGATCAAGGCCATGAACCTCGACGAGAAGCAGTGGCCGCCGCGGCAGGCGATGTGGTACATCAACGGCCAGAAAGACGAAGGCATCCGCCCGCACCATATTCAGAGCTTTGGTAACCCGGTTGAGCAGACCTGGCAGAAGGTCTATCAGGCCTACCAGGAGGCGTGCGATCGCGCCGGGCTGGTGGACTTCGCCGAGCTGCTGCTGCGCGCTCACGAGCTGTGGCTCAACAAGCCGCATATTCTCAACCACTACCGCGAGCGCTTTACCAACATCCTTGTGGATGAATTCCAGGATACCAACAATATTCAATACGCCTGGATCCGTCTGCTGGCGGGGGATACCGGCAAGGTGATGATCGTGGGCGACGACGACCAGTCTATCTATGGCTGGCGCGGCGCACAGGTTGAAAACATCCAGCGCTTCCTCAACGACTTCCCCGGCGCAGAGACCATCCGCCTGGAGCAGAACTACCGCTCGACCAGTAACATTCTCAGCGCGGCTAACGCCCTGATTGAGAACAACAACGGTCGCCTCGGGAAAAAGCTCTGGACCGATGGCCTCGACGGCGAGCTGATTTCGCTCTACTGCGCGTTCAACGAACTCGACGAGGCACGCTTCGTGGTGAATCGCATCAAGACCTGGCAAGAGAGCGGCGGCGCGCTGGAGCAGTGCGCGATCCTCTACCGCAGCAACGCCCAGTCGCGCGTGCTGGAAGAGGCGCTGCTGCAGGTAAGTATGCCGTACCGTATCTATGGCGGCATGCGCTTCTTCGAACGCCAGGAGATCAAAGATTCCCTCTCCTATCTGCGCCTGATTGCCAATCGCAACGACGATGCGGCCTTTGAGCGCGTGGTGAATACGCCGACGCGCGGCATTGGCGATCGCACCCTGGACGTGGTGCGCCAGGCGTCGCGCGATCGCCAGCTGACTCTGTGGCAGGCCAGCCGGGAGCTGTTGCAGGAGCGGGCGCTGGCCGGCCGCGCCGCCAATGCGCTCCAGCGTTTCCTTGAGCTCATCGACGCCCTGGCCCAGGAGACAGCCGATATGCCGCTGCACGTGCAGACCGATCGGGTGATCAAAGACTCCGGCCTGTGGATGATGTACGAGCAGGAGAAAGGCGAAAAGGGCCAGGCACGTATCGAAAACTTAGAGGAGCTGGTGACGGCAACGCGCCAGTTTAGCTACAACGACGAAGACGCAGATCTGATGCCGCTGCAGGCGTTTCTCTCCCACGCGGCGCTGGAAGCGGGCGAGGGGCAGGCCGATACCTGGCAGGATGCGGTGCAGCTGATGACCCTGCACTCGGCGAAGGGTCTGGAGTTTCCGCAGGTCTTTATCGTCGGCATGGAAGAGGGGATGTTCCCCAGCCAGATGTCCCTTGATGAGGGCGGCAGGCTGGAGGAGGAGCGCCGTCTGGCCTACGTCGGCGTGACCCGTGCCATGCAGAAGCTGACGCTGACCTATGCTGAAACCCGCCGTCTGTATGGCAAAGAGGTTTACCACCGTCCATCACGCTTTATCGGCGAGCTGCCGGAAAACTGTGTGGAAGAGGTGCGCCTGCGCGCCAGCATCAGCCGCCCGGTGAACCATCAGCGTATGGGGACACCGGTGACGCAGAACGACTCTGGCTACAAGCTCGGTCAGCGGGTGCGTCATCCGAAATTTGGTGAAGGCACCATCGTCAACCTTGAGGGCAGCGGTGAGCACAGCCGTCTGCAGGTGGCCTTCCAGGGCCAGGGGATCAAATGGCTGGTAGCCGCTTATGCGCGGCTGGAAGAAGTGTAACGTTCAGAAAAATATCATTATTTTGTAATACTCTGCTACCCTTAAACGCTGAAGGCCAATTATTGCTCTTCAGCGTTCCGTTGCGTGTTGACGCCATATTTTAGCTGGCGTAACATGCGCGCACGATCACGCTAAGAGGACATTCGCCTTGGACACACCCAGTAGATGCTGGCTCAATTCCCTGTCATTCAGGAACAACTCCTAAGGCTATCTCCTCGCGCTGATGGCCTTAGTGGTTGTCAGCGACAATAATTCCCGTCGCGCTGAGTCAGGCTGTTTAATGGTCTGAAACCCAATTTGTTTCTGTGTGCCCACCGAACTGTCCGATAATTTTTGTATTGGGAGTCCCGGTCATGTTGAGCGCATTTCAACTGGAAAATAACCGTCTGACCCGTCTCGAGGTTGAAGAGGCACCTACCCTGATCGATGCCGTGTGGGTGGATCTGGTCGAGCCGGACGATGATGAACGTAACCGTGTGCAGACGGATCTTGGCCAGAGCCTTGCGACGCGTCCTGAGCTGGAGGATATCGAAGCCTCCGCGCGTTTCTTTGAGGATGAGGACGGGCTGCATATCCACTCCTTCTTCTTTTTTGAAGATGCAGAGGATCACGCCGGTAACTCGACGGTGGCGTTCACCATTCGTGACGGTCGCCTGTTTACCCTGCGCGAGCGTGAACTGCCGGCATTCCGCCTCTATCGGATGCGCGCCCGCAGCCAGGCGATGGTTGACGGTAACGCCTACGAGCTGCTGCTCGATCTCTTTGAGACCAAAATCGAACAGCTGGCGGACGAGATCGAGAACATCTACAGCGATCTGGAGAAGCTGAGCCGCGTCATTATGGAAGGCCAGCAGGGCGATGAGTATGACGAAGCGCTCTCTGCGCTGGCGGAGCAGGAGGATATCGGCTGGAAGGTGCGTTTGTGCCTGATGGATACCCAACGTGCCCTTAACTTCCTGGTACGTAAGGCGCGTCTGCCGGGCAGTCAGCTGGAGCAGGCTCGGGAGATCCTACGCGATATCGAATCCCTGCTGCCGCATAATGAATCCCTGTTTCAGAAGGTCAACTTCCTGATGCAGGCGGCGATGGGCTTTATCAATATCGAGCAGAACCGAATCATCAAGATCTTCTCGGTGGTCTCGGTGGTGTTCCTGCCGCCGACGCTGGTGGCTTCCAGCTACGGGATGAACTTTGAGTTTATGCCAGAGCTGCACTGGAGCTTCGGCTATCCGGGCGCGATCGTCTTTATGATGCTCGCCGGGCTGGCACCCTATCTCTACTTCAAACGTAAAAACTGGCTGTAAATGTCACGGCGGTTCACGCTGAACCGCCGTAACTCTCTTAGAGGCCCCAGTCCTGCTGTTTAAGCACTACTTTCTGGTAATACCAAATGTTGGTGCGGAAGGCGACCCATAACGACACCACCGATCCCAGCCAGCCAAAATCGGTCAGGAACACAATAAAGCCGACTAAAATTTGTAATAAGATTACGACGACTGCTTTTTTCCACAGACCCAGAATCAGCAAATAGATGACAGAGAAAAAGAGGGCATAAAAGTTCATTGCCACTTTCAGGCGCTGGCCAAAGGTCAACTTCTTATAAGCCGCTTTCCATTCAGGGGTATTTCCCCAGAAGCCCGGCACACCGTTTTTGTCCAGAAATGAGAAGCGGAATTTCCATTTATCACTAATGGAAGGGTCGTTCATATAGTCGTGTTTCATAATGTTATTCCTTGCTATGAGTATCGCTATGTGGTGCAGGATCCTTTCCCTCTGTGGGGGCCAAAATCAGCGCAATAAAGCAGATAAAATACCACGCCACATAGATCCTAAAGCCGCTGCCTGTCACGTCATACTCTTCATTCATGTCGGCTAACAGAGCAACGATAAATACGACAATGGTAAGTAAGACATACCACACTATTTTTTTGAAGCCGCTGTCACGCAGTCGGCAGCAATTAAGGTTAATCACAAGGTACTGAAAGAAAAGTGTTGCCGCTATGAGTACCATAGCGTTTTCGACCTCGGCATATAAAAATAGCGCGAGGATATTAATAACTAAAAAGGCCGCGATATAGAGGCCGCGTGAAATCCTACCACTATTAGTAGGAACGAATAGTTTATAGAGCATGTAATAACGCTTTGTCTGAAAGGTATTAAGGATAGTATTAAAACGAGAAGTGTTTGTTAATTGTGAACTACGAACTTTGGTAGGGATAAAATGACGTTGAAAGCGCCTTCCCCTCTTCCTGTGAAGAGGGGAAGACAGGTTATATTTTACGCATCCGGCGCTGGGTGTAGAGAGCATCCATCACGAATACGGCCAGCGCTACCCAGATGAAGCCAAAGGTCACCATCTTGTCCATGCCCGGTATTTCACCGTAGAAGGTGACCGCCAGCAGGAACATCAGCGTCGGGCCGATGTACTGGAAAAAGCCGAGCGTCGAGAGGCGCAGACGGGTGGCTGCGCCGGTAAAGCAGAGCAGTGGGATGGTGGTTACCACGCCCGCTGCCATCAGCAGCACGTTGAGCGACCAGGGGTTACTGCCCATATGGCTGGTTGGGCTGTCAGCGATGCCGAACAGCCAGACGGCGGCGACCGGCAGCAGCCACAGGGTCTCGATCAGCATACCGGTCTGGGCATCGACGGCAATTTTCTTACGCACCAGGCCGTAGAAGGCAAAGCTGAACGCCAGCGCCAGGGCGATGATCGGCAGTGAGCCAAAGGTCCAGAGCTGCACCAGCACGCCGCAGCCGGCAAGGATCACCGCCAGCCACTGCATGCGACGAAAGCGTTCGCCGAGGAAGATCATACCCAGCACAATATTGACCAGCGGGTTGATAAAGTAGCCGAGGCTGGCTTCCAGCATGTGATGGTTATTGACCGCCCAGATAAACAGCAGCCAGTTACCGCCAATCAAGAGTGCCGAGAGGGCCAGCAGCAGGATCTTCTTCGGCGTGCGCAGCAGGTTTTTCAGCCGTGACCACTGGCGGCTCACGCTGATCAGCGCCACCATAAAAAAGAACGACCAGATAACGCGGTGGGTAAAGATCTCGTTGGCGGGAACATAGTCGATTAGCTTGAAGTACGCCGGTGCGATACCCCAAATAAAATAAGCGGCAAGAGCGAGTAATACACCCTGCCGCGTCTGCTTAGCATCCATCGGAACATCCAAATCCGTCATCAAAAAGTAACAGCATGTTAAACGATTTCACCGTCTCAACCTACCATGTAGGTTGCCGTGGCGCTGGCGATATAGAGCTGCTCTTCGTTATGCAGCTCAACCCGGGCCACGGCAACTTTATTACCCGCCCGCAACAGGCTGCTGGTCGCGGTAAAGCGATTGCCCCGCCCAGGACGCAGATAGTCGACGCGTAGATCGATGGTACCCATCTTTGCGAGGCGCGTACGCAGCTCTTCTTCAGCAATGGTGTCATGGCGAGTGAGCGTGCTGCCGACGCAGACCAGCCCTGCCGCAACATCCAGCGCAGAGGCGATGACGCCGCCGTGAAGAATACTTTGCGCCCAGTTGCCAACCATCATCGGCTGGTTGTTAAAGCTGAGTTGGGCGAAGGATTTTTCATAGCGATCCAGCTCCAGGCCCAGCGCGCGGTTAAACGGCATGTGATAAACAAAAATTTCGCCCACCAGCTGTAACGCTTCTTCGGCGGTAAGAACGGCTGACATTATTTTATGCGTCCGGTAGTTAATGAGTTGTTGATTTTATGCTTCTTAATTGTTGTTTTCCACTTTCGGAAACGATAGCTGCGCAGCGTTTATAGAAAGATGTAAAATAGGTGTCTGAATATTACCCATCTCAACAATTTTGGTCAGGAGAGCAAAACCGATGCGGACGTATCTGCCCTGGTTTTTGTCAGCCATCGCACTGCCTTTTACAGTATTAGCGCAGGAAGCCACGGTTAAAGCAGTACACGATGCGCCAGCGGTACGCGGCAGCATCATCGCGAATATGTTACAGGAGCACGATAACCCCTTTACGCTCTATCCGTATGAGTCTAACTATCTGCTCTATACGGTGACCAGCGATCTCAACAAAGAGGCGATCAACACCTACAACTGGTCCGATAACGCGCGCAAAGATGAGGTAAAATTCCAGCTCAGCCTGGCATTCCCGTTCTGGCGCGGTATCATTGGGCCAAACTCGGTGCTGGGCGCGTCCTATACGCAGAAGTCCTGGTGGCAGCTCTCTAACAGCGATGAATCTTCGCCGTTTCGTGAAACCAACTACGAGCCGCAGCTGTTCCTCGGCTTCGCTACCGACTATGAACTGGCAGGCTGGACGCTGCGCGACGTCGAGTTCGGGTACAATCACGACTCTAACGGCCGCTCCGATCCGACCTCCCGCAGCTGGAACCGCATCTATAGCCGCCTGATGGCGCAGAATACTAACTGGCTGGTAGAGGTAAAACCGTGGTTTGTGGTGGGCGACACCGACGATAATCCGGATATCACCAAGTATATGGGCTACTACCAGCTCAAGGTCGGTTACCAACTGGGTGAAGCCATTCTGAGTGCTAAAGGACAGTACAACTGGAACACCGGCTACGGCGGCGCCGAGCTGGGTCTGAGCTATCCAGTCACGAGGCACGTGCGTCTGTATACCCAGGTTTACAGCGGTTACGGTGAATCATTAATTGATTACAACTTTAACCAGACACGCGTAGGCGTGGGCGTTATGCTTAACGATCTTTTTTAAGGCAGAGTCATTTTTTGAAGGCAGATGGGGTTAACGTGGCGCAGGCGGAAGTATTGAATCTGGAGTCGGGGGCAGGGCAGGTTTTGCGGGACACCTTCGGCTACCAGCAGTTCCGTCCGGGCCAGCAGACCATCATTGAGACCGTGCTCGCTGGGCGCGACTGTCTGGTGGTCATGCCGACCGGCGGCGGGAAATCCCTCTGCTATCAAATTCCGGCGCTGGTACAAAGCGGTCTGACGGTGGTGGTATCGCCGCTGATATCACTGATGAAAGATCAGGTCGATCAGCTGCTGGCGAACGGTGTGGCGGCCGCCTGCCTCAACTCCACCCAGAGCCGGGAGGAGCAGCAGGGCATTATGGCGGGCTGTCGCAGCGGCCAGATCCGCCTGCTCTACATTGCCCCAGAACGCCTGATGCTGGATAACTTCCTTGAGCATCTCGCGCACTGGGATCTCCGTCTGGTGGCGGTTGACGAGGCGCACTGTATTTCACAGTGGGGGCACGATTTCCGCCCCGAGTATGCCGCGCTCGGCCAGCTGCGCGCCCGCTTCCCCGCTGTGCCCTTTATGGCGCTGACCGCCACGGCGGATGACACCACCCGCAGCGATATTGTGCATCTGCTCGGGCTGCGCGATCCGCTGATCCAGGTCAGCAGCTTTGACCGTCCTAACATTCGCTATACGCTGCTGGAGAAATTTAAGCCGCTCGATCAGCTGCTGCGCTACGTTCAGGAGCAGCGAGGCAAATCCGGCATCATCTACTGCAACAGCCGCGCTAAGGTAGAGGATACCGCCGCGCGCCTGCAGGCCCGTGGTTTTAGCGCCGGGGCCTATCACGCCGGACTGGATAACAGCATTCGTGCCGACGTGCAGGAGAAGTTCCAGCGCGACGATCTGCAGATCGTGGTGGCTACCGTGGCGTTCGGAATGGGGATTAACAAACCCAACGTGCGTTTTGTGGTGCACTTTGATATCCCGCGCAACATTGAGTCCTACTATCAGGAGACCGGCCGCGCCGGGCGTGATGGCCTGCCTGCCGAGGCAATGCTGTTTTACGATCCAGCAGATATGGGCTGGCTGCGTAAATGCCTGGAGGAGAAGCCGCCTGGTCAGCTACAGGATATTGAGCGCCACAAGCTCAACGCGATGGGAGCGTTTGCCGAAGCGCAGACCTGCCGCCGTCTGGTGCTGCTGAACTACTTTGGTGAAGGGCGTCAGGAGCCGTGCGGCAACTGCGACATCTGCCTCGATCCGCCGCGTCGCTACGACGGGCTGGTGGACGCCCAGAAAGCGCTGTCGGCTATCTACCGCGTCGGCCAGCGTTTCGGTATGGGCTATGTGGTTGAAGTGCTACGCGGCGCGAACAATCAGCGTATTCGCGACATGGGTCATGACAAGCTCAAGATCTATGGCGAAGGGCGGGATCACACAACGGAGCACTGGGTGAGCGTGATCCGCCAGCTGATCCACCTTGGCGTCGTGACGCAGAATATCGCCCAGCACTCGGCGTTACAGCTTACCGAGGCCGCGCGTCCGTTCCTGCGTGGCGAGGTCCCGCTGCAGCTTGCCGTGCCGCGCGTGGTGGTGGTAAAGGCGCGGGCAAACCCGAAAATCTTCGGCGGCAACTACGACCGCAAGCTGTTTGCCAAACTGCGCAAGCTGCGTAAGGCCATTGCCGATGAAGAGAACATTCCCCCCTACGTGGTGTTCAACGATGCCACGCTGATCGAGATGGCCGAGCAGATGCCGATTACCGCCAGCGAGATGCTCAGCGTGAACGGCGTCGGGATGCGCAAGCTCGAGCGCTTCGGCAAACCGTTTATGACCCTCATTCGGGAGCACGTCGACGGCGACGATGAGTAGTCAGCGCGGGGAAAAGGTGCCAGGATAGTGCTCTCATTTCTCTTTCTTCACGAGTAATCTATGTTGACGCTATTTCTGACCGTGGCGCTGGTACATCTGGTGGCGCTGATGAGCCCAGGCCCGGACTTCTTCTTTGTCTCGCAAACTGCCGTTAGCCGCTCGCGCAAAGAGGCGATGATGGGCGTGCTGGGGATCACCCTCGGCGTCATGATCTGGGCTGGCGTGGCACTGCTTGGCCTTAATCTGATCCTCGAAAAAATGGCCTGGCTGCACACCATCATTATGGTCGGCGGTGGGCTCTACCTCTGCTGGATGGGCTACCAGCTGCTGCGCGGAGCGCTGAAGAAAGAGGTCCTGAATACACCAGCGCCGCAGGTTGAACTGGCCACCAGCGGGCGTAGCTTTGTAAAGGGGCTGCTGACTAACCTGGCGAATCCAAAAGCGATTATCTACTTCGGCTCGGTCTTCTCGTTATTCGTGGGTGATGGTGTCGGCGAGACGGCGCGCTGGGGAATTTTCGTGCTGATTGCACTGGAGACCTTCGCCTGGTTTACCCTGGTGGCGAGCCTGTTTGCTCTGCCGACAATGCGCCGCGGCTACCAGCGTATGGCGAAGTGGATCGACGGCGTGGCTGGCGCGCTTTTCACCGCCTTTGGCCTGCATCTGATTATTTCCCGTTAAGCCGCTGCCCGTCCGGGTTTAACCGGGCGGGTCGCGTTTCAGTGTGCTAGCTGCTGCAACTCGTCTTTTGACAGGCCGGTGATCTCCATGACCGTACCACTATCAAAACCTCGTAGCAGCATCGCCCTGGCGATGTCCAGCATAGCGGCACGTTTTCCTTCCTGCATGCCTTGCTGTATACCTTCCTGCATGCCTTCAGCCAGGCCTATCTGCTTCATATGTTCTGCAAACGTCATCAGTGTTTCTCCATGCTGCGGCACGCGCTGTGCCAGTCCAAATAACAGGGTCTGAACGTCCTGAGCTTCTCCTGCCTGTGCGATGTAGTTTATCAGCGTGATTATTTGTTGTCCGCTCATCTGCTCCAGCATCAACAAAACTGTGAGCTTGTTACGCGTGCCTTGCCGAGGCCAGCAGCGCCCCGACCAGCATAAACAGCGAGCCAAATACTCTATTTAATGCTTTCATCTGACGCGGTCCTTTGATCCATGCCGCGATGCGCGTTGCCAGAGTGGCATAGCCAATCATCACGATGATATCCACCACGACGGTGGTGACGCCGAGCACCAGGTACTGCATCACCTGCGGCTGATCCGGATTGATAAACTGCGGAAACAGCGCGGCAAGAAACACGATGCTTTTGGGGTTAGTGAGGTTCACAAAAACAGCGCGTTTAAACAGGCGTCCGCGAGACTGGGTTTGGGCCAGGGTATTAAGATCCAGTGCGCCAGCAGCCCGCCACTGTTGAATGCCCAGCCACACCAGGTAGGCCGCGCCTGCCCACTTCAGTACCTCAAAGGCCAGCAGCGAGCGGGAGAATAGCGTTCCGAGCCCAACGCCAACCAGCACGATATGAATGGCCAGACCGGTCTGCAGGCCGCTAATCGACGCCGCTGCGCCGCGATAGCCGTGGCTGATGGCGGTGGTCATGGTGTTAATCGCGCCGGAGCCTGGCGAGAGGCTGAGGATGATCGAGGTAAGCAGATAGGCAAACCACCACTCGAAGGTCATGCGAAACTCCCTGAACGATATATTTTATGCAACAATACGCTATTGTTAACATGTTGTATCACGAGTCATAAAAAAACAATTTTACAGACGACCGGGGGCGGAAACCCAATGTTTCGGCAGAAAAAGGGGTGGGAAACAAGAGAAAATGCCTTTGCGGCTTTCACGCACGGACCCTTGACCGATTTCTGGCGGCAGCGTGAAGAGGCTGAATTCATCGGCGTTGGCGATATTCCAGTGCGCTTTGTGCGCTTTCATGCCGCCGATCACGATCGGGTGATCGTTGTCTGCCCAGGGCGTATTGAAAGCTACGTCAAATATGCCGAGCTGGCTTACGATCTGTTCCATCTCGGTTTTGACGTGCTGATCATCGACCATCGTGGGCAGGGGCGCTCAGGCCGCATTCTGCCCGACCGACATCGTGGGCACGTCGATAATTTTGATGACTACGTTGACGATCTGCAGGCCTTCTGGCAGCAGGAGGTTGTGCCTGGCCCATGGCGTAAACGCTATATTCTGGCGCACTCGATGGGTGGAGCGATCGCCACGCTGCTGCTGCAACGCCAGCCGCGGCTTTGCGATGCGATCGCGCTCTGTGCGCCTATGTTTGGTATTGTTATTCGTCTGCCCGACTGGATGGTGCGCCATATCCTGAACTGGGCCGAAGGCTATCAGCCGTTCCGGGAGAGCTACGCGCTGGGCACGGGGCGCTGGCATGCGCTGCCGTTTAGCATTAACGTGCTTACTCATAGCCGGGTACGCTACCGGCGAAATCTGCGCTGCTATGCTGACGATCCGCAACTGCGCGTCGGCGGGCCGACCAACCACTGGGTGCGAGAGGGTATTCTCGCCGGTGAAAAGGTGCTGGCGGGCGCGGCGCAGGATGCGACGCCCATGCTCCTGCTCCAGGCAGAGGAAGAGCGCGTCGTCGATAACCGAATGCACGATCGTTTTTGTGAAATCCGCGCTGCAGCGGGCCATCCCTGTGAGGGAGACAGGCCGCTGGTCATCAAAGGCGCGTACCATGAGATCCTTTTTGAAAAGGACGCCATGCGCTCAGTCGCGCTTAACGCCATCGTTGATTTTTTCGACAGGCATAACTAATCCGGCGGTTCGCCGCCTGACCAGAGGTTAAATTCTATTATGTATCAGGTTGTTGCGTCTGATTTAGATGGCACGCTGCTCTCACCCGACCACTCACTCTCTCCCTACGCTAAAGAGACGTTAAAGCTGCTGACCGAGCGCGGCGTCAACTTCGTTTTTGCCACCGGCCGTCACCATGTCGACGTAGGACAGATCCGCGATAAGCTGGGTATCAAAGCCTATATGATCACCTCTAACGGCGCGCGAGTGCACGATACCGAGGGTAACCTGGTCTTTACGCATAACCTGGATCGCGAAATCGCTGAGGATCTGTTTGGCGTGATGCATAGCGATCCGCACATCGATACCAATGTCTACCGTGACGACGAATGGTTTATTAACCGTCACCGCCCGGATGAGATGCGCTTTTTCAAAGAGGCCGTCTTCCAGTACTCTCTTTTTGAGCCAGGTATGCTTGATCCCGAGGGGATCAGCAAGGTGTTTTTCACCTGCGATACCCATGAGCCGCTGCTGCCCCTGGAGCAGGCCATTAACGCCCGCTGGGGCGATCGCGTCAACGTCAGTTTCTCTACGCTGACCTGTCTGGAAGTGATGGCAGGCGGCGTGTCGAAAGGCCACGCGCTGGAGGCGGTAGCGAAAGCGATGGGCCACAGCCTGAAAGAGTGCATCGCTTTTGGCGACGGAATGAACGATGCCGAGATGCTCTCTATGGCGGGTAAAGGCTGTATTATGGCCAACGCGCACCAGCGCCTGAAGGATCTCTACCCGCAGCTGGAAGTGATCGGCACTAACGGGGACAACGCGGTGCCGCACTATCTGCGTAAGCTGTTTCTTGATTGATTAATGATTAATCAGTTGTCAACCGGTAACTCCGCTACAATGGGTGCTCATTAACCAACGAGACACCTATTGTGGCGTTACTGATTATCACCACCGTTCTGTGGGCCTTCTCTTTTAGCCTCTATGGCGAATACCTCGCCGGACATATCGACAGCTACTTCTCCGTGCTGATGCGCGTTGGGCTGGCCGCGCTGGTTTTCCTGCCCTTCCTGCGCACGCGAGGCCACGGGCTAAAAACCATCGGCCTCTATATGCTGGTGGGCGCCATGCAGTTGGGCATCATGTATATGCTCAGCTTCCGCGCCTATCTCTATCTGACGGTCTCCGAGCTGTTGCTGTTCACCGTCCTGACGCCGCTCTATATCACGCTGATCTACGATCTGATGAGCCGACGTCGGCTACGCTGGGGCTATGCGCTGAGCGCGCTGCTGGCGGTGATCGGGGCGGGGATCATTCGTTACGATCAGGTGACCAACCACTTCTGGACCGGACTGCTGCTGGTGCAGCTCTCTAACATCAGCTTTGCCATCGGCATGGTGGGCTACAAGCGCCTGATGGAGACCCGGCCGATGCCGCAGCATAACGCCTTTGCCTGGTTCTATCTGGGCGCGCTGCTGGTGGCGGTGGTGGCCTGGTTTGCCTTGGGCAACGCCCAGAAGCTGCCGGAGACAAACCTGCAGTGGAGCATTCTGGTGTTTCTTGGCGTGGTGGCGTCAGGGATTGGCTACTTCATGTGGAACTACGGCGCAACCCAGGTGGATGCCGGTACGCTCGGCATTATGAACAACATGCATGTCCCGGCAGGGCTGCTGGTTAATCTCGCCATCTGGCAGGAGCAGCCCCACTGGCCGAGCTTTATCCTTGGGGGGACAGTGATAGTGGCGTCCCTATGGGTGCATCGCCGCTGGGTCGCTCCGCGCTCCGCACAAAAGGAAGGTGGTCGCACGCATGGTTCCGCGCTGAGCGAATAAACGCCTCCGTTACCGGCTGACGCTGCTCGCCATCGCGCACTGCCGCGTACAGCCGGCTCCACAGCCCTTCGCCCAGGGTCTTGGTCACGATCAGACCCTGGCGCTCAACGTTCTCCACCACCCAGTGCGGCAGTGCCGCGATGCCCATCCGGGCTGCCACCATCTGGATCAGCAGCAGCGTGTTATCCACGCTCTTCAGCATCGGGTTAATGCCCGCCGGCTGCAGGAAGTGACGCCAGATATCCAACCGGCTGCGCTGGACCGGATAGATCAGCAGCGTTTCAGCGGCGATATCCTCCGGGGTAATGCGCGCCCGGGTCGCGAGGGGGTGATCCGGGGCCAGCACCAGGCGCACTTCAAAATCAAACATCGGCGAATAGTGCAGCCCGCTGCGCGGTAAAATATCTGAGGTCAGCACCACGTCCAGCTCGCTCTGCTGCAACGCTGGCTGGGGATCGAAGGTCACGCCGGATTTGAAATCCATCTCTACCTGCGGCCATTTGCTACGGAAATTCTCAAGTGCGGGAGTGAGCCACTGAATACAGCTGTGGCACTCAATGGCGATCCGCAGGGTGGTTTGCTGCGGTTCGCTACAGTCCTGAAGCGCGCGGCTAATCTGCGGCAGCACCTGATTGGCCAGCTGTAACAGGATCTCACCCTGCGGCGTAAAACGCAGCGGCTGACTTTTACGGACAAAAAGACGAAAGCCAAGGCGCTGTTCGAGATCGCTGAACTGGTGGGAGAGGGCGGACTGTGTCTGATGCAGCGTGGCTGCCGCCGCCGCCAGCGATCCGCTGTTCCGTAACGCCTGGAGCGTTTTCAGGTGTTTAATTTCGATCATGAAAGTCCTTCACTTCGCCATGAACAATTTGCGCTTGAGGAATATACAGTACCTTTACATTATAGCGGTGTAAACATCTGGACGTCCAAATACCAAAAATTCACAAGGGGCATACCATGACAGTACTGAATCACACCCTCGGTTTTCCTCGCGTCGGTCTGCGTCGCGAGCTGAAGAAGGCACAAGAGAGCTACTGGGCGGGAAACACCACGCAGGAAGCATTGCTGGCGGTGGGCCGGGAGCTGCGCGCCCGCCACTGGGAGCAGCAGAAGCAGGCGGGTATTGATCTGCTGCCGGTGGGCGATTTCGCCTGGTACGACCATGTTCTGACCACCAGCCTGCTGCTTGGCAACGTGCCGGCTCGTCATCAGAACAAAGATGGATCGGTTGATATCGACACCCTGTTCCGCATTGGCCGCGGCCGTGCACCCACCGGTGAGCCAGCGGCGGCGGCAGAGATGACCAAATGGTTTAACACTAACTATCACTATATGGTGCCGGAGTTCACGCAAGGGCAGCGGTTCACGCTGACCTGGACCCAGCTACTGGACGAAGTGGACGAGGCGCTGGCGCTGGGTCACAGGGTCAAACCCGTCCTGCTGGGGCCGGTAACGTACCTGTGGTTGGGTAAGGTAAAAGGCGAACCGTTTGACCGCCTCAGCCTGCTGAATGATATTCTGCCGGTCTACCAGCAGGTGCTGGCCGAGCTGGCAAAACGCGGCGTCGAGTGGGTACAGATCGACGAGCCCGCGCTGGTGCTGGAGCTGCCGCAGGCGTGGCTGAACGCCTTCAAGCCCGCCTATGAGGCGCTGGCAGGAGAGGTGAAGCTCCTGCTGACCACCTATTTCGACGACGTGACGCCGAACCTCGATACTATTGCCGCGCTGCCGGTACAGGGTCTGCACGTTGACCTGGTGCACGGTAAAGATGACGTAGCCGGGCTGCATCGCCGCCTGCCAGCCGACTGGCTGCTCTCCGTCGGGCTGGTCAACGGGCGTAACGTTTGGCGGGCCGATCTCATAGAGAAATATGCTCAGGTTAAAGAGATCGTCGGCCAACGCGATCTGTGGGTCGCCTCCTCCTGCTCGCTGCTGCACAGCCCCATCGATCTGAGCGTTGAAACCCGGCTGGATGCCGAAGTGAAGAGCTGGTTTGCCTTCGCCCTGCAAAAATGTCACGAGCTGGCCCTGCTGCGCGATGCCCTGAACAGCGGCGACATCGCACCGCTGGCTGAATGGAGCGCCCCGATCCAGGCCCGCCGCCACTCAACCCGGGTGCACAACACGGCCGTAGCCCAGCGGCTGGCGGCGATTACCACCAGAGATAGCCAGCGGGCGCGCCCCTACGCGGAGCGTGCGGCGGTTCAGCGGGCGCGTTTCAACCTGCCCGCCTGGCCGACAACGACCATCGGCTCGTTCCCGCAGACCACCGAGATCCGCGGCCTGCGTCTGGAGTTCAAACAGGGACGCTTAGATGCGGGCAGCTACCGCACCGGCATCGCTGAACATATCAAGCAGGCGATTGCCGAGCAGGAGCGCCTCGGCCTTGACGTGCTGGTGCATGGTGAAGCCGAGCGTAACGATATGGTGGAGTATTTCGGCGAGCACCTGGACGGCTTTGTCTTTACCCAGAATGGCTGGGTGCAGAGTTATGGCTCCCGCTGCGTGAAGCCGCCGGTGGTGATCGGCGATGTTAGCCGTCCGGACGCGATCACCGTGGAGTGGGCGAAATATGCCCAGTCCCTCACCGATAAGCCGGTAAAAGGGATGCTGACCGGGCCGGTGACTATTCTCTGCTGGTCCTTCCCGCGCGAAGACGTCAGCCGGGAAACCATCGCCAGGCAGATTGCGCTGGCGCTGCGCGACGAAGTGGCGGATCTGGAGGCGGCGGGCATCGGGATTATCCAGATCGATGAGCCCGCCTTGCGTGAAGGGCTGCCGCTAAAGCGCAGCGAATGGGACGCCTACCTGGCGTGGAGCGTGGAGGCCTTCCGTATCAACGCTGCGGTGGCGAAGGACGAGACGCAGATCCACACCCACATGTGCTACTGCGAGTTCAACGACATCATGGACTCCATCGCCGCGCTGGATGCGGACGTGATCACCATCGAAACCTCGCGCTCGGATATGGAGCTGCTGGCGTCGTTTGAAGCCTTTGAATACCCAAATGAGATCGGGCCGGGGGTCTACGATATTCACTCGCCAAACGTGCCGGACGTGGCGTGGATCGAGACTCTGCTGAAGAAGGCGGCGGATCGCATTCCGGCCGAGCGCCTGTGGGTTAACCCGGACTGTGGCCTGAAAACCCGTGGCTGGCCGGAGACCCGGGCGGCGCTGGCCAACATGGTTAAAGCGGCACAGAACCTGCGTAACGCGTAAGGTAACAATGTCGGGCGGCGCTTACGCTGGCCCGGCCTACGCCTGGCTTAGCCACGCTGTCCCCCTCTGCTTAATGACCGCATGCTGCTGCGGCGTCGGGGGCCTGTCGCTTACCACATAATCGAAATCCCCCACGCTGCCGTTCTGGCAGATCGCGTTCCGGCCAAACTTTGTGCTGTCCACCACCAGCACGCTCACCGCCGCGCTGGCGACCAGCGCCCGGCGTGCGGCGACCTCATCATCGTTATAGTCATACAGCTCGCCCGCCTCACCGATCCCGCCTATTGAAACCACGCCAGCGTCAACGCGGTAACGGCTGAAAAAGCACTGGGCATCGCTGCCGATCACATCCAGATCGCGCTTGCGGACGCGCCCGCCTGCCACCGTCAGCTCGCAGGCGGCAAGACGGCTCAGCGCTTCGGCGGCGTGCAGATTATTGGTAAATACCGCCAGCCGACTCGCTTCCGGCAGCGCCCGGGCCACCATCTCAACGGTGGTGCCGGTCCCGAGAAAGCAGCTCTGGTAGTCGCCCAGCAGCAGCGCCGTGCGCTCACCGATCCAGCGCTTGCCTGCAATATTGACGATCTCCCGCTGCTGATAGCCAATATTTTCGCGGGCGAAAGGGGCAACCATGCCGTGACGCCGCAGCAGCAGTCCGCCTGAGGTGAGCATACGCAGATCGCTACGCACGGTTTGCAGCGAGACGCCAAAGTGCTGCGCCAGCTGTTCAATGCTGCTTTCACCGTGCGCCGTCACCAGCTCGACAATCGCCGTGCGGCGGGATTCGGGGGTCATTATTCGCTCCTGTTAGCACCCTTTTGCATCATGCTAGCGCGCGAATGTGAAATTATTACTACGAAAAAAGCTGGTCATATTTTTGTCAGATTTCCCTGTTTTAATCATCACAACGAAAACAGAGGGAAGAGATCATGAGTAAGCACACCGCGCTGGCCGCCGTTATCGTAACCGCGTTAAGCACGCCGGCTTTCGCCGCCTCCACGCTGACGCTCTATACCAGCCAGCCGAACGAAGATGCCCAGATGACTGTTACCGCCTTCGAAAAGGCGCACCCGGATATTGAGGTCAAATGGATCCGCGACGGAACCACCAAACTCACGGCGCGCCTGCAGGCTGAACTGGCAGCGGGCGGTGCCGCGCCGGACGTACTGCTGATCGCCGACAGCGTCACCATGGAGTCGCTGAAAAAGCAGGATCTGCTGGCGGCCTATAAATCGCCTGAAGCCAGCCGCTACGATGCTCAGCTGTACGATCCGCAGGGCTACTACTACGGCACCAAGCTGATCACCACAGGGATTGCCTACAACACCCGGGCACCGGTGAAGCCTGGCTCGTGGCAGGATCTGCTCAAGCCTGAACTCAAGAACATGACCACGCTGCCCAGCCCGCTCTACTCTGGCGCGGCGCAGATCCATATGGCGACGCTGATGAACGATCCGCAGCTCGGCTTTGCCTGGTACGAAAAGCTGAAGGCTAACGGCGCGATGCCGCAGAGCGGAAACGGCGCGGTGATGAACGCCATCACCTCTGGCAGCAAGGGCTATGGCGTGCTGGTGGACTACATGGCGATCCGCGAAAAAGCCAAGGGCGCGCCGATTGAGTTCGTGTTCCCGAAAGAGGGCGTCAGCATCGTCACCGAGCCGGTAGCCATGCTGAAGAAGGCGAAAAACCCGGACGGGGCAAAAGCCTTTATCGACTTTGTGCTGTCGGATGCGGGTCAGCGCCTGGTGCTGAAGCAGGGCTACCTGCCTGCCGATGCAAACCTCCCGGCCCCGGAAGGCTTCCCCGCGCGAGAGAGCATCAAGCTGATGCCGTATGACCCGGCGAAGGCGCTGGCGGATACCGACGCCAATAAAAAACACTTCGCCGATCTGTTTGGAAACCGTTAACTGATGACCACCATGACCCTCCGTCAACCCGCCAGCAGCGGCCCGCCGAAGGGGTTGCTCTGGCTGCTGCTCGGCCTGGTGGCGCTGCTCAGCCTGCTGCCGAGCCTGCGGCTGCTGGTTTCAGCGCTGCTCGACTGGCAGCAGGGGAGCAGTAGCAGCCTGTGGCGCGTTCTCAGCAACCCGACGACCTGGACCGCGCTCTCCCATAGCCTCTATACCAGCGGCCTGGGCACGCTGCTCTCGCTGCTGCTGGGCGGGCTGTTTGCCTTCTGCCTCGCGCTGACCAATATCCGCCTCAAGCAAGTCTGGGTATTCCTGTTTATGCTGCCGATGATGATCCCGCCTCAGGTGACGGCCCTGAGCTGGCTCCAGCTCTTCGGGCCGAGTAGCATCCTGCTTAACAGCCTCGGCATCGCGCCGTCGTTCGGCAGCGCCAATCCGCTCTACTCCCCGGAGGGGATCGCCCTGCTGCTGGGGATCCAGCATGCGCCGCTGGTCTTTTTGGCCCTGCGCACCCAGCTTCAGTGCCTGCCGAAAGAGCAGATCGAGGCGGCGCGGCTGAACGGCGCGTCGCTGTGGCGGGTGTTTATCGACATCGTGCTGCCGCTGTGCCGCACCGCGCTGTGGGCCGGAGCGGCGATAGCCTTTGTCTCCGCGCTGGGTAACTTTGGTATTCCGGCGATGCTGGGCATCCCCATCTCCTACTTTGTGCTGCCGATTCAGATCTACCAGTCGCTGTCCAGCTTCGGACCGTCGATGCTGAGCGACGTAGCCGCGCTGTCGGTGCTGATGGGCGTGTTGGCGATTGGCATTGTCTCGCTGCAGGGCTATCTACAGCGCCGCCATGCGCTGCCGCTGATCGGCATGGCCGGACGGGCGCTCGATTTTCAGCTCGGCAGGTGGCGTCTTGCTACCGAGCTGCTGCTGGGTGCAGTGCTGTGCGCTATTCTGCTGGCTCCGCTGCTGGCGCTGGTTGCGACCTCGCTGGTGCCGACCCTTGGCGTGCCGCTGACGGCCAACACCCTGACCTTTAACGCTTACCAGGCGATGCTGGAGAGCGGCAGCGCCACCTGGCGCGCGCTGAGCAACAGCCTGCTGCTTTCGGTCTCTGCCGCCCTGGTGCTGATGCTGCTGAGCTTGCCGCTGGCGTGGCTGCTGGTGCGTTTCCCGGCGCGTCCGCTGCGCTGGCTGCACAGCGCCATCGACATTCCCTATACCCTGCCGGGGGTAGTGCTAGCTATCGCCTGCATCCTGCTGTTCGCCCGTCCGCTGCCCATTATCGGCATCAGCCTGAGCGGCACGCTGCTGATCATCTTCTTCGCCTACCTGGCGCGCTTTCTCACCGTCTGCCTGAAGCCGTTGCACAACAGCATGCTCCAGCTCGATCCGGCGATGGAGGAGGCGGCCAGCCTGGCGGGAGCCAACTTTTCCCAACGGCTGCGGCATATCGTTCTGCCTCTGCTGGCTCCGGCGGCCTTTGCCGGCGCGCTACTGGTGTTTCTGACGGCGGTGAATGAGCTGACCGTCTCTGCCCTGCTGTGGAGCGCGGGCAAGGAGACCCTCGGCGTGGTCATATTTAACCTTGATGAGAGCGGCGATAAGGTGTTGGCCTCCGCCATCTCCGTGATGGTCGTCGCGCTGGTAGCACTGGTGATGCTGATGCTGAGCGGCCTGAGCCGCTATCTACCCAAAGGAGTAATCCCATGGCAGAACTAAGCCTGGAGAGCCTGAGTAAAACGTTCGGCGACCAGACCGTGGTGCGCGATCTGAGCCTGACCATTCCCGAAGGCGCATTTACAGCGCTGCTCGGGCCAAGCGGCTGCGGGAAAACCACCACCCTGCGCATACTGGCCGGGCTGGAGCGGCTCTCCAGTGGCCGCCTGACGCTGGGCAACCGGCTGCTGGCCGATGCGGTTACTCATCTGCCGCCGGAGGCGCGCAATATGGGGATGGTGTTTCAATCCTACGCCCTCTGGCCGCATATGACGGTAGCGGAGAACGTTGGCTATCCGCTGAAGCTGAAGAGAGTGAACGGCGCGGCGCGGCATAAGCAGGTGCTTGCTGCCCTTGAGGTGGTAGAGCTGGCGGCGTATGCCGACCGCTCACCGCAGGATCTGAGCGGCGGGCAGCGTCAACGCGTGGCGCTGGCGCGCTGCCTGGTTTCCGAGCCGCAGGTGGTGCTGCTTGACGAGCCGCTGGCGAATCTCGATCGTCATCTGCGAGCCACCATGGAGCAGACCTTCCGCGAATTTCATCGCCGCACCGGAGCAACCTTTGTCTACGTGACCCACGATCAGGCAGAGGCGATGGCGCTGGCCAGCCATATCGCGGTGATGCATCGGGGCGAGCTGATGCAGTGGGGAACGCCGCAGGAACTCTATCAGCAGCCCCACAGTGCATGGGTTGCGGGGTTTATTGGCAAGGGCAGCGTGCTGAACCTGGCGAGCACAACGCAGGATCGCCATCTGGATGGCATACAGCTTCATCATGGCCTGAGCGTGAGCGATGGCGTGCGCCACCCGGTGCTGGTACGCCCCGAGCACGTTGAAATAGGCGAGGGCGGCCTGGCCGCTACCGTCGAAAACTGTATCTATCAGGGGGAGCGCTACCTGCTGGCGCTGCGCCTGGCCGACGGTCAGCCGCTCACGGCCTTCCATCACCTGCCGCTGCGCGAGCAGCAGCTCACCGCCGTGCGCCTGCATCAGGGCTGGCGGCTGGAGGCGGCGTGACAGCGCAGATTGAGATTATCAGCGGGCTGCATGACAAAACGCCCGCCGCTATTCAGGTGATCACCCCCACACAGCGCATTCTGCTGGACGCCGGGGGCTCGCTGGAGCCGGGAGCTGACGACTGGCCGGTGCCGGATCGTCTGGATGCGGTGCTGCTCAGTCACGATCATATCGATCATATCGCTGGCCTGGCGCGGCTGCCCGCCTCGGTGCCGATCTATTGTAGCGCCGTAACGGCCCGCGCGTTGCCGCCAGGATCGAACGTTCACCCGATACCGGTGCGCGGTCAGTTCTCCCTCGGCGAATTGACGGTGACCACCGGCAGTAGCGGCCATGCCTGGGGCGGGATCTGGTTCCACCTTAATGTGCCAGGGGGGCTATTCTACAGCGGCGACGTGAGCCTGGAGTCGGCGCTGTTTCATTTCGATCCACCGCCGCCTGCGACAGTCGCGCTGATGGACGCCTCGTATGGCCTGTACGACACGCCCCAGCATCAGCAGCTTGAGACTCTGTGGCTGCACGTGCAGCGGCCGGTGCTCTGTCCGGTTCCGCCTTCTGGACGGGCGGTGGAGATGGCCCTGCTGCTGGCGCGTCGTGGCATGAGTGACGTGACGATGGATGATGCCTGCCGCGAAATGCTGACGCTGATGGCGGAAGATAATGACGGTAGCCTGATCCCCGGCATAGAGCATGAGCTGCGGCAGCGGGTACGTGACCTGCCTTCGTTGACCGCTGACGCGCCGGTGATTTTGGCCGCCGACCCGGATGGGCAGCAGGGCATCGCGGGCGAACTACGGCGGCGCGCTGATTTCCGCCACCGCACCCTGTTTACCGGGCATATGAATCACCGCGCCCGCGAGCAGCATCAACGAGGCGAGGTGGATTTCTGCCGCTGGAACGTTCATCCCACGCGTCGCTGCTTACAAAAGCTGGTGGCGATACTGCGTTGTCGCCAGCTGGTGCCGCTGTTTACCCCTGTTGATGACGCCGTGCTCTGGCAGCAGACGCTGGGCTGCGACATCCTTACCCAGCCCCATTTCAGGATAAAACATGACGCTACTGCCTAAGCCTTTTGTCTTTGTTCGCCATGGCCAGACGCCGCTTAACCGCGATCGCCTGATTGGCGGACGTACTGAAGTACCGCTCACCGCGACGGGCGAGCAGCAGGCCCGCGATGCCGCACCGCTACTGGCCAACCACCCCTGGAGCATCGTCGCCGTTAGCCCGCAGCAGCGCGCCCGGCGTACCGCAGAGCTATTACTGCCTGGGGCATCGCTGACGCAGGTTCCCGACCTGCGCGAGCGAGACTGGGGCGACCTTGAATGTCGTCCCCTTGGCGAGCAGACGCCCTACGAGGAGACGCCGCCGAACGGCGAAGCCTGGCTGCCTTTCTCTCGGCGCGTGATCGAGGCGTTGAACACCCTGCTGGCGCAGTACGACACGCCGCTGATCGTGGCGCACTCTGGTGTGTTTCGTGTGATCCGCCTGCTGGCGACCGGCACGCCGCATGGCGAGCGGATCGGCAACGTTGCCCCGCTCTGGATCCTGCCCGGCGCTACCCCTGATGACTGGAAAATGATCCCGCTGGAGAAGATGAATGCTGACTGAACAATGTGTGATTGTAGATATCGACGGTACCCTGGCCGAGTTTGACGCCGAGGCGGTACGCGAGTGGGTATTAGGCCCGGAAAAGCAGTGGCAGCCCTTTTTTGCTCACATGGCGGAGGCGCTGCCGAGCGTGGCCATTAGCCGTCTGGTGGGGCTGCTCAGCGCCCAGCAGCAGAAGATCGTGATCTGCAGCGGACGGCCTGCCAGCTTCCAGCGCCATACCCAGGAGTGGCTGGAGCGGCACTGTATTCCTTTCGATGCGCTCTATCTTCGGCCGGACGGGGAGGACATGCTCCCGGATGAGGTAGTGAAGAAAACGCTGCTGCAGCAGATAAAAGCGGACGGCTACGCCCCCTGGCTGGTGATCGACGATCGTCAGGCGGTGGTGGATTTCTGGCGTGCGGAAGGGCTGACCTGCCTGCAGTGTGCGCCGGGCGATTTTTAAGCCGCCCGGCACGGTACGCTACCCTCGCTTTTCGCCGTACTGGGCAAACCATGCCAGCATGCGCTGCCAGCCCTCTTTGGCCGACTCTTCGTGGTAGCTCGGACGATAGTCGGCGTTAAAAGCATGTCCGGCATCGGGATAGACCACGATCTCCGCCTCAGCGTTGGCGGCACGCAGGGCGTGACGCATGGTTTCTACGGTATCAAGCGGAATACTGCCATCCTGTGCACCGTATAGACCCAGCACCGGCGCGTTCAGATCGGTGGCGATATCCACCGGATGCGTCGGCGAGTTCAGGGTTTTATCGCCCACCAGCTTGCCATACCACGCCACCGCCGCCTTCAGCTGTGGATTATGCGCGGCGTAGAGCCAGGCGATGCGTCCGCCCCAGCAAAAGCCGGTAAGCAGAAGCCGGTGCGCGTCGCCGCCGTTGCGCGCCGCCCAGTTGGCGACATGATCGAGATCGGCTAATACCTGTGCATCCGGCACTTTTGAAACCAGCTCTTTAAACAGCGTGGGAACATCGCTGTAGTCATTGGGATCGCCCTGACGGAAGTAGAGTTCGGGCGCGATGGCCAGATAACCCTCCTGCGCCAGCCGACGGCAGATATCACGAATATGCTCGTGCACGCCGAAAATCTCCTGAACGACAATCACTACCGGCAGTGGGCCGGCGGCAGCCTGTGGTCGGGCATGCCAGGCGGGCATGTTTTCTCCCTGAGTGGGAATTGACGTCTCACCGGTCAGAATTGACTCTTCAGAGGTGCGAACGGCGGTGGAAGCGTGAGGTGAAGCTGCAGGTGCAAAGCCGGGCTGTTTTTCTGTTGTCATGGCAATCTCCGTACCCTTATTTAGCGCATCAGGTAACTATAGCCAGTACGCCAAAATCATCCTGTGCGGAAGAGACTATCTTTAAGACGAACGGGCGAAGAAGAACATCACAGTGTGATATAGATCACTTTTTGATGAAAAATTAATGTAACCAGTTTTCTTGAGAGTGATTGGTGTCACGAAAAAAAGCGATGGCCTTCTGTAGAGTACCGTTTTACTTCTGCTGATGAATCGACCCACAAAGGAGTCACCTATGTCCAAGTCTGATGTTTTTCACCTCGGCCTTACCAAAAACGATCTGCAGGGGGCTACGCTGGCTATCGTCCCTGGCGATCCGGAGCGAGTGGAAAAGATCGCCGCGCTGATGGATAAGCCGGTTAAGCTGGCATCGCATCGCGAATTTACCTCATGGCGCGCCGAAGTGGATGGCAAAGCCATCATTGTCTGCTCCACCGGTATCGGCGGCCCGTCAACCTCTATCGCCGTTGAAGAGCTGGCGCAGCTGGGCATCCGTACTTTCCTGCGCGTGGGTACCACCGGCGCGATCCAACCGCACATCAACGTTGGTGACGTACTGGTGACCACGGCGTCCGTGCGTCTCGACGGAGCCAGCCTGCACTTTGCGCCGATGGAGTACCCAGCGGTAGCAGATTTCACCTGTACCACCGCGCTGGTAGAGGCTGCTAAAGAGGTGGGCGCAACGACCCACATCGGTGTGACCGCCTCGTCTGACACCTTCTATCCGGGCCAGGAGCGTTACGACACCTTCTCCGGCCGCGTCGTTAGCCGCTACAAAGGCTCTATGGAAGAGTGGCAGTCAATGGGCGTGATGAACTACGAGATGGAGTCCGCCACGCTGTTGACCATGTGCTCCAGCCAGGGCCTGCGTGCCGGTATGGTAGCGGGCGTGATCGTCAACCGCACCCAGCAAGAGATCCCGAACGCAGAGACCATGAAGCAGACCGAAAGCCACGCCATTAAAATCGTGGTGGAAGCGGCGCGCCGTCTGGCTTAACGCGCCTCTCTGGCAGGTCGATCTCCTCGGCCTGCCGGTTTTGCGTAGTACCTCGCAGGAAAATCCTTCCCAACTGGACACCTATCCAGCACACTCTTATTTTGCATCGGTAAGTGGTTTATGCAGGAGGCAGGGTGGATATCTCAATTTTACTCAGCGCGGCGGCGGCGATAGCCGGCTTGCTGATAGGCTGGCTGGCGACAAAATCCCATGCCGATCGCCTGCGGGCCGATCTTACCGAAGAGCGGCGCGAGCTGGATATCGAACTGAGCGCGGCGCGACAGCGGCTGGTACAGAATCAGCACTGGCGTGACGAGTGCGAACTGCTGAATAACGAACTGCGCAGCCTGCGCGAAATCAACACCTCGCTGGAGGCCGATCTGCGCGAGGTCACCACCCGGCTAGAGTCTACCCAGCTGCATGCGGAAGATAAGATTCGCCAGATGATCAACAGCGAGCAGCGCCTGAGCGAGCAGTTTGAAAACCTCGCTAACCGTATCTTCGAGCAGAGCAATCGCCGGGTCGAAGAGCAGAACCGGCAGAGTCTGCACGGGCTTCTCTCTCCCCTGCGGGAACAGCTGGACGGTTTCCGTCGCCAGGTGCAGGACAGCTTTGGCAAAGAGGCGCAGGAGCGCCACACGCTTGCCCACGAGATCCGCAACTTACAACAGCTTAATGCCCAGATGGCGCAGGAAGCAATTAACCTGACCCGCGCCCTGAAAGGCGATAATAAAGCGCAGGGCAACTGGGGCGAGGTGGTGCTGGCCCGCGTGCTGGAGGCATCCGGCCTGCGGGCGGGCTATGAGTATGAAACCCAGGTCAGCATCGAAACCGAAGCCCGCGCCAGGATGCAGCCTGACGTCATCGTGCGGCTACCGCAGGGTAAAGATGTGGTCATCGACGCCAAAATGACCCTGGTAGCCTATGAGCGCTACTTCAACGCCGACGATGAGTACACCCGCGAAAGCGCGCTGCAGGAGCATATCGCCTCGGTGCGCAGCCATATTCGCCTGCTCGGACGTAAAGATTACCAGCAGCTGCCGGGCCTGCGCTCCCTTGACTACGTCCTGATGTTCATCCCCGTCGAGCCGGCCTTTTTAGTGGCCCTTGATCGTCAGCCGGAGCTGATCACCGAGGCGTTAAAAAACAACATCATGCTGGTCAGCCCGACCACGCTGCTGGTGGCCCTGCGCACCATTGCAAACCTCTGGCGCTACGAGCACCAGAGCCGCAACGCGCAGCAGATCGCCGAGCGCGCCAGCCGTCTCTACGACAAGATGCGGCTGTTTGTTGATGATATGTCGTCGGTGGGGCAGAGCCTGGAGAAAGCGCAGGATAATTACCGCCAGGCGATGAAAAAACTCACCTCCGGGCGGGGGAATTTGCTTGCCCAGGCCGAGGCGTTTCGCGGGTTGGGCGTTGAGATCAAGCGCGAGATTAATCCAGATTTAGCCGATCAGGCCGTAGCGCAGGATGAGGAGTTCCGTTTGCGCGCCGGGCAGGAGGGTTGAAACGTAGGGCAATCTCGCCCAATCTGTTACACTTCACGAACAATTTCTTGAATAGCAGGCACTGAGATGGCGGAAGATTCACAAGAAACGACGCATTTTGGTTATCAGACTGTCGCCAAAACGCAAAAGGCCGACATGGTGGCTCACGTATTTCACTCCGTGGCCGCAAAATATGACGTAATGAACGATCTGATGTCGATGGGCATCCATCGTCTGTGGAAACGTTTCACAATTGACTGCAGCGGCGTACGCCGTGGGCAGAAGGTCCTCGACCTCGCGGGCGGCACCGGTGATCTGACGGCGAAATTCTCCCGTCTGGTGGGTGAAACCGGGCAGGTAGTGCTGGCCGACATCAACGACTCCATGCTGAAAGTCGGGCGTGAAAAGCTGCGCAACCTTGGCGTGGTAGGTAACGTTGAATACGTGCAGGCCAACGCTGAAGCGCTGCCATTCCCGGATAACACCTTTGACTGCATCACCATCGCTTTCGGGCTGCGCAACGTCACCGATAAAGAGAAAGCGCTGCGCTCTATGTTCCGCGTGCTCAAGCCGGGCGGACGCCTGTTAGTTCTTGAGTTCTCTAAACCGATTATCGAGCCGCTGAGCAAGGCCTATGATGCCTACTCTTTCCACGTGCTGCCGCGCATCGGCGAGCTGGTGGCGAAGGATGGCGAAAGTTACCGCTACCTGGCGGAGTCCATCCGTATGCATCCCGATCAGGAGACGCTGAAGGCGATGATGCAGGATGCTGGTTTTGAAAATGCAGAGTATTTCAACCTGACGGCGGGTATCGTCGCGCTGCACCGTGGATATAAGTTCTGACAGGAGTGAGTGAATGCCCTTTACGCCGTTAGTGAGCGCTGGAATCGAAGGTGTTCTCAATACATTTTTATATCGCGAAAGGGCATTAAAACCCGCCCGCCAGCGCCTGCAGGGTAAGGTACTGCGTATTGTCCTCAAAGAGTTCTCTACGCCGCTTATCCTGGCCTTTAGCGAGCGCCAGGTCGACGTGCTGAGCGCCTGGGAGGGCGAGGCGGACTGCACCGTCATTACCCAGGCCCGGTTGCTACCGAAGCTGCGCGATCGCCAGCAGCTGACTACGCTTATACGCAGCGGCGAGCTGGAAGTGCAGGGTGATATTCAGGTTGTACAAAACCTTAGCGCGCTTTTCGATCTCGCAGAGTTCGATTTTGCTGAGCTACTTGCCCCTTACACCGGCGATATCGCCGCCGAAGGCATCGCGAAAGTTCTGCGCGGCGGTGCAAAGCGTTTCCAACATGGCCTGCAGCGTCAGCAGCAGTACGTGGGCGAAGCCATAACGGAAGAGTGGCGTCTGGCACCCGGTGGACTGGAAGTTGCCTGGTTTGCCGAGGAGGCCGCCGCCGTCGCGCGCTCGGTTGATGCGTTAACCAAACGGCTGGAAAAACTGGAGGGCAAATGACGCCAGGTGAAATTCGACGCCTGTACTTTATCATTCAAACTTTTTTGAGTTACGGGCTTGATGAGCTCATCCCACGAATGCGTCTTACCCTGCCGATTCGGCTCTGGCGTCGCACGCTGTTCTGGATGCCAAACCGTCACAAAGACAAAGAGTTAGGTCATCGCCTGCGGCTGGCGCTACAGGAGCTGGGACCGGTGTGGATCAAGTTCGGGCAGATGCTCTCTACCCGTCGCGATCTCTTCCCGCCCGTGATCGCCGACCAGCTTGCGATGCTTCAGGATCGCGTAGCGCCCTTTGACGGCAAGCTGGCTAAGCGGCAGATCGAAAAGGCGATGGGTGATATCCCCGTGGAGACGTGGTTTGATGATTTTGACATTACGCCGCTGGCGTCGGCCTCTATCGCCCAGGTCCACACTGCTCGCCTGAAAGAGAACGGCAAGGAAGTGGTGATCAAGGTGATCCGGCCGGATATTCTGCCGATAATCAGAGCCGATATGAGCCTGATCTATCGCCTTGCGCGCTGGGTTCCACGCCTGCTGCCGGACGGACGTCGCCTGCGCCCGCTGGAAGTGGTGAAGGAGTATGAGAAGACGCTGATCGACGAGCTGGATCTGCTGCGTGAAGCGGCCAACGCCATCCAGCTGCGGCGTAACTTTGAAAATAGCGCGATGCTCTACGTGCCAGAAGTTTACTCCGATTACTGCAGCCAAAATATGCTTGTCATGGAACGCATCTATGGTATTCCGGTGAACGACGTTGCTGCACTGGAGAAAAACAATACCGATTTGAAGCTGCTGGCCGAGCGTGGCGTACAGGTGTTCTTTACCCAGGTGTTCCGTGATAGCTTTTTCCACGGGGATATGCACCCGGGCAATATCTTTGTCAGCTATGAGCATCCGGAAGATCCGCAGTATATCGGTATCGACTGTGGCATCGTCGGCTCGCTGAACAAAGAGGATAAGCGCTACCTGGCGGAGAACTTCATTGCATTCTTCAACCGCGACTACCGTCGGGTTGCCGAGCTGCACGTTGATTCTGGCTGGGTACCGCCGGATACCAACGTTGAAGAGTTTGAATTTGCGATCCGCACCGTGTGCGAGCCGATTTTTGAGAAGCCGCTGGCGGAGATCTCTTTTGGCCACGTGCTGCTGAACCTGTTCAACACGGCGCGGCGGTTCAATATGGAGGTGCAGCCGCAGCTGGTGCTGCTGCAAAAAACGCTGCTTTATATCGAGGGCGTAGGACGTCAGCTCTATCCGCAGCTCGATTTGTGGAAAACGGCGAAACCTTTCCTCGAAACGTGGATCAAAGATCAGGTAGGCTTCCCGGCGCTGGTTCGTTCCCTGAAAGAGAAGGGACCGATGTGGATTGAGAAAATGCCCGAGCTGCCCGAACTGATCTACCACAACCTGCGCCAGCATAAGCAGCTGCAGCACAACGTGGATCTGATAGCCCGGGAGATGCGCGTTAACAATGTGCGCCAGGGGCAGTCCCGTTATCTGTTCGGTATTGGGGCAACGTTGATCCTGAGCGGAACGCTCTTTTTGATCAACCGGCCGGAGTGGCAAACGGCGTCCGCATGGCTTATCGCCGGTGGCGTGGTGGCCTGGCTTATTGGCTGGCGGAAAACCCGCGTGCTGTAGCCGCACGCTTAATGGGCCGGGTAGGCTGTACCGGCCCGCTAATTTCAGCATCTATCCTTGAGGATCGTGTATGGGTGGTATCAGTATTTGGCAGTTGCTTATTATTGCCGTCATCGTTGTCTTGCTGTTTGGAACGAAAAAGTTAGGCTCTATCGGTTCCGATCTCGGCGCGTCGATAAAAGGCTTTAAAAAAGCCATGGGCGATGACGATAAGCACGAGAAAAAATCGGCGGAGGACGCTGATTTCTCCACAAAAACCCTTGCTGAAAAGCAAGACGATGTGAAAACAGACGAAGAAAAACGTCGCGATAAAGAGCAGGTGTAATTCGTGTTCGATATTGGTTTTGGCGAACTGGTACTGGTATTCGTGATCGGTCTGATTGTGCTGGGGCCGCAGCGTTTACCGGTAGCGGTTAAAACGGTGGCCGGATGGGTGCGCGCGCTGCGCTCGCTGGCAAGCACTGTACAAAATGAGCTGGCGCAGGAGCTGAAGATCCAGGAGCTTCAGGACAGCCTCAAGAAGGTTGAAAAAGCGAGTATGGATCACCTGACGCCAGAGCTAAAAGAGTCTATGGATGAGCTGCGCCATGCGGCAGAGTCAATGAAGCGCACCTACAACGTCAACGATCCCGAGCGTGCAAGCGACGTAGCGCATACTATTCATAATCCGATTGTGAAAGGCAATGAGGAGCAGCATCAGGGCGTGACGCCTGCCGTTGCGGAGCACCAGGCCAGCGCGCCAGCGCAGGCACCGGTGCCAGAGACGGAGACGCCCGTCGACAGCAAGCCAGCTCAGCCCGCTGTCTCTGCCGCACATTCATCTTCATCGACAAGTGATAAACCGTAACCATGGCTGTACAAGATACCCAACCGCTGATTACGCACCTGATCGAGCTGCGAAAACGCCTGATGAACTGCATCTTTGCGGTGCTCGCCATTTTCGTGGTGCTGGTCTATTTCGCTAACGATATCTACCAGCTGGTCTCAGCCCCGCTGATCAAGCAGATGCCCTTGGGTGCAACGATGATTGCGACCGACGTGGCGTCGCCGTTCTTTACCCCGGTAAAGCTGACCTTCATGGTGTCGCTGATCCTCTCTGCGCCCGTTATTCTTTATCAGGTCTGGGCCTTTGTTGCCCCAGCGCTCTATAAGCACGAGCGGCGTCTGGTTGTGCCGCTGCTGGTCTCCAGCTCGCTGCTGTTCTATATCGGCATGGCCTTCGCCTACTTTGTGGTGTTCCCGTTGGCGTTTGGCTTTTTGACCCATACCGCGCCCGTGGGCGTGCAGGTATCGACGGATATTGCCAGCTACCTCGACTTCGTCATGGCGCTGTTTATGGCCTTCGGCGTGTCGTTTGAAGTACCGGTAGCGATTGTCCTGCTCTGCTGGATGGGCGTCACAACGCCGGACGATTTGCGTCGTAAACGGCCTTATGTGCTGGTAGGCGCGTTTGTTGTCGGTATGCTGCTAACGCCGCCGGATGTTTTCTCCCAGACGCTGCTGGCGATCCCGATGTACTGCCTGTTTGAAGTGGGCGTCTTCTTCTCGCGTTTTTATGTTGGCAAGCGCCGCTTCCGCCAGGAAGAGAGCGACGAAAGCGAAGACGATGTTTGATATTGGCGTAAACCTCACTAGCTCACAGTTTGCTGGCGATCGCGAGCAGGTTGTCGCCCGGGCTGCCGCCGCAGGCGTTAGCGGCATGCTGCTTACCGGAACCAACCTGCATGAGAGCCAGCAGGCACAGGCGCTGGCTGCGCAGTACGCGGGCTGCTGGTCCACGGCGGGCGTCCACCCGCATGACAGCAGCCAGTGGCAGCCGGAGACCACAGACGCCATTCGGGAGCTGGCCAGCCTGCCGCAGGTCGTCGCCATTGGTGAGTGCGGGCTGGATTTTAACCGTAACTTCTCCACGCCGCAGGCGCAGGAAGTGGCGTTTAGCGCACAGCTGGCTCTCGCCGCTGAGCTCTCCCTGCCGGTGTTTTTGCACTGCCGCGACGCCCACGAGCGTTTCTTAGCTCTGCTCGATCCGTGGCTGGATAAACTCCCCGGCGCGGTGCTGCACTGCTTTACCGGCTCAGAGCAGGAAGCGCGCGACTGTCTGGCGCGCGGGCTCTATCTGGGCATTACCGGCTGGGTCTGCGACGAACGTCGCGGGCAGGCGCTTAGCGAAATCGTACCGCTTATCCCGGCCGATCGTCTGCTGATTGAAACCGATGCCCCCTATCTGCTGCCTCGCGATCTCAAGCCTAAGCCAGCGTCACGGCGCAATGAGCCCGCCGTGCTGGGGCATATTTTGCAACGCGTGGCGCAGCTGCGAGGCGAGGATGCTGACCGGCTGGCAGGCATAACAGATAACAACGTCAGGCAGCTGTTCGGTATCGCGTTTTAAGCTTTACGGAAGTCGGTGTTTCTCACGCTCTGCACTACCTGCTGGTTGAGCAGATTCAGCAGCAGCATCGAGCGCGCTTCGCCGTCAGGCTCGGTAAAAATAGCCTTTAGCCCCTCAAACGCCCCTTCAGTGATCACCACGCTGTCACCCGGATAAGGTGTCTCAGGATCGGTCACCCCTTCAGGTTGATAGTGCACCAGCTGAGCGATCACCGGCGCAGGCACCGTTGCCGGACTAACACCGAAGCGGACAAAGTGGCTCACGCCGCGAGTCGCGTTAATGGTGGTGGTGTGGATAACTTCCGGATCGAATTCGACAAACAGATAGTTGGGGAACAGTGGTTCGCTCACCGCAGTGCGTTTGCCACGCACGATTTTTTCAAGCGTGATCATCGGCGTCAGGCAGTTTACCGCCTGGCGTTCAAGGTGTTGCTGGGCGCGTTCGAGCTGTCCCCGCTTGCAGTACAGTAGATACCAGGCTTGCATAATCACTCTGTTTTAGCTAATCGTGTGCAAGCATATCAAAACCCGATAATGATGGCTAAGGTGATTATAGCGGTCATCGCCACATGTTGGCGTAACGATTTACCCTAATTTAACAAAATTACAGCATCACGCCGATGTTCACCGTATAATGGAAGGCTGACTCCGAGGCCATGATTAACTGCATGAAATACCACGACCTACGTGATTTTATGGCGCTGCTGGAACAGCAGGGCGAACTCAAACGCATCACGCTGCCTGTTGATCCTCATCTGGAAATAACAGAAATTGCCGACCGCACGCTGCGCGCCGGTGGTCCCGCCCTGTTATTTGAAAACCCCACAGGCTACGCAATGCCGGTACTCTGCAACCTCTTTGGCACCCCGAAGCGCGTGGCGC
Source organism: Pseudescherichia sp. L3 (assembly GCF_024656065.1). NCBI lineage: Bacteria > Pseudomonadati > Pseudomonadota > Gammaproteobacteria > Enterobacterales > Enterobacteriaceae > Pseudescherichia > Pseudescherichia sp. L3. Next base: position 82,455 of record NZ_JANKYC010000006.1, read on the forward strand.
TGGGTATGGGGCAAGAGGATGTGACGGCGCTGCGCGAGGTGGGCAAGCTGCTGGCCTTCCTGAAAGAGCCAGAGCCGCCGAAAGGCTTCCGCGATCTCTTTGATAAGCTGCCGCAGTTTAAGCAGGTGCTCAATATGCCCACCAAACGCCTGCGCGGCGCGCCGTGCCAGCAAAAGGTCGTGCAGGGCGAGGCGGTGGATCTCACCACTATCCCGATCATGCAGTGCTGGCCGGAAGATGCCGCCCCGCTGATCACCTGGGGCCTCACCGTCACCCGTGGTCCGCATAAAGAGCGGCAAAACCTGGGTATCTATCGCCAGCAGCTTATTGGCAAGAACAAACTGATCATGCGCTGGCTGTCGCATCGCGGCGGCGCGCTGGATTATCAGGAGTGGTGCGCAGCGCATCCCGGCGAACGTTTCCCGGTTGCCGTGGCGCTGGGGGCCGATCCCGCCACGATTTTAGGCGCAGTGACCCCTGTACCGGATACGCTTTCTGAATATGCCTTTGCCGGTCTGCTGCGCGGTACCAAAACCGAGGTAGTTAAGTGCATCTCAAACGATCTGGAGGTGCCTGCCAGCGCGGAGATCGTGCTTGAGGGCTACATTGAGCCGGGTGAGATGGCCCCGGAAGGCCCGTATGGCGACCACACGGGTTACTATAATGAGATAGATAGCTTCCCGGTCTTTACGGTGACGCATATTACCCAGCGCGAGGATGCTATCTACCACTCCACCTACACGGGTCGCCCGCCCGATGAGCCAGCCGTGCTTGGCGTGGCGCTGAACGAAGTCTTCGTGCCGATCCTGCAAAAGCAGTTTCCGGAGATTGTCGATTTCTATCTTCCCCCGGAAGGGTGCTCGTATCGCCTGGCAGTAGTGACCATCAAAAAGCAGTATGCCGGTCATGCCAAACGCGTGATGATGGGCGTGTGGTCCTTCCTGCGGCAGTTTATGTACACCAAATTTGTTATTGTCTGTGATGATGACGTGAACGCGCGCGACTGGAACGACGTTATCTGGGCGATCACCACCCGTATGGATCCGGCAAGGGATACGGTGTTGGTAGAGAACACGCCGATAGACTACCTGGATTTTGCCTCGCCGGTTTCCGGTCTGGGCTCTAAAATGGGGCTGGATGCTACCAACAAATGGCCTGGTGAAACCCAGCGTGAATGGGGGCGTCCGATTAAAAAGGATCCTGCCGTTACCGCGAGAATTGACGCTATCTGGGATGAGCTGGGCATAATGAGTGACGGTAAAGGCAGCTAATGCGCCGCCGTTTTGCCTTTTGATTCGTAATAAAACGACCCGACAGAGGGAGCGCATGACAACCTTAAGCTGTAAAGTGACTTCGGTAGAAGCTATCACCGATACCGTATACCGTGTTCGTCTTGTACCGGACGCGGCGTTTTCTTTTCGCGCCGGGCAATATTTGATGGTGGTGATGGACGAGCGCGATAAGCGTCCGTTCTCCATGGCATCCACGCCGGATGAGCAGGCGTTCATCGAGCTGCACATTGGTGCTTCCGAGCTGAACCTCTATGCGATGGCGGTGATGGACCGGATCCTGAAAGAGCGCGAAATTGTTATCGATATTCCGCACGGCGATGCCTGGCTGCGCGATGACGAAGAGCGTCCGCTGATCCTGATTGCAGGCGGAACCGGCTTCTCCTACGTGCGCTCGATTCTGCTGACCGCGCTGGCGCGTAACCCGGCACGTGATATCACCATCTACTGGGGCGGACGCGAAGAGAAGCACCTGTACGATCTCTCTGAGCTGCAAGCTTTAGCGGTGACCCACCCCAATCTGAAGGTGGTGCCGGTGGTTGAGCAGCCGGAAGAGGCGTGGCAGGGCCGCAGCGGCACGGTATTGACTGCGGTACTTCAGGATTTCGGCACGCTGGCCGAGCATGATATCTATATTGCCGGACGTTTCGAAATGGCAAAAATCGCCCGGGATCTCTTCTGCAACGAACGCGGTGCGCGGGAAGATCGTCTCTTCGGCGACGCTTTCGCCTTTATCTAAGCCCTGGCGTCACTGGCCCGACGGTGTCTCTCCCGCCGGGCCTGCCTGACACGCTTAAACTCGCTCAAACACCGTCGCAATCCCCTGACCCAGCCCAATACACATAGTCGCCAGGCCAAACTGCGCGTCTTTACGCTCCATCAGGTTCAGCAGGGTGGTGCTGATCCGCGCCCCGGAGCAGCCGAGCGGATGACCCAGGGCGATCGCGCCGCCGTTGAGGTTGATCTTCTCGTCAATCTGCTCCATCAGACCCAAATTCTTAATGCACGGCAGGATCTGCGCCGCAAAGGCTTCGTTCATCTCAAACAGATCGATGTCGCTCACCGTCAGACCGGCTTTTTTTAACGCCAGCTGCGAGGCCGGAACCGGACCGTAGCCCATGATAGAGGGATCGCAACCCACGACCGCCATTGAACGTATACGGGCGCGTGGCGTCAGGCCCAGCTCGCGGGCGCGGCTTTCACTCATCATCAGCATCGCCGCCGCGCCGTCAGAGAGCGCGGAGGAGGTGCCCGCCGTCACCGTGCCGTTAGCCGGATCGAACGCGGGCCGCAGCGCGGAGAGACCTTCAACGCTGGTCTCCGGGCGGATCACCTCGTCGAAGTTAAACATTTTCGGCACGCCGTCGGCGTCGTGACCGCCGGTGGGGACAAGCTCATTTTTGAACGCCCCACTCTGGGTGGCGGCCCATGCACGGGCGTGGGAGCGGGCGGCAAACTGGTCCTGCATCTCACGACTGATGCCGTGCATGCGTGCCAGCATCTCAGCGGTTAAACCCATCATGCCTGCCGCTTTAGCGACGTTACGGCTGAGGCCGGGATGAAAATCAACGCCGTGGCTCATCGGTACGTGGCCCATATGCTCAACGCCGCCCACCAGGCACGCCTGCGCATCGCCGGTCATGATCATGCGTGCTGCATCGTGCAGCGCCTGCATCGACGAGCCGCACAGACGGTTAACGGTCACCGCCGGAACGGAGTGGGGGATCTCGGCCAGCAAGGCGGCGTTACGGGCGATGTTAAAGCCCTGCTCCAGGGTCTGCTGCACGCAGCCCCAGTAGATATCGTCCAGCGCCGCGGCGTCGAGGGCCGGGTTGCGCGCCAGCAGGCTACGCATCAGGTGCGCGGAGAGATCTTCCGCGCGTACGTTACGGAACGCGCCGCCCTTAGAACGGCCCATCGGGGTACGAATTGCATCGACAATGACTACCTGTTCCATTGTGACTCCTTAAGCCGATTTCAGAACGCCTGCCGGGCGGGCTGGCGCAACGGGAGGATAATAGGGTTCGTTATGGCGCGCTTTCTCACGCAGGCCGTCCGGCACGGCGTAGAGCGGGCCAAGGGCGGCGAACTGCTGCGCTCGATCGAGATAGCTGGCGCTGCCCTGCGTGTCGAGCCAGCGGAATGCGCCGCCGTGGAACGGTGGGAAGCCAAGGCCGTAGACCAGGGCCATATCGGCTTCAGCCGGGCTGGCGATAATGCCCTCTTCCAGACAGCGCACCACTTCGTTGACCATCGGGATCATCATGCGGGCAATAATCTCCTCGTCAGAGAAGTCGCGCTTCGGCTGGCTAACCTCTGCCAGCAGGCCGTCAACGGCAGCATCTTCCTCTTTCTTCGGCTTGCCTTTGCTGTCCTCTTTATAACGCCAGAAGCCCTGGCCGTTTTTCTGTCCAAAGCGGCCCGCGTCGAACAGTACGTCAATGGCGTCGCGGTAATCCTTCTGCATCCGCTCCGGGAAGCCAGCGGCCATGACCGCCTGGGCGTGATGCGCCGTATCGATGCCCACCACGTCCAGCAGATAAGCTGGGCCCATTGGCCAGCCAAACTGCTTTTCCATTACCTTATCCACGCGGCGGAAGTCCGCGCCGTCGCGCAGGAGCTGGCCGAAGGCGGCAAAGTAGGGGAACAGGACGCGGTTGACGAAGAAGCCAGGGCAGTCGTTAACGACGATAGGCGTTTTGCCCATTTTGCTCGCCCAGGCGACCACTTTGGCGAGAGTCTGTTCCGAAGTTTTTTCGCCGCGGATCACCTCTACCAGCGGCATGCGGTGTACCGGGTTAAAGAAGTGCATGCCGCAGAAGTTCTCTGGGCGTTGCAGAACGCTGGCCAGCTCGCTAATAGGGATAGTCGAGGTGTTTGAGGCCAGCACCGTATCCGGGCGTACCTTCTGTTCAGTCTCGGCCAGCACCGTTTTTTTCACCTTAGGATTTTCGACGACCGCCTCCACCACTACGTCGACGCGATCAAAGCCGGTGTAATCGAGGGTCGGATGGATAGTGGCAATGACGCCCGCCAGCTTCAAACCGTCAATCTTGCCGCGCTCAAGCTGCTTATTGAGCAGCTTGCTGGCTTCGCTGATACCCAGCGTCAGGGATTTGTCGTTGATATCTTTCATCAGCACCGGCACGCCTTTCCATGCCGACTGGTAAGCGATGCCGCCACCCATAATGCCTGCGCCCAGCACGGCCGCCTGCTTCGGGGTCTCGACGTTCTGGGTCAGCTTTTTGGCCTGACCTTTGACATACTGATCGTTCAGGAAGATGCCTACCAGCGCGCGGGCCTCGTTGGTGTGGGCCAGCGGGACAAAGCTCTGGTTCTCAAGCGCCAGCGCCTCATCACGGCCAAACCGGGCCGCCGCTTCAATGGTTTTCACCGCCGTCAGCGGGGCGGGGTAGTGCTTGCCTGCGGTCTGCATCACCATGCCTTTGGCGATGGTAAAGCTCATGGCGGCTTCAATCTTGCTGAGTTTCAGCGGCTCCAGCTTCGGCTGGCGTTTGGCGCGCCAGTCCAGATCGCCCTCTATCGCCTGACGCAGAACGGCCAGCGCGCCATCGCGCAGTTTTTCCGCCGCTACGATGCCATCGACGAGGCCGATTTTCAGCGCCTGTTCAGCGCCTACGTCTTTGCCAGCAGCAATAATCTCCAGCGCGCTGTCAGCTCCCAGCAGACGCGGCATGCGCACCGAGCCGCCAAAGCCAGGCATAATCCCCAGTCTGGTTTCCGGCAGGCCAATACGCAGATCTGGCGTCGCTAAACGATAGTCGGTGGCGAGCACACACTCGCAGCCGCCGCCCAGCGCATAGCCGTTAACGGCAGAGATTGTGGGAACAGGAAGATCTTCCAGGCGGTTAAAGACGCTGTTAGCGAAGTGCAGCCACTGGCTAAGCTGCTCTTCGGGAACCTGGAACAGAGAGAGGAATTCGGTAATGTCCGCGCCGACAATAAAGGCGGCTTTGTCGGAGCGCAGCAGCAGCCCGGTGAGGTCGGGACTTTTTTCCAGCACGTCCAGCGCCTGGCCGAGACTCGCCACCGTCGCCGTATCGAGCTTGTTGACCGAGCCGGGGGCCGCGAACACCAGTTCAGCAATGCCGTTTTCCAGCCAGTCGAGGTATAGGGTATCGCCTTTGTAGAGCATGTCAGTCTCCTGAATCCAGCAGGGTTACTGGTCTTACCAGATGAGACGGAGTGTGGTTATTATGTTAATAAAATGCAAATGAGAGTTTAAAAAGTTGCTGAGGCGATCACGCTAAACGGAAAACACGCAGGCGTTACCGGGTATGTTAAGATGCCGAGAATTGCCGTCTAAACCAGAAGGGAAAATCATGGACTCACTGGCTGCGCTTTATAAAGATCATATCGTTACCCTACAGGAACGTGCCCGGGACGTACTGGCCCGCTTTAAGCTCGACGCATTGCTGATTCACTCCGGCGAGCTGTTCAACATCTTCCTTGATGACCATCCGTACCCCTTTAAGGTCAACCCGCAGTTTAAAGCCTGGGTACCTGTTACTCAGGTTCCCAACTGCTGGTTGCTGGTGGATGGTGTCAACAAGCCCAAGCTGTGGTTCTACCTGCCGGTAGATTACTGGCACAACGTCGAGCCGCTGCCGACCTCGTTCTGGACCGAAGAGATCGAGATTATTGCCCTGCCAAAAGCAGACGGTATCGCCAGCCAGCTGCCTGCGGCACGGGGCAATATCGCCTACATCGGCCCGGTGACAGAGCGCGCATTGCAGCTGGAGATCAAAGCCGAGAATATCAACCCGAAAGGGGTGATTGACTACCTGCACTACTATCGCGCCTATAAGACCGACTACGAGCTGGCCTGTATGCGAGAGGCGCAGAAGACGGCAGTGATGGGCCACCGCGCAGCGCACGAGGCGTTTCTCTCCGGTATGAGCGAATTTGACATCAACGTGGCCTATCTGACCGCCACCGGCCACCGCGATACCGACGTGCCCTACAGCAATATCGTTGCGCTCAACGAGCACGCTTCCGTGCTGCACTACACCAGGCTGGATCATCGCGCGCCCGCTGAGATGCGCAGCTTCCTGCTGGACGCTGGCGCCGAGTATAACGGCTACGCCGCGGATCTGACCCGGACCTGGGCCGCCAATGGCGATAACGACTTTGCGCAGCTGATCAAAGATGTCAACGACGAGCAGCTGGCGTTGATCGGCACTATGAAAGCGGGGGTGAGCTATATCGACTATCACCTGCAGTTCCATCAGCGCATTGCGAAGCTGCTCCGTCGTCATCAGATTGTTACCGACATCAGCGAAGAAGCGATGGTAGAGAACAATCTCACCGGCCCCTTCATGCCGCACGGTATCGGCCATCCGCTGGGCCTTCAGGTGCATGACGTTGCTGGCTTTATGCAGGATGACACCGGTACGCATTTGGCCGCGCCGGCAAAATATCCTTACCTGCGCTGCACCCGCGTAATCCAGCCGCGCATGGTGCTGACCATTGAGCCGGGTATCTACTTCATCGACTCGCTGTTGAACGCGTGGCGTGAAGGCGAGTTCAGCAAGCACTTCAACTGGCAGAAAATTGAAGCGCTGAAGCCGTTCGGCGGGATCCGTATCGAAGATAACGTGGTGATCCACGAGAACGGCGTGGAGAACATGACCCGAGATCTGAAGCTGGCCTGATGGAGAGCTGGCTGATACCGGCTGCGCCGGTGACCTTCGTTGAGGAGATCAAAAAGAGCCGCTTTATTACGCTGCTGGCCCACACCGACGGCGTAGAGGCGGCGAAAGCCTTCGTCAGCGCCGTACGGGCGGAACACCCGGAGGCGCGACACCACTGCGTCGCATGGGTGGCCGGGCCGCCGGACGACTCGCAGCAGCTGGGCTTCTCCGACGATGGTGAACCGGCTGGCACGGCGGGCAAGCCAATGCTGGCCCAGCTGATGGGCAGCGGCGTCGGTGAGATCACCGCTGTAGTGGTGCGCTACTATGGCGGCATTCTGTTAGGCACCGGCGGGCTGGTCAAAGCCTATGGCGGCGGCGTACAGCGTGCGCTTAATCAGCTCACCACACTCCGCAAATTACCGCTGACCGAATATACTTTGTGTTGTGATTATGCCCAGCTCGCTGGCGTAGAAGCGCTACTGGGTCAGTTCGAGGGGAAGATCGTCACCAGCGACTATCAGGCGGTCGTGCAGCTTCGGGTGGCGCTTCCCCGCGCCAGGCTGAGCGAGTTTTCCGTCCGGCTGGCAGATTTTAGTCGTGGTTCATTGCAATTATCAGCCATTAAAGAATAATCCCCACCTCATTTATCTGGATACCTAAGGAAGCGGCAGAGATGCATTTTCGCGCCATTACCCGAATCGTTGGACTGCTGGTGATACTGTTTTCCGGAACGATGATCCTGCCTGGACTGGTTGCGCTGATTTATCGGGACGGCGCGGGGCGTGCATTCACCCAAACGTTCTTTGTGGCGCTGGCGATCGGCTCCCTGCTGTGGTGGCCTAACCGCCGGGAGAAGAGCGAACTGAAGTCGCGGGAAGGCTTCCTGATTGTCGTCCTGTTCTGGACGGTGCTGGGCAGCGTGGGGGCCTTGCCGTTTATCTTCTCTGAGCGTCCCAACCTGACGGTGACCGACGCCTTCTTTGAGTCCTTTTCTGGCCTGACGACCACCGGGGCGACTACGCTGGTGGGGCTGGATTCCTTGCCGCACGGTATTCTTTTCTATCGCCAGATGCTGCAATGGTTCGGCGGGATGGGGATCATCGTCCTGGCCGTGGCTATTCTTCCTATTCTTGGCGTTGGGGGAATGCAGCTTTACCGTGCGGAGATGCCCGGCCCGCTGAAGGATAATAAGATGCGCCCGCGTATTGCCGAGACGGCAAAGACGCTGTGGCTTATCTATGTTCTGCTGACCGTGGCCTGCGCACTGGCGCTCTGGTTTGCGGGTATGCCGGCGTTTGACGCCATTGGACACAGCTTTGCTACCATCGCCATTGGCGGCTTCTCCACCCACGATGCCAGCGTGGGCTATTTCAACAGCCCAACGATTAACACCATTATTGCTATCTTCCTGCTGATCTCCGGCTGTAACTATGGTCTGCACTTCTCCCTACTGAGCGGGCGGAACCTGAAGGTCTACTGGCGCGATCCTGAGTTCAGAATGTTTATCGGTGTGCAGCTAACGCTGGTGGTGATCTGCACCCTGGTACTCTGGTTCCACGATGTCTACAACTCGGCGGTCACTACGCTAAACCAGGCGTTCTTCCAGGTGGTGTCGATGGCAACGACCGCCGGCTTTACTACCGACAGCATTGCGCGCTGGCCGCTGTTCCTGCCGGTGCTCCTGCTCTGCTCGGCGTTTATCGGCGGCATGGCGGGGTCCACCGGCGGGGGACTGAAGGTCATTCGTATCCTGCTGCTGTTTAAGCAGGGCAACCGCGAGCTGAAACGTCTGGTGCATCCTAACGCGGTGTACAGCATCAAGCTGGGGAACCGCGCGCTGCCGGAGCGTATCCTCGAGGCGGTGTGGGGCTTCTTCTCTGCCTATGCACTGGTCTTTATCGTAAGCATGCTGGCGATTATCGCCACGGGTGTAGATGACTTCTCCGCCTTTGCTTCCGTGGTGGCGACGCTGAACAACCTTGGGCCGGGTCTTGGGGTGGTGGCAGATAACTTTGCCAGCATGAACCCGGTGGCGAAGTGGATCCTCATCGCCAACATGCTTTTTGGTCGTCTTGAAGTCTTTACGTTGCTGGTACTCTTTACCCCAACGTTCTGGCGCGAATAAGGGAACACGCTATGAAAACGTTGATTCTATTCTCCACCCGTGACGGGCAAACCCGTGAGATCGCCTCCAGTATCGCCTCTGAACTGAGCGAGCTCAGCGTCTATTCCGATGTGGTTAACCTTAACCGTACAGAATCTATCGCATGGGAGGAGTATGACCGCGTGGTTATTGGGGCATCGATTCGCTATGGTCACTTTCATCCGGCCGTGGATAGGTTTGTGAAAAAGCATCTACAGCACCTTAATGCGCTGCCCAGTGCCTTTTACGCCGTTAACCTTGTGGCGCGCAAACCAGAGAAGAGCTCGCCGCAAACTAATAGCTATACGCGTAAGTTTTTATTGAACTCACCCTGGCAGCCGGATCGCTGTGCGGTGTTTGCCGGTGCCCTTCGCTACCCACGCTACTCCTGGTACGACCGGATCATGATCCGCCTGATTATGAAGATGACCGGAGGGGAAACGGATACGCGTAAAGAGGTGGTTTATACCGACTGGTCACGCGTAAGTGAATTTGCGCGAGAAATTGCACAATTAACCAGCAAATCGGCGGCAAAACAGGCATAAAGACTGCAAAATAAGCGCTTGGAAAGTTTTTTGCATTTAACGCTTGTCAGCTCCGAATAACTCCCTATAATGCGCCTCCACTGACACGGAACAACGGCGAATAAGCCGGCCGGTCAGCGAGGCGCCTCCGGGCACTTCGGCAGAGAAAAGCGAAAATAAACGCTT
>NZ_JANKYC010000007.1:0-38099 GCF_024656065.1 Pseudescherichia sp. L3
ACTCAGAAGTGAAACGCCGTAGCGCCGATGGTAGTGTGGGGTCTCCCCATGCGAGAGTAGGGAACTGCCAGGCATCAAACAAGCAGAAGGCCATCCGTAAGGATGGCCTTTTTGCGTTGTGTTCCGCAGACGGCAACGCTCCCGTAGGCCGGGCAAACGGCGTGCCTCCCGGCGTATTAACCTACAACGACAACCACAAGCGAACATCCAGCATATGGGGTACACTAGCCCTGTTTTTGTCTTTGGATGGCGTCTATGAATCACTCCCTTAAACCCTGGAATACCTTTGGCATTGCGCATAATGCGAACCACATCGTGCTTGCCAACAATGTGCAACAGCTCCTTAGCGCCTGGCAGAATGCGGTGCAGATCCAACAGCCTGTATTAATTCTGGGCGAAGGGAGTAACGTTCTCTTCCTGAATGATTTTGCCGGAACGGTGATTGTTAACCGCATCATGGGTATCGATACCACTGAAAAAACCGATGCCTGGCATTTGCACGTTGGCGCAGGAGAAAACTGGCACCGACTGGTTCAATATACGCTGAGTCAAGGAATAGCTGGCCTGGAGAATCTGGCCCTGATCCCTGGCTGTGTAGGTTCATCACCCATTCAAAACATCGGCGCGTATGGCGTTGAGCTACAGCGCGTATGCGAGTATGTCGACTGCGTTGAGCTTGCGACTGGCCATACCCAGCGCCTTACCGCTCAAGAGTGCCGCTTTGGCTATCGGGACAGCATCTTTAAGCACGAGTATCAACATAGTCATGCCATCGTCGCGGTAGGGATACGCCTGACGAAAGCGTGGCAGCCGGTGCTGACCTATGGCGATCTGGCGCGCCTCGATCCGGCTACTGTTACGGCACAGGACGTTTTTGATACCGTCTGCAATATGCGAATGAGCAAGCTTCCCGATCCGAAAGTAAACGGCAACGCAGGAAGCTTCTTTAAAAACCCTGTAGTGAGTGCGGAGACGTCGCGACAGCTGCTGACTCACTATCCTGATGCGCCGCACTATCCGCAGGCCGACGGCACCGTCAAGCTGGCTGCCGGTTGGCTTATCGATCGTTGCCAGTTAAAAGGCACGGCAGTAGGCGGTGCAGCCGTACACCGCCAACAGGCGCTTGTGCTTATCAATGAAAATCAGGCGACCAGCAAAGATGTGGTAAGTCTGGCGCATCATGTACGTCAGCAGGTGGGAGAAAAATTCAACGTCTGGCTGGAGCCAGAGGTGCGTTTTATTGGCCCAACGGGAGAGGTGAACGCCGTGGAGATCATCGCGTGAAGGACAATACTATTCCATTAACCCTGATTTCAATTTTAGCCGACGGCGAATTCCATTCAGGAGAGCAGCTGGGTGAACGCCTGGGAATGAGCCGGGCGGCCATTAACAAGCACATTCAGACCCTGCGCGACTGGGGCGTTGATGTCTTTACCGTACCGGGAAAAGGCTATAGCCTACCGGAGCCTATCCAGCTGTTAAGCCAGGATTTTATTAGCAGCCAGATAAACCAGGGCCAGGTTGCCGTGCTGCCGGTTATTGATTCAACGAATCAATATCTGCTGGATCGTATCGGCACCTTACAGTCAGGCGATGCCTGCGTTGCCGAGTATCAGCAGGCGGGGCGGGGCCGGCGCGGGCGTAAGTGGTTCTCTCCTTTTGGCGCGAATCTCTACCTCTCCATGTACTGGCGTCTTGAACAGGGTCCCGCTGCCGCGATTGGCCTGAGCCTGGTGATCGGTATCGTGATGGCAGAAGTGCTGCGCGATCTGGGTGCCAGCCAGGTGCGCGTCAAATGGCCCAACGATCTCTATCTGCAGGATCGCAAACTGGCCGGTATTCTCGTTGAGCTGACGGGAAAGACGGGCGATGCGGCACAGATCGTTATTGGGGCTGGGATCAATCTGGCGATGCGGAAGGTTGAGTCTGACGTTATCAACCAGGGATGGATCAATCTTCAGGAAGCGGGGATCGCCATCGATCGTAATACCCTTGCCGCGCGGCTAATTAACGAGTTACGCGCTGCGCTGGAGCTGTTCGAGCAGGAGGGGTTAACCCCTTATCTTTCCCGCTGGGAAAAGTTGGATAACTTTATTAACCGTCCGGTCAAACTTATTATTGGTGATAAAGAGATAGTGGGTATTTCACGCGGAATAGATACACAAGGCGCACTGCTGCTTGAGCAAAATGGAGCGACTAAAGCGTGGATGGGCGGTGAAATTTCGTTAAGAAGCGCGGAATAATAGTGAAACAGGGAGCGTAGCGCTCCCTTTTTTATTTGCGTAACCGAACCTGCTCAACTGCATGATTAGCACTTTTAGTCATGATCAGGCTAGCGCGCTCACGAGTAGGTAAGATGTTCTCTTTCAGATTCAGGAAGTTAATCTCTTGCCACAGGGACGTCGCGACCTTCACTGCTTCCTCTTCAGAGAGCTTCGCATAGCTGTGGAAGTACGAGTCCGGGTTGCTAAACGCACCCTCGCGGAATTTTAAAAAGCGATTGATATACCAGCGCTGTAATAGATCTTCCGGAGCGTCAACGTAAATAGAGAAATCGACAAAGTCCGATACAAATACGTGGTGCGGATCGTGAGGATAATCCATTCCGCTCTGCAACACGTTCAGACCTTCAAGGATTAAAATATCGGGATGGGTAACCGTCTTATCCCCATCGGGAATAACATCATAAATAAGATGAGAGTAGACCGGGGCAGTCACATCCGGCACGCCTGATTTAAGATCGGCAACGAACTTCACCAGCCGGTGCATATCATAGGACTGAGGAAAGCCTTTCTTCTTCATCAGGCCGCGATCTTTGAGCACCTGGTTAGGATGCAAAAAACCATCGGTAGTAATTAACTCTACCCGGCGATGCTCAGGCCAGCGGCTCAGCAGCGCCTGCAGTACACGAGCGGTGGTACTTTTCCCTACGGCCACGCTGCCGGCAATGCTGATGATATACGGGATACGCTGCCCGTTAGTACCCAAGAACTGCTCCAGTACGGCCTGACGGCGCAGGTTAGAGCTAATATAGAAATTGAGTAAACGCGACAGAGGCAGATAGATCTCTGCAACCTCTTCAAGGGAGAGATCTTCATTAATACCTTTTAACCGCGCAATTTCCCCTTCCGTCAGGGTCATCGGCACCGAGTCACGAAGTGCAGCCCACTGGCTGCGGTTAAACTGTAAGTAAGGCGTCATTAACGTTTGCTCTGCTGCATTCATAAGCATGTTTCTGCGTGCCATTTATCGTCACCGTTCCGAGGATAAACGTTCAGCGATGCGCAGTCCTGAAAGACAGCTCAATAGCACGCTACATTGAAGTTTATTATGGACAATGGGCAGGAGGGTAACATCAGATTGCAGGTAAGGATAAGAAAAAATAGTGGCGAATAGTGCTTTCACTGATACGCATCACGTAACAGGATCGGCCCACGGTGATTTCGCCGCTTTTTGATATTCCCTTTCCGCTTTACGAAGCGATAAAACGTTGAATATTTGCTCGCCGTTGCATGAAATGACAGCATTTTTTCATGTCAGCGCACAAAATGTGAGCAAGAGAACGTTTTATGCGATTTTTTTGTTGCATGAACCCGCCAGGCTCCCTAGAATGCGCGCTACTTGATGCCGACTTAGCTCAGTAGGTAGAGCAACTGACTTGTAATCAGTAGGTCACCAGTTCGATTCCGGTAGTCGGCACCATCAAGTCCGGTGGGGTTCCCGAGCGGCCAAAGGGAGCAGACTGTAAATCTGCCGTCACAGACTTCGAAGGTTCGAATCCTTCCCCCACCACCACTTTCTGGCAGCATAATTGCCGCCTGAGCTGGTTAAAAAATTAAGCAGCTCGAACATAAAAAGAGAGCAATCTCTTTTTTGTTACAGAAAGAACTGGGTAGCCGAGTTTCAGGATGCGGGCATCGTATAATGGCTATTACCTCAGCCTTCCAAGCTGATGATGCGGGTTCGATTCCCGCTGCCCGCTCCAATACGTGCTGATATGGCTCAGTTGGTAGAGCGCACCCTTGGTAAGGGTGAGGTCCCCAGTTCGACTCTGGGTATCAGCACCACTTCACTTCTCCCTCCCGTTTCTCTCTGTTTACATTTAAAAGCATTCAACAAGTCGGGCATGTTGCCTGGTTGATGTGGTGATATCACCGATTTATCCGTGTCTTAGAGGGACAATCGATGTCTAAAGAAAAGTTTGAACGTACAAAACCGCACGTTAACGTCGGTACTATCGGCCACGTTGACCATGGTAAAACAACGCTGACCGCTGCCATCACTACCGTTCTGGCTAAAACCTACGGTGGTTCTGCTCGTGCATTCGACCAGATCGATAACGCGCCGGAAGAGAAAGCTCGTGGTATCACCATCAACACCTCTCACGTTGAGTATGACACCCCGACTCGCCACTACGCACACGTAGACTGCCCGGGCCACGCCGACTATGTTAAAAACATGATCACCGGTGCCGCGCAGATGGACGGCGCGATCCTGGTTGTTGCTGCGACTGACGGCCCGATGCCGCAGACCCGTGAGCACATCCTGCTGGGTCGTCAGGTAGGCGTTCCGTACATCATCGTGTTCCTGAACAAATGCGACATGGTTGATGACGAAGAGCTGCTGGAACTGGTTGAGATGGAAGTGCGTGAACTTCTGTCCCAGTACGACTTCCCGGGCGACGACACCCCGATCATTCGTGGTTCCGCGCTGAAAGCGCTGGAAGGCGAAGCTGAGTGGGAAGAGAAAATCGTTGAGCTGGCTGGCTACCTGGATTCCTACATCCCGGAACCAGAGCGTGCGATTGACAAGCCGTTCCTGCTGCCGATCGAAGACGTATTCTCCATCTCCGGTCGTGGTACCGTTGTTACCGGTCGTGTAGAGCGCGGTATCATCAAAGTTGGTGAAGAAGTTGAAATCGTTGGTATCAAAGATACTGCGAAATCTACCTGTACCGGCGTTGAAATGTTCCGCAAACTGCTGGACGAAGGTCGCGCGGGCGAGAACTGCGGCGTTCTGCTGCGTGGTATCAAGCGTGAAGAGATCCAGCGTGGCCAGGTTCTGGCTAAGCCGGGCTCAATCAAGCCGCACACCAAGTTCGAATCCGAAGTGTACATCCTGTCCAAAGACGAAGGCGGCCGTCACACTCCGTTCTTCAAAGGCTACCGTCCGCAGTTCTACTTCCGTACAACTGACGTGACTGGCACCATCGAACTGCCGGAAGGCGTTGAGATGGTTATGCCGGGCGACAACATCAAAATGGTTGTTACCCTGATCCACCCGATCGCGATGGACGACGGTCTGCGTTTCGCAATCCGTGAAGGCGGCCGTACCGTTGGCGCAGGCGTTGTTGCTAAAGTTCTCAGCTAATCGCTGATAACATTTGACGCAATGCGCATGAAAAGGGCATCATTTGATGCCCTTTTTGCACGCTTTCGAACCAGAACCTGGCTCATCAGTGATTTTTTTTGTCATAATCATTGCTGAGACAGGCTCTGTAGATGGCGTAAGAGCCGGAGCATTTCGGTTAGGTTTGCCTCGCGTCCGCGGGGCAAAATGTTTTTCTGAATTCTTGTGACAGGTTGGTTTATGAGTGCGAATACCGAAGCTCAAGGGAGCGGGCGCGGCCTGGAAGCGATGAAGTGGGTTGTCGTTGCTGTATTGCTGATCGTAGCTATCGTTGGCAACTACCTCTATCGTGACATGATGCTGCCGTTACGCGCGCTGGCAGTAGTAATTCTTATTGCTGCAGCGGGTGGTGTCGCGCTGTTGACGACAAAGGGTAAAGCGACCGTAGCTTTTGCCCGTGAAGCGAGAACCGAAGTCCGTAAAGTGATTTGGCCAACTCGCCAGGAAACGTTGCACACTACACTGATTGTGGCCGCAGTGACCGCTGTTATGTCACTTATCCTGTGGGGACTGGATGGTATTCTGGTTCGCCTGGTATCCTTTATCACTGGCCTGAGGTTCTGAGATGTCTGAAGCCCCTAAAAAGCGCTGGTACGTCGTTCAGGCGTTTTCCGGTTTTGAAGGCCGCGTAGCGACTTCGCTGCGTGAGCATATCAAATTACATAATATGGAAGAGCTGTTTGGCGAAGTCATGGTACCGACCGAAGAAGTGGTCGAGATCCGTGGCGGCCAGCGCCGCAAAAGCGAGCGCAAGTTCTTCCCAGGTTACGTTCTGGTCCAGATGGTTATGAACGACGCCAGCTGGCACCTGGTGCGCAGCGTGCCGCGCGTGATGGGCTTTATCGGCGGTACGTCAGACCGTCCGGCCCCGATCAGCGACAAAGAAGTTGACGCTATCATGAACCGCCTGCAGCAGGTTGGCGACAAGCCGCGTCCGAAAACCCTGTTTGAGCCGGGTGAAATGGTCCGTGTTAACGACGGTCCGTTTGCTGACTTTAACGGCGTGGTGGAAGAGGTGGACTACGAGAAGTCCCGCCTGAAGGTTTCTGTCTCTATCTTCGGTCGTGCGACGCCGGTAGAGCTGGACTTCGGCCAGGTCGAAAAAGCCTAATAGCCCAGGCGATCAAAAAAGCAACGATTTACCCGTTGCACAAGGCGCGAGATTGGACTACAATTTCGCGCCTTTTGTTTTTATGGGTCACGTACCCGTAAGACACACTATTTATCACGGGGAGCTTCATTGAAGCGCTATTACCCATACTGAGGATTTAAGAATGGCTAAGAAAGTCCAGGCCTACGTCAAGCTGCAGGTTGCAGCTGGCATGGCAAACCCGAGCCCACCGGTTGGTCCGGCTCTGGGTCAGCAGGGTGTTAACATCATGGAATTCTGTAAAGCGTTTAACGCCAAAACTGATTCCATCGAGAAAGGTCTGCCGATTCCGGTTGTTATTACCGTTTACGCTGACCGTTCTTTCACTTTCGTTACCAAAACGCCTCCGGCAGCTGTACTGCTGAAGAAAGCGGCTGGTATCAAGTCTGGTTCTGGCAAGCCGAACAAAGACAAAGTGGGTACAATTACTCGCGCTCAGCTGCAAGAAATTGCACAGACTAAAGCGGCGGACATGACTGGTGCAGACGTTGAAGCGATGACTCGCTCCATCGAAGGTACTGCTCGTTCCATGGGCCTGGTAGTGGAGGGTTAAGACATGACTAAACTGACCAAGCGCATGCGTGTTATCCGTGAGAAAGTTGATGCAACCAAGCAGTACGACATCAACGAAGCTATCGCTCTGCTGAAAGAGCTGGCTACCGCTAAATTCAACGAAAGCGTTGACGTTGCTGTTAACCTCGGCATCGACGCTCGTAAATCTGACCAGAACGTTCGTGGCGCAACCGTACTGCCTAACGGCACCGGTCGTTCCGTACGTGTAGCCGTATTTGCCCAGGGCCCGAACGCTGAAGCAGCTAAAGCTGCCGGCGCAGAGCTGGTAGGTATGGAAGATCTGGCCGATCAGATCAAGAAAGGCGAAATGAACTTTGACGTTGTTATTGCTTCCCCGGATGCAATGCGCGTTGTTGGCCAGCTTGGCCAGGTTCTGGGCCCGCGCGGCCTGATGCCGAACCCGAAAGTCGGTACCGTAACCCCTAACGTTGCTGAAGCAGTTAAGAACGCTAAAGCAGGTCAGGTTCGTTACCGTAACGACAAAAACGGCATCATCCACACCACCATCGGTAAAGTGGACTTTGACGCTGACAAACTGAAAGAAAACCTGGAAGCCCTGCTGGTTGCGCTGAAAAAAGCAAAACCGACTCAGGCGAAAGGCGTGTACATCAAGAAAGTTAGCATCTCCACCACCATGGGTGCAGGTGTTGCGGTTGACCAGGCTGGTCTGAGCGCAGCGGCGAACTAATATTCGCCTTTACGTGGGCGGTGGATTTGTCTACAATCTTCGCCCACGAAAGATTTTCGGTTGGAGCCTGGCCTAATCCAGGCCTCCGTCCAAGACCGCAGGTGTCTCGCAAGAGACTTAATTCCCTGCGTAGACGGTGACAGAACCTGAAGACATTTTTTAAGTATCTTTGGCTTGTTTCTGCTCACCGTATTTAGACGCTCCCTTCTTTGAGGGGAGTGAAGTGAGTTCCAGAGCATGAGCTCTGGCAAACATCCAGGAGCAAAGCTAATGGCTTTAAATCTTCAAGACAAACAAGCGATTGTTGCTGAAGTCAGCGAAGTAGCCAAAGGCGCGCTGTCTGCAGTAGTTGCGGATTCCCGTGGCGTTACTGTAGACAAAATGACTGAACTGCGTAAAGCAGGTCGTGAAGCTGGCGTTTACATGCGTGTTGTTCGTAACACCCTGCTGCGCCGCGTCGTTGAGGGTACTCAGTTCGAGTGCCTGAAAGACACGTTTGTTGGTCCGACCCTGATTGCATACTCTATGGAACACCCGGGCGCTGCTGCTCGTCTGTTCAAAGAGTTCGCGAAAGCGAATGCAAAATTTGAGGTTAAAGCCGCAGCCTTTGAAGGTGAGTTGATCCCGGCATCGCAGATCGATCGCCTGGCAACCCTGCCGACCTACGAAGAAGCAATTGCACGCCTGATGGCAACCATGAAAGAAGCCTCTGCAGGCAAACTGGTTCGCACTCTGGCTGCTGTACGCGATGCGAAAGAAGCTGCTTAATCGCAGTTATCTTTATCAAGCATCTGCTTACGTATAAACTTATTCTGATATTCAGGAACAATTTAAATGTCTATCACTAAAGATCAAATCATTGAAGCAGTATCCGCTATGTCCGTAATGGACGTTGTAGAGCTGATCTCTGCAATGGAAGAAAAATTCGGTGTTTCCGCTGCTGCTGCTGTAGCTGTTGCTGCAGGCCCGGCTGAAGCTGCTGAAGAGAAAACTGAATTCGACGTTATTCTGAAAGCCGCTGGCGCTAACAAAGTTGCTGTTATCAAAGCAGTACGTGGCGCAACTGGCCTGGGTCTGAAAGAAGCTAAAGACCTGGTAGAATCTGCTCCTGCCGCTCTGAAAGAAGGCATCAGCAAAGACGACGCCGAAGCTCTGAAAAAATCTCTGGAAGAAGCTGGCGCTGAAGTTGAAGTTAAATAAGCCAACCCTTCCGGTTGCAGCCTGAGAAATTAGGCTGATGGCTGGTGACTTTTTAGTCACCAGCCTTTTTGCGCTGTAGGGTGTTAGTAGCGTTTCACACTGTTTGGCTACTGATCTCCCTCACAATGCTTGTTTCTATCGACGACTTAATATATTGCGACAGCGCGTGAGCACTGTGTAAATCGCGACGAAATGGTTTAAGCGTGATAGCAACAAGCATTGCGGAAAGTGCTCCACTTTCCGGTCAACAAAATAGTGTTGCACAAACTGCCCCCGTCGTCGGGCAGATGGGTCGACTTGTCAGCGAGCTGAGGAACCCTAATGGTTTACTCCTATACCGAGAAAAAACGTATTCGTAAGGATTTTGGAAAGCGTCCGCAAGTACTGGACATTCCTTATCTCCTTTCTATCCAGCTTGACTCGTTCCAGAAGTTTATCGAGCAAGATCCTGAAGGACAATATGGTCTGGAAGCGGCGTTTCGTTCCGTGTTCCCGATCGCGAGCTACAGCGGTAACTCCGAGCTGCAATACGTCAGCTACCGTCTGGGCGAGCCTGTCTTTGATGTGAAAGAGTGCCAGATCCGCGGCGTGACCTACTCGGCACCGCTGCGCGTAAAACTGCGCCTGGTGATCTACGAGCGCGAAGCGCCGGAAGGCACCGTTAAAGACATCAAAGAGCAAGAAGTTTACATGGGCGAAATTCCGCTCATGACCGATAACGGTACCTTTGTTATTAACGGTACTGAGCGCGTCATCGTGTCTCAGCTTCACCGTAGTCCTGGCGTATTCTTTGACAGCGACAAAGGTAAAACGCACTCTTCAGGTAAAGTACTGTATAACGCGCGCATCATTCCTTACCGCGGCTCCTGGCTGGACTTCGAGTTTGACCCGAAAGACAACCTGTTCGTGCGTATCGACCGTCGCCGTAAGCTGCCTGCGACCATCATCCTGCGCGCGCTGAACTATACCACTGAGCAGATCCTTGACCTGTTCTTTGAAAAAGTCACTTTCGAAATCCGCGACAACAAGCTGCAGATGGAGTTGGTCCCGGAGCGTCTGCGTGGCGAAACCGCCTCGTTTGATATCGAAGCCGACGGCAAAGTGTATGTCGAAAAAGGCCGCCGTATTACCGCGCGCCACATTCGCCAGCTGGAAAAAGATGAGATCAAACACATCGAAGTACCGGTTGAATACATTGCGGGCAAAGTGGCTGCAAAAGATTACGTTGATACCTCCACCGGCGAGCTGATCTGCCCGGCGAACATGGAGCTGTCTCTGGATCTGCTGGCTAAGCTGAGCCAGTCCGGTCATAAACGTATCGAAACGCTGTTCACCAACGATCTGGATCACGGCGCGTACATGTCGGAAACGATTCGTGTCGATCCAACTACCGATCGCCTGAGCGCGCTGGTAGAGATTTACCGCATGATGCGTCCTGGTGAGCCGCCGACCCGTGAAGCAGCGGAAAGCCTGTTCGAGAACCTGTTCTTCTCCGAAGACCGCTACGATCTCTCTGCGGTTGGTCGTATGAAGTTCAACCGTTCTCTGCTGCGTGACGAGATCGAAGGTTCCGGTATCCTGAGCAAAGATGACATCATCCAGGTGATGAAAAAGCTCATCGGTATCCGTAACGGTATTGGCGAAGTGGATGATATCGACCACCTCGGCAACCGTCGTATCCGTTCCGTAGGCGAAATGGCGGAAAACCAGTTCCGCGTTGGCCTGGTGCGCGTTGAGCGTGCAGTGAAAGAGCGTCTCTCACTGGGCGATCTCGACACCCTGATGCCTCAGGATATGATCAACGCCAAGCCGATCTCTGCGGCAGTGAAAGAGTTCTTTGGCTCCAGCCAGCTGTCTCAGTTTATGGACCAGAACAACCCGCTGTCTGAGATCACGCACAAGCGTCGTATCTCTGCACTGGGCCCGGGCGGTCTGACCCGTGAGCGCGCAGGCTTTGAAGTTCGAGACGTACACCCGACCCACTACGGTCGCGTATGTCCTATCGAAACGCCTGAAGGTCCGAACATCGGTCTGATCAACTCCCTGTCCGTGTACGCACAGACTAACGAATATGGCTTCCTTGAGACGCCGTACCGTAAAGTCACCGACGGCGTTGTGACCGACGAGATCCATTACCTCTCTGCTATCGAAGAGGGTAACTACGTTATCGCCCAGGCGAACACCAACCTGGACGAAGAAGGTCGTTTTGTTGATGACCTCGTTACCTGCCGTAGCAAAGGCGAATCCAGCTTGTTCAGCAACGACCAGGTTGACTACATGGACGTTTCCACCCAGCAGGTGGTTTCCGTCGGTGCGTCCCTGATCCCGTTCCTGGAACACGATGACGCCAACCGTGCATTGATGGGTGCGAACATGCAACGTCAGGCGGTTCCGACCCTGCGCGCTGATAAGCCGCTGGTAGGTACCGGGATGGAACGTGCTGTTGCCGTTGACTCCGGTGTAACTGCGGTGGCGAAACGTGGCGGTACCGTTCAGTACGTGGATGCGTCCCGTATCGTTATCAAAGTTAACGACGACGAGATGTACCCGGGCGAAGCGGGTATCGACATCTACAACCTGACCAAGTACACCCGTTCTAACCAGAACACCTGTATCAACCAGATGCCGTGTGTCTCTCTGGGTGAGCCAATCGAACGTGGCGACGTGCTGGCAGACGGCCCGTCCACCGACCTCGGTGAGCTGGCGCTGGGTCAGAACATGCGCGTAGCGTTCATGCCGTGGAACGGTTACAACTTCGAAGACTCCATCCTCGTTTCCGAGCGTGTGGTCCAGGAAGATCGTTTCACCACCATCCACATTCAGGAACTGGCGTGCGTGTCTCGTGACACCAAGCTGGGGCCGGAAGAGATCACCGCTGACATCCCGAACGTGGGTGAAGCTGCGCTCTCTAAACTGGATGAATCCGGTATCGTTTACATCGGTGCGGAAGTGACCGGCGGTGACATTCTGGTTGGTAAGGTAACGCCGAAAGGTGAAACCCAGCTGACGCCAGAAGAGAAGCTGCTGCGTGCGATCTTCGGTGAGAAAGCGTCTGACGTTAAAGACTCCTCTCTGCGCGTACCAAACGGTGTTTCCGGTACGGTTATCGACGTTCAGGTCTTTACTCGCGATGGCGTAGAGAAAGACAAACGTGCGCTGGAAATCGAAGAGATGCAGCTGAAGCAGGCGAAAAAAGACCTGTCTGAAGAACTGCAGATCCTCGAAGCTGGCCTGTTCAGCCGTATCCATGCCGTGCTGGTATCCGGTGGCGTTGAAGCTGAGAAGCTCGACAAACTGCCGCGCGACCGCTGGTTGGAGCTGGGCCTGACCGACGAAGAGAAACAGAATCAGCTGGAACAGCTGGCTGAGCAGTATGACGAACTGAAACACGAGTTCGAGAAGAAACTCGAAGCGAAACGCCGCAAAATCACTCAGGGCGACGATCTGGCACCGGGCGTGCTGAAGATTGTTAAAGTGTATCTGGCCGTGAAACGTCAGATCCAGCCGGGTGATAAAATGGCGGGTCGTCACGGTAACAAGGGTGTTATCTCTAAGATCAACCCGATCGAAGATATGCCTTACGATGAGAACGGCACGCCGGTCGACATCGTACTGAACCCGCTGGGTGTACCGTCTCGTATGAACATTGGTCAGATCCTCGAAACCCACCTGGGTATGGCTGCGAAAGGCATCGGCGAGAAAATCAACGCCATGCTGAAGCAGCAGGAAGAGGTCGCGAAACTGCGCGAGTTCATCCAGCGTGCGTACGATCTGGGCACTGACGTTCGCCAGAAAGTTGACCTGAATACCTTCAGCGATGAAGAAGTTCTGCGTCTGGCTGAAAACCTGCGCAAAGGTATGCCAATCGCAACGCCGGTCTTCGACGGTGCGAAAGAGTCTGAAATCAAGGAGCTGTTACAGCTGGGTGGCCTGCCGACGTCCGGTCAGATCACGCTGTTCGACGGTCGTACCGGCGAGCAGTTCGAGCGCCAGGTTACCGTTGGCTACATGTACATGCTGAAACTGAACCACTTGGTTGATGACAAGATGCACGCGCGTTCTACCGGTTCTTACAGCCTGGTTACTCAGCAGCCGCTGGGTGGTAAGGCGCAGTTCGGTGGTCAGCGCTTCGGGGAGATGGAAGTGTGGGCGCTGGAAGCATACGGCGCAGCATACACCCTGCAGGAAATGCTCACCGTTAAGTCTGATGACGTGAACGGTCGTACTAAGATGTATAAAAACATCGTGGACGGCAACCATCAGATGGAACCGGGCATGCCTGAGTCCTTCAACGTACTGTTGAAAGAGATTCGTTCGCTGGGTATCAACATCGAACTGGAAGACGAGTAACTCTCGCTCAAACAGGTCACTGGTGCTGGGGTAATACCCGGCACCAGATTGTGCTAACTCCGACGGGAGCAAATCCGTGAAAGATTTATTAAAGTTTCTGAAAGCGCAGACTAAAACCGAAGAGTTTGATGCGATCAAAATTGCTCTGGCTTCGCCAGACATGATCCGTTCATGGTCTTTCGGTGAAGTGAAAAAGCCGGAAACCATTAACTACCGTACGTTCAAACCTGAGCGTGACGGCCTTTTCTGTGCGCGTATTTTCGGGCCAGTAAAAGATTACGAGTGCCTGTGCGGTAAGTACAAGCGCCTGAAACACCGTGGTGTGATCTGTGAGAAGTGCGGCGTTGAAGTGACCCAGACTAAAGTGCGTCGTGAGCGCATGGGCCACATCGAGCTGGCGTCTCCGACTGCCCACATTTGGTTCCTGAAATCGCTGCCGTCCCGTATCGGTCTGCTGCTGGATATGCCCCTGCGTGATATCGAGCGCGTGCTGTACTTCGAATCCTATGTGGTTATCGAAGGCGGCATGACCAACCTGGAGCGTCATCAGATCCTGACTGAAGAGCAGTATCTGGACGCGCTGGAAGAGTTCGGTGACGAGTTCGACGCGAAGATGGGTGCGGAAGCTATCCAGGCCCTGCTGAAGAGCATGGATCTGGAGCAAGAGTGCGAGCAGCTGCGTGAAGAGCTGAACGAAACTAACTCCGAAACCAAGCGTAAGAAGCTGACCAAGCGTATCAAGCTGCTGGAAGCGTTCGTACAGTCTGGCAACAAGCCGGAGTGGATGATCCTGACCGTTCTGCCGGTTCTGCCGCCAGATCTGCGTCCGCTGGTACCGCTGGACGGCGGTCGTTTCGCTACGTCAGATCTGAACGATCTGTATCGTCGCGTGATCAACCGTAACAACCGTCTGAAGCGTCTGCTGGATCTGGCTGCGCCAGACATCATCGTACGTAACGAAAAACGTATGCTGCAGGAAGCGGTAGATGCCCTGCTGGATAACGGCCGTCGCGGTCGTGCCATCACCGGCTCTAACAAGCGTCCGCTGAAATCTTTGGCCGATATGATCAAAGGTAAGCAGGGTCGTTTCCGTCAGAACCTGCTCGGTAAGCGTGTTGACTACTCTGGTCGTTCTGTTATCACCGTAGGTCCATACCTGCGTCTGCATCAGTGCGGCCTGCCGAAGAAAATGGCGCTGGAGCTGTTCAAACCGTTCATCTACGGCAAGCTGGAGCTGCGTGGCCTGGCCACCACCATCAAAGCCGCTAAGAAGATGGTTGAGCGTGAAGAAGCTGTCGTTTGGGATATCCTGGACGAAGTGATCCGCGAACACCCGGTACTGCTGAACCGTGCACCAACCCTGCACCGTTTGGGTATCCAGGCATTTGAACCGGTTCTGATCGAAGGTAAAGCAATCCAGCTGCACCCGCTGGTTTGTGCGGCATACAACGCCGACTTCGATGGTGACCAGATGGCTGTTCACGTACCGCTGACGCTGGAAGCCCAGCTGGAAGCGCGTGCGCTGATGATGTCTACCAACAACATTCTGTCTCCGGCGAACGGCGAACCTATCATCGTTCCGTCTCAGGACGTTGTACTGGGTCTGTACTACATGACCCGTGACTGTGTTAACGCCAAAGGCGAAGGCATGGTGCTGACTGGCCCGAAAGAAGCCGAGCGTATCTATCGCGCTGGCCTGGCCTCTCTGCATGCGCGCGTTAAAGTGCGTATCACCGAATATGAAAAAGATGAAAACGGCGAGTTCGTTGCGAAAACCAGCATTAAAGACACGACCGTTGGCCGTGCCATTCTGTGGATGATCGTACCGAAAGGTCTGCCTTTCTCCATCGTCAACCAGGCGCTGGGCAAGAAAGCGATCTCCAAAATGCTGAACACCTGTTACCGCATTCTGGGCCTGAAACCGACCGTTATTTTTGCGGACCAGACGATGTACACCGGCTTTGCTTACGCAGCGCGTTCAGGTGCATCCGTTGGTATCGATGACATGGTCATCCCGGAGAAAAAATACGAGATCATCAGCGAAGCAGAAGCTGAAGTTGCTGAGATTCAGGAGCAGTTCCAGTCTGGCCTGGTAACCGCTGGCGAACGCTACAACAAAGTTATCGATATCTGGGCTGCGGCGAACGATCGTGTATCCAAAGCGATGATGGATAACCTGCAAACCGAAACCGTGATTAACCGTGACGGCGTAGAAGAGCAGCAGGTCTCCTTCAACAGCATCTACATGATGGCCGACTCCGGTGCGCGTGGTTCTGCGGCACAGATTCGTCAGCTGGCAGGTATGCGTGGTCTGATGGCGAAGCCGGATGGCTCCATCATCGAAACGCCGATCACCGCGAACTTCCGTGAAGGTCTGAACGTACTCCAGTACTTCATCTCCACGCACGGTGCGCGTAAAGGTCTGGCGGATACCGCACTGAAAACGGCAAACTCCGGTTACCTGACGCGTCGTCTGGTTGACGTTGCGCAGGATCTGGTTGTTACCGAAGATGACTGTGGCACGCTGGAAGGCATCACCATGACCCCGGTTATCGAGGGTGGTGACGTTAAAGAGCCGCTGCGCGATCGCGTTCTGGGTCGTGTAACTGCGGAAGATATCCTGAAGCCGGGTACGGCGGACATTCTGGTTCCACGCAACACGCTGCTGCATGAGCAGATGTGTGACCTGTTGGAAGAGAACTCCGTTGACTCTGTGAAAGTGCGTTCCGTTGTATCCTGTGACACCGACTTTGGTGTGTGTGCCCACTGCTACGGTCGTGACCTGGCGCGTGGCCACATCATCAACAAAGGTGAGGCTATCGGCGTTATCGCGGCACAGTCCATCGGTGAGCCGGGTACACAGCTGACCATGCGTACGTTCCACATCGGTGGTGCGGCATCGCGTGCGGCTGCTGAGTCCAGCATCCAGGTGAAAAACAAAGGTAGCATCAAGCTCAGCAACGCGAAATCGGTTGTGAACTCTAGCGGTAAGCTGGTGGTGACCTCCCGTAACACCGAGCTGAAGCTGATCGACGAATTCGGTCGTACCAAAGAGAGCTATAAAGTGCCTTACGGTGCGGTTATGGCCAAGGGTGATGGCGAGCAGGTTGCTGGCGGCGAGACCGTAGCAAACTGGGATCCGCACACCATGCCGGTAATCACTGAAGTGGCTGGTTTCATCCGCTTCACTGATATGATCGACGGCCAGACGATTACTCGTCAGACCGACGAACTGACCGGTCTCTCCTCGCTGGTGGTTCTGGATTCTGCAGAACGTACCGCGGGTGGTAAAGATCTGCGTCCGGCGCTGAAAATCGTTGATGCGAACGGTAACGACGTTCTGATCCCGGGCACCGATATGCCGGCTCAGTACTTCCTGCCGGGTAAAGCGATTGTCCAGCTGGAAGATGGCGTGCAGATCGGTGCGGGTGATGCTCTGGCGCGTATTCCTCAGGAATCCAGCGGTACCAAAGATATCACCGGTGGTCTGCCGCGCGTTGCGGATCTGTTCGAAGCGCGTCGTCCGAAAGAGCCAGCAATCCTGGCGGAAATCAGCGGTATCATCTCCTTCGGTAAAGAGACCAAAGGGAAACGTCGTCTGGTTATCACGCCGTTAGACGGTAGCGATCCGTACGAAGAGATGATCCCGAAATGGCGTCAGCTCAACGTGTTTGAAGGCGAGCGTGTAGAGCGTGGTGACGTGGTTTCCGACGGTCCGGAAGCACCGCACGACATTCTGCGTCTTCGTGGCGTTCACGCGGTTACGCGTTACATCACCAACGAAGTGCAGGACGTTTACCGTCTGCAGGGCGTTAAGATCAACGATAAGCACATCGAAGTTATCGTGCGTCAGATGCTGCGTAAAGCCACCATTGCTAACGCAGGAAGCTCCGACTTCCTCGAAGGCGAGCAGGTGGAATACTCTCGCGTCAAGATCGCCAACCGCGATCTGGAAGCGAACGGCAAAATCGCAGCAACCTATGCTCGCGATCTGCTGGGTATTACCAAAGCGTCTCTGGCAACCGAGTCCTTCATCTCCGCGGCATCGTTCCAGGAGACGACTCGTGTGCTTACCGAAGCAGCCGTTGCGGGCAAACGCGACGAACTGCGCGGTCTGAAAGAGAACGTTATCGTGGGTCGTCTGATCCCGGCCGGTACCGGTTATGCGTACCACCAGGATCGTATGCGCCGTCGTGCCGCTGGCGAACTGCCGGCAGCACCGCAGGTGACTGCTGAAGACGCTTCTGCCAGCCTGGCAGAGCTGCTGAACGCAGGCCTGGGCGGTTCCGACAACGACTAACGCTGCTTTCCGCTAATAAAAACCCGCTTCGGCGGGTTTTTTTATGCCTGAAAATCACAGACCAGGGCCTCGATCGTGTTTCAGGACGCGCGCTACAGGAAGAAAACCCACAATACAGCCTGTCTTCATTCAACAGGTGCCCTTTATGTTCCCGCGTATTTTTCTTTTTACTTTCACCATGCTGATCGGCTGCATGGCGCACGCCGAAACAGCATTTCGCCAACTCACTCTACAAAAAGAGAGCGACCGTCCACTTAATGTTGCCCTCTGGTATCCCACGCTGCATAGCGGTATGCCCGCCTCGGTGGGCGACAATATTGTGTTCATCGGAACCCAGGCGCTGCGCGATGCAAAACCTGCACCCGGCAAGCATCCCCTGCTGCTGGTCTCTCATGGCTATGGCGGCAGCTGGCGTAACCTGAACTGGCTGGCACAGCGTATGAGTGCGCAGGGGTATATCGTGGCAGCAGTCGATCACCCAGGTACCACTACGCATAATAGAAACCCCAAAGCTGCACAGCAGCTCTGGCAGCGCCCACAGGATTTGCGACGAACGTTGGATGCGATATTGGCGGCCCCAGCGCTTGCCGGAGAGGTAGACAACACGCGCATTGCGGCGGTAGGGCATTCACTCGGCGGTTGGACCGTACTTGAGCTCGCCGGAGCGCGTTTTGCTGCAGACCGTTTTATTGCTGACTGCCAAAATCATCCTGTTCTGTCGAGCTGCAAGCTGCTCCACACTCTTGGAATTGACCAGCCCTTAGCGGCTGAACGTTTGGCTGAAGATGCCCGCGATCCGCGAATCAAAGCGGTCGTGTCACTCGATCTGGGACTGGCGCGCGGCTTTACGCCCGCGAGCCTGAAGCAGATAAGTATCCCGGTACTGATTATGGCGGCTCAGGCCGACAGCGATGCGCTACCTGCCGGGCTGGAATCGGGGCATCTGGCAGCGTTTATTCCTGCGGCATGGCAACGCTATATCCGCGTAGAGGGGGCAACGCACTTTAGCTTTATGCAGCTATGCAAACCCGGCGCGGCGGCCCTGATTGAGCAGGAAGCGCCGGGGGAAGGGATCGTTTGCCAGGATGGAGGCACAGTTAGCCGCAGCGATATCCATCAGCACCTTGCTGACGAGATGGGCGCGTTTCTACAGCAGGCGTTAGCGCTTCCTCCGCGGAGCGACGATACTCGGTTGGGCTCATCCCGCTAATACGGGTAAATTCCCGGTTGAAATTGGATTTAGTTGCAAAGCCAGCCTCGAGCATGATCTCCGTAACCGAGGCATCGGTAGCGAGCAACTGCCGTTGGGCGTGGTGAATGCGAAAGCGGTTGATCCACTGGGAGACGTTGCAGCCCTGCGTCTGGTTCACCGCCTGCGAAATCTGTCGGGCCGGGATACCCATCCTGCGTGCCAGCGTGTTGAGCGTCAGATCGGGGCTAAGGTAGAGGCTCTGCTCGCAGAGGCGTGCCTCAACGCGCTGGCAGAGGAGGGCTAACGCCTCGCTATTATTCTGGGGTTCAATCGCGGGTATGCCTTCATCGGGAGGCGCGTTTTTCCCGTTATAGATAATCGCCAGGCAGATAAACGGCAGCAGGATCGCCTGCGAGAGTGCCACCAGCTGAGGGGCCTGGTGGCCCTGGTAAAAACTGAAATCCACTGCGATAGCCAGATCGGTCAGGCCGGAAAAGCAGAGAAAGCTGCCTGCCAGAAATGCCATGCGTGCCGCCGGGCCTGCATCATTCAGGCGGCTAAAGATAAACGCATCCGGCCCCTGATATGCCGTGCCAATAAGTGTGCAACCATAGCCGACGTACAGCGCCATCAGCACCGCATCAGTGGTGGCAGGCGCAACAAGGTTTAGTCCCAGCGCAATGGCAGAGGGGATGAGGCATATCGCTACTTTCTGTCTGCCACTGCGTTCCGTTAACCGGGCAAAACAGCGCCAGGCCAGAGGAGGCAGGGCGATAGCAACAATGGACTGGATCTGGCGCAGGTAGAGGACATCGAACTGCCAGCGCATGGCCGACATCAATACCAACAGAGCGCAGCCAGCGATAAACGTGGCGGTGCTACGGTAGCCGGATACACGCTGCAGGCAAACCTTCGTCAGCAACATGAGCAAAATAACGAAGGTCAAAAAGGGGAGCGGAACAGCGGGCATAGGCTACCTGTGTGAATTTATCAACGTGCTTTGATGCTATGTTGTGCCATAAATCCGACCATAAAACACGTTACCACTTTTGGCAGTAAAAAATTGCCGGATGGCGCTGCGCTTATCCGGCCTACGAACACACGAGTTACTGTATGGCTGGCAGTCGTCGATACAGCTCGATCATATCCCCGGCCAGATCCTGAATTACCATCGCATTCATCAGGTGGTCCTGAGAGTGAACGGTGATCAGGTTAACCGGCAGTTTGCCCACGCCTTCGTCCAGGCCTATCAGCTCGGTCTGGATTTTGTGCGCATGCTTAACGTATTCGCGCGACTCTTCCATTGCCTTTTCGGCTTCGTCAAATTCACCTTTGCGTGCCATCTGTAATGCCGTCAGGGCAGCGCTACGTGCCGCGCCTGCGTTGACCAGCAGTTCCATGATTGTTGTTTCTAAGTCTTCCATTATGACTCCAACAGCTTCAGCGCTTTATCCAGCACGACGTCACCCTTCATCATGCCGTAGTCCATCATATCGATTACCGCGACCTTCTTGCCCAGCGGATCCGCCTGCGCCTGCAGTTTCGCCTGCTCATACTTCACCTGTGGACCCAGCAGGATGATATCGGCCTCGGCAAGGTTCTCTTTGAACTCGGAAACCGGTACCGCTTTGATAGAGACCTCGACGCCTTTTTTCTGCGCCGCCTCTTTCATGCGTTGAACCAACATGCTGGTGGACATACCCGCTGCACAGCATAAGACAATGTTTTTCATAGCCAGCCTCGACAACGATGGGATAAATAAACATTAATCCCACCGTCTGGTTCAACAACCGCTTTACCGTGATTGTGTGTGGAGTATCACAAACAATTCTTACGAACGGGATCCGTTCGCCCGAGATAGCTGTCCCAGTCTTTCCACACCGGCTGCAGGCCGTTGCGCAGCAGGGCGCTGGCCACCTCCTCCGGACGGCGACCGTCGTGCGGCGCGAACTGCTCCAGCTCAGGGTGATTGTCAGCATAGCCACCGGGCTGGGTTTTCGAGAAGGCGCTGACGCTGGTGATGCCCAGCGGCACAACACGATCGCGGAACCATGGCGACTCCCGCGTAGAGAGAGACAGCTCCACGTCGGGTGCCAGCAGGCGGAAGGCGCAGATGGTCTGCACCAGCTGGCGCTCATCCATCAGCGAGGCGGGTTCAATGCCTCCTACGCACGGACGCAGGCGTGGGAAGGAGATAGAGTAGCGGCTCTGCCAGTAGTGCTGCTGGAGCCAGAGCAGATGCTCCGCCACCATGTAGCAATCCACCCGCCAGCTGTCGGAAAGACCCACCAGCGCGCCAAGGCCAATCCTGTCGATTCCCGCCCGACCAAGCCGGTCCGGTGTCTCCAGCCGCCAGAAGAAATCCTGCTTGTTGCCCTTCAGGTGATGGCGGGCATAGGTTGCCTCATGATAGGTCTCCTGATAGACCATCACCCCGTCTAAGCCCAGGGCCTTAAGCTCGGCATACTCCGCCTGCGACAGCGGCTGTACCTCCATCTGCAATGAGGCGAACTGGCGGCGAATAGCCGGGAAATGGCGGCGAAAGTAGTCCATTCCCACTTTTGTCTGATGCTCCCCAGTCACTAACAGGAGATGTTCAAAGCCCATCTCGCGGATCGCCGCGCACTCGCGCAGGATCTCCGCTTCGTCCAGGGTCTTACGTTTGATGCGGTTGCTCATGGAGAAGCCGCAGTAGGTGCAGTCGTTGGCGCACAGGTTAGAGAGATAGAGCGGGACGTAGAGGCCGACGGCGTTGCCAAAGCGCTGGCGGGTAAGACGCTGCGACCGCTGGGCCAGCGGCTCAAGGTAGTCGCTGGCGGCAGGAGAGAGCAGGGCCATCATGTCATCGCGGGTCAGCTGGGTAGCCGCTAATGCTCGCTCAACGTCGGCGCGGGTCTTACTGTGGATGCGTAGCCGGATATCGTCCCAGTTAAGCTGCCGCCAGTAGTCGCTGAAGGTCTTCATATGCCCGTCTCCAGAAAGCCGGTCAGTGGGCTGGTGGCGCTGGCAACGCTGTTGACCGCCCCCGGCCCCGCCTGGCGCGCCAGTCGTCCGGCTTCAACGGCCAGCTTGAACGCACGGGCCATTGCCACCGGATCGTTAGCGACGGCAATGGCGGTATTCACCAGCACCGCGCTGGCCCCCATCTCCAGCGCCTCAGCCGCGTGGCTGGGGGTACCAATTCCGGCATCGACCACTACCGGCACCCGCGCCTGGGCGATGATAATCTCCAGCATGGCGCGGGTGGCCAGGCCCTGGTTAGATCCTATCGGTGAACCGAGCGGCATCACGGCGGCGCAGCCTGCCTCCTCCAGCCGTCGGCACAGCACCGGATCGGCGCTGCAATAGGGCAGCACCACGAAGCCCTCTTTGACCAGCATCTCTGCTGCCTTCAGGGTCTCAACGGGATCGGGCAGCAGCCAGCGTGCATCCGGGTGGATCTCCAGCTTCAACCAGTGGGTGCCCAGCGCCTCGCGAGCCAGCCGGGCGGCAAACACCGCCTCTTCGGCCGTTTTCGCCCCGGAGGTGTTCGGCAGCAGTGTTACCCCGGCCTCCAGCAGCGGGGCGAGGATCGCATCGTTGCGCTGGCGCAGGTCGACGCGTTTCATTGCCAGGGTGACCAGCTGGCTGCCCGAGGCCTGAATCGCGTCGGTCATCAGCTGCGATGAGGCAAACTTGCCTGTTCCAGTAAACAGGTGTGATTCAAAGGTTTTGTCTGCAATACGTAACATGTCAGCCTCCGGCGATAACCTGAAAAAGCAGGATCCGATCGCCGTCCCGCAGTTGATGATGATCCCAGCGATCGCGGGGAATAACCTGCTGGTTCAGCGCCAGCGCCGTTCCCGGCTTGAGCTGGTTAAGCTGCGCCAGCAGCCCGTACAGGGTTAGCGCCTCCGCACACTGCATCGGCTCGTCATTGAAGAGGATGCGCATCGTCTCCTCCGCAAACTGGACAGCCCGCCGCCCGCTGTAGTCCCAGCGTGCGCCAGTGGTGCTTGCGCCCGTCAAACAGCCGTAGCTCGCCCTCTGCCACCGCCATGCCGCTGAGCAGCTTTAACGCCTCCAGCGCCTGCAACGTGCCCATCATCCCGACCACCGGGCCTATTACGCCCGCCGTGCGGCAGTTGCGCTGAGGTTCGTCATCGTCCGACCACAGGCAGCGGTAACAGCCGTGCGCCCACGGCGGGGTAAGCACCATCAGCTGACCGCCAAACCCCACGGCGCTGGCGGTGATCAGCGGGGTGTTCAGCGCCACGCAGGCGGCGTTAATCGCCTGGCGCGCCGCCATGTTATCGGTGCAGTCGAGCACCACGTCGGCCTGGGCCACCTGCTGACGGAGCGCCTCACCCTCCAGACGCGTCTTCAGGGTAATCAGCTCAACGTGTGGATTGAGCCGCTGTAAGCGCTGGCGGGCCGCGTCGGCTTTGGGCTGATTGATATCGTCGCTGGTAAACATAATCTGCCGCTGCAGGTTGCTCAGGTGCACCGCGTCATCGTCCGCCAGCACCAGCGTCCCCGCCCCGGCCGCCGCCAGATAGAGCGCGGCAGGGGAGCCTAAGCCGCCAAGGCCGATAATCAGCACCCGGCTGGCGAGCAGCCTGCGTTGACCGTCGATGGCGATATCCTCCAGCAGGATCTGCCGGCTGTAGCGCATAAAATCGCTGTCATTCATCGCCCACCCCCGCCAGATCGATAAGCTGTTGGGTAGCCAGGCGCCAGTCTGCGGCCTGGGTAATGGCGCTCACCACCGCAATGCTGCCGACACCGGTTGCCAGCACCTGCGGCGCGTGCGCGAGGCTAATGCCGCCGATGGCCACCGTGGGATAATCTTTCAGTCGCGTAACGTGGCTTGTCAGCTGCGCCAGCCCCTGCGGCGCGGAGGGCATCTGCTTGGTCTGGGTCGGGAAGACATGACCAAGGGCGATATAGGAGGGGCGAGCGGCCAGCGCAACGTCAATCTCCATATCATCATGGGTGGAGACGCCCAGGCGCAGACCTGCGTTGCGGATCGCGCTGAGGTCGGTTGTCTCCAGATCCTCCTGCCCCAAATGCACGCCATAAGCACTATGTTTAATCGCCAGCCGCCAGTAGTCGTTGATAAACAGCCGGGCCGCGTAGCGCTTGCCTAGCGCAATGGCTGCCACGACGTCGGCTTCTACCTCATGGTCCTGCTTATCTTTGATCCGCAGCTGAAGGGTGCGCACGCCCGCCTCCAGCAGCCGCTCAATCCACATCACACTGTCGACAACCGGATAGAGCCCCAGGCGGAAGGGCACCGGTGGGAAATCAGGCTGATACATCAGACCTCCTCCTTTTTGAGATAGATCTCGCCGCCGCGGGCGCGGAAGTCGTTCGACATATCGTTCATGCCCACTTCAATCGCCTGAGCCGCAGCGTAGTCCCGCACCTCCTGGCTTATCTTCATTGAGCAGAATTTGGGTCCGCACATGGAGCAGAAGTGGGCCACCTTGCCGGACTCCTGGGGCAGGGTCTCATCGTGGTAGGCGCGGGCGGTGAAGGGGTCGAGCGCGAGGTTAAACTGATCCTCCCAGCGGAACTCGAAGCGGGCTTTTGACATGGCGTTATCGCGGATCTGCGCCCCAGGATGGCCTTTGGCAAGGTCGGCGGCGTGGGCGGCGATCTTGTAGGTGATCAGCCCCTGCTTCACATCTTCTTTGTTCGGCAGGCCGAGGTGCTCTTTTGGCGTGACGTAGCAGAGCATGGCGCAGCCAAACCAGCCAATCATCGCCGCGCCAATGCCCGAGGTGAAGTGGTCATAGCCCGGGGCGATGTCGGTGGTCAACGGTCCGAGAGTATAGAACGGCGCTTCATGGCAGTGCTCCAGCTCTTCGGTCATGTTGCGGCGGATCATCTGCATCGGCACGTGGCCCGGACCTTCGATCATTACCTGCACATCGTACTCCCAGGCGATTTTGGTCAGCTCGCCCAGGGTATGCAGTTCGGCAAACTGCGCCTCGTCGTTGGCATCCTGAATTGAACCTGGGCGCAGGCCATCGCCTAACGACAGGGTGACATCCCAGGCGGCGCAGATTTCGCAGATTTCGCGGAAGTGCTGATACAGGAAGTTCTCCTGATGGTGGGAGAGGCACCACTTGGCCATGATCGAGCCGCCGCGCGATACAATGCCGGTAAGGCGATTAGCGGTCATCGGCACGTAGCGCAGCAGCACGCCTGCGTGAATGGTGAAGTAGTCCACGCCCTGCTCGGCCTGCTCAAGCAGCGTTTCGCGGAAGGTTTCCCAGGAGAGATTCTCGGCGATGCCGTTGACCTTCTCCAGCGCCTGGTAGATAGGGACGGTACCAATTGGGACCGGGCTGTTACGCAGGATCCACTCCCGCGTTTCATGGATATTGCGGCCGGTGGAGAGATCCATCACCGTGTCCGCGCCCCAGCGGGTGGCCCACACCAGCTTCTCCACCTCCTCTTCAATGGAGGAGGTCACCGCCGAGTTGCCGATGTTGGCGTTGACCTTCACCAGGAAGTTGCGGCCGATGATCATCGGTTCAGATTCGGGGTGGTTGATGTTAGCAGGAATAATGGCGCGCCCGGCGGCGACCTCGTCGCGAACAAACTCCGGGGTGATATTCTCCGGCAGGCGTGCGCCAAAGCCTTCGCCCGGATGCTGGCGGCGCAGCACCTCGCCACGAATACGCTCCCGGCCCATATTTTCACGCAGGGCGATAAACTCCATCTCCGGCGTCACGATCCCCTGGCGAGCGTAGTGCAGCTGGGTGACGCACTTTCCTGGACGGGCGGCGATCCACGCGGATCGGATCTTCGCGATCCCTTTCTCTACGTCGATCGCAACGTCAGGATCGCCATAGGGGCCAGAGGTGTCATATACCGGGATCGCTTCGTTCTCTTCAAACTGCGGTTCGGCTTTGCTGCCGCCGATAAGCGTCGGGCTAAGCTGGATCTCACGCATTGGCACGCGGATATCGCTCCGCGAACCCTGGATATAGATACGTTTTGAATTGGGAAAGGTGGTGCCCTCCAGCGTGTTGATAAAGTGCTGGGCAGCGGCGCGCTGTTCACGGCGGGTAGGTTTAATAGCAGACTCAGACATAGCTCATTCCATAAAAAGTTAAGGACGTGGCTTGTCAGAACGACGGATGAAGCAAGAGGATGCGTGTAGCCCGGAGAGGCACACGCCAGCAGATTGACTCTTGTTCCCTTCGCAGGTTCTAACCTGATCAGGTTCCGCGGATCCCGAATTAACGGTCTCAGCCGGTGCTTACGCACTCGGCACTCCGACAAGAAAAACCCCCGTGTTGCAGGGGGCAGGTAAATTAAACTACGCGTTAATGCTTAAGAACTCAAGCAGGGCGAGCGATGTTGCTGTCGTCGTTAGCGCTCTCTGCCAGGTTGAAATCGAACGCCAGCACGATCAGCTGATCCTCCAGCGTAAAGCGTGCCGCCAGCGCTTCGCCAATGCCGGACAGCGCTTCCTGGAACTCCAGGCAGTTATCATCGTCAATGGCATTCTCAAGATTTGAGTCGTAGTAGCTCATGATCTGCTGGGTATTGGCTTCCAGCTGCGGATAGATTTGCGTGGCCGCTAAAAGTGGGCTGCTCCCTTCCATTTCGCTGATAATTTGTTCATAAATACTAAAGTGTCCGGCGGACAGATAATCCACCAGATTATGGCAAAAATCGTCCAGGGCCTTCTCATCCAGCTCTGTAAAGGACTCCTTGCCCGGCTTAATGCCCACCAGGTTGTAGTACGATACCAGCAAATGCTTGCGCACCTGTAGCCAGTGATCGACTAGTGTATTACTTCCGCCTACGCGCGCCGTCAGGCTTTCCAGGTGGTTTAGCATGATTAACTCCGTGGTTTAAGAAAAAAAGTGTTCACCCAAAATATGTAAAAATGATGTAACCAACATGCCAGTGTCGCTAAGGTAGTGCAACAGATTATGGAACGTGTCATCGAATTAACCGATCAGGGCTGGTGGATCGTCAGCCATGAACAAAAATTATGGTTGCCCGCTGGAGAATTACCACACGGCGAGGCAGTTAATTTTGATCTTGTGGGCCAGCGCGGGTTAATTATCGGCGAGTGGCAAGGTGAGTCCGTGTGGCTGGTTCGTCAGCACCGGCGTCAGGATATGGGCTCGGTACGCCAGCTGATGGATCAGGAGGTCGGTCTGTTCCAGCTTGCCGGGCGTGGCGTACAGCTGGCGGAGTTCTACCGTTCGCATACGTTCTGCGGCTACTGCGGGCACACCATGCATCCCAGCAAAACCGAGTGGGCGATGCTGTGCGGCGGCTGTCGCGAGCGCTACTACCCGCAGATTGCTCCCTGCATTATCGTCGCGATCCGCCGCGATGACCACATTCTGCTGGCCCAGCATACCCGCCATCGTAACGGGATCTACACCGTGCTCGCAGGTTTTGTTGAGGTGGGAGAGACTCTGGAGCAGACCGTTGCCCGCGAAGTCATGGAGGAGAGCGGTATCCGGGTAAAAAACCTGCGCTATGTGACTTCCCAGCCGTGGCCGTTCCCCCAGTCGCTGATGACCGCCTTTATGGCCGAGTATGACAGCGGGGAGATCGTCATCGACCCTAACGAGCTGCTGGACGCGGGCTGGTATCGCTACGACCAGCTGCCGCTGCTGCCACCGCCGGGCACGGTAGCGCGTCGGCTGATTGAGGACACGGTCGCGCTATGTCGTACAGAATATGAGGGTCCGGCAGAGTATGAGTGAAGCATAGAGCGGCGTGTTACAATAACGGTCTGACGCATTGAGGAATTGCAAAATGACCGAATTGAAAAACGATCGTTACCTGCGCGCGCTGCTGCGCCAGCCCGTGGATATCACGCCGGTATGGATGATGAGACAGGCCGGGCGCTATCTGCCGGAGTACAAAGCCACGCGTACCCAGGCAGGCGATTTTATGTCGCTGTGCAAAAACGCCGAGCTGGCCTGTGAGGTTACGCTGCAGCCGCTGCGTCGCTACCCCCTTGATGCCGCCATTCTGTTCTCAGATATCCTGACCATCCCGGATGCCATGGGGCTGGGACTCTACTTTGAAGCCGGGGAAGGCCCGCGCTTTAGCCTGCCGATTACCGGCAAAGCCGACGTTGAGCGGCTGCCTGTTCCCGATCCGGAGCAGGAGCTGGGCTATGTGATGAACGCCGTGCGCACTATCCGCCGCGAGCTGAAAGGGGAAGTGCCGCTGATTGGTTTTTCCGGCAGCCCGTGGACGCTGGCGACCTATATGGTCGAGGGCGGTAGCAGCAAGGCCTTCACTAAGATCAAGAAGATGATGTATGCCGAGCCGCAAACCCTGCATGCGCTGCTGGAGAAGCTGGCGAAAAGCGTCACGCTCTATCTCAACGCGCAGATTAAAGCCGGTGCGCAGTCGGTAATGATTTTTGATACCTGGGGCGGGGTGCTGACCGGACGCGACTATCAGCAGTTCTCGCTCTACTACATGCATAAGATCGTTGATGGCCTGCTGCGGGAAAACGAAGGGCGCCGCGTGCCGGTTACCCTGTTTACCAAAGGCGGTGGACAGTGGTTAGAGGCAATGGCGGAGACCGGCTGTGATGCGCTGGGCCTCGACTGGACCATTGATATCGCCGACGCCCGCCGTCGCGTAGGGCACAAGGTAGCGCTGCAAGGTAATATGGATCCCTCGATGCTCTATGCACCTCCGGCCCGCATCGAAGAAGAAGTAGCGACTATACTTTCTGGTTTCGGCCAGGGCGAAGGCCACGTCTTTAACCTCGGTCACGGTATTCATCAGGATGTGCCGCCTGAACATGCGGGCGCATTTGTAGAAGCGGTGCATCGT
The DNA here is from genome assembly GCF_024656065.1 of Pseudescherichia sp. L3. Lineage (NCBI taxonomy): Bacteria > Pseudomonadati > Pseudomonadota > Gammaproteobacteria > Enterobacterales > Enterobacteriaceae > Pseudescherichia > Pseudescherichia sp. L3. The sequence continues at coordinate 28,685 of NZ_JANKYC010000007.1, forward strand.
CTCTCGGAGCAATATCACCGCTAAGGAGCATATATGGATCTCGCGTCGCTACGCGCTCAGCAAATCGAACTTGCCTCATCGGTGATCCGCGAGGATCGTTTTATCAGCGATCCCCCGGCGTTTATCGGCGGCGCTGACGTTGGCTTTGAGCAGGGTGGTGAAGTGACCCGAGCAGCGATGGTACTGCTGAAGTACCCGTCGCTGGAGCTGGTGGAGTACCAGATTGCGCGTATTGCCACCACCATGCCCTATATCCCCGGCTTTCTCTCTTTCCGTGAATATCCCGCGCTGATGGCGGCGTGGGATATGCTATCGCAAAAACCCGATCTGCTGTTTGTTGACGGACACGGTATCTCACACCCGCGCCGTCTTGGCGTCGCCAGCCACTTTGGCCTGCTGGTGGACGTGCCGACCATCGGCGTGGCGAAGAAACGCCTGTGCGGCAAGTTTGAGCCGCTCTCGCCTGAGCCAGGCGCACTCGCGCCGCTAATGGACAAAGGCGAGCAGCTGGCGTGGGTATGGCGCAGCAAAGCGCGCTGTAATCCGCTGTTTGTCGCGACCGGTCATCGGGTGAGCGTGGACAGCGCCCTGGCGTGGGTTCAACGCTGCACGCAAGGCTACCGTCTACCGGAACCCACACGCTGGGCCGATGCCGTTGCATCGCGGCGTCCGGCATTTATGCGATGGCAGGAAATTCAGCCCTGATTCAGGTACACTGCGGCTAATTTCCGATAGCGAGAATTCACCATGTTACAAAACCCTATTCACCTGCGCCTGGAGAGGCTGGAGAGTTGGCAGCACGTCACCTTTATGGCCTGCCTGTGCGAGCGCATGTATCCCAACTACGCCATGTTCTGCCAGCAGACCGGCTTCGGTGACGCGCAGCTTTATCGCCGCATTGTTGACCTTATTTGGGAGACGCTGACGGTGAAAGACGCGAAGGTGAATTTCGACAGCCAGCTGGAGAAGCTGGAAGAGGCGATCCCGGCGGCAGAGGATTACGATCTCTATGGCGTCTATCCGGCCATCGATGCCTGCGTCGCCTTAAGCGAGCTGGTGCACTCACGCCTGAGCGGTGAAACGCTGGAGCACACCATCGAGGTAAGCAAAACCTCTATCACCACGGTAGCGATGCTGGAGATGACCCACGCCGGTCGCGAAATGACCGATGAAGAGCTGAAAGCGAACCCGGCCGTAGAGCAGGAGTGGGACATTCAGTGGGAAATATTCCGACTTTTGGCTGACTGTGAAGAACGCGATATTGAGCTGATTAAAGGGCTACGTGCGGACTTACGCGAGGCGGGTGAGAGTAATATTGGTATACTTTTGCAGCAATGAGGCAACAAAACGTGATTTAACGCCTGTTTTGTCTCACTGGAAGGCTTCCCATTGGCCCCCCGTCTGGTCTACATTTGGAGGGCGAAAAAAAGTGGCTATCGGTGCGTGTATGCAGGAGAGTGCTTTTCTGGCATTTTCGTCGCACTCGATGCTTAGCAAGCGATAAACACATTGTAAGGATAACTTATGAACAAGACTCAACTGATTGATGTAATTGCAGACAAGGCTGACCTGTCTAAAGTACAGGCGAAAGCTGCCCTGGAATCCACCCTGGCTGCTATTACTGAGTCTCTGAAAGAAGGCGATGCTGTACAACTGGTTGGTTTCGGAACCTTCAAAGTGAACCACCGCGCTGAGCGTACTGGCCGCAACCCGCAGACCGGTAACGAAATCAAAATCGCCGCAGCTAACGTGCCGGCATTTGTTTCTGGCAAAGCTCTGAAAGACGCAGTTAAATAAGACCGCGTGACAGCGAACAGTTTTGATGAGGGGGCGTTTACGCCCCTTTTGTCTGTCTGGCGTCGTACCCTGACGCTGGCGGGCCTGCTGTTGCTGACGGCCTGCAGCCATAGTGACTCGCTGCCGCCCTTTACCGCCAGCGGCTACGCAGGCGACCACGGCGCGGTGCGTATATGGCGTAAGGACGATGGAGATGCCGTCCATCTTCTGACGGCGTTTAGCCCGTGGCGTAGCGGAGATACCTCTATCAGCGAATATCGCTGGCAGGGCGATCGGCTGGCGCTGATCGAACTCAACGTTTACGGCACCCCGCCGGAACACATTCGTGCCCGCTTCGACGAGCGTGGCGAACTCAGCTTTATGCAGCGAGAAGTCAACGGCCAGAAGCAGCAGCTCTCCAGCGACCAGATCGCGCTCTACCGCTACCGTGCCAACCAGATCCGCCAGACCAGCGATGCCCTACGCCAGGGGCAGGTGATGCTGCGTCAGGGACGCTGGCACCGCGACGGCTCGGTAACCACCTGTGAAGGCCAAACCGTCAAGCCTGATTTTGAACCGCAGGCGCTAAGCCATATCCAGCGTCGTCAGCAGCACTCTTCAGCGGACGTGAGTCTTGCGTGGCTGGAAGCGCCGGAAGGAACGCAGCTATTGCTGGTGGCAAATGAGGATTTCTGCCGTTGGCAACCTGATGAGAAAACCTTCTGATTTAAAGCAGGTTTACCAGTTGTCCATCCCCATATGGCCGCTGCCGCCATAGTGACCTTCACCACAGCCACCATACCCCATTCCTGCGCCACGCGAGACACCCGCCTGTGCCATAGCAATATCCCGTTTCACACGCTGTTCATCCAGGGCCTGATGGAGGGACTCTATCTCTTTTGCCACCGCACTGATTTTAGCGCTATCCGGCGTGCTGGCGGTTAGCAGTGAGTTGTACTCATAGCGCTTGGACATTAACTGCTGACGCAGGGCGTCGGTCTGCGTGTAGTAGTCAGTATGGATCTTCTGTACGGCCGTTTGCTGTTCGGCGTTAAGCGGGCCGATATTTTGCTGCTCTGCGCCAGCGTCGCGCGCTATGGCGGAAGTGGAACTTAATGCCAGCAGAGAGAGGGCAAGCAGCGTCAGGCCCGGTGTGTTAATCCGTTTCATCATATCTCCTCTTGGGGTTAGTTTCAGTCTTTGAACTGCATCTTTCATGCCAGGAGATTCATCCCGTGCCGGATGGGCTGTGCCAGCAATTAACGTGTTAAAGCGAGTAAAAATGACCCGTTTGGTCAAACCTGCGGGTCATTTTTACTCAGCAGTATCAGTAGATTATGCCGAAGGTCAGGGTTATGGGCGGTAAAAAGCGGCATGATTTCTGCTGTAGCAGGAAAGGGATCGGCATCAAGAGAGAGCGTATACGTTTATGCGAGGACATAAGGACACGATAGCTAAATGGCTAAGCGGTGGACTACCTGCTGTCATTCTTATTCTGGTAGGGCTGTTTTCTGTCATGGTGATCCGTAACTATGGGCGGGAAACCAACGCGGCCCGCCAGACGCTGCTGGAGAAAGGAAACGTGCTGATCCGGGCGCTGGAGTCAGGGACGCGAGTAGGAATGGGTATGCAGATGCACACTGTCCAGCGGCAGAGGCTCCTGGAGGAGCTCGCCGGGCAGCCCGGCGTACTCTGGTTTACCGTGACGGATGCGCAGGGAAACATTGTTACCCACAGCGATCCCAGCATGGTAGGCGAAAAACGCTACCCAACCGATGAGATACCGAGGTTACATTCAGGCGAAGAGGTGCGGTGGCGGCGTATTAAGGCGACAGATAAGAGGGGGAATTCGGTGCCTGCAATAGAGATCTCTCGTCCTTTCCAGCCGCTATTTGCTTCGGAAAGGGAGGGTATGCGGCGCTGCGATAGCTCGCGCGCGGGTGCACCTTCAGCACAGCAGACCATCTTTGTCGCTCTCAACGCCAGCGAACTGGCAGTGACCCAAGCGCAAGAGCGGCGCAATATGCTCACTGTTCTGTTCGCCCTGACGACGGTCTTGCTGGCAACGCTCCTGACATTCTTCTGGTATCGCCGGTATCAGCGTTCCCGTCAGCAGTTGCAGGATGAGATGAACCGTAAAGAGAGGCTGGTGGCGCTCGGGCATTTGGCGGCGGGCTTGGCCCATGAAATCCGTAATCCGCTCTCTTCTATTAAGGGGCTGGCAAAATATTTTGCAGAGCGCACGCCCGTAGGCGGCGAAGCGTATGAACTGGCACAGGTGATGGCAAAGGAGGCCGATCGCGTAAATCGAGTGGTAAGCGAACTGCTGGAGCTGGTTAAGCCTGCGCATTTGTCCCTGCAAGCGGTAAATCTCAACGATGCGATCGCCCACTCTTTGCAGCTTGTCAGCCAGGATGCACAAAGCCGGGAAATCCAGCTGCGTTTTACGGCAAAACCGACGCTGCCGCCTGTCCAGGCTGATCCGGACAGATTAACTCAGGTACTGCTGAATCTTTACCTGAATGCGATACATGCGATCGATCGTAAGGGGGTCATCACCGTTGAGGCGAGTGAGGCCAGGGCTGGTCGCGTTAAAATTACCGTTACCGATAGCGGGAAGGGGATCGCGCCAGAGCAGCTGGAGGCGATTTTTACTCCTTATTTTACGACCAAAGCCGACGGCACTGGTCTGGGACTGGCGGTGGTGCAGAACATTATTGAGCAGCATGCCGGTACTGTTCAGGCTGCCAGTCCGGCGAGGGCAGGGGCGATTTTCACTCTCTGGCTACCCATAAACGCAAAACGTAAGGATTTACAGGGATGACAGATGGAAAAATCGACGTTCTGGTGGTTGATGATGACGTCAGCCACGGTACGATTTTGCAGGCGCTACTGCGGGGCTGGCGCTATAACGTGACGTTGGCATGCAGCGGGCGCGCTGCGCTTGAGCAGGTGCGCGGGCGCGTTTTTGACCTGGTGCTGTGCGATGTGCGCATGGCAGAGATGGACGGTATTACAACGCTCAAAGAGATCAGAGCGCTAAATCCGGCTATTCCAGTGCTGATTATGACGGCCTTCTCCAGCGTGGAGACCGCAGTAGAGGCGCTTAAAACCGGGGCGCTTGACTACTTGATCAAGCCGCTGGATTTTGACAGCCTGCAGGAGACGCTGAAGCGCGCGCTGGCACACACGCGGAACTACGTTAGCGATCTGCCTCAGGTCTCTGCTACACGGTTTGGCATGGTCGGCAAAAGCCCGGCGATGCGGCAGCTACTTAGCGAGATTGCGATGGTTGCCCCTTCCGATGCCACAGTATTGATTCAGGGCGAATCAGGTACCGGTAAAGAGCAGGTTGCCAGGGCGCTGCATGCCAGTAGTTCACGCTGTGACAAACTGCTGGTTACGCTGAACTGCGCAGCGCTTAATGAGTCATTACTGGATTCTGAACTGTTTGGTCATGAAAAGGGGGCGTTTACCGGCGCAGATAAACGCCGGGAAGGACGTTTTGTTGAGGCCAACGGCGGCACGCTGTTTCTTGATGAGATTGGCGATATTTCGCCAATGATGCAGGTTCGGCTGCTGAGGGCGATTCAGGAGCGTGAGGTGCAACGGGTAGGCAGTAACCAGACGCTCTCCGTTGACGTTCGCTTGATTGCCGCCACTCATCGTAATCTGGTTGAAGAGGTGAGCGCTGGCCGATTTCGCCAGGATCTCTACTATCGTCTGAACGTAGTTACTATTGATATGCCTGCACTACGCCAGCGTCGGGATGATATTCCACTGCTGGCTGAACATTTTCTTCAGCGTTTTGCTGGGCGTAACCGCAAAGTGGTGAAAGGGTTCACCCCTCAGGCGATGGATCTCCTGATCCACTATGGCTGGCCTGGAAATATTCGTGAACTGGAGAATGCCATCGAACGTTCGGTCGTTCTGCTGGCCGGGGAGTACATCTCTGAGCGCGAATTGCCGTTGGCGATTGCTAACATGCCTATCATAGAGTCGAAAGCGACTGCCATTCAGCCGTTGGTTGAAGTTGAAAAAGGGGTGATTCTCGCGGCGCTGGAGAAAACGGGCGGCAACAAGAGTGAAGCCGCCCGTCAGCTAGGAATTACGCGTAAAACGCTGCTGGCGAAACTGTTGCGTTAGCTCTGCTTCTGCTCGCGCGCAATAGCACGATAGCCAATATCCTGGCGGCTGAAGCTGCCCTCCCAGTGAATATCTGCCATTAGCGCATAGGCGTTCTTCTGCGCTTCAGCAACGGTGTTACCCAGCGCGGTGGCACAGAGCACGCGTCCGCCGCTGGTGAGCACCTGGTCGTCGTCAGCAAGCGTGGTACCGGCATGGAACACCTTACCGCCGATGTTCTCCAGCGGCAGGCCGTGGATCACGTCGCCGGTGCGGTAGTTACCCGGGTAGCCACCTGCGGCAATGACCACGCCGAGCGAGGCACGATCGTCCCACTCCGAGGTTTTCTCATCAAGCTTGCCTTCACAGGCGGCCAGACAGAGCTCCACTAGATCGGATTTCATGCGCAGCATGATCGGCTGGGTTTCTGGATCGCCAAATCGACAGTTGAACTCGATCACCTTCGGGTTACCCTGCCGATCGATCATCAACCCAGCATAGAGGAAGCCCACGTAGGTATTGCCTTCCGCTGCCATGCCTTTCACGGTTGGCCAGATCACGCGATCCATGGTGCGCTGATGTACCTCGCTGGTGACGACCGGCGCAGGAGAGTAAGCCCCCATTCCACCGGTGTTCGGTCCGGTATCACCGTTGCCTACGCGCTTATGATCCTGACTGGTGGCCATCGGCAGCACGTGCTCGCCGTCGACCATGACAATAAAGCTCGCCTCTTCACCGTCGAGGAACTCTTCGATAACGATGCGGTGACCCGCGTCGCCAAAGGCGTTGCCTGCCAGCATATCGTGCACCGCCGCTTCTGCCTCTTCCAGGGTCATCGCCACAATGACGCCTTTACCCGCAGCCAGACCGTCGGCTTTAATGACGATCGGCGCGCCTTTATCGCGCAGGTAGGCCAGAGCAGGCTCAACCTCGGTAAAGTTCTCATACTCGGCGGTGGGAATGTTATGCCGAGCGAGGAAGTCCTTAGTAAACGCTTTAGAGCCTTCAAGCTGGGCGGCACCCTGAGTCGGGCCAAAGATTTTTAGTCCCGCAGCCTGGAATGCATCTACCACGCCAATCACCAGCGGCGCTTCCGGGCCAACGATAGTCAGATCGATCTTCTCGTTCTGGGCGAAGCTCAGCAGGGCAGGGATATCCGTCGCGCTCACGGCGACGTTCTGCAGGGCTGGCTCCAGCGCCGTACCGGCGTTGCCGGGCGCAACAAAAACGGTGCTTACCAGCGGGGACTGGGCCGCTTTCCACGCCAGGGCATGCTCGCGTCCGCCGTTACCAATAACTAATACTTTCATTCTCTGCTCCGTGAATTAATGGCGGAAGTGGCGCATGTCGGTGAAGATCATCGCAATGCCGTGCTCGTCGGCGGCAGCAATGACTTCATCATCGCGAATAGAGCCGCCCGGTTGGATCACGCAGGTCACGCCCACGGCTGCCGCAGCATCAATACCGTCGCGGAACGGGAAGAAGGCGTCAGAGGCCATCGCGGAGCCTTTCACTTCCAGCCCTTCGTCACTGGCTTTGATACCGGCAATTTTTGCGGAGTAGACGCGGCTCATCTGTCCTGCGCCGATACCGATGGTCATCTTCTCTTTGGCGTACACAATAGCGTTGGATTTAACAAACTTGGCTACTTTCCAGCAGAAGAGGGCATCGCGCATCTCTTCTTCGGTCGGCTGGCGCTTACTGACCACGCGCAGCTCGCTGTTGGTCACCATGCCGAGGTCGCGATCCTGAACCAGCAGGCCGCCATTCACGCGTTTGAAATCGAGGCCTGCCACACGCTCGGCCCACTTGCCGCAGGTCAGGACGCGGACGTTCTGTTTAGCAGCGGTAATCTTCAATGCCTCTTCCGTCGCGGAGGGGGCAATGATCACCTCAACAAACTGGCGAGAAATGATCGCCTGGGCGGTATCAGCATCCAGCTCACGGTTAAAAGCAATGATGCCGCCGAAGGCCGAGGTCGGATCGGTTTTATAAGCGCGATCGTACGCGCTGAGAATAGAGTCGCCTACCGCCACGCCGCACGGGTTCGCATGCTTAACGATGACACAGGCCGGCTCGTTGAACTCTTTCACGCACTCCAGCGCCGCGTCAGTGTCGGCGATGTTGTTATAGGAGAGCGCTTTGCCCTGGACCTGGGTAGCCGTCGCCACGGAGGCCTCTTTAATACCTTCTTCTATATAGAAGGCAGCCTGCTGGTGGCTGTTTTCGCCGTAACGCATATCCTGCTTCTTAATAAAGTTCAGGTTAAGGGTACGTGGGAAGCGGCCAGCGGGCTCTTTAGTGTCACCGTGGTACGCCGGAACCAGGCTGCCAAAGTAGTTGGCGATCATGCTGTCATAGGCGGCGGTGTGCTCGAAGGCTTTAATCGCGAGGTCGAAACGAGTCTCAAGGGTCAGCGAGCCTTCGTGAGCATCCATCTCTTTAATAATGGCGTCGTAGTCACTGCTCTTTACCACAATCGCCACGTCTTTATGGTTCTTGGCAGCGGAGCGCACCATGGTAGGGCCACCGATATCGATATTCTCTACGGCGTCTTCCAGCGAGCACCCTTCACGGGCAACGGTCGCGGCAAAGGGATAAAGGTTCACTACCACCATATCGATAGGATCGATGCCATGCTGAGCCATGATCCCATCATCCTGACCGCGACGGCCAAGAATGCCGCCGTGGACTTTCGGGTGCAGCGTCTTTACACGTCCATCCATCATTTCCGGGAAGCCGGTGTAATCGGACACTTCGGTTACCGGCAGGCCTTTATCTGCCAGCAGGCGGGCAGTACCGCCGGTGGAGAGCAGCTCCACGCCGCGCTGGGAGAGTGCCTGAGCGAATTCGACGATACCGGCCTTATCAGAAACACTGAGCAGAGCGCGGCGGACTGGACGTTGTTGCATGGTATAAATCCCCGGGATTTGAACATTACAGAGAGCGTTAGCTGAATTTTTCGCTAAAAACTCAGCTAACGCCCCACAAGGGGCCGCCTTGAATGAGCGAAGGCATTTTAACGAAAACGTTTGCGCATCGCTCGTAAATTTTCAATTTTTCGCAGTGGTGTGGATAACTCTGTGCGTAAAAAGGTATAAGGCCGCGTTTTGCTGTGGAATGCAGCAGTCAGTCATTTTTCTGCAATTTAACTATTGCGGGCGCTCGAGAACTCCCTATAATGCGCCTCCATCGACACGGCGGATGTGAATCACTTCACACGATGAGCCGGGTTGATTGAAGAGTAAAAAATCCTGAAATTGAGGGTTGACTCTGAAAGAGGAAAGCGTAATATACGCCACCTCGCAACGGTGAGCTGAAAGCCGCGTTGCACTGCTCTTTAACAATTTATCAGACAATCTGTGTGGGCACTCGAAGACATGGATTCTTAAACGTCGCAAGACGCTAAATGAATACCAAGTCTCTGGAGTGAACATACGTAATTCATTACGAAGTTTAATTCTAAGAGCATCAAACTTAAATTGAAGAGTTTGATCATGGCTCAGATTGAACG
>NZ_JANKYC010000008.1:0-6621 GCF_024656065.1 Pseudescherichia sp. L3
TGGTCAGACAGCTCCGCAGTTTTCAAAATGACGGACGGGTCGATCACCGTTCGATGTCACTATGGACAGGGTAAGGATGGTGTAGACGATGATGCGCAGCCGTATACTTCCAATATGTTCAAATGCGACAACGGCGGCTACATCGCGCTAAAACAGGTGAAGGGGACGAACGACTCGATGCTAATCCTTGCAGACGAGAACGGGAAGCTTATGACACAGGACAAGGTGTCTATTAGCAAGAAGACGTATTGACGATCACACTAATAAAAGGGCCACATAATGGCCCTTTTTACTGGCTGCTTAGGCGAAGGCACCGATAGAGTTGAAGAAGTTATCTTCGTTGAATGGAGTTAGGTCGCTTGACGACTTAGCGATAACCCAGCCATCACAGTTAGCGCGCGTATTTTTCATATGAAGTTCAAAAATGGCTTTGTGAGAACCGGGCGTTGAAAGCGCAACCTGAATGCTACCGGTCACGCCAAACATATAAAACAACCCTTCTGGCATAAATTGCAGGGTCTTACTACCGTTCGTTAGCTTCAATACGCTGATTTTGTATGTTACTGAGCTGGACTCTACCGTCAAAGTTTTCTGCGTAACTTCGGCCTGTATAGCGGTGTCACGTAACCAACTCTTGATGGTTTCAAAAAGTAGATCTGTCTCTCGCTGAAATTCTGCAACCTTGCTTTTAATCGCATTATCGTCGGCCTGAGCAGCTGACTGATTGGCTTCCATTTTCTTCAAAAAATCATCTTTTGCAGACATCCGGTGACTCCTTTGCGTGTGTGTAGGGCTTTGCTTGTAATAACGTAAAACCTGAACAACAAAAGTAAATTGCTAAAGGACGGCTGATGACTATTAACGCATTTGGATAAAGTTGAGGCAATACTATCCCTGCCAAGAAATGAGCCATAAAGCCCGATTTTATGGGTGCCGCGTGCAGGTTTTGTTGTTAATCTGCTTTGGTTTTTAACCGCAAAGATAGCTCTAATTTAAAAGGATGTTTTATGGATCTTATCCGTCAGCACAATCTGATTTTTGGTATTGGTTCGATTGTTCTATCTCTTGTTTGCTTGGTGATGGCCGTCACGAGTGGTGCGGAAAGTGAACCAAACCCAGCAGAGTCCAAGAAAAGGGGGAAAAAAGAAATCGCTTTGTTTGTCGCGTTCTTTGTCTTGTTAGTTTTTGGCATTATTACCGTGTTTGGTCACTAATGCTCACGCTATCAAAGTGTAATTTATCTTGCCTTTGCGCTTTTGATATCGTGAAGGTTGATTGACGTGACGGGGAGGTGCAGCGTATCTTCTTTCCCTGAAACGAAAAAACCCGCGTTCTCAGGCGCGGGTTTGATCGGGCAAACGAATTTTCTCAGGATTTGTTTGCCGGGTAACTGAACCTATAGGGGGAACAGCTACCAAATCTGTAATCTCAGTGTATCTGCCAATAGCAGAGCATTCAAGCAGCGAGTAGGACAAAAAGTCCTATCAGTCTTCAAGCAAGTTCCCCCTCTAAAGTTCAGTTACCGACATTGGCTATTGCCTTTGGCGGCGCTTTGCCGTGCCTTTCCGGGTTGGGATCATGTGTTTGTTACCGGATAAGGCGCAACAGTCAGGCTGAACGGGGAGTTCGTGCATACAGCCTAGCTTGGAGCGAACCACCTACGTCGAGCCGAGAACCAGCAGCGTAAGCTATGAGAAAGCGCCACGCTTCCCGTGAGGGAGAAAGGCGGTAAGGTTCCGGTAAGCGATATGGTGGGAATGTGGGAGCGCACGAGGGAGCGATTCACCGGAAACGGTGATGATCTTTAAGCCACATCGGGTTCGCCTCTCTTAGACTTGTAGCGTTATTTGTGACGCTCGTCTGGGAGGGGGAGCCTTTTGGAAAAAGGCCTCTGCTGCAAGTATGGGCTGCTATCTGAGCCAGCCCTACTTCATTCTTAACGCTTAAATGCGTCCTGAGCGACTTTGACCAAGATACACATTAAGGCGATCACTAACCCTAATGTTACCAAGTGAGCTAATGGAAGATTTACTATTACTACGATTACCTTCCAAACACCCCATGCCACAACATGTGCCATTGCCGAGTCGATTACATTGTCTAAGTTCCACATTTTCGTATCCTCTTCGAGGATCGATACTCAATAGATGTTCCGCACTATTGGTCAGTCAGTGGTATTGTTCTTGTTATGCTTGACGTAATCGTCATTAGTAGTAGAATGAACTTGTCTAAGGTTTCATTCACTACATACTTTGATGTAGTCGCACAATACAGTTACAAGTTTCTATTTCATCTCGAACCTTCTTAGTTAAGTTTGACCGTTCAATGTTCTGCCAAGTGTCTACTTGCGATAGACACAGAAGCATTACTATAAGTTTAGCACAAAAAGACGGTAAACTCCTATCTAAATTAATAGATTAAACCTATTAATAACCAGCGATGAATGCTGGTTTTTTGTTTGTGCCTTATTTGGCGCGGCTTCAGCTATAAGTTTTGAAACTTCCAGCATCCTGATCGATCACTACCATCCCCTCTAAAAAGACGTTTCAAACCTAAGACTTTCACTTTTTCACGCCAACTTTTCCAGGCTGCTTCCCTTCGTTGCTGTGCTTGCTCAACCCACTGTGTCTGTCACTGCTATGTGTGTCCGGTAGGTGTATTAGTGCTGTGTATGTATTTAAGTTATTAGGTCACTGCACGTCAGCCCAGCAAACACGCGGATCACTGCTTCAAAATCCGCACACTTTTTTGGAATGGCCATTCAGGGATGAAGGTTGCGCAGTGCAGCTCTAACCCGGTTGCTCAGCTCTTTGTCGGCTGTCAGGTGGCTACTCTCTGCCCGCGTTCTGCCTTTCTTGTCACGTTGTCCCACTTTGCTGAACGAATGAATGCCGCGCTCCGCTGCTGCGTCTTTGTGTGAGCGAATCCAGTTGATTGCCACAAGCCGGAACAGATCCCCTTTTGCCATCTTCACAGCAGGTATTGGATGACGGAACGAGAACAAGCTGGCGAGCGTTTCAAACGGGAAGCGTTGAAGCTCGGAAAGAAGGCCGAAGCCGTATTTTTGCAGCGCGTCCCCCTGCAATGTCACCTCTACGCGGGCACGCTGCTGACGAAGCGGCAGCGGCTGCTTTCTATCGGTGAGCTTGTGATAGCACTGCCATGAAACGGCATCCAGCTCGTTGCCGATACGCAGGTTATACGCCGGGTTTATGCGATGACCGGGCTTATCAAGAAACTGGTTGCTGCTGCTGTCGCTATTGTATTGGCGGTGATTGGTGCCGGAAGCGAACAGACTTGTTTGCAGGCGATATGTGAGAGCGCGTGTTGCCTCAACTGACTGCTGTTTGTGCCAGAAGTCGCAGCTAATCTCGATCCCGGCAATGGTCGGTTCGGCTGCAAAAGAGAATCGCCTGGCTAACGCATCGAGCGCGGCGCACAGCTGCTGATAGTTGTTTGCCAGCTCGTCATGAAAACGAATGCGGAATGTCTCGGCAGTGCTTCCTTGCTGGACATCCATTGCGCCAGCCCACCAACGATCAACGCCGGTTATCTCTTTCAGTGCTGCGCGAACGTGCCAGTGCTGCGTGCGGCGTTCGGTGCGAATCTCAACGTCGAGCCAGTCGATGACGGCGGTTGTCCTGAATTGCTTCAGGGCTGAATCCGCTGCTTGTTGCTGGTAAGCCACAGTGCGGCCTTAAACCGCTGTAGGAAGTTTGCGGAACTTCCAGTGCCGTTTGTCCGTCAGATCTTCCTCAATGATGCGCGGGCTGAGTGTGCCGGGTGCCACTTTGGAACCGGAACGCAGGCGCGCTTCCTCAATGAAGTTCTTAATGTCTATTTCGCGGTAGAACGGGCGATTTAATCCCCGCTCCTCATTGATGCAGAACGGCAGCAACCGCAGGCCGTAATATGACGCCTCTTTGCGGCGCATATCTTTCAGCATGTCTTCCCAAGCCCGGACAGCCCCAAGCTCGTTATGAATCAGATATGCGGCCTCGCTGGTCGTGTATGCAGTCGTTTTCATGGTGTGTTCCTCAGTCTACATTGGGGGCAATCATCAAGTGGAGACCGTCACGCAGCGCGTTCTGCACGATTACAAACGCCTCACCACCGTATGCTTGGCTGCGGTAGCCCGTGATTAGTGTGAACGCTACGAACGAGTTATCGCGAGTGGTGATCGTTGCGCCCGCCAGCTCTTGCTCAAGCTGTTCGTCATTGAGGCGCCAGTAACCGTTACCCGTGATTTCGTGGGGAACGTTAGTTGCAACAGCTCCGGCCTCACCCAACGCGATAACTTGCTCGGTCATCAATTCGTCAGCCAGCGCAGCACGCAGCAGTGCTGTTTTATTTGGCGCGTCCGGCTGAGTCGCCAGCACTTCCCGCGCCCAATCCTGCCAGCGGATGCCGCGCTTTGCCGCCAGCATATCGAGCGCCGTCCATGAGGTGTCCTCTAAGCGGAACGTAGCGCGGCCTGCTCCGGTTAGGTCAGCAGTGCGTGTCTTGAAGGTCTTTTTCATCTCTTACTCCGGTTGTTGTTAGTGAGCTATTTATACCATGAGAACTTAATAACACGTATAAGGAATGAAAAAAGTTGTGTTTTAAGGTGTCAGTGTGTAGCCTGGCTTTTATTGGTGGTAGTTAATGGGTATACCCAATTGATACCAAGATGAGCGCGTCGGGAAACCCGGTTGCCTCGTTAGTGATACCACCTAAAAGCTACCGGGTTCGATGAACCACTTAAACGCTACCAGTTATGGGAAACAGAACATGAACAGCAGCCGCACTTACGCCTACCTCCGCGCATCAACCGAAGAACAGAACGCTGACCGTGCGCGTAATCAGTTACTGGAGTTCGCCACCTTTCATGGGATTGGGATCTCAGCTTTCTTTGTGGAGAACGAATCTGGCGCGGCGCTGTATCGCCCGGAGTTGATGCGGCTGCTAGATGTGGCGCAGAAAGGCGATGTGTTGTTAGTTGAGCAGGTAGACCGCCTGTCACGTCTCGATGCGAGGAATTGGGAAACGCTTACAACGATGATTAAGGGGAAAGGTATTCGTGTTGTCGCGCTCGATCTGCCAACGTCCCACATGATGCTCAAGCCCGGCGACGAGTTCACTGATCGAATGATGCAGGCAATCAATGGCATGATGCTTGATATGTTAGCGGCGATTTCCCGAAAAGATTACGAAGACCGCCGCCGCCGTCAGGCGCAAGGAATCGAACAAGCAAAAGCCGCAGGCAAGTTTAAAGGCCGTCAGGTTGATAACGGGCTGCATGAGCGCGTGTTGAAGCTCCGCGCGGCAGGCATGTCATACACCGAGATCCAACAGACCACGAACGCCGCCCGAAGCACGATCAGCCGCATACTCAAGTCTAAGTCAGCGGATTAACACTGTTGCTCTCATTATTGCCCTCAATGACGCCCGCAGAGGCTCTCAGAACGATTTTCAGCGATGCGGGCGCATGAATGGGTGACTTTGGTTGCGGCGGTCTTAGAACGGCTCTCAGAGCGTTTTAAGGTAAGGTTTTAAATAGCCAGTCGCGATCAAAGAACGGCAGACTTTCCCCTGTGCTTTTACCGGTGTGTCTTCTTATCAGTGAGTTCTGTTTGAACGCATGCCGGGCGCGGGTTTGTGTGATTTGAGTTGTTCTTGTAGGAGTTCTGACGTCGCTATAACGCAACTGTCAAAACACAAGAATACGGTTGCATACCGTATGCCTTTGAGTGGCGCATTTGCCTTCTAACCTGCTGTTTAATAGCGACTTGCTGATTTCTGTCTTTGCGTTCGCTTTGTGGACGCAGTTGCGTTTGTATTTCCGGCCGTTTCTGTGACAGTTAGGCACATCTTTTCGATCACAGTAATTGCCTTTCAGGCGTGACAGGGTGACACTTTCGATCACTGATCTCCACCAGCTAAATGACTAAGGTGTCACATGGCATTACACAGCGTCACAGAAGCCGCCAAAATGGCGGGTGTCACCCGAAGAACAATTTATCGCTATCTCAAGTCTGGCAAGCTCTCAGCGGCTGTGACAAATGATGACACTACCCAGATTGAAACGAGCGAATTACTCCGTGTTTTCGGTAGCCTGTCACAGCCAGAAGCCGAAGAGGTATCCACTGAGTCACA
The DNA here is from genome assembly GCF_024656065.1 of Pseudescherichia sp. L3. Classification (NCBI taxonomy): domain Bacteria; kingdom Pseudomonadati; phylum Pseudomonadota; class Gammaproteobacteria; order Enterobacterales; family Enterobacteriaceae; genus Pseudescherichia; species Pseudescherichia sp. L3. Next base: position 6,136 of record NZ_JANKYC010000008.1, read on the forward strand.
AGGAAATGAGCCGGAGTATGTCACACGCCTCCTTGATGAAATGTCACGCTTGAGAGAAATTATCGAGAGTCAGCAAACTTTGCTGTTAGAAGACAAGCAAAGCCGCGAGCAGCAGAACGCAGAACGGCAGCAGCAGAGTGAATTGATCGAGCAGCTACAGCGCGAACGTGATGCGTTGTCGCAGGCTCTGGACGCAGAACGCAAGAAGGGGTTCTGGAAGAAGCTATTCGGATAGTTTTTTATTCAAAGGATAGGGATGTGAAAAGGTTACTTACAGCCGTTGGGCTTTTATGTTTGTGTGGTTCGGCAGCAGCACAAACAGTTATCACAGCAGAACCAGCCGCGCACGATTACAAATTCGTTTGGTCAGACAGCTCCGCAGTTTTCAAAATGACGGACGGGTCGATCACCGTTCGATGTCACTATGGACAGGGTAAGGATGGTGTAGACGATGATGCGCAGCCGTATACTTCCAATATGTTCAAA
>NZ_JANKYC010000009.1:0-1413 GCF_024656065.1 Pseudescherichia sp. L3
TTTTCGCCTTTCCCTCACGGTACTGGTTCACTATCGGTCAGTCAGGAGTATTTAGCCTTGGAGGATGGTCCCCCCATATTCAGACAGGATACCACGTGTCCCGCCCTACTCTTCGAGTTCACAACGTGTGCATTTTTGTGTACGGGACTATCACCCTGTATCGTGCGACTTTCCAGACGCTTCCACTAACACACACGCTGATTCAGACTCTGGGCTGTTCCCCGTTCGCTCGCCGCTACTGGGGGAATCTCGGTTGATTTCTTTTCCTCGGGGTACTTAGATGTTTCAGTTCCCCCGGTTCGCTTCATTACGCTATGTATTCACGTAATGATAGTGTGTCGAAACACACTGGGTTTCCCCATTCGGAAATCGCCGGTTATAACGGTTCATATCACCTTACCGGCGCTTATCGCAGATTAGCACGTCCTTCATCGCCTCTGACTGCCAGGGCATCCACCGTGTACGCTTAGTCGCTTAACCTCACAACCCGAAGATGTTTCACTTCTGATTGCAAAAATTTGAGAGACTCGAACATATCGTTATCGCATTCTTTATTACGGAAGAATGCAACGACATGTCGTTTCAATTTTCAGCTTGATCCAGATTTTTAAAGAGCAAAACTTCGCAGCGCACCTTTGCAGGTACACTCTGAAGTTTTCTTGTTTCAGCAGTAAGTGATGGTGGAGCTATGCGGGATCGAACCGCAGACCTCCTGCGTGCAAGGCAGGCGCTCTCCCAGCTGAGCTATAACCCCATCGTAAAAACTAATCTCTGTGTCCCGAATTCGTTTCCGGGCGCGGCGTGGTAACGCGAAGCATACTGAAGTATGTGAGCGTTGCCATAACAAAGCACGGGAGCGAATTTGGTAGGCCTGAGTGGACTTGAACCACCGACCTCACCCTTATCAGGGGTGCGCTCTAACCACCTGAGCTACAAGCCTGCAGAGATTTTTACTGCTGTTTATTTCTATCAGACAATCTGTGTGGACACTGCGAAGCAGGTTCTTTCAGGTAAGGAGGTGATCCAACCGCAGGTTCCCCTACGGTTACCTTGTTACGACTTCACCCCAGTCATGAATCACAAAGTGGTAAGCGCCCTCCCGAAGGTTAAGCTACCTACTTCTTTTGCAACCCACTCCCATGGTGTGACGGGCGGTGTGTACAAGGCCCGGGAACGTATTCACCGTGGCATTCTGATCCACGATTACTAGCGATTCCGACTTCACGGAGTCGAGTTGCAGACTCCGATCCGGACTACGACGCACTTTATGAGGTCCGCTTGCTCTCGCGAGTTCGCTTCTCTTTGTATGCGCCATTGTAGCACGTGTGTAGCCCTACTCGTAAGGGCCATGATGACTTGACGTCATCCCCACCTTCCTCCAGTTTATCACTGGCAGTCTCCTTTGAGTTCCCG